>NZ_QGTQ01000018.1 GCF_003182255.1 Paenibacillus cellulosilyticus | reverse complement strand
ATGGAATCCTTCTTCGGTCATATGAAAGATGAGGTTAATTTCATCGATTGCCAAACCCTCGATGAAGTAAGAGAACGCGTCGCTGATTATATACATCAATATAATACTGAGCGATATCAATGGGGATTAAAAAAGATGACCCCCGACGAGTTCAGGGATCATCTAATTGCTTGTTAAATTAAGATGGTTGCTTTTTAAACTGTCCACAAAACGGGTCACAGTTCACCATTCCAAAGGAGCTGTTTCTTTTGTACATCCAATATACGATGGACCAGCTCTGCTATCCAATGAATCTCGAAGAGGCCATTCCCTTGAATCACCTCGTTCGTGTCGTCAATGCTGCGGCTGGACGACTTTTCGCACGATCAATCTCTTCCGTTCCGAGCGGATGAAGAATGTGCTGGAAGACGTGTTCACGGCTGTGTTGCAGTTTCTTGTTGAAGAAAAATACATAAAGCTAGAACATTACTTCGTCGATGGTACAAAGATCGAAGCCAATGTGAATCGGTACACCTTCGTTTGGGGTAAAGCCGTCGTCTTATCAGTGAGCTGACCTACTTTTGGGACAGCTTCTTTTTGTTTTCACTTTAATCTGTTGCACGAACAAAAGCTTGCCCAGAGGGGCACGCGACCCTCAGCACGCAGTAACTCACAAGCGACTCTGTTCGGTGCTAAAAATACGCTCGAACAAAAGCTTGCCCCAGAGGGGCACGCGACTCTAAGCACACAGTAACTCACACGCGTCTCTGTCCCGCCACCAGCCCCTTCCGGGGTCCAGGGGACGGGAGTCCCATGGGGTCCTCCCTAGCAGGGAGGATTTAGGTGGGTAGAACTCTCGGATTTAGGTGGGTAGAACTCTCGGATTTAGGTAGAAATGTTAGATTTAGATCGGTAGAAATTTTTATTATTGATTTCAATAAATTGTATTGAAAACGGGGTCCAAGGGGCAAAGCCCCTAGCGTCCTCCCTAGGAGGAATTAGGCGGGCAAATTAGGCAATAATGTCTAACGAAGAAAGCACGAAGCGGGGGCAAGGCTTACTGTGCAAAGAAGACTGATAACGATTGCAGTAGCACTTACGGTGCTGTTTGGCATATGTGAATGGAGGCTAAGCCTCATCGAGCTGTGGCCGCGAAGCAAGTCGGGGAGCAGCACCCAGGTTGCACGGCAGGCCGTCGCGCAGCGTGACAGTGAGCTTGTTATCGATACGGGACGCGGACAATTTGTAGATCGGAACGGAACCCCTTTAACCGGAAAAACAATTAATGCGCTCGCCTTATTTCCTGTACGAGAAGGTCAGCGCGGAGAGCTGGCGCAGTTGAGTCGACTAGCATCACTTCTCGGCGTAAACGTACAGCAGCTGCAAGCTCAGCTTGCACAATTGAAGGAGCCTTCTTACTGGCTGGAAGCGGGCAGCGGCCATCCGCTTGCCTTAACGGATAAGCAGCTTGAAGGCTTGAAGACGGTGCATATGAACGGTATACGCGTCGTTCCGTATCGGCAGCGTTATCAGGCACCTTATCTTGCTGCTCAGACCATCGGTTATATCAGTCAGCACCCCGAGCGGATTAAGGCGGCTTATGGTCATGAGTATGCAACGGGAAAACTCAAGCTCAATTCGGTCATAGGCGGCGCTGGGCTTGAACGCTCGCTTGATCGTTTGCTTAGAGGTGATGGAGAGACAACCGCCTCTTATTATACGGATGCTGCAGGCCAGCCGCTGCAGGGGTTGGATGTACGTGTAACAGCACCTGTTAATCGTCTGTATCCGCTTCAGGTAGTTACAACATTGGATGCCAAGCTGCAGGCTGCCATTGAGGAATATGCGGATCGTTCGGGATTAAAGCAGGGGGCTATCGTTGTGCTGGATGTGGCGACTCGCGATATCGTTACGATGGTTTCTCGGCCAAAGCTAAATCCAGAGCAGGTGGATGCAGCTGGAACGGCTGCGGCGAACCATGCGATTCGGGCGGTAGAGCCAGGCTCGATCTTCAAGCTGGTTACGGAGGCAGCTGCACTTGAAGCGGGTGTATCGGTACCAACAGAAACCTTCCATTGCAATGGGGAATATGGTCGTTATGGCTTATCAGATTGGAAAAAGGGTGGGCATGGGGAGCTTAACCTTCGCGAAGGACTCGCCCATTCTTGCAATATCGTCTTCGCGACCGTAGCGGAGCGTCTGACTGCAAAGCAGCTGTCGGATACAGCCTTCCGGCTTGGAATAGGGAGACAAATTGGCTGGCATTCGGAACAGTCTGTAGGCCCGCTTGCGGGTCCTATACGATTGTTAGAGGAAGAGGAATCGGGACAGATCTTCGATCGGAAACAAAAGTCCGCGGACGGCGGGGTCATGGCGCAGACGGGGATCGGGCAGCGAGACGTACGGATTTCTCCGCTGCAAGCTGCTAATATGATCGCGACTATTGTAAATGAGGGTCACGTTGTAGAGCCTCGAATCGTTCGCGAAATCCGCTATGCGAATGGACAGCGGCTCGTATCGTTTCCATTGCATGAGGCTTCGTCGCCACTGGGGCGTCTATCGCCGGCTGCAACGCATGAGCTGATGGAGGGAATGCAGCTTGTCGTGAGAGAAGGGACAGGTCGGTTCATTCAGAATGGGCTATGGGACGCTGCGGGCAAATCTGGTACAGCTGAAGTGGTATATAATGGAGCAGACCGCGTGAATCAATGGTTCATTGGCTACGGGCCGCTGAAATCACCGAAGTATGCGATTGCCGTCTTGGCGGAAAATCGACCACCAAACACCACGAACGAAGCGACGCGGTTGTTTCGTGCCATCTTGGACATGGCAGCGAAGCAGCAGAGCTAAATAAAGCCGTCCTACGGGCTAGCGTCAGTATGTACGCTAGCCCGTAGGACGGCTTATTTTAAGTGGGAATACTTATTGCTCAGTAGGGAGATCCGGTTCAGGTTCCGGGTTGTTGTCGAACTCGCCCTGCGGCATTCGAATCCAGCGATGGAAGTATCGTTGATCGTACAATGCCTTAATGAGAATAATCAAGACCGGCGATAGGATAACGCCGGCTATACCGAAGAGCGATAGCGAGATAATCATAAACGCAAGCATCGTAAAGGCAGAAACACCAAGTGTATCGCCGGTAATCTTTGGTTCAAGAATTTGGCGAGCCAGCACGACGACGAGGAACAGGGCAGATACCCAAATCGCAAGCGATGTGTGACCAACAATGAATAAATAAATAATCCAAGGCACGAACACCGTACTGACGCCAAGCAGCGGCAGTACGTCGAATATACCGCAAACAACTGCGATCGTAAACGCGTTCTGCACCCCGAGGAGCATGAGCGAGATAAAGATCACAGCAAACGTGATGGAGATCAGCTTCAGCTGCGATTTGAGATAGATGCCGATTCCTTTAAACACGTTGTCGCGCAAAAACTCGAATGCGATTTTGAACGTTCTCGGCGTTTTCTCAGCTGCTGTCCGTTTCCAGTCTTTAATCTCCACGCTTAAGAAATATGCCAGGATGATGCCGATGGAGAAGTTGAAGATGAATGTCGAGAAGCTGGTCAAATAGTTCGTGATGGTGATCAGGAAAGATTGCGCAAGCGACGAACCTTTACTTGTTACATAATCAACGACCTTATCGAACTGGCTTAGGATGTCTGGCGGTATGCTGTTCACCTTTGAAGAAATCCAATCCGAATGGGCTTCAACCTGGTCCCGCAGCAGCAGCTGGTATTTTGGCAAATTCGAAATTAATCGGTTTGCTTGATCGGCGATAATATAACCGGCTCCAAGGAAGATACTAATAATGACGAGCGTGAACAGCAGGACGCTGATCGCTGAGGCAATCGATTTCTTCAGGCCAAGCTTGCTCAGCCAACGTGCAGGAGGCTCGATGAACAAATAAATAAAGAACGATAAGAAGACGGGAGTCGCCAATTTATACAAATAGCTGAAGGCGAACATAATCAAATAAACGGTTAGGGCGATTAAAGCAATATCGAAGGCGGTCCTCCAATATTTTTTGTAAAACACAATCATTCGGGCAGCTCCCTTTCATAGGATAGGTTCTTCCAAAAGCGAAGCATACATAAATTACATATAACTGGAAGTGGTGGATTGCATACTTCTACCATTGTACTACAGTTCGCATTTAGATGCCTATTTATGCTGAACGTATGTTACAATTAATAGTGGGCTTTTGCTATGTAAAGACTAACTACATATTGAATCTGGTGGGAATAAGCGATGCAAAATTTATTTCTTTTACTGTTCTACGGGCTGACATTCTACGCTTTTCTCCCTGGATTGATCAGTCGTATGTTCGGTTTCCGCGCATTCAAGCGAGGACGCGTCAAGCGTGAGATAGCACTTACGTTCGACGATGGGCCAGATCCGCGCTATACACCGCAGCTGCTTGATTTGTTAAAGCGTTATAACGCGAAAGCTACGTTCTTCGTAGTTGGGGCACATGCGGAGAAGCATCCGGAGCTGTTGAAACGCATGCATGAAGAAGGTCATGTAATCGGCATTCATAATTACGAGCATAAAACGAATTGGCTCATGCGTCCGAAGAAGGTCAAGTGGCACATTGAGCGGACGCAGGAAATCATAAGGGAAGCAACTGGCCAGGACGCTGTTTTTTACCGCCCGCCATGGGGAATCGTGAACGCGTTTGATTACTCTCCAGGCCATCTGCAAATTATTTTGTGGTCGGCGATTTTCGGAGATTGGCGGTACAAGCAAGGAGTGAATCGTCTTCGTCAGCGGATGATGAAGAAGATGCGTCCGGGTGAGGTGGTGCTGCTGCATGACTGCGGCATGACGCCGGGAGCGGATGAACGCGCACCTGAGAACATGATTAAGGCATTGGACAGTTATTTGGCTGAAGCGGAACGTCGCGGCTTCAAATTCGTTGGCATCGACGAGATGATTGCTTTGACAGATAAGGCGATTGGGCTTGTGCCGAGCCGGTTCAAGCGGATGCTGATCTGGCTATGGCTTCGATGGGAAGGATTATTCCATCGCGTATTCCGCACGAAGCCAGTTGGCTCACCAAGTCCTTCGTTCCATTATCGAATGGTGAAATATCATGGCGCTCCGATTGATATTGGCAGCGGCCAAACCTTAAATAATGGCGATGACGTCGTTGAATTGCACTTCGATAATAGGCTATTGCTCGAAATTGCCCATAAATCAGCAACGCCGATTGCAGCTGCAATCCGGCTTGTTCGTATGGTGGAGAAGCAGCTGCCAACTTTAGCGACGGTGGTGTCCCGTGATCCAGTGGCCAAAGAAGCCAAATCGATTTATGGCGTCACGATGATTCACCGAGGAGCTTCGAAGCTTGGCTTCGGCGTACATGAGCTGCCAGCAGGGATGTTTGCATCCATGTCCAAGATTTATCTTAAGGTGTTAATGCGTGTATTGACGCCAACGCCTAAACATAAGGAAACGGACAAGAAGAGCAGCCGACATGCGGTGGAGCTTAAGCCGCATATTCTGACTTACCCGATTCATGAGCTTTTGAAGCTCGCCTCCTCGGAATTAGTGACAACAGTGAGCGGCGGGTCGGAAGCCGCCGTGAAGACGACACGACCATTGAAACATGATGGTGCAGCTGTGCATGCTGCACCGGGGCTGGACCTTGACTTCGAGCAGCTGGAGGGCTCAGCCGCAGGCAAAGCAGGAAGTTAATGCGATCAAGCTTACGAAGAACGAACAACAAGCCGATACACCGAGCAGCAATGCTCGGGTATCGGTTTTTATTTTTATACGGTGTGGTAAGTAATGGAGGAGAGGTTGCGATGGATACGATGTCCAGTCGAAGGGTAATTCAAAGTATTCGGTCCTGTATCAGGTAGTCGGAATGACGAATCCGCTTGAGATGGTAGTGAACGGGAAGCGAAATATGGACCTAGAGCAGAAATTGTCGCTTTACTTCAGAAGCGTATCGCACCCAGATTGAGCGAAGGGGAGTGTGATGGGATTACATGATAACGAATAGAAGCAGGCAGTGGACAGTCGCATTAACGATTGTTTATGGATGTCTGTTACAGTATTGGATGTTCTTTGCCTTCGGAAGAGACGCTCGTGTAGCGGATGGCTACCGTTATAATGTAGTTCCCTTCTCGACGATTGAGCATTTTGTACATATTGCTGGAAGGTTCCGCAGAGCCGCCGCATTCAATCTGCTCGGTAACATCATTATGTTTGTGCCGTTCGGGCTGCTGCTGCCGTTAACGAAGAGGCTTCATCCGCTCGTATGGACGTTATTGTTCGCAGCAGGCATTACGTCGCTTGAGCTGCTTCAGCTTGCGACGAAGCGAGGCATGTTCGATGTAGATGACATTATTCTTAATACGGGCGGGTTCCTGATCGGATATCTTGTATTGTTGGTTACACGACCGCAATTATTCAGTAAATAATAGGGTGTAAAAAAGAGGCTGTCCAATCTCGCTGGACAGCCTCTTGCTAGTATCGAATAATTAAGCCTTCAGAACCGCACCGTTGCTTGCGTTCGTTACAAGCTTGGAGTAACGAGCGAGGTAGCCCTTCGTTACTTTCGGCTCGAAGCCTTGCCATTCCGCCTTACGGCGTTCCAGCTCTTCATCGTCGATGAGCAGGTTGATCGTACGGTTGTTCAGGTCGAGCTCGATCTCTTCGCCGTCGCGTACGAATGCGAGCGGGCCGCCTTCAGCCGCCTCTGGCGAGATGTGGCCGATCGAGATGCCACGGGATGCGCCGGAGAAACGGCCGTCCGTGATGAGACCAACCTTCGCGCCGAGACCCATACCCATGATTTGGGACGTAGGTGCGAGCATTTCTGGCATACCAGGGCCGCCCTTTGGTCCTTCATAACGGATAACAACAACGTGGCCTTCTTTGATCAGGCCTTTCGCAATGCCTTCGAGACATTCTTCTTGCGAGTCGAAGCAAATAGCAGGACCTTTATGGTAGCCGCCAACCGATTTGTCGACAGCGCCGACTTTGACGATTGCACCGCCTGGAGCGATGTTGCCGAACAGGACAGCCAGGCCGCCGCGCTCAGTATGCGGGTTATCGAGCGTATGAATAACTTCGGTGTTCAGGATGTCACAGCCAGCGACGTTCTCGCGAAGCGTCTTGCCTGTTACAGTAAGAACATCGCCATGAAGCGCGTCTTCCTTCTTGAACAGCTCGTTCAGTACGGCGCTTACGCCGCCTGCATTGTGAACGTCTTCGATATGCCAGTCCGATGCTGGTGCGATCTTCGCCAGATGCGGCACGCGGTTAGCTACTTCGTTGATGCGTTCGATTGGGTAGTCGATGCCAGCTTCGTGAGCGAGAGCGAGCGTATGAAGAACCGTGTTCGTCGAACCGCCCATTGCCATATCGACTGCGAATGCGTTGTCGATCGCATCTTTCGTTACGATATCGCAAGGCTTGATGTCCTGCTTGATCAGCTCCATCAGCTGGCGAGCAGATTGTTTAACGAATTCTTTACGTTCTGGAGCAACAGCAAGAATCGTACCGTTACCTGGCAGTGCAAGGCCAAGTGCTTCAGCCAAGCAGTTCATCGAGTTAGCCGTGAACATACCGGAGCACGAGCCGCAAGTTGGGCAGCCGTATTGCTCAAGCTCAGTCAGGCTTTTCTCGTCGATTTTGCCGGATTGGAAAGCGCCAACGCCTTCAAATACGCTGGACAGCGAGATCGAGCGACCGTCGGACGTTTTGCCTGCTTTCATTGGGCCACCGCTGACGAAGATCGTCGGAATGTTGATGCGAAGTGCTGCCATCATCATGCCCGGTGTGATTTTGTCACAGTTCGGAATGCAGACCATGCCGTCGAACCAGTGAGCATTAACAACCGTTTCAACGGAGTCCGCGATAATCTCGCGGCTTGCGAGCGAGTAGCGCATGCCGATGTGGCCCATTGCGATACCGTCGTCTACGCCGATGGTGTTGAATTCGAAAGGTACGCCGCCAGCTTCACGGATCGCTTCCTTAACGATTTTACCGAATTCTTGCAAGTGCACATGTCCTGGAACGATGTCGATGTACGAGTTACAAACCGCGATGAACGGTTTACCGAAGTCTTCCTCCTTAACCCCAGCGGCACGCAGCAAGCTGCGATGCGGTGCGCGGTCAAAGCCTTTTTTGATCATATCTGAACGCATTTTGTTCTTAGATGTCGACATTGAAGTCCCTCCCATGAGTTTGTCCATAGCAGATAGTTTACCACAACGATAGGTTTGTGACCACAGAAACGTAAGCTATAACTGGCTTTATCAGCCATTGAAATGTTAACGAAACCTTATAAAACGATGGAACATCGTTAATCAAATCGTGGTTTCCTGAACAAACAAGGTGAGGACTTATGAGCTGCTACGATCATAATACGGGATGCGGCATGCAAGCTAGAGGAGAGTGATTCCAGTTCGATAATCGCTCTTTATAAAGATTAATTATATTTTGATTTCTATTATTGTTTTCGAATGTTTTCAGCGATTGGATGATCGGAGCATGACTTTTTCTTTTACTCTCAAACGGAGGGAATTCACTTTTGTGTCAGAAATTCGAACATGAAATAGCGGATCGAAACTATTTCGTCAGCTCAGATAAACATTTATGTTAGGAAACCTTACACAAAAATGTTTACACATCGTTTCGGGCCATCTATAATGTTGGTAAGTTATTCCCAAGTTAATGAAATATGCCATGAGATTGAATGCGGAGAGGTGAATTATGCAGCTAACAGAACGAGAAAAGGAGAAGCTGCTGATTACGGTGGCGGCTGATTTGGCTCGGCGGCGTATGCAGCGAGGCGTCAAGCTCAACTACCCTGAAAGCATCGCACTCCTTACCTCTGAGATTATGGAAGGCGCAAGAGATGGGATGACCGTCGCGCAGTTGATGACGTACGGCACCACGATTCTAACACGATCGCAAGTGATGGAAGGCATCCCTGAGATGATACATGAGGTGCAGGTGGAAGCGACATTCCCTGACGGAACGAAGCTTGTTACTGTCCACCATCCGATAGGAGAGTGACGTCATGATTCCCGGTGAATATCGGACTGCGAGTGGAACAATTGAGCTGAATGCCGGCAGACAGACCATTGAAGTGCTTGTCGTTAATACGGGTGATCGACCGGTGCAGGTTGGATCGCATTTTCACTTCTTTGAAGTCAATCGAGCATTACGGTTCGATCGTCGCGCGGCCTTCGGCATGCGGCTGGACATTCCGGCTGGAACGGCAGTACGTTTCGAGCCAGGCGAGGAGAAGCCGATTCGGCTCGTTGAGCTTGGTGGCGCGAAGCGCTCGTTCGGCCTTAACGGTCTGACGCTCGGTGAAGCGGTCAAAGGCACGTTGAGCAAAGAGGTCAGCACACGACTCGATTCGTGGGAGGAGGGCGCGAAATGAGCAGCATGGATCGAAGCAGCTATGCCCAAATGTTCGGCCCAACGACCGGTGATGCGGTACGGCTGGCGGACACGGAGCTGTGGGCACGAATTGAGCATGATTACACGGTGTACGGTGACGAGTGCAAATTCGGCGGCGGGAAAGTTATTCGCGACGGAATGGGCCAATCCAGCGGCGCGCTTCGAGAAGAAGGCGTACTGGATACGTTAATTACGAATGCGGTCATTATCGACCATTGGGGCATTGTGAAGGCGGATATCGGCATCAAAGACGGGCACATCGTCGGCATCGGCAAAGCGGGCAACCCTGACATTATGGACGGCGTTACGCCGGGCATGATCGCAGGTGCAAGCACGGAGGTCATCGCAGGCGAAGGTAGAATCGTAACGGCGGGCGGAATCGACTCGCATATTCACTTTATCTGTCCGCAGCAAATAGAGACGGCATTATCTTCAGGCGTCACGATGATGATTGGCGGAGGTACGGGACCGGCGACCGGTACGAATGCAACGACGGTAACACCTGGTGCCTGGCATCTGTCTCGCATGCTGGAGGCGATTGAAGCTTTTCCAATGAATATCGGCTTAACGGGTAAAGGCAACGCATCCTTCATCGGTCCGCTGATCGAGCAGATCGAGGCAGGAGCGATCGGCCTTAAGCTGCATGAGGACTGGGGCACAACGCCTGCTGCAATTGATGTGTGTCTCACCGCTGCGGATCAATACGATGTGCAGGTCGCCATTCATACGGATACGCTCAACGAAGCGGGTTTCCTAGAAGATACGCTGGCTGCATTCAAAGGTCGAACGATTCATACGTACCATACGGAAGGTGCAGGCGGCGGCCATGCGCCGGATATTATCCGAGCAGCAGGCGAGCTGAACGTGCTTCCGTCTTCGACGAATCCGACTCGTCCATTCACGGTCAATACGATTGAAGAGCATCTCGATATGCTGATGGTATGCCATCACCTCGACAGCCGCATTCCCGAGGATGTCGCATTCGCGGACTCGCGCATTCGTCCGGAGACGATTGCGGCGGAAGATATTTTGCACGATATGGGCGTATTCAGCATGATCAGCTCCGACTCGCAGGCGATGGGCCGTGTAGGTGAAGTCGTTATTCGAACCTGGCAGACGGCGGACAAAATGAAGCGCCAGCGGGGACCGCTTGCGCCAGATGATGCAGAGAGCGACAACTATCGCATAAAGCGCTATGTTGCCAAATACACAATCAATCCTGCGATTACGCATGGCGTATCGCATCTCGTAGGCTCCATCGAGATCGGCAAATTCGCCGACCTCGCGATATGGCAGCCGATGTTCTTCGGCGTTAAGCCAGATCTTGTTCTGAAGGGCGGCAGCATTGCTTTCGCGCAGATGGGAGATCCGAACGCTTCGATCCCGACGCCGCAGCCGGTATGGGGACGCCCGATGTTTGCTTCCTTCGGCAAGCTGGTCGCGAGCAGCTCGATTACGTTCGTCTCGCAGGCTGCCTACGATCGCGGAATTAAGGAGCAGCTTGGCTTAACGAAGCGGGTGGAGCCGATTCGCGGCTGCCGTTCGATCTCGAAGAAAGATATGATTCATAACGATGCGACGCCCCGCATCGAAGTTGATCCTGAGACCTATCGCGTAACGGTGGACGGAGAGATTGTCACCTGTGAGCCAGCTGAAGTGCTGCCGATGGCGCAGCGCTACTTCTTGTTCTAGCGAATGAATCGAAACTGGCTGGCCTTGCAGCAGCTGCTTGATTCTGCGCTGCCTATCGGAGGATTCTCGCATTCGTTTGGACTCGAGACGATGGTGCAGGAAGAACAATTAACAGATAGCAGAGCACTCGAAGCGTACGTGCAGACGATGCTGCGGCAAAGCTGGGTGACGAGCGATGCAATGGTCATCAAGGCCGTATATCGGGATGCGGAGGACGGAGAATGGGAACGGCTGTGGGCGGTTGAGCGGCTCGTTCACACGCAGCGATTAGCGGCGGAATCGCGGTCTGGTGTTGAGAAAATGGGCAGGCGGCTGCTCAAGCTGGCAGCCGATATGTGGCCCGATCTCCATTGGCAGCCTGTAACGGAAGCGGTCCGGGGAGGACGCTGCCTTTCGACGCATCCAATGGCGCATGGCTATATCTGCTGGCAGCTTGGCGTTCCGCTGCGGCAGGCGATGGAGAGCTATTGGTATACATGCATCGTTACTTGCATGAACAGTGCGCTGCGCCTTATGTCCATCGGTCAGACGGAAGGGCAGCGGCTCATTGCAAGGCTGACGCCGTTAACGGACGAGGCATGGTCGATTGCCGAAGGGCTGGAGCCTGAGGAGGCCTATTCGAACATGCCGATGGCTGAGCTTGCAATGATACATCACGAGACGTTGTATTCGCGATTGTTTATGTCATAAATTTGATATCCAAATGGGAGGTTTTCATATGTGCCAAGGACAAGGTCATAGTCATAAAGAGTGGGAAACGCCGGAGATCGATGCATCCCGTCCGATTCGAATCGGGATCGGAGGTCCGGTCGGATCGGGTAAGACGGCGCTGGTGGAACGGCTTGCTCGCGAGCTGTCCGGCAAATACAGCGTAGCGGTTATTACGAACGACATCTATACGAAGGAAGATGCGCGCATTCTAGTCGCGACTGGCGTGCTGCCAGAAGAGCGGATTATTGGGGTAGAGACAGGCGGCTGCCCGCATACGGCGGTTCGTGAGGATGCATCGATGAATTTCGAAGCGATTGAAGAGCTGGAGAGCCGCTTCTCGCCGCTTGATATTATTTTTATCGAGAGCGGTGGTGACAATCTGGCGGCGGCGTTCAGTCCGGAGCTGGCGGATCGGTTCATCTATATTATCGACGTGGCGCAAGGCGAGAAAATTCCGCGTAAAGGCGGCCCTGGCATTATGCGCTCCGACCTGCTTGTCATTAACAAGATCGACCTCGCTCCATACGTCGGTGCCAGCCTTCGCGTCATGGGCGACGATTCGAAGCGGATGCGCGGCGAGCGGCCGTTCATTTTCTCCAACCTGCTTGGCGAGAGCGGCGTGCAGGACATTGTGAATTGGCTTGAGCATGAAATCGCGCATGCCAAAGGATTAACGCATTCGCATGACCATGCGGAACATGCTGCAGACGCCGAGCATACACATGGACATTCACACGGACATACGCACCACCACCACGATCGTGATCACTCGCACTAAAGCGCGTGAAGATGCAGCGCTGGGATTGACGAGGCTGCAAGCCTCCTTCGAGCAGCATGGCGAGCGGACCGTCATGACCCGAAAGTATCATACAGCGCCGCTGAAGATTGCGAAAGCTTTCCCGCAGGGAGCAGGACTTGGCGTCATTGTAATGGATGTATCGCCCGGTTTGCTCGATGGCGATCAATATGAGCTTGAGTGGCATTGTGGACGGGGAAGCAGGCTGTATGTGACGAATCAATCGTATACGAAGGTGCATCCGGCAGGGGGGAAGGGCGGAGCGTCCTTAAGGCAGTCGTTCGTGCTGGAGGAAGACGCGATCGTGGAGCATATGCCGGAGCCGGTTATGCTGTATCGGCAAGCTGCTCTGCGAAGCGAGACGGAAGTACGGCTTGCACCCGGTTCGTTATGGATACAAGGCGATGTCTGGTGCCCCGGACGGACGCTGCGTGGCGAGACCTTCATGTATGATCGGTTCGACAGTCGTCTCACTGTTCGGTATGGCGATGAATTGATCGCTTCACAGCGTCAGTTGATTGAGCCGGCAATTCAACGGCTGCAAGTGCAGGGAAGCTGGGGCAATGCGACGCATATTGGCACCTTATTCGCTTTCGGTGATCGGATAAAAGCACAGCATGTTGAAGCGATCCGAGAAGCACTTGATTCGCTGCCTGACCGCAGCGAATATAAGCTTGTAGTTGGAGCGTCATTGACACATCGCTGCGGGCTTGCGGTTATGGCGGCAGGTACAGCCGCATGGCCGCTGCAGGAAGCGCTGCGTGGGGCATGGAGCGCGCTGCGATCTTCGCTGCTTGGCGAGCCGCCGCATGCACTCGTACAGGTGTAATGTAATAATGTCCTGTCATCGCGGCGCGGCTTATGCTTGGGAACTGAACGGAACTGAACTGAACGGAATGAGAATGAATCGTGGATCTAAATCACGGAATTAGATGAAGAACCTTTGCTTCGGGCTCCACGGCGATGCTGACGGTTGGAGCAGAGCTTATTCAAGTGAATTTGAAGCCGTTCCTATTTTAACGGTTGAAGCAGATGTTAATTGCTCGATCCGGCATTAATAACGGTCTATCTCAACCCACTAGCATCTCTGCCAACCGTTAGATGGATAAGTAGGCGTGTTTTCCTAGAAAAACCGCTATGGCAACCGTTAAGTAACAAACGGATGTTTTGATGCGACAGGCGAGAAATAGATGTGCGAACGAAGAAATGACTGTGAGAGATGCAGGCGCCTGCAAGTATGCAAGAATGTTAGTTCCGCAGTAGTCGGTAGATTTACTTCATGTAACAATCAATATCCAAACCAAAAGCGGTCATCCGAGCATATCGGATGACCGCTTTTATGTCTTACCCGCGCTAGTTAATCCGACTCCCGATGAATATACGCTGGCGTCAGCGAAGTCCGGTCGGACACGTTATCGATAGATTCGATGGCACGCAGCAGTGTATCCGTAACAGCAGTTGCAATGTCCGCCTCGGCTACACCGACCGCAGAGATCGGAATTTCGAGCTGTTCCATATGCGGGATATGATCGTAGCTGATGATCGCAATGTCCTGCGGCACCGAAAGGCCTTCACCTTGGAAGGCTCGAATAATGCCTGCGGCAAGATCGTAGCTGCCGCTAATGACGGCTGTGGGACGCTCGCTCAGCTTGAGCATTTGTTTGGCCGCGCGGTACCCGTCCTGCCAGAGCAGTCCCCGTGAATCAATAATCCATTCTTCTTGGAACGTAATCCCCGCTTGATGAAGTCCTTCTTTAAACCCGATCCACTTCTCCTGCTGCTGCATGGAAGCTTCGGCGTAAGGGCCGATGTAAGCGATCCGCTCGTAGCCTTTACCCGCCAGTGTCTCCACCGCCAATCGAATCGCTTCTCGGCGATTCATATCTACGTAAGGTACCCCAGGCTTAATTGGCATACCGATTGAAATCATCGGCGTGCGTCTGTGGGATGGCCGAGCGATAATGTCCGCTGTGCTTTCTTCGAATAAAAGAATAGCATCCGCACGCAAATTCTCGAACGTGGCGATCGCCTCTTGAGGTTCGTGAATCGACAGCAGTGCAGTTAGGCCTTTCTCGGCTAGACGGCGCTGGATCGATGTAACGAGCGAGGAGAGAGCGGCGCGGTCAATTCCCGGCCATACGATGCCGACGAGACCTGTACGCTTCGTCACTAGGCTTCGGGCAGCGAGATTCGGCGTATACCCAAGCGCTTCGGCGGCCTCCATGACTTTGCGCTTCGTCGATTCTTTGACAAGCGGACTATTATTTAGCGCCTTGGCTACGGTCGAGTAGCTGACACCGACTTGCTTCGAAATATCTTTGATTGTAACAGACATGAAGGAGCTCCCCTTTGTCACCATGCTAACCATACTGTTATCGGAATGAACTATGCTTATTATATAGGGACAGTCTATCAAACGGCTATAAAAGCATCCGTTTTGTTTGCAAACTATCCTATATGCGTTTTATAAAAGCGCTTACAATGGTAATGCGGATGAATCATGGTACTCGTCGTTGCCTAGTTATACTAATCCTACATGCCTCATTCGACAACTAATCTATAGGAGGGTAATAATATGTTGAAGCGTGGTTTGCTTATCTTGCTGGCAGCGCTGCTGTGCGTAACGCTTGTGTCAGTGGAGATTGCGAAACCGAAGGTGGCAGAGGCGGCCCCAACCTTTGCCAAGGGAGCGGACGTCAGCTGGGTAGCGGGTATGGAGGCGCAGGGGTACAAGTGGAAGGACAAGAACGGCGTGCAACGAGACATTTTTGACATTCTCAAAAATGATTACAGCATCAACTCTGTCCGTATACGCGTGTGGGTGAATCCATCAAGCGATTATGGCAACGGGTACTTGACGAAGGAACGCGCCGCCGCGCTGGCTAAGCGGGCGAAGGACGCAGGTCTCAGCGTTATGCTGTCGCTTCATTATAGTGATTCGTGGGCGGATCCAAGCAAACAGACAAAGCCTGCCGCATGGGCGAGCTATACATTTACGCAGTTGATGGATGCGGTCTGGAACTGGACGCGCGACGTCATGACGACGATGGCGAACAGCGGGGTTACGCCGGACTGGGTGCAAATCGGTAACGAGACGAACAATGGCATGCTGTGGGACGATGGAAAGGCTTCGGTCAGTATGCAAAATTATGCATGGCTCATCAACACGGGGAACAATGCGGTCAAGTCAATCAGCAGCAGCACAAAGACGATCGTTCACCTCTCCAATGGCTATGATAATTCCTTGTTTACATGGAATATCGGCGGCTTGATCGCGAACGGTGCGACGTTCGATATTGTCGGCATGTCGCTGTATCCGTCCACGTCAGATTGGTCAACGAAGGTAACGCAGACGATCAGCAATGCGAACAGTATGATTTCCAGCTATGGCAAGCCAGTCATGATTACAGAAATCGGAATGGACTATAGTGCCGCATCAACGACGAAGAGCTTCATTTCGGACATTAAGACGAAAATTCGTAACATCTCCGGCGGCAATGGTTTAGGTGTGTTCTATTGGGAGCCTGAGTCGACCCCGGGCTATAATAGCGGTTATAGCAAGGGCGCATGGGGGTCGGATATGAAGCCGACTGTTGCGCTCGAAGGGTTCTTGAACTAATTCAATAGGATGAGGCTGCAAGCCGATCACGCTTCTTAACGAAGCTGTTGATCGGCTTTTTTTTGCTTCGTTTAAGCAAATTCGGGCCTTTCAGCTAATATTCAGGTTTCGGCTAAGGTTCGTTTAAGGTTTGACTGATTAAATAGAGCTATCAAATCCAATACGAATCTGTTATGAAGGATGTCGATGTCCATGGGTAATAGGAGCAAAAAGCTTAAGCGATGGAAATGGCCGCTTGGGGCGGTAAGTGCAATACTCGTCGTCATCGGTCTTAATTCCGTGAAAGCAAGCCCAGAATTCGCAGCTGCGCAGGCGGCAAGCGATAACGATATGAATACGACGCTGCAGCAATCGACCGATATCGGCCAATCTCAGGATGGTGCGGATCAGTGGGTGGAACGCCGAGGCAGACATGGTTCGCGAGGCGGTTCAACCGATAGTGGCGGCGGCTTCAGCGGCGGATCGGATGGCGGTTCGTTCGATAATGGCAGTAGCAGTCAAGATGATGGTTCAATCAATAACGGCGGTGGAAACAGCGGCGGTTTCCGATCCTCTACGAGGACATCATGACGAGCGGCGTAGAAGTGATGAAGCCGATGTACTACCGATTCCGTGCAATGAATACGGATATCGAGCTATCGCTCGTATGCGATGGATATGCGATGAGCGAAGCGGTAGAGCTCGCTGTCGATTGGTATGAGGAAGTCGAACAAGTATTTAGCCGCTTCCGTCCAGATAGTGAACTAAGCCGTATCAATCGAACAGCAGGCAGCGGAGCGCCGGTTATGATCTCCAGTATGATGCGGGATGTATTGCAGCTTACGCTATGGTATCAGCAGACGACAGGCGGAATCTTCTCTCCATTTGTTGGCGGAAGCATGAACAAGGCGGGTTATGATCGTTCCTTCGAGCTGTTATCCCGGGTCGGCATGAGCAGAGAGCTGTTGGATGACGACATTCACGACAATGTTGAGCAGGTCGTGGACATTAAGAGGGCGTACGATGGGCGGATGCAAAGCCCTATGGTATTGGATATAGCTATGCAGTCCGTTCAATTAGTTCCAGGTACACAGCTGGATCTGGGCGGTATTGTGAAGGGCTGGGCAACAGCTAAGCTTTCGCAATGGCTGTGTATGCGGTATGGCATCCGAGCTGGTCTCGTAAACGCCGGCGGTGATTTGCATGCGTGGAACGATGGAAACGGTGAGCCGATCTGGCGAATTGACGTTCAAGATCCGATTGCTGGGGACGACGGAACGATATATCGGATGATGGGGCAAGGCGCAGTTGCTACATCCGGAACGCTCGGCAGACAATGGCGTACCGGTCAAGGCGTTGCGCATCATTTGATCGATACGCGAACAGGCTGCCCTTCACGTAGCGGCATTGTTCAATGTACCGTATCCGGTCCTGACCTTATCGCTTGCGAAGTATGGGCGAAGACGATCTGTATTCAGGGAGAAGCGGCGCTGCAGCGGATGACAAGCCAGCTGCCGCCATCGTATGATGCACTAATAATAGACCAGCAAGGCATGCTTCGGTACACGGGGCCCGCATGGCTGAAAGAAGAGTACTGAACGTCATATGAAACAAGCAATTAGCTTACAAGTTTAGGAGGGGTGCCGGTATGATGGAATGGATTACAACTTGGCCGGTATGGGAATTGACGAGAATATTTGGCATCGCGGCTTATTTGACCATATTTGCCGGGTTAACGCTTGGCATGTTATATAGTTTCCCATTCGTGAAGGGTAAGCGGAAAGCGCAGGTTTACCGTTGGCATACATATTTGACCAATGGGGGTACCGCTGTTGCGCTTGCCCACGCGGCCATTCTAATTATTAGCACGTACGTATCCTACCGTTGGGTT
Source organism: Paenibacillus cellulosilyticus (assembly GCF_003182255.1). Lineage (GTDB taxonomy): Bacteria > Bacillota > Bacilli > Paenibacillales > Paenibacillaceae > Paenibacillus_T > Paenibacillus_T cellulosilyticus. Next base: position 105,027 of record NZ_QGTQ01000018.1, on the reverse strand, counting down.
GATCTGCTCATTCCTTTCGCATCGAAGCAATATCCGATCGGCAACGGAATTGGCATCCTGGCGTTGTATGGCATGCTGTTATTGCTAATTACATCGGACTATCGGAATAAAATAAGCCGGCATGTATGGCTGACGATTCACTTGCTGGCATATCCGATTTTCGTCGGTGCGGCGGTGCATGGTTATATGGTAGGCACTAGCAGCGGCAATCCACTAGCGAAACTTATGTACGGAGGAACACTTCTGACTGTCGTTGTCCTGTTTGCTGTTCGGGCATCGATGCGCCAAAACTCGAATTCCAATACGAAGCTGAAGCCGGTTCGACCATCAATCAACCGCTAAACGAATGAATAGAGCCATGGATCGCGTCCCTCTCGGAACGCATGTCCATGGCTCTATTGCTATTTACTCAATTCTTAACCTTAATGCCCATTGCTTCAGCAATCTTGAAGAAAATATCCGTATTCTCATATACGCCCGAGAACAGCTCTGAACGTGAACCCGTTGCCGTTACTGGAATATCAACAGCCGTATGGCCCGAAGTCGTCCAGTCTACGACGAAGTTTTTCTTCGTACCTACGATTTGGAATGGGCCGTCCTCTGCGGAGATGCCGTCACCGGATTCATCGTTCTCATCGACAGGCTCGATTGAGAAGCCGCCAGTTTCATGGTCAGACAATACGAGGACGAGCGTTTCTGGATGCGCTTTCGCGTAGTTTTTCGCAATGCGAACCGCTTTGTCCAGCTCTTGACCGGATCGAATCGTCAGCTTCGCATTGTTCTGATGCGCCATCTCATCCGTTGCTTCTTCTTCAACGACGAGGAAGAAACCGTTCTTGTTGCTCGACAACGTCTCGATTGCTTTCTTCGTCATATCAGGCAGCGGTACGATTGGATTATAAAGATCGCCTTCGCCTTCTGGCTTTTGTTGGAACATTTCTTCGTTCGCGAACAGGCCGAGAAGCTTGCTGCCGCTTGCTTTTTGCAGATCAGCTTTACTTGTTACGTATTTGTAGCCGAGCTGCTGCGCTTTTTTCACGAGATCGCCTTGCGTACCTTTGCTCTTTTCGGTTGGATCTTCCGTAGGCTCATCCTGGAACGCGCCTGCTGTACCAGCTGGATACCAGAAGTCTTCGCCCCCGCCGAGAATGACGTCCACTTTCGAGGAAGTGAGGTATTGCAGTGCAATGTCGCTTTGCTTCGAACGGTCTTCGACATGGGCACCGAATGCCGCCCCCGTAGCATCCGTTACTTGGCTAGTTGTTACGATGCCTGTTGCTTTGCCAAGATCTTTGGCATATTCGAGAATCGTCTTCACGCTCTTCTTGTCCGCATCCATGCCGATTGCGCCATTGTACGTTTTTACGCCGCTTGCGAATGCTGTTGCAGCTGCAGCAGAATCTGTAACGGGCACCGTCGAGCTTGTATGGAACAGACCAACGTAAGGCATATCATCCATAGCCAGCTTGCCGGTTTCGCCTACCGTTGCAAGACGTATAGCGTCGCGTGCAGCAAGCCCCATACCGTCACCGACGAACAGAATGACGTTCTTCGCATGTACAGATGCCGCATCGGCTTCTTGTTTGCCTTCCCCATTTGATACGTAGCTTGTAATAACCAGCGCTGCTGCAACCGTACCAAGCATCGCAGCCTTCCAGCCATTATGGATCTTCATTGTCGAAAAAGCCTCCCCATATGATTCTTTATTGGCACATTATGCCTGTGCTAGTAATGAATGTAGGGGCCGATTATTAAGGCCATGTTTGTCCGAATTTAAGATTCCGTGAATGACATGCAGCGTTCTTCGAATGTGTGAGGAGAGGCTGCAAGAGGCGGGTCGCAGTAAGGGTTGGGGTGCAGATACTGAGAGGAATCGAACATGAGACTAGATCACTATGTCGCAGGATGCATTTGTTAGTCTATTGAACAGATGATAGACAATGTCAAATATCGAAAGGCAGTGATTTTTACTTGGATGGGTAACGAAATAGTAGGAGAAACGGCTATCCTATCGGGTCTGATAAAACCGGTTACGAGGATTGGAATTCATCATAACTACCGAACATGATTTGCGAAAGTTTTACATGAGTGGATCGCTGATTATTATTTTTTCCTTGCTGCGGGTCATAAAAAACGTACGTCTTGGGAATATTTACTTAAGGCATCTGTACGCCGGCTCGAAATGCGTCAGGTGCCTTTATCGGTATTTATTCCGTGCCTTCTTAAGAAGGCGATTACGTATAAGACGAACGGAAGCAAGGGGGACCCATGGTACTTAACGCCGAGCAGCTGGAGCAGAAAGCGCATGAATTGGCGCTGACCCATGATCCGATCATGGGCAGCTGGAATGATAGGGAGCGTCTGCGCGAGTGGCATCGCGATATGGAGAGCTTGCGGCATTTCGCTGCAATGTTGAAGACAGAGGGAGGCATTTGCACACAGCCAGCTGAACAATGGCTGCTGGACCATGCTGATTTTATCGAGAAGGAAGCACAGGTCGTCGAGCGTGAACTGAAGCGCGGCGCAATCTCCCGCCAGACGTGGCTAAAGGCAGAGGATCGCCCACGCACCGTCGCCATCGGAAACGCGTACTACGAAGCGACGAACGGAAGACTGGATTTGGACTCGTTCGTATCGTTCATCAATGCGTATCAAGAGGTTGCGGTGTTGACGCTGGCAGAGGCATGGCTCATGCCCGTGTTCCTTCGAATGGCGGCGATCGGGCGCCTAGCTGCGCTGATGAGACTTGTCCGGGAGCGGCACGAAGCGTGCCATCGTGTGGAGAAGCTGCTCAAGTCGCTCGCGCCGCCGGATACGAAGCTGTGTGCGGCCGATATGCAAGCGGCACTGGAACGGCATGGTCAGACGCTGCCGTTGTCCGGCGCTGTTCTCGTCCATCTTATCAGCCATTTGAACGAGTGGGCGGACGATGCGGCATCCGTACGGGAATGGCTCGTTTGCAAGCTCGACTCGGATACGGATAATTTGAACCGGATTGTGACCTATGAGCACCAGCTTCAGGCTTTGCATGAAGTTGAAGCCGGTCATTTGATCGGCAGTATTCGGACACTGTCCAGAGGACAGTGGAAAACGTACTTCGAACGAATCAGCGTCGTGGATCGAACGTTGGCAGAAGAGACAGCGGGTACGTATGCACGTCTTGATGATGCGAGTAAGCATACGCTGCGGGGCCGGGTAGAACGGCTTGCGAAACGATTCCATGTGCCGGAAAGTCTGGTTGCCTCTAAAGCTGTAGAGCTGGCGGACGCGGATCAAGCGAGGGATCGGTCTGTTTCTGATGATGGAGCAGCGGATAGCGGCAACGGCTTCGATGCGCCGCCTCGTTCGAATTATGCCGCATTCTATTTGTTGGATGATGGCGGAGTAGATGCGCTTCATGAATCGCTGCGTTCGTGCAATGCCAATCCACGCTCGCATCGCGGTGCTGTCGTTAGACGCCGGCGGGGTACAGCCTATTTGTCCATGATTGGCTGTGCTTTCGTCGTCTTTGCTGTCTTGTTCGGATGGTGGGCAGGCAGCGGGAATGGCCTGACCACCGGCGCATGGGTTGTTGCGGTGCTGCTGATGCTCATGCCTGCAGCAGAATGGGCGATTACGGCAAGCCACACGTTCATCGGCAGTACGGTCCGCTCTAAGCCGCTGCTTCGGTTTGATTATTCATCCGGCATTCCATCGGATGCGAAGACGATCGTCGTCATGCCGATAATTTGGTCGAAGCCGGAGGAAGCAGAGGAGCTGGCGGATCGACTTGAGCTGCACTATCTGTCCAATCCCGATCCTCAGCTGTACTATGCGCTTCTCACCGACTATACCGATGCGCAGTCGGAGCGGACGCCTGCCGATGAGAAGGTGTATCGGGCAGCGCGTGAACGTGTGGACGAGCTTAATGCTCGGCACCCGCGTGAAGGCAGCGGCAAGACGTTTCATCTGTTCCAACGGAAGCGGCTATGGAACGATTCGGAGAAAGTGTGGATGGGCTGGGAGCGCAAACGCGGCAAGCTGGTTGAGTTTATAAGCCTGCTTCGCGGTGACGAAGGGACAAGCTTCCAAGAGCGTACGCTGCCATCAGAGCTGCGAGACGCTCGTTACATGATTACGCTTGATGCCGATACTTCACTGCCGATCGGCGCTGCGCAGCGTATGGTCGGTACGATGCATTTGCCGTATAACCGGCCACGGCTGAACGAATCTCGTACGCGCGTTGTCGAAGGCTATGGCGTGCTGCAGCCAAGGATTGGCGTCAGCTATGATTCGGTCTCGCGGTCGCGTCTTGCGCGCTTGTGGTCCGGTGAGCCGGGCATTGATCCTTATGCGTTCGCGATGTCCGATCCGTATCAGGATACGTTCGGGCAGGGCATTTTTACAGGCAAAGGGATTATAAGCATCGACAGCTTCAAGGCTGTGCTCAGCGAGCGAATTCCAGACAACCATGTGCTCAGTCACGATCTGCTTGAAGGCGGCTTCCTTCGCGGCGGCCTGCTGTCGGACATCGAGCTGATTGACGGACATCCTGCAACCTTCAGCTCTTACCAGCAGCGGCTGCATCGCTGGGTAAGAGGGGATTGGCAGCTGCTCTGCTGGCTCATGCCACGGGTGTGCAATCGGACCGGTAAGCTGCAGAAGGTCGATCTTTCGGCGCTGACGCGCTGGCAGATCATCGATAATATGCGGCGAAGCCTGCTGCAGCCTGCGCTGCTGCTTGCGCTGATCGTGGCAACGCTTATGCCTCAGCGGGCATGGACGGCGCTCACTACGGTCGCTTTGCTGACGATGTGCCTTCCATTGATTCGCACACTTCTAATGCCGGGCACGCTGGCTCGTAAGCCCGCTGCCCTGCTGGCATCGTTCGGACAATCGCTCGTCACGCTTGTTACGCTGCCATATCAAGCGGTTGTGATGGGCGATGCGGTTATTCGTACGTTGTATCGGCTGTATGGCTCCAAGCGCCGATTGTTGGAATGGACGAGCTCGGCGGAGGTGGAGCGGAGGAGCGGGCAGAAGCGTTCGATTCGCGGCTTCGGCTGGGGGCTTGTATTCGCTGTTGCTTATGGCGTTCTTTCCTATCTGTCGGCTTATGCTCCCATTCGAGGAATCGGCGGGGCGATTGCTGTAGTGTGGTTGGTTGCGCCAGCCATTGCCGGCTGGCTGAGTAAACCACCTGCTGTAAGAACCGAATCGATAACCGATTCGGAGCGGGAGACGCTGACGAAGTTAGCGGCCGATATTTGGTCTTATTTCGACCAGTATACGGTCGCTGAGGACAATTGGCTGACGCCGGATAATGTACAGCTTGAACCGCTGGTAGGACCAGCTAGAAGGACTTCGCCGACGAATATTGGATTGCAGCTGGCATGTACGCTTGCTGCACGTGATTTCGGTTTTATCGACACCTCCGATATGCTGCGGCGAATCGAGCGGACGCTGGATACGATTGACCGAATGGATAAATGGAATGGCCATTTGTACAACTGGTACGAGACGTCGACGCTTAGGCCGCTTCCTCCGCTGTATGTTTCGACGGTCGATTCGGGCAACTTTGTCGGTTATCTCGTAACGGTGAAGGAAGGTATTGCGGAATATGCTTCAGAAGCTGAAGCGGCACTTAAAGGTGGTGCAGGCATTTGCCAGCATGCGGCTCGTCTGAACGAACGGCTGGAGAAATTGATTAACGAGACGGATTTCCGTCCGCTTTATGATGATGCTTCTCAGCTGTTCACGCTCGGCTACCATGCGTCTGCTGATCGCAAAGAAACGATTCTGTACGATCTGCTTGCATCCGAAGCGCGTCAATCCAGCTTCCTTGCGATTGCCTTCAATCAGGTGCCTGCCGCCCATTGGTTCAAGCTTGGACGGGCGATGACGAAGTCGGGCAAGCATGCGACGCTGCTGTCGTGGTCGGGCACGATGTTCGAATATTTGATGCCGGCGCTCCTCATGAAGACGTATCGCCGTACGCTGTGGGATAAAACGTATCGCGGCATGGTTCGCCGTCAAATCGAGTATGCCCGTCAGCGCGCAGTCCCGTTCGGTATTTCGGAGTCGGGCTACTACGCGTTCGACTACCAGATGAATTATCAATATCGGGCTTTCGGCGTGCCAGGGCTTGGCTTCCAGCGAGGACTGGAAGAAGATCTGGTGCTCGCACCGTATGCGACGATTATGGCGATTCCTTATGCGAAGCGCGAAGCGCTTGATGCGCTGCGTCGGATGGAAGAGCTGGGCGCGCGCGGCGAGCACGGCTATTATGAAGCGATCGACTTCACCGCGAAGCGGATGCCGGAAGGTCAAAGCAGCGTCGTCATTCGCAGCTTCATGGTCCATCACCAAGGGATGAGCCTGCTGACGCTTGCGAACGAGCTGCTGCCAAGGACGATGGTGGATCGGTTCCATGCAGATAAACGTGTGCAAGCAGCCGAGCTGCTGCTGCAAGAGCGCATGCCGGACAAGCCGGCTATCATTACGGATTCGGCGAAGTCTTACTCGGAGCGGGCGACCGTCGTTCAAGAGCAGGAACGGATCGCACCGATGCGGGAGTTTACCGATCCCATTACGCCGCTGCCTGAAGTGTGCCTGTTATCTAACGGTGTTTTCTCTTCCGTCGTAACAGCAAGCGGAGGCGGCTTCACGCGCCACGGTTCCATTGCTTTGTCCAGATGGCGGGAAGATCCTGTTACGGATCCGCCGGGAATCGGCATGTATATTCGCGATGTAACCGGCGATGCGGTATGGTCGCCAGCTTATGAGCCTTGCCGCGTTGCGTCAAACGATATGCGCGTGCAGTTCTCGCTTCATCAAGCGAGCTTCATGCGCAAGGATGGACCGGTCGGCACGGAGCTCGATATCTGCGTATCGCCAGAGCATAACGTTGAGATTCGCCGATTGAAGCTGACGAATGAAAGTTCGGAGACGCGAATCTTCGAAGTCACAACGTATACCGAGGTTGTACTCGCACCATCGCTCGCTGATGATGCGCATCCGGCGTTCAGCAAGCTGTTCGTGCAGACGGAATTTGCAGCAGAAGAAGAGTGTCTGCTCGCCGTGCGCAGGCCGAGGGATGGTCATGAGAAGCATCGCTGGGCATTCCAGACCTTATCGATCGGCTGCGATTGCCTGGGACCCATTGAATATGAGACGGATCGGGCGATTTTCATCGGACGCGGCCATTCTATGCAGCATCCGCAAAGTATGCACAGCAAGCTGAGCGGGACGGTCGGCGCCGTGCTTGATCCTATCTTCTCGATTCGCCGCCGCGTGTCGGTAGGACCGGGCGAGACGGTTAAGCTGTTCGGCGTGACAGGTGTTGCCGAATCGCGTGAAGAGTCGCTCAGCATCGCAAAGTCGCTCTGTGACGAGCAGCAGATTGATCGGACATTCCAGCTCGCTTGGACGCACAGCCGGATCGACCTTCGCCATCAGCGGCTAACTGCACACGAAGCTTCTCTGCTGCAAACGTTGGCTGGGCGGGTTCTCTATGCCTCGCCGCTGCGTCAAGAACGTGCGGCCAGCATTGCAGCGAACGTGAAAGGTCAATCGGGATTATGGTCGATGGGCATCTCCGGGGATCTGCCAATCGTTCTCGTGACGTTGGAGGATCGTGCGCAGCTGCCGTTCGCGATTCGGCTCATGAGCGGGCACGGTTATCTATGCCGCAAGGGACTGCCGTTTGATCTCGTCATCGTAAACGAATCGGCAGGCGGCTACCAGCAGGACGTTACAGACGGACTGCGCGTAGCGATTGAGCAAAATGTAGATAAACACGCCGTTCGTCCTGGCGGCGTCTATCCGGTTGCTGCAAACCAAATGTCCGAGGAAGAACGGACGTTGTTGTTCGCTGTTGCCCGTTATGTACTCAGGGCAGACGGTCCTAGCTTAAAGGCGCAGCTGAAGGCGCCGAAGCTGGTGAACGATTGGGCGGAGCCGCTGCATGCACAGCCTCAATCGGCCGTGCCGGTGTCGCCTGCAGCGATTCGCAAGCAGGAGGAATCGGTGGCCGAATCGGCCGAGCAGCTGGCGTTGTTCAACGGCTGGGGCGGCTTCACGCCTGATGGCCGTGAATATCGGATTGCGCTGCGCGGCGGCAAGTTTCTGCATGCGCCATGGAGCAATGTGGTGGCGAACGAGAAGTTCGGTTTCCTCATCACAGAGCTCGGAACCGGCTATACGTGGTGGCGCAACAGCCGCGAATGCAAGCTGACACCGTGGTCGAACGATCCGGTGCTCGACCCGCCGGGCGAAGTATGCTTCATCCGCGACGATCGAAGCGGGCTGTTCAGCTCGCCGACACCGATGCCGGCATCGGCGGATTCGGCCTGCACAGTTGCGCATGGACGAGGTTACTCCCGGTTCCGCCGTGCAGACCTCGGGCTGCGGCAGCAGATGACGGTGTTTGTGCCGAAGTCCGATTCCGTCAAGATTGTGGAGCTCAAGCTCGATAACACGAGTGACGAGGCGAAAGAGCTGTCGATTTTCTACGAGTGCGATTGGGTGCTCGGCGTGAAGAGACAGATCAGCGCTTCGCATATCGTATCGGAATGGGATGCGGAAGCCCAGGCGATGCTCGTCCGCAATGGCTATCAGGAAACGTTCCGTGATGATTGGGCGTTCTTAGCTATTCATGATCAAGACGGTCAGCAAGTCGATGCCAGCATATCCGAGCGAGTATCCTACACGGCGGATCGGTTGGAATGGATCGGTCGTGGCGGCACAACAGCTGAACCGGAGGCAATGAAACGAACTCACTTGTCCGGAGCGACTGGTGCTCAGCATGATTCATGTGGTGCCGTCCAGTTGAAGCTGAAGATTGAAGCAGGCGCTTCAAGAACGGTCTATGTGCTGCTTGGAGCGGAGTGGTCCAGAGAAGCGGCTGTAGCGCTCGTTCACAAATACAACAATGGACAAGCTTGTACGGCAGCCTATGAAGAAGCGGTACAATTCTGGGAAGAGACAACGCTGCAGACGCGCATTGCGACGCCGAACAAAGAGATGGATTATTTGATCAACGGCTGGCTGCTCTATCAAGCGCTTGCCTGCCGGATGTGGGCAAGAACGGCGTTTTATCAAGCAGGCGGCGCGTTCGGGTATCGGGATCAATTGCAGGATTCAATTGCAATGCTGCATGCAAGGCCGGATATAACCCGTGCGCAAATTATTTTGCACTCCGCGCATCAGTATGAGGAAGGCGATGTTCAGCACTGGTGGCATGAGGAAACGCATCGCGGTATCCGTACCAAATATTCGGACGATCTGCTGTGGCTGCCTTATGCGACAGCGCGGTATATCACACAAACATCCGATCGATCGGTGTTGGATGAGATGGCACCGTTCATTCGAAGCGAGCAGCTGACGGATGAAGAGCATGAGCGTTATGAGCCGACTGTTCTATCGGATCAAGTGGAATCCGTATATGAGCACTGCATTCGAGCCATTGAACGAGCGTCGAGATTTGGCGAGAACGGCATACCGCTCATGGGAATCGGCGACTGGAACGACGGCATGAATTCGGTCGGCGATCTGGGCAAGGGCGAGAGTGTCTGGCTCGGCTGGTTCCTATGCGAAGTGTTGAGGCAGTTCGCGGGTGTGTGCGAACTGAAGGGCGACATAGAGCGAGCCGCCGCCTATCGCGAACGCCGTGAAGCGATTGCCGCTGCGATCAACAAATCCGCATGGGACGGCGAATGGTATCGTCGCGCGCGGGCGGACGAAGGTCACTGGCTCGGCTCCACCCGCAACGAAGAATGCCGTATCGATGCGATCGCACAGTCATGGTCCGTCATCTCCGGCGCCGCACCGCGTGAGCGTGCACAGCAGGCGATGATGTCGTTCGACCGTGAGCTCGTAGACCGTGATATTGCGGTTGCGAGACTGCTGACGCCGCCATTTGACCGAACAGATCCGAACCCAGGCTACATTCAAGGGTATCCGCCGGGCATTCGCGAGAATGGCGCGCAGTATACGCATGGCGTTATCTGGAGTATCGTCGCTTGGTGCGGACTCGGCAATGGTGATAAAGCAGTCGATTTGTTCCATCTGCTCAATCCGGTTACGCATGCACGAAGCGAAGGCGAAGTACGCAAGTATGCAGGTGAGCCTTATGTAATGGCCGCAGATGTGTACACGCGTGATCCGGTAAAAGGAAGAGCAGGCTGGACATGGTACACCGGTGCTTCGGGCTGGATGTATCAAGCCGGCATCGAATGGATTATCGGTCTTCGCAAGGTGGGAGAGCGATTATACTTCCGACCGGCAGTGCCGCATGATTGGCCGGGTTATGAGGTCGAATACCGACATGGGAAGACGCTCTATAAGGTGAAGGTCCGTATGGTAGAGGATGCTTCCGTTCAGTCGCTTCCTCTTGATATCGATGCCTCCGGCAACTTAAGCGTACATCGGTCCTCGCATGAGGCGAGACGCGACGAGTCAGGGGTGTATATCCAGTTGGCCGATGACGGCGGAACGCATACGATTGAGCTCCAACTGCCGCGGCATACAGCATCATCGTCTCAAGACACCGCACATGTGTAATAGTAGAAACACAGGAACCCTCGCAGCTTTCGAGATCATCGAGAGCGGCGGGGGTTTTTGTCTAAGGAGTTGATGGCATGGGTACTATTGGAAAATGGTACTATTCGCATTTATCCTTCCTGCCTACAATGAGCTGAACCACCTTTCCATTCGTTCTTTCACCTATCCACTAAGGAGTGAACAGCTGATGCAATCCTTCACCGCTTTCTCTGCCGCTCACTGGGCGGCGATCATCGCTTGTGTTTTTGTATGCGCGGGCATCGTGATGTACCGAAGACAGCTTCGTATCGGCAGCCGTTCTCGAATCGCCGCAGGAATTATTGCTGCTATGCTGGCGGGCTTGGAGACCGCACTCTATATCTCCTATACGATTCAAGGCGAATGGACCGTATGGTCGCTCCCATTCGAGCTGTGCACGATGACGCTCTGGATGTCAGTCATTATGCTGCTTACTCGGAGTCGGATGCTGTACAACGTCGTTGTTTACTTGGGCACACTCGGGGCTTTGCAGGCAATGCTGACACCGGATTTGGTCGAAAATTTTCCTCAATTCCGATACTTTCATTTCTTTCTCGGACATATTGGCATCATCGCAGCTTCGGTCTACATGACAGCGGTTGAACGGATGCGCCCAACGCTCCGCTCGCTGCCGATCGCGGTGCTTGCACTTCATTTGCTTGCCATTCCAGGTGCAATCATCAATACAATCGCAGGTACAAATTATATGTTTCTAGCAAGAAAGCCAGAGGGCGGATCGCTCCTCGACATTTTAGGACCATGGCCTTGGTATTTACTTGAGCTTGAACCGATTGTATGGGTCATGTGTGCGATTTTGTTAGGCATTGTGACACTGGTGGATCGGATAGCATGGAGGCGTAAACACGTGTAAACGGGCGGTTGTACCGGTTTCGGTGAGCATGAGATTCATTAGAATTTTCTATGAAAACGTTGGTAATCCAGTGAATGATGTTACAATGTTCGACGTGAGACTGTTTACATTATTTGTGTTAGACACCTGCCCATCATCATTGCACTTAAACTTCTTGGAGGGATTATTGTACGTGTTTAAAACAAAGTATGGATGGCTGTTGATCGGAGTCATGATTGGATCTTTATTATTGCCGCAGCAGCAGAAGGCGAGTGCTGCAACGAGCTATGTCGCGCTGTCGGTCGGAAGCACAGGCGACCAGGTCGTCGATTTGCAGGAACGACTGCGAATGCTCGGTTATTTAACATCTGCTGCCGACGGCAAGTTCGGAGCAGGAACGAAGAAAGCGGTTATGCGTTTTCAGAAAAATGCAGCCATCGTCCAGAACGGAACCGCAGGTCCGACGACGCTGCATGCTCTACATAAAGTAACGGTAAGCCGTCCGGATCTCGGCAGGCTAGCGCGTGTGGTATACTCAGAAGCAGGCGGTGAGCCGTTCAAAGGGCAGATTGCCGTTGCGGCCGTTGTTCTTAACCGCATCGATTCACCGAACTTCCCGGATACGATCGAGAAGGTCATTTTCGCACCAGGCGCTTTTACAACGGTGGCCAATGGCCAATACTGGAAACTGCCGAATGCGGAGGCATTCAGTGCAGCTATTCAAGCTGCGAAGGGGATCGACCCGTCCAACGGCGGATTGTACTTCAACAGTGCCCCAGCGGATAGTGAATGGTTCCAATCGCTTACGAAGACGGCGACGATTGGCGGCCATGTTTTCGTGAAATAATCGGTACGGTCGAAAGGTGGAACGAACAAAGATGGCGGGTAACACGCAGGCAGGTGCATCAAGTACAGTCATCGGGTTTATTGGGACAGGCATAATGGGTGCCAGCATGGCGGGACATCTCAGGAAGAACGGCTATGAGGTTCATGTCTACAATCGCACGAAAGCGCGGGCAGAAGGACTGCTGCAGCAAGGGGCGGTATGGCATGATCAGCCGAAGGATGTTGCGAAGCACGCGGATGTGGTCATCACGATGCTCGGATATCCAAGCGATGTGGAGCAAATTTATTTCGGGGCCGACGGGCTGCTGAACAATGCGCGTGACGGCGCTTACTTCCTTGATATGACAACATCAAGTCCGGCGCTCGCGAAGCGGATCTCGCAAGAAGCGGCGAGCAAAGGACTGCATGCGCTGGACGCACCCGTCTCTGGCGGAGATGTTGGCGCGAGGGAAGCGAAGCTGTCGATTATGGTTGGCGGCGATACGCAGGCGTTCGAAGCGGTAAAGCCGCTGCTGGACATCATGGGAACGAACGTCGTCCACCAAGGTTCGGCAGGCGCAGGACAATACACCAAGATGTGCAATCAGATTACGATTGCTTCTAACATGATTGGCGTAAGCGAAGCGCTCGCCTATGCGAAGGCGGCTGGACTCGATCAGACGCAGGTGCTGAAGAGCATCAGTTCTGGTGCTGCCGGAAGCTGGTCGCTGTCCAATCTAGCACCTCGCATGATTGCAGGAGACTTTGCGCCAGGTTTTTATGTGAAGCATTTTGTGAAAGATATTCGAATTGCACTGGACTCTGCTGCTGAGATGGGACTAGAGCTTCCAGGATTAAAGCTAGCGCAGTCCCTCTATGAACAACTCATCGAACATGGCGGCGACAATGACGGAACGCAGGCGTTATACCGAATTATTGCAGGTGAGTAACGGTCTAAATTATGGGAATGATAAGCCTCAAGCGATGGTTGATCGCTTGGGGCTTTTCTTGTCCGATAAGACGCTGCAATTTCGTTTGGAACATTTTACAATTTGATAATACCGACTAACCCGATATACAATACAAAAACAATGGCAGCAAGATAGACTGAGGGGATGAATGGAAATGAGCAAGAAATGGTCCACAGCAATTATTTTTGTGCTGCTCACTGCATTGATTACAGCATGCGGCAGCAGTTCGGACAAAACGACGCCTAGCGACAACAGCGGGCAGCAGACGGAAACGTCCGCACCGAAGGACGGCGGCAATCTGATTATTGGCGTCGGCGCGGATCCCGTTATTTTGAACCCGAACTATGCTGGCGACCGCGTCAGCTTGACGATTGACCAATCGTTATATGCCCCACTGTTCCAAGTGAATAACGGCAAGATAACTTACTATCTGGCAGACAGCCTCACAGCGTCGGAAGACAGCATGACGTATACGCTGAAGCTGAAGAGTGGTTTGACTTGGCATGACGGACAGCCGCTGACGGCGGATGACGTTGTGTTCACGATCAACAGCATTCTCGACGAGAAGCAGAACAGCATGTTCCGCGGCAACTTGATCATCGGCGGCAAGCCGATTGAAGTGAGCAAAGTCGACGATCTGACGGTTGCGTTCAAAATGCCTCAGGCAGCGCCTGCATTCGAAGCAACGCTCGTGCAGCTGACGCCGATTCCGAAGCATATTTTCGAGAATGAAGCGGATATTGAGAAAAGCACGAAGAACAACACGCCGGTCGGCTCGGGTCCGTTCAAATTTAAAGAGTACAAAACGGGCGAATACGTGACGCTTGAGCGCTTCGATAACTATTTTGGCGGCAAGCCGCATCTGGATACGGTCACGTACCGCATCGCGAAAGATACGAACGCAGCGAACCTTGCTCTGCAGAACGGCGAACTGAACATTAACTATGTATCGCCGCAGGACGCGCCAACGATTGAAGGAACAGGCAACTACGATCTGATGCCTTACAGCGAAGGCCGTCTGTCTTACATCCTCATTAACGAGAACAGTGACCTCGGCGTACTGAATAAGAAAGAAGTGCGTCAAGCGCTTGGCTACGCACTGAACCGCGATGAACTGATTACGGCAGCTTATCTGTCGAGCGAGTATGCAGATGCTGCACATTCGTTCTTGACGCCGGACACGCTGTTCCATACGAATGATGTTGCTACATTCGATAATGATCCAGCCAAAGCGAAAGAGCTGCTGCAGCAAGCTGGCGTAACGAACTTGAAGCTGCGCTTCGTTGTGAAGAGCGGTGACAAGACGCAAGAAGCGATTGCGCTGTACGTCCAGCAGAAGCTGAAAGATATCGGCGTGACCGTTGAAGTGCAAAGCATCGATGCTTCAGCGCTCAACAGCAAAGTATACAGCAGTAACGCAACAGACTTCGATCTATCTGTAGCGGGCTACATCATGGGCTTCGACCCGGACGCTTACTCGATTCTGTTCACAACGGACAACTCGTCTAACTACTCGCACTACTCGAATAAGCAAGTGGACGAGCTGTTCCAGAAGGGCGCGGGCGAATCAGACGCGACGAAGCGCGGCGAGCTGTATACGGAAGCGCAGAAGCTGGTTGCGGAAGATGCGGCGATTTATCCGATTGCCTACACGAAAACAATTGTAGCGGTTGATAAGCGTTTCGGCGGCATTGATGAAGCCGTACTGAAACCGGTCGTTATCTTTGAAGATTTGTCGAAACTCTACATGAAATAAATAACATCTTTTTGAACACGTATCTAAACGAGAAAAATAAGCTGGCTGATCGGCGATAAGCTGGTGGCCAGCTTGTTTTTTTTCAATGAAGAGGCAGGGGAAGAAGCGAATGAGACAACTAATTGTCAAGCGACTGGCACAAACGATTCCGATGCTGTTCTTTGTGTCGATCGTCTGTTTCGCCATGATCAAGCTTGCGCCGGGTGACCCTGTCATGTCGTTCGTTACACCGAATATGCATGCAGAGGATATCGAGCGGATTCGTCATAATCTCGGTCTGGATCAGCCTGCTTATGTCCAGTATGTGCAATGGCTCAAGCAGCTGCTGTCTGGCAATCTCGGCTACTCGCTCATCAACCATCAACCGGTGCTTGACCAAATCCTAGATCGTCTGCCGGCTACGGCAGGCTTGATGGCTTGCGCAATCGGACTCGCTGTCATGATTGCGATTCCACTCGGTCTGGTTGCGGGCGCAAACCGGAATCGTTGGCCGGACAAGCTCATCAACCTGATTACATATGTCGGGATTTCGGTGCCGTTGTTTTGGCTGGCCATTCTTCTTATTTATTTCTTTGCGATCAAGATGCATTGGCTGCCAAGCATGGGTATGCGAACGATTGGCGTACAGTCGGCTGCTGATGTGCTGAAGCATGGCATTCTGCCCTGCACAGTGTTAGCATTCGGGTTTCTGGCGGTTTATGTCCGTTACATTCGATCGAGTACGATCGGTCAATTAAAGGAAGAATATGTTCTTATTCAAAAAGCGTTTGGTTCGAGCCGTTATACGATTCTGTTCCGCCATGTGATGAAGCATGTGCTGCTTCCGATCATTACGCTGCTCGGCATGTCGATGGGTGACCTGGTGACAGGCGCCATCGTGACGGAGACGGTGTTCACTTGGCCGGGCATTGGCTCGCTTGGAATGACAGCAGTCCGCGGGATGGATTATCCCGTTCTGATGGGCATTACACTGTTCTCGTCTGTTCTACTAATACTGGGTAATCTGCTGGCGGATATATTGTACGGCTTCGCGGATCCGCGCATTAAAACGATGAGGTGACGATATGAATCGCAGCAAATGGCGAAATCTGAAACGCGAGCTAGGAAGCAGCAAGCTGGGCGTTGCCGCGGTCATCCTTCTGAGCCTATTTACGCTTGGTGCTGTATTCGCTTTCCTTGCGCCAAACGATCCTAACGTTATGAATGTGGCAGAGCGGCTGCAGTCTCCAAGTGCATCGCATTGGTTCGGAACAGACGATTATGGCCGTGATTACTTCGCGAGAGCACTGTACGGCGGGCGCGTTTCGCTCTTGGTCGGCTTCGCATCGATGATTCTGGCGACAGGCATTGGTGCATGTATCGGCGTCATCAGCGGCTACTTCGGTGGGCGCCTGGACAATCTGCTCATGCGCGTACTTGAAATTTTCTTATCGATTCCGTCGTTCCTTGTGCTGCTGCTGCTCAGCGTCTACCTGAAGCCGAGTGTTGGCAATATCATCATCATTATCGCCTGCCTCATGTGGATGAACATTGCACGTGTTGTTCGGGCTGAGACGATGTCATTGAAGGAACGGGAATATGTACTGTATGCGAAGGCATCGGGACAGAGTGCATGGGGCATGATTTGGAAACATATCGTACCGAACTTAGTTCCAGTCATTATTGTAGGGGCAACGAATAACGTCGCATCGGCCATTATGATGGAGTCGTCGCTTAGCTTCCTCGGCTTCGGTGTCCAACCGCCGAACGCAACATGGGGCAGTATGCTGAACAATGCGCAGGGCTTTATTGCGCAGGCACCGTATTTGGCGATATTCCCGGGGCTCCTCATTCTGCTCACCGTGCTCAGCTTTAATGTACTTGGCGATCTGCTGCGCGTGGGGCTGGAGCCAAGACTGACGAAACGTTAATCCGTATAGGACTTGTGATAAAGGCAAGAAGGAGTGGAGCATCAATGGCGGAACGGCTGCTGACAGTTGAACAATTACAAGTATCGTTCCATACCCGCGATGGGGACAACCAAGCGGTGCGTGGTGTCAGCCTGCATATTGATGCGGGCGAGACGCTGGGTATCGTCGGCGAATCCGGAAGCGGGAAGAGCGTGACGGCTAAGGCGATTATGGCGCTTATCGAGCCGCCTGGCGAGATCATTAGCGGTCGAATAGAGTATCGGGGCAAGCAGTTGACGGAGCTGACGGAGAAGGAATGGCGGAAGCTTCGCGGCAACGAGATTGCAATGGTATTTCAAGATCCGATGACAGCGATGAACCCGGTGAAACGGATCGGCTCGCAAATGATGGAGATTTTACGTCGTCATCGCAACCTAAGTAAAGAAGAAGCGAAGCGAGAGTCTATCGAGCTGCTGCGCCAAGTCGGCATTACAGAGCCGGAGCGCCGATTGAATCAATATCCACATGAATTCAGCGGCGGGATGCGCCAGCGTGTCATGATTGCGATGGCGTTGTCCTGCAAGCCAGGTCTGCTTATTGCAGACGAGCCGACAACGGCACTTGACGTAACGATTCAAGCACAAATCCTCGACTTGCTGAAAGAGCTAAAAAATAATTCCGATACAGCAATTGCACTTATTACCCATGACCTAGGCGTCGTGGCGCAAGTATGCACGCGCGTCATCGTTATGTACGGCGGAATGATGATGGAATCCGGATCGGTAGAGGATATCTTCTATCGGTCGCAGCATCCGTACACGCAAGGGCTGCTGCGTTCTGTTCCGAAGCGGGGTGGCGAACGTGAGCGGCTTGTGCCAATCGAAGGAACGCCGCCTGATCTGCTTAATCCGCCGCCAGGCTGCCCGTTCATGGCGCGTTGTCCGCATGCGATGAGCAAATGCGCTTCGCTGCCGCCGGTCTATACGCTTAGCCAGGGACATACGTCTATGTGCTGGCTCGCGGATAAGGAGGCGAAGACGCAATGAGCCATTTGACGAAACAAGAGCTTCTGGTTGATGTCCAGCATTTGAAGAAGCATTTTGTGAAGAGCAAAGACGTATGGGGGCGGCCTACCGAGGTGCTTAAAGCGGTCGACGGCGTAAGTTTCCAAATTCGGAAAGGCGAGACGTTTGGCCTCGTTGGCGAATCCGGCAGCGGCAAGTCAACGGTAGGTCGCTGCTTGCTGCGGCTTTACGATTATACAGACGGCGAGGTGCTCTACGATGGGCAGGCGCTGTCGAAGCTGGGCGAAAAGCCGCTGAAGCCGTTCCGCAGACGGATTCAGTCGATTTTCCAAGACCCCTATTCGTCGTTGAACCCCGGCATGACGGTGCTGGACCTAATCGGCGAGCCGATGGATATTCATGGCATCGGACGGGGCGAGGAACGGATCGAGGCTGTTGCGGCGCTATTGGAGCGAGTGGGTCTTAAACGTGAGCATCTTCATCGTTATGCTCATGAGTTCAGCGGCGGACAACGGCAGCGGATCTCGATTGCACGCGCGCTGTCTGTGCGGCCTGAGTTCGTCGTATGCGATGAGCCGATCTCGGCGCTTGACGTGTCCGTGCAGGCACAGGTCGTCAACATGCTGGAGGACTTGCAGCAGGAATTTGGACTCACTTATTTGTTCATTGCGCATGACCTTTCGATGGTACGGCATATCTCGGATCGAATCGGGGTTATGTATCGTGGACGGCTCGTTGAGGTAGCGGACAGCGATGAGCTGTACGATAATCCGCTTCATCCGTATACGAAGGCGCTGCTGTCGTCGATCCCTATCCCGGATCCGAATGCGAATGTTGAGCGACTTGTGTGGAAGCCAACAGAGTCGGAGCTTGCGGCTGAGCTGCGAGAGGTTCATGCTGGTCACTGGGCTGCAATTGAAGGTTAAAGGGGGATTAGCATATGAGTAACGCAATGGGTGCGGATCGTGTATTGTTGTCGCAATGGGAGGCTCTGCTGCTCGAATCGCTTCGGTCCTTGGGCTGGTCGGATGAACGACTGCTGAGGGACGTTCGTGAAGGCGAACTTCCGGTCGATACGAGCATGTACGAGTTCAAATATGAAGAGCTTCGCGCATTCGCGACTGCTGAGCCTGTAACGTTCGAGCGTGCAGTAATCGAGGGCTATCGCATCAAGTACAACACGCTTCGCGGCATTCGCAGCTCGATCGCTGTCGCTTACGGTCTTGAGCCAGAGCTGACGTTCGAAGCAGGCGAAGAGTCCGTAACGGCGGCATTGACGCCAGAGCAATATGAGCGTCTCGTATCCGTGCTGTCGTACGGCTGGATAGTATCGGAAGTGACGAAAGACGCAGACGGTCTGACTAATCTGTATCGGATCGAACCAATTCGATAGACAGGATAGGCAACACTGCTAACGAAGAAAACGAAGAGCCTCTAATCGCCTCATCAGGTGATTAGAGGTTCTTGTTTGCTTTATTGCGGCAATGAAACGAAACAAAAAAAGAGCCATCCCTTAAGTCACCTTCGATGACTTGTCGGGACGGCTCTTTTGCATGCAACTGCAGCTTCAGGCTTAACCTTTGACCGCGCCGGCCGTGAGGCCGCTGACGATATACTTCTGGCCCAGCAAATAAAGAATGAGGACCGGAATCGACGTCATGACGAGGTCGGCAAAAATCAGGTTCCAGTCACGGCTGTATTTGCCGTAGAAGTTATAGATGGAAAGCGGCATCGTCCATGTCTTGCTGTCCGTAAGGAAGTACAGCGGAATCGTGATGTCGTTCCATACCGACATGAATACCATGATCGCTACCGTTGCGTTAACCGGAACGATGAGCGGCGTAATGATACGGAAGAACACGCCCAGCAGGCTTGCGCCTTCAAGGAACGCAACCTCGTCCAGCGCTTTCGGTACGGATTTGATAAAGCCGCTGTACAGGAAAATACTAAACGCCGTATTCAACGAGGCGTAAATCAAGATAACGCTCGTTACGCTGCCGTAGAAGCCCAGCCATTGCACAACGCGGATCGTTGTGATCGTGGACATCGGAGCGATTAGGCCCATGAAGAAGAACAGGTACAGGAAACTCGAGAACTTGCTCTCGCGGCGCGCCAGAATAAAAGCGGCTGCGGAAGACGTGAAGATGTTCAAGATGGCCGATACGCCGGTAATGACCATACCGTTCAGGAACGCGCGGGCAAGGCCGCCCTCCTTGAATACGGTCACGTAGTTGGAGAACATCCATTTGTCCGGGAAACGGATTTGGAATTTGGACACTTCAGCGCTTGTCATAAAGGAGCCGAAAATCATAAGCAATAGCGGTATGATAATGCCGAGACAAGCAATGAGCAGCACAATTTCAACGATGTAGTTACGAAGCGCCAGTTTGCGGGAAAAGCTCATTATTCGGTAACCTCCTTACGACGCATGAAGATCAGCAATGGAATGGCAATCAGAGTAACGATGATGAACAGCAGCGTGTTGATCGCCGTACCAAGGCCCCAGTTGCCTTCGCCAAACGCGCGGAGAATGATTGTGCCGACAACCTGCGAGGAGTTGCCTGGTCCGCCGCTCGTCAGAACGAATACTTCGGAGAATACCTTCAAACCGCCGATAAGCGTAAGCATCAAGTTAATGTTAAGTGCCGGCAGCAATAGCGGAACCGTAATGTTCGTAAAGCTTTTCCAAGCACCGGCGCCGTCAATCATTGCCGCCTCATAATAATCTTTGGAGATGGATTGCAAGCCCGCCAAATAAATCGCCATTTGGAAACCTGCCGACTGCCAGATGGCAACCAAAGCAACCGTCCAGATCACGAGATCCGGGTTCGTGAGCCAAGCTTGGCTCAGGAAGTGAAGACCAATGGCGTCAAAAAACTTGTTGACCATGCCTTCCGTGCGAAGCATCGGCGTAAAGATAATGGAAATTACGAGTACGCTCAAAATGGAAGGTGAATAAAAAATAGCGCGCAAGAAATTGCGGGATTTCAGCCGCATATTTAAAGCGATGGCCAGCAAGAGGCCGATCACGTTTTTTCCGACAACGGTCGCTATCGCAAAAATAAGCGTGTTTTTCATTGCAAGGAGCAAGGTATCGTCCGTAAAGATTTTGTGGAAGTTGTCAAAGCCGATAAAATGGACGCCGATTCGATCCAAGCGCCAGTCCGTAAAGGAATAGAACAAGCCGATAATGGCTGGTGCAACAAAAAATATCGTATAAATAAGTAGCGCTGGCCAAACGAGGTAATAGCCATACATGCTCTTGGAGCGTTTTATCATCTTCCATCCCACCAAGACTGTGTATTTTGTTTTTCTCTATCTGATGCTTGTGTAATAGAGCGGCCGCCGTTTGGGACAGCGGCCGCGGCATTGCTTAATTGCTTCTAGCTTAGAATCCTGCTTCGCCTTTGTCTTTCATCAGCTCGGCAAATTTGTCGCCCCAAGTTTGGAGCACTTTCTCGGACGTTTTGCTGCCCGTGAACTGGTCTTGCAGGCTTCTGTAAAGCTCGCTGCGGTCAACCAGCATGTAAGCATCCATCGTCATGGCTGTTTTCTTAGGTGTGATGTAGTTGTCCAAAATCTCTTGCTTGTAAGCTGGAAGTTCAGGAGTCGTTACGTCGCTGAAGTTGGAAACGTAACCTTGAGCGTCCACGATTTTTTGAGCAGTTTCTTTTTGCGCGATGAAGTTCAGGAATTGTTCTGCTTCTTCTTTATGTTTGGCTTGTTTAGGAATAAACAGCTGGCCGCCAAGCGGGCTAGCGCCAAGGTAAGCGTCGCCGTTGTTGTCCGAAGGGTACGCGAACAGGCCAAGGTTCATGTTAGGATCTTGTTGCTGCACGGATTCGATCAGCCAGTCGCCCATGAACATCATTGCCACTTTCTTGTCGAGGAATTGGCCCGCTGCCATGTCATAGCTGTCGCTGAGTACGTCCGTATTGGTGTAGCCTTTTTTGTAAAGGTCGTATTGCTGGTCGAGGATCGTCTGGAACGCAGGAACATCCGTCCATTTTTTCTTGTTCGCGTTCAGCTCGTCGAACAGGGTAGGTTCGTTTTTAGCCACGTATTCGCCGAATGCGGCGCCAGGCATTACGTTAGCTGCCCAGTTGTCTTTGAATGGCATAAAGATTGGCGTGTAACCTGCCGCTTTGATTTTTTCGCAAGCCGCGAGGAACTCGTCGTATGTTTTCGGAACTTCTAGGCCAAGCTCATTGAAGATGTCTTTGTTATATACAACACCTTGCATACCGGTATCTTGGCTGACATGGAAGCTGTATACATGGCCGTATGCGGACAGCACGTCTTTGTTCAGAAGGCGGCTGACCCAAGGCTGGTCATCCAGAATTTCGAAGTTGCGCTCAAGGTTAAGGTCTGTCGTAGCGCTTGCCAGGTTGTATTGCAGGATGTCAGGCGTTTCGTTAACTGCCAGCTTTGTTTGCAGAACCGTAGACGTTTGTTCTGCAGGAAGAAGCTGCAGGTTAACTTTGATGTTGGTTTGTTTTTCGAACTCGTCCAGCAGGTCTTGTTGTACGAATGCGGAATCCTGCGAGCTTTTGGACAATGCCAGCTCGATCGTGACTTTTTTGCCAGTGCTGCCGCTATCGCCGCTTTCCGAACTGGAGCTGCTGCTGCTGCCGCATGCTGCGAGCGATACGGAAAGCACCACAGCGAGTGCGCCGGTTGTTAGCTTACGTGTTGTTTGCTTCATTTTGTTCTCCCCTCTTGTTGCCCTTTGTTGTATCTTCGACTGAATCCGTTTACAATCCAATTGTAGATTTTTATCGCTAGGAGGTACATGTTTGACCTTTACCTTTGTTGTGTAAAATTCTGAACTAACATAGGATCGGAGGACTATCATCCTTGAAAGGCTTCATGAAGAAAGCAAACCTTTTACCTATGCAGGCCAGTCTTCAAACGAAAGTATTCCTTATGTTTTTGATTTTGCTTTTGTTTGTGCTGTGCTGTTTTTTGGCTTACGTGAATTGGCAAGTCATCCGGCCGCTTAAGGAAACCAACGAGAACGAAAAGCTGCTCACGGCAGCCAAAATCAGCAGACAGCTGGACCAATACATTAATAATCAGAACCAGCTGTCGCAGCGCGTATTGTCCAACCAGCAAATTCACGCAGCTTTAACCGCAGGTTACCATTCGACGGATTCCGCGGCAGGCCTTAGCCAGAACCGCATTCTGAAAGAGATGATGTTCGAAGCGATCGGTCCAAGCGTGGACATCCGTGATATGATTATTTATGATCTCGACGGCAAAGCAGTCGCTTCCTATATTGGCTATTCGACGAATCCGTCGCTGCTTGAACCCAGCCTCAAAGACAAGCTGGACAGTAACGAATACATGTTATACCGACAGCCTAACGGCATTTCAGCATTCGATAGAGCTATTATCAATCAGAATGGCCAGATCTACGGGTACCTATCCATTCAGCTGGACCAATCCGAACTGCAGCTGTCGACGGAGGATATCGCGGTCGGGGACGTATATGTACTGGATTCTGACCGTCAAATTATTTCCAGCTCGCCTAACGCAAAAGGGCAGTCGGAGCTTTCTTTTCTGAAGAAAGAGGACGACGATAGCAGCGGCATGTATTTGGACGGCGATTCCAATTACATCGCTTATGACACTTCAGACAATACCGGCTGGACTACCTATGTCGTTACGCCTAAGAAAGCCGTTCTGGGGTCGGTTAATTCGGTGCAATATTTGTCGATATTGCTCATTACGCTGCTGATGCTGTTCTCCTTCGTCTATATTTATTTCAGCACGCGCAATCTGCTGCTGCCGATACGAAAGCTGCGCAGCCAAATTTCCCGGATCAGTTACAGCAACCTGAACGTCAAAGTGGACAATCAGTCGCACAACAACGAGCTGATGGCCTTAAGCGAATCGTTCCAGGAACTGCTTAACCGCCTCCAACAATCGATCGAAAGCGAAAAACTCGCGCTTCAGGAAGAAATGAAGGCGAGAAATTCGGCTTTGCAAGCGCAGATCGCGCCGCATTTTATCCATAACGTGTTGTATCTGATCAGCATTGCCTCGCAAGAGGGCAAAAACAAAGCGGTGTCGGATATGTGCAAACATCTGTCCGATTCCTTACGTTATATCGTCTCTTCTCCGTATCAGCATGTCAGCCTGGCGGAAGAGCTGGAGCATACCCGGAATTACTTGTCGCTCGTCCAGCAAAACTACGAAAGCGATCTCGAATGGGAAATTATTGCGGACGATGCCGCAAACCATATAGAGCTCCCGAGGCTCGTCATCCAGCCGTTTGTCGAGAACTGCATCGAGCACGCCTTCGACAATACCGATCCGCCTTGGCGCATTCAAATCCGGGTGCAGTTGTACAACGGCATTTGGGCGATCGAAATTAGCGACAACGGCGAAGGCATAGCCCCGGACAAAATCAACGAAATTATGGATAACATATCGAATTCCGAGGCCAGAGAGCATGAGCTCCATATGCCTTCAAGCTTCGGAAATATGGGCGTCGTCAACACGGTCAATCGGTTGAAATTGATGTACAAAAACCGGCTGTTTTTCAATTTGTACAATAATGTTGGAGAGGAAAAGGGCGCTACCGTGCAAATTATCGCCTCGCTCACCCAAGATTTCGAAGACCGCTTTTGATCACGAAGCAATACAAGGAGTGTATTCGGCATCGAATCCTGAATGAATCAGAGACTTCCGGTTCTCACGTAGCAGATCACTGCGCTCCGATCCTCATTCCCTGCTTCCTTCAGCCTTCTCGGCGCTGAAAACCGGTTTTTTTGCACATAAACGAAAAGGAGGCGAGAATATGTTTACCGCCTTGATCGCCGAAGACAGCAAGCCGATATTGCGCAACATCAAGACGCTTCTGGAGTCGTCGGAGCTGCCGGTTCAGATAGCCGCAACCGCCTATAACGGCGAAGAAGCGCTTCATTATATCAAACAGCATCCCGTAGATATTTTGCTTACCGATATCCGGATGCCAAAGTTGGACGGGCTAGGGCTCATCGAGCAAGCCAAGCAGCTGTATCCGGCGCTGAAGGTCGTGCTAATCAGCAGCTACAGCGATTTCGAATATACGCGAAAAGCGATTAATTTGCAGGTATTCGATTATTTGTTGAAGCCCGTCGATCGGAACCAGCTGGTGGATGTGATGTCGCGAGTTATCGATTCGCTCGCTCAGCGGCTTGAAGTCGGTCTGGAGCCTTTGAAAGGAATCGTAGCCTCCCGTTTCTTGGCCGATTTGCGGCTTGGCCCCGCGTTTTTCGAGCAGTCCGTTTCGATGTTTCTGATGAGCAAGCAGCCTTTTGTACCGGATACCGGTAATTGGCAGACTGAAACGCTGCAAACCGAGCTTGAGCAAGCATGTAAGCCGCATAACTGCTGGCTGTTCCCTGCCAAAGATTCCGACCGGTACATCGTGATCGTGCAATCGGCCGTACAAGAACGTGTAGATTCGACTGTAGCGTGGATGGAGTCCGTCGAACAGCGATTGCTTGGCATTGGGATTGAGATCGCGATGGCAGGCAACTTCCAAGCTGCCGATCTGGGCCAGCTGCAAGCGCAATACGACAAGCTGAAGTATCTGCTGGACGAAGAGATTCTGCTCGATAAAGCGGTTCTGCTCGATACGGCTTACCGCATTCCTGAGCAGCAACAGAACGAAGCGTTAATCAAACCGTTTACAGACATGATTGAACAGCGTCAGCCGCAGCCGTTCCATATGAAGCTTGGCGAGCAGCTGCGCAAATCGTACAGCGAGCATGCAAGGTATGTGGACTTAGAACGGCTGGTCGCGGCCATAGCCGATGCGTTCGTCTACAACCTGCCGGACAACGGCCCGGAAGAACGCCTTGCTGCGGCAGCGGCAGTGAAGGAAATGCTGCAATCGGACAGCTATTCCGCGTTTTGCGATAAGCTGCTGGACTGGTGCGCCCGAAACTTCGAGCTGCTCCATTCGCGCAACCGAAAAAGCGGCGAAGAGCTGTTCGAGCAAATGGACAGCTACGTCAAGCTCCATAAGTCATCGCAGCTGTCTATTAACGACCTGGCGGCTAAATTCCATGTCAGCCCTTCTTACATCAGTCGCATTATCAAGCGATTTACGAATACGACGTTCGTGCAATATTATATGGATCTTAAAATCGAAGAGGCGTGCAAGCAGCTGCAAGCCAAGCCGGACCTTAAGATAAAAGAGTTGGCAGACGCGCTGTCCTTTAGCGACCAGCATTATTTCTCTCGTGTATTCAAAGATCATACGGGATTCAGCCCAAGCGAATATAAAGAGAAGTACCGTCCCGCTGCAGAGTAGGCGGCAGCAATAAACAAAGGAGATGTCTTTCTGTCATCGCGGATGACTGGGGCACCTCCTTTTTATATGGTTACTTTTCAGCCATTGTCTGCATTTTACTCCGATCTGTGTATTAAAAAGTGATCAATTTCATTGAGTCCAATCGCTGAATGCTCCATAATGGAAGTATAATGTTAGACTAAGTGACATGGAGGGATGGTTTATGCTGGACGTTGCGAATCCGCTGCCATGTGAAGAGAAGGTCAGTCTGTCTGGCGTCATTCTGGCAGGCGGTCAAAGCCGCCGGATGGGAGGGTCTCCGAAGGCGCTGCTTACGGTTCAACATGAGAAAATGGTGCAGCGTCAAATGCGCATCTTGAAGCAGCTGTGCTCAGAGGTTATTCTGGTTACGAACGAACCAAAGACCTATCTCCCGTTCGTCGATTCGGATGTACGAATCATTACTGATTATTACGCCGGACAAGGTCCATTGGCTGGCATGCATGCCGGTTTGTCGCTGGCGCGACATGAGGATGTATGGATTGTCGGCTGTGACATGCCATATCTGTCGACACAAGCGGCGATGCTGATGCTTGGCCGTAAACGCGAACGAGGCAGCGACGCTGTGGTCCCGTCAATCGAGGGTAAGATTCACCCGCTGCATGGCATTTATGATAAACGGTGTGTGGATCGGATCTCATCGATGTTAAACCAAGATCAGCGGAGAGTGAACGCTTTCTTGGAACGTATCGCTTTTGAATCCATCCATGAATGGACGTTTGAGCGATTGGGCATCGACACCCGATTCGTCTTCAACATGAATACGCCTGAACAATATGAACAGCTGTTGAGCATGGAGAAACAAACGGAAGAAGGTAGTGGAGTTGGATGCAGCGATCGATCGTAACATGAATAAATATCATCGCAAAGCGATGACTGTAGAAGCAGCTAGAGAATTGCTCCAAAGCCGCGTCCGTCCCGTTGAACCGACTGAAGTTGAGCTTGCAGAAGCGATTGGCCGCAGGCTAGCGGCACCGATTCGTACCGTAGAGCCGATTCCGCATTTTCGGCGGTCTGGCATGGACGGCTATGCCATACGGACGGCTGATATCGCGCATGCAAGTGCGGCACTTCCGATCGAACTTGAAATCATTGAACATATTCCATGCGGCAAGGAGCCGCTTTATAGCATAACAGAGGGTAAGGCTGCAAGGATCATGACAGGCGGCATGGTGCCTGATGGTGCTGATGCTGTCATCATGCAGGAGATGACGGAGGCAGTGGAACACAATGGCCGAAGTATCGTTCGCATACAGAAAAAGATAGCACCCGGCCTCAATATTACGCCGATCGGTGAAGAGGCTGGTGAAGGGACGCTTGTGATCGAGGCGGGGGAGAAGCTTGGAGCGGGCCATACGGCTATTCTTGCGGCGCTAGGATATAACCGCGTTCCGGTTTATCGCAAACCGAAGGTGGCGGTGCTATCGACCGGCACCGAGCTGCTGCGGCTAACCGACCCTCTGCAAATGGGGAAAATCCGCAACAGCAACGCTTATATGCTGATGGCTCAAATCATCGCTGCTGGCGCTCAACCGCTGCTCGTCGGTCAAATCCCTGATGATTATCCAAAAGCGGAGCGAATGCTGTATGATCTGCTGGCGTCAGATGCCGACCTGATCGTAACCTCGGGCGGCGTTTCGGTTGGCGACTATGATAGTATGGCGGACTTCTTCCTACGGTGGGAAGGGACAACGCTTTTTAACAAAATCGCAATGCGACCTGGCAGTCCAACGACGGCGGGCGCTTGGAAGGATAAGCTGCTGTTCGGACTGTCCGGTAATCCGTCGGCTTGCTTCGTCGGCTTCGAGTTGTTCGTCCGTCCCGTTATCCAGCAGCTGCAAGGAGCTGTGGTGGATACTGCAAAAACGGTAACATGCCTTCTTGCGGCCGACTACGAGAAAGTGAATGCTTATACCCGCTATGTTCGCGGTCAATGGTACAGCAGCGGCGGCAATCATTATGCCAAGCCAGTCGGAAGAGACAAGTCGAGTACGATCCTATCGCTGAAGGATGCTAATTGCCTCATTGTTATTCCGCCGACGAAGACCGGTATTGTATCGGGTGAAATCGTGCAAATTATTCCGTTGGACGGAGCGCTGATTGTATGACATCGATTATTCAAATTGTTGGTTATAAGAACTCGGGCAAAACAACGCTGACAGCGCATCTGGTTGGTGCTTTGACACAAGCGGGATGCAAGGTTGGCACGATCAAGCATGATGGCCATCGATTCGATATCGACCAAGAAGGGACGGATACATGGCGGCATCGTGAGGCAGGGGCAAGCATGACGGCGATTACGTCCAGCGAACGAACGGTCGTTATGGAGGAGAAATCCTCCGAGCTGGATGCTATTATTCGCCGCATGCTTGCGATGGATGCCATTATCGTTGAAGGGTTTAAAGAAGCTGATTATCCGAAGGTTGTCATGATACGTTCAGCCGAAGACGTAGAACTTGTCCATCGGCTTCGGCAGGTAATTGCGGTTGTTACTTGGGCACCCGCGCTTTCGTTCCCTGTTCCGACATTTTCGATTCATCAGACCGATCAGCTCGTTGCGTGGTTAATGCCAACGCTTAGTCGTTGATAGGTTTTCCCGCACGCCGGGCAAAGCTCTCCATCACACGGACCAAAACGCCGATTGCGATCGTGAGGACCGCCGCAAGCAGCATCGAGCCTCCTGCGTGAATGAAGCCGATCGGTACCCAGGCGATACCAAGTAACCGGTGAACGGAGCGCATCCATTTGTTGCGGATACGTGGAATGAATACGCCATAACCAACGATTGCAAGCAGAATCGCAAAGCTAGCGATGCCGGACCATATTTTATGATCATCAGACCGTGTCAGGAGCAAATATACGCCATGTGCAGCACCGAACGCCAATGCTGCCCATCCAAGCCATTGATGAAGCCGATGAAGCTTCTTGCCGACGGATTGAACGAAGCGCGAAGGCGACTTCCGATTTTTCTTAAACCACAGCCAAGAGAAGGCGAGTGCGGCGACATATAGCGCGACTGTTCCTAATGTAGTGAATAGCTTCCCGCCTTCCTCGCCTTTTCCGCGAAAGTCAGGTCGATTATGAGGCATATCCAGGCTGAAATAGTAAGCCAATAAAACCAGAGCAGCCCCGATTGTTATAATGGCTGGAATCCAGACTTTTTGTTTGCTGCTCATAGGATGACATCTCCTTTGGTGCTGCGCGTTAGCCGTTCATAGGTGCAGATGGCTGTTATGATGCCACTTCTGCCGATGGAATGCTCCGCTTAGGTGCCGCGTACTGAATAATGATGCAGATGACAAGGACCGCTAGCAGGACACCAGAAGCAATTTGTGTGCCGTTCTCGAGTCCAAGTCCTCCTTTATCTTGCGGTTTAATTAAGTAATCCCCGAAGGTAGCTCCGAACGGACGCGTTAGTACAAAGGCAACCCAGAACAGGACGACTCGATTAATCGCCGTGAACCAGTACGCCAGAAGGACAAGGACAATCAAGCCACCTGTCAGCATGGCGCCTTGTGCGATTGTAAGTCCCAATCCTTGCTCAAGGAAGCTCCCACCTCCAGCAAGCTTTCCTACTCCTTCTTCTTTATGAGACAAGAAGTCACCGGCGGCGGTGCCTAATGTATTCGATACAAGAATAGCAATCCAGTACAGCACCTCGACTCGTTTGGTCTCAATATGCTTGACATTAAGCGTTGGCTCCGTAAAGTACCAGAACAGGAATATAACGATGAGCAGCCCTACCAGGAGAGCAGAACCCTTCATATAGCCAAGTCCTAGGGAACGATCCATATAATCGGAGAAGGCTGTGCCAGCAAGGCTTGTAGACGTAATGACAACCCAGTAGACGGGCGGGATATACGTTTTTACAAACAATTGAATACCTAAGAAAACGATGAATATGCCGATGAAAAATAAGAACGGAATTAAATAGTTATCTTCCGAACCAGGGACCGTAAATAAGTCGCTGCCTGTTTCGCCTAGCGTTGTTGCCGCTATCTTCATAATCCAGAAGAGCAGCGTGAGCTGTGGAATTTTGTTGATCGATGAACGGATCAGTTTGTTCGTCGAATCCATGTTAGACATGCTCCTTTCTCATTGTAAGTTAAATAGATCTTTCATATAGAGGCTTGCTCATTGGCCTGTCATCACCTCATTCAATGGACTATCTTTCATGCGATGGGTTAATACTAGCGGCAATTAATTAACGATTTATTAAATCTTTATTATCATTTCAGAAAGGGGAGCGAACGTCCTGCGGGTGTCCAGAGGGCAGAGCCCTTGGGGACCTCCCCTACAAGGGGAGGGTTTGGGTGGGGTGTATGTTCCCTGAGGGGGGAAGAAAAGGGGGAGTTTCATAACGGTTGAATTAGCATTCCGCCAATTGCACCAGCCACTATAATGCTCCAGATCGGAAGCTTCCAATACGTCAGCATCGTGAACAGCACTAATGCAAGTGCGAACTCACGAGCTCCTGTAATGGCTGTCACCCAAATCGGATCATAGAAGGCTGCGAGCAGAATGCCGACAACCGCTGCATTGATCCCCGCAACGGCGCCTCTGAAGCGCGCATGATGGAGCAGCGTTTGCCAGAATGGCATTGCGCCGACGACGAGCAGGTAAGCTGGCAGGAAAATCGCGATCGTCGCGACGATTGCCCCGACAACACCGCTGTCGACGGCTCCCAAGTAGGAGGCGAAAGTAAACAAAGGTCCTGGCACGGCTTGCGCTGCGCCGTAACCGGCCAAGAAATCACCGCTGCTTATCCAGCCGGTTGGCACAACTTCACGTTCCAGCAGCGGCAGCACGACATGTCCGCCGCCGAATACGAGTGCTCCCGATCGATAGAAGCTGTCCATGAGCGCAATATAATGGTTAGAGGTCACTGCACGGATGATCGGCAGCAAGGCGAGAAGAAGCACAAATAGGATCAAACTTAATGTACTCGTACGCCGACTAGTCAACATGTTCAAGGCTGACGCTTCGGCGGCTTCATCTTTTCGGAATACGAAATATCCAACGATAGCGGCTCCCGCAATAAGGAGGAGCTGACTGCCTGCCGTTGGCCAGAGCAGCGTGACAGAAGCGGCGGCAGCGGCAACTGTTGCACGACTGCGATCAGACGCCAGCTTCATTCCCATACTATGTATAGCTTGTGCGACGATAGCGACGGCTACAATTTTCAAACCATGAATCCAGCCGTAACTGTCAATGGGGAGCCCGTGGAGCAGCAGCGCGAGCAGCATAAGTACGATAGCCGAAGGCAGGGTGAATCCGATCCAGGCGGCAATTCCGCCTAATAGTCCGGCGCGCATCGTCCCGATGCCAATCCCGACCTGACTGCTTGCAGGCCCTGGAAGCAGCTGACAGAGTGCCACGAGATCCGCGTAGCCGCGCTCGTCGAGCCATCCTCTGCGCTTTATATATTCGGAGTGGAAATAACCTAGATGAGCAATTGGCCCGCCGAACGAGGTTAGGCCAAGCTTAAGCGACGCTCGAAAAATTTCGAGGATGGCGCTTTTCGTCTTTCCCTTCGTAATCTCTACAGGAACATCAGGCAGCAAGCGCAGACCAACCTCTCTTTCGTATGAGGATATAACTTTCCTTATGGCTCGAATCCTTGTTGACTGACGAAGAGCTCATTTTCGGTAAAATAACGTTTCATCCGTTCCTGCATCAGCTCCAGCGCCTGCGCTCCGTACCATTGCTTCAGTCCGTTTGATTGGTACAATGCCTCGATTCCGAGTCTACGCGTTCGTGTGCCTCCGCTGCCATCGCCCAGCTCGTAGTTGTCGAGGACGACCCGATTCACAAGCTCACGGAGGGCAGCTGCAAACGGCTCGCCGCTTGGCAGAATCGGTGCAACAGCGGCTTGCGTCGGGATGCCGGCTTCAGCCAGCTCGCGAAGTGCGCGAAGACGAGCTTGAATCGGCGGCGCTTCGGGAGAGAACAGCTTGCGGATCTCGTCGCGATCGGTTTCGACCGTCATGCTGACACGCACGCGGCTTCCTAGCTGCTGCAGCACGTCGATATCCCGTGTTACAAGCGGACTGCGAGTCTGAACGAGCAGGAAGTCTGGCGGATCTGCAGCCATGACCTCGAGCAGCGAGCGCGTAACCTGTTCTTTATATTCGACGGGCTGATAAGGATCGGTGCTGGACGACATAAAGATCGTCACAGGCCCTTTCGTTTTGGCTCGACGCAGCTCCTTCTGAAGGAGGGAGGCGGCGTCCTGCTTCACATCCACCCACGTTCCCCAATCCTCCTTGCGGAAGACGGACACCGGCATTTGACGCACGTAGCAGTAGGAGCATCCGAATGCGCAGCCCGTATACGGATTGAGGGAATGGCTGTAGCCCGACAGAAAACCTGTCCCTTTGTTTAGCAGCGTACGAGGGGATGAATATGCAATTGATTTTGCCACACTAGATCACCTTATTCTTCAGCATTAGATCCTTGGCGTTCCAGCTCCTGCAGGGCAATCTTCATATCCAGACCACCTTACTTTCATCGTTTGTTACCTCCATGATGAACGTTTATGTTATAAACGAAATAGGCTATTCGGTGAGTAGCTGCAAATCGATGGATGAAGCAAGGCCGACATTACACTTTGTTAAGGCGAACTGGAATGTGAACGACCCTGCAGGCTATATGCTTACATTACTACAAAGGTATCCCGATGCCTAATGTGTTTAATGTGGATTTGTCGTAAATAATGACCAGTGCCGGCCCAATCTTAATCGAACAACCCCGAAAAAGCACGAGTTTTCCGAATAGTGTGATAGGTCTTGCCGTTAGGCCGCGAGAAGTGTATATTGTACAATAATTAAGAACGGAATTGTCGGTTTGTCGGTTCTAAGTCTTAAGAGCATAGAGAGAACAGAGAGAACAGGAGGCGGTACGAAGTGACAGAGGCGAAGAAAGAAGTCCGCCGGGCATACATTCATGACGCAGAGGACTTGGCTCGGCTCAATGAGGTATTCAATGGTGTAGTTATGACGCCGGAAGAAGTGCGCGACAGTCTGCTCCGTTCGAATGAGCTAGTCGCCATTGCAGTGCTGAATGGAAACACGGTCGGCTACGCATGCGCGCAATATTTTGAATCGTTTTGTTATCACGAGAAGCATGGTTATTTGACCGAAATGTTCATAGAGGAATCAGCGCGAGGCCGTGGTCTTGCAACGATGCTGATGGCACATATTGAAGATGAGCTTCGAACAAGAGGCGTTTCAGAGGTCAGCGTATTGACAGGGGCAGATAATGAGATTGCGATCAAAGCCTACGAGCGGTTCCAATACGTACGACAAGCGGATGCTGTCTTGCAAAAGACCCTGCCTGGCAAATCATCCAAGCCGAGCGAATAAGGAGTTAGTATGGACACAAGCTGCTTAATAGATGCTGACCCTCTCCCCCGATCTACCCCACATTGCCGTTTGTACAGCAGGAAATAGGTGCTGAAACATTTCCGCTGTACAAACGGCAATGCTGTATCTTCCCTTCCTAAGTGACAATCCCCTTACCGAAGCTCGCCTGTTATTTTCATTCGTCTGGGAATATGATACATTTAATAGACAAATTTGATAGAGGGGGGAGCCAATGCCGCATTTAATTGGTGACACCATCATTCTTCGTGAATATCGAAGAGAAGACGTAGTTGGCATGCGGGAATGGTGCAACGACCCCGAAATCACCCAATATTTGTCCGACGCTTTCTTATATCCACACACCCTTAACGGGACAGAGAACTACCTGAACACCATGCTGGAAGGCGATACGGAGCAAAAAGGTTTCGTCATCGCCGATAGGATGACTGAGCTTTATATCGGTCAAATTGACCTGTTTCGCATCGACTGGAAAAATCGATACGCCGAGATGGGCATGGTGATTGGCAGCGCGGAGCTGCACAATCAAGGCATCGGTTCCGCAGCCATCCGGCTGCTGCAGCAATTCGTCTTCGAGGAGCTGAACTTGAACCGGCTTGAGCTCGAGGTTCATGATTTCAATGCGCGGGCGATTCGCTGCTATACGAAATGCGGCTTCCGAGAGGAAGGACGGCTGCGAAGCAGACATTTCTCACGCGGCAAGTATTCGGATATTATCCTTATGGCGATTATGCAGGAGGAGTACTTGGCTTCGCGTTCGGACGTATAGATAGGGATGGGGAGACAGCATATGATGAGTCCGATTAGTTCGACGAATTGGGTTTGTTCCACACAGCAATTAGAAGAGCTTGCTGCGCGCGAGCAAGAGATTCTTATAGAGCCGATGGCTTCCGGGTTAGAGGCAGAAGTGATGAAGCTTCAGCTGGATCAGAAGGCATATGTATATAAGGTGTGGAATAGGGACTCGAAGCCGGATGTGAATCGTCAGTTTTTGCTGCTTCAAGCGCTGATCAACAGCGGCGTTCAAGTTTCGGTTCCATATGGATCGGGTGTTGATCCAGATGGGAATGCAGCGCTCTTGATGAGCCATGACGGTATGCCGCCGGAAAAGGTGAATAAACAGATGTTGACCGAGCTGGCCGGACGGCTTGTTGAGCTGCACCAAATGACACTTGATGGCATTTCCCCGGAGCTTTTGCCCACCAATGATTTTATCGAATATTTCTTCCCGAATATTGAAGCGCATAGCGATCTTCATGATCGTCTGCTTCAATTGATTAACCGAGTCGGTTATCGGCATGAGAGAATCATCCATGGCGATTACAATCTGGGGAACGTCGTATTCAACAACAACGGAACATGTACGATTATCGATTGGACCAACGGTCAGCTGGGCGATTCGCGATACGATTATGCGTGGTCAGCAGCGTTGATGCGTATTTTTGTCGGCGACCGATACAAGACTGTTTTCCGAAATGCCTACTTGGCCTCTTTTCCGATGGAACCGCAAGAAGAGCAGACTTTCGAGGCAATGTCCATGATCCGTTATCTATTATTGAACCGACAGGTCGGACTGATTCGGCAATCCACAACGAAAAGCAAAGTGAAACGCATACTAGCAGGCAATCCGGATTTGGCTGGACTATATTTGTAGCAGCGAGGCGATTGCAGCATCCAAGACGACGTCAGGACGACCTCGTCTTTTTTTATCTCGAACAACGGTATGAAGCGGGAGGGAGCCTACTCTTTTATGGGATCGAGAATGATGCATTATGCGATTTCGACGTTACTGAATGAAGCAACAGGCATACGGGATGATCAGCTGTTGATTGGTGGGCTTGCGCCGGATGTACATAAACATATGAACGAACCGAAGGCGAAGTCGCATTTTGCCAAAGTGACTGCAGAGGGCGGCTGGTATACGGATTATGAGGCGTTTGGGGCCAAATATTTCAAGACGAGCACCACACCGTTCCATCTTGGTTACTACTATCACCTTATCTCCGATCAGATTTGGCTGGAGCGCATCTACAATAAACAGATCAAATGGCTGCCGCAGCCGGAGAAGAAACAAGCCCAAGCCGCGTACTATCGTGATTTTTGGCGGTTGAATGGCAAATTGATCGATCATTACGGCTTGAGACTGCTTCCGTTGGTGCCTCAGCTGGCTGAGATTGAGGAGATCGACTGCCGGTTTCTGCAAGGGATATTGAACGATTTAACGGTTGATTTCATGCATCAAGCTGAAGTGAAGGATGAGCCGCTGGAATTGCTAGACTGGAATGAAGTGGTTCGTGTGCTGGATCACACTGTACAATTCTGCTTGAACCATGCTGCCAAGTCGAACGGGGGGTGATGAATATGTTCAGTCTAACCAGACGCCAACAGGCGATGCTGGGTGATTTGCAGGTGTTCTATCATGTGTTCTTTCGCTGGGGCAGGCCGAAGGAAAATCGTGAAGAGCACGTTTTTACTTATCATCGACGAAGCATGTATGTATTTCTTTTTCTCGCTATCCTTCATGAACAAGTGCTTGAAATGGTTGCCTTTCATTATCTGTTCGTGCAGAAGCTCCCCGCAACGATTCTTACCTGCACCCATGTGATTCATCTCTACACCATCTTGTACATGATCGGCGACTATAATTTGGTCCGAAGAGGCCGCGTAAGGCTGGAGGACAGGCAAATTACGATTAACGTCGGGCTCCGTCAATCCATCCAATTCAACCTAGATCAAATTCGAGATATACGGCTTGTGGGCGGCGTTCATAAGTTTGAGACGTCTTCCTCTACTATGCGAGTGGCAGCGACACCAAGATGGTTTCGTTCGATGATTGGCGTAGAAGATACAATTACTTGCGAAATCGTGCTAGATCAGCCTGTTGATCGAATCGGCCTGCTGGGGACGAAGAAGCGGGTCAGCCATATTCAGCTCTCGCTTGATGATCCGTCGTCGTTCGCGCAGGCGGTCCAACAGGCGCTATGATTGAGAAGCTGATCTTTGTATTCGTTTTGACGATGGTCATCCATACGTCAGAGACGTTGTCGTACGCGATTCGGTTCGCAGGTGTAAAGCTGAACAAAATCGCAGTGGCCTTGTCGTTGACTGGTATCATTGTTCTCGTTTCACGGACCGCCAATCTGCTGCAAGCACCGTTGACGGCGAAGTTCGTCGATTTTGCAAGAGCACATCCGAACTTTCCTCTCATCCAATATATGCGCATCATCCTGCTGGCATCGTCGGTTGGTACGCTCATCGCCATTGCGCTGTTCCCCACCTTCGTCAGCGTATTCGGCCGAATCATTGCGAAGCTTGAAGTGGCGGGCTCGATCCCGAAGCTGATCTCGAGCGTAACGGTCGGACAACTGAAGAATACGAAGTATTATTTGCGTAAGCCGACATTCTCGCTCTACTATTTTCGCTATTTGGGCATTCCGTACCGGCTCATTGTCATGAATGTGTTCGTTACTGCGTTCTACACCGTTGGTGTCATGGCATCGTTGTATACGGCGCATCTGCTTCCGGCATTTAGTACAACGGCCTCGCAGGCATCCGGCATTATTAACGGGATTGCAACCATCTTGCTGACAATCTTCATCGACCCGCAGCTTGGTCTTATTACCGATAAGGCACTCCAGCATGAGCAGTACCGCAATCAATTGGGTAAAGTGTACGTTGTGCTGATGACCTCCCGGTTTATGGGGACGATGCTGGGGCAGTTGATTATTATTCCTTCCGCTTATTTTATCGGGATGGTTGTGAAGCTGCTCTAGGATGTAGGTAGGGATGAATGCGAAGAAACGCGAAGGGGTGCATGACGATGCTTAAACGGACGATTGAGCTGTTAGCCGCTCCAATACTGCACGCCGTACTGTGTACAGTATTTCTTATCGCCTTGAGTACAAGCATGAGCAGTTCGGCCATTATTATTTGGCTGCTCGCACTTCTCGTCAGTAACTGCGTCGTGACGGCGTTTACTGCGAATGGCAGATGGTATATGTTCTTCTCTTCGCTTGGCGTGTTCCTTCTTCTGATCTCGCTGCCGATTATTTTCCATATCGGAGCGGATGACAGCGTGACGGAGTTCATGCTGCCGTATCTCGGACTGCCGATTACGATTGGTTCGCTCGTGCTGGGTACGATCCAAGGTATCCTGCTGAGCAGCTTGCTTCGTGAACCGATCGAAAAGGTGAAAAATGCTGCTAATCTAAATTTATAGGGCGATACCCGCCTAAATCGAGAACTCTACCCACCTAAATCCTCCCTGCTAGGGAGGACCCCAGGGGTCTCCCGACCCCTGGACCCCGGAAGGGGATGGTAGAGGGACAGAGGCGTGGGTCAGATGCTTGAGTGCGAGGAGTCGCGTGCCCTATTGGGCAAGCTTTTGGTAGTACGTGTTAAAATGTGTAGGTGAAATGAAACAAGCGCTGCTAAGCAGCGCTTGTTTCATTATTGAGCAACCGTATGGTTTGTGTGTTGGTGAGTAGTTTTGGCGCCTTCACGGTTTACGAGGAAGATGCCGGTGCAGATTAGGGCGCCGCCGATGGCGGTGTACAGATGAAGCTGTTCGCCGAGCATTAGCCAGCTGCAGAGGACGCCGAACAGTGGGGCGAGGAACAAGAAAGAGCTTGTTTTTGCCGCGTCGCCCTGTTTGAGCAGATGATACCAAGTGGTGAATTGGACGATGGAACAAAAAAGCGCAAGTGACAGCACGACAATCACAGAGGTGGAAGTGACAGTGAATACCGGCTTTTCGGCGATAAAGCTTAACGCCAGCAGTACGATGCCGCCACTCAGCATCTGATAAGCAGCCAGCACATTCATGTCAAAGCCGGCTCCCCAGCGCTTGATGAGCAGCGTCGCAGAAGCGAAGCAGACAGCACCTGCAAGGCAGATGAAAGTGCCCGGCGACAAATCGACATGCAAGCCGAAAGTGACGGCAACGCCAAGAAAGCCAACTGCAACGCCAGCCCACTGCCTTAGCCTGTATACGGCGCCTGTCAGCAGCGTGCCTAGCACGATGACGAGCAGCGGATTGACGAACGTCAAGATGGCGGACTCGCTCGATGTAATCCAACGCATGCTGAAATACGCACAGCCCATGACGCCTGTCGTCTGCAGCAAGCCGATTGCGGCGGCCTGCAGCCACTGCTTGCCTCGCGGCTGCTGTCTGCGACGCGTTATCAGTACTAGAAGTACGCCAGCGATCAAATAGCGGAAAGACATGAGCAGGAAAGGCGGCGCGTAGTCGAGTCCGATTTTGCCAATGGGAAATGCAATTCCCATCAGAAAAGTCGTGCCCACGAGCATCGTTATGTATTTGGTTTGGTTCATGGCGAAGCCTCCGTTCGATCAACAACAAATGAGTGATTCCGATTGTAGCGAAATTCTGACGTTCTGTATAGGCTTGTTGTGTCGACCATCCGCTGTGAACATGTTAGGATATAGGGAGCTAGTTTCAAGCAATCAGCACATTCGTGAGGGGAATTATTATGAAATTCAGACCTTGTATTGATATGCACCAGGGTAAAGTAAAACAAATCGTCGGCGAAACGCTGAACACCGATCAAGGCGCAGTCGTCGAAAATTTCGTATCCAGCTATGATTCGGTTCATTATGCTGAATTGTTCCGTAAGGACAAGCTGGTTGGCGGCCATGTCATTATGCTTGGCGGCGGTAACGAAGAGGAAGCGGTTCGCGCGCTTAATGCGTATCCTGGCGGCCTTCAAATCGGCGGCGGCATTCATGCAGGCAATGCGAAGCATTATCTTGAGCAGGGAGCGTCGCATGTTATCGTCACCTCTTATATTTTCCGCGATGGCAAGCTCGACATGGATAATTTGAACGCGATTGTTGCTGAGGTTGGCGTGGATAAGCTTGTCATTGACCTCAGCTGCAAGGAGCGCGACGGCAAATGGTATGTCGTGACGAATCAGTGGAAGCAGTTCAGCGATTTTGAAGTGAATGAGGACAACATTCGTTTCCTTGAGCGGTTTTGTGATGAATTCCTGATCCATGCGGTGGATGTCGAAGGCAAGCAGAGCGGTATCCAGCAAAGCCTTGTCTCATCGCTCGCGCAATGGGTGACGATTCCATGCACGTATGCAGGAGGCGCACGGTCGCTCGAGGATTTGGCATTGTTTAAGGAGCTGTCTGGCGGTAAGCTCGACATTACGATCGGCAGCGCACTCGATATTTACGGCGGCAAGCTGCCGTATGAGCAGGTTGTTGCTTATTGTGACGAGGAATAGAGGGGTTGGAGCTAGAGCGGTTTAGGGAGCGATCTCTGTACTGCTCTTTTTTTTGTTTGAGTGGATGATTTTGGTAAGTGGGATGTGGTAAATTGAGTAGAAATAGAATGGTGGGGGATACGGTATGAACATTTGTTTCGTGTGCACGGACAACTTCACGAGAAGTGTCATTGCGGAGTTTTGTATGCGAGATTACATACGTAAGAACCAAATTGAGGGTGTAAAGGTCTGCTCTGCAGGAATTCGGGCGAACAGCGATGTTTCGACCTATTCGACCTTGCATTTCGATCTAATGAACGAGCTGGGTATCGATACAAGTGAATTTGAACGAACGATGTTCACACCTCGATTTGGGAGTGATCCGTCCTGCGTAATCGGGATGAGCGAATTGCATCGCGAATATATTAAACGGCATTTTGACTACGAGATTGCTTTGTTTAATGAGTTATACAGCGGTCAGTCCACACCGGTCAAGGTTGGAGCGCCAAGCGAGCCTGATTTTCCAGAGCAGATGAAACGACTAATTATTTATATTCAAGCTGCGATTCCAGACGTTCTAGCGGCCGTTCTTCACAGACAACCAAACAGTCTATAGAAGGAGAGAGTTTCATGAGCATTCAAATTCGTGAAGCTGTAATCGATGAATGGGCGGCGGTTCATCGGATTATGTGTGAGGCGTTCGAGGAATATCGCGGGGTGCTGCATCCGCCATCCGGCGCGCTGCGAGAAGAGCTGGAGGACACGATCCGTAAGCTAAGCCCGCGCGGCGGCGCTGTATTGGCGATGCGCTCGAGGCCAAGGCGTCGGGAAGCAGATCGTTCACTACTTGGAGCGGCTCGCTGCAGAGCGCCACATGCCCGAGGTTTGGCTGGAAGTGCGCTTGTCGCTGCCGTCTAACATCCAATTCTACGAGCGACTGGGTTATCATGTCCTGCAAGAATGCCGATACCCGGACGACACCGACGGCTGGTACATTATGGGCAAAAGCATGCTCGTCCGCTAGCTCCGGACAGCAAGACTCGTCTGGCCAACATGGAAGCGATCGCATCGCTTCTGCACGTGGACAATTTCCGCAAATGCCTCCCCTGCATACATTGGTATGTATAGAGGCCCGCCAACGGCGGCGGAAGGAGAGCATTCGCCATGAGCAGACGTACGTTAATGATTATATCGGTCGTGTTATACGTCCTGTTGGCCATATTCTTAATTATCGTCTCCATCTTCGATTAACCTGCAACACCCTTTCAGCCTATTAACCTCGAACCGCATCCTGCGTCGTTCGAGGTTAATAGGCTTTTTGCGCTGTTGTAAGGTTTAGTCATTCCTCCACAATACGCTCCACCCAGTTCGTTAGAAAGCTGACCGTCTTCCACACGCCAACTAACTACAAATAGAGAGGATCCGCAATTCTAAAGCGGATCCGATCCCAAATCCCCGC
Organism: Paenibacillus cellulosilyticus; assembly: GCF_003182255.1. Classification (GTDB taxonomy): domain Bacteria; phylum Bacillota; class Bacilli; order Paenibacillales; family Paenibacillaceae; genus Paenibacillus_T; species Paenibacillus_T cellulosilyticus. Next base: position 63,733 of record NZ_QGTQ01000018.1, on the reverse strand, counting down.
GGAGCGAGTGAATGTGCACTGCCCCTCATCGCAGCATGCGCAGACGCAGCAGGTGAATTGATCTTGAGCTGCACAAATGTGCGTAGACGTAGTAGGTGAAAGATTCTGGAGTAGCGAAGCGGTCGCCTTTGTGTCCGGATTGTTACCTACTCTGATCTTACATAATCAGAACAATCTGGATACAACAGCGAACGGAGGAACTTTCACCTGCGGAGTCGAAGCTCCCAGCGAATCGAAGAACATTCACCTGCGGAGTCGAAGCCCTCACATTCTGCAATGCTAAATTCCATTTCACTAACCTTGTTCGCCCCTCGAATAACATTCACTCGCGGAGCTCACATAAGTGAGCCAACTTTAACAAATAATGAATCCAACTATGGCGCAAGGGAGATGACCACGTTGTCCACGAGTAGCGCGGGCGAACGCCCTTATAAGAAAATGAGCATGTCCCCAAAGGAATACCAGACTTTTGCCAAGCAGCGCGAGCCTTCACGATCGATTCTGAAGAACTGTGTCAAAGCATTCGTCGTTGGCGGCTTGATCTGTTTACTCGGCGAATTCATCCAACAGCTGTACATCCATCTCGCTGGCATGAAGCCCAAATCGGCAAGCAACCCGACCGTCGCAACGCTAATTTTCATCTCCGTCGTCCTCACCTCTCTTGGCGTCTACGACAAAATCGCCCAATGGGCGGGCGCAGGTACAGCCGTGCCCGTAACCGGGTTCGCCAACTCGATGTGCTCCGCTGCGCTTGAGCATCGCGCCGAAGGTCTCGTGCTTGGTGTCGGGGCGAACATGTTCAAGCTAGCCGGCTCTGTTATCGTCTACGGAACAGTCGCTGCCTTTTTCGTCGGGATCGGGCATTTGATCTTCGGGACGGGAGGGAATCACTGATATGTTGAAAGGTAAGCAGACCTGGTGGTTCGAGAACAAGCCTGTCATTATCGGGGCTGCAACCGTTGTAGGGCCTGATGAGGGGGAAGGGCCGCTGGCATCGGACTTCGATCTCATCCATCCGGAACTGGACATGCAGCAGAAAAGTTGGGAAAAAGCCGAGCGATTGCTGCTTGAGCAGGCGACGGACTTCGCTGTCCATCACGCGGGACTGCAGAAGGACGATATTCAGTTCTATATCGGCGGCGACCTCATGAACCAAATCATCAGCAACAGCTTCGCTGCCCGCTCGCTCGGAGCACCTTACATCGGAATGTTCGGCGCCTGCTCGACGTCTATGGAAACCCTCGCACTGGCTGCTCAATTAATCGATTCCGGTAATGCTCAGCATGCGATGGCAGGTACAGTCAGCCATAACTGCACGGCGGAGAAGCAGTTCCGTTATCCGACGGAGTACGGCTCCCAGAAGCCGCCGACTGCCCAGTACACCGTTACAGGAGCAGGTGCTGCGGTACTGGCTGCAACTGGTGATGGTCCGATCGTCGAATGTGCGACAATTGGCAAAGTAATGGACCTTGGCATCACCGACCCATTCAACATGGGAGCTGCGATGGCGCCAGCTGCTGTCGATACGCTCACGGCACATTTTAATGATACAGGCCGTTCGCCATCTGACTATGATCTGATTGTGACGGGTGATCTAGCCTCTGTCGGGCATCCGATTGCCAAGGAGCTGCTGCTGCGCGATGGCGTACCGATGAACGATACGGTTTTTAACGACTGCGGCTTGATGGTCTTTGACATTAGCAAACAGAAGGTACAAGCCGGTGGCAGTGGGTGCGGCTGCTCTGCCGTCGTCACTTACGGTCATTTGCTGAAGAAACTGAAACACCGTGAGATGAAACGAATTCTCGTCGCTGCTACAGGCGCATTGCTCTCGCCGCTGTCATTCCAGCAAGGGGAATCGATTCCTTGTATCGCACATGCGGTATCGATTGCCGCCAAGGGGGTCTAAATATGCAATTTCTATGGGCATTTCTCGTTGGCGGAGCCATCTGTGTGATCGGTCAGCTCATGTTTGACGTATTCAAGCTGACACCAGCGCATACGATGGCTACCTTGGTTGTTGCTGGTGCTGTGCTGGACGGAATTGGGTTGTATGATCCGCTCGTTGATTTCGCTGGCGCTGGAGCGACCGTGCCGATTACAAGCTTCGGCAACGCCCTTGTTCACGGGGCATTAACCTCGCTTCAGGAAGATGGCTGGATCGGGGTCATCACGGGGATTTTCAAGCTGACGAGTGCCGGTATATCGGCTGCGATTATTTTCTCCTTCCTCGCATCGGTCGTTATTCGGCCGAAAGGCTGAGCGCAACACACAGATGCTGAGGGTTAGACGTACCAAACATTTGGAGGGTTCCGCTGTGGAATCCTCCAATTTTTTTTGGCGTGTGCGCTGATGTACGCCTACCAATATTTTTAGTAAAATAGGAGAAGATTGTATGCTCCTTTTTTTGACATAACCTTCAAACTTGTAACCGGGAGGAACGTAACGATGGAACTGCGCCAGTCAGATTTGCAATTGTGCTCTGCAATTCGTGCTAATTTAGAGAGCTGTATCCTGGGCAAGCAAGACGAAATTGAGCGTATGCTGACAGCTGTGCTTTCGGGTGGACATATTTTGTTGGAAGACGTTCCTGGCACTGGCAAAACGCAGCTTGTGAAAGCGCTTGCGAAGTCGATCGGCGGCCAATTCCGCCGTATTCAATGCAATCCGGATTTGCTTCCTACCGATATAACGGGCGTTTCGATTTATCATCCGAAGCAGGAGACATTCTTGTTCCGGGCAGGTCCAATTATGTGTCATTTGCTGCTCGCGGACGAAATCAACCGCGCGACGACGAAGACACAATCCGCGCTGCTTGAGGCGATGGAGGAAGGACATGTGACGGTGGATGGCGAGACTTACGAGCTGCCGCGTCCTTTCCTGCTTATTGCGACGCAGAACCCAATTGAATTCGAGGGTACCTACGTGCTGCCAGAGGCGCAGCTTGACCGCTTCATGATGAAGCTGTCGCTTGGTTATCCTTCAGCTGCCGATGAGCACCGGATGATAATGGCTACCGACAGTACCCATCCTTCGGACCGGCTCGAACAGGTAGCATCCATTGAAGATTTGGTTCGATTGCAGCAGCTCGTTTCGGAGATCCATGTGGACGGTGCCGTTGCAGAGTATGCGGTATCGATTGTACGAGCAACGCGCAGCCACCGTGCATCACTCATTGGTGCAAGTCCTCGTGCGGCTGTATCACTTATGCGTGCGGCACGCGCTTCCGCATTCCTGCGTGGACGCGCTTTTGTAACACCGGATGATGTGAAACGAATGGCAGAAGCGGTGCTTCCGCACCGGATTATTCTTCACGCTGAAGCACGCATGAACGGGCAGAAGACGGAAGACATTGTACAGGACGCCCTCCAACAGACGAAGGTGCCGGTCCGTCTGGAGCGATGATGATGCGCGGAAGCAATCGCTCGTCGAACCGCTGGCGTTGGGCCTTTGTCGCGGTCATATACGTGTTCAACATTTTGTACTTCATGTTTCAAGGCGGCAAAACGCCTATGATGCTGTTCGTTATTCTTAATGTACTTATTATTTATCTCATTCTTGGACAATGGTCGGGCATTCGATTGGTGCAAGGGACTCGGACGGTTGCGCAAAATAGCGGCAGCGACGGGATGATGCACAGCGGGATGAGTGTAGACGTTTCGCTCCACATTCGCATCCCTGGCTTTTATCCGCTGCCTTATGTGCTTGTACGGGACAGGCTGCTGCGTCATGATGGTCAGTCCGTCCCATTCGAAACATCCTTTGTTCCGAACTGGAAGCGTTCGGGCGAAGTCCGCTATACGACGCCGCCGCTCAAGCGGGGCGTGTATCAATTCGCATCGACCCAATGCTTGACGCGAGACGTATTCGGGTTATTCGAGCACAGCGGCTCTTTCGAAACGGTTTCGACGTTCAGCGTAATGCCGCAGGCTGTACCGCTGCGGGACTGGTATCGCTTCAGACGTGGTCTGCGCGGACCACACTCGCATGCTTCAGCTCCAAGAGCCGCGAAGGAAACGACTCAAATCAATGGTGTTCGCGAATATTTGTATGGAGACAAGCTGTCGCGTGTGCATTGGAATGCGACTGCGAAGACCGGTGAGTGGAAATCGAAAGCGTTTGAGCGCGAGTCGCTGCCGCGTACGATCGTCATTCTTGATCGCGATACCGAAGCGTACGGCCATTTTCCAGAACGATTCGAAGTGGCCGTCTCTGTCGCGACATCGATTATCGACATGGGCATGAAGCATGAAACAGCTATGGGACTCATATCACCAGGCGAGCGAGCGACGGTATTGCCGCCGCGGATCGGTGTCGAGCAGCGTTCGCGAATGATGGGCCATCTTACGGTCGTTGAGCCGGATGCGACACAGCCGCTATTCGTCGCGATTCAGAAGCTTGAGCCAATCTGGGAGCCCGGCACCTTAATCATTATCGTCTCCGGCGCTGCGAATGAGGATATGTTCCGTGCGATGAGCTGGCTCTCTCGCAAAGGCGTATCGCTGTCGTATATCGGCGTCGATGAGCCGGATGCGAGATTTGGCAGACTCATTAAGACAACATGGCTTCAATCGGTTCGTGCGAAAGGCTGGAGCGCGCATAGTGTCAGACAGCTGCAGGAGCTTCCGACTGCGCTTGAAGGAGGCGGTGCATCATGACGGCAGCCAGACCCGCAACTTCCTCGCACACAGCGCGTACAGCATTGTCGCCGTCCTTGTTCGCCAGAATGAGATCTAACTTACGCGACAGCTGGTACAGGCGTATCGCTTCCCTTATGACAGCCATTATAATTTGGCAGTTGACGCATGTATTTGAAGGCTATTGGTGGGAAGAAACGTTTAGCTGCGTACAATTTGTGCTCATATCTACGGTCGTTCTTGAATGGTTTATCCCTTGGCGTACGCCTTATCGGATGCTGCTTCAAGCGGTTGTGCTGGTCATTGCATCAGGGCATACAGCCGGCTACAGTTATATAAAGCCGGAGAGCTTGCGATCCTTATCGCATTTATGGACATGGATCGTGGATAATGCCACGCAATTAAACCCGTTTATCGGCATTGCAGCACTCGCTTGGGGCATGCTGGCGTTCTTCACATTATGGGCGACTACGAGAAAACGTATTATTGTGTTTACAGCAGCGAGCCTGCTGTCGCTAATGATCGCCGATTCCTATACGTTAATTTATTTGTGGGATCAGACGGCTTGGGCGATTTTTGCATCGCTTGCATGGCTTGTTGCGGATCACTACAGTCGGTTTCAACGCGAGCATCCGAACAGCTGGTCCGAGCTGCTGGAATATCCGATTAGCTTCTTACTGCCGGTTGTAGCGATTATAGCGGGCATTATGGTCCTCGGGATTTTGACGCCCAGTGTTGCGCCAATCATGAAAGATCCGTACACGATGTGGGCAGAGTCCCATGGTAAGAAAGTCATCGGTTCGTATACGGATGATCTGCCTGTCATCGGAAGTATAGGGAATACACCAACGGGTGATACAAGCTCGGGCTATAGTCGTAATGACCTCGAGCTTGGCGGCGGTTTCCAATTCGACTATTCCACCGTCATGTTCGTGAATACTTCACATCGGAGCTATTGGCGCGGTGAGACGAGATCGGAATATACAGGCAGTGGATGGGCTGAATCCCAAGAGACGGCTCCTGCTGATCAGCAGTTCTCAGGTTTGCAGTCGAATGAAGAGCTTCCCCTTGCGGATGATCGAAGCAAAGCCAAGATGATCGAGATTACGCAAGCGTTCACGATGGTGAAGGAAGAGGAATATCCCGTACTGTTCGCTGCAGCACCTGCTAGGCAGCTTCGTTGGTTCGGAAATGTCGAGACAGGCAATATTCCTTCTGGCTTAACGTGGAATGCCGCAGGCTGGGAGCTATTGTGGCCGATGGGTAAGAACGAGCCATATCCGAAGACATACTCAGTCGTTTCTGAGCTGCCGGTATTAAACAGTACAGCATTGAAAGAGACGACAGCAGGGTGGGGAGCTGCAGATCCGCAGAAGTCTGAGCACCAGCAATATTATAATCTGCCGCAGACGGTTACGAGTCGTGTAGGAAAGCTGGCCGAGCAAATAACTGCCGGATCTTCGAGCGACTATGAGAAGGCGCTGCGTCTCCAGACGTACTTAAAGGATAACTTTGCTTATACGAATGAACCTGATACGTCGCTTCGTACGAGTTCCGATTTTGTCGATTCTTTCTTGTTTGAAGTAAAGGAAGGCTACTGCGACTATTTCTCGACGGCGATGGCCGTACTAGGCCGTTCGGTAGGACTGCCGGTTCGTTGGGTCAAAGGCTACGCGCCAGGTGTTCTGCCTATTAATGAAGATGAGATGCGTTACCAGGGCTTTACATCAAGCGAAGCGCAGCGGAATCCGAATGGCGCAGGGACGTACACGGTACGCAACGCTGACGCACATTCTTGGGTGGAGATTTATTTCAACGGCTTCGGCTGGATTCCGTTCGAGGCTACGCCAGGCTTTGACTTCCCTTATCCGGTAGAGGATGAGCAGGCGGTTACGGTTCCGGATGTGGATCTATCCGACATGAAGACAACGCCGGTCGTGGAAGCGGGCTCCTCGTTCTTCACGCCACGTGCTGTTATGTGGTATTCCATTGCTATATTGGCTGTTCTGCTCGTCTATGCATGGTTCCGTCGTCGGCAATTGGCCGATTCATATACTCGAATTCGCTATCGGGCTACGAATGCGAATGAGCGTATTGTCGTTGAGACGAATCGGCTTGTCCGCTTCGCAAGACGCAAAGGCTTGCAGCGCGAAGATTGGGAGACGGTGCGTGAGGCTTCTGAGCGCTGGGCACAGGAACGAACATACTTGCGTGCTGATTTGAAAGTAGTCGCCGACTGCTTCGAGCGGGCCAAATATGGTACGACCGTCTATGAACAAGATGAGGTCGATCGGTTCCTTTCACTCGTACGCTCCATTCGTGATCGTATGTAATGGCTAGGACAACCGCATGGCGCCAATCCGGCGCTATGCGGTATTTTTTTGCAACATTTTCGGCTATTATGGTATAGTTTTCGTTGTATAGCAGGTCATTTCAGGGGAGTCGAAACTATGTTTGAACGGCTGTTGCCGAATTTACGCCTTAATTCTGTATACGATCTTGACATCGAAGCGCTTGCGCGCCGCGGAATCAAAGGCATCATTACCGATCTTGATAACACGCTGGTCGGAGCCAAGGAACCGCATGCCACGCCACGACTGATCGAATGGCTGGACAAGCTGCACAAGCATGGCTTCAAAATTGTCATCGTTTCCAATAATAATAATGTGCGTGTGTCACGTTTTGCCGATCCGCTCGGCATTCCATACGTTCCGCTCGCTCGGAAGCCTAGCAATAAAGCGTTCCGCAAAGCATTTGAAATTCTCGGTTTGCGGGAAGATCAGACGGCTGTCATTGGCGACCAGATGATGACGGATGTACTCGGTGGCAACCGATTAGGATTGTACACGATTCTCGTTCTGCCGATCGCACCAAAGGATGAAGGCGTGATGACCCGCGTCAATCGACTGATGGAACGAATCGCGCTGAGAAGCCTGCGCAAAAAGGGTTTATGGTATGAGGAGGAAGCAAAGTGACAGTAACAGAACAACCGGGTAAGGATACAGGTTGTGCCGGCTGCGGCGTCAAGCTGCAGTCGACGAATAAGGAACAGGCGGGCTATATTCCGGCATCGGCTTTGGAGCGGACGCCAACGATTTGTCAGCGCTGTTTCCGAATTAAGAACTACAATGATGCATCATCGATCGCGATCGATCAGGACGATTTCCTGCGTTTGCTTGGCGGCATTGCCAGCACGGACAGCTTGGTCGTGCACATCGTCGACATTTTCGATTTCGAAGGCAGCGTCATCTCGGGGCTGCAGCGGTTCGTGGGTAACAACCCTGTGCTGCTCGTTGTGAACAAAATCGATCTGTTGCCGCGAGCGGTTAATCATAACCGCCTTCGCAACTGGGTGCAGCAGCAGGCGAAGGAGCAGGGGCTTCGTACAGTCGAGGTTGTATTGTGCAGCGCGAAGCGCAACATTGGATTCGATCGCGTCGTTGATGCCATCGAGTATTACAGACGCGGCCGCGACGTTTATGTCGTTGGTGCGACGAATGTCGGCAAGTCGACGCTCATTAATCGCATCATTCACGATTACAGCGACCTGGATGCAGAGCTTACGACGTCCCGTTATCCGGGCACGACGCTTGATGCGGTTCACATTCCGCTGGACGACGGCAAAGCAATCATCGATACGCCGGGTATCGTATACAACCATCGGATGACGGAGATTGTTCCGCGCAGCGTGCTGCAGGCGATTACACCGGACAAGCCGATCAAACCACTCGTTTATCAATTGGATGAAGGCCAGTCGATGTTCGTTGGCGCGCTGGCGCGGTTTGATTTTGTATCAGGCGAGCATCAGTCCTTTACGCTATATTTATCGAACGGGCTGGATGTTCACCGGACGAAGCTGGAGCGTGCAGATGAGCTGTATGCGAATCATAAAGGCAAGCTCCTGTCCCCTCCTTCGGTCGAGGAATTGGAAGAGCTGCCGGCTTGGACGCGTCATTCGCTTCGTATCCCACGCGGCGGCGGATATGATGTATTCGTATCCGGTCTAGGTTGGATGCACGCGAACAGTATGGCAGGAGCGGTCGTAGACGTCTACGCACCTAAAGGCATTAAAGTCCACGTGCGCCGCGCGCTGATCTAATCGATCATCCGCACAGCGTTCGAATTGATGGGAGAGTGGCTCGAATGACTGCAGCAGCAGAAAGTAAGGCAGACGCGATTCAGCGTGTTGACAGCCATACGGTCCTGTTCGGCGTCATTGGCGATCCAATCCGGCATTCCAAGTCGCCGATCATGATGAACCGAGCGTTCCGCGAGACCGGCGTCAATGGCGTTTATACGGCATTCCATATAACAGCAGACAAGCTTGGCGATTTCATCGCAGGTGTACGGGCTATGGGCATTCGTGGCGTTAACGTGACGATTCCGCACAAGCAGGATGTGATGCAGTATCTCGATCATATCGATGAGTCGGCTGCGGCGATTGGTGCCGTGAACACGATTGTGAACAACGATGGTGTGCTTACGGGCTACAATACGGACGGGATTGGCTATGTGCGTTCGCTCAAGGAAGAAGCGGAGCCTCAGCTTGCCGGCAAGCATATTGTTGTGCTGGGCGCTGGCGGCGCTGCTCGCGGTATCGTGTACGCACTTACGAAGGAAGCACCTGCTACGATAATAATTGCGAATCGCACGGAGCAGCGCGCAGTTGAGCTCGCTGCTTCGATGAACGGCGAGACGTCTGTCACAGGTGTAGGCAATGATCAGCTGCAGCAGGTTTGTGCCAAGGCGGATATTATTATTAATACAACTTCAACAGGTATGTTCCCGAATGTGGACGAGTCACCGGTTGATGCGTCTTGGCTGCGGCATGGAGCGGTTGCAAGCGATATTATTTATAACCCGATGAAAACGAAGTTTCTAGCGGATGCAGAGCGGGCAGGCTGCCGAATCCATGGTGGACTTGGCATGTTTATTTATCAAGGTGCGTATGCATTCGAGTATTGGACGGGTCAGCCGGCACCAGCGGCAGCGATGCGCGAGACGGTGCTGGAAGCGCTGCGGTAACAGCAGGAAACTAACGTTTAACGGCAAGAGGAAAGAGGGACAACATTCATGTTGACAGGTAAACAAAAACGGTATTTGCGTTCGATGGCGCATCATTTGACTCCGATCTTCCAGATTGGCAAGGGCGGCATGAACGATCAGCTCGTTCGACATATCGAAGAAGCAATTGAAGTGCGTGAGCTGATTAAGGTGAACGTGCTGAACAACAGCTCGGAAGACCCGCGTGAGGTTGGCGCTGAGCTGGCTGCCGGCGCAGGCTGCGAATTGGTTCAGGTCATTGGAAAAACGATAGTGCTCTATAAAGAGTCGCGCGATCACAAAACGATCGAGCTCCCTCGTTAATCGATGAAGCAAATCGGCATCATGGGCGGTACATTTGATCCGATTCATATCGGTCACCTGCTTGCGGCTGAGACAGCGCTTGATGCTTGTCAGCTGGATGAGGTGTGGTTTATTCCAACGAATGTGCCGCCGTTGAAGGAAGGCGTTCAGGGCGCGGATGCAGAGATGCGTCTGCGCCTCGTTCGATTAGCGATCGCGGGCGAACCACGCTTCAAGGCGCATCCGATCGAGCTGGAGCGTGGTGGAGTCAGCTATTCCTTTGACACGATAAGCGAACTGATGGAGCGAGAGCCTGGATGTACGTTCGCCTATATTATCGGATCGGATCGCATTCATGATCTGCCGAAGTGGCATCGGATCGATGAGCTGGCGGAGCGGATCCGTTTCATTGGTGTCGAACGGCCAGGTGAGCCTGTACAATTGAATCGGCTTCCTGAGCATCTTCGTCACCGTGTAACGCTAGTGGAGATGCCGCCGATGGGCATTTCGTCAACGGATATTAGGCGCCGCCGCATGGCAGGTCGATCGATTCGTTATTTGGTACCCGAGCCAGTCTATTCGGAAATTACGAAGGAGGGGCTGTATGAACCGCGAAGAAATGATTGAATCGGTCAAGGCAGAGATGCCGGAACGCCGCTGGCTGCATGTACAGGGCGTCATGGCAACGTCAGTCGAACTAGCGAATCGGTTTGGTGCGGACCCTGTTCGCGCCGAGCTCGCAGCCATCTTGCATGACGTTACCAAGTATTGGCCTACTGCACGTATGGAGCAGATTATTCGTGAAGAGCAGCTTCCACAGGAGCTGCTGGACTACGATAAAGAGCTGTGGCATGCTCATGTTGGGGCATTCATAGCGGAGCGGGATTACGGTGTGACCGATCCCGAGATATTGGATGCTATTCGGTATCATACGTCGGGACGTGTCGGCATGACGCTGCTTGAGAAGATCGTCTGTCTGGCGGATTATATGGAGCCAAGCCGCGATTTTCCAGGTGTGAATAAAATTCGAAGTGAAGCCGAGCATAGTGTGGAGAAGGCGCTGTTGACTGGATTCGATGGAACAATTACTTTTCTCATCGAGAAGGGCAAACGAATCTTCCCATTAACCGTGCTGGCGCGTAATGATATGGTAAGACAAGTAAATGGAGGCTGAAGAATGACAGTAAACGCTGATCGTTTGTTGGAAGTAACAGTTGCTGCCGCTGAGGATAAGAAGGCAACTCGTATCGTCGCACTTAATTTGAAGGAAATCTCGCTCGTAGCCGACTATTTCGTTATCTGCTCCGGTAACTCGGATGTACAGGTACAAGCGATTGCAACGGAAATTCGCAAACAGGCGGAGTCGATTGGCGTACGCGTTCGTGGACTCGAAGGAATGGATTCGGCTCGTTGGGTGCTTATTGACCTTGGCGATGTTGTTGTCCATGTATTCCACCGTGATGAGCGTGAATACTACAACCTCGAGCGGCTCTGGTCCGATGCGAAAGTTGTGGAGTTCGCATGATCGCCGGTACGATTGTTCGACTGCGGGTGGCACGTGAGGTGTCGCCCTATGGCTTCTTCGTAACCGATGGAACGCAGGACGTGCTGCTGCATTACAGCGAAATCGTCGGCCAGAAGATCAAGCCTGGCGATGACGTCGAAGTTTTCATTTATTTCGATACGGATGACCGCCTATCGGCTACGATGCGCAAACCGCTCATTACGCTTGGCGAAATGGCTCGGCTTCGCGTAGCGGATATCCATCCGCGGCTCGGCTGCTTCCTCGAGATCGGCCTTGGTCGTCAACTGCTGCTGCCGTTGTCAGAACTGCCAGAGAACAAGGACTTCCGTCCAGTCATCGACGACGAAGTTTTCGTTATTTTGCGTAATGACAAACAGGGTCGTCTTATTGCAAAGCTTGCAGGCGAAGACGATTTTATGACCAAAGTGTTCCGTGCTCCTTCTGACTGGCGCAACCGTTGGATTGAAGGTTGGGTAACGAAGACGTTGCAAATGGGTTCGTTCGTGCTGTTGGACGGCGGCGTAGTCGGCTTCGGCGCCTTCGGTATGATTCCAGCTTCTGAGCGCAATCGGACGTTGCGTCTTGGCGAGCGGGTACGCGCGCGCGTAACGTTCGTACGTGAGGATGGCCGTGTGAATCTGTCGATGGTTGAACGGAAGGAAGTCGGCATGCTGGAAGATTCGGATCGGATTCTCACGTTCTTGAAAGAACGCCCGAACGGCGCGATGCCGTATTCGGATGAGACGCCGGCAGATCTTGTGAAGCAGCGGTTCGGCATTAGTAAATCTGCCTTCAAGCGCGCGCTAGGCAAGCTGATGCGCGAAGGCATTGTGGAGCAGGAAGGCAACTGGACGAAGCTGATTGTGAAGCCATCAGAGGATGGCGCAGCAGATGCAGCTAAGGGACCTGTGCAATGATGGCGTCCTATCGGCAGTTTGCAACCGTCTACGATCGGTTGATGGAGAATATGCCGTATGCGGATTGGCTCCGTTTTGCACGCACGATATGGTCGGAGCATGGCGAGATGCCGCATTCTGTCGTTGATCTCGGCTGTGGCACGGGTAATATATCCATTCCATTGGCCAAATCGGGCTTCCATGTGTATGCGATCGATCTGTCGGCGGACATGCTGACGATTGGCCGTGGCAAATGGGATGAGACGCCTCAGCGCGCTGCGCGCCTTGGAAGCGGATCGATTCGGTGGCTGCAGCAGGATATGCGCGAATGGGAGCTGCCGGAGCAGGTCGATACGGTTATTTCGTTCTGCGACTGCTTGAACTATTTAACCGAGGAAGATGATGTAGAGGCTGCGTTCCGAGCGACTTACCAAGGGCTTCGCCCTGGCGGTGTGTTCTTGTTCGACGTGCTTCCGCCTACACAGCTGCAGCGATATGTGGAGCAGCAGCCGTTCACACTCGATGAACGAGATGTAGCGTACATATGGACATGCGAGCTGGATACGACGCTAAACGAGATTGAACATGCGCTGACGATATTCGCGCGAGACGAGCAGGACGCTCTGGGGCGCTTCGTGCGAATCGAAGAGACGCATGTGGAGCGAGCCTATGATACGGATTGGCTTGTATCCTCGCTGCTGCGTGCAGGCTTCTCTCGCGTCGATCGCTTCGCAGACTTCAGCACCGTCCCACTCAAGGGCGAGGCACCAGAGGAAGCCGAGCGTCTATTCTTCGCAGCGTACAAGAAGTAGGGACTCTGACTTATATTTCTCCAGTATGAAACGCTCTTCGCTGCGTATATCACTTAGTTTTATTAGCTAAAACAAAAAGAAGCACAGCCGAGGCTGTGCTTCTTTTTGTTTCAACCCACAAATAAATACTTACGTACAACCAGAAGCTTGCCCAAAGGGCACGCGACCCCTAGCACGTAGTAACTTACATACGCCTCTGTCCCGCCACCAACCTCTTCCGGGGTCCAGGGGACGGGAGTCCCATGGGGTCCTCCCTAGCAGGGAGGATTTAGGTGGGTAGAAAACATAGGTGGGTAGAAGTCCTATTATCCGATGAACTTAAGGCTGTCTGCATACTTGTCGATGTTCGCCTTGAACTGCTCTTCGAGCCTAGGCAGATGGCGTTTCATGCAGCTGCAGTAGTAATCTTTGCGACATACAGGGCACGGAATATTCAATAAGCGAGCAACGTCAACCAGCTGCCATTCCGGATCCTTCTTCAAGAAGAAGCGAGTGCGCGAATAGTCATCGAGCGTTACGATGAGCTGGTAGATCTTTTCCTTGTTGTTATAATCCCCGGAGTCTTCGATGTTGATAATAACCGGATTGAATGACATTTCACATACCACCTGTCTGTATAAGGTCTACACGATAGAATAGCTTGATATTATAGCTGCTGTCAATGATTCAATTACATTTTTTGTTGAATAAGGTGTTTGTATTTCGCTAACGGTCATACAGATTAGTTTGCCGCATAATCGAATGTTTTATTCATCTGAACGAAGAAGAGCGGCAGTGCCGCGAATCGCAAGCGCCTTTGGTTGACATCATCTACGGCTTCTCCTATAATCTTTTTATATATGTACAATTAATACATGATCTTGTACAACATCAAGCAACAGGCATGGAAGAGGAGCAGTATTCGCAGTCGTACGCTGCAGAGAGCCGGCGGTAGGTGCAAGCCGGTGCGGACGCGTGAAGAATCTCGCCTCAGAGCCGCATGATGGAGCAGGTTTCCTGTTACATCGCGCCGAATCGCCCGCGTTATGGGTATTGAGTGAGCGATTGGACGAAGCACGTCCGCGCTAACTAGGGTGGTACCACGGGAATAACAACCTCTCGTCCCTAGCGTTATACGCTGGGACGGGAGGTTTTTTTGCTGAAAATAGGATTTTAAGTTTTCAGCATTTTAGGTCCGTTTGTTCTTGCTTGTCAAGCTCGAACGAAAGCTATGTCCGAAAGGGCAAGCGACCCCCAGCAGGGAATAGCTTTCTCGCACCAGAGTCTATCCTAAGCCCCTTCCGGGGTCCAGGGGACGGGAGGGTTTGGGTGGGTAGAAATCTCTGAACCAATGGGGTCAAAGGGGCGGAGCCCCTGTTTCAATGAATGAAAGTGTCGAAGGGAGAAGTTTCGTGATGAGTCAAGACAATCAGAATCAACAGCAGGGCTATAACCCGCTTGTCATTGAGCCGAAATGGCAGCATTACTGGGATGCGAACAAGACGTTTGCAACGCAAGAGGACCCAGGCAAACCTAAATTTTATGCGCTTGATATGTTCCCATATCCGTCTGGCGCCGGCCTGCACGTAGGTCACCCAGAAGGTTACACAGCAACAGATATCGTGTCCCGCTTTAAGCGGATGCGCGGCTTTAACGTTCTCCATCCAATGGGTTGGGATGCATTTGGCCTTCCAGCCGAGCAGCACGCGCTCGATACAGGTGAGCATCCGCGCGAGATCACAGTCAAGAACATTAACAACTTCCGCCGTCAAATTAAATCGCTTGGTTTCTCGTACGATTGGGACCGCGAATTCAGCACGACGGATCCGGATTACTATAAATGGACGCAGTGGATTTTCATCCAACTGTACAATAAAGGTCTCGCTTATGTTGCCGAAGTGCCAGTTAACTGGTGCGAAGCGCTCGGTACCGTTCTCGCGAACGAAGAAGTTATCGACGGCAAGAGCGAGCGCGGCGGCCATCCGGTCGTCCGTAAGCCGATGCGTCAATGGGTTCTGAAGATTACGGAATATGCGGAACGTCTCCTTGAGGATCTGGAAGAGCTCGATTGGACGGAAAGCATTAAAGAAATGCAGCGCAACTGGATCGGCAAATCGACCGGTGCGGAAGTTACGTTCGCTATCGATGGCAATGACGATTCGCTCGTTGTATTCACGACACGTCCTGATACGCTGTTCGGCGCAACGTACTGCGTACTGGCGCCTGAGCATGAACTCGTAGCGAAGATTACCTCGGCTGATCAGAAGGCGGCTGTTGAGGCTTACCAAGAGGTTGCAGCTCGTAAGAGCGATCTCGAGCGTACGGATCTTGCGAAAGAGAAAACAGGCGTATTCACAGGTGCTTATGCAGTGAATCCAGTAAACGGCGAGAAGCTGCCGATCTGGATCGCTGATTATGTACTGGCAGGTTATGGCACAGGTGCAATCATGGCGGTACCGGGCCACGATACGCGCGACTGGGAATTCGCGAAGCAGTTTGACCTGAAGATCCTCGAAGTTATTCAAGGCGGAGACGTTCAGGCTGAAGCTTATACGGGTGAAGGCGAGCACGTAAACTCCGGTTTCCTTAACGGTCTTGGCAATGAGGAAGCGATCGCGAAGATGATTGCTCATCTCGAAGCGGAAGGCAAAGGTAAAGGTAAAACGACTTACCGCCTGAGAGACTGGCTGTTCAGCCGTCAGCGCTACTGGGGAGAGCCGATCCCGATTCTTCATCTCGAAGACGGCACGATGAAGCCGGTTCCAGAATCGGAGCTGCCGCTGCTGCTGCCTGACGTTGATGCGATCAAGCCATCGGGTACGGGCGAATCACCACTGGCGAACGTAACGGAGTGGGTTGAGACGATCGATCCAGAGACGGGCATGAAAGCTCGCCGCGAGACGAACACGATGCCGCAATGGGCGGGCAGCTGCTGGTACTACCTGCGCTTTATCGATCCGCACAACAGCGAAGAGATCTGCTCGAAGGAGAAGCAACGCGAATGGCTGCCAGTTGACCTGTACATCGGCGGAGCTGAGCATGCGGTTCTTCACCTGCTCTATGCACGTTTCTGGCACAAAGTGCTGTACGATATCGGCGTAGTGGATACGAAAGAACCGTTCCACAAGCTGGTTAACCAAGGCATGATTCTCGGTACGAACAACGAGAAAATGTCGAAGTCGCGCGGCAACGTTATTAACCCGGACGTCATCGTGAATGAATTCGGCGGCGACACGCTGCGTATGTACGAAATGTTTATGGGGCCTCTGGAAGCGACGAAGCCATGGAATACGAGCGGCGTAGAAGGCATGTACCGTTTCTTGAGCCGCGTATGGCGTCTGTTCGTAAACGAGGACGGCACGCTGAGTGCCAAAATTACGGACGGGGACGGCACCGACGCATTCAAGCGGACGTGGCACCGTACGGTTAAGAAAGTTACGGAAGATTTCGAAGCGCTGCGCTTTAACACGGCGATCAGCCAGCTGATGATTTTCGTCAACGACGCGTACAAGGCAGAATCGCTGCCGCGTCAAGCGATGGAGCACTTTGCTCAGATGCTGTCGCCACTTGCGCCGCATATCGCGGAAGAGCTGTGGGAGAAGCTGGGCCACTCGGAATCTATCACGTATGTGGCATGGCCAACTTACGAGGAAGCTTGGACGGTCGACCAAGAGGTCGAGATCGTCGTCCAAGTGAACGGCAAAATCGCAGAGCGTCTCAGCATTGCTGCTGATACGGACGTTGAAGAAATGGAGCGCCTGGCGAAGGAGCTCGACAAAGTAAAACAAGCGATTGAAGGGAAGACGATTCGCAAAGTTATTGCCGTTAAAGGCAAGCTCGTGAACATCGTAGCTAACTAATCCTTCAATGCTTCTATAACGATTAATATCCGCTCTTGAAGAGGTGAGCGGCCCGTCACGCTAAAGCATAGCGTGTTACTGGCCGTTCACCTCTTCGCCGTATAAGGACGTAGCGACTTTGTTGGCATCCTCTTTATACTTGGCGTGCGTCGTGCGTATTAGACGATTAAACATGCCGTCGCAATCCAAATTGAGCAGCTCCAACGCCTTGGCTGTAATGCCGCCTGGCACTGCGACACGCTCTTGAATTTGCTCAGGGGTCATTCCGCCTTCTGTCAGCAGCCTGCCTGTGCCGAGCAGCATTGCGCTCGCTACAGCAAGTGCATCCTCATGGCTAATGCCGGTTTCTTCTACCGCTGCTTCTACGAAGCGCTGAACGAAGAATGCAAAAAATGCAGGCCCGCAGCTCGATAAGTCGGAGACGATTCGTGTATACTGCTCGTCAATTCGAATCGGCTCGCTAATATGACGAAGCAGCTGCTCAAGCCGCTCGCGGTCCGTGTCTTTCACGCGGCTGCCGTACATACATAACGTAGCGCCGCTGCCGACATGGTTTGTAATGCTAGGAATGACTTTGGCAGCCTTACAAGGCAGCCAGTCTTCGAGCTGCGCAAGCATTACCGGACTCGTAATCGATACGACGAGCTGCTCCTGACGAAGGCTATCGCGAATATCGGCGAGTACAGAATGGAACTCATGCGGTTTTATGCACAAGAAGACGATGTCTCGTCCTAGCGCTGCTTCGACGTTCGTGCTTTTAACACGCAAGCCCGGATATTGAATAGCCAAGCTCTCGACCTTGGCAATTGTCCGATTGCTCGCCGCGATCTGTGATGGCTTGAGCGCGCCCGATGTTATGAATGCGCCGATGAGCAGGCTGCCCATGCTGCCTGTGCCGATAAACCCGACATTCATCGGTACCCCTCCCTTGCAACTATGATCATGCGTTAGGCGGCAAGACCCAATCATGCTCTTACTACAGTATGCAGGAGAGCGTGGCCAGCATGACGACTATTTTGTAAACCTGTTAATTCAGTAAGGAGAAACGAAAAGGAGGTTAAGCAAATGTTCGCTCGATCGGAATCTTCACGCCGTTTGAATGCCATTCGCCCAGCGATAATGATTGGCTGCCTTGGGGCGCTGCTTGTGGTCATCGGGATCTTCAATATGAGTAACGGAACGGAAGAAAGCTGGCAGCCACTAAACGAAGATTTGCATGCAATATTAGGGAACAACAATTCAGTGGAGGCGTCCAATGCAGTGGAAGAGTCAGCCTCTTCGTCGAACAATACATCGTATCAGGGGGCTGCCTCAACAGATATTGCACCATCAACTTCAGCTGCCGCTTCACCTCAACAGCAGGAGCAGGCCAATATCCCCACTACATCGCAAGACCATGCAAATACAACGCCATCGACGGTTGAATCGACATCTGCCTCGGCAGTCGCAGCTGATGGCCGCATTGATATCAATCATGCTACTGCTCAGCAGCTAGACGAGCTGCCGGGCATTGGGCCGGCAAAAGCGGCTGCAATCATCGCGGATCGTGAGGCGAATGGACTTTTCCGATCGGTAGATGACTTGGACCGGGTGAAGGGCATCGGAGCGAAGATGATCGAGAAGCTGCGTGCTTCGGTTGTCGCTCTTCCATAAATATGCGACAATATCAGGAGTATAGTAACGTCAATTACATCGGCTCCTAGGGAGAGCGAGGCTGCAAGGAAAGGAAGATACAACAATGACACAGGCGAACAACGATGCTTCCCGTAAAGACTGGGATACGTATTTCATGGATATTGCCTATATGGTGGCGACGAGATCGCGATGCAATCGGCGGCATGTCGGTGCGGTGCTCGTCCAAGGGAAAAAGCTGCTTGGTACTGCGTACAACGGTGCGCCTATGGGTGTAGAGGATTGCCTGGAAGCGGGATGTATGATCGTAGAAGAATATGCTTTGGAAACCGTCGATGGTGCAGAGAAGATGGTGAAGAAGGAACGCTGCATTCGAACGATTCATGCGGAGCAAAATTTACTGTTATTCACGGACCGCAACGACCGTGAGGGATCAACGGTATACGTAACGGATCAGCCTTGCTGGACTTGCGCGAATATGCTCGCGAACAGCGGCATACGCGAAATCGTGTTCCACCGTCCTTATCCGAAGGACAGTGAGAAGGTGGAGACACTGATGCGGAGCAAAGGCATTATTTTCCGAACCATTGACCAATATGAACCGCCAGCGAAAACATCTCGTGCGGTTATTTCATAAACCGGCAGAGGAAGAACCTCTCGTGCAAATCCCTTGAACATGGGGATCGTACGGGAGGTTTTTTGCGTTTGTACGTCTTAACGAGAGGAGCAAGAGGTTTTGATCAACCGGCGACTAATCGTATGGCTGGCTATAGGCTGGACGCTTGGCATAGGTCTTGCAAGTCAGCCAATCGTGATAATAGGACTGTTTGGCATTGGGGTGGTGCTGCTGCTCGCGGCCGCAGTTATGTTGAAGGAGGCAACGAGGCGCAATGCTCTGTTGTGTATAGCTGTTTATTGTGCAGGGGTCATATGGGCTTCATGGTCGGATCATCGAGCAGCTACGGGGTTGTCAGATTTGCTGGAAGCCGCCGAGCGAGATTATCCGCCTGCTACGTTCGAAGTGGAGGTAGATGGAACAATCGTCTCTGCCATTCTGGTGGATGGCGATAGTGTACGATTTCAATTACAGGGCTCCGTCGTGAAGGTGAACGCAGAATTAACAACGAGAGCGTTACATGAGACCTTGCAAGTGCAGTTGAAACTGCTGACCGAAGAGGAACAACGGCAAGTCTATACCTGGCAGCGTGGAGAACGTGTGCATGCTGTCGGAGAGCTAGAGCGACCAGCTGGGCCATCAAATGAAGGCGGATTTGACTACCGAAGCTATTTGAAGTCAACTAGTCACATTCATTGGCTGCTGAAGGTGAAAGGTACGGAAGCGACAACGGTAACACCGGGCTCTCCCTATTCGATCTCTACCTTGCTCGGTCGCGTCGATGCGGTACGGGATTGGCTTGGTGCACAGATGGATGAGCTATACCCTGAGGAGCAGGCGGGGTACATGAAAGGGCTAGTCCTTGGCAGCAGTGATGATATAGATCCTGATGTGTTCGGGCAGTTTTCAGCGCTTGGTTTGACGCATATATTAGCGATATCAGGCCTGCATGTGGCGGTATTTCTCTATGCTGTTCATGCGATTCTGCGAATGGTCCGTCTATCGCGGGAACGCTCGCTGCTCGTCATGGCTGCACTTACGCCGCTATACGTTCTGTTGTCTGGCGCTTCGCCATCAGTTGTACGTGCGGGACTAATGGCGGTCATCGGGTTGATCGCTGCTTACTCCAATCGATTGAAGGATGGCCTTCATCTGTTGTCGGCATCAGCCATCCTGATGCTGCTGTGGAACCCTTCTTACATACACAACGTTGGCTTTCAACTGTCCTATCTTGTAACTGCAGGATTGATTGTTGGCGTCTCGCCTATGCGAGCGCTGCTGCCTCAATGGCGAAGAGGTAAGGCAATGCTTGATCTTGTCGTCGTAACACTTGTCGCGCAGCTCGTTTCATTCCCGGTCTCTATTTACTACTTCAATCAGTGGAATCCATTGTCGATTCCAGCTAACTTCGTATTCGTTCCTTTCATTAGCTTTGTCGTAATGCCACTTGGTGCGGCTTCGTTAGCCCTCGGTCCAGTATGGCCGCTAGTCGGTCAGTGGCTGGCTGTCGCAGGGCAGACGATGAACGGGCTTACCTTCATGCTCGTACAATATACGGCAGAGCTGCAGGGCTGGCAAACGGTGTGGGCGAAGACGCCGATCTGGTGGATTGCAGCTTGGTATATTGCACTGGGGATCGGCTTCCGTATGGCGGGTCAATGGTCGCTGCATCGAAAAGCAAGCCGGGAGGAGCATGCAACGGCGGGGGATGGCATTACATTGCCACTCTCCTCAAACAGCCAGTCGCACGCAGTCACGAGCAAGAGAAAACAGCTGGCTGGAATGGCTGCTGCCATTGTGATGCTTGCCGCGCTGCTTACTTATGCTTGGCTGCCAGATACGACGGACCGCACTGCGCGGTTTAGCGCATTAGATATTGGGCAGGGCGACTCCCTGCTCATTCGGACAGGAAGCGGGATGCATGTGCTGGTGGATGGCAGAGGTACAGTATCTTTCGGCAAAAAGAAAGAGGAGTGGCAGGAGCGGCGTGATCCGTACGAGGTCGGACGTAAGGTGCTTGTTCCTCTGCTGAAGCAGCGAGGCGTACATGCGATTGATTTACTCGTTATATCCCATCTAGATGCCGATCATATTGGAGGTCTTCAGGCGGTGATGGAGTCGATCCCTGTTAGACGAATATGGTGGAACGGCACGGTGAAGCATTCGGAGGATGCGGTTAAGCTGATGGAGACAGCTATAAAGCTGAATGTCCCAATGTACGAGGCGACAGCCGGTATGAACTGGCAGCTGGATACGAGTGTTTCCCTTGACGTGTTGTGGCCGGAGAAGTCTGCAACGGCTGACTCTCTCCGAGAAGTCGAGGACCAGAACGAAAGCAGTGTTGCTATGATGCTGACGATGTATGGCAGAACGTTTCTTCTGACAGGAGATATCGGTAATGAGTCGGAGCTGGCGTTGCTTAATCATTTTGCCAACCAGAGTGCCTGTGAGTCTATCGGATCATCAGATTCACCGTCTGGAGCGGGAGGAGGTCATTGCTTGGATGTCCTGAAGGTGGGACACCATGGGAGTAAAGGTTCAACATCCGCAAGTTGGATCTCTTATTGGCGACCGGCTTATGCTGTTATATCTGTGGGTAAGGATAATGTGTACCGGCATCCGAATAAGGAGACGCTTGAGCGGCTAGAGCAAGCGGGGGTTCGGCTGTGGCGAACAGACCGGGATGGAGAAACGACGTTTGCTGTACAACCGAATGGTGAGTTGTTGGTTCGCTGGGTTCGTCACAAATGGGTGGATCGCATGTAAGATACTGTAAACCCTTACTATGTACGGCGACCTCATTTTCTGTTATTCTAAAGGTTAGTTTGGTAGCTTAGTCTTAGGCCGAATCGAATGAATAATGAATTCTTTAAAATAATTTTAGGTAACGTGCAACCTTTGGAACGACTAGAACGTCGATAAGGTTGTATGAGAGGGGGAACCTTCATTGGTGGAGCCTAGTCTCATCAGAGCGGCTCAATCGGGCGATCGCGACGCTCTCATCACCTTATTGCGAGAGATTGAAACCCATGTGTATCGGACAGCCTATTATATATTAAATAATGAGCAGGACGCCATGGACGCCGCACAAGAAGCACTGATTCGTATTTATACCAAAATCAATTCTTATGAAGAGAAAGCGCAATTCAAAACATGGATTCAGCGCATTGTTACAAACATTTGTATCGATAAGTTTAGACGGAACAAGCCGACGGTTTCGGTTGAGGAGCATGATCTTGTGTTCCAGGAGAAATCGAACGTCGAAGATGAAGTGCTGTCGACCTTTACCGCCCAAGATATACGACAGGCGATAGAGATGCTGCCGTCGCATCATCGCGCTGTTGTCGTGCTAAGATACTTGCAGGATTTTTCATACAACGAGATTGCAGATTCACTTAATTTGCCGCTCAATACGGTCAAATCCTATTTGTTCCGAGCCAGGCAGCAGCTGCAGTCGCTACTTCATGAATATCAACAAGGAGGTGTCCGCGGATGACTTGTCAAGAGGTGATGGCTTATATGCAGAGACAGCTAGATCATGATCTCGATGATCATGAGGCAGAAGTGCTATTCGAACATATACGGCATTGCTCCGACTGCGCGGATACGTTCGAACGGCTTAAGCGATTGTCTCTTGAATTGGAAAGCTTACCGAAGGTAGTGCCTGCCTTTAGTCTAGTTGACGCGATTATGCCTCAGCTTGATCAGCTTGTTCCTGAGGTTAGTGCGGCAGTTGCCGAACCGGATCAGCTAGCTGGTGTAGATCAGCCTGCTGAACCGTTCGTAAAAAGTCGGAGAACGTCTAGAAAACGCGAAGGCGGTTGGCTCAGAAATGTGTCATGGACCGCATTTGGCGGAGTCGTAACCGCGGGCATCGTCGTCGGTCTCGTGCTTGTATTTGCAAACCCGGTCTCACCGTCGAAGTCCGACGATAGTGCTGAGATGAAGTCGCTGGAGATGAGCACGGCTGCAGCTGATTCAACTGCAACCGCTACGGACCGTTCATCTGATCCTGTCTATGATGAGAAGGTGAAAATCCAATCGCCTGAAGTGTCCGCCAAGAGCGTGACTAAGACGGATACGGGCCGCAGCACATCTTCTAACCAAGCAAATGCGTCAGATGCAGTATCCGCGGATACGTTCACGAAGGATACGCCTTATGAGGATCCTCCAGTTGACACAGGTGTGACGAACGAATACCAGGTCGCTCCTCCGGAGCAGGATCAGAACGCCGATACATCGGCATCGGCATCGGCAAGTGATCAAGCACCAGAGTCGGCAGATACGGCTGGTTCGGAATCGCTCAAGGAAGACAAAGACTCCACTGCGCTTATTGCGAAGGACCAGTATGGAGAACCGATGGCTATAACGAGCAGCGGCGCTTCTCAGGACGCTGATATATCGAAAGTATTGGTATCACCAAGCGGGTCGCTGTCAGCAGCCGTAGTCGATCAAGCGGTATTCATCTATTCGGTTCAAGAAGGAACCGTACTGCTCGACAGCGGCAAGTTTACTGGCGAAATCGGAGAGCTGCAGTGGTCGGATGACAGCGTATCGTTGTTCTTCGCCGTGAAGGACAGCGAAGGCGCGACGGCCCGATACAAGGTCGATACGAAAGATTGGTCTGTGACGAAGCAATAAAACAAGATAGATCGGCACACATGCTGATGGCCTTGCGTATAGTATATAGAAGGCGTCAGCGACGGTTACCTTGACGTCGTATGACCATCACCGCGGCAGGTGCCATGGACCTGCACGGATGATGTTTATATAGATGTTCAGGGACAAAGGGATGGAGAATGCTCCATCCCTTTGTTGACGTCATACGGTGCTATAAAGGTTTCTCACGTTCATCAGGGAGGCGCGAATGGATACAACTGAAGCTTTGAAGGAACTGAAGAGCGGGAAAGTGCGGCCAGTCTATGTGGCCTATGGCAGCGACCGGTACCGGATGGAGCAGTTCGCCTCGCAGCTGGCGGACAAGCTGTTCAATCGTGAAGAGCGGGAGCTCGGGATCGTCAAATTCGATACGTCGGAGACGGCTATTGAAGAGGCGGCTGCAGAAGCAGAGACGCTTCCTTTCTTCGTGGATAAGAAGCTTATTGTGATACGTGATGCCTCGGTGCTGGCTGCTGCAGGTGCAGGGACCAAGGAAGGCAAAATCGAGCATCGTGCAGAACGTATGCTGGAATATATCGAGCAGCCGTTGGAATCAACCATAATTTTGTTCATGGTTTATGCCGACAAGCTGGATGAGCGTCGTAAGCTTGTGAAGCGGCTCAAGGAGCAAGGAGCGCTCCTCAGTTTTAATGAGCTGGAAGGACCTGAGCTGCGCAGATGGGTCGTTCGACGAGCGTCCGATCAGGGCAGGACGATGGAAGACGATGCTGCAGAGCTGCTGGTTACACGGACGGGCAATCGGCTGCAGCAGCTCGCACAGGAGACAGACAAGCTGTGTTTGTACGCAGGAGAAGGCGGGAGAATTGATGTTGCCAGCGTTGAGGAGTTGACTGCCTCTACAGTTGAAGAGGATGTATTCTCCTTAATCGATGCGATTGCAAGCATGCAGAAGGACAAGGCGCTGCGTCTGTACCGTGAGCTGCTGCTGCGGCGCGAAGAACCGATCAAGATTGCTGCGCTGCTAGCTTCGCAGCTTCGTCTTATGCTGCAGGTGAAGGAGCTGTCCGGACAGCAATACTCGCCGCAGCAGATCGCCTCGCATCTGGGCATTCACCCGTTCCGCGTGAAGCTTGCTGCGGAGAAATCAACGCGATTATCGGTACAGCGCTTAGGCGAAAGTCTATCCACGCTTGCGGAGCTTGACTACCGTATGAAGACGGGGCAAGTGGACAAAACGTTAGGCTTAGAACTATTCCTGCTATCGTTTGGCGTAACGAACAGCAGATCCTAAATCAAGAAGAAGACCACGATGCTTCGAGCTCGTGGTCTTCTTCTTGATTGTTTTTGGATCCAATCGTTTAAAGCATGCTGGCTTGGACTGTCTTGGATCTCAGGCGATAATTTCACATCGTATCGTATCGTATCGTATCGTATCGTATCGTATCGTATCGTATCATACCGTAACTAACGGATGTGGCAGCGCTTATATAACTTTTAAAGTTGTTTCCTGGATGCTAACGGATGCAGAGGAGCTTAACTGACCGAATCAAGTCATCAATGTTCCCTTTGGTGCACAATAGCCGCAATGGCAACCGTTAGACAATAAAACCTAAAGAAAACAGTTAAATAATCGCTGTGACAACCGTTATCCAGTTCGATTCGTAAAACTTAATACATAGCAGCTGCCCAACGTTTGTGATGAAATGAAAAAACGGCCCCAAGTTCCGAGGAACAAGGAGCCGTCGTTCATTAAGCTTGTGCCGAAAGGGCATTCAGCTTTTTCGCCAGACGGGATTTCTTGCGGGCAGCCGCATTTTTATGAATCAGGCCTTTAGTAGCTGCTTTGTCCAGCTTCTTCGTAGCTGCGACGAGCGCTGCTTTAGCAGCTGCTGCATCTGTGCCAGCGATAGCTTGGTCAGCATTTTTAACGGCCGTGCGAAGTGCGGATTTTTGCGAAGCGTTCAGTGCGCGACGTTTTTCGCTTGTTTTCACGCGTTTGATAGCGGATTTAATGTTTGGCATCACATTCACCTCCTGTAAAAAGGGAAAAAACCCAATACTGCAACACAACTTAAAATATCTTATCACGGGCAAGCCCAAAAAGCAATAGCAACACAAGATGTAATCCGACTGATATTGTCTGCTCACCGCAATTCATCCATTATATCGCATTAAACATAAACCGCATAGAACGTTCTTTGCCATCGCACACTAAAGGCAAAGAAGGAAAGGGATGGTCATGCGCATGGATCAACTCGATTTGCGTCAATTTGACGTTCATACCGATCTCGCTCTAGAAGCGAAGGAAATGGCAGAAACAGCTAACGGGGGCCCTATCCCGGGCGTCCACTCCGATATTGTAGACGAGGACGGAATCAAAATATCCCGTGTTCACGTCCAGACCGAGCAAGGTTCGCGAGCGATTGGCAAAATGCCAGGCCGTTACGTCACACTCGAAGTGCCTGATTTACGCAAAGGCGATACGACTCTTCAGGATAAAGTGGCAACAAAGTTCGCACAGGAATTTGAGACGTTCCTCGAAGAGGCGGGTGTCAATAAGAATGCTAAGATCCTCATTGTCGGCTTAGGTAACTGGAACGTGACGCCGGATGCGCTTGGTCCGCTCGTTGTCGAGAATGTAATGGTCACGAGGCAGTTTTTCGAGCTGATGCCAGATCAAGTTGCACCAGGCTATCGTGAAGTGAGTGCAGTTGCCCCAGGGGTACTCGGCATTACCGGTATTGAGTCTAGTGAAATTGTGCTGGGCATCGTGGAGAAAACCCGCCCGGATGCAGTCATTGCAATCGATGCACTCGCCTCGAAGGCGCTGGAGCGGGTCAATACGACGATTCAAATCGCGGATACTGGCATTCACCCTGGCTCGGGCATTGGCAACAAGCGCAAAGGGCTGACACGGGACATACTTGGTGTGCCTGTTGTGGCCATCGGAGTTCCAACCGTCGTGTTCGCCTCAAATATTGTGAACGACAGCCTGCGGATGTTGGAGGATCACCTAGCGAAGCATACGACTAATGCGGGCTCGCAGGTAATGGGGCTTATGCACAAAATGGAAGAAAACGAACGGCTCCAACTCGTGCGCGAAGTCCTTCAGCCACTGGGCCATGATCTGATCGTTACACCGAAGGAAATCGATCAGTTCATCGAAGACATCGCCAACATCATCGCAAGCGGCTTGAATGCCTCGCTGCACGACGCAGTAGACACATCCAACGTAGCTGCTTATACCCACTAACCTCAATACAAACTACAGAAGAGAGGCGCGAAGCAGCGCTTCTCTTTTTTTTTTTGCGTGTAAAAAAGCTTTGTCTAGCACAGCTTTCATCTTTTACTAGCTCGCTCGAACGAAAGTAGTGCCTAAAGGAGCACGCGACCCCAAGCGCGGAGCCAGCCCACATCCCGCCCCAGTCCCGCCCCACTACTGTACCGCTTTCGACCCCTTCCGAGGTCCGAGTGTTGCCAATCGCTCTAACGGACCGGGCCGTCGCTATTTGCACAAAATCATTCATTTTAGATTCTAACGGACTCACATGCGCTTATTATGCTGGATCTCTCGTACGAAGCACATCCATCGAGTAAATAGCGCTATAGGAGTCCGTTAGAGTTCAATATGATCTACTAAATGATAATTGGTGTCTCTGTAGTCCGTTACGGTAATAGAGTGTGATGAACAAGGCAGACAAATCAACTCGATCAAAAGCTCGAACGAAAGCTCGAACGAAAGCTGCCCCGGAGGGGCACGCGACTCCCAGTACGCAGCCAGCTCACACCTCGCCCCAGTTCCACCCTGGACCCCTTCCGGGGTCCAGGGGTAAAGGTTTCCGAAAGGAAATCACATCGGGAGCATACGCTTCGTCCCATGGGGTCCTCCCTAGCAGGGAGGATTTAGGTGGGGAGAATTCCCGAGGGTTTGGGTGAGTAGAAAACTGGTAGAAAACCGGTAGAAAACTATGTGTTCTATCATCTCTCTCATTCTCATAGGCTAGTAACAGTTGAGGGCCGGAAGAAAGATAGGACAGGGAGGATGGGCGGCAATGAAACGAATGATCGTAACGTTCAACTGGAGTAGGGGAAGCCGCAAATGGAGGGCACTTCTTGTGACGGGGCGTACATTCGCCATCATGTCAATTAGCTCAATGGCGTTTTTTATTGCAATCGGACTAGGAGATATCGTTCATCAAAGTACAGCGGCATCGCCTGGCTCGACGATGAAAGGTTTTGCAGCGAATGTTTCGGGGGCGATGTTCTCGGATATGCTAGAAATGGAAGTGCCGGCATTCAAGTCAGACCATGACCATGCCAGTGACAGCGTGCTGTCGACTAAGCAAGTAAGTGCATTCCTGCTGCAGCTCGTAACCGATATCAATCCCAATAATCCGCAAAGCTTGCTCGCAAGAGAGATGCCAGGACTATCATCGGACGAGCCGTTCCTCATCCGCAAAGGATCGGGCAATGAAACAGCAGTTGGCCCGGAGGATCATCCGCCGATTCCAGATAATACGCCGTCGGGTTCAACGAACAGCACAGGTAATACAAGTAATAATGGTACAAGCGGTACAGGAGCATCTACAGTAGATCCCCACGATCCTGTTCCAGATGAAACGGACGACACGCCAGATACGACGACTCATGATACAGCTGCACCGGGTGGTGCGGATAAGACGCAGACACCACCTGCTGATGACACCAATCCTCCTGCCAAGTCGACTGATGACAAGCTAGTATTCATCTATCATTCTCATAATCGCGAATCTTGGTTCCCGGTTGTTGGCGGAGAGAGCAATGATCCGACGTCTTCGAAGCAAAATATTACGCTGGTCGGCAAACGTTTGGCATCAAAGCTTGAAGAGCTTGGGCTAGGTGCATCAGATTCTGATTACGACTATCCAACGAAAATCAAAAATTATAAATGGGCGCTCTCCTACAAATATTCGCGGACTATTGTCCAAGAGGCGCTGGCGACTAACAAAGATCTCAAATACATTTTCGATATTCATCGCGATTCGCAGAAACGCAAATATACAACAACGACGATCAATGGCAAAGATTATGCACAAGTTTATTTTATCATCGGTCAGGAAAATCCGAATTGGCGCCAGAACGAGAAGCTTGCAACGAACATTCATAAGGCGCTGGAAGCGAAATACCCAGGAATTTCGCGCGGTGTCTGGGGCAAGACGTCGAAGGAAGGCAACGGGGAATACAATCAGTCGCTGTCCAATGGCAGTGTATTGATCGAAATTGGCGGCGTAGACAATACCCTCGAAGAATCATATCGCACCGCAGATGCACTGGCAGAAATTATTGCCGATCTCTATTGGGGCGATGCGAAGAAAGTAACCGCTCCGAAGGAAAGCTGATATAGAAGGAAGGTAAGTCGAAGATGAAGCGAGACGGATGGAAATGGGCGCTCGCAGGTGGCGCAATCGCTCTGTTAATCGTATACGGACTCGATTCGGCGGATAACGGCATTCGCAACGTCTATGGCCCTGTAGGAGCGGACGTTCAGCCGCCTGCTGTCAATAGCAGCAGCAATCAATTGACGACAGAAACGGCGTCGACAGTTGAGCAGTATGAGCCCAATGCTTCAACAAGAGGTAATAACGATAACACGAGTGCCTCGAATGACAACGGAACATTTCACAATGCTTACGCAGGCAACGAAAGACTGCCAGGCGTGCCGTACGACACGAGTGAGCCGACTGTGAACAAGCTTGCAGACGGTGCAGCAGGTGTATTGCAGTCCGTATCAAGCGGAGGCATCAAATGGTTCGTCTCCGTGTTCGACGGAATTATGGATTAATGACAGCTGCGGATGGCGTGCACGGCCGGTACATTTGGCTGCTGTACGACCATCCGTTGCCGCTTGGCCTCAATACTGCTATAATTAATGGGATAGTTAGCACTTAGACAGTGTGGGGGTTACGCATGGCGGACGTTCGCGAACGACAGAAGAAAATCAGAAACTTTTCCATTATCGCCCATATCGACCACGGTAAGTCGACTTTGGCGGATCGCATATTGGAATACACAGGAGCACTCTCGACGCGTGAAATGCAAGAGCAGGTGCTTGACCAGATGGATCTAGAGCGGGAACGCGGCATTACGATTAAGCTGCAGGCTGTTCGACTCGGTTATAAAGCCGATAACGGCGAGGAATACATTCTCAACCTGATCGACACGCCTGGGCACGTCGACTTCACGTACGAAGTATCGCGAAGCATGGCGGCCTGCGAAGGCGCGCTGCTCGTGGTTGACGCGGCACAAGGGATCGAGGCACAGACGCTGGCGAACGTATACTTGGCGCTCGACAGCAACCTTGAAATTTTGCCGGTCATTAACAAGATCGACCTTCCAAGCGCAGAGCCAGAGAAGGTTAAACAGGAGATCGAGGATGTGATCGGTCTCGACGCTAGCGATGCCGTTCTTGCATCCGCAAAAGCAGGTATCGGTATTCGCGAGATTCTGGAACAGGTCGTACAGAAGGTGCCAGCACCAACAGGCGATCCAGACCAGCCGCTTAAGGCACTTATCTTCGATTCTCACTATGACCCGTACAAAGGCGTTATCGTTTACGTTCGCGTCATGGACGGCAGCATCAAGGCAGGCAAGAAGATCCGGTTCATGGCAACTGGCGCAGAGTTCGAAGTTATCGAGGTAGGGGCATTCAAGCCTCGCATGTCCGCAGTCGATGAACTGGCAGTCGGCGATGTAGGCTTCGTCGTTGCGGGTATCAAGAACGTGAAGGATACACGTGTCGGCGATACGATTACGGAATCTAAGCGTCCAGCACCAGAACCTCTGCCAGGGTATCGTAAGATCAACCCGATGGTATTCTGCGGTCTGTATCCGATCGAATCGCAGGACTACAACGACCTTCGCGAAGCGCTTGAGAAGCTGGAGCTGAACGATTCCTCGCTCCAATATGAGCCAGAAACGTCGACAGCGCTCGGCTTTGGTTTCCGATGCGGCTTCCTCGGCTTGCTGCACATGGAAGTTATTCAGGAACGGATTGAGCGCGAATTCAACATTCCGCTTATTACGACGGCACCGAGCGTTGTGTATCACGTTACGCTGACGAATGGCGAAGTGCTGCGTATCGATAACCCGTCGAACTACCCGGAAGTTGGCAAGATCGATTATGTCGAAGAGCCTTATGTGAAAGCTGCAATTATTGTTCCGAATGATTATGTCGGTACGATTATGGAGCTGTGCCAAGGCAAACGCGGCGAGTATGTGAACATGGAATATCTCGATACGAATCGTGTTACGCTTACGTACGAGATGCCATTGTCCGAGATTGTCTATGACTTCTTCGATCAATTGAAGTCGCGTACGAAGGGCTATGCATCATTCGATTACGAAATGCTAGGCTATCGTCAATCGAGCCTGGTGAAGATGGATATCATGCTTAACGGTGAGCAAGTCGATGCCTTGTCCATCATCGTACACCGCGAGCGCGCATATAACCGCGGCCGGATTATTTGCGAGAAGATGCGTGAGCTGATCCCTCGCCAGATGTTCGAGGTTCCGATCCAAGCATCGATCGGTACGAAGGTTATCGCGCGTGAGACCGTTAAAGCGATGCGGAAGAACGTACTCGCGAAGTGCTACGGCGGTGACATAAGCCGTAAGCGTAAGCTGCTCGAGAAGCAGAAGGAAGGCAAGAAGCGGATGAAGCAGGTCGGCAGTGTCGAAGTGCCGCAGGAAGCATTCATGGCGGTACTGAAGATCGACGAGGACTAAGTCTGGCTGCGACAAGCTGCGATAGATGTTTTCTCATCGTACGGACAGGGAGAGCGCCGCTCTTCCTGTCTTTTCACTTACCACATAAGAATTTATTCGTTTTCAAGTCTCTCGAAAGAACAAATTCTTATTGGCGATAAAACCTACCTCTAAACGCGGTCGCTCATCTTCGAATGGCCTCGATAGAGGTTTTCTCATTAGAGGGCCATACAGGCAACAGCCTGTAGCAAAGCAGGTCCAACAAGGAGGGCGAACGCCCAATGCTTATGAGCGCGCCAAGAGCGCTTTACATTCATATCCCGTTTTGTACGAACAAATGTCATTATTGCGATTTCAACTCCTTCGTATTGAAGGGGCAGCCCGTCGATGCGTACCTCGATGCGCTCGAATCCGAGATGAAGCAGACAGTCGCAGCGCTTCCTCCCGAGTCGATCGATACCGTATTCGTCGGCGGCGGTACACCGACAGTTCTGACGCCTCCACAAATGAAACGATTTTTGGAGTCCGTTCATCGCCACTTTCCATTGTCTCCAAACGTGGAATTCTCCATGGAGGCGAACCCAGGTACGACTGACCTCGATAAGCTTACCGCGATGTTCGAAGGCGGCGTTAACCGAATCAGCTTCGGCGTGCAGTCGTTCGATAATGGACTGCTGGAGCGGATTGGACGTATCCATAATACCGATGACGTCTACCGCAGCATCGAGAATGCGAAGAAGGCCGGCTTCACGAACTTGTCTATCGACTTGATGTTCGGATTGCCGAAGCAGACAGTCGAGCAGCTGTCTGACAGCGTAGATAAGGCACTCCAGCTTGACCTCACTCACTACTCACTATACAGCCTGAAGGTTGAGGAGAATACGTTATTCCATAAGCTGTACGAGCGCAACGAGCTCCCGCTGCCGACAGAGGATGAAGAACTTGCAATGTTCATGGTCGTAATGAATAAGTTGAATGCAGCTGGCTACAAGCATTACGAGATCAGCAACTTCGCATTGCCAGGCAAGGAGAGCCGTCACAACTCCACTTATTGGCGCAATGAGCCTTACTATGGACTTGGCGCAGGCGCACATGGCTATGCGCTTGGCGAACGCCACTTAAACATTAAAGGCGTTCAGCCTTATATCGATGCGGCAAACGTACGTCTGCCGCGCCTAGATACGAATCAGATCTCCGATGCTGAAGCGATGGAAGATTTCATGATGGTCGGACTGCGGCTCCTGCAAGGCGTCAACGCTGATGCATTCGGTCGTCAGTTTCCGGGCCATACAATGGAAGATGTATTCGGCGAGCAGCTGGAGCGTCTCGTGCGAGACGGGCTTCTAGAGGCGATTCCGAGCAATGGAGGCTACCGACTGACCGATAAGGGAATCCCGCTTGGCAATGAGGTTTTCGGCGCATTTATAGGTGTGCTTCCGCTCCCTGCAAAATAAGGATTGGACAATAATTTTGCTATTGAACATTCATTCGTTTCGATGTATATTTATTCATATTGTTCAGGATAACAACGAAACGGGGGGACGAACGTGAAGCAAGCAGTGGTAGTTTGCAGACCGGCGGCTGCAGAGGATGTTGACGTACTTTACCATTTGATCCAAGGCTACGCAGAGAAAGGAATTATGCTGCCGCGAAGCCGCGAAGCGCTCGCTAGAGCGATCGGGTCCTTCGTTATAGCAGAGGTAGACGATGAGGTTGTCGGCTGCGGCTCGTTGTGT
Source organism: Paenibacillus cellulosilyticus (assembly GCF_003182255.1). GTDB lineage: Bacteria > Bacillota > Bacilli > Paenibacillales > Paenibacillaceae > Paenibacillus_T > Paenibacillus_T cellulosilyticus. Next base: position 30,331 of record NZ_QGTQ01000018.1, on the reverse strand, counting down.
CAGCTCGGTAAGGATCTCGTAGAAATTCGTTCACTTGGAATGACGGAAGGCTACAAAGGGCTTGGTATCGGAAGCAAGATCGTCGATAAGCTGATGGAGATGGCGCGTGAACAGGGACTCACGAGAGTAATGGCGCTCACCTATGCAGACAATTTCTTTGTGAAGAACGGGTTTACGGTCGTTGATAAAGAGATTTTCCCGGAAAAAGTATGGGCTGATTGTGTGAACTGTCCTAAGCAGCACAATTGCGACGAAATAGCTGTACTCAAAGTACTGAACTGACTTGACAATCGTCAAGTTGGTTTGGTATTTTTGTATTGACGATTAGCACTCGACGACATTGAGTGCTAACGGTCGGATGGGCAGCGATCAGACTGCTTGGAAATCAAGAGGAGGGTTTCGGTTATGTTAACGGATCGACAACGCATGATATTAAACGCCATTGTAGACGATTATATACGTTCTGCCGAGCCCGTAGGATCCCGCAGCATCTCGAAACGCAGCGATGTTGGCTTTAGCCCGGCAACGATTCGTAACGAAATGTCGGATCTTGAAGAGCTTGGTTTTCTAGAGCAGCCGCATACGTCCGCTGGACGTGTCCCTTCGATTAAAGGCTATCGCTATTATGTGGATCACTTGGTCCATTTTGGTGGCGAAAGCCCTGATGATGTACTGAAATTCCGTTCTTATTTTGCAGAGCGAATGACAGAACGCGAGCAGATCCTGCAACAGGCTGCGAACATTCTGGCGAATATGACAAGCTACACGTCGATTGCGCTTGGACCTGAATCGGTCAATCATTCTTTGAAGCATTTTCAGCTCGTTCCGCTGAACGCTGAGACAGCTGTTGCCATTGTTGTAACTAGCACAGGTCATGTTGAGAATCGAATGATTCCACTGCCGCCGGGCGTTAGCGTTACAGATCTGGAGAAGACGGTTAATATCTTGAATGCTAAGCTGACTGGTATTCCGATGATGCGCGTAACGTCTAAGCTGTATTCGGAGATTGGCGATGAGCTGAGCCGCTACGTTGATCATTATGAGCAGGTTATGAGTATGCTTGAGCATTCGCTTCCTGCGGGTGACGAGCACGAGCATCGCGTGTTCCTTGGCGGAGCGACGAATATGTTGACGCAGCCGGAGTTCAAGGACGTCGACAAAGTGAAGACGATTCTCGACCTATTAGATGAGACACCAACGCTGTCCAAAATATTGTCGCCCACGCAGTCAGGCATTCAAGTGCGAATCGGTACAGAGAACGAGCATGCAGCTATTAACGATTGCAGTGTAATTACAGCTACTTATGCTGTGAACGGACAATCGCTTGGAACAATCGGTATATTAGGTCCTACGCGTATGGATTATGCGAAGGTTATCGGATTGCTGGATGTTGTGTCGAGGGATATGGCGGCATTGTTATCCCGCTGGTATTAATGACCTAGTTACTGATCCGGCGCGAGTCAGTCAGCTGTATATCGATTTGTCCGAGACGGGCAAATTAAGCGTATGCTTACGAAGCAAGCAATTTTCCTAAATGTAGCAGTATCGAAGAAGAAGCAAATTGCTAAGTGTACGCTTACGAAGTAAGCAATTTGCTTACAGGAAGCAGTATCGAAGAAGAAGCAAATTGCTTTAAGGAGGTGAGCAAGATGAGTGCGAACGATCAAACGATGGAGGATCAACCAACGGTGACGAACATCGATAACGAAGAACAGCAAGCACATACGAATGAAACAACTTCTGAACAAGCTGGCGAAGAGCAGGCGGCACAATCGACTAGCGATGCTCGCATCGCTGAGCTCGAACGTCAGGTAGAAGAGCACCAGCAACGATACTTAAGAGCTCAAGCGGACTTCGACAACTTCCGTCGTCGTACGGCGAAGGAACGCGAAGAGCTTGCACAATATGCAACAATGAAGCTAATTACACAACTTCTGCCGGTCGTCGACAACTTTGAACGTGCAGTTACTGCTGCGAAGCAAAACAATGATTTCGAGGCATTGTCCAAAGGCGTCGATATGGTATCGCGTCAATTCAACCAAGTACTCGAGCAAGAAGGCTTGAAGCCGATGGAGTCGGTTGGCGAACCATTCAACCCTGAATATCACCAAGCTGTTATGCAAGAGCAATCTGCTGATCACGAAGAGGGCATCGTCCTTGAAGAGCTGCAGAAGGGCTATATGCTCAAAGATAAAGTTCTTCGTCCAGCCATGGTGAAAGTAAGCGGCTAATGCTTAATTGTCATCTGCGACTATAAGCTTGAATATATCGATAAGAACAATGAGGAGGCTATTACGATGAGTAAAGTAATTGGTATTGACCTTGGTACTACAAACTCCTGCGTAGCAGTTATGGAGGGCGGCGAAGCCGTCGTTATCCCGAACCCAGAAGGCAACCGCACGACGCCATCGGTCGTCGGCTTTAAGAAAGACGGCGAGCGTATCGTCGGCGAAACAGCTAAACGTCAAGCAATCACGAACCCAGACCGTACGATCATGTCGATCAAGCGCCATATGGGCACGAGCCATAAAGAAGTAATTGAAGGCAAAGAATATACAGCGCAAGAAATTTCGGCAATCATTTTGCAGAAGCTGAAAGCTGATGCTGAAGCATACCTCGGCCAATCGGTAACGCAAGCCGTTATTACGGTTCCTGCTTACTTCAATGATAGCCAACGTCAAGCAACGAAGGACGCTGGTAAAATCGCAGGTCTCGAAGTTCTCCGTATCGTGAACGAGCCAACGGCTGCAGCACTTGCATACGGCCTTGAGAAAACAGAAGATCAAACGATCCTCGTATACGACCTTGGCGGCGGTACGTTCGACGTATCGATCCTTGAGCTCGGCGACGGCTTCTTCGAAGTTAAAGCAACGAGCGGCGACAACAAGCTCGGCGGCGACGACTTCGACCAAGTCATCATCGATTACCTCGTAGCGGAATTCCGCAAAGAGCATGGCACAGACCTGTCCAAAGACAAAGGTGCTGTACAACGTCTGAAAGATGCAGCTGAGAAAGCGAAAAAAGAACTGTCCGGCGTTCTGACGACGACGATTTCGCTTCCGTTCATCACGATGGTTGACGGCGTTCCACAGCACTTGGAGCTTAACCTGACTCGTGCAAAATTCGAAGAGATTTCTGCTAATCTCGTTGAGCGTACGCTGGCTCCTACGCGCCAAGCACTTAGCGATGCAGGCCTGACGTCTGCTGGCATTGATAAAGTTGTACTCGTCGGCGGTTCGACGCGTATTCCAGCCGTTCAAGAAGCAATCAAGAAGCTGATCGGCAAAGAGCCTCACAAAGGCGTAAACCCAGACGAAGTCGTAGCACTCGGCGCAGCGGTTCAAGCAGGCGTACTGACTGGTGACGTTAAAGACGTCGTTCTTCTCGACGTTACTCCGTTGTCGCTCGGTATCGAGACGGCAGGCGGCGTATTCACGAAAATGATCGACCGCAATACAACGATTCCTACGAGCAAATCGCAGGTATTCTCGACATATGCAGACAGCCAGCCTAGCGTTGAAATTCACGTTCTGCAAGGCGAGCGCCAAATGGCTGCTGGCAACAAGACGCTTGGCCGCTTCACGCTCGGCGACATTCCACTTGCTCCACGTGGCGTACCGCAAATCGAAGTTACGTTTGATATCGATGCCAACGGTATCGTTAACGTATCGGCTCTCGACAAAGGTACGGGTAAGAGCCAAAAAATTACGATCACTTCCTCGAGCGGTTTGAGCGATGATGAAGTTGAACGTATGATGAAAGACGCTGAGCTGCATGCTGAGGAAGACAAGAAGCGCCGCGACCTCGTCGAAGCGAAGAACAATGCAGACCAGCTCGTTTACTCCGTAGACAAAACGATCAAGGATCTTGGCGATAAAGTCGATGCAGGCGAAATCGCAAAAGCCGAAGAAGCGAAAGAAAAAGTGAAAAAAGCGGTTGAAGGCGAAGATCTGGAGCAAATTAACGCTGCAGTTGAAGAGCTGACGCAAGTTGTTCAAGCGCTGTCCGTGAAGCTGTATGAGCAAGCTGGCGCACAAGCAGGCCAAGAAGCACCAGAAGGTGCGGCTGGCGATGCAGGTCCTTCTAAAGATAACGTTGTAGACGCTGATTACGAAGTTGTCGACGACAAGAAATAAGATAACCTCGATCGAGGTTTAAGAATCGACCGTTTGCGAACGCAGAAGATAGGTCAAAGTCAGGCGTGGCCTGGCTTTGACCTATCCTTGTGTCTATATGCCGCAATCTCGCGCGCAGATGGGAACAACGTGGGGGTGAGAGGAATTGGCGGATAAGCGCGATTATTATGAAGTGCTTGGTGTTGAGAAGAACGCTAATGATGAAGAGATCAAGAAGGCGTACCGTAAGATGGCACGTCAATACCATCCAGACGTGAACAAGGCGTCGGATGCAGAAGCCAAGTTCAAAGAAGTAAAGGAAGCGTATGACGTTCTTAGCGATGCTGGTAAACGTGATACGTATGACCGACATGGTCACGTCGACCCGAACCAGTTCGGCGGTATGGGTGGCGGAGCTGGCGATTTCGGCGGCTTCGGCGATATTTTCGACATGTTCTTCGGTGGAGGCGGCGGCGGTCGTCGCGATCCGAACGCACCACAGCGTGGTAACGACCTGCAATATTCGATGACTATCGAGTTTAAAGAAGCCGTGTTCGGTAAAGAAACGGAAATTACGATTCCGCGTACGGAATCTTGTGATACGTGTCATGGATCTGGTGCGAAGGCTGGTACGAAGCCAGAGACTTGTGGCACTTGCCGAGGCACGGGCCAGCAAGAGGTTGTGCAAAATACGCCGTTTGGCCGTATGGTTAACCGCAGAGCCTGCTCCAGCTGCGGAGGCTCAGGCAAAATCATCAAAGAGAAATGCGGTACATGCCATGGCGCGGGCAAAGTGAAGAAGCAGCGCAAAATAAATGTTCGCATCCCGGCGGGTGTCGATGACGGCGCACAAATCCGTCTGTCTGGTGAGGGCGAAGGCGGCCTGCGCGGCGGTCCTGCAGGTGATCTGTATATCGTTCTCCGCGTCAAGCGCCACGAGTTCTTTGAGCGCGTTAACGATGATATTTTCTGCGAGGTGCCGCTCACGTTCGCGCAGGCAGCGCTTGGCGACGAAATCGAAGTACCGACGCTGACGGAGAAAGTGAAGCTGAAGGTGCCTGCGGGCACGCAAACGGGTACTTCGTTCCGCCTCAAGGGCAAAGGCGTTCCACGTCTACGTGGAAGCGGCAGCGGCGATCAGCATGTGAAGGTGACGATCGTAACACCAACGAAGCTGTCGGACGAACAGAAGGAACTGCTCCGCCAGTTCGGCGGATTGTCCAGCGGCGGTGCGCAGGAGCCTGAGCAGGAGCATCATGAGTCCATCTTCGAACGGATGAAGAAGGCGTTCCGAGGCGAATAGTTAGAAGCGATCATCCCGTCGGTGAATGAATAGTTTGCGTTCCGGCCGCTCATCCTATAATCGGTTCCAGGACCGATTAAGCGTTTGCTTACGAAGCTAGCAATTTGCTTGCAGGCAGTAAGATCGCGGAAGTAAGCAAATTACTAAGCGTATGCTTACGAAGCAAGCAATTTGCTTGCAGGCAGTAATGTCGAAGAAGTAAGCAAATTACTTTTTAGGAGGCGTATCCGGCATGGTTAACTTGAAAAAATCCGATTTGGAGAAAGTGAACTTCGGCAATTTGCCAATCGCTGAGAATGAGGATGTCGAGTTCTCGGAAGAGCTTGCTGACGAAGCCGATCGTGTCGCGCAGCAGCGCGCTGCTGCAGCTGATCAGCGTGCTAAGGGCCAAGAGTTAGGCGAAGAGTCATGAGGGACGATTCGTCCGAGGCTGCGGAAGGCATCGCCATCCACGCCTCATACAGCCATGAAGCGGGTGCTCGTGAAGCCGCGATGAAGCTTCGGCTTCTTCGTGCCGAAGGCATTACTGGCGATGGGAGCTTCCTCTCCGCGACGGTGAATCCCGATGTGCTCGATCGCGCGCTTTATCTCATTCGTCAGACAGGCGGCGAGCCGAACATGGCGGACGCGTTTAGCTGACACGGAACTTGAATTACTGCAAGACAAGAAGGCATAAGCGGCTCATTATGAGCGGCTTATGCCTTTTCTTTTGCATCCTGCATGCTTATCTACGCAGGAGCCGCGAATCCTCTCGCCAATGTGCTAGAATAGATAAAGGTAGGGAAGGCTCGGAAGTCCCGCGCTTTACCAGATCGGACAATCCGTTCAACAGCCATTATACATAGGAGGAGAGAGTTCAGTATGAGCGATACTCAATCTAGCTGCACAGTCCTATTCCAAGGTGATTCTATAACAGACGGTAATCGGGGACGCAGCGAAGATCCGAACCATATTCATGGCCATGGCTATGTGTATCTAATTGCAAGCCGCATAGGGGCGGCCTATGCAGAACATGGACTTACCTTCATCAATCGCGGTGTAAGCGGCGATCGTGCTGTCGATTTGTATGCCAGATGGGAGACGGAGGCGCTTGCCTATCGTCCTCGTATGATCAGCATTCTTGTTGGCATCAACGATGTTCTTCGTGGAATCGGAGAAGGAAATGCTAACTTTGATCGCTACGAGCGTTCCCTCCGAAGACTGCTTGAAGAAGCTAGAGAGAACGATCCGTCTGTAACGCTCGTCGTATGCGAGCCATTCGCGCTTCGCACCGGAATGACGGCAGAGCGCTGGGAGCAGGATTGGGAGCCAAGACTGATCGAGAAGCAGCAAACAGCTCGTGCCGTCGCAGAGGAGTATGGAGCGATCTTTGTTCCATTGCAATCGGTGTTCAACGACGCCTGTAAGCGTGCAGATGCTTCCTATTGGATGTGGGATGGTGTCCATCCGACGACAGCTGGTCATACGCTGCTCGCCGAGCAATGGCTGACGGCAGTTGGCTTCGAGCAGTGGCTTCGCGAACGGCTGTAAAATAGAATCGCGTATAAATATACATTTAGAAACGGGTATGACCTCCGGCATTGCGTATTTGATGCCAATGGGGGATACCCGTTTTTGTATTGCCGCGCTTACGTATTCGGGTATAATAAAACGAATTAACTTCGAATGGGGAATCAGAGAATGACGGATACGAATCTATGCCGTGTCGTCATCGTTGACGATGAAATATTGATCCGGCAAGGAATCAAGCATTATTTGAACTGGGAGCAAGAAGGATTTCAGATCGTTGGTGAGGCATCCAATGGCAAGGAAGCGCTGGAGCTCATCGAACAGACGAAGCCGCATATTGTACTAACTGATATTGTCATGCCGATCATGGACGGCGAGGAAATGATCCGAATTCTGAAAGCTAGTCATCCAGAAATTGAAGTTATCGTGCTGAGCAGCTTCAGTGAGTTTCATTACGTTCGTTCTACGTTTCAGAGTGGAGTGGCCGATTATATTCTGAAACCGAAGCTTGATCCGCAGGAGCTGCTAGCGATTCTAAGGAAGACAGCTGATCGGATTCCGATGCTGCAATTGGAGCGTTCAAGTGAGTGCGCTGCGTCATCCATTGAGACTAAGATGGACAAGCTGCTCTCCGGCTATGATACGGTCGAGTCCGATGGTACGGTTCAAGAAGCGTTTCCCTATGATCGTTATTGGCTGATCGGAGTAGATGTGCGACGTGCTGCACAGCCCCCAGAAGCAACAGCGTCGATGCTGCAAGAGCTGGCTGATCGGCTTCTGAAGGAACATCCGATCGCATATCGAATGACGGTGACCGAGAATCAGCATTGGATGCTGCTGTTGAACGCTTCAGTTCGTACGAGGGCAGTAATCGATCAACTAGCAGCTTCAATGGCCAGCAGCACGACATCACTCGAGCTAGGATGGATGCTCAGCAGTACATTTGAGGATTTCAACCGATTAGGCGAAATCTACCGAAGCGAGCTGCAGAAGCTGCTCGGCTATCGATTTTTCTTGCCTGCGCAGCATCTGCTTTCCATGGACCACCTTCCGGCTCAAGCGAAGTCGGTTGGTCAGTTTCAGTTGAATGATTTTGCCGATCAGCTTCGCCGCAAACAGTTTGGGCAGGCCGTCGATTATTTGCGTGAGCATGTAACCGCGATGAGCAGCGACTATCGAATGGATATATTCGAATTCAAATCGTTTCTGAGCAACATCATATTCAATATGATTGTGCTGCTAGGCAATATGGATGTCGATGTGAAGTCGCTGGAGGAGCATAAGTATGCTTATTTCAAATCGATTGAAGAAGCCCGGTACGCTGACGATGTCGCCCGGCAGCTTGACGCATTTATTGGCGAAGCCGAAGAGCTGATCGCTGCAAAGCATCAGACGACGAATCCGAATATGCAGCTGCTGCTGGACTACATTCATGCTCATTTCACCGAATCGCTGACGCTAACGGAAGTGGCGAAAGTGTTCCATTTTAACCCATCCTACTTGTCGACGTTCTTTGCCTCGCATAATCCAGAAGGGTTCAACGAGTATCTCAACAAAATCCGGGTAGAGAAAGCGATCGAGCTGCTGCGGGACGGAGAAGCAACGATCTCTGAGATTAGTTGCATGGTCGGCTATTCCGACCACAGCTACTTCACGAAGGTGTTCAAGAAACGGACCGGTCTGTCACCGAGCCAATACCGAGTACAACAGCTGCAGAAGCAGTGGAAGGATTAATAGGATGCGAGCGATTCTCGAGCGGTTAAAATATAACGGGCTGTTCGTCAAAATGTTCGTCATCATGGTCGTAAGTATCATTTCGGTGACACTGCTGACATCTTGGGTGACGATTCGGATGTCCGAGCGTTTGTTCATGAATACGTTCAGCATTACGAACTCGAAGGTTATTACGCAAATCAAGACGAACTTCGAGTCGTTCAATTATGCGGTCATAACGGCTGCAAACAACGTCCTGCAGAGCGGTTCGATCAAAGGGTTCCTCTCTCAAGGGGATGGAGACAGTGGTACGATTGAAACGAACAGAATTTACTTCACGGCCATTCAGCTGATGAAGCAGTATCAAGCCAATTTGGATGCTTATGATGTCGGAATGACCATTATTGGTGCGAATGGGAGAAGTTATACAAGTGACAACACCGTATGGCCGATTCCGAAAAATCAGCTTCGTACGCATCCCATTACGATCAACACGAATGCAGAGCCCAAACGGGTCATGTATCAATTCAGCGGGGGGACGCCGGATTCGTTGAATCCCGTCATTGTGGCAACCAAGGCGTTGTATGAAAGGACGTCTGGCACCTTATATGGCGATCTGTATATCGCGATACGTGAGACTGCGTTCAAGCGCTTCTATACGAATTTCACAAGTGACGGGAACGATGTTGTTATTCTCAATCGGTCAGGTGTCATCGTATCCAGCAATCGCGACGATCTGATCGGTAAGCTGAATGTCGGACTGCTGAGCTTTGCCAAGCAGATCGAAGAGGAAGGTCTTCCGTATAAAAATGCCTCAGTTATGGGCGGCGAATATGTACTGCTGGCCGAATATTTGCCAACATACGATTTTTATGTCGTCAATTTGGTCGATAAGGAGACAGCGCTGGAGCAGCTCGTAAATACACGGGCGGTAGCGCTCATTTGTGCTGCGATCGTTCTCGTTGCGCTCTTAATCGTATTCGTCATTTCGAAGAGGCTGACGCGTTCGCTGTCGCTGCTCGTAAGGCAAATGTCCAATGTTACCAAGAAAAACTTCCACAACTACATCAATGTCAAAGGCAGCTTCGAGGTGAAGGAGCTTGGCTATGCTTATAACTACATGCTGGATGAGTTGAACGATTACGTGAAGCGGCTGGTGGAAACGCAGCGGGAGCAGCATAATGCAGAACTTGCCGCTTTGCAGATGCAAATAAATCCGCATTTCCTGTATAACACACTGGCCTCCATCAAAATACTAGTACAGCAGGGCAGCAAGGAAAAGGCGTCGGATACCATCAATGCGTTAATTTCGCTTCTGCAAAATACGATCGGCAACGTCAGCGAGACCGTTACGGTAAGCGATGAGATCGAGAACCTGAAGCATTATGTGTTCATCAACCATATGCGTTATGGTGAGCGAATCAAAGTAAGTTATTTTGTCGCCCCGGACTGTTTGGATGTTCGTGTTCCTAAGCTGATCCTGCAGCCATTCATGGAGAATGCGTTCTTCCATGCCTTCAATGATAAACCGGATGGTTATATCTACGTGCTCGTGTCGGCAGAGGCAGGCTCGCTGCTGTGCGAAATCGTCGACAATGGCTCCGGTATTGAGGGGCTGTCGGATAATGGCAAGCTGCCTAATCCCAAAGGAGGCAGACAGCTGTTCTCCGGCATTGGTATCCGCAATGTCCATGATCGTATCGTCCTATTGTATGGGAATGCGTACGGGGTAGTGATCGACAGCAAGCCTGGCGAAGGAACGAAGGTTAGAATTCGAATGCCGCTGTTGTAGCTTGATTATTTACAAATGACCTAACAAAAGTACCAGAAGCTAAAACGTTTACAAAGTACCAAGTAAAGCGCTTTACAATGGACAACAGAATGACAAGCGGAAGGCAAATTTATTGCTAACGTCCGGTTTTCGCAGGATGCTATGATGATGTTGTTAGCCGGCAAACGCTTTCAATGAAGGTTTCATAAGTACACCAAACATAAGCATCGTATGAAGAAAAGGGGTTGTTACGCTTGAAAAAAGTACTCGTATTGCTGCTTGCCAGCTTCGTTCTGCTGACGGCATGCTCGAGCAAATCAGACAACGACACATCGACTTCTGAAGGTACGAACGACACAGCTTCGCAGGGAACCACGGAATTGACGGCTTGGGCTTGGGACGCTAATTTCAATGTCGCGGCTCTTAATATGGCGAAGGATGTATACGCAACTCAGAATGCAAATGTGAAAATCGATGTTCAGGAAAACGCGCAAGCAGACATCGTTCAGAAGCTGAACACGGGACTCAACTCCGGCACGACGAAAGGTCTGCCGAACATCGTACTTATCGAAGACTACCGCGCACAAAGCTTCCTGCAAGCTTACCCAGATGCGTTCTATGATCTGTCGAGCGTAATCAACGCTTCCGACTTTGCAGATTACAAAATCGGACCAACGAGCTTGGACGGCAAACAATACGGCGTTCCGTTCGACTCCGGTGTAGCAGGCTTGTATGTTCGTAAAGACCTGCTTGAGCAAGCAGGCTACAAAGTAGAAGACCTTCAAGACGTTGACTGGGACAAAATTATTGAAATCGGTAAAGCAGTGAAGGCTAAAACGGGTAAAGCGCTTCTGACGCAGGACCCTAACGATCTGGGCCTGATCCGCATGATGATTCAATCGGCTGGTTCTTGGTACACGAAAGAGGATGGCACGACACCTGATCTGAAAGATAACGCAATACTGAAACAAGCGCTTGAAACATACAAGAAGCTGATGGAATCCGACATCGTAAAAGTAACGTCCGACTGGAGCCAATTCGTTGGCGCATTCAACAGCGGCGATGTTGCATCGGTTCCAACGGGTAACTGGATCACGGCATCGGTCAAAGCGGAAGCTTCGCAATCCGGCCAGTGGGCAGTTGTACCATTCCCGACGCTGCCGAACACGCCTAGCTCGGTTCATGCTTCGAACCTTGGCGGCAGCTCGTGGTACGTGCTTAACATCGACGGTAAAGAAGCAGCAGCTGAGTTCCTGAAGCAAACGTTCGGTTCCAATGTGGATCTGTACCAGAACTTGAACAAGCAAATCGGCGCAATCGGCACATTGAAAGCAGCCGCAAGCGGCGAAGCGTACAGCGCGGCGGACGAATTCTTTGGCGGTCAAACGATTACTGCAGATTTCGCAAAATGGACAGAGCAAATCCCGCGTGTTAACTACGGCATGCATACGTACGAGATCGAAGATCTTCTCGCCGTAGAAGTGCAAAATTACTTGAACGGTAAAGATCTGGATAAGGTGCTGTCTGATGCACAATCGCAGGCAGAAACGCAAATCCAGTAATACGGCATGACACCTTGGGCGCACGCATGCTCCGCCCTGCCGACTCATGGCGGTAAGGCGGAGCAGCAAGCCCAAGGTTTTTATTTTCAGACGAAAGGGGTTAGGCTGACGTGAAAACGGCAAAGCCCGGCATTAAGCTCATGAACAAAGGCCGACTTACTGGTTGGTGGTTCATCGCAATCGCGGTCATTATGATTGCAGCCTTTTATTTCTACCCAATGATTCAAGCGCTGCTCTTGTCTTTCAAGTCAGGCAAAGGTGCAAATCTGCACTTCACAGGCCTCGACAACTATAAGCGTCTCTTCAGCGATAAGACATTTCTGACGGCAGTTAAGAACACCTTCATCTACCTCATTATTCAAGTGCCGGTTATGATCGTGCTTGCTATGTTCATCTCGGTATTACTTAACGACAGCAAGTTGAAGTTTAAAGGTTTCTTCCGTACAGCGATTTTCCTTCCATGCGTTACATCGCTAGTTGCTTATTCGATTGTGTTCAAATATTTGTTTGGTGCAGACGGTCTCGTCAACATGCTGCTCACGAAGCTGCATTTGATTTCAGCTCCGATTCAATGGATTACGGATCCCTTCTGGGCGAAGGTGACCATTATTATCGCGATCACATGGCGTTGGACGGGCTATAACATGATTTTTTACCTCTCCGCGCTTCAAAATATCGACAACTCGATCTACGAAGCAGCACGGATCGACGGCGCTTCATCGGTTAGACAATTTTTCAGCATTACGGTTCCGCTGCTCAAGCCTATCATCCTGTTTACGTCCATTACGTCCACGATTGGTACGCTCCAGCTGTTCGATGAAATTGTGAACATTACGAAGGGCGGACCAGGCAACGCAACGATGTCGATTTCTCAGTACATCTACAACTTGTCGTTCAAATATTCACCGGACTTCGGTTATGCGGCGACTGTTTCGTATTCCATCGTAATCATGATCGTCATCTTGTCGATCGTTCAGTTTAAAGCGGCAGGTGAAAAATAATGGATAAGATGAAACGAACGTTTACTTATGTGTTTCTAAGTGTTGTCTCGCTCGTCTCGATCTTCCCGTTCCTGTGGATGCTCGTCAGCGCGACGAATAAATCCGTCGATGTCACGAAGGGCAAGCTGACGATCGGCTCGCATTTGGTTGAGAACTTCAAGAAGCTGACCGATACGATTGATCTGGGAACAGCATTCTGGAACTCGGCGAAGATTTCGATTATTACGACGGTTTTGGCCTTGCTGGTTGCTTCGCTTGCAGGGTATGGTTTTGAAATTTTCCGTACCAAAGCGAAGGATGCCGTGTTCAATATTCTTCTCATGTCGATGATGATTCCGTTCGCGGCGCTTATGGTACCGCTGTTCAAGATGTTTGCGTCCATCGCTAACAGCTTCCCAGCACTTGGCGTTAATACACTGCCAGCGGTTATCTTGCCAACGTTCACGACGGCGTTCCTGATCTTCTTCTTCCGTCAGAGCACGAAGATGTTCCCGAGGGAACTGCTCGAAGCAGGCCGTATCGACGGTCTACGTGAGCTTGGTTTGTTCTTCCGCATTTACATGCCAACGATGAAGACCACTTACGCAGCAGCTGGTATCATTACGTTCATGTCGAGCTGGAACAGCTACCTGTGGCCGCTGATCGTATTGCAAACGCCAGAGAAGAAAACCATTCCGCTGCTGATCTCGAATCTGGGCTCCAGCTACTCGCCTGATTATGGCGTTATTATGACAGCCGTTGTCATCTCGACGATTCCGACGGCGCTCGTGTTCTTCTTGATGCAGAAACATTTCGTAGCAGGTATGACGGGTTCCGTGAAGTAACGGTTTGAAATAGGAAGGCAGGAGATAGAGCAATGACTAACGTAACAAAACCAAGCCTCGACTGGCTTTCGGATCCGGCTGTGTTCGCTGTTAACCGTGTCCCTGCCCACTCGGACCATCGCTATTATGCGACGATGGCAGAGGCGCAGAAGCTTGCACCGATGGCGATGCGGCACAGCCTCAATGGCAATTGGAAGTTCAGCTATGCTGTTCATCCGGCAGCAAGAGCTGAGTCGTTCTATCAACTCGATTACGACTGCGGCGGCTGGGATATCATCGAGGTACCAGGCCACATTCAATTACAAGGATACGGCAAGCCGCAATACGTCAACACGATGTATCCGTGGGACGGCCATCATGATCTGCGTCCGCCGGCTATTCCGGAGAACGACAATCCAGTAGGCAGCTATGTGAAAATATTCGATTTGCCGCAAACGATGGAAGGCAAACCGGTATTTGTGTCTTTCCAAGGCGTTGAATCAGCTTTCTATGTATGGCTGAACGGCCAATTCGTTGGTTATGCAGAGGACAGCTTTACGCCATCCGCGTTTGATCTTACGCCTTATGTGCAAGCTGGTGAGAATAAGCTCGCGGTTGAGGTGTATCAGCGCAGCACAGGCGGCTGGCTGGAGGACCAAGACTTCTGGCGTTTCTCGGGTATTTTCCGCGACGTCTACCTATATACGGTGCCAAATGTTCACGTTCGCGATCTGTTCTTGCGCACGGAGCTTAACGATACGTTCAGCCAAGGTACGCTGCTTGTGGAAGCGAAGCTAAGCGGCGTGTCTGCTAGTCGTGTTGCATTCGAGCTTCATGATGCAGCGGGGCATCAAGTGGTTGCGGGCGAAGCTGCTTCGCCTAGTGAGCTTGCTTCTGTGTCGCTGGATGCCGGCGCCGTCCAGCTGTGGAGCGCAGAGCGTCCTTATCTCTATACATTATATGTGCAAGTATTCGACGAATCAGGAGCTCTTGTTGAAGTTGCACCTCAGAAGGTTGGCTTCCGCCGCTTCGAGATGGCAGATGGCATCATGAAGATTAATGGTGAGCGCATTGTCTTCAAAGGTGTGAATCGCCACGAGTTCAACCACCGCAGCGGCCGTGTTATTACGGAAGCCGATATGCTGTGGGACATTAAGATCATCAAGCAGAGCAACATGAATGCGGTTCGTACGTCCCATTATCCGAACCAAACGCGTTGGTACGAGCTTTGTGACGAATACGGCATTTACCTGATCGATGAGATGAATCTCGAGACGCACGGATCATGGCAGAAGATGGGGGCAGTCGAGCCTTCCTGGAACATTCCAGGCAACAAGCCGGAATGGCATGATATCGTCATGGACCGAGCAGTGTCGATGCTGGAGAGGGACAAGAATCATCCTTCGATCCTCATCTGGTCTTGCGGCAACGAGTCCTATGCGGGCGAGGTTATCCTCAGTGTAACCAACTACTTCCACGAACGGGATAGCAGCCGTCTGGTTCACTACGAAGGTGTATTCCATAACCGTGATTATGATGCAGCGAGCGACATGGAAAGCCGGATGTATGCTAGACCTGCGATGATCGAGGAGTATCTGAACGATAATCCTCAGAAGCCATACATTAGCTGCGAATATATGCACGCGATGGGCAACTCGGTTGGCGGCATGCACAAGTACACGGAGCTGGAGAACAAATATCCGAAATACCAAGGCGGCTTCATCTGGGACTTCATTGATCAAGTGCTTGTCAAGCAGAACCGCTACGGCGAGACGTTCCTCGCTTATGGCGGAGACTTCGATGATCGCGCTACGGATTATAACTTCTGTACGGACGGCATCGTATACGCCGATCGCCGCGTATCGCCGAAGATGCAGGAAGTGAAATATTTGTACCAGAACGTGAAGCTGACGCCGGATGCGAAGGGTGTACTTGTTCGCAATGAGAACCTGTTCATCGGCACAGATGGATATACGCTGAAGCACACGCTTTTCCTCGAGGGTGAAGAGGTATTCGCTGGTAAGCAAGATATTCAAGTGGCGGCGCAGACGGAAAGCTATATCCCACTTGAGCTGCCGGATACGTCTCAAACAGCTGGCGAATATGCACTGCATGTATCGCTGGTGCTCAAGCAAGCAGAACGGTGGGCAGAAGCAGGACACGAGGTTGCATTCGGGCAGTATGTGTTCCTCGTAGAGAGCAAACAAACAGCCGCGCTTCCAGCAGGTCCGCTGCGCGTTGCCCATGGTGACGTCAACATCGGCGTTCATGGCCGCGACTTCAGTGTCATGTTCTCGAAGCAGGCGGGCAGCTTGACGTCGCTCCGTTATGGCAGCCGTGAGATGATCGCTGCACCGCCGGCGCCGCTGTTCTGGCGTGCGACGACGGACAATGACAAGGGATACGCGCAAGGCTTCGAAGCAGCTGGCTGGTATGCAGCAAGCTTGACGCGCAAATGCGTCGGTATCGACCTCAAGGAGCAGCCTGGCAGCGTAACGGTCTCGTATCGCTATGCCCTTAGCATCAGCAAGGATGTAGAGGTTACGGTCAGCTACACCGTCTATGCGGATGGCAGCGTGAATGTTCAATCCCGTTATGATGGCACAGAGGGACTGCCAGATCTTCCGATCTTCGCCTTGTCGTTCAAAGTACCGGCTGACTACGCAAACCTTGATTGGTATGCAAACGGACCTGAGGAGAACTATATCGACCGTGCACACGGAGCTCGCCTTGGCGTCTTCCGCAATCAGGTATCCGATAACGTAGCGGCATATGTTGTTCCACAGGAATCCGGCAACCGTACGGGCGTCCGTCGCGTTAACATTGCTGATGACAGCAGCCATGGCATTCGCATCACTTCGCCTGCGACGCAGCCGGTAGAATGCAATATTTCGCCGTACACGGCGTTTGAGCTTGAGAATGCTGCGCATCATTATGAATTGCCGAAGGTACATTACACGGTTGTGACCGTTGCTGGTCGTCAGATGGGCGTTGGCGGCGATGACAGCTGGGGTGCTCCGGTGCATGATGAGTATCTGATCAAGGCAAACCAGTCGTTATCGTTTGAATTTACGATTCGACCTCTATAACGATTATCCGCTTGCGGCACTCGTCTATAGCAAAGCGCCTCATCGAACCTGATAACAGGCCGGTGAGGCGCTTGTTTTATTAAATCAATGACATGGTTAGGTGCATCGGCGAAGTAGTAGGTATGAGACCGCCGAGAACAGCAGTGTAATTGGCAGCGTCCATAGTGCAAGGCCCGTCATCGTTTGATCTTGCAGCCAATTGAAGATATTCGTCCAATAATCGTTCAGACCAATAACGAACGAAGCGATTGTACCGAGAAGGACGATAGCGAGCGCGCCGATGAGCAGACCTGTTTTGTTGAAACGGCGGTAGTACGTTCCGATCAGAATGCCGGCAGCGAACATGTTGAGCAGCAGCACGAACGGAATCCACAGTCGGTTAATAATCGGACCATCGCTCCAGTATGGCAGCTCGAAGAAATGAAGTCTAACGCCCCAGTAATTCGTCCACTTGCCCTCGGTCATTGACATAAGGAACAAGAATACGGCAAAGACCAAGACGGTTAGAAGGCCAGTAGCGAAGGTTCCTCTGTAATAATCCAGCCTTCGGATGCCCATGCCGAGTGCGAATGGAAACGTCTGTGCGAATGTAATAATGCCCATAACCATCATATAGACGAAGATCGATGATAGGCCGCCTGTGTAGATAGGATCATCGGTGAACGCGCCGATGAGCACATTGATGATGAAGCTGGAAAGGAGGACGGCAACCGGAACGAGCAGCCAATTTAACTTTTTGCGCAAATGCATGCGTACGACAGTGGATGTACGGTTCATTTATTTTGCCCCCTTATTCGAACTAGTGTCTCGATTTTGCAGGCGGGTGTAATAGACCGTTAATTGCTGCAAGGAGACAGGTGCGACGGCAAGACCAATTGATTCTGCTTCCGACTGGCCTGAGGATGAACCTGGGTTATTCAGAATCGATGCTGTCACAAGGCCGCCTAACTGCTGGCGATCGATAACGGTTCGCCCCGCTATGAAGCGTTCGACGGCGACGGCCGGCCCCGATACAGAGAAGGCGCGACCGCGCAGCGAGTCTGTTTCCTCATCCAGCAGCAATTGTCCGCGATTAATGAGCAGCACGTGTTCGAGCATGGTTCCAACTTCGTCGATCAGATGTGTGGACAGCAGTATCGTTCTTGGGTGCTCGGCGTAATCCTCCAGCAGACGATCATAGAACAGCTGGCGCTTCTCGGCATCCAGTCCAAGATAAGGCTCATCGAATATCGTCAGCGGCGCCCGGCTCGCTAGGCCAATGAGAATGCCTACAGAGGAGAGCATACCGCGCGACAGCTTCTTCATGTTCCGCTTCAGTGGCAGTTGAAAGTCCTCTACGAGTGACATTGCAAATTCGCGATTCCAATTCGGGTACAAATCAGCTGCTATTTCCAGCACGTCGCGAACGTTATAGTTATCCGGATACTTCTGGCTTTCTTTAATGAAGCAAACCTGCTGCAGAACATGGTTATTCTCGTAAGGGTGTTCGCCGAACACACGCAATGTGCCGCTCGTTTCGAACTGCTGGGCAGTCAGCATATGCATGATCGTCGTTTTGCCAGCGCCATTGCTGCCGAGCAGACCGTAGATTTTGTCGGCTTCGAGCTTGAAGGTGACGTTGTTGACGGCTTTCACATCGCCATAGGCTTTCGTTAATCCGTTCACTTCTACCACATGGGTCATTGTTGTGCAGCCCCTTTCTTGATCATGTCATTCAATTGCTCGGTCGTAATGCCAAGCCGGTTCGCTTCTCTCACCAAGTTGATAATGTACTGCTCAAAGAATTGTTCTTTGCGTTTTGTTAATGCGATCTCTCGTGCACCCGTCGCTACGAACATGCCAATCCCTCTTTTCTTGTACAAAATCCCTTCGTCAACGAGCAGGTTGACGCCCTTTGCCGCCGTTGCAGGGTTGATGTGGTAGAAGGCCGCAATTTGTGTAGTAGACGGCGCTTGCGCTTCTTCTTCAAGCGTACCTTCGATAATGTCGTCTTCAATTCGTTCAGCGATCTGTAAGAAAATCGGCCGTGTATCATCCATTGCAGGACCCATTCAAGTTCACCACCGTGTTGGTTAATTACTCATGTAACTAACCATACAACCGATGAACTTAACTGTCAATGGGCACGGCTTGTCTTTTTATGAAAATGGGCTTGGCTGGTCGGTTGAGAGGGGGCAGGAAGATTTTATGGACCGATTTATGCTACAATAGTCGCTATCAGGCAGTACAAAGGAGCGTATGCTTCCGGTACAGGTTTAAAGCGTATTGTTATGAAGTAGTATCTTTTAGGAGGACACAACATTGAAATGGCATGAACTAACGATCTCGACACGCGAGGAAGTCGTCGAGGCGATCTCTGATTATTTGCACGAAGCGGGCGCAGGCGGCGTCGCGATTGAAGAATCCGGTTCGCTGGAGCGTCCACGCGACACGAAGCTTGGCCAGTGGTATGATCGGCCGCTGAATAATATCCCGATCGGTGATGCGGTTATTCAGGGCTATTTTGCAG
Organism: Paenibacillus cellulosilyticus; assembly: GCF_003182255.1. GTDB lineage: Bacteria > Bacillota > Bacilli > Paenibacillales > Paenibacillaceae > Paenibacillus_T > Paenibacillus_T cellulosilyticus. The sequence goes on along the minus strand of NZ_QGTQ01000018.1, from coordinate 10,956 downwards.
AAGAGACCGAAATGGAGCCGTTGATTGCGGCGATCGAGCCGTTTATCGCGGGTCTGCGTGAATTTGATCTTGATCCAGGCGACTTCAAGCTGTCTTATAAGATGGTGGATGAAGAGGACTGGGCGGATTCGTGGAAAAAGTATTTCAAACCGATCCGAGTGTCCGAACGTTTGACGATTCGTCCGACTTGGGAAGAGTACGAGGCTGGTCCTAACGAGCGCATTATTGATCTTGATCCAGGGATGGCGTTTGGTACAGGCACGCATCCAACGACGGCACTGTGCCTTCGCACGCTGGATTCCGTTATCCGGGGCGGCGAAGAGGTAATCGATGTTGGTACGGGCTCCGGCATTCTCGCAATCGGAGCAATGAAGCTCGGCGCGAAAGCGGTGCTTGCCGTTGACCTCGATCCGGTAGCGGTATCAAGCGCGAAGGAAAATACGCGTTTGAACGGCTTGTCCGAGCAAATCGACGTTCGTCTGAGCGACCTGCTTGGCGTTCTGAAGGGCGAGACGAAGGACGAGAGCGGTGCAGATGCTGGCCCGATTAACGTCAGCGTACCGGTCGATGTGGTCGTAGCGAACATTTTGGCAGAAATCATTATGCTGTTCATCGGTGACGTGTATGACGCGCTCAAGCCAGGCGGAATCTACATAGCTTCGGGTATCTGGAAGAACAAAGAGGAAGTTGTAGAGCAGGGTCTGCTGCAAGCAGGCTTTGAAATCGTGGATCGCCGTCGCGAAGACGATTGGATCGCCTTCGTTGCGAGCAAGCCGAAAGCGGGTGAATAAGCCGGAATGGAGAGCCTTCTCTGGTTTCCGATTGGAGAGTTTCCTTTTGTCGTCCTGACGTTCATTATTGCGTTCACGGTGCACGAATTCGCGCATGCGTACTCGGCTTATAAATTCGGTGACATGACGGCCTACAATGCCGGTCGAGTCACGCTCAATCCGCGCGTCCATCTGGACGTGCTCGGTACGATTCTCATTCTGCTGGCAGGCTTCGGTTGGGCGAAGCCTGTTCCAGTCAACCCGAACCGATTCAGTAAACCGCGGTTGATGAGCATTATCGTGACGGCTGCGGGGCCGATCAGCAACTTGATCATGGCTTTCGTCGGCCTGCTAGCCTTTCATCTGCTCTTTAGTACAGGAGTACTCGATTCGAGCTCCGTTGGCGTACAGAAAGCATTTTATACATTCCTTATCGTTTATTTTGTACCGATGAACATACTATTGTTTCTGTTCAACCTTATTCCGCTGCCGCCGCTTGACGGTTATCGGATCATATCGAACTTGCTTCCGCTGCGCGTACAAATGAAGCTGGAGCAGAATATCCAATGGGGCATGTTTTTCTTCCTGCTTCTCGTATTTATTCCGCCGCTTCATGATATTACGATTGGGCCGTTATTCAGTCTGATCGATGATATTATGCTTGGGCTTAATGACATCATTGCGCCTTGGTTCATTTAGCTGGCAACGAGTTCAACATGGATTGCACAGGCGATCCATGGTATCATGAAGGTTAGTATTTTGGATCTTTCGTAAAAAGTGCGAGTTCAAAAAGGTCGGTTTTCAGCACCTGATGCCGAATACGCTTCTTGTGATGCTTCGTGATCAAAAGCGGACTTTTTGAACTACCTCTAAAAAGTGTGGGTATGACATATGCAAAGATATTTCGTGCCGACGGAGCAGTTCACTGCTGATACGGTCGCGCTGATGGGCGATGATGCTCATCACGCGTCCCGTGTCATGCGGATGCGCGTCGGCGATTCATTCATTGTAAGCGATGGAGCGGGACGCGAGGCGATTGCCAAGGTTACCGACATCGCAGCAGGACGCGTTGATGCCGCGATTGAGGAGCTGCTAGCTTCGGATCGCGAGCCTGCTTGGCAGATTACGATCGCTCAGAGCTTGCCGAAGGGCGATAAGATGGAGCTTATCATCCAGAAGGGAACGGAGATTGGCGCTTATGCGTTTGTCCCGTTTGAATCCGAGCGGATGATTGTCCAGTATGACGCCAAGAAGGAAGCGAAGCGTCTCGAGCGCTGGGAGAAAATCGCCAAAGAAGCAGCAGAACAAGCGCATCGCAGTCGTATTCCTAGCATTGCTAAGCCGCACAGCTGGAAGCAGCTCGTTGGCAGCATGAAGGAATATGACTTGGTGCTCTTTTGTTATGAGGAAGAAGGGCGCAGTGGTTCAGCTGGTCTGCGCGGAGCAGCAGCACCGCTGGCCGCAAGCCGTGACTTGCGTGCGCTCGTCATTGTCGGGCCGGAGGGCGGCTTTACGGAGCAGGAGGCGTCAGAGGCGCAGGTTGCAGGTGCCGTACTTGTCGGCTTAGGCAAACGAATTTTGCGTACGGAAACAGCGGGTATTGTCGCACTGACGGCACTGCTGTACGAATCCGGAGAAATGGGAGGACTATAAGAAATGCCATCAGTCGCATTTTACACCTTGGGCTGCAAAGTTAACTTTTACGATACGGAAGCGATGTGGCAGCTGTTCAAAAACGCCGGCTACGAGCAGGTCGATTTTGAAGAGAAGACAGCTGACGTTTATATCATCAATACATGTACGGTTACTAATACGGGTGACAAGAAAAGCCGTCAGATCATTCGCCGGGCGGTTCGCCGTAACCCGGATGCTGTTATTGCGGTAACCGGCTGCTACGCGCAGACGTCGCCTGCAGAGATTATGGCGATTCCAGGTGTCGACCTCGTTGTTGGCACACAGGATCGCGAGAAGCTGCTTGATTTCGTTGGTCAGATCCAATCGGATCGTACACCGGTCAATGCGGTACGTAACATCATGAAGACGCGCGAATTCGAAGAGCTCGATGTGCCTGATTTTGCCGATCGTACGCGTGCATTCCTGAAGATTCAAGAGGGCTGCAACAACTTCTGTACGTTCTGCATCATTCCATGGTCCCGCGGCCTGTCCCGCAGCCGTGATCCGAAGAGCGTTATCTCGCAAGCCGAACAGCTTGTGCAAGCCGGCTACAAGGAGATCGTTCTGACAGGCATTCATACGGGTGGCTACGGCGACGACATGGAGAACTTTGATCTAGCCGATCTGATTATGGAGCTGGAGAAAGTCGAAGGTCTGGAACGTATCCGGATCAGCTCGATTGAAGCAAGCCAAATTGACGAGAAAATGATCGACGTGCTCAATCGTTCGAGCAAAATGTGCCGTCATTTGCATATCCCGCTGCAAGCGGGCGAAAACTCCGTATTAAAGCGGATGCGCCGCAAATACACGACAGAAGAGTTTGCTGCTAAGATTAAGCGTCTGCATGAAGCATTGCCTGGCGTTGCGATTACGACCGACGTAATCGTGGGTTTCCCGGGCGAGACGGAAGAAATGTTCGAAGAAGGCTTCCGTTTCATGCAGGATATCGCGTTCTCCGAGATGCACGTATTCCCTTACTCCAAGCGTACTGGTACGCCTGCAGCCCGCATGGACGATCAAGTGGACGAAGAAGTGAAGAACGAACGCGTACACAAGCTGATTGAACTGTCGGAGCGCATGCAGCTGGATTATGCGAAGAAATGGGTTGGCGAGGTTGTAGACGTTATCCCTGAACGGGATTACAAAGGTGCACCGGGTACGGGTCTTGTCATGGGTTACTCGGATAACTACTTGCAGATCGTGTTCGAAGGTACGGAAGCGCTTGTCGGCCAGCTGTGCCGTGTGAAGATTACAGAGGCAGGCGTGAACGAATGCCGTGGACAGCTCGTACGCGTGCTGGATCAAGGCACGACGTCGGTACGCCATGAAGTGAGCGCACCTGCTCTGGAAGCGAAGGCGCTGTAGATCAATCGATAACCGTGAGAGGAGTGCCGAGCATGAAAGAAATATCGGCCGGAGGCGTCGTATTCCGTCGCACCGAGGACAATGTGCTGCAAATTCAGTTAATTCAGGATCGTTATGGCAAAGTGTCGCTTCCGAAAGGCAAGATGGAACCGGGCGAGACGGTCGAGGAGACGGCACTTCGTGAAATCGTCGAGGAGACGGGCATGATCGGCTCCATCATTTCACCCATCGATCAGATTAAATATCAGTATAAGCACGAGTCCAAAGGGATCGTAGACAAGGAAGTTCACTACTATCTCGTAGAGGCAATTGGCGGAACGCTTCAGCCGCAGGTGGAAGAGATTCGCGGCGTTGACTGGTTCTCGCCGGAAGAGGCTTGGCGCAAGCAGCGTACATCCGGCTATGACAACAATGATCGCATTCTTGCTGGCGCGCTGAGACTGCTCGGCTTGGAGGCAGAGAGTCATGCTTGAGCTCTGGTCGCCGGATAAAAATATTGCACGTTTCATCGATCATACGCTGCTCAAGCCTGGTGCAACGACCGAAGAGATCGATCGTTTGTGCCAGGAGGCGATGGAGCATCATTTTTACAGCGTGTGCGTGAACGGCTCTTGGGTTTCTTACTGCACGGAGAAGCTCGCAGGCACAGATGTTGCAGTGAGCGCCGTCGTTGGCTTCCCGCTTGGTGCAATGTCTACGAAAGTCAAAGTATTCGAAGCGGCAGAAGCGGTCGAGGACGGCGCTGCGGAGATTGACATGGTGCTGCCGATTGGCGCCTTGCTCGAGGGGCGCTACGGCTTCGTGGCGAACGATATCGGAGCGGTTGTGCGTGCTGTTGAAGGCAGCGCGATCGTGAAGGTTATATTCGAGACGGGGATGCTGAACGATGAGCAGAAGTCGGAGGCATGCCGGGTTGCGGAGGCTGCAGGCGCGCATTATGTGAAGACCTCCACAGGTTTTGGCGTAGGCGGCGCTACGGAAGCAGATATTCGACTCATGCGCAAATCCGTAACGCCGGGTATCGGAGTCAAAGCTTCAGGCGGCATACGCAGCCGTGAGACGGCGCTTGTGATGCTGAATGCTGGCGCAACGCGTCTGGGCACAAGCGCAGGCGTTGCGATCGTTACCGAGGCTGGATCGAACGCGAGTTCCACACCGGCAAGTAGCACAGCGGCAGAGCCAGGAGCGAGCACGCCATATTGAATATCGTCTGAGCGTGAGCGATTTGTGCGGCTGGCGAGTGGCTGATAGCGGCTGCAGCATCGGATAACAGCGGAATGAACGGGAGAAACAGCAGTGCGCCCGCAGCGTTCAGGACGATATGGGAGATTGCGACGCCTCGTCCAGCATTGGTTGCACTGATGGCGGCAAGCATCGCGGTAAAGCAGGTTCCGATGTTGGCGCCGAGCACAATAGCGACGCTAACCTCAATCGGCATAGCGCCTGTGGCGGCAAGTCCCATGACAAGCCCGATAACGGCAGCGCTGCTGTGCACCATTGCGGTTAGCAGCGTACCCGCTGCCAGACCCCACAGCACGCTGTCTCGCGAGCGTTCTAGGAATGATTCGAACAGGCTGCTTGCTTGTACAGCAGGCCCGATGGATTGCATGGTCGTAATGCCGATGAGGATAAGCGCGAAGCCTGCTGAGGCGACAGCAAGCAGGCGAACGGGCTGAAGCATCGGTTCGGCGCGGCTCCATGCTAAGATGCGCATCTCGCCGAGAAGAGCCGTTAGCAGCCATGCAGCGGAAGCGCCAATGAGCATCGGCAGCGCAATGCGCCCGATCTGGAGGCCAATCAGCTCAGTCGTCAGGCAGGTGCCAATATTCGTACCGAGTACGATACCGAGCGTACGTGAAAACGTTAATAGCCCTGTATTGACGAGGCCGATCGAGAGGACGGTAACGGCGGTGCTGCTTTGCAGCACCGCCGTTGTTGCAGTGCCCGTCAGAAGACCGTGAACGGGCGTAGCGGTGAAACGCTTCAATACGGCGGACAAGTAAGGTCCCGCCCATCGGCTGAGCGCCATCTCCATCAGCTTCATGCCGAACATGAAGATGGCGAACCCGAGTATAAGCGGTGCGATTATGGCATGCATCATAGCAGAGGCTCCTTTCCTAACAGCGGACAACATACGTCATCATGACGATCATGAATAGAACATACTTCGAAACGTCATTAAGCACTATTCGTATTTGTATGTAGCGGCAAGGACTGAGATGACAAGCCTCTACGATTGGATTGAACAAATTGGATTGCGGAAGGAGATGGACGATAGTGACACGAGCGACGATTATTTTGAGCAAAAATCGCAAGAAAAGAATTGAGGAAGGTCATCCTTGGGTATACGCCAGTGAGATCGATCGGATGGAGGGAGAGGCGCAGCCTGGCGATATTGTCGATGTGCTTAACCACCAGCGTAAATATATTGCGAGCGGATTCTGGAATCCTGCGTCGCAGATTACGGTTCGAATTGTCAATTATCAAACGGGTATCGAGATGGACACCGCGTTTTTCCGCGAACGTTTCCAGCGCAGCGCCGATCATCGCCGCCGCTTCGTGAGCGACGTCGATTGCCGTCTGGTGTACGGTGAGGCCGATTATCTTCCAGGCCTTGTTGTTGACCGCTTCGGAGGCGTACTTGTTGTACAAATATTGACGCTGGGCATGGATGTGCGCCGAGATGCAATTGTACAAGCACTTATCGAGGTTTTTGCGCCGCAAGGCATTTATGAGCGCAGCGATGTTGGCGTACGTTCGCTCGAGGGATTGGAGCAGCGGACAGGCGTATTGTACGGCGATTGCCCGCGTATCGTCGAGATTATTGAGAACGGCCTCAAGATTGAAGTGGATATTGTTGAGGGGCAGAAAACGGGGTATTTCTTCGACCAGCGGGAAAATCGCGCTTCCATCGCACCGCTCATGACGGGCTGGGGCGAGCGCAGCGGCATTCGCCTGCAGGACGTTCCTGCAGAGGATGGGGCCGGGGTGAAACGTGTTCCTGTTAACCCGAACGGCAAGGAAGTGACGTTCCCTTATTGGGATGGCGCGACGGTGCTGGAGTGCTTCGCGCACACGGGAAGCTTCACGCTGCATGCGTGTCAATACGGCGCGAAGAAAGTAACCTGCCTCGATATTTCGGAGCATGCAATTGATACTGCGCGCCGCAACGTTGCTCGCAACGGCTTCGAGGACCGGGTAGAGTTCGTTGTAGCCGATGCTTTCGATTATTTGCGCCAGCAGGCAAGAGGGGTGGACGAGCGCGCTGCTCGTGCAGCTGTTAACCGCGAGGACAGCAGCAAGGTCGATACGTCCAAGAAGATGACGGCAGGTGGCGGCCGGACATGGGATGTCGTCGTTCTCGACCCGCCTGCGTTCACGAAGACGCGTGGTGCGGTCGGCGGCGCAGTTCGTGGATACAAGGACATCAACCTGCACGGCATGAAGCTGGTGAACGAGGGCGGCTATCTCGTGACAGCCAGCTGCTCGTACCATATGAAGCCGGATTTGTTCCTGGATACGATTCAGGAAGCGGCAAGCGATGCGGGCAAGCTGCTTCGTCTCGTCGAATGGCGTGCCGCAGGCAAAGACCATCCGCAGCTGCTTGGCGTCAGCGAAGGACACTATCTTAAGTTTGCAATCTTCGAAGTACGCAGCAAGCGTTAATTGCTGCTTAATTCATATAAAGAACAACGAACTTATGGGTATGCCAAAGGTTCGTTGTTTTTTTATTTTTCACTTATTGATCTAGGATGGGGGAAGTTGCTAGCCGTTAAATGTTTTACAAATATGGGGAGTGGGTTAATTGTGTTTGTATGTAATCAACTATTAATCATGTGAAGGAAGAGGAAATACGATGGGTAATAACAAAGGTCAGCTCAAACGAGCCAAAAGGAAGAAAAGGAGGGGGCGTCCGCTGCTGCTGGTGCTCGGCATCGTCCTTGTACTTGCTGCTGGCTCGGGGCTGCTATTTAAAAAGCAGCTGGCGCTGTTTGCTTTTCATGCCTTTTTCGAGAATAACATAAAGAGTACGCTTGAAGATTCCTATGTCCCAGTTGATGAAGCGGATGAACAAACCGAGGATCAAGCCGACGAACCATTCTCCTTGCTGCTCATTGGCACGGACCAGAGAGAGTCAGAGCCTGCTCGTTCCGACACGCTCATCTTCTCGGTTGTGCGGCCTAAAGATAATCGGATGCTGCTCCTGTCCATCCCAAGGGACAGCTACGCGACGATCGTTGGCTACAAAGGGGATGTGAAAAGTAAAATAAATTCGGCTTATGCACACGGCGGCGTAAGCATGACGATCAATACCGTTGAGAATTTGCTGGACCAGCAGATTCAATATTATGCAACGGTTAACTTTAAAGGCCTTATCAATATCGTAGATACGTTAGGCGGCGTCGAGCTTCCTATCACGAAGGACATTGTCAATAAACAAAAGGACCATGAGAAGTTTACGATCGAGGCGAATAAACCGATTTACAGCGGCGAGGAAGCACTGAACTATGTGCGCTATCGGGAAGACTCGGATTTTAATCGGACGGCTAGGCAGCGGGAATTTATTGGTCAACTGTTTAATCGGATCAAAACCTTTAGCAACATGACCAAGATTGACGATGTCATTCGAATAGGCGGCGACAATCTTCAGACGAATATGAAGCCGGATAAAATCATCGATTTGGCTGAATCGACGTTTAAAGCCTCACCGCAAATTACGAGTTATATGCTGAAAGGTAAAGACGCCATGAAGAGCGGCATCTATTACTACATCCTGGACGAAGATGATGTGAAGTTTGCGAATGAGGTTATTGGCAAATGGTTGAACCCCGATACGAATGTGATGGACTTAAGCATTGAAGAGGCGAGTTAGTGTGATAAAAAGACATTCATCCCTGCGAATGGAGGGGTGAATGTCTTTTTGTTTCTTGATTTGAAAAGCAGGCCTTATTACAGAAGCTCTCGAGCTAACAGCCGAAGCTGGTTCAGTCGAATCTGTTGCGTCGGAGCCGACGCAGAGATCATGATTTCATCAAATCCAAGCGCTTGTTGGTCGGCCTGCAACTGATCGGCAATCTCAGAGGCCGTCCCGACGAGGTGCAGTTTGCGATCTCGGTTGGACTGGATGAGTGCGCGATCTGATGCGGTAAGCGGATATTCGAGCGCTTCCTCGGGCGTAAGCGGCTGCTGAATGCGGCCTTTCATCAAGAAGAGGCGGCTTAGATCGACAGGCAATGCAATGTACTCGGCTTCTTCTCTCGTTTCTGCGATGGAGATCGAATAAGTCACATTGATGACAGGCTTCTCCATGAACGTCGATGGCACGAAGCTTGACTTATACGCGTCGAAGATTTCCTTTGACATTTCCCCATTGAAAAATTGCGCGAACGAATAGCCGACACCCAACCGGCCAGTGCGAACCGCGCTGTTGCCGGTGGAACCAAGCAACCAGGCTTCCGGCAGCCTAATCTCTGCAGGTGTAGCAACAAGTCCATCGTGCAGCGAGTCTGTGATCGACTGACCGCTTATAAGATCTAAGGTCGTACGAATCTTGTCATATAGATCCGTAGGTAGATAAGGCCGGCCTTCCGCCAGCGCTTGCGTGGAGCGATGATCGCCGCCAGGAGCGCGTCCAACGCCAAAATCGACGCGGCCTGGCGCGAGGGCGCTCAGCGTCTTGAACACTTCAGCCATTTTATACGGCGAGTAATGCATCGCCATGATGCCGCCAGTGCCTACACGAATACGGTTCGTCTTCGCAGCAATGAACGACGCAGTAATCTCCGGCGCGCTGCTCGCGAGCGTCGCCAAGTTATGATGCTCGGCCAACCACATGCGATGATAGCCCAATTCCTCTGCCACCCGTGCCGTCTCCACCGCATTCTGCAGCGCTCCGCTCGCCGTATTCCCTTTCGCAATTGGCGCCTGATCCAAGATGCCTATTTTCATGACGTATCATTCCTTTCTTCTTAGGTTCATTGTAATAGAGCCGCACTCCTCTTTCAACTGTTGCAAATATTGCACAGAATAAAAATTTATATAGCAGCGATCGCGTTTCATAGTTTGTATCTATTAGTGAATAGGAAGCTGGTATTATTCTCGAATAAGTCGATGTGATAAACTTCCGACAAAAGGACATTGTTGTACAAGGAGGAGAGTAGATGAGAATTGCTTGCTCAGCAGGAGGTTTCATTGTTAATGACAACAAAGTATTGCTCGTCCAAATTACATATGGGGCGAATAAAGGGTATTGGATGCTGCCGGGTGGTTTTGTCGAGGAAGGGGAGTCCTTCGAAGAGGCAGCAATTAGAGAAGTGAAGGAAGAAACCGGACTTTACGCAATTCCTACACGCCTAATCGGTGTTAGAACGGGCTTCAAAGAACGACCTGATGAGCTCGAACACGGCATCTACTTTATTTTTGAAATGGAAGTCCTCTCCGGCGAGCTCGTTGCAGACGGCTCCGAAATCTCAGAAGTAAAATATGTACCTATCCCTGATGTATTAGCCCACCCTCAGGTTGTAGGCTTAACCAAAGAAATCGTCCGTTCCTACCAGCATGCATCCCAATCCTCAGGTTTATCCCGTACAGCCTCTGAAATCCAAACCAATAATAAATACGCCAAGTACAAGGTGTACTCCTTGATGGAGTAACATGCTGCTTCACAACGGTGCTAACCGATCTAACACCGTTTGTTTGTTTTTAATCTAACCTTTGCTCCCTGCCACAATGCCAACTTCCCAACTCGAAATCTACATTCTGCGCGTAACCAATAGATCACTCATCTGAAGTAAGTCTTACGGTTGCCACGGCGCTTATTACGTCGAAAACAGCGACTTTGCATCCGTAAACATTCCTGTAGAGTCTAAGATTTGAGCTTGGACAAAAAAAGGAGCGCCTCGTATGATGGGGGTTGAACGGATCAATGTCCTAAAACCCATCAGGAGGCGCTGTATATGAAGTTTACTCGAAATGACCCAACAAATCAACGTATCGAACGAATTACCAATCATCACATCATCGTAGGGATCGACATTGCAAAAGATGTACACGCTGCACAAATCACAGATTTTCGCGGCCGCATGCTAACATCACGTCACCTTTCTTTTACGAACACGAAAGAGGGCTTCGAGAAGTTATTCCATTG
>NZ_QGTQ01000017.1 GCF_003182255.1 Paenibacillus cellulosilyticus | reverse complement strand
CCATCCACAGGTGACAGATTGCTCCGTCTTTCCCGATCTCCCCATGCGAGGAAATCGATTATCCGGTATTAGCATTCGTTTCCGAATGTTATCCCAGTCCTGCAGGCAGGTTGCCTACGTGTTACTCACCCGTCCGCCGCTAAGCATCAGAGGTGCAAGCACCTCATCAACTCCGCTCGACTTGCATGTATTAGGCACGCCGCCAGCGTTCGTCCTGAGCCAGGATCAAACTCTCCATAAAAGAAGTGCTTGTTTAGCTCATTTAAAACATTTAAACTGACAGTTTCGCTCGTTGTTCAGTTTTCAAAGAACAATTTCGACAACTTTTACATCTTATCAGATGTTAATCAGTGTGTCAACAATTTCTTTTGCTTTGTTTCGACAACGTTCATTATCTTATCACATGACCGCGTGTCGTGCAAGCTTTTATTTAATCTTTTTTCGAAGTTATTCACTTCAAAATTCGATTTGTTTTAAGCTCGCCGGCGTTGTGTTTCTCGGCCGGAATTAGAATATACCATAGGCATTCGACATATTGCAACCCTTTTTCGCAAAGTTTTTCAATAAACGTCAAACCCCGCATTGCAAGAGGATACGCTCAAGCAATACGGGGCCTTAAATACGAGGCCTTATTGAATCAAGGTGTAAGCTAAATCGTTGGCATCACATTCCCGCCTGAGACAGGTACGTAAGCACCCGTTATAAAGCTCGCAAGATCCGATGCCAAGAAGGCAACAACATTAGCGATTTCTTGATCTGTGCCTCGGCGGCGCAGTGGAACCTGACTATCATAACCATCAGAACGTTCCGTACCGCTCAACCGATCGCGCTCGCTGATCGTCCAGCCCGGCGCCACTTGGTTAACCGTGATCTGGTGCTCGCCGATCTCCCGCGCCAGCACACGACAAACGCCATCCATCCCACGCTTGCCCGCTACATAAGCCGACTGTGTCGGGAAGTTCTGCATCGCACACTCCGTATTGATTGCAATAACACGTCCGCCGCGCTGCTCGATCATATGAGGCACGAATGCTTTGGTCGCATGAACGAGCTGCAGTACCGTCGTATTGAATTGATCAACGTAATCCGCTACATCCTGTTCGAGGACTGACGTCCATTTATATTGAGACACCGCATTAGCAACGACGATATCTGGCAATTGGAACTGCTCTGCCACCTGCGCTTGCATCCGTTGAACCGATGCTAACTGTCCCATGTCTGCCTGGACGATGAAGGCTTGTTGACCAAGCTGCTCAATCTCCTGCTGCAGCTGCTTCGCTTTCGTTTCATTACTATGATAATGAATAATGATGTTAGCCCCGCTCTGAGCAAGTGTACGCGCAATGACGCGCCCAAGCTCGCCCGTTGCTCCGGTAACGAGTGCCGTCTTATTCGATAGATCAATTGAAATCATAATGCAGCCTGCCTCCTCTAGTTCTTAACATTACAAAACCGTCCTTGAGCAGGACGGTCAAGTCGTTCATACATTCGATTAGTGCTGATCGATATCCTTCAAACCCGTTAGGAAACAACCGATATATGCCGCAACAAATCCTAACCGACTTTAACCAATCTTCCTAGACTTAGGTATTGGTATATTGAACACTTCTATCAACTGAATGAACCCCCCGTTCATCATCTCCGTATCCAGCGTCACGTTCTCTAATTGAGCCATCATTTCCTTTAGGTTGCTAAGGCCCAAGCCTCTATTCGTTCCTTTCGTCGAGAAGCCTCGTTCATATATCTTATACAACTCTGGCGTGTTGTTGCGGCAGCTGTTCGTGACGGCGATTAGAACCGACTGTTCTCGTTTAATAAGAGCTACCCTTATGCTCGGTATCTCGCACTGAACGGCCTCCTCAATCGCATTGTCTAGCACAATACCAAGGCAGCGGCACAGCTGTACGGAATCCATACTAACCTGTTCGATCGGTTCAACGACTTCAATAACTGCGTCGATCTTCAATTCCTGTGCTTTAATCAGCTTGGAGGACAGGATACCCTTGAGCTCCTGAAGCTTCACATTGTGCAGCGCACCAAGCTTGTAGTTGTTTGACTGCATACCTTGGCTGATCGGCATGATTCGCTCATGGAAATATCGCTCAAGCTGCTTCGCATCGCCCAATCGGATATATTCAGACATCGTCAACAAGATATTGATATAGTCATGACGAAACTTTTGCATATCCATATAGAGCTGTTCCAGGTTTTCTGTATATTCGGTCAGACGATCATATTGCACCTGTTTGTTCTGAATGTCTGTTTCTTTCATCATAATCCGTATCAATACAATACACACCACAACTAGAAGGACGAAATAAAACAAGAACAAGATGCTATTAGCTCGAATGTTCTCGTCGGTGAAGCCCTGCTGTTTGCCTATTAAAATGTTGACATAAAAAATGATAACGGTTACGCCACTAAGAACAGCAAACATCACGCCATAGCGCTTGATGAACAATTCGTGAGCGCTGAAGATACGGAATAGATAAGCGAAGGAGAAACTTAACAGCGTAGTTACTATAAGCGACAATGCTAAATAGCTAAATGCGATTAAAGCACTTTGTTCTGTAGGATGGTCTATATGAAAGTACAGGATGTACACCGTATTCGCGATATGGTCTCCAATGACGGATATTATTAGTGCGGTCGTCGGAGCGATTATCCCGATTACAACTTTACGTAAATAGATCGTTACAATCGCAATGAGCACTAGCAATACGATTAACATACCGATTGGACCTATATCTTTATATAGAACAAAACCGACCGTTTGTGCACCGAGTAACATCGACAACAAAGCACGCCAGCTCAGTCGGTATTGCAGCAGTATATAAACAGATAAGCATACGGTGGCCATTTGCAGCAAAATAATGAAGAAAAGTGTCATGATTCAACTCTCCTTTTTTCTCAAAGCAGCAATCCAACACCAACTTCACTTCATACCAAACTAGATGGACGCTTTATGTATGGGTAATGACTTAGTTGTTGACGTGTCGTACACCTCTAATAGTTGGATGAATTCACTGTTCATTCTCCACATGATCCATATGAAAAAATACAATGTAGATGGTGTTTACGATATAGTCTCCAACAACACCAGTGATTTGTGCAACGATAGGAATGGTTATCCCGATTGCAAGTTTACGCAGCCGTATGTATACAATAGCAATAAGCCAGCACAGAATAGCAATTACTCCAATAGGGCCCGTCATATTATAGATGGAGAATCCAATCTACTGCGCTCCAAGCAGCATAAGAAAATATGTCTTCAAGCCCAATCGGTACTGGAGCAGTATATGAATAGATAGACAAGTCGTAGCCATCTGCAGCAGCATTGCTAGAAAAAGCATCATGATTTGTGCTCCTATTTATTAGAAATTAAATCTATTCAATATACTCTCATACTCTCTCTTTATTGTGAAAAGGCCATTCTTCACTAGGCCCGATAGATCAGCGAAGTTAGGAACAGCCTTTACCCCAAAGGAGCCTCATATTCAATTCATAGTCATCCATTAGTGTGCTGTACGATATCCTTTAATCCCTTAAGGAAACGGCTTGATGCGTAGCAGATCTGCCCATTCGTCATACGAATCTCCCGCTTCGACATATCGACCTCGACGATATTGTCCTTGTTCACGACATACGAGTTGTGGCACCGATAGAAGCGGCTGTCCATCTCGAGGACGTCTTTGAGTTTGCCGTAAAATTCGACTTGTCGATTGGTCGCATGCAGGATGATTTTGTGCAATTGGGAGGATGTCTCGAAGAACAGAATGTCGCTGTAATCGACGCTAATCATTTTGTCGCCGGATTTCGTCTGGAACATTTTCCGGTTTCGATGCTTATTCATGAGATAGCGTTCATTCGCCGTATCGATGCAATCGGTGATTCGTTTCTGGATATCCGTAAATTTGTCTTTCGTAATATAATCCATCGCTTCTACCTTGTAGGTAAAGGTCAGGTAAGTGAGTTCCGAGTGAGTCGTAACGAACACGATCGCTCCTTGGTTATCATATTGGCGAATCTCCGCCCCAAGCGCGATGCCGCTCTTGTCTTCCTTAATGTCCACGTCGAGAAAATAAAGTCCCGTTACGTGATTGTTGCGCAAATATCCGATAATATCCTCCGACTTGTCTGTCGACACTACGATCTTCATGTCGAGATTCTCCATCATAATGTAGTCA
Organism: Paenibacillus cellulosilyticus; assembly: GCF_003182255.1. Classification (GTDB taxonomy): domain Bacteria; phylum Bacillota; class Bacilli; order Paenibacillales; family Paenibacillaceae; genus Paenibacillus_T; species Paenibacillus_T cellulosilyticus. The sequence goes on along the minus strand of NZ_QGTQ01000017.1, from coordinate 123,329 downwards.
GAAACATATTTCGTAATTTGCTTGCGCTGTTCCGGATCATCCTCGCAAATGAACACTTCAAGCATCGTTATTCTGCCTCCTTACGTTGACTGGTTAGCCGGTCATTCTAGACTTGGTTGCCGACGCATCATACACCTCTAGCAGTTGGATGAATTCACCGTTCATAATCTGCGTATCAAGAGTCGCGTTCTCCGATTTGGCCACGATCTCCTTCAGGTTGCTGAGACCCAGCCCCCTATTATTACCTTTGGTCGAGAAACCTCGTTCGAATATTTTGTAAAGCTCCGGCATATTGCTGCGGCAGCTGTTCGTGACGGCGATCATAACGGATTGTTCTCGTTTAATAATAGCTACGCGCACGCTGGGCTTGTCGCACTGAACAGCCTCTTCTATTGCATTGTCTAGTAAAATACCAAGGCAGCGGCACAGCTGCACAGAATCCATACTGACCTGCTCGATTGGTTCAACGACCTCAATAACGGCATCGATCTTCAGCTCCTGCGCTTTGATTAACTTGGAGGATAAAATACCTTTGAGCTCCTGGAGCTTCACATTATACAAGGCGCCGAGCTTGTAGTTATTCGACTGCATGCCTTGGCTGATCGGCATGATTCGCTCATTAAAGTAACGCTCCAGCCGCTCTACGTCTCCCGAACGGATATATTCCGACATCGTCAGCAATATGTTGATATAGTCATGGCGAAACTTCTGCATATCCATATAAAGCTGTTCAAGGTTCTCCGTATATTCGGTCAGCCGTTCATACTGCACCTGCTTGTTCTGCAAATTCGTTTCTTTCATCATGACCCGTATCAGAATAAAACAGACCCCCATTAGAAGGATGAAATAAAACAAAAACAAGATGCTATTCGCACGAATGTTCTCGTTCGAGTATCCTTGCTGCTGTCCGATCCATATATTCAAATAAAAAATAAGCAGGGTAATGACGACCATCGCGGTAAGAAGCACACCATAACGTCGAAAAAACGGCTCATGATCTCGCATTGTTCCAAATAGATATCTTCCGAGATAGCTTAAAGCGAAGGTAAGCAGCATAATGCCGACTACTGCTGCTACGAGAAGATAACCACCCTGTATATCGGCGGTTGATAGGTTAAAAACTTGTAGCGCGAACAAATTGATGACATAATCGCTAACGATCGACAAAATCATCGGAATCACAGCCACAGTGATGCTTAGCAGCCATTGTCGACTCATGTAGTATAGGCAGCCTATCAAAAACACTAATATGACGAGACTGCTCATCGCGCCCATCAGCGGAAAGAGAGCCATTCCTATCGTTTGGGACCCTGCCAGCATAATCAAGAAGAGGCCTACTCCGATTCTTCGTTTCATTAATATCGGGATAGAGAGGCAGTACGTCATCATCTGTATAAGTGAGGCGATGAAAAAAGTCATAACTAGCCACCTTCAACGATCTATTCTGAAAAGCCGTCCTAGTGCTGCGGAAACCGTCACCTACTGTTAAACTAAATTTTCCCATGTTTATGTTAACCTCCTGCGTAAATTGTTGTCAATAAATCAAAATCCCCCCTCATCATGAGCTGATGAAGGAGGATTGCGCAAATTAATCTATTTCTTAATTCGTCTTCACGGTGCTGACAATCCAACTTTGTGAACATGCCCTTAAATATTCTCTGTCCGCACACGGGACAGCAGACCGAACAGCACCGCCGCGCATACGAAAAGGTAAACCATGTGTGTCGTTATTAAAGCGGTGTTGCCCGCGAAGCCGCTGAACACTTCCTTGTTGAGCTGTGTAATCCAGCCTGTCGGAAGCAATTTCGCCAGCTTCTGCATGCCTCCTGGCATGATCGACGTGTCCCAGAGCGTACCACCCAGCATTGCCAGTGGAAGCGAGACGACACTGATAAGCAAGCGACCTGTCGACAGACGCGTCGTCCGGCTGACGAGCAGCAAGCCGATGCCGGCGGCAATGACGTTCAGCAGGCCGTAAGCGGCAACAAGCAGCAGCAGCTGACCGATGGACAGCGTCAGATCGATTTGGAACACGGTGCTCATTAATAGAATCATAAGCAGGAACTGCGCAATGCCGATCGCCGCGAACACGCCAACCGTTTGCAGGTAGTAGCTCAACCGACTGTACGTCGACAGCAGCACGCGCTGCGTTGTCGTGTGGATTTTGTCCCCGAGGAAAAGCATTGTGTTCGTCATCGTCAGGAAGAGCATGATGAAGACGATCATGTTGAACGCACTTGTCAGAACGACAGCGTTTGGATTGCCGATAACGCTTTGCTTCACTTGAATTGGAGCAGCAGATTGTTCCGCCTTGAGCAGATTCGCCTCGAACGCAGCCTCGTCCGCCGAATTATGAGCCAACGTCTTCATGACGGAGAAAATACTATTAAGCTTGATCTCCAGCGAGCTGGCATTGTAGCTGCCGCCTTCGGAGTAAAAGGCTGCCGACAGCGCATCCGGCTTCGCGAATACATCCTTCGCACTCGTCGTCAGGACGATGCCAACGTCCGCATCATGATGGATCGCATCCTCCTCCATCTCTGCGTTAGTGACCGTCACATCCTGCTTCTCAAGCATCCCCGTCAAATAGTTCTCCAACGTCGGGTCTTCGATATAAGCCGCTACTGTCAGCTTCGTTGCCGATTCATATTGTGCGACGACTGAGTAAGTGAAGAGAACAGGCAATACGATGATGAGAATAAGTGTGAGCTTTCGTTTCAAAATCCGCCTTGCATATAGCTCGAATACGCGCATCTTAGCGGACCCCCTTCCTCGTGAGCGAATAGACCGAAATCAAGATAAACCCAAGGGCAGCGACGAGCGACGAGTACACCGGTGCCAAGTTGATCACACCTTGCTGGATGTAATCGAACAGCGGCTGTTGATACAGCTCGTTGATGCTCATATTACGCAGGCCGCCCAAGTCGATCTTGATGAAGCCGCCGCCGATGAAGGTCATGACTGGAATAAGCAGCGTGACAACACTGTCGATCGCTTTGACGCGTCTTGCGATAACGCCAAGAATGAGCCCCAGCGCGTTGAAGAAGATCGAACCCGCGACGATGATGAAGAACACGACCATCATGTTGTTGCCGTAGCTTACATCGAAGAACCACTGGGCGCAAAGGACGATAATGATGCCTTGCACAATCGAGATTGCGCAGCCCGTCAGCAGCTGGCCGAGGATGAGCGACGTACGCGACAATGGCGATACGAGATACCGGTCACCAAGCGCTTCACTGTATTCCTCTTGGACAAAATTCATCGTATTCGCTAAACCGTATACGAGAATGAGCACGAGCATCGTTACGCCGTAATAGCTAAGTGCCGTAATGTTGCTGGAGTCGTCCTTGCCTTCCGTACTGCCATCCTTGCTTCCATTCGTTGTCAACAGGTTGCTGTAGACATGTGTGTACAGCTCTTTCTGATTGCCCGTGCTAGAAACATCCATTGCAAGATAGCCGTCGCCGAATGTGGATAACAACAGACTGGTGATGTTCACCTTGTCGATATTGCTATCCTCGCCATAGACCGTCACGTTGCTTTCTTTCTTGCTCTCGTAACCGCTCGTCAGATCGGCCGGGATGTAGATGTACTGCTCCGCATCGCCGTCTTCGATCATTTGCTCTGCCTTGTTCGCATCGGTCTCGACCGTTACGTCGAACAGTGCCTTGTTATCTTCACTCGTCAGGAACGCTACGATTTCTGTGCCAAGCTTGCCTTTGTCGTCATTGACGACGACTGTATGCATCTGAGACAGGCTTGCCGGAACGGCTGCTCCGCCCTCCTCATTCTTGTCGAACACCGAGGAGAGCGCGTTGCCCAAGATGACGATGAGCAGCAGCGGCAGCAGGATGTAGTTGACGATAATCGTCGGATTTTTCAACTTGCGTTTCATTGAGGTTGCGAATAGGGTCCACATGGGCTAATCCCTCAAATTCTTTTTCGTTAATTTGAAAAACACTTGCTCAAGGTTCGGCGAGATGTACTGAAAGCTCTTAACTTCCTCTCCGAACGCGTCCTTGATGACCGTAATCGCACCAACGTCATTCTTCGGAATGCCAATCTCAACCATGTTACCGTCCGTCGACAGTACGTTGTACTGCTCCAGCTGCTTCGCATACGCCGTCGTCTTGCGCTGCAGCTCCAGCTTCAGAATCGCTTGATCCGTGTACTGCTGGATGATGTCATTCAGCGTGCCTTGGCAGAGCAACTGACCGTTGTCGATAATGCCAACATGGGAACAGATTTTCTCGACCTCTTCCATGTAGTGAGAGATGTACACAACGGTCGTGCCGATCTGATTCAGTTCGATGATTGCGTCAAGAATTCGGTTGCGGGACTGTGGATCAACGCCAACCGTCGGCTCGTCGAGGATGATAACGTCCGGATTGTGAACAATGCCGCAGGCAATGTTTAGTCTGCGTTTCATACCGCCGGAGAACTTCTTCGGCTTCTGGTTGCGCTCATCCCACAGGCCAACGAATTCGAGCGCGAAGCGAACCTGCTTCTTCAGGCGCTCGCCTTTAAGGTCATACAGCTTGCCGAAGAACATAACGTTCTCATAGGCCGACAGATCGTACAGCAGCGCCAAATCCTGCGGTACATAGCCGACGCGCCGGTTCGTACTAGCGTTCATATGCTCGTTAAACCATTGCAGCCTGCCGCCTTGCGGCTTATCGAGGCCGAGCATTACTTTCGTTAATGTCGACTTGCCGGCACCGTTCGGACCGAGCAAACCATAAATTTGTTTATCGCCGATCGAGAGGGAGAGTCCCTTGAGCACCGGCTTCTTTTTGTTATAGCTAAACTGAATCGCTTCCCCTGCAAATACTGTCCGCATTCATGCGTACCTCCCACAATTGGTATTGAACTCTTTCGTAAGCCCAGTGTAGCATCGACGTACTGCATCTATACGTTCATGTCTTAACACACATTTATGCTGTAATAACTGTGCAGGCGGGTGACAGTTAGCATGTCGTAACTGTTAGGTATGAATCAGTTCTATGGGCAGTAAGAGTGGCATATAGGTGCGCCGAATAGGGCTGTTAGCGGGTGAATTAGACGTCGTATCCTGTCATAACTGTGCGCAACGGCGGTAGGATGGATGTCCTTGGTTTGGGGCGAATAGGTACTGGGCATGTACGGATAGTCGGATAGGATGTCATAAGTGTGAGGTAGTGGTACGTAATAGGCATGATTGTATGTCAACACAAATAGAGCCCTCTTTTGGAGGGCTCCTCGTACTCTGTCTTTAATGATAAGTGTTGATGCTCTTGCCGTAGAAAATTTCGTCCATCTCCAGTTTGAGCCGTTCTGTAATCTCCTTCTGATCCTCATCGCTGAGCGCATCCTGCGTGTAGCCGAACAGATAGTTGTTGAGATCGAACTGCCGCAGCTTGCATTTGGTATGAAAAATGTTCTCCTGATATACGTTCACGTCGATCATATCGAATTGGTTAATCACTTCGTCCGGTATGTAGTTCTGGATCGAGTTGATCTCGTGATCAATGAACAGCTTATTGCCGTGGATGTCCCTCGTAAACCCACGCACCCGGTAGTCGATCGTCATAATGTCAGTATCGAACGAATGAATGAGATAATTGAGTGCCTTCAGCGGCGAAATCTCTCCGCAGGTGGAGACGTCAATGTCCGCCCGGAAAGTGCTGATCCCTTCGCTCGGGTGGTATTCCGGGTACGTGTGAACGGTAATATGGCTTTTATCCAACTGCATAACGACGTTGTCCGGCAGCGGTCCCGGCGATTCCTCGAACGACTCGGTCGGCACCTCGACGATCGGCCCTTCCGAGACGAGCAGCGTGACGCTGGCGCCTTGCGGCACATAGTCCTGCTTCGCCGTATTGAGCACATGCGCACCGATAATATCTGCGACCGTATTGAGGATATGCGTCAGCCGCTCCGAGTTGTACTGCTCGTCGATATATTCGATGTACGCCTCACGCTCCTCCTTCGTCTTCGTAAAACAAATGTCGTACATATTGAAGCTGAGCGACTTGGTCAAATTGTTAAAGCCGTGCAGCGTAATCCGTTGTTCCTCTGTAAAAGCCATCGCGAACCCCTCCTGTCCTTCCGTAATATAGCCAGTTTACAGCTGGTTGATTCACCATCTATTGACAAATTAGGATGGACTGGAGCGAAACCGTCATACCTGATCCGATTGAAGCAGCCTCCCGCGCGATCGTCAACTCGCGATGGTGTCCGTTATAAGCATGTAGATCCATTCGAGATAACGAAGGAAATGGCCAGCGTATAGCACTGATTCAATAAAGTGGAAACAGGGGAATACTCCTGTGTTGAAATATAATCAAACATTCGTCCAGCTTAGTTGGGAGGCAGTCTATGCTTGATATTGTTGAGATCAAACGCATGATTCCGCACCGCTATCCTTTTCTGCTTGTCGATCGAGTCGTCACGCTTGAGCCAGGCGCTAAGGCTGTCGGGATCAAAAATGTAACGATCAACGAACCTTATTTCGAGGGTCATTTTCCCGAATATCCGGTCATGCCGGGCGTCCTTATCGTTGAGGCGCTTGCTCAGGTTGGAGGCATCGCAACCTTCCATGCGGATTCCAGCATTCCAATGATCGGGCTGCTGGCCGGCATCGATAACTGCCGCTTCAAGCGTCAGGTGAAGCCTGGCGATCAACTTACGTTGACCTTCGAAGTAACCAGGATGAAAGGTCAGATCATTAAAGGCAAAGGCACCGCAACGGTTGACGGCGAGCTTGCATGCGAGGCCGAGATCATGTTTGCGCTGCAAGCCATTTAATAGTTTGGTAATACCAAAGGGGCGGCATGGTTATAGTGCCGCCCTTATGCCTGCAACCTTTTGCCAATAACTGTCGTTGTACGGGTATAGATTCCATGAGAAAGGTTGTGACCCCTTGAAACGTACAACGATTCGTAAACCAATTATCGCAATTGCCGCAGTGGCTGCCCTGCTGTCGGCCTCGCTCCCCGCAGCCTCACAAGCGAGCGCCGCATCAGCATCTCAACAGCAAGAGCAATGGATTCAACAAGTTAAGCTCAATGGCGAGGAACGCGGGCTCAGTTATCCACTCAAGATCGAGTCGGGCAAAGTCTGGATTGCCATGGATGATACCGCAAGCCTGTTGATGGAATATCGACGTGAATATGACGCAAAGAAAGGCACTATCGCTTTCACAAATCCATGGCGGCGAATTGAGCTGAAGCTCGGCAGCAAGACCGCAACGATGAACGGTACGAAGGTAACACTTACAGCAGCGCCAGCTAAAAAAGAAGGCACCGTCTATCTGCCAACCGAGGTGCTCTCGCAGCTCCTGAAGGCGCAAGTAACTTGGAATGCCAAAACCTATACCCTTTCTATCCAATATGCAGCACGTGCGCTGGCCACCAGTTGGACCGATTATTTTTGGGTCGACAAAGTGAACGGAGATCTGTATAAGGCTGCCCCTGGTCAACGTGCCGTGAGCATCGGTCGGACGACCGCCGACGTCAGCCACGCGCAGTATCTTGAAATCGAATCGCTGTATGATGGCGAAAAATATATTCTGTCCGCACTCGACCGCTATGCCGAACCAACTTACATTACGAAGCTGCTTATCAATGGCAATAAGCTTGTTCATCAAGCGGCCGTCCATTATTCGGGCTCGTGGTGGCTGGAGGGGCTTGATCGATACGGAGATAAGCTCGTCATGATTAATGGGTCTACTGTTGAATTCGTGACGACTAGTGGTCAAGTGACCGCCAAGTATGACCTCACCGCTTACGGCGTCAACGACCAGTTCGTCGTGGAGGATTACTTCGGGGATGTGCTTTTCGTCCGTTCCTACGTGAACCAGACCTTGCTGCTGGTTGATCTCAAGGAGAAGAAGACGTACGAGCTTTACAAGTTTATTCTGGATAAAGCCGATCAGAAAATCGTAACGGACAATATCGCTTACGGGGGTCTCTACGGCGGCGATAGACTGACCGCGCTTGGCTGCAGAGGCGACACATTCTCTTTCAAGCATACTCAGCTGGCGGAGCCCTATGAGGAGACAAGGCTCACGTTTACGATCCCACGCAAACAGAAGTAAACATAGCCTCACCTTATAGGAAATGCAAAAAACCATCCTTATCTCGCTGCTGCGAGACAGGATGGTTTTTTGCATGATGCATGATGACAACTAACCGCCTACTTAAGCTCCCGTACCGAACCGCTGGCGGTAGCCGCACTTGCGGCACAGCTCCTCCACCGCCTCGCGGCGCGAGAAGCCGTAGTACAAATTGTTCGCACGCTCACCGTCGACGATCTCCGAGAACGACGTCTCATGCACGTTACCGAGGTTGATGACGCCCTCTCCGTCCAGGCAGCACGGCACAACCGTGCCGTCTACGAGCACAGCCGCCTGCGTGCGCAGCGCGTGACAGAAGCCTTTGCCATCGTCTTCTGGCGCATCAAGACTCGGCCATTGAAACTCGTAATCTTGATTGATATACACATTTTTTGCGATCCGAATTCCTTTGCCCGGCTCCACACGCTCCTCGATCTGATAGTCGAGACCGAACTCCTTCTCCAGGATCGACAACGTCTCACGATTCCGGCTGCGCTCCTGGTTCGTCATGTTGTCCTGCGTCAAATTCCACAGACGGAAGGAGAACAGCACGTTATGCTCGGACGCCTCACGGACGAAGTCGAGAATCTCACGGAGATAGCCGTCGCGGTTCTCCGAGCCGATATGACCGTCGAAGCTGTGCAGCGAGAAGTTCATTTGGCGGAGCGCCGGCTTGCCGAGCAGCTTCGCTTTATTTTTCGTAATGAGCGTGCCGTTCGTCGTAATGTTGACCTTGAACCCCTTCTCGTGCGCGGCGTCCAGCAGCTGGTCGATCTTCGGATGAAGCAGCGGCTCGCCTTTCACATGCAAATAAATATGGTTCGTATGCGGCTTGATCTGATCCAGCACGTGGTTGAACGTCTCTTGCTTAATGAAGCCCTTCGCGCGGGCTGTCGGTGGGCAAAACGTGCAGGACAAATTGCATACGCTCGTAATTTCGATATAAACCTTCTTGAATGTTTTCAATGAGTGAGCCCCATTCCGTCAATAAGTAAGTCTATTATAACAAACTTATCGACTCTACGAGCAGTCCAACTCGTGGGAGACGAACCGGATTGCGTAGTGAACATGAAATAAGTGCGGCTGAGCCACACTTATCACGCATCTTACGCCCCTGCTGCGCTTTAGATCTGCAAAATCTCGCGAATATCCGCCTCGCTCAATGCCTCCAGCGGCTGCTCGCCAGCTTGGATGACTTCGTCGATGAGCCGCTTCTTGCGCTGCTGGAGCTCGAACATTTTGTCCTCGACGGTGCCCTTGGCGACGAGACGGATGACTTGCACCACATTCCGCTGTCCGATCCGATGCGCCCGGTCGGCAGCTTGCTGCTCCACGGCAGGATTCCACCACAGGTCGTACAAAATAACCGTGTCCGCGCCCGTAAGGTTGAGACCCGTACCACCAGCTTTGAGCGAAATAAGAAACACATCCCGCTCGCCGCTGTTGAAGCGGCTGCACAGCTCCGCCCGTTCCTTCGGCGGCGTGCTGCCGTCGAGCGAGAACATCGGCACGCCTCGAACGCCGAGCTCTCGGCGGATGATCTCCAGCATGCTCGTAAACTGCGAGAAGACGAGCATCCGCTTGCCCGCGCTGCGACAGTCCTCGATAATGTCCAGCAGCTGCTCCAGCTTAGAGGAGCCGCCTCGGTAATCCTCGACGAACAACGCCGGATGACAACACAGCTGACGAAGGCGGGTAAGGCCGGCCAATATACGTATCCGATTCTGTTCCCAATCGTCTGGGTCGTCGAGATGCTTCAACGTCTCGGCTTGCAGCTTCGCCAAATAAGCCGCATACAGCTTCTTCTGCTCCGGCAGCAAATCGGACGACTGCAGCGTCTCGATTGCATCCGGCAGTTCCTTCAGCACATCGCGCTTTAGCCTGCGCAGCAGAAACGGTCTCGCCCGCTTCGCCACCGTCTCGCGCGTCAGCTCATGGAATCGCTGCCTGCTCGGGAACAAGTCCGGGAACACGGCATCGAAGATCGACCACAGCTCCTCCAGCCGGTTCTCGACCGGCGTTCCGGTCAGCGCGAACCGATGCTTCGCCTGCAGCGTCTTGACCGACTGCGCGGTCTGCGTCGCATAGTTCTTGAAATATTGCGCTTCATCCAAGATGAGCGTATGGAACGAACGCTTCGCATACGTCTTAATATCCCGGCGAAGCAGCGGGTAGGACGTAATAATGACGTCCGCATCGCCTTGCAGCAGACGATCTCGTTCGGTCGGGCCGCCGCTTATAATAACGGAGCGGATCGACGGCGCGAACCGCTCCAGCTCCTGCTGCCAGTTGTACAGCAGCGATGCTGGGCAGACGATGAACGCAGGAAGTCCCTGCTCCCGAATTTCCGGTAGAACAGAGAGCAGGAAGGCGATGCTCTGGACGGTTTTGCCAAGGCCCATATCGTCTGCCAATATGCCGCCGAACCGATAATGCGCGAGCGTCTTCAGCCATTGATACCCGACCTGCTGATAGTCTCGAAGGACAGCATCAAGCGCTTCTGGTATAGGGAAGTTCAAGCTGTCGGGCTGACGCAAATTGTGCAGCAGCTGGCGCAGCGAACGGCCAAGCTTCACGGTACGGCTCTCTTGATCCGCGTCGATCAGCCGTAAGCCGCGTACTGCTGGCAGCTTGAACCCGCTGCCGATTAGATCGGCATGCCGAACGCCAAGCAAATTCATAAGACGCGCGATTTCTTCCATCTCTTCGCTTTCGAGCGGCAGCAGCGCGCCACTAGGCAGTCGATAGAAACGGCGTTTCTCCTCTACCGCCTTCAACACCTTGCGAATATCCCGCTCCGGAATGCCGCCCAAGTCGAACTTGAATTCCAGCCAATCGGTACGTTCATCGATCTCGGCTCTGACGGTTGGCGTCTCCGTGCCGACATGAATGCGAAGCTTCACCGCAGACGTTGCATAGACGTCCAGCAGCTTCTCCAGCTCCGGCACAATATGATAAAGGAATTCATACTCGGCATCGTCGCCGCTCATCAAGTAACCGCCCTCGGTCTCGACGAAATCGGCCTTTGCCATGAGCGCGAGAATGCGCTGCTCCCGCTCCCCATCGCGCATCAAAATCCGGTCATCCGCCTTGCGCTGGCTGGCAGACTCAAGCGGATTGACGACAAGATCGCCATAGTGAAATTCCAACGCAGCAAGCAGCCGCTCACGAACGCGATCGAGATACAGCTTCGCCTTCAATGGCGTATGGACCACACGTTCCGAGACGTTCTTCGCCATATGCACGCTGCCGAGCTTCATCAAACCAGGCACAACCCGTTCCATGAACGGTTCAATCTGCTCCTGTGTAATGCGGAAGCGCTGCTCGCTCGTCTGATCAAGCAGCCGCTGCACTTCCGTCAATCGCATACTCTGCGCCTCGGTTAACCCGAGCAGCTTCCCGTCTGCAATCGCCAACCCGTAAGCCGGCAGAATAACAAGGCTGTCCAAGCCTTCCACTTGCAGTTGATAGGCCGCCGCTTCCTGCTGGCTGCTTCCTTCCGACTCTTCCATCTTAAACTCGAAACGAAGTGGAAGCGGCTCGTCCAACAACGCGATCCCTTCATAGATCTGTCCGCGATTAGACAGCAGTGCATTCGGAACTTCTGCCAGCAGAGACGGCAATTCTCCCCAAGCCGCTGGAGGTATGAACAACATCCGATCACCTGCTGCCTGCGCCGCATGGGCGAATCCATCTACTGAAGTTCGATAGAGCCGCTCATCCCGTACGATTCGAATGAGCGCTTGCAGCACCGCATCCTCCTGCTGAGGAAACCGATAAAGCTCTGGATCGTACGTCCAATACTTGCCGAAAGCGTACGATTCCCGTCTTTCGACGGCTTCAAGGAAGGCGTGAACCTTCTGCACGACATACAGCCGTTTCGGTTCTGGTCCAAGCCTCAGCTCGATGCCAAGCAGCTGTCTGCCCATTCGGTCCTGGAACGGACTTACGGTTATCTCCGCCGATAGCGGTTCACGCGTATCGAACTGTGATCGCGTACCGCTCGGACGCTGCGGTCGTCCGCCGAACAGCTCGAGCAATTCGCTCATGACATGCACATCGTCAGAGGCATGCTGAGCCCCGCGCTCACCACTGCTCGTCTGTGACGCAGCCGTGCGAAGCATGCCTCTGCTCTCTTCAAACGCAGAAGAAGACGCTTGTTGCTCTCCTGCTGCCACATTCCCATTCATATCCGACTCTGCCATCCCAGCAGCCTTCTGCTTCCCAACTGCTGCCGCTGCATACTCCTGCGGACGCTTCCCCTCCGCTGCTTCATGCAGCTGAATGTCCAGCAGCACCGCGGCTACATGACTGCAGCCACCTCGATAAGAAGACAAGGACGGGCATGTGCAGGTCGTCTTCAGCTCGCCGCCTGTATCCAGCGCAGCCGTGACGGTGAAAGGTTCCGTTCCTTGTACGACCGCTTCATAATAAGATTGCAGCGGATCAGCTTTTGTGAAGGTGACTTTACCCGCCTTTCGGAACGCTTCACCCTTCTTATAAGCAAGTGTTCCGCACAGCTGTTGAATCGAACGTTGCGTCAGCCGCATACTCATTGCGCCACACCAGCCTTCTTGTCTCCACGCGCGAACCGCTCTAGCAGCCCGAGCCTCTCCTCAGTCAGCGGCTCCGAGTTATCCCAATCCAGCACCGCGCCTTCCGGCAGCGGCCAGCGCACTTCTCTGCGAACGAGTGATGAGCTGAATGCATCCCAATGGTCCAGCTTCCACTGATCCAGCTTAGAGCCACGAGCTAGAATACGCTCATAATGCTGCTCAGCAGCTGGCAAATAGACGAGGATTACCTTCACCTCGACTTGTTCCGGTGATTGTGGGAATGTCCCATTCCCGAGCTTAGCAAGCTCTCCTTCAATCCAATTCGCATCCTCCAGCTCACGTGTGAACGGTCCAATGACGACTGCGTCCTGACCATTGCTTAGTTGATCCAGCGCAGCATCTATCGTTATGCGGTAGCCTAGATCGCGGCACAGCCGCTTATATTCAGCCGAATCACGGTCGCTCGGGTCGAGCCCCGCACCGGTCATAATGGCTTCGGCAGCTGGCCGCAGCAAGATATCCATATCGAGCAGCGCCATACGGCAGCGGCGTGCAAGCGCCCGGGCCAGCGTTGTTTTGCCAGCGCCAGCACCTCCCGCAACAAACAGCAGCAATGCCATCGTATCTCCCTCTCCCTTGTGCGACGACACAAATCATAATGCTTCGATCATAGCACATTACGCTTGCGATCACGAAGCATCCCAAGGAAGTAGATTCGGCATCAGGTGCTGACAACCGAACGTTGCGAACACACAATTACAATTAGGGACACTCCTTCACGCCGACTTCTTCTGAAGCTTGGAACCAAGCATCACACGCAGGAGCACCATGATAAGCGGCAGCCCAATAGCGACCGGCAGCGCAATGAACGGCCAATAATTTTCGAGAAAATCAATCGCACGGAAGTGATCCTCAATGATCCAATAGCCGAAAACGCCAAGCACAATACAGCAAGGAATGATCATGGGTCGATTACTTTTTATCCCGAAGATGCGAGAAATGCACACCGAAGTTCCGTAAATGCAGAACATAACCTCGAACAAGGCGGGCAGCGAGTACAGTGCGATCATGATCATTTCATAACGCTGAAGGAAGGTTCCAATATGGGCGTTGCGAGCGAGCTTCATACATGACAGCGTATATTGACTCGTCACCTCAGAGGACAGTACAGCACCCTCCAGAATGGCCCATATGATGATCATCATGCCGCTTCCGATAATACCGAGCACGCCGAACCTCCCGTTGCCTATATCAACCTTTTTCACCAAAGGAAGAACAAGTGTCGCCATCATCGTCGCCATCGCACAGTCAGCCAGATAATGCATACTAGCCTTGGCCGTCCTCGGCAGCCCTGACTCCATAACCGGCAGCAGGTTGCGAATATCGAATTCCTGCATCGATCCAATCGTAATGAGCACATTCAGTGCGAACATAAACAGCAGCCCTATCATCGCAATGCGCCCCATGACCTCCAGTCCATAGTAGCAGCCGATTGCACCGACGACTAACGATGTGACAACGAAGATCCAGAGCGGAGCATCCGGTAAAAAATAATCACGCAGATGATACACAAACGTAATCATAATCGGACCAAATGCCACAATAAAAAAAGCGAAAATCACAAGCGCTATTAAACTGCTGAACCATCGGCCTAGCAGCAGCTGCCCTAGCTGGACAAAATCCTTATCCGGTGTCCGCCGAATCACGACATAGGTCAAGTACATCATGACAATCCCTTCTAATGTACCGAGCAGCGTAGCCAGCCACATATCTTGGCCGACCGCGCGCGCCAGCACGCCTTGCGTAACCCCGATCGCCTTGGCATACATAATGTTAAGGATCATCGCAATGAACATCCCGTTCGATATCTGAATCTTCATTACTTAATCCCCTCCCTGGTCGCCTTGACAACCCCCGATTTGACGGTCGTCTCCACTACTACTGTTATTTCCGCCTCGGAAAAAGCGTCATCCCAATTTCCTTTCAGCTTCTTCCATTCTGTTGGGTACTTATTGCGGAACACGTCACCCAGCTTAAGAAAATCGGATTGATACTTATGCTGCGCCTTATCGATAACGCCCTCCAGCGTTTTCGTCAATTCTTGGTCCAATCCTTCACCCGCATCCTTGCGCAGCTGTTCGGTCGTCTGGCTGCAGCCATTCTCGACGATATCCGCACTGGTCGTCAGCCGGACTTTGAACTTCGGACTTCCTTGCGTGTACGAAGGCGTTACCTTCAGCTTCGCTGAATTGAACTCCAGCGTCATCATGTCCGTGCTTGAATCCGGACAAGTGACGACCTCAATCCCCTTATCCAGACGTTCGAGAAAAAAGAGTACGCCGCGCGCATCGTCCGCAGTCAGCCAGCCAACCATTTTACTTTCTTTGAAGGCGGCAGCCCCTTTCAGCTCAACCTGCTGGATAGAGCCATGCTCACCGGGCTTCTTATTGGAAACACCCCTGGGCTGCAGCGATACTCTTGCAATGACCGACTGCGTAGAGCTGCTCAAATGACTCTCCTCGAGCGACATCATGTTCGTACCCGGTGCGCGGCCCGGAATTCGATGATCACGGAACAGACGATCTACCGCCTCGCCTGGCACAACCTCTAATCCCGTCACCGTCGAGATCACTTCCTCGGGCTTATCCGCGGAGACGGCAACCCACGTATTCATACGAAGCTCATGGTTGCGCGTGAAGAAATCGACCATATCATCGATCCCTTTGCGTGCATACTGCTCACTCATCACAATAAGGAAATTGTGCGCCCAATAGACACGGCGAGAAGAGATCTGCCCCATATTCCGAATCGCATCGAAAATACTCGACCCTTCCGTAGTAATCGAATAGATCGGTTCTCCTGTACCACCGGAAGGCGCCCCCGTCTGACCACGTGCGTCTGCCGGACGGATAATTTGGGCAGATAGCCGGACCGTTCCCGGCTTTTCACCTAGATCAAGACCAACGGCGGCAACCATCGCTAATTCGTTAATTTGCCGCAGCCCCATACAGGACGTAAGCATCGGGACTACGAGGACAATCAATAGGATGCAGTAACCTATACGTTTCATTGGGATCCATCCTTTTTCGGTGGAGCTGGCATTTGGTCATGGCCCATTCGGTCCTGATCCTGCGCAAAGCCCGGCCTCGAATTAAGCATCCACATCGGTGCCCGCAGCATCATATCTCGTTGATCGGAAGGGCGGTATGGACTAAGCGGTGTCAAATAAGGCTCGCCGAACGATCGAATCGACAGCGCATGAAGCAGCAGGGCGAAGAAGGTTGCAGCAAAGCCAAGCAGGCCCATCGTTCCTGAAGCAAGCAAAATTGGGAAGCGGAACATACGCAGTGCAAGCGACGACGAGTAACTCGGAATCGCAAACGAGGATATACCGGTGATCGCCACGACGATAACCATGAATGGCGAAACAAGACCTGCCTGAACGGCCGCCTGTCCTATAATAAGTGAGCCTACGATGCTGACCGCTTGACCGATCGGCTTCGGCATGCGAAGACCTGCTTCGCGCATGAGCTCGAAGGCCAGTTCCATGATAAGTGCCTCCAGCAGCACAGGAAATGGGACAACCTCGCGTCCTGATGCGATCGTGAGCGCAAGCTGCGTTGGAATCATTTCATGATGAAAAGACACCAGCATGACGTAGATCGATGGCAGCAGCAAGCTGATCAAGAAAGCAAAATACCGTACGATACGGAAAAACGAACCGACCCAATAACGGTTGTAGTAGTCATCCGGTGCTTGAATGAACTGCCAGAAGAAGGTCGGAACGATCAGAACAACCGGCGTATTATCGATGAAAATAACGACGCGGCCCTCAAGGAGCGCAGAGGCTGCCTTGTCCGGCCGTTCCGTACTTTGAACGGTATTGAAGGGCGATAACGGCGAATCTTCAATAAGCTCCTCGATGTAGCCGCTCTCCAGAATCGCATCGATTTTAATGCCGTCCAGCCGCTTCTTCACCTCGTCAACCAGTCCTGGTTTGACCAAATCCTGAATGTAAGCGATGTTGATGTCCGTCATCGTCCGCGTGCCGATTACCATCGGTTCAATGCGGAGATGCGGGTCACGAATTCTACGCCGCACGTTGGCCGTATTCGTACGGATGGTCTCCGTGAAGCCGTCGCGCGGGCCGCGGACGTTGTTTTCCGAAGCCGGCTCTTCCACCCCCCGGTCCTTCCAGCCTCTTGAGCTGACGATCATTCCTTGCTCGACGCCGTCGATGAATACAAGCGTATCACCAGAGATCATCGCGGATATGGCATCCTTAATGTGTTCAACTGGCTTCACCGACGCATTAATCATCAATTCTGTACGGATGATATCGGCCGTTGTCAGCCTCTCGGGGTCCAGCTTCCGTTCGCTGCCGTATGTAATAAGCGACTTCAATACGACGTCGACAATCGTTGCATCCGCCATGCCGTCCAGAAAATAGATCGCACCTGGATGGTCGGTGCTGCCGCACAGCATAAAGTCGCGCTTCAGTACGTCTACGCTCTGTCCCATAATCGCTTCCATCACAGCGACGTTGTCCGACAGCTTCGGCTGAACCGACTTTTTCAACTCTTCTTGAATCGTGTCCGGCTTTTCTTCTGATACATCTGGCATCCTCCATCCCTCTTTTCCTCGTTGGTATAGGCAGTTATCTGCTGGTTCATTCTATTGTCAGAAAGGGGCTGCTCACCTATGGATCTGTATCACTCATGGTTCTATCAGAAGCTGCTCAATACGAAAGGGTTCATGTGGTTCGTTGTCTATCTCGTCTTTGCCTTGAATGCCCTAGCTCCGGTCACCGTCTGGCTCACCATGAACTGGAAGGTCATCAAGGAGCGGTACCAAATGAAGAAAAACAAGTCCGACAAACCGGTTAAGTCATCCTAACGGGATTGGAAAAATGCGGCGATGCAGACGATAGTTTCCCTCTAGGGTGCTGTAATTATTCGGAGGTACGTCACGCTAACCGAACTGAAGCAATGACAAAAGCCTGTCCGGCTCCAATGGAGTTAGACAGGCTTTTGTTATCATGATGAATTTATCTGCACTAGGCGAACGTACAATCATCAGGTTAGTCACCTACGTATGATTCACAAGTAAGGCAATGCGTAAAGACAATATGACCTGCTCAACAAGGAGTGCATCCCATGACATTCATGCCGCCAGGCGTTCCGGGATCAGCCGTTCCGCTGCCCCCTCCCCCGGCCTTCATTCCGCCGAAACCTAACGTGTCTTATATTGTGGACTGCCTTCAACATATTACGTATGTGTGGCTGTGGAACGGGGATAGCTTCTGGTATTATCCGATGAGCTTAGAATCCGGTGCAGTAACCGGCTATCGCTGGACCGGTTTCAGCTGGACGTTCTACGGATTTGATCCGCAGCTTATTAATGCAAGCTCTTGTCCCCCGATTCCTACCCTGTTCTAAGCACGCTGAGGAAAACAAAGCCGATGGTTCTCCTGCTTGGAGCCTTGGAGCCATCGGCTTGTTCGGGTTAATCCAATATGAGACTTCGCTTTCGTCATTCAGGTTAAATTTGCACGCAGGTTATGCAGTAGTTGAGAAACAATATTTATCTCGTGTTCTCTCATTTTTTTTAATTGTTCGACTATTGTCGAGACTATGTTTATATTTTTTTTGATATTAGCTTTTAAACAAAGGTTTCTAAGTAGTAAGGATTCTTTTTCTTGATTTGAATATTCTGAAATTAGGTTTGTGTCGATTTTAATTTTTTTTACTTCATGTAAATATTTCAATCGATTGACCATCACTTTCTTGTGTTCATAAAAAATATGGAACATTCGTAGATCAATTGGTTGATCATCCACTTTTTCCAAGTATTCAATCAGTAAGTCATATGTATGAAGTCCATATACATGATGATCTGGATTTTCATACATTTTAAATCGATTTGATGAGTTATGTGAATATAGATAATCCTCAAGCAACTCAATGATTAAGGTCAGATCAAAGTGAAATTGGTTATCTAATTTAAGTTGAAATAAATGTATACCATTCGCCCATTTGACTAAATTACCACCTTGATTGTTTATGTTTATGAATGCGCTTTCAAAGTCTTCGAAGTTAATTTCGGAGAACCCATATGTCATGTCATTATAACCCGCAATATATAGCACGTTTCTATCCAAACAATACCCATATATCAACACGTCATGTACAAGGTTAAATTTTTGAAACGCAGATCTATTCGGTACATAATATTCATCTGCAAACGTTACTATATAGTTATTATCATTCAAAGAATCGATAATGAATTGCAGTAAATCAACATACCTTGTCACGAGTGTTTTATGCAAATACATCTCACCTAGAAATGGTGATGGATTAAGTCTTGAGAACTGGTAAAAATTAAAAGAAGGTGAATCTTTGTAGAAACACAACTGAATATAGTTGCTATAGAACCAATCATGGAATGAAGGGTGGAGTGCACTAATTGAAAGTGTATACGCATGATGTTGGTAGCCTAAAATAGGAGATTCTCCTAAAGGCAATATATGCTTCATTATAAAAAACCTCCTACAAATTGTGTACTGCCACCAACAAAAACGAGTGATGAAAGCTGCACCTACGGCGAAATGGTTAACGGCTTCTTTCGCACTCATTGCCAGGTATTCTGGATAAACACAGAGGTTCGCCGCTTTGAGTTAATCTCGTGGACTGCATAAGGCCTGAGCAGTGACTAGAACATACCATAAATTAGGAAAGTCATCAATAAAAATACCAGTTAACTGTACTGTACCTCGCTCAGCGAAAATTACTTTAAGATTCGAATTTTCGGCAAGCCATCGGCAGCAGTTCGACGGGATCACAAAAAACCGCGGCCTCCATTACGGGGACCGCGGTTTTAAGCTTATTTTACACCATGACCTTGCAAATATCGTTCGTGAACGCCACCGGGTCTTGGATCGGCAAGCCTTCGATGAGCAGCGCTTGGTTGTACAGCAGGTTCGTGTACAGCTTCAGCTTCTCAGGGTCGGACGACTGCGCCGATTTCAACGTTTGGAACACTTCGTGGTTCACGTTGATCTCAAGCACCTTGTCAGCCTGCACGTCTTGGCCGTTCGGCATCGCCTTCAAGATTTTCTCCATCTCGATCGATACTTCGCCCTCTGCGGACAAACATACCGGGTGAGACTTCAAGCGCTTCGACGCTTTAACGCTCTTCACCTTGCCTTCGAGAATGGTCTTCATGCCTTCGAACAGCTCTTTGGTGCCGCTCTCTTCAGCATCGTCCGCTTTGTCCTTCTCATCCGCTTCGATGCCCAAATCGCCGCTCGACACGGACTTGAACGATTTGTCCTTGTACGTGTTCAACGCTTTGATCGCAAACTCGTCGATATCGTCTGTGAAGTAGAGCATCTCGTAGCCCTTATCCGCGACAATTTCCGTCTGCGGCAGCTTCTCGATTCGATCGATCGAGCTTCCGGCTGCATAGTAGATAAACTTCTGGTCTTCCTGCATTCTCGACACATACTCATCCAGCGATACGAGCTTCTTCTCCGTAGAAGAGTAGAACAGCAGCAGATCCTGCAGATCGTCCTTGTGCATGCCGTAGTCGCCATACACGCCGAACTTCAGCTGGCGGCCGAACGATTCGTAGAACTTGTCGTATTGCTCGCGCTCGTCCTTCAGCAGACTAAGCAGCGACGATTTGATTTTGTTCTTAATGTTCTTCGCGATCAGCTTCAACTGACGGTCATGCTGCAGCAGCTCACGGGAAATGTTGAGCGACAGATCCTCAGAGTCGACCATCCCTTTGACGAAGCTGAAGTAGTCTGGCAGCAGGTCCGCGCATTTGTCCATGATGAGGACGCCGTTGGAGTACAGCTCCAGCCCTTTCTCGTATTCCTTCGTATAATAGTCGAAAGGCGTGCGTTCTGGAATGAACAAGATTGCGTTATAGACAACAGCACCGTCCGCGCTGATATGGACATGTTTGATTGGCTTGTCAAAGCCGTAACGCTTCTCGAAGTAGAAGTTCTCGTAATCCGCATCGGTCAGCTCGTTTTTGTTCTTGCGCCAGATTGGCACCATGCTGTTGACCGTCTGCTCTTCGATCACTTGCTCGAATTCGTTGTCCGCGCCTTCCTTCGGCTGCTGGCTCTCGAAGTCCATCTTGATCGGGTAGCGGATGAAGTCGGAATACTTCTTCACGATTGCCTTCAAGCGGTAAGGCTCAAGGAACTCATCGTATTGGTCATCCTCTGTGTTCGGCTTGATCGTCATGACGATCTCGGTGCCAATCGTCTCCTTGGAAGCTGGCACGATCGTGTAGCCCTCAGCACCTTCGGACTCCCATTGGTATGCCTCGTCGCTGCCCAGTGCACGGCTCGTCACCGTTACTTTGTCTGCGACCATGAATGCGGAGTAGAAACCAACACCGAATTGGCCAATGATGTTGTGACCTTCCTTCGCTTCATTCTCCTGCTTGAACGCAAGCGAGCCGCTCTTCGCGATAACGCCGAGGTTGTTCTCCAGATCCTCTTGCGTCATGCCGATACCGGTATCGGCGATCGTCAGCGTACGGCTGGCCTTATCGGCCGTTATTTTGATGAAATAATTATCTTTGTTAAATACGAGGCTGTCGTCCGTCAGCGCCTTGTAATAGATTTTATCGATAGCATCGCTGGCGTTCGAGATCAGCTCCCGCAGGAAAATTTCACGTTGGGTATAGATCGAGTTGATCATCATCTCAAGCAAACGCTTGGATTCTGCTTTGAATGCGGTTTTGGTCATGATTCAATCTCCTTCCGAGCTATGGCTCACGGTTATTGTTAGCACTCCCGCATCGAGAGTGCTAAAGCACTTCTTTTTATATACCATAACCTAATTTTTCATGTCAATAGGACAAGATGTCGAGTTGTGTCGATTCAAAATGGATGAAGCGCACGGGGCAAAAATATACGCTCCAATCGTCATAGTTTCATATGTTACGAGTATGAAAGAATGAAAGGAATGATGCGACCAAGATGGCAATTGGATTGGGCCCTGAGGGCTTTGATGCACTACGAGGTCTGGCAAAGAAACACAAACGCGGCACAACGATTAACATCATTATTTTCAACGGTCCTATCATTAATCAGCGCGCAGAGGGCGGCGGGCAAATTCTTCGGAATGTCGGGCAAAATGCGAACCAAGGCGGACAAAACGCACTTCATGGCCGCACATTTAATAAGAAAGCAAACTTCGCCAATGGCAACGGACGCAGCGGCATCGCGGGCAAGAAGAATGACGAGCAAGGCGGGCAAGGAGCAGTGAAGAACAAGATTACCGTGTTCAAGAAGAGCAAGCATAAGCAGCCTCATCATCGCAAAGGGATGTTCGATGTCTGGTAAGTTCGGCTCATAGCGAAGGCTGTTCGATCGCGATTATTGTTCGTCGCTACCCGAGCCGCCTTCCGCTTTTTTACATAATCTACACATCCAGATAATGTACGGATAACTGTATCTCGGTATAACTAGTGAAGCAAATCTAGTAGCCAAGTCTACCATCCGAAAAGGGGTACTTCACAATGAAAAAGAAATGGGTCATTACAACTGCAACCGGTCTGTTCCTGACGGCAGGTATCGGATTTGCATCGGCAGCGGTTATTAACGGTACGCCGGCATTAGGCTTCAAGTTTTCGAACAATGGACAAGCCGTTTCGATATCCGAGACGCCAGTCAATATTGACGGTCACCTGTACGTGCCAGTACGTGCACTCAGCGAAGCTGCGGGCAAATATGTTGATTATGATGCGTTCAGCCAAGGCGTTGCACTGACGGACAAGCCAACGTTGATCGGTAAATATGCACTGAAAGATCCAAACCTCGCTGAAGGTATCAAAATGGGTGTTGGCTCCTCGCTGACGCATCTCCCAGGCGATCCGGACAACGTGTTCTATACGACAGCAGACCGCGGACCAAACGGACAAATAGAAGTGAACGGCAAAACGGTGCGCACGTTCCCACTCGCTGACTATACGCCAACGATCTACAAGATCGAAATCGCAGACGGCACGATCAACATCATAGATCAGTTCCCGCTGAAGGTGGACGGCGTAGACCCTGTAACGAACAAAGCGAACATTACAGGTCTGCCTAACATTAAAGGCCGCGACGAAGCACCTTACGATGCGAAAGGCGAGACAGAGCTTGCTTACGATCCATACGGTCTCGATATCGAAGGCCTCGCTTATAACGCACAGGACGACACGTTCTGGATTTCCGACGAGTACGGTCCATCGATCGCTCACGTCAAACGTGACGGCACGCTCATCGAGCGCATCGTCCCACAAGGCTGGGCTTCGCAAGTGGAAACGCCGCTCGTTCCTGCACGCGAGACGCTGCCAGCCGTATACAACAAGCTGCGTCAAAACCGCGGCGCTGAAGCTGTAGGCATTACGCAAGACGGCAAGTACATGTTCATGGCTATGCAAAATGCGCTCCGTAACCCGGACAAAACAATGGACAACTCGCGCCAAGTGCGCATCATCAAATTCGATCTGTCGACGCTGAAACCAATAGCAGAATTCGTCTACCAATTGGAAGACGCTTCGCAATTCAAGGATCTCGTACAAGGCGACATCGTCGTATCCGACCTCGTCGTGGTCAACGACCACACGCTGCTTATCGACGAGCGCGACAAGTTCTCCGGCGACAAAGCTCAGCTGAAACGCATCTATGCGGTTGATCTGACGAATGCAACGAACGTGCTCGGCAAATATGACGACGACAAAGCAGCCGGCAAAACGCTGGAGCAAATGACGGTTGCAGATCTGAAAGCAAACAGCATCAAGCCCGTATCGAAACGTACGGTGCTTGACTCCGTCGAGTTCAAATTCCCTTATGAAAAAATCGAAGGCGTAACGCTGACCAACGGCGACACGCTGACGATCGTGAACGACAACGACTTCGGTGTCGACAGCACAACGGAAGAGAACGGTACGGAGCTGTGGCAGTTCAAGCTTCCTTACACGTTGAAGTAATCGGGTTTAAAAATACAGCACCCCAGCCTTTATCGGCCGGGGTGCTGTTTGCTTACAACCCAATATTGCTCTTCAGCCCTTGGTAGCTGCCCGCATTCGGGAATCCTTCACGGACTAGAGCCGCAAATTTCGCCGAGAAGCCATAGGCTTCAAGCTCTTGAATCGGCACCATGACGACATCCGAGGCGGAATGACCCGCCACCTCCTGCTTCCAAGGGGTTCTTCTCTACTTACACGAGATCAAGCACGATCACGCTGACCGAGTTCGCTGGCAGCGTCAGTACAACGCTGTCGCCCTCGATGTGCAGCTGCGATTCGCTTGGCTGCACCCGCTCATCGTTCTTCTTGTTCACGTTTGGTGTATGGACAATCGACTCGTCACCTGTGAGCGTAATGAGCTGCGCGGACGAAGCGACGCTCAGGTCACGGAGCTCGATACGCGTCATTTTATCCACATTGTCTGCGTTAACCAGCTTCACATACACATGCTTGTCGTCCTTCGTTACGGAGTTGAACACTTCACGGTTATACGCTTCGAGCTTGTATGCGTGCACATGGCTCGTCGCTTCGCCATCCGTGTACGAGCAGATGAGCGCATCGCCCTTCTCGCCGCCGTAGTTGACCGTGATCTTATAAGCAACACCTTCTACAAGCGGCTCGTGTCCATATTGACGAAGGTTACCTGCAGCTGTGCTGGATGAATAATCTCCAAGTGTGTAGCCCTCTACACCTTGCTTGTACACCTTCACGCCAGTTGCGTTGCCGCCGTAGTTGATCGCGTATTCGATCACATCTTTGCGCTCGGACGTAATGTCCGTCAGACCCGCGCCGATGTAGAAGCCTTCTACACCCGACAGCTTCTCCGCCACTACCTCGACTTTGTAGTTCGTCCATGCGTCGTTCAGCATATACAGGCCGTTCAGACCGCCGTTCTGTGCATGCAGCACGAGACCGCGCTCTGCATCTACCGTATAGCCAGCCGTCGAGCTCGGAATGACCTGCCATTGCGCTTGCAGCGGCTGCGTAAAGTCTTGCTCCAGCAATACGCTGCCATCCACATTCGACGTAACCGTCACACGACGGACTGCGATTTCCGCATTGCCCGTTGCGATCTCGATGCCGCCGCGCGGCGTGAGCACTGTAGGTGCGCCATTGCGATACGTCGTGAACGATGTGCCAAGCACTTTCGTACCGATGTACTTCGCATACAGCTGTTGTACATAGTAGTTCGGCGTGAACCACACCGTCTCGTCGTCGAACCAGATGCAGTCCGGCGTCCAGCGATAGGTGCCGTCCGTCAACACTTTGTTGAACAGCGGTGCCGTTGCGGCAAGACGAATAACATCCGAATTGTTCTCAAAATGCGTCATGATCGCTGCTTCAGCTACTGCGCCTGCCAACGTGTTCTTGTCCGTCGACGCGTACTCGCCAACGAATACTTTCGACGTCTGCGATTCGTTAAGCGTACCGTCCGCATTGTATACACGCTCGTAGTAATTGTAGCGGTCGCCGTTGCTCAGCAGATATTCATTCGAACGGTAGTAGTGCTCGTCCGCAATGGTATCCATGTAGTTCGCCTGCTTGCCATACCAAGTAACCGTCTCTTCCCAGCTCGTCTTGCCGTCCGTGAAACGGATCTTCTCGGAGCCCTTCTGACCGCCGCGCAGGAAGTTCCAGCCGAGCTGATAAGCATCGTCATCCGCTTGCGCACCGACCGTCGAGATGATGTGCAGCTCGTGGTCCGGATAGTTCGCCGCCATGAAGTCTTCGATATCTGCCTTGAACACTTCGAAGTTCGCGAAGAACTCGGTGCCCCAGTTCTCGTTGCCTACGCCGAGATAGCGCAGATCGAAAGGACCCTCATGACCCATCTGCTTACGGAGCGCTGCCCACTCATTGCCTTCAAAATCGGTGCTGATCGCAAAGTCGATCAGATCCGTGAAGCTGCGGATGTAGTATTCACGAAGCTCGCCGCCTGCTGGATTCGCATAATCCGAGCGCGCTTGGCAGAGCACGCCGCAAGCCATAACCGGCAGCGGAGTCGCGTTCAGGTCTTCCGCCAGCTGGAAATATTCCATATAGCCGAGGCCCATCGTCATCATGTAGCCCCAGACGTTGTAGTTCTCTTTGCGCAGCTCAATATCGCCAACCGAATGCTTCCAATCGTAGACATTGTCCCATACGTGCGAGCCTTCGGAAATACAGCCGCCTGGGAAACGGAGGAACTTCGGATGCAGATCGACGAGTGCGTTAACCAAGTCTTTGCGCAAACGGTAGTTGGAGTTGCCCGTATAGTTCGCATGTGCAGAAGCTGAACGCGCTTCTTCACCCGCACCCCATACGTCCTGCGGCATGAGCGACACCATATCAATTGATACTTCACCATTAAACGTAAGGACCAGCTGACCAAGTACTGTCGCCGTTCCTGTAAGTACAACTTTAGAATCAACACCGTATTTGGACCATTGGCCGCCGCCCGCTACTTCCACGATGACAGGCTCGCTGATCGCACCGCCGTCTGGGTTCAGCAATTGTGCCGTAATGGTGCCGCCTGCTTCGGATTTGGCCCAAATCGTAAAGTCATAACGGTCTCCCGCCTTGATCGACATCGCGCATGCGCCATTCGAATCCGTAAATCCGCGGTTAAACAGCTTCGTACCGTCAGGAACCGTAATATAGTGAGCATTCACATCCGGATCTTCGATGCCGAAGTGTGCATTCAAGCCGCCTTCGCTTTGAACCGTCACACGGTCTACATCGCCAAACCAAGCGTGCATCGAATCGTAGTTGCGTCCCGTCGAGGTACCGCACTCGCCGCAAACATGCGAGAAGCTGTCGAACGCGAAAGCTTCGAATGAACGGTTCTGTACAAGCTCCGCGTAGATGCCTCCGTCTGCTGCATTGTTGATATCTTCATAGAACAAGCCGTACAGCACATCGCTGACGTCCAGCACTTCCTTGCCGCCTTCGATTGTTAGCGTGTATGGTGGAAGTCCTTGCGGAATGACAGATACCGAGAAGCTCTTCTCTGCTTGGCAGCCGCCTTTGCGAAGCGTTGCCGTCAGCGTCACTGCTTGTGCTTCGGACAGGTCCGCATTGATTTTACCCTGTTCATTGATTGCAGCGGAGTTGCTTGACTGCCAGCTTGCTTCGACTTTGCCGCCCATCAGCGCCGTCGGGAGCATAATATCCTTCGTGATGATTGTCGTCGGGAACGACAGGTACTTGTCCTTCGCCAGCGCAACAATTGCCTCGTCGGTCAACGACTCGCACATCACTTCAATGACTTCGTCCTGCGTCAGACCCGCTTGATAAATACGGAAGTCCGATACTGCACCGTTGAAGTCCGGGTCTACATCGTATTGCGATTTGCCGATCGTGTTGTTGCTGTAGTTCGCCGTATCGGTGAACGTCGCAAACCATTCGCGAAGCTTCGCATAACGTCCGCTCGACGTTTGGCTGATCGTGCCGTCTGCAACCGCTTCACCGTTCACGTACACAACAGGGCCGGCGCTGCTAAGCTTGCCGCCTTGCGTACCTGTTACCGATAACGCAACATGAATCCATTCGCCTGCTGCGAAGCCGCGACCCGGATCAACGACAATGTCGCCACCTGCGAAGCATGTACCGCGGAAGCCGCGCGTCAGGAACAAGTAAGGTCCACTCGGGCCGCGGCCAAAGTCGAAGAGGCGCTCCCATACGTTGTGGCCTTTGCGAAGGTATACCCACGCGGATACCGTAATGCCCGTCAAATCACTTACATTCGCCAGCAGATCAGCTGGCAGCTGCAGGTACGACGTACCGCCTGTACCACCTGCGAGTGATACCGCTAAGCGGCCGCCAATTGTCTCGATCGTTGGCTTCTTGGAGCCTGACGCAATCGCGTCCTTACCGCTGCCCGAGCGGTCATGCCCGACATTCGCTGCATCATCAAAAGCATAATGAGCGATCAGGCTTGTGCTGCGTTCATTGTTAAGTTTGCTGCTGCCCATAAATGATCACCTGTTTTATATAGATTTAGTTAGCGATAGGATAAAGTGTTAGCTGTTGTGGCAGAGAAATTTGTAACTCACCGTGCTGATCATTTCCTTCATACGTTAATATAATAACATATGTGCTAATCAATTAATATATTGATTATCAACTTGAGGAGTTCTACCCATTTAAATGATCAAGAGTTCTACCCAGGAGGGCCCCCGGGGTTTCCCAACCCCGGGACCCCGGAAGGGGGAACGTTGGACCGACAGAGACGCTTGATTGAGCTGCGTGCTAGGTGCCGTATGCCCTTCGGCCAAACTTACGTTGGTACGCTCACCGTACCTGTAATTGGATTGGAGAACGATAGAACGACAGAGACGCGTTGCAAACATACTTTGGTGCACTCTCCTTACCTGAAATTCTACTTGGGGACTATAGAGGAACTGAGATGCGCTGTATGAGCTACGTGCTGGGAGTCGTCTGCCCTTTGGGCAGAACTTTGGTTTGCGCGAGTAAATTGGGTGATATGAGCCTCTCCCGGACGCCCCCTCCTCTCCATCACAATAAGTGTAGCTAAGCATTACTTAATTGCTTAATAAGTTTACATTCACTCATTTAAGAGTAGGTAATTCACTCCTAATCTGCAGCAAATGGTGATTTTACCTGCATTTCACCAAGTTAAGTGTGGCTATGGTGCACTTGTCCGGTGTTGGAGGGACAGATCAACAAAATAAGCGCTGCTGCGCAGCGCTTATTGGGTCGCAAACATCGCCGCATAGAGGACGATGACTGCGTTTATGTTGTTCGCTTAGTCGCGAAACTGAGCTGGGCGTTTCTCGATGAAGGCGGTGACGCCTTCGCGCATAGAATCGGTCTCGAACAGGGCGCCGAAGAGTTCGGCTTCACGGTTGAGGCCTTCGTCTAATGTTAGATCAAGTCCCTCTGCGATTGCGGTCAGAGCTGCGGCGACGGATGCTGCGCTTTTGTCGTTGGCAATGCGTTCTGCCCATTCGATTGCGGCCTGGTGAAGCTGCTCGCGCGGGACCGACTTGTTGACGAGGCCAAGACGTTCCGCCTCTTGACCGTTAATCGGCTGACTGAATAGAATCATCTCAGTCGCCTTCGCCCTGCCGATCAGCCTTGTCAGTCGCTGTGTGCCGCCGTAGCCGGGAATGAGACCAAGATTGAGCTCGGGAAGTCCGAGCTGTGCTTCGTCGGCTGCGATACGCAGATGGCAGCTAAGCGCTAGCTCCAGTCCTCCGCCAAGCGATGCTCCGTTAATCGCACAAATGACCGGCTTGGTCATCGTCTCGATTCGCCGGAATTTCGCCTGCATCGAGAGCGCAAGCTGAGCACCCGCCCGCGCATCGCCGAATGCAGAGGTGAATTGTTTAATATCTGCACCTGCCGCGAAGCATTTGCCTTCGCCAGTCAGGATAATGGCCTTGATGTCCTGGTCGGCCGCCAGCTTGTCTAGGCAGGCCGCTAACTCTTCAATGACTTCGGTGCTTAGCGCATTTACTGGAGGACGGTTCAGCGTGACGGTCGCGACACGGTTCACTTGGGTTATTTTGAGATACGAATAGGCGTTATCTTCTAGGGTGGACATGGCTGCTCATCCTCTCCTTGCGAATGGGGTACAACATGCATACTCCATTATATCACGCGCTAGACCCGCTTCACTTGGAGCTGTTGAACTGTCTTGTTCGTGAACGTTCCCCGCAGCCGATCCTCTGTCAAAATGTTCAGCTTCACCAAACTCGCCACCTTGCTCGTATCCGCCCTGGACACAAGCCGCCAGATGTCAGCTTCAGGCAGCGCCTCAAACAACCGCGTATCGTCATACTCTCTACGCTCTTGGATCACAATCTTCGCTTGGTACTCGCCCGCCTGCAGCTCGCCTGCCGGATTCCCGTTGCAGTACGCGATAATGACATTCCGCAGCGTTTCCAGCTCCTGCTCAATTTCCTTCTGCTGCTGCTTTAGTTCGTAATACTTCCGCAGTGTTTCCTCCACTTGCGATCACTCCTCTACCATTAGTCAACCCATTCTATGAATGCGCTGAGATCGATAGAACTGATCGGAGCGGTTTCGCTTCTTATGGATTACGGTTGTGACTGGTCATTAATCGATCGCTCAATTGGCGAAAAGCATCCCGAGCCTTCTCCCGCGGCAGCTCAGCGAATCGATCACCGATACTGACTTCATAGAAGCAGCTCGCATCGCCTGTCGGGCGAAGGATATGCGTGAATCCAATCCCGGTCTGCTGCGTAACCTCGATCAGAATCGGCTCCAGCTGTTCCTTGGACATACCGATATGTACGTGAAACATGTTCGACACCGGCACCTGCGGAACCGTACGGATGGCTGGTTGGCAGCTATTGTACAGCTCTGCGAGCGCAATTGCTCCTTCGTAATACTCCGCCATGCGCGGGAGTCGGCGCTCTGTGTAATAGTCAGCACTCAAGAAATAGGGATACAAGCTGATCAGATCGCCGCCGTGCCGCCTTTTCCAAACCTTCGACTCTTCTATAAAATCATACTCGCCCGCCAGCACCGCACCTGCGATTCCGCCAAGTCCTTTGTATACCGACACGTATACACTGTCGAACAAGCTGCAAATCTCCTCAGCGGAACGACCATAATAAGGCGTGATCTCGAATAGCCGTGCGCCATCCAGATGCAGTTTAATCCCTTTCTCCCGGCAATGCGCCGAGATCGCTTCAAGCTCCCTATAATCCGGCAGTTGCCCGCCAATCTCCCGCTGCGGCAGTTCCAGCAGCAAGCATGCGACACCTTCCGGCATGTTAAGCACATCCGACAGCAGCACAGGCCTTGTCGTATCTGCAAGCAAAATCGGTTCAAGATGATGCAGATGCTTCAGTCCGTCCTGCTCGTGGATTTCTAAGTGGCATAGCGGGTGATAGGCGACTTTCTTGCTCCCCGCTGCATCCGACCAAATCCGAAGGGCAATCTGCTGCGCCATCGTTCCGCTTGGGAAAAACACCGCCGCTGGCTTACCGAGCAGCTGTGCGAATGTATTGTGAAACTGCTCCATGATTGCACCGTTTCCATACATATCGCTGTCCACGTCACCATCGACTGCTTCGAACGCTTCCTTCAATACATGTACATTGCGCTTGCCATGCCCGTTCATCGGATACGGTGCGTGATTATAGGCTTCGCCTAAAGTTGCGGTTAGACGCATAAGTAAAGGTTGCTCCTTTCCAGATCCTGCGATTTATTGTCTGGCATTCGGGAGCAATCCATGCAGCAGAATAGAAAAAGACCCGCCTTCGATTTCCAAGGCGGGTTGACTCCTCCATACTATCTTTCTAACTACTGACTTACCTCAACAAACTTATCAGCCAAATCCGCATTACGAATCTCGAACTCGACATGATCACCAAGCGCGTGAGGGACAGAGATGCTGATGCCCAGCGCATCTTCCGTGCGGTATGTGAATACGTTCAACACGTTGCCGATGCCGATGTCGTCAGCCTGCTTCATGTAGGTAACCATCTCTGCGTCCGACCAATTGTTTAATTCGTTCGCTGCTTCCTTGCTTAGATCCACACTAGGATCAGCGGGAATGTACTTGCCCTTTCGCAGCAGCTGTACGAACGATTCATCGACCTTCACCGTGTCCTTCAACAGCATCTTCATTCCCGTTGTCATATCTATATTGGTCGTAAAATAAAGGTTGTTCGGGTGCGCAGCGCCTTTGCTGTTGGCATATCCGGTATATTGGATGCTGAGTATCTTATCGTCGAATCGTTTCACCGTATAATCGATATCCATCGTCGTCTCGTTATAGGCGTAATAGCTGATCGCTTTGCGCGCTTCATTTTTGAGCAGCGAGTTAATCGTTTTCTCCCGCTTCGCATCTCCCAAATTCGTGACCTGTGGATACTGTATCTTCATATCGCGCTCGGTAAGAGTCGCACGCTCTAACGTAGGATTTGCGGATTGCGTACTATCCGTCGTCTGCCCAGCAGGCTCGCTAGTCCCCGTTGACGTCTCGGTTTTATCGCTGCTGCAGGCTGTGATGAGCGCTAATAATACTAGGATGATGCTTAATCTAGCCATGTTCATTCTCCTTCGATCTGACTTGAAATGAAACGTACGATGACGTTTCACCTTGCCACTTCCCATTATCCTCATTATAGAACACAGTCATTCGCTGCGAATGTTCATATTGTGAGCATAAATCGACGATGGTCCAGACCAATCAGAATCGATCACCCTAATGATAGCGCCCCTATACCAAGCCCAAAGTTCTGCGATGACCTATTCGGAAAACGGAATTTTGACAATAAATGCGCTGCCCTGTCCCGACTTGCTCGCCACCTGAATGATGCCGCCGCAAGACACGACGATCCGCTTCGCAATGGCTAGACCTAGCCCATGTCCGCCAAATTGTCGGGAACGCGCCTTGTCCTCCCGGTAAAACCTTTCGAATATCCTCTCCTGCTCCTCTGCCGAAATGCCGATGCCCTGATCGACTACGGCGATCGTAAGGATTCGATGGCTTCGCTGTTTCTCTTCGGCCAGCTTCACGCGTACGAGCGTGCCGGACGGCGAATACTTCACCGCATTGTCGACCAGAATGACGAGCAATTGAAGAAGCCGCTGCTCATCGCCGTACATCAGCAGCTTGTCCGGCGCTTGCAAGTCAAGCACAATCTGCTTCGCCTCGAACAGATGAGCAAGACTGTTCAACGTTCGCTCTGCGCTTGCCCGAATATCGAAACGGGCCAGCTGCAGCTGCTCTGCACCGGAATCCGAGCGGGCCAAATAAAGCAGGTCGCCGACCAGGCGCGTCATCCCCTTGACTTCATCCTTCATATAGCCAAGTGTCCGCTGTTCGAATCGATCGTCATTCCCGTCCGACGGCGCCTGTTTGCGCATCCCAAGCGATTCGATGGAGGACATCAGCACGCTTAACGGCGTACGCAGCTCATGCGAAGCGTCGGCGACGAACTCCCGCTGTCGGGCAAGCGACTGCGCGATCGGAATCATAGCTCGTCTAGACATAAGGTAGCTGACGAAGACGCAGGCGACGGCAAACAAAATCGTCAGACCGCCAAGCACCAGTGCGGCGGTTCGCAGCATCTCTTCCTGCGAGCTAATGTCGACGCCTACATACAACGTGCCGATATCGCGGCCGGCAGCGGTTAGCTTCCGGCTTGCCACAAGAAACGGTGTTTGCTCCGCCTCCATGTCATTATGGCTTTGGAAGAACAAGCGGCTTTGCGTTTCAAACTCTACCTTGCGGGTCTTGTCGCCTCTTGACACCCACCCCTCTAATGCTCGCAGCGCTTGCGAGCGAATTGCGCTGTCACTTTCATTGCCTAAGACGAGGCTTCCCTGCTGGTCCACCCAATAATAAAAGGCTTGATCGGCGCCGATTTGAAAGGAATTGTCCTTCTTATCGCTAACTCGATTGGCACGCATATTTCCGTAGTTTTCTTGTATAAACCGGAGCTCATCGTCGAGCAGCGCGTTTAGCTTGCTCTCCTGCTCACTGCGGGCGGATTGTTGAAACAACGAGTATGCGGCAGCTGCGAACAAGCCGAGGAACAATAGCAGCAGAGCGCTGTACTGCACGGTCAATCGCCAATGCGTCCGTCTGATGATATCGTTATGCGGATTGCCCTTACGACTGTCTTTGCCCCTAAACATGAATCCGGTACCCGACGCCGCGCACGCTTTCGATAAGCCCTTTGTGTCCGGCAAGCTCCAGCTTCTTCCGTGCGAGCTTGACGGTCGCATCGACGGCTTTAGGAGTAACATCCGAATCGAATCCCCAGATCCGATCCAGAATGAGTTCGCGTGTGAGCACCCTTCCGCGATTAACCGCCAGCAGGTCGATAATCTGGAATTCTCTTGTGGTCAGCGCAATCCGCTGGTCACCCAGCTGGACTTCATGGCTGGCCCGGTTCAGTCGTATTTCGCCCAGCTGCACCATCTCCTCCATGAGAGGCGCGAAGTTGCGCCGGGTCAAGGCACGGACTCGGGCTAACAGTTCGTCTATTTCAAAGGGCTTCACCAGGTAGTCGTCGGCACCTGCATCCAGTCCGGCGACGCGATCCTGTACCGAATCGCGGGCGGTCAGCATCAGAATTGCCCCCGAATACTGGGCTTTGCGCAGCTTTCTGCAAGTCGCCGCTCCATCGCCCTCCGGCATCATCCAATCCAGCAGCACCACGTCATAGGTCGAAGCAAGCGCATAATCGTAGGCGTCGCTGCCTGTCGTAACCCAATCCACCCGGATGCCCGTCTTCGCTTCCACCATATGAACAATCAATTCGCCAAGGCGAGTATCGTCTTCCGCTAACAGCAGGTTCATCTCTATCAACCTTTCTTTCTATCGTTTCTACTAAATGGCTGCCTATAAGATAGCAAGTAAAGATGAAAGGCAGATGAAGACAAGCTGATAGAAAATTGAAAATCCAAAAGGCTTCATCCAAGATTCAACGTCGAATTCACTGCCTGTGATCTTCGTGATCAAAAGCGGATTTTTTGAACTTCCTCTTTCACCTGTTTTTCACCAAAGGGCGTTATTCTGGGGGTGTAAAGAAAACAAGGAGGTGAACATGAATGAGATCGACGAGATGGAAAATGTTAAAATGGCCGTTTCTTGCAGTGCTTTCGGTATTCGTACTGGTCATTTGCTCCGGCTGGACGCATGGTGTCCACCAGGTAATCGGGCCAGAGGCAGGCTTTGGACATGACGGAGGTTCATTCAGGAGTGGTAATCAGGTGTTCGTGCAGCGCATTGGCGTCGAACATGACAGAGGCGGATTTGCACTCATCGGACTGCTTACGAAAATCGGAGTACTGTTGATCGGAGCCGTACTGTTTGCTAAAGGCAAATCGGTGCTGAAATGGATCGGCGGACTCATGGCAGCAGTCGCACTGTGGTCGCTTCTATCCTTCTGGACGATTGTCATTGCAGCTGTCGTAATTGGCGCTTACATCTATATTCGCAAGAGAAGCAAAGGTGGATCAGACATCGAGATGACACCTTCGCCGGAATGGCTTGCAGAACCAGTACCACACAATGATGTTCACATTTTGGATCAATGGGAACGGCAACTTACTAAGGAGGCGAAACAATAATGGGTATTTTCAAACGTGTCAAAACAATCGTACAGTCCGACGTGCATGGTTTTCTGGATCGGGTCGAAGATCCGATCAATATGGTGAAGCAATATCTCCGTGATCTTGAAGAGCAGTTAGACCGCGCGGCGGAAGCTTTAACGCAGCAGCTGCTTGTCGAGCGAAAGCATGCCGTGCTTATCGAGCAGACGGAAGCGCTGCTTGCCAAACGCAGCCACCAAGCCGAGCTTGCCGTTGACAGAGGCGAGGACGCGATTGCTCAAATTGCGCTTCGCGAGAAACTGATTCTTCAAGAACGGCTTATGCAATATCGCAGCCAATTCGAATCGCTGCAGCAGCAGACGGTGCAGCTGAAAGAGCAGATTTTGCAGTTGAAGCAAACGTACGATGCGCTGCAGGCAAAGAAACACTACCTGATTTCGAGAGTGCAAACCGCCGAAGCACTGAAGAGCGTGAACAATACATTGTACAGCTTCGACCCTCGGCAAGCCGTGCGCGGATTCGCCCGGATGGAAGAGAAGGTATGGCAGTTAGAGGCTGAAGCGACCGCACGTAAGCAAGTTCAGTCGATAACAGGACCGGCTTCTGCTGGCTTGCCGCAGGACAAGCTTCAGGACAGCGTGCTGCTGGAGCTGGATGCGCTAAAGCGTCAGCGCCAGGAAAGGGGAGCACAAACAGCTGTGACCAACGTATAGCCGCGCTGCGGTATCCCGGACGGCAAGCCGACAGGCTGGTACGCATATTACGGGGAGAACACGAATAACCGACCATCGCTGATGGTCGGTTATTCGTCGTCTTTACGCACCATTGTCGCATTAACCAACCCTCATAATCCAATAAGCGGAATCATTGACCCCCGCACGTTCACATATTCCTCCGATGACTGCTCGCACTCGTACATAGCATAACGCTAGGTGTCTTCAAGAAGGACCTCGATATATCGCTATATATTTGGTAAAAAGAGGAGACCACCTGTCGACAGATCTGCTCACGCAGCCGATATTTCACTCAAGAGAACATTTTGACACCATTCACCATTCAACCACATGAATGAAATTCCCTGTAATAGATGCTCAACCTTTGGGATTTGGGATCAAGTTAGAGAACGACAAAGCCAAATTCTAACTACCCGCGTCTAACTGTTATCACGCAACGGATGGAGGTTATAACCATTGAATCCTTAATCAGAAGCGCACAAAGAGGAAATAGTTCTGATTTTCTGACACTATTTCAACAACATGAAGAAGCCATCTATCGTACTGCATTCGTCTATCTGCGTAATCAGGACGATGCATTGGATGTCGTACAAGAGACCGCTTATCGGTCATTTAAATCTATTTCAACACTGAAGGAACCAAAATATTTCAAAACGTGGCTTATTAAAATCGCGATCAGTTGTTCCATTGATCTACTACGGAAACGGCAAAAGGTCATTAAGATTACCGACGAGTATAAAAATATACGCCTTAAACAGGACGACGTGGATATTCCACTCGCGTTATCGCTCAAAGAATTAATCGAAACGCTGGACGCAGATGAAAAAAGTGTGATCATTCTCCGGTTCTATCATGACCTTACGTTAAAAGAAATTAAAGATGTATTGGAAATCCCATTAGGTTCAGCCAAAACCATATTGTACCGAGCATTAAAAAAACTTCGAAATGAATTATTCGAGGAGGATGTTTATGAACGATAAACTAAAACAAGAAATCGATAATATTCCAGTCCCTCGCAATCTGCATCAAAGAAGCCAATTGGGAGTCCAATCGGCCTTAGCCGAGATGAACGCGTACAATAAAATTGAACAAAAAAAGAAAAGGTCCATATGGATGAGACCCCGCCCTCGAAGAGCAATTGCTGCATTAGTACTCGGTATTACCATAGTCTCTACTGCGTTTTTTAACACTCAAGTATTCGCAGCTTTACGCAATGCATTACATTTTGTCCCGGGCATTGGCATCGTCACAGATTCAAAAGAGCAGTCCGAAATGCTTATACTCCCTCAACAAGTGGATGCTCAGGTTGGCGAAGGATCGATATCCATCACGGGCATGATGGTTGATGAAGAAATGTCCTATATAACCGTAACAGCTTCACATGTGAATAAACTTAATAACCTGACCGTTGTGAACGACCAAGGAGTCGCTTATACCGTCTCTTCATCTCAACTTACTTATACTACGGATAAATGGGCCGGAACGTTTTGGTACAAGGGAACTCTTGATATAGGCAAACATGCCAAGATTAAAATCGATCAATTCCCCGAGGTTTCGATTCCGCTGACATTAATCGAATCTAAGTCAGTAAGCAGCTATGACGAACTAGGAGAAACGGTCGTCGTAGACGATGTTCAGATTTCTGCTGTCGCCAGTCTCTCAGGGGAAAAAGCGAGAATCAGCTTGGTCTCCACAGTTCCTGATAAGTTTATGATCGATGATTATGGCCTGAATTTCACCGGCAGTGATTACGCTCCGATTCAACACGTTCAAGTTTGGGATGACGCGGGCAAACCTATCTCGCTCGAGCGAGGAATGGCTAATTCTAGTCCCGTAAGCGAGTTCCTCTTCAATATGTCCGACCTGAATACAAAAAACTATATCATTACGATCCCAGAGATTAACGTCATATACCAGGACGAGGCTGCAGTTTCACTCGATCTTCCAAAGGAATCTAAGAAAGATGTTGATTACATTTTCGATTTAGCAGGCTTCCCAATCAAAATTTCTGCTATTGAACGGTTCCAAGAAAACGGCGAGGAATGGGCTAAAGTTTATGTAGATACCAGCGGATCGGCAGACACTCGCGGTTTGGTTCGCGATTTTAGCATTGATGGAAGAACACTGAATGACGAGACGGGGATAATTGATCATTTTGTTGTCAAAGTCGAGCCAACCAGCAATAAGCTGCAGTTTACTGTAAGCAACCCTCAGGTCGCTATGAAAGGACCATGGACATTCAAGTTGCCAGTAGACTCCTTTACTAAGTAATTGTAGATAAAACGGCGATTGTTACAGGGCACTCCGCCTCTGAACAATCGCCGTTTTTTATGCCTTCTCGTTAGTTCAATCGCAATTCAGAGATCTATAATTTTCAAAAAACAACAGTGGATGCCGTCTGCTGCGCCGCCGTATAATTCGTCAGGGATTGCACGATGAGCCGCACCGTGTCCTTGCACGCTCGCACGTTCACATATTCCTCCGCCGTGTGCTCGTACTCGTAGCCCGCAGACAGATTAACAGATGGAATGCCGTACGCAGCGAATGTCACGGCATCGCTAAGGCCGCCTTCCACCGCGCGCCAGCCCGTCATTCCGCACATCGTCCCGATCGACTCCCAATACGCCGCCAGACTCCATTCGCAGAACGCCATGCGGCTGTTGCGCACGACGATGTCCCTGCTCCCTCTGCGGTCCACAACAACGCTCATATCCACCCCGCTCAGCCACGCCAGATTGAGCTGCTCCGAGCCAATCCGTCCTATCTCTTCTTCACGTGTAAAAGCAAGCTTAATCCGCCCATGGAACGCCCCGCTCCTCGCCAAACTGCGCAGCACCGCCAAGATAATCGCGATACCCGCTCGATCGTCCGCCCCAAGCGGACCTACGCTGCTATGCCAAATATCGCCGTCCTGCAAAATCTCCCGCGCCGGATCTACCCAAACGGTATCCATATGCGCGCACAACAGAATGGTCGGCCCGATTCCGGTGCCATATATGCGCTGGGCAATGACATTGCCGTAATGGTCAAATTCCACTCGATCGACCTGCTTCTGCAGACGTTCGATCAAATACTCCGCTACCGGCCGCTCCTGCCCACTCGGGGCTGTAATGGATAGCAGCTCGAGTAAATCGCGTTCCAGCTTGCGCATGGCGTGGTCTCCTTTTGTTCAGAGGTGCCATCAATCTCCTGCATCCTCCTGCCTAATCGGACAAGTGCTGCGCCAGTTGATTACTTCCACTCGCCCAATATATACAGAGGGCATGCGTTCCATGACACACTTCTGTGCTCGGATATCT
This sequence comes from Paenibacillus cellulosilyticus, assembly GCF_003182255.1. Taxonomy (GTDB): domain Bacteria; phylum Bacillota; class Bacilli; order Paenibacillales; family Paenibacillaceae; genus Paenibacillus_T; species Paenibacillus_T cellulosilyticus. The sequence continues at coordinate 84,559 of NZ_QGTQ01000017.1, read as the reverse complement.
CTCTTAACTCTATTATTCCCTCTATCAATACGCTTAAACAAATCCTAGAGCAAACAAAAAGAGCCCGATTTCTCGGGCCCCAGATGGATGAATGATGCCTATTAATTGTTAATATATTTCTCGAAAACGAAACCAAAATCTTTGATCTTATACTCGTCGAGCTTATCCTTCTTCCAGTTGAAGACGGACAGGTTGATCTGATCAAACTGCGTGGAGAGCGCTGCGCTCTGCGGCATTGCGTGGCTGAGCGTTTCTTTGGCCACTTCGATGCTCTCGCCCGCCAGCTTCAAATATTCGTTATTGTGTTTCTTGATATCAGAGATCTTGTACAGCGCTTTGTACAAATCCTTCAGCTGCTCCAGCTGGCTCTTGCGCACATCGATGGAGAATGGCGTATCGCCAATCACAAACTTGATCTCGACGTCCATATCGACCGTACCCGCTGTCTCCAGCAATACATTCGATACGGAATACGACGAATAAGCGTAACGTTTCAGCACCCGTTTGGAGCTGAGCGCACTGTCACCGTCCAGATGGATCAGCGCCAGATTGGTGAAGCAGTATTCGTCCTTCTTGGACTTAATGACGAAATAAATTTTCTCGTTATCCTCGTGGAAGACGTAGTCATCCGAGTCGACCTTATCATAGTCTTGAGGTGGAATGATTTGCCCGATATCGCTAAGACCGAGCGCTTCCGATGCAAGCCTTTTGAACACCTTATACACCCTCTCGAGTTGGATTCGCGGCCTCCCTTATACTGGGCAAGCCTTCATTTAATGCCATCGTACATTTCCCTAGTCTAATGGAGAGAACCGACCCGCACAAGAAGAAATTCGTCGCGTGTGCAGGGCTGATCGACGTGTCGTTAACGGACTAGAGAGACTTTATTCTGTGCGGCTACACGCCTGCTTGCTGTAACGGACTGGGATGATGCTAATGCGTGTTTTTTGATCCAAAATAGTAGATTTACAGCGATATAGCGACACTCGAGTCCGTTAGCACATGGAAACAGGTTGTACGCGCTCATTAATGCTTCTACGGTCCGTTAGCTGACGCGACTGTCGGTATCCCGTTAATAGATACGCGTTACCGCAACTATGGTTTCCACATTCCGTATATACCTACTGTAAGTTCCTTCCATACGAGAAGTTTAAAGGGGGATTACCTATGAAAGATATAACAGCAGAAATTGTTATTCGGCCTTATCAGCAGGAGGATTCACCGCTGCTCGAGGAGCTGCATCAATCGGTCATGAAGCACAATCCGAACGCCGTATTCTGGTGGGTAGGAGACGAAGACAACTGGCCAAACGTCTACTGTGCCTATCAGGAAGGCGTGATGATTGCCAAAGGGCAGGTCGGGATCGTGAATGTTGTACCACCTGGACGCTCACCAGCGAGCAAACATTCCATCTATGTTAATGTGAAGACTGTCCCTGATCGCGCAGCGGATCATGAGCTGCTAGGACAGCTGTACAAGCAGCTGTATGCAAGAGCATTGCAATTGAAAGACACGCTGTCGACCGAATATGGCACGCTGCTGTGTTTCGGCAACGATCGATCCGAGGAAGCGAACAATGCATTTTTTATACAGGAGGGGTATCGTCACCTCAGCACGCTGTACTGCATGCAGCATAACCTATCGGAGCCGATCCCGGTTATCGAGCTGGCACAAGGATTTGAGTATGCTTCTTGGGCAATGGCGACTGACCTTGAGGAAGAGGAATATTTGGAGGCCGATTCGGAGATTTGGCCCGAAACGCCGCTTGGTCTAACGCGGCTTCATGAATACAAGAGACGTCCGAATTGGAAAGCGCTGACCATTCGCCACGATGGCAAACTGGCAGCAAGCCTAATGGTCTGTCAGGTGGACGATACAGCTGAGATTGAAGAGGTGTTCGTCCGTGAGCCTTGGCGCAAGCGTGGATTGGCTCGCTTCCTACTCGCGCAAGGTCTAACCTATATCCAATCGCTAGGTCTGTCGAAAGCGGGTCTTATGGTGCTCACGGACAATGACTCCGCCCTATCCCTGTATGAATCGATCGGCTTCCTTCGAGCGAGTGAAGAGATTCGTTACTGTATAGATTTATAGGGACGCACAGAAAGAGGGGCCCGCTCGATGCGAAGCCCCTCTTCTCTTATTCTTAGTCCATTCTCGCTTCATCTGCTTAGTTCGTCTTGAATTGTGAGAGCGCCTCTTGCAGTTCCTGTGCCATGCTGCTCAAATGCTCGGATGCGGATGAAATCTCCTCCATCGACTGCAGCTGCTGTCCGGCTCCTTCTCCGATCCTTTGTGTGTGACGATACGAGCCATCTGTCATCGTTACGATCTCGGCCATAGACGCCGTCACTTGTTCTGTTCCAGCCGACATCTGCTGCGATGCTGCGGATACTTCCTGGATCTGATTTGACACTTCTTGGAACATGCTCGCAATCTGAGTGAACGCCTGTCCTGCCGTGTTGATCAGCTCCGATCCCCGATCAGCGTTCTGTACCCCTTGATTCATCTCCGCCGCCGCTCTAGCCGTTGAAGCTTGCACCTCGCGGATTAAATTGCCGATATTCGCGGCAGCGAGCGTCGATTGCTCGGACAGCTTCTTCACTTCGTTCGCCACCACGGCGAACCCGCGTCCCTGCTCGCCCGCTCGTGCGGCTTCAATAGAGGCATTGAGCGATAACAGATTCGTCTGATTCGTAATATCGGTGATGAGGGTGACGATCTCGCCGATCTGCTGCGAATAGCCCTCCAGCGTCTGCATGTCTTCCGCCGATCTTCTGGCAGAGTGGTGAATCAGCTTCATCTGCTCGACCGCCTCACGAATCGCAACGGATCCCTTTTGTACTTCATGCAGCGAATCTTGGGAAAGCTCCGTCACAGCCGATGAGGATTCCGCAATCCGCTGCACACCTACAGCCATCTCTCCCATCGCCGTGGACGTTTGCTCCGCTCCCTGCAGTTGGCTTTCTCCTGCGCGAAGCACTTCTTGCGTGGATTGTGCGATATGGTTCGATACGGTTACCGAATTCATCGCAGTCGCTGTTAGCTGCTCCGAAGAGGCTGCGACCTGCTCCGCTGCATGGCTGGCCTTCCCTACGATGAGAGAGAATGAATCCACCATGTAATTGAAATCAAGGGCGAGCTGTCCAAGCTCATCCTTGCGATAAAATTGAAGACGCGGGGTCAAATCGCCGGTCGCAAGCTTCTTCACAGCATCCGTAAGCTTCGAAACCAGCTTCGTCATGCCAAGCGATAACGTCAGCGCGAACACGGCGGCGACGACCGCTGTAATAATAGTTAGCCATATCGAAATCGTTCTTGCTGTCTCAACGGAATCGTAGACCTCATCATAGTCCACGGTAGAAATCAAGCGCCAGCCCGTCGATGGAATCGTATTGAAGCTGATTTCTCGTTTATCGCCATTCTCATCGGTCACATCAACGATCCCGTTCGTTTGCTTCTTAGCAGCTGCTTCGAGCTTGGCTGATTGTTCCGGTGTGAGGATTTCATTGACGTTCTTGCCAACCAAGCTTTTATCCGGATAATTCAACAGCGTGCCCGTAGACGATACGAGGTAGCCAAAACCTGTTTCTCCGATCTTGATCATGTCGGTGAAAATATCCAGATTCTCGGTTGTAACGGTGCTGAAGATACCGCCTTTATAGTTATTCTGTTGATCCAGAATCGGAACGAAAATGACGATGATGTGATTTCCGGTCCGTTTGCTGACCAAGATATCGCTGATGACCGTCTGCTTCGTATCCCGCGATTTCTTCACGTAATCACGGTCGGATACATCGAGCTTGCTGCCAGAGGAAGTAAACGCAGTATCTTGTTCGTCTACATACCCATACTCCTCCACTTCAAGATTAGCGTATTTAATCTGGGCGAAATAATCCACTATACCCTGCTTGTTGCCATTAATGACATCAGGATTATTCTTCGTTATTTGCTCTAAGGACGAGACATTACGCTGGATCGCGTATTCTATGGCAACCGTATTGCTATTAACGACGTCCCGTTCCTTCGTGTGAATTTCCTTCGTTACGACATTGTTCAGATAATAAGCGAAGAAAATAGAACTGAATAGCATGGGGATGATGGAAATCAGCAGATATGTCGCGATCATCTTTGCTCTGAACGATTTCACGGACAGCTTGCGTATGATAGGCAAGATGCGACTCTGCTTGTTGCTTGAATTCATTACGATACCTCCATTGTAGAACATTCTCAATGGATTATTTTACAAGATAAGTACTAATAAAATTCCAAGTAAATGTTTGTAAAATGTTAGATAAACTCATCTAATAAACATACAGACTGTCTTATCCATAAGAATATCGCGCTCTAGAATAGCAAAAAAAGCCTACTGACCGTAGGCTTTCACATTACCGTTGTTAAATAGCAACATTCCTTAATCTAGAGATTAAGCCTTCTTGGCAGCCTTCTTCGCAGTCTTCTTCGCCTCGGCCTTCGCACGACTCTCCCCGGCTCGAAACTCGACGATACGGCTGATTAGGTCATAAGGGATTGGCTTGTCCATCGGGAATTGAACGGCGCCCTTCGACCATTTCAGCCCGATAAATTCATGCTCGAACGCCGCAATGCCGCTGCCGCTCGGGTAGAAGCCGATATGGTTCTTGAACGCTGCATAGAAGACGAGATTGCCATGCAAGGCGAATGCTGGCATCGCGTAGCTGATCTTCTCTGTCGCCTCCGGCACTAGCTGCTTGATTAAGCTGCGGATCGATTGCAGCTTCTCTTGAATATCTGGCGCGAAGCTCGCGATATATTCGTCTGGTGTATTAAACGTCGTTGGCATGGGGTCACCTCGAGTTTCTTACATTTTACACCCAGTATACCATGCATACGTGATAACAAGCAGAGCGCCGCCCCATGATCGGGACGGCGCTCTATTACCTGCCTTCATATACTCTACATCGTATTATGTCAGTTGCAGCAAATTGTAGATCATCATTGCAGCCTGAGCGCGCGTTGCTTGTGCACCTGGCTCGAAGCTGCCGTTGCCCATGCCATGCACGATACCACTTTGGTACATCGCCTCGACTGCATCAGCTGCATAGCCAGCAATCGCGGATGCATCCGAGAAGCTGCTAGGTTCGCCGGTGTTGAGCGGTGTACCAACCAGCTTCGCAACACGATACAGAATCAGCGCCATATCTTGTCTTGAGATGTTGGATGATGCGCCGAATGTGCCGTCCGCTCTGCCAGTAACGATGCCATATTGCTCCGCAGCCGCGACAGAAGCATAGAACCAATCGTCCTTATTCACATCAGAGAAGCTTGCCGATGCCTGGTCATTCGATAGACCAAATGCTTGGACGACCATCTGCACAAACTCTGCACGTGTGATGGAATCGTTCGGACGGAATGCACCTTTGCCATCACCTTTGACGATTTCACGTGCAGCAAGTGCCTCAACTGCCGTCGTTGCCCATTGTTCAGCACCTAGATCATTAAAGCTTGCATCGACGTAAATCGCTGCATATAGGCTGAAATGCTTTGGCTGGAACGTCACTGTGCCCGTCTTCTCATCGTACCAACCGTTCGTTACAACCTCGTAGTCGCCACTGTCTGTCAGGTAGACGATGACGACGTTGTGCGGATCCTCGCCCTGCTTCAGCTCATATGGAACGCTGACCGTTACACCATGTTGACCGAAGTCGGCAATGCGATTACCATCCAGCGTCAGGGAGAAATCATATACGGTCGCATCGCCAACTACATCACGTACGCTGTCTGGCAGCTCGGAAGCCGACTTCGTACTAACCATAAGGACGATGTTCTTCGCATCACTGGTTTGCGTCAGCAGCGATGCATCAACTACAACCGTCACGCCATTTACTTCAATCGTAACGTCGGTTAACCCTTTGCCAGCATCACGAAGCGGTGCCGCTGGAATCGTAATCGATACCTTGCCAGCCTTATCTGCTCCATCGATCTTCAGCGTCAGCTTGCCGCTTGCTGCTTGTTGGATTGCTTCACTCAGTGAATCGGCCTCGAATACAGCCGATGCTGCGCCTGCCGCGTCAACAGTCGACTTGGCCGTCACTACACCGTTGGTGCCAACGGTGTTGCTGCTCGATGGTGCTGCTGCGACCAAGGTACCACCGGAGCCTGTTGTGCCGCCTCCGCCGTTCCCATTGCCGCCACCATTATTACCACCATCTTCTCCGCCATTGTTACCACCGTTATCGACTGGAGCTGCCGCAGCGGTCAGCTTGATGTAGTCGAGCTCCGCATAGCCATCCATCTTCGTCAGCTTGATGCTGTTCTCGCCCTCGATCAGATTGACGTCAAGCGTTACGGTTTTGCGATTGCCTTTGTTCGCATAGGCATTCACCCAGCCACCTGTCGGTGCATATTGCACAACGGAGTCCGTGCCGTTAATCGTAAGCGTGTGTGACGAAGTCGTCTCCGTGCCATTCGCATAACCGATCTCCAGCGTGTATTGGCCTGCTGTCGGAACAATCGGTTGGAATAACAGGGAGCTGTCCGAATTGTTAATATAGCCAACATAACGGAAGTCCGAAGCATAGCTTCCAGTGAACACTTGTGCATCCGTAATTGTCGCCTGCTCCGCCTCGAAACGCTGCTCGTATGCGGTTACCGGCGTGAGCTGAATATAATCCTGCTCCGCGTAGCCGCCCGTCTCGCCTTTGGTCAGACGAATCGTATTCGCACCTGCTGTCAGCGTTACTTGTACGGAAGCCACACCCGTCTTTCCGCTCCAGGTCCAGCCACCTGTTGGCGCATACGAAACCGTACCTGCCGCTTTACCGTTCACCGACAATTCGTGCGTCGACACTGTATCCATGCCATTCGCATAACCAATTGTCAGGTTGTAAGTACCCGCAGCTGCCGCATTAACCGTATATTCTATATAGCTGTCTGCAAAATCAATCTGTCCGACGTACTTAACATTCGAAGCATGCTCGCTTGCGAAGATGCCTGCTTTATTCGTCGTGGCGTGCTCACTCTCGTAACGCGTATTCGCCGTCGCTTGCGCTGGCGTAATGACGATGTGATAAGCCGAGATCGGGTTCATATCCGTCATCGGGACAATGATTTGACCGTCCACGATATCGAACTCGCCGCTGTAAACGGCAGTCGGCGCCTTCACTTCGGTATCAACACCGTACCAAGGTGTCGACTCAACGGTCACGTAAGCTTTTCCGCCTGTATAGGCAAGTCCATCGGAATCGAAGCCGCGTACAACAATGTCGCGATCGCCATCCGCACCGCCGAATATAACTTGCACATTGCTGCTGCTCGTATCGACGCTGGCAATACCATCAAGACCCATGCTGCTTGGCTGTGGAGGTGTCGTCATCGCCATCTTGCCTGTCATATCACCGTACCATTTGAACATCCACCATGAGCCATTCCGTTTACCTGTATCCGTCACGATGTTGCTAAGACGACCTGGACGGAACCAGAATGCCGTGTTCGCCGTATCCACTCCGCCGCGCTCGAACTGCGCGATATATTGAATCGTGTTGCCTGGAATCGTATCCTCGGAATACGCCATATATTCGTTAATGCTGATTGGCAGCGGATCGATGCCCAGCTCCTGTTCGATTGCTCGGTAGTTAGCGATACGCGACTCAATGTTCTGCGGGTTCGGTGTGCCGCTAAAGTCGCCTAGCTCATGCCAGCTAATGATATCCGGCAAGCAGTTGTTTGTTTTGCAATAGGAGAGGAAGTCGCGCAGCCAGCTCTCAACATAGATGCTGTAGCTTGGTCCCATGATTGGCGTGTCTGGGTCAAGCGAACGTACGCGGTCGTAGGTCTTCTTCCAGCCGTCGAGATAAGCGCCTGCCTTCGTCGTATCCCAAGTCCAATCCGGCTCATTCCAGAGCTCATACGCATAAATATTGCTCGCGCCAGACGTCAGTCTAGCGTTCACCATCTGATCGACCTTCGCATACCAGTCGTCCCAGCTTACCCACTTGTACGGGAAATCGGGGTAAATATCCGGCATCCGGATCGTCACCGAAGCGCCGTTGCGTTCTGCAATCGAAGCCACCTTCAGCGCATCGCCGATCGGCGACACTTCTCCATTCGGCAGCTGGCCGCCACTTGGCGCCATCTGCGTGAACATGCGCGGCTTGAGCGGCGCGATGAGATCGTCTGTTGGACGACCTTCTTCAGCTAGTCCGTACAATGCACCGGATGCCGCGTGCGTTACCGGGCGATAGCGATCGGATAGGTCAACGACGAACGGATCAACGTTCGCAATCGTGATCGTCACGGAAGCGGTCGCTGCCGGATTATCAACCGATGTCGCGGTTACCGTCACGTCGCCGGCCGCTAGTGAGGTCAGTACGCCGTAAGCATCGATCGTTGCCCTTGCTTCGGTTGATTCGTCCGAGTTAGCTGCCGTCCACAGCACCTGCTTCTTGGATGCATTATCCGGCGTGACAACTGCACTGAGCCGCAGCGTCTCGCCTACGAATATACGATTCGAGCTTGGCGTTGGAATCGAGACGGCTTGTACACTAACCTTCGGCACGGAGCCGATCAGATCGATATAGTCGACCTCGGCGTAGCCGGTTCCTTTGACCAGACGAATCGTGTTATCGCCTGCTTGGAGCTCAACGTTGATCGTTTTCTTTTGCCCAAAATCGTTATAAGGCGTCGTGTTCATCCATCCGCCGGTCGCAGGGTATGTAACCGTACCTGCAGGTGTGTCATTGATGACCAGATTATGCGTTGAGTCTGCCCCTGTTCCGTTCGCATACCCGATCGTTACCCCATACGTGCCTGCCGTGTCCACATGCACTTGGTTGAACTGCACATAGCTGTCGTCGTAATCGATGTTGCCGATGTACTTGCCTTCCGACGCTTGCGTGCTCTCCCATACGATTGCCCGGTTAATGTCGGCATTCTCCGCCTCGTAACGAGTTGTAGGAGCAGGCTCTACAGCTGTCTCCCAAACGTGGAAGTAGTCCAGACACATCCCGTTCTGTGCCGCTTCCGAACGCAATGTAACCGTATTCAATCCTGCTTGCAGATCAAGTGTCTCGTAAGCCGTGAACCATGTATTCCATGTCCCTGTATCCGGCAGTGTCAGATCATCCACATGAACTTGATCGTTCACGTCAACAGCCAATGTTCTTGCCTTCGCCGTGCCAACCGTACCTGCTGTGTAGCGGAAAGCAAATTGATACGTTCCCGCCTCAGCTGCCGTAATCTCATACGTAATGCGCGAGTCTGCACTGTTGTGATCAATCCATGCATACGAGCCTTCCTGACCGTTCGGATCATTGCCGATGTTGCCCGCTATTGCGTCTTCACCATTAATCTTCATCGCATCGTCCGGTATGACCGGATCTGCCGCTGCTGCAGTCGGAACAACCGACAGCAAATTCACTAACAGCATTGCGATTAAAACGAGTATGCCTGCCCCTCTTCTCCTGCCCTGCCTGCCCCTGTTACCCTTCATCTGAATCGCCCCTTCTTGGTGGAGGATTATGCTGTGAAGCGTCTAATTGAAACGCTTACAAATTCTTAGCAACTACAGTATAGATTCGAGGGCAACGGAAAAATATGGGGACAATCATTGGATTAGAGTGAGTGTCATTGGATAAAAATGACTTAGAAAACGGTCGACCTTAAATAAGTGAAAGAAGCTAAAATTAGTGCACCAGCCCGCATAAACACTGGTGTTGTCCGAAGTGAGACGTTGAAACCAGAGCCGATTCGTTGATTGCTGCAAATGCAAAAAACGGGACGCATCAAATGGATGCGTCCCGCTTCATTCTTATGTCCCCTGCTACTCCCGCCACCAAGCTCCCGTCGGATAAGCCCCCGCATTGATCGCAACGGTCTCGCCGATTCTTGGCGTACACACCTGCACATCCCGTTCCTTCGCGCTTCGAACCGCACGTTCGACCGGGTCCGTCCAATCATGGAGCGCCAGCGTAAATCCGGCCCAGTGGATTGGAATCAACACTTTGCCACGCACATCGAGATGGGCTTGTACCGTCTGCTCCGGCATCATATGGATCGCCGCCCAGCGCTCGTTGTACTGCCCGCACTCCATGAGCGTCAGATCGAAAGGACCGTACTTCTCCCCGATCTGAGCAAAATGCGGCCCGTACCCGCTGTCGCCGCTGAAGTAGACGCTTGCGCTGCGGCCTCTGATTACCCAGGAGCACCAGAGCGTCGAGTTACGGTCATTCAGACCCCGGCCCGAGAAATGTCTCGCCGGCGTGCAAGCAAGAGACAGCCCGTTGAACGAATATTCGTTCCACCAATCAAATTCCTTAATTCGTTCCCGCTCAATCCCCCAGCGCTCGAAGTGATTGCCTACGCCAAGCGGTACAATGAACTGGCCTACTTTATGCTTCAATCGCTGAATCGAACCGTAATCAAGATGATCGTAATGGTCATGCGACATGATGATGGCATCAATGGCTGGGAGCGCCTCAATGATTCCTGCCATCGACTCGCTGTATCGTTTGCCGCCTACGACCGGAACGGGAGACGGCGCGCGACCAAGCATCGGGTCAAGCAATAGCTTGACGCCGTCCAGCTCTAGAAGCGCAGCCGAGTGGCCGAACCACGTCACCTTCGGCTGTTCGCCACCGCTGTGAATGGCCTGTAAGTCGAACGCAGACGCCGACAGCGGTCGGCGCGGTCTCGCGTTCCGATTACCCTTTAAATACTGCTTCAGCAGATCGACGCCTTCCTTCGCATTCATGGACATACTCGTCGGAATGAGATTCTCGAACTTTCGCTTCTGCCCGTTGTACGGGGCAGATTGCCCGTATCGCTGCCGCTGCTCCTTCGAGGCACGCGCCCCGAATGGCGGATAATAACGCAGGAAGAGGACGGTAATGACAACGAGAACGATGAGGATAGCTACTATGATTTCGAATGCATGCATAATGCGCACAACTCCTGCCTTATCATTTCGGATGAATACTCTCTTATTATTGCCCATATTGCTCACGTTGCCCATCACAATAAAGTATCTTTTGCAAATCCTAGGATATTTCGGAGATCGTCGAGACTTTAGTCACAAAAATTACAAGATTTAATGAGTAAAAAGTCCCACTAGCGAATCGACTGACTCTAGCAAAATAATGTAAACTAGGTGCATAAGTCGATTTGGAAGAACGACCAGCTGCCATCCAATAATGGATAGCGCCACTGCCATCTGGTACAACGTTCATCCGTTAAGGAGCCATTCTTATAGATGCTGCGTGTATTGTTAGTCGATGCTGAGACGAATAATCTTCTGTTGATGGAGGCCCTACTTCAAGCCTATAAGGGAATCGAAATTGTCGGCAAGTTAAATGAAACTGCACAAGCTCTTAGAATCATTCAAGATGGCGGCGTCGACGCTGTCATACTTGATTTTGAGAAGCCGATTATGAATGGGCTCGCAGCTCTGAAGAAGATGAGGGCGGGATCGCCAGAGCTCGATATTATCATCGTGACAGGCTGCGACCAATATGCCATCGAGGCGTTCGAGCTGAATGTCGTCGATTATATTCTCAAGCCGTTGGTGCGGGATAGACTGGACAACACCATTGAACGTTTATTTTGGCGGCACAAAGCTCGTCTCCAGGAACGTGCAGCGGCGGCTGAGCAGCAGTTTGTCTCGTCCTTTTATTGCTTTGGCCATTTCCATTGGGACGTCAGCGGCCAGACCGAAAGCATGATCAAGTGGAAGCGAGTAAAGGATCGCGAGCTGATGGCCTATCTCGTCCATCATCGGAATCAGTTCGTGCCCAAGGAGAAAATCCTAGTAGATTTATGGCCGGAAGCGAACACGAAGCAAAGCTCCGCGTATTTGTACACATGCGTCTACCATATCCGCAAAATGCTAAGAGATATGGGATGTAACGAGACGCTGGAGTCGCGGAATAATGCGTACCGCCTTCGAATGGATCGTTCATGGTGTGATGTCGATCTTCTTGACTCTGTCTTAGGCGTCAACATCAATGCCGCCAATATCGTCGATTATGAACGTGTCGCTTCCCTGTATATCGGCAGTTATATGGAGGGCGACGGCTTCAGTTGGGCGAAGGAGATGGAGAAGAAGTACCAAGCGGATTATGTCCTGCTAAGCAAACGAATGGCAGCGTTCTATGCCTCGGAGCACAAGCCTGGACTGGTTGTCTTCTGCCTTCGTCGCGCACTCCAGTTTGATCCTTTCTCAGACGAATTGAACGAGATGCTCATGACCGCCTACCTCCACATGGGAGAAAGTCACGCCATGATGATACATTATGAAGAGTTTGCTAGATTGCTTCATCAGGAGCATGGTATTGAGCCCGTTTCGTCGATGAAGAGCCTATATGAACAAACTAGGGGTGAAATTGAGATATTTACATCCAATCTAACGAAAGCGCTCACTCGTCAAAGTAACCCTTCTTATTCGTTGGAGCCGGAATAAACACACCGTATTTGTTAAATTGTTTATTCGTCTTCGCTGCTTGTCCTGACAGAGAAGGGTCGCCGGCTGCAGGCTGCCCCGCTGCGCCTTGTCGATGGACGAGATGAGCTAACGATTCGTAGACGCGATCGTGGTGTACTACTTGAATAACATGTGGACTGTGGCTCGCGGACAGGGACATGTAGTGATGCCTCCTCATCTGCCAACGTTGGCAGGTGCCGCATTGGAGGATCTCGCATGGAATATAAAAAGCTTGCTGCTCATTGGACAGGCGCAGCGTGACGGCTTGTTTGATTAAAGCGCCTCCGCAGTTCACGCAATAGCGCGCCTGATCTGCAATGATATAGTCGACCGCGTCGAGCTGTGCGGTGACAGCGCCCGGTACTTGCTGCGGCTGTGGCTGCCGCTGTGACTTGGAAGCGGCGGAGACCGCATTTTTCGAAACGGCGGATAGCTCTACGATTCTCCAGCTTCGATTCGACGAGTCCATCACCGTCTTGAATGCGTCCCATGCATAGCCCTTATCGCACTGCTGGCAGTACCAGACATCGGCAGGCAGATAGGCGGTATGGTCCTTGCGCTGACTGGACACATACTGCACCTCCAGCTTGCGCACGGTTAGCAGTCCCTTGCATGTTTTGCATTTGGTCATCGGGGCTTGAACCAGTTCTACGCCCTGCAGCTTAATAATGCTCATGCACAGATACATCCTTTCTGGCAATTTGATTCCTAATTATAGCATGGATGAATAATTGTCCCTATCGGTTGGGCAAGCGTATTTGCCTCTTACAATAAACGATCCTCCCTTTGCAGGGAGGATCGTTATGTTAAAGGTATAATTCGTTCACTTCTCACCCGGAAACAACTGAACGATATAATCGTATGTCTCTTCCGGTGTAAACCGTTCATTGCTGAATGACTTTAGCTTATTTATTACAGGTCTTGGCCAAACGACTTGTTTTACCTTCATTTCTCAAAGTCTTTCGGCTTCAACGCTCTCAACAGATCGGTTGTAGAAGCAGAGTCTCCACTATGGTAAGCCTCCATGCTTTCATTGATTAACTGCTTCAGCGATGGATTAGTACGTACCTCTGATGCGATAGACTTCGGATCTTCTTCCTGCAACACAATCGTAAACTTCCCTTTGCCAGGAATGTAAATCTGACACACAGAGTTGTCTTTATTCATGTTTGAAAATTGATCCATTAGGTCTTGCGTCGTTAAGATTTTCTCCACTTCAACCACCACCAGTCTGTAAATGTCATTTACATCTTATCATACAAGTGTATTTTAAAAACATATCATCCGCGCCGGTAACTAATCCGACCATTCTCGATCTCCACATAGCCCTTGGCTACCGCTACCTGCAGCCCCGCCTGTACGGCGCGCTCCAATGCGCTGCCCGTACGGGAGTAGCCCAGCAGCTTCACCGTCTCCCGCGCCATATCTTCGACTGGTAGACTGCCTTGGTTGAACAGCAGCTCCTTCAGCGCATTCGCAATCTCTTCAGGCGGCAGATCTTCGGCATTTCTGCGATTCTGATCCTCCTCCGCTACTCGGAAATTCTCATATCGCGCTGGATCAAGTTCCTGCGGCCAATAGAATATCGTCTCGTCCGATTCGGTCGTATGCAGCTCAAGTTCCTTCATCAGCTCGTCCAAATGACGCTCCACCCGCGAAGTCGTTCGCGTGACACCCCACGACTGCAGCACCCTTCGCACGAGCAGCGATCGACTGATCGGCCCCTCGCCTTGAATGACCTGTTCAATCTGCTTGCGAACCGTTCTGGCATTGATCGGCTGGTAGATATCCTCTGACGGCAGCGTTACTTTGCCTAGCATAACGGGTTGATAGGGCATTCTCCACGTCTGCATGCTGCTGACTTGCTCTGCGGCAGTTGTTGTCTGACTGCTAGTTATAGCAACCGGCGGCTCCGCCTTCTTCGAAGGCGGTTCTGTCTCGGTTGTAACCTTGGCGGCTGACCGTGGCAGTTTATCTAAGATTGCTGCATAAGCAGAGTCCTTCCTACGTTTCGCCTCCGTGGAACGTTCATCCAACTGCGCAGCTTGTATCGCTTCAACGATCTGGCCAATTACTTTGCCCGGATTGTCCAGCCAATCCAGCGACCATACGCGGTGCGTACGCCAGCCAAGCTGGCGAAGCACTTGCTCACGCAGCACCTCGCGGTCTCGTGCCGTCGCTCCCTCTCGATAGCTGGCTCCATCGGTCAGAATAGCCAGTACGTAATGCCCTGGATCAGCCGGATCGACAATGGCCAAGTCCATTCTGTAGCCGGACGTACCGACATGGAGATCGACCTTGTACCCCTTCTCCCTCAACTGCTCTGCGATCTGCGCCTCATAGCCCTGCTGGCGAGAAGTCAATTGATCGGCTTGGATACCAAGCGCAGCTTGACCCTTCTCCGCATATTCAAGGAAAGATCGCAGCATCGCGACACCTTGCGACTGCGTCCTAGATACATCTAGGTGCTCCGCCCTCAGTGTGGAGTACACATGCATCTCATGCCGTGCACGAGATACGGCCACGTTGAGCCGCCTCCAGCCGCCGTCGCGGTTGAGCGGACCGAAGTTTAGAACCACCTTGCCATTCCCGTCCGGCCCGTAGCCAATGGAGAACAAGATGACATCACGCTCGTCGCCTTGTACGTTTTCTAGATTTTTGACGAAAATCGGTTCCTTCAACTGGGATGCCAGCTGCTCTAACTCACTGTCCTGCCGGAAAGCATCATCCAGCAGATCCTCGATCAACCCTTGTTGAATCGAGTTGAACGTGACGACGCCGATGCTATGCTTCGGGGACTCCGCACTGCGTAATCGACGTACGATATCTGCAACAACCTGCTCCGCTTCCGCCCGATTCTGTTTGGTCTTGCCGCGATCATAATAGCCTTCGACAGGGTGCCACTGCACATTCGATCTGCGCTCCCAAGGCGACGGGAATGTGAGCAGCTTATTCTCATAGAAATACCGATTGCTGAACGCGATCAAGCTCTCATGACGGCTGCGATAATGCCATAACAGATGTTCCTGCGGCATTCCGAGCGCAAGGCAATCGTCCAGGATGCTCTCCAGATCCTCCGGCACGATCGTGTCACCCGAATCCTCTTCGCCTGACGTTGCCGAGAAGAAGCTGGTTGGCGGCAATTGCTTCGGATCGCCTACGACAACAATATTGCGTCCTCTCGCCATTGCACCAACGGCCTCGCTTGTTGGCATTTGCGAAGCTTCGTCGAAGACGACCAGATCGAACGGTGCATATTTGGGGTCGACGAACTGTGCCACAGACATCGGGCTCATCAACATACAAGGACATAACCGATTCAATAGATTCGGAATCTGCTCGAACAGCTTGCGCAACGACAGCCCACGACCACCACTTCGAATCGCCCGGAGCAAAATCCCCGCTTCCGAGCTCGAAGCAGCCGCACTGCTTAGCGGCGGAACGTTGGAAGCCAGCCTTGCCGCGATCTCCTGTCTCGTTAATTGCTCGAACCGCTCGTCGAGCTCGCGGAACGCTCTAATCTTCTCTTCGAACAGCTTGCCTGAGAAGGCGGACAGCTGCGGATCTTCTCCCACAATATAATGAATGATCGCCTGCCACCATGCCCGTTCGAATGCGGGTACAACATCCCCGTGCTGAAGCTCTCCAGACTCGTACGCCGAGACGAGAGAGGTCAGTCCCTCCTGCTCCGCACGATCTCTTACTAGACGCCAGGTGCACCATTCACGCAGCTCATCCGTCGCACCGCTCCACTGCGAAGTCATCTGGACACGGTAATCCAACCAAGGCTGACTGCCCCGCTTCGCATCCACTCGGGCGAAATCAATCTTCAACAGCTCTGACAGTTGCTGCTCCAGCTTCTCCCGTTCGCGATTAGCGTTCACATACAGATTGCAGGAAGGTCCTCGCTGCCGAAGGAAGGTGTCCGCTCCAGCGATCAATTGATCCGCTAATCGGGTTGCTGCTGACTTCGCCTGAGCAGCATCCTGATGCAATCGGATGAGCGCTTGCTGCAGCCTGCCTCCCCATTCATTCAACTGCTGAACAGCATCCCAATCTGCCTCTCCACTATTCCATAGCAAACCCAGGAGAGGAGACATCACAGACTCAAACTGTTTGATCGCGGTCGAAGCTTCCTGGTATTGAATCACCTTTGTTAGTGTTGCAGAGACGTCTGCCTTCGTGAAAGCTCTACCGGGCAGTGCCAGCTTGCGCAGCAGCTTATAGATACGGTTCTGCTTCAGCAGCTTCGGTATAAACCATTGCAGCTCTGCACTTTTCCACTCTGCGAGCACAACGGAAGCGTCCAGCGTTAATACATCCGCCGTGAATTGAGACTGCAAGCCGGCTCTTAATTCATTGCGAGCTCGCCCTTGTTGAACGACCTTCATCAATTGCTCGCTTGTCTGATTCCAATCCGACGCCCGAAGCAGGTTATGCGGCACGATCGTTGGCATTGTGCACATACACTCTATTACGGCTTCTACCAATTGGAGCTCCGTTTGGGTCGGATCGGAGTGCGTATAGCCCAGCCACTCTGTTACATCTGTGTAGGCCCGCTGAATCTCTATAAGGTTGCTC
The DNA here is from genome assembly GCF_003182255.1 of Paenibacillus cellulosilyticus. Classification (GTDB taxonomy): domain Bacteria; phylum Bacillota; class Bacilli; order Paenibacillales; family Paenibacillaceae; genus Paenibacillus_T; species Paenibacillus_T cellulosilyticus. The sequence goes on along the minus strand of NZ_QGTQ01000017.1, from coordinate 67,527 downwards.
GCGTACGACGTAAGCAGCTCAGCAGCCTGCGAACGCAGCGCAGGCGTATACGTACTGCAACCCGCATCCGTCCAAGCATGGTCGAATGGATGTCCCGCTGCTTCCCCTGCAACGCGAAGCTCCTTCGCAGCACTGTCCCAATTTAGCCATTGCTCACGCGTCATCGCACCTGCAATGGCAGGATCAATCGCCTTTATGGAAACTGCCGTCTTTACTCGACCATAGCTGCCAATGGCTTCGTAGAGTGTGGCACCAAAATCATGCTTGCGATGCAAGGCGTTCACATAAGCGTTCAGCTCACTTCTTGCTGAAGCCAATCGTGTTGCCTCTTGCTTCCAATCCTCCGGCGAAGCCTTATGAGCGGCTTCCAGAGACAGCCTTAATTGCTCCAATACGGCCTTCTTCGTGCTCTTATTCGAATGCAGCTCCAGACAGAATGAGCCAAGACCAATGGCTTCAAGCCTACTCTGCACTACGCTAAGCGCAGCCATTTTCTCCGCGACGAACAACACCGTCTTCCCGCTCGCGAGAGCGGAAGCGATCATATTCGTAATCGTCTGCGATTTGCCCGTTCCCGGCGGTCCGTGCAGAACGAAGCTTTGCTCATTGTTCGCAGCCGTGATCGCGGCAATCTGCGAGGAATCTGCGCTGATCGGCAGCGTCAATTGATCCGGTGCATAGCGTTGATCCAGCTCGGCTGGCTGCGGGAATGCGATATCCGGCGTCCAGTTCAGTCGGCCTGCTATGAGGCTGGACACGACTTTATTGCGAGCCAGATCCTCTGCACGGCTGCGAATATCGTTCCACATTAGGAATCGATTGAACGAGAATAGGCCGATAATCGCTGACTCCACGATATCCCACCGCGATAGATTCATAATGACATGGCGGATCGTCGTAAAAACGCCTGCTAGGTCGATGCCGTGTTCGTCGCGAGGCAGCGGGTCCAGTCCGCTGATCTGAATGCCGAAGTCCTGCCGCAGCATCTCCAACAGCGTAATGTTCACCTGCGGCTCTTCATCGCGTAGGCGAAGAATGAAGCCTGCCCGCGATGTTTTTCTCACCAATTCAACTGGAACGAGGACAATTGGCGCGTATCGCGGCTGTTCGCTCGCCGGAGACTCGTACCATTTGAGAAGCCCAAACGCGAGGAACAACGTATTAGCCCCGTTCTCTTCCAGCGATAGCTTGGCAGAGCGATAGAGATGGATCGCCTTCTCTAGCAATTGCCGTTCATCCACCGCTGCACGCAGACGTTTACTCCGAAACTCCTCGTAGACAAGCTGGGTAAGCGGATGTTCATGACTGACCTGCTGGAACAATTCTGCGCTTCGATCCGAACGATCCCAATCCACAGGCTTCGGCAGAAGCTGAAACTCCTGTCCGTCGGCCAGCGCATCCTCCAGCTCGCCTAGTCGTGAATGGAGCAGCGGCAGCGCCGACTTCGTCATTCGAAAGTTGATCAGCGTATTGCGAAGCGTAAGATCCAGCAGCTTCCGCTCCCATTGCTTCAGCTTCGTCATCGAGATCGAATCGACCTCAACAGGGCGCGCTTGAACGATAATCTCTTCGGGCGCCTCTCCTGAGGCATGCGAATGTTTACGAGGCAGCTCTTCCTCTACCAATTCAAACCCGCCTGATGCTGAGGCGATTCGAATCGGAATCGGACGGATGCCGCTGGAACGAGCCCGCTTCACATCAATAAAGCCATCGAACTGATCCGGCTGCGCCAAATGTTGAGCTGCAAGCCCGGCTGCATCCTGATAACTCGAATGGCTGCCTGCGCACATAGCGGTCGCTTCCACGATGCTGATCTCGTGCACGCCCGCTGCAAGTCTTTTGCTAAGTAAAGAGATGTCATCCTGTAGGCTCTCCGCGAATGTTTCTTCAACCAGCCAAACCCCAGGGAATGCGTGCCCTTCGGTGAAAATAACGAGCGGATGCAGCCCCGCCGCCTCTAGACATGCGGTATATAAAAGAGATAGGTCCAAACAATTGCCCATCTTATGCGTGCTAATGATCGCATCCGGTAATCGAACCCGCTGTCCCAGCTCTTCGAAGCTTGCCGGGGTAACGCAATAGGTCGGCTGATGCGCTTGTATGGCGTTATATATCGCTGCCGCCTGCTGCTGCACGCGATTCGGATTGCGGCTCTGATAGGCATCGAAGGACGGATTGCCCGTCCACTTCTCGAGCCAGACCGATGCCTCTCTTAGAATCTGCGCTACGACCGGATGATTCGGCATAATAAAGGCGGCCACCATCTCGGGTGCCATCGTTAATCCGCTCCATTGATCGTACGCAAGCAAGGTCAGATTGACACTCTCTTGAATGAGCACTTGCCCCTCATGTGTCACTTCCAGCGACAGAACGCCTGTCAGACGTTCGGTTAATCCTGCTAGAAACGTTCCGTTCACCTGTAATTGAATCGGTCCCAGCTCAATCGGCTGCCCTGCTGGTATATGATCTAGATTTTTCGACCATTCCACTGCAAAATCTGGCTCCGCCTTCAACCGAACCTGTACGCCGGACAGATCGACAGCCAAATGGTTGTGAAACGTTAGTTTCCGAATCATAGGGACAAAGTTTTGCTGCATGGCATAGTTCATAACGTCATATCGAATCCAATCAAAGCTCAACACTTGCGCGTTCACACGCTCCATCCAACCTCGACCTCTCCGTGTTTGAATATATGAGTTCATTATACTGTACTTGGGTACCGTCTCCTACAGATAACGACGCTGTACGTCGAATCTGCGCGGGGTATGTTAAATTATACTGATAGGCTAGCGTCGTTCACGCGCTGTTCATGCCGTTTTTGATATAATAAACAAATGCTTTGTTGTTGAACGAACCACCCCATGGGAAGGAGAACGAATGAAATGATTATCGAGATCGAACATGCGACGTATCGCCGGGAAGGACTTACGCTGCTGAAGGATGTGAATTGGCAGGTGGCTCCCGGCGAGCATTGGGCGCTGCTTGGGCTCAACGGCTCTGGCAAGACCACACTGCTTAACTTGATTAACGGCTACTTCTGGCCATCGGAAGGAACGGTCAGCGTACTGGGGCATCGATTCGGAGAAGTCGATCTGCGTGCGCTGCGCAAAGAAATCGGCTGGGTCAGCACCTCGCTGCAGGAGAAGCTGTACGCATCCGACCGTGTGCAAAATATCGTCATCAGCGGCAAACACGCGACGATTGGCCTGTATGACCGTGTTGAAGAGGAAGATATAGAGCTTGCTCGCACATTGATAGCCAAGCTAGGCGCCTCTCATCTATGGGATCGCGAGTTCCGGACCTGCTCGCAGGGCGAGAAGCAGAAGCTGCTCATCGCGCGTGCGCTGATGGCGAAGCCTCGTATTCTAATTCTGGACGAGCCATGCAACGGGTTAGACCTATTCTCAAGGGAGAGATTGCTGGACAGCATCAAGGAGCTGGCAGAAAGCCCGGATGCGCCAACGATCATCTTCGTCACGCATCACACGGAGGAGATTCTGCCGGTGTTCACGCACACGCTGCTCATTCGGCAGGGCGAGGTCGTGCGCAGCGGCCGGAACGAGGACGTGCTGACGACCGATGTGCTCAGCGGGTTCTATGATTCGCCTGTTGTCGTGGAGCAGCATGGCGAGCGGGTGTATGTGAGGATTGGGGAATAGATAATGAAAGAATGCTGAATAGCTATGAGATAGCTGAGATAACAGCTGTGAGATAGCGGAGGCATGATGAAGGACCATGGATGCTTGTTTGGCATCCATGGTCCTTCTGTGCGTTGTTATTGCTGTACGTTAAGACGCTGAATGCTGGAGCATCTCGACAAACTTCACGTCCGCAGGGGCGAAAGTGAATTCCGTGAGATCGCACGTGGTGATCCATCGGTACTCATCATGATCGACCAAGGCAATCTGACCGCTCATATACCGCGCTCGATAAGCAATGAGCCGAATATGCGTCGCGCCATAGTGATGATCGTTCACACCGAAATAAGCGTAGGGTGCGATGTTAATTTGCATCTCTTCCATGAGCTCTCGACGAAGACAGTCTTCCGCAAGCTCGCCTTGCTCGATCTTGCCACCGGGAAACTCCCACAAGCCCGCCTGCGACTTGCCCGGCTTGCGTCTTGCAATCAGGATCCGGCCTTGCTCGTCTTCGATGATGGCAGCTGCTACTTCGATCATGGGTTCACTTCCTACTCGTTCAGATGGCTGTTGCTCTCCTCTAATTATAACTAAAAAAGAGATCCGAATTCGGACCTCTCTTGAACAGACGACTTACTTAAACGGTATACCGACCCAGTAACGTCCGGTATACTTCCTTCGGTCGCAGACCGATCAGCTTCTCGACTGGTTCACCATTATGGAACAGAATCACCGTCGGCATCGACATGACGCCGAACCGCGAGGACAGCTCAGGCGATTCATCGCAATCCACATAAGCGATTGACACTCGCCCCCCTTCCTCCTGCTGCAGCTCCTCCAGCAGTGGATGCAGCACTTTGCAAGGCGGGCACCATTTCGCGCTAAAATCAACAAACGTCAGCTCATTCGACTGAATCGCTTGGTCAAAGCTGCTTACGTCAACAACGGGCAGGCTCATCTCTCATTCCTCCAATTGACCCTCAGGCCGTTCATCTAGAATCGACCGAATGCGATCTTCCAGGTTCAGCTTAATGTTCTGCAGCAGATGAATCTGCGAGTCGATCTCCGCAAGCTTCTCGCGGTAGATCGGCAGCACCTCATTGCAGAACGCTTCCCTGTTCTTCAAGACGCAGTGCAGAAAACCGGCGATCTGATCCGTGGACAGCCCGAGCCCAAGGTACAGCTGGATCGTTCGCACCTGCTCCTCCGCCAGCGGCGAGAATTCACGATATCCGTTATCGCTCCGCGTCGGAGCCAGTAGTCCCTGCTCCTCATAGTAACGAAGCGAACGAATACTGACACCTGTCCGAGCCGAGAGCTCACCGATTTTCATAAACACAACGCCTCCTGCATGGTCGATTCGAGATGATTATAAACCGTGACATTGGTGTGAGGGTCAAGGGGATTGTGAAAAAAAGGGCTGTTGATGGACAGCCCCTTCTACCTGTTCATTCATCAAACGGTCCATTATTCCGTTTTTCCACTTTTCATCTTATGAACATGCTCAGCTCTAATTTGAGGGTCTACAATATTGATGTTATTGATTTTCTCATAAATGCGTCGAGTGTCATCGCCCGAGAATATTTCAGCAGGCAGCTCAGCCTTCAAACGAAGGATTTTCCGGTTAATAAACTCTGACAGCTCCACATCGTAAACGATAAGTTCGTCGGAATGAATTTTGCGCAGTTCGGGATCAATGCTGAATCTGCATCTCATCGTAAAGGAAATCATCGATATATACTTCGCCGACTTATATTCACCAAGCTGAGCCTCGAGCGCCTTAATATGCCCATAGTTTTGCATGAGCGGATTGTACATCTTGAAACGATTACTTACACTCCAATACTTATCGGAACGGGTGCCTTTGATCTCGCCATTATAGTTTTTTGTTTCGATAACAAACAATCCAAAAGGGGAAATAACCAAATGGTCAATCTGCGAATAGCCCGTCCGTGATTTCGAATTTGGAAGTAGCAAATCGCTTAGATAGGTACAATCCTTCGGCAATTGGTCTAATTGAATGTTAATCTTGTATTCGCCAATTTCCCCGATTCGTCCAGCTTCAACCTTCTTCTGCGACGGCTTCTTCTTAGCTCCAGCAGTGTTGATGGAAGTTGACGCTTTCTTCTTGGACGGTTCGTTCTTAAACAATGCCATCAGCTTGGATAACATCTAGAGGCTCCTTTAGTTAGCATGAGACATCACTCAAGCTCTATTCCAATCACATTTTCCGCCAAATCTACATGTTCGCTATCTAACCGGACCTTCACCTTACCGCGACGACGTTTCTCCCGCCATTCACGTAGCTGTTCCTCATTCTCCAATCGGAGCTCAGCAAGCTCTAGCGCATTGTCGAACAAATACTTGGTCGTATATAGACAGGTGTAAACACTTTGGCCCCCGGGCTCGATCGTGGTCTTACGCTGCTGCCATTGTTCAATTGTGTAGTACACATACAGTTCTTCTTCTGTCCCCTCGGTCGGAGGCCGCTCCTTAATTTCACGTCGTTTGACAATCCGCCAATCTGTAATACGTCCATACCACTGAACACCAGCTTCATGTTCAAATTGCTTCCGAGACTGGTACAGCGCTATATACTCTAACGAGGTCAGCACCTTGTGATCGGATAGATTTTTCAAAGGCATATAGTAGCTGCTGCCTCGCAGTACAGCTTCCAACTGACCTGTACGCATAGAGCCAACGAGCATATTGCGTCCGCTGAGCTTGTTCTCGTAATAAGGCTTCGTACCACGAGGCTGGGTGGAGCGCTCGAATGCTTTTTCCGGACTATCAAGAATGAGCTCGTCTAGAAAAGCTTCCAGCAACGACGTACTGCCCGGCAATAGCGGGAATGCGCCAATATTAATCAAATCAATACTACGGTAAAAACGATGCGTGCGGAACTTCTCCTCATCCGCATACGGGAACAATACATACGCGCCGAACATGCTCCGCTCATACTCTGTAGAACCCTTCTCCTGATACACGATCGAATCACGGTAACGATGCATCGTATTAATATCGTCTTCCTCTGGACCAGGTTGACCATACTGGCGTTGGTACCAAGACCCTTCGAAGGCAGGATTGATCCGATACTTGGCATCGAATACGTACTTGTAAACCTTCGACTGACCCAGACCATCATGCTTATGAAGGGTGAGCACATTATCGGGCCTCTGCGCTAATGTCGGCGGCTCCTTATGCTGATCCTCGGAAGGCAGAGCATTGTAATAGAGCGTGAATCGTTCACCATTATTCGGATTTTCATAATCTACTTTCGCACGTTGCGTTCGATCTAATGTTACGAAAAGTCCGCTTCGGTTCACTCGAATGATATCCTGCTTTAACAGTCGATACTTCTTCGCCAATAAATCATGGATTTTGAGGAAGCACCAATATTCATAGAGTTGAGCCAGATCCTTCATTGATACATGGAATAGGTCACCCTGTATCGACAGGCCCTTCATTAGCATCAGATAGATTCGGTAAGCTTCCCGATATCCCGGTGCCATTTGGAGAACCATCGAAATGTTAAAATGCCGCATCTCCCCCGCCTGCTGGAGAAAATCAAACTGGAGCAACCGCCTAAGTACAGTCTTCATTCGTTTAATCTGATCGAGAAGAACAGGATCAGGACTTTGAGAACGACGCTTCTTATCGGTGACAATCGCTTGAAGATCGGCTAACTTATGATCAATCCGCTCTAACATCCATCGGAGAAACCGATTCTCATTCGTGTTGTAGTCTAGCTTCCGCTTCGTCTCGAGCAATTGCGTAGGACGGTACATCTCGGTACCGATCGGAATGAAACCAATCTTATGGTCTTGAACTAACAGATGTGGACGCTTCGCGAGGAATGCGACATTTTCACTACCTGCCCGCTTCACTTTGTCTGCGGTTCGAATGTGCTGCTCCTGATTCATCCGATGATGAGGCATTTTATCGATGCGCTCTATCGCCCCCGTTAACTGATCAAAGACATTGCGCAGTATCGTAAAATACTCCGTCAAGCTCTGCGAGCTAGTCTGCGTTAGTCCTGTGGCCTGATAGGTTTTGCGCATGAAATCAAATGACAGGTTATAGATTTGCTGATTCACTTCATTCAGAATCGCATGGTAATCCCGCTTATAATCTAGCTTCGTCGGATAAATCTCTAACTGGAGCTTAAGGCCTGTTTGTCCGTTCAGACGGATCTCTAGATCCGTATAACCGATCTCATTCTGGAACTGGAGCACGCCTGAGAACAATCTCCCACTCCGCCCGACTGGCTTCACGGCTTGTCGCAGATACGGACTCACATGGAAGAACTCAATCTTCTGATCCGTATGACTCTCAATAATAAGCTCATAGGATTGCGTCTCGTAGAAGCATGGTTCCGCCTGTTCCGTAAGTCCGTCCACCCAATCCTGCGAAGCTACCGAGAATAGCTTGTAATCCTGAAGCTGAATCTGTTCATTCAATACTGTAGCCGTGATCTCCGTCTTCATCCGCGTTCCTTCGTTCTCGCGATGAAGCTGGAGCGTCTCTACCGTTGGGTGATACGCCTTGCCTTTGATATACACATCGAACAAATTCGTTCGTAGCTGCAGCAGCTCGCGGCTTTCATTAGGAGAGCCAGAAAGAAGTGAATCCATCTTCTTCTAACCTCCGCAGCATGTAGGCTAGCTTGCGAGCACTCTGAGGATAGCGTGCTTCTGGTGTTTCATTGTAGCTTCGCCATGGTTTGTATAGTTCGGACGAGTCCATCTCAAGATCCGACATACTGCCGCCCTTCTTGCCAACGCAAAATTGCATCAGCGCGATGAGAACTCGTTTCACCGACTGGCTACTACCTTGGATACGAGGAAGAATCTTCTGGAGCAGTTGCGTGTCGAAGGCCGCATTCTCATCCAGTAGTTCAAATCGTTGGTTATAAATCATATAGAAGCAGATCGCATCACGGACACGGAAACCAACGTGAGCATGCAGCTCCTCAAGAATCTGATTCACTTCTACGAGTTGCCCGGTCGTGCTTCTCACAAGCTGCTGATGTTCAGAGAAGGCATCTTGAAGAGCAAGATAGTCGGCCTTCAGGAAGCTAGCGGGAACGGCCTCAGATTGCTCTGAATCACCTGAGCGCTCCATCGGAAAATCGTCTAAACGAATGTAATTGAACTCCAGCGTGTTCGCGCGATCAAGTACCTTTTTGCTAAAAGGATGCGTCGTCTCGTCCATATTGACCGTTCCGATCAGAAACACGTTGTCTGGAATAACGAGATTCGAGATGGAGAGAGTCCCGTCGTTCTCCATCGTTTGAAGCAGCTCTTGTGGAACAATCGTATCTGTAACGATACGTTCCCCCTCACGCCGCTGGGTCTCTAGAATGCTGAGCATATCGCTGAAGTAGTGTTCTACTCGTGCGAGGTTCATTTCATCTAGACAGATAAAGTATGGCTTGTTCCGATTGGCTGGCTGCATAGCCTCAAGGAGCACCTTGGTGAGCGGACCAGGACGGAACTTACCGGCGAGGTCTTGGTAGCCAATCAGATCGCTCGGGTCGCTCCAATCTGGGCGAACAGGGATGAGGGCGAACTGCTTGTTCTGTTCAGTTGCACCAAGCGATTCGGCGAATAGCTTGACGAGCTTCGTTTTACCTGTGCCTGAAATACCGGCTAGGATAACGAAAGGCTTCGTCTTAAGCGAGAGGTAGAAGTTCTCGATCAAGCTGCCAGGGTAGCTGAAGCCGCGGATTGCGATGAATGTCTTGATTTGATTGACCCTCTCTTGGACACGTAGATGGTCTTCCAGAATTGGCACTTCGACTTCGAATGCTTCCGTCTCTTCATGCAGGTTCGTCTCTGCGGTCACAGCCACCTGTCTCCTCTCCGCGTATAGAGTATAGTTATCGATCATGGCTCTGAGATCGGCCAATAGCTGCTCGTCGGAGGGCATTGTTTCTCTGGTGTATTTGAAGTAGGCAATAGTCGATTCTTGATAAGCATCGCCTAACCCGCCACTCTCAGTCAAAATGATGTTCCTATCTTTATTCATACCTTCCAATGGAACCACTTTTCGAATCTCAATAACTTTATTTTGCAGATATTGATATGCAGCTTTCTTCCCTTGCTTTAGCGGCTCAGTAACGCCTTGCAAGAACGTCAAATATACTGCTGACATGTCCTCGGCGAACAAATAAACAAGGTACTCTCCATATTGAGTCGATTTTGTTATCTGCTCGTTCATAATCGCTATCCAAGGAATCGTAGCCCAGTTCCCCTTACCTACCGAGCCTTGAACAATCAGCGGTTGCTGAATATATGGAAGCTTCCGAAGCTCGTCTGGGATTGTTTTACGGACAAGCTGGTCGATTGGATGTTCTTTGATCGATTCAGTCCGAGCCTGAACGTAGGAGTTCATGACTTCAAGCAAATTGTCCCGTAAAGGGATGGTAGATGAAATCGAAGCGTAATAAGCGTTCTCTTCACGTTTAGCGTATTCGCGAAGCTCATCGATTTGTGATTCATGTAGTTGACTAACAAGATCAGGACGCAACTGAACTACATCCTCAGCATTTTTCATAAGAATCTTTTCTAGTGCTTTTATGGGATTCTGCATAATCGTCTTTACCTCAGCAATAGTGATCGTCGCCCACGAATCACCGATATAGGTTGGAGGAAGATCGATTGGAAGTCCGACGTGGTCGCGTTTCTGATAGTGGGTACGGAATCGTTCTGCCAATTCATCGATGTGAACACCGTTTTGAACGTCATACATACCTTCAATTGTAAGACAATGAATAAGAGACATTTTGTAGGACTTTTGTTTGTTCTTGAATATATCACGCAGTTCCATAGGCAATTGCGACATGCTGTATGCCTCCTAGTAAATAAAGAAAATAAAAAAAAGAGCGTGTTGTACGCTCTCCTATTCGACAAGTCGATTTTTGTATCCTCTAAGTATAATTAATACAATGCTTGAAAGATAATAAAATTCATTACTAAAGACAATATCCTATGAATAAATTGCTAGACTATCTAACGGATGGCCAACCACCAGCACCAAAGTCAACGGTGCCCAACACTCCTACCAATCGAACGCTTAACCCATCCCACCCCGCCTCTGAAATTACCATAAAATAGTCATTTCAACACTGGTAAATATAATAATCCTTAACCCTCTCGTAATAATAAAGAACTACGGCGAAATCGGAAGCATATCCGAAACATATGGCGAAAAAGTAAGGTTAAGGGGCGCTCAATTCCCGCCTTCCGATATTTTGCCCCCCTATCCGTTCTGTGTCGGAATTGTGTCGGGTGGCTTTCTTTGTAAGCGTGTTATAATCTCCATAGTTTGCAATTTGGGAGTAGTCCTCCCGGAATTGGATAATCCACAACTTACAGAAGCTGGTGATCAAACAAATGTTTCAACTGAAGTGGCTTTGGCACAATTTGCGAGGGGATCGGGCACGTTACATATTTGCGCTCATTCTCTCAGTCGTAGGCTGTTCGCTTACGATCATTAACCCGTACATCGGCCAGCGTATCGTCGATACGTTCATCACGGGCGACGACGCGGTACACAATCTGACCAGCCAGCGGTCACTGCTTATCGGCCTATGCTTAGGCATGATCGGCTTCTCCCTGCTGCGTACAGGCATGGCCTACTTTACAACGTTGTTGTATGAGCGCGCATCGCAGAACATGCTGTATCGCGTTCGGATTTTCTTGTACAACAAGATTCAAGGTCAAGACATGCACTACTACGACCATAACCGCACAGGCGACCTGATGACGAAAATGACCGGTGACCTCGATATGGTCCGTCACACGATGGCGTGGATCATTAAGACGATCGTCGAATCGCTAACGGTATTCATCGCAGCCGTCGTTTATTTCTTCTATATTGATGCGGAACTGACTTGGTGGCTGCTCATTCTGTCGCCTCCGATTTTCATCGTGGCATTTATTTTCGCAAGACGTGTTCGTCCGATGTATGGGGATCTTCGCGAGAAGCTGTCCCAGCTCAACACGATCACGCAGGAAAATATCGCGGGCAACCGCGTCGTCAAAGCGTTCGCGCGTGAAGAGTTCGAGGTTCAAAAGTTCACGGAGAAGAACGTCAACTATTCCACAGCCAATAAAGCCGCGGCAATGGTATGGCTCGATTACTTCCCGTACCTGGAGACGTTCGCGCAAGCATTCAACGTTATTCTGATGATCGTCGGCGGTATGCTCGTCATGGACGGCCGCATTACGTTCGGTGAATTCTCGGCATTCTCTGCACTTATCTGGGGTCTGTCTAACCCCATGCGCAACATCGGTATCATCATCAATGATATTCAGCGCTTCTTCGCGAGCCTTACGAAGATCGTCGACGTCTACTACGCGGAGCCGCGTATCGTCAACGGGCACAACGTAGAAGTGAAACGCCGCTACAAAGGCACGATCCAATTCGAGAACGTGAGCTTCAAGTACGACAATGCGACCGTTCTGGAGAACATCAACTTTACCGTCAAGCCGGGCGAGACGATTGCGATCATGGGCGCAACAGGCTCTGGCAAAACAACGCTCATCAACTTGATTCCGCGCTTCTATGACGTGACCAAGGGTCGTGTCCTCGTTGACGGCAAGGACGTACGGGAGCTGGAGCTCGATGAGCTGCGCGGCAACATCGGCGTCGCAACGCAGGACGTTCTGTTGTTCTCCGACACGATCGACGGCAACATCGCCTATGGCGATCCGGATATGCCGGAAGATGATGTGGTGGAGTTCGCCAAGCTGGCGGCAGCAGATGATTTTATTCGCAAAATGCCGGAGAGCTACAACACGATCGTCGGTGAACGCGGCGTTGGCCTGTCAGGCGGACAGAAACAACGTATCGCCCTCGCTCGCGCGATGGCGGTTCAGCCTCCAATTCTCATTCTCGACGACACGACTTCGGCTGTCGATAACGAGACGGAGGAGCATATTCAGAAAAGCTTGCGTGAGCTTGACTTCGACTGCACGAAGATTATTATCGCCCAGCGCGTGTCCACGACGGCAGAAGCGGATCGTATCCTCATCTTGGATAACGGCCGCGTAATCGAAGAAGGCACGCACAGTGAGCTAGTCGCGAAGCGCGGCTATTATTACGAAGTATTCAAGCTGCAGAACGAAGGCATCGGAAGGCAGGCGACTACGCATGGCTAGAAATAAATTCGACATCGACGAGAACCTGGAGTCTCCCTTCAATATAAAGCACTTCAAACGCGCACTCGTCTACATTCGCAAACAGCAGAAGCCGATGATCATCGCCTTCCTGCTCAGCGCGATCTCGGCAGGTGTCGCACTGTCGGCGCCGCTCATCATTCAGCACGTCGTTGACGTGACGATTCCGTCCAAGGATAAGTCGGCGCTGCTCTTCTGGTCAGGCATGACGCTCTTGACGATTATCGTCAGCGTCATTCTCGCCACGATCCGTTCGCGGATCATGACGCGCGTCGGACAAGATATTATTTTCGATATCCGTACCGACTTGTTCAAGCACTTGCAGAAGCTGCCGTTCCAATACTATGACGATCGCCCGCAGGGCAAAATCCTGATCCGCGTCGTCAACTACGTCAACTCGGTATCCGACGTTCTGTCGAACGGTATTATCAACTTCATTCTGGAGATCTTGAACTTGATCTTCATCGCGATCTTCATGTTTGCGGTCGATGTGAAGCTGAGCTTCGTTATTCTTGGCGGTCTGCCGATCTTCGCCGGCGTTATTCTGCTCATCAAGAATAAGCAGCGCCGCGCTTGGCAGGCGGTATCCAACAAAAGCTCGAATATGAACGCGTACATGCAGGAAAGCATCAGCGGCATTCGCGTCACGCAAATTTTCACACGGGAGAAGCGCAACGAAGGGACATTCACGCGTCTGTCCACGAACTATCGCAATGTGTGGATGCGCGCGATGTACTTCAACTTCCTGATCCCGTTCTCGGTTGATAACTTGGCGACCATCGTCACGACGGCGATCTACTTCGTTGGTCTGATTACGCTTGGCCCAGAAGAAATCACCTTCGGTGTCATTCTCGCGATGAGCAGCTACGCAGCGCGCTTCTGGCAGCCGATTCTCAACTTATCGAACTTGTACAACAGCTTCATCAACGCCGTGTCGTATCTGGAACGTATCTTCGAGACGCTTGACGAGCCAGTGACGGTCAGCGACATTCCGAATGCACGTACGCTGCCGCCAATCCAAGGCCGCGTTACGTTCGACAACATGACGTTCGCTTACGATCCGGGTCATAACATTCTCGAAAATCTCTCGTTCGACATCAAAGCAGGCGAGAGCGTCGCGCTCGTAGGTCCAACAGGCGCCGGCAAGACGACGGTCGTCAACCTGATCTCCCGCTTCTACAACGTATCTGATGGCCGTATCTTAATCGATGGCCACGATGTCGCCGAAGTGAAGCTGGAATCGCTCCGCAGCCAGATGGGCATCATGCTGCAGGACAGCTTTATTTTCTCCGGTACGATTATGGACAACATCCGTTACGGTAAACTCGACGCTACCGAAGAAGAGGTTATCGCCGCTGCGAAGACGGTCTGCGCTGACGAATTCATTCGCGAGTTCGAGAATGGCTATATGACCGAGGTTAACGAACGCGGCTCGAAGCTGTCGCAAGGTCAACGTCAGCTCATCTCGTTCGCACGTACGCTGCTCGCGAACCCGCGCATCCTCATTCTCGACGAAGCAACTTCGTCCATCGATGCACGGACCGAGCGCCTGCTGCAGAAGGGGCTGAACGAGCTGCTCAAAGGCCGTACCTCGTTTATCATCGCTCACCGTCTCTCGACGGTGAAGAACTGCGACCGCATCATGTATGTCGCGGACAAAGGCATTGCCGAGTCCGGCTCGCATGACGAGCTGATCGCGATGCGCGGTCGTTACTACAGACTGTACACGGCGCAGAAGATGGAAGCTTAAGATCGATATTGCATAGAACAAACACAAGAAGCCCCCGATCTCGGTTGAGATTGGGGGCTTCCTGCTAGTTATCGACCATACCGTACAATGCTGCTCGGACGTATATCCCGTACATCAAAAAAGGCTTCAAGCCAATCCGGCTGATCATCAAGCTCTACAAGCACCACTGCATAACATAATTGCTTACGCTGCTCTGCCGTCATGAACTCCAATGCAAAGTGCTGCTGCATGCCTGCCTTCTTCAGCAGTTGATCAATAATTAATATCTTGTCATAGCGCATAGGTTTCGACTGACTGGCAACAAACCCAAGGAACTGCTCCCGGGCAGCAGGATATGCGAATCGGAATTGCTGATACCGCAAGAAAACATTTGAAAACCGCTGCATAGGATGCTCTGCATGAAACTTTCGAATAATCTCACCCATACGTTGAAGCATGAAGCCGAACGGGTCCGAGCTGCTTTCCATTTCATTCATCAATCGAGTGAGTTGTACGAAGGTCATGTTGTTCACATAATGATTCATTCGAATATATCGTTCCAGCAGCTTCTTCCATAAGGAGGGCTGTTCTCTATCCGGTATGGTTAACCCATAATCGTCTTCCATTAAGGCTATAGCGCTTAATTCCGCTTTCGATCTCCAGTCCGGGAACAACAGGGAGGTATGGATCAATCGGAAGCATTTGCGCAAATAACCTTCCTGCTGCATCAGGAAATCTTCCACTCGGAAGGCTGCTGTCTCTACACGCTGCACGTCTCTGCGGTTGCTTGCAAGCGTTTCTTTCGTTACATGCACGCGGACTTTGATTGCTCTGTCGGTGCGGCCGTGGAAGACAATAGCTTCTCCCGGCTTCAAGCGAATCAGTTCGTCCTCTTCCTCTTGCTTCAACCCTATTGCATTACCGATTACCTTCCGGTCATCCTTAGCGAATAATTGGTGCACGATCTTTAAGTTCGTATTCTTCATAACGTCAGGCGACAGCTTGTTCGGAATTTGATCAGCAATTAGAACCCCCTGACCATACGTCCGAATTTCGGAGAGCATGTTATTGAACGTTTCGACCGCCTTGCCTTTCCTATCGGCCAACTCTTGATGACCGGAAGCCTTCACATTCTCCAATAGGCGGTGTGCTTCTTCCATGACGAGCAGATGCTGCAGATCCGCATGATTCAGTCCTTCAGAAACATAATGCTCATAGATCGAAATGAACAACAACCCCATCAGGAATACCTTCTCCTGCTCGTCGCCAACATGCTCCAATTCCACGATCGCAGGCGTCTGCAGCAGTTCTCCGATGGCATTTCCTGCCCGGCAGTTCAGCATAGCCCCTTTGGCTCCGCTGAGCAAACTCTTGATTCTCACTTTCAATGCTCCACGGATATCGCTAGACAAATCTACAGAGTAACCGACAGCTTCGATTGCCGGATCAACGGCTGCGTATAAGTCCTCCATCGTCGGAAAGAGCTGATCCCGACTTAGCTGGGATGCGTATATATTGCGCCCGGATACGAAATCCCAACCCGTTCGCCTATAGATAGTATAGAATGCCGTCTCAAGAATATAAGGCATAGGTCCGTACATCGGGAAGGCTGCGATAAACAGGGATTTCAAATGGTCCAGATGCGTCTGCACGTGAATATGTTCAGGAAAGGCGAAAGGGTTTATTTTCAGACTGAATGCCCCGTCGATACCAAGCACATATCGTTTCAAGTCTGGGATTACGGCATCCAAATATTTATATTCCGTCTTTGTCGGCTCAAGGACCAGAAACGGCTTCTTGTGCTCATACACCTGCATAAGCAGGCTCTTAATCGTGCTCGTCTTCCCGCTGCCCGTCACGCCAGTTACAATCGCATGCTTCGTCAAATCTGCTAACGGGAGTGCTGCCGGCACTTTCGTCTCATGTGCAAGGGTCAGCATACCAACATTTATCGTTTCGCCTGAGACACTAACCAGATCTGCACCAAAAACGACCCTGCGGTTCAACTTGAAGCCAGGAATCGAGCTCATCGGGAATGCCAACAGAGCGGCTAGACTGTGTGAGTTGGTGTAATTTAAGAATGCCACAGGAGAGGCTTCATCTCTACGAAGCCGCTGAAGAGAGAGCGAACCCGAGCGTCTAGCGAATACCTCCATCTTCGATGCAAGGAGGGATGCTTGGCCAGCACCGGCGTAGATGATGAATTCGGCTGATGAAAATACAGCCCCTTGGCTCTTCAACGTGAATAGGTGATTCTCCAGAATGTCCTTCTGCTGATAAGACGGATGATCTCCGCCCGCCACCAGCTTGTTGACATGGCCCAATAGATTAGCCTGCTCCCCGGCCTGCACCGATGCTTGATTAGACATACTCTCGATCGTTTGCGCCAGATTGCCGAGCTGATTACGAATGGACGGAGCATCTTCAACACCGAATTTCACCTGAATAAGAAACGTTTCATGCGGCATCGCCTGAATAAGCTCATCCAGCAGGTTCTCATCCCTGTTTTTCAGAATAAGCGGCGAAGCAGAGCCCCGCAGCACGATTTTCTCCTTGGCGAAAGAAGTATCCGGCACAAACGCCTCCTCCACCCATTCACATCGCGGAACCCAGCTCTGGAGCTGCTCCATAATCGGAATGCCCTCCGCCTGCACGTAGTACCTCAGCTTTTCCTCATCGTAATGGATAAATAGAGAGACCTTCTTCTCCGGAGTTGATGCGTAATGAATGAATTCCAACAAATCTCTTGCAGCGGTGAAGCCTGCGTTCAGCTCCAGCTCGACTTCCTCTTTGCCATGGTACACGTAGTAGCTGTCTTTCTTGTCCTCGACGTCAAACCGTTTCATTCGGTAATATTTCATTCGCCTCAAACTCTCCCATGTCCAAAACAGAATATATTCATCATCGTCCAAATCGTACAAAGGCTCTTCCATTCCGCTCCATATAACCATCTATTCAATCGGAAGCATACTCCCGTTAGAATAAAGTCCCGCCAGCTCGTGTAGTTGAACCGGGGGGGAACTGCTTTCGTTTCACGAGGATAAGCGCCAGAATAAGAAGGCGTACGACACCTTGCGGATAACTGCGATTTCCCGCCCAACCCATTATGGTATATTCGACCTAGTTCTAAAGTCTCGTTATTTACTATTGATTATAAAGGAAACAATAACCATACAAAAGGATCAGCCTCCTATAACAACCATTACCTGACATTTCTCTGTCGAATTTTGACGATATTTAGCTGAATTATCAGACATCCAACGTCCCTTAAACAGTAACAGCAGAAGATGGAAGCTTAGGACATGTTTTTGGTAGAATGAACACAAGAGGCCCCCGATCTCGGCTGAGATAGGGGGCTTTATACCCTATTGTAGAGGTGAGCATTAATGAGTTTCATGCTTGAACGGATAACCGATAAGGTCGAATGCTTCGAGGCCTATGATATGAAGACGCTGGAGAAGAAGATCGAAGAACAGATCGAGAAGAACAAAGCGCTTATGCTGCAAGTGCATGCCGTTACGCACAACGTCGTATTTGATCATAACCACAAGAAGATGCATTACAGCGCGGTGGTGCATTTTAAAGCTTAGGACTGTATATTCTCGTAAAATGCAGCTGCTCTAAAGTCGCTTTTGGAGCACGTGCGGGTTCATACCCGATGACGATGGTACAAACCTGCCAAAGTGCAGAAATCTCGGGGTACTGACGTACCCATGGAAGACAAGCCTGCTAAAGTGCAGGTATTTCGACCGTAGTTAATCGTTAGCAGCTTATATGTACTCAAAACCTGCACATTTGTAGGCTTAGGGAGCTTTAGCTTCATCGCAACGCAATACGGCTGCACATTTGCAGGAATTATCATTGGGTTGATGAAGGATATCCATGCTGACGCTTATCTCATTCAGACAAAAGATCCTCAAGCTCCACTGTACAGTGGAGCCTGAGGATCTTTCGTGTGCGAATTGTAACGTCGATCTCGAGCGACCGTTATTGCTCTACGTATTTGATCTCGTTCAAGTCGATCAAATCGTCTGCTGCAAGGAAGGTGTTGCCGCCTTCAAGCGCTGCTGCTGCGCGCAGCTCGCGCGTCTCGCCATCTGCCGTCGTTACTTCCGTGCCGCGCAGCTTCAGGCTGTACAGGACATCCTCGCCGCTAACAACCTCAATGTTCCGCGTTTCCGCATTCCACTTGATCTCGTAGCCAAGCGCCTCTGCCACCTTACGCAGCGGCAGCATGAGCTGACCGTCCTTCGCGAACGGCGCTTCGCCTTCGGATAGCTCTACCTTATCGCCATTGACCGAGATGCCATCCAGATTCGCGGATACATAACCCTTGTAGCCGTAAGGGAATACCATCACCTTGTCAGCGACGTTCGCCGCCTGCTCGCCATCGATTGCTGCCGATTCCCAGACCAGTACCTTCTGGCCTGGAACAAGCATTTCAGGTGTAATGATGTTCATCGTCAGGTATGGGGAGAGCGTCGTGTCCGCCGTTACGGCGAACTCTGCATCGCGGTTCGTTCCGATTACGACCGAGCCGTCCTCGCCTCTCGTTACACGTTCGATCTCGGCAAACGTCGGTACAGCGAAGTCCGCTGGAATGCCTGCGAGGATCAGCTCTGCATGGGCCATAGGCGGCAAGCTCCTTGTCATGGCCGGACCCACATAGGCATACAACGTCTCGTTCTCGCGAATGTCTTCCAGCTTCATCGGCATGCCGGTCACCGCATTCAGAATTCGCGTATCCTCACTAATATTCACGATTACCGACGAGAGCGCATCATTCTCGTTGTTATTCTCTAGCAGAATTCGTTTCTCTTCGATCTTAGCCGCTTGACCGTATACACGGACGGATGGCAGTAGATTGCTGTGTCCGATCTCATACACCGGAGCGCTGATCGGCACCGCTTCGATCGGCGCACTGATTGGCACCGCTGTGATTGGTGCGCTAATCGGCATAATTTCCACTTGCTCCGCAGCCGCAATCGAGGCTCCACCCATCAGGCAGGATACAGTCGTAAGTACTACAAAAGCTTTCTTCATCGTTGTGTTCATTGTCTCTCATCCTCTCAATTATCTAGTGATCGAATAGATACGAATATGTCGCAAGCCACTCGTCAGACAGCTTGTATTGGCTATCCCCTATAGCGATAAGATGCATCTCAGGCGTCAGCTTCATATCGATCGTGGTGCCATCCTTCAACGCTGCGCGGAGCGTATACGTCTCACCTGAGCTGTCCGCCTTCGCGAGCTGCTCATCTTGCTCATTCGTCAGCTTGCCCGCCGGTTCGAAAGAGGCGATGTGCTTGATCCACTCCTGCACATCCTTCGGAGTCGACCACGTATGCAGCAGCTTGCTGGAATGATCCAACAGCTCCACTCGGTCGGCCAGCTTGTCCAAGTCAGCACTCTCCACGTATTCATTGGCAGTCATGCTGCTATCATCTGCACGGCCCACTAGCTGGACGATATAATAGCGGCCATCTTGTTCAACAACCAATCGGAACGCCGGGTCATAGCCAGGCAGCTTATACAAGATACCCCCGACAAGATAAGTCGTGCCAAAATCTTGACTCGCGTATCCGTTCGTTCCGCCAGCCTGCACATCTGCCGTAATGTCATCGTCCAGCTTCCCCAGCGGCTTGTTCTCCCCGAGCTTCCATTCCGACAAGTCATACGGTTCACCGTTGTTCAGAAACTCGTACCGACTGCCGTTATAATTCAGAAACTTGCGAACGTCGCTCGCGTGGGTCAAATCCAATCCCCGAGGTTCGATTGAAATTGACATCGGGGCCGGAGATGCAACCGGCTTAAGCGGGACCCAGACAGGCTCCTCTGCTCCATTCATGATGAATGGCAGCCCGATTACGAGGAGCAGCAATCCAAGCACTGCCGGCAGCGCGATACGGTAACCCCAGCTCCATCGCCGCTTCGGCTTTGCTTCGGACGGATTCATAATCTGATTCAGCATTCTTTCTACTTGCGTCTCTGTAGGCCCCATTCGGGCTAGGCGTTCGATCAGCTCCTGCTCAGTCATCGCTATCACCGCCTATCCTCAGCTTCAAGAGCTTTCTGCCCGTATGCAGCTGTGTGCGGACTGTT
This sequence comes from Paenibacillus cellulosilyticus, assembly GCF_003182255.1. Taxonomy (GTDB): domain Bacteria; phylum Bacillota; class Bacilli; order Paenibacillales; family Paenibacillaceae; genus Paenibacillus_T; species Paenibacillus_T cellulosilyticus. The sequence continues at coordinate 46,873 of NZ_QGTQ01000017.1, read as the reverse complement.
GCTTCATTCACAGCAAGCAGCTCCGCAATTTCCTTCGTTCTGTACCCTTCGTAATAAAACAAATAAATCGGCAGCCGGTACTTGGCAGGCAAAGCCAGCACATCGCCAAGTGTATCGTCATGCTTAAGCTGCTCGGTCAGCTGCTTCTGATCAGTCTCCTCAAGCGATGTTCGCATGCGCCTCCACCAATGCTTCAGTACATTACGGCTGTGATTACGTGCAGTAACGATCAGCCAAGCTTTCTCATGTTCGTGATCACGAAAAGCTACATCCGACTGCATCAGCTTCAGGAAGACGGTCTGCGTCACTTCTTCCGCGTCGACCACGTTCTTCAGCAGCATGAAGCTGACTTTGTAGACGGTGTGGACATGACGCTGGTAGATTTGAGTGATGTCCTTGCTCGTACGCTGCAAGGGCTCCTCCATGGTGAATGACCCCCTTCTCTAGTAACACAAACGAAACGCACGAAATGTTTGGTGCAGCATAGAAAAAAATGATATGAACATTTGGTGGCAGCACAAAGTCGAAGAAGCCCGCAATCTCGGATGAGATTGCGGGCTTCTTCGACTACGTATCATTCGTGGGTTCCTGTGCCTGCAGGAAGACCAATCCTTATTCGCTCCTAATCCAATGTTAAGAATGGCTCGCCCTATCCGTTCCGGCTTACCCGAAAGCCTTGATCGGGGCCAAAGCCGTTCGCCTCGAACTTGCCTCGGTAAGAAACCTCGTTGCTCACTACGTCACCCAGCCAGCCGCCGCCTTTTACAACCCGTAAAGCGCCGCTGCTATTATCCAGTCCGTCCCCATACCAGTTCCAGCTCCACTCCCTAATGTTGCCGGACATATCATAGAGCCCTAGCTCATTCGGTTTCTTGCCTCCGATTGGTTTGGTCGTATTATGATTGGATTCAATAAGCGGCCAATTCCAATCGCCCGACAAATACTTTGTGCCCGCGTTCCGCCAGTTCCACGACACTTCATCTGGCGCGTTGCTTCCGCTATACGTATAGCTCTTGCTCAGCTGACCGCCGCTTGCAGCGTATTCCCACTCCGCTTCTGTCGGCAATCGGTAGCCGTTAGCTTCTGCGTTGATCGTGACAATCCATTTGACCGTATCATGTTCGCTCGTATTGTTCGGATCTTTCTTACTCTTGTCGATCGTATAATACGGCGTAAGACCCTCCTTGACGCTTCGCTTATTACAGTACTCAATCGCGTCATACCAGCTGACCATCTCGACGGGCAAGCCGCTGCCTTTGTTTTGCGAGGGATTGCCTCCCATCACTTCGATCCATTCTCGCTGGGTTACTTCATATTGGCCGATATAATAGTCAGGTAAAGCGATGGAGTGTCCGTAGAAATTAGACTTCGTATCCTTAAATGTCCCACCTTTAACGAGAATAAGCTGACCCGCCTGGGCTTGATCCTTCGTCGCAGCCGGCGAGGCTTGCGAACAAGCGCTGACAGCAACGGCCAATGCGATTAATGCAAAGCTCATCGATAATCTTCTCATCGCGATATCTCCCATGGGCTTGTCTCCAATTGCTGCTCAGAAACGCGTAAGACCGCCGGCTGTAAAGCCGGCAGTCCTCCGCCATCCATTCCTCAACCGATTACCAGACCGTTACGTTCGAGCTGCCGCTGCTTTGGTAGCCTTCCGTCGCCAGAACCTGATAGGACCAGCTGCTGCCCAGGTTCATGCCTACGTTCTTCCAGGCATTAACATGGTTAGCGAATGTGATTGCAACATTGCTGCCAGTCGCCCGCTTCGATTGACGAACGCTCCAATACTGCGTGAAGGTTGCCGTACCATCAATGGAAGGTGCATTCGTGCGCGTCGCTGTGTAGATATCGTACGTGCCGCCGTCGCTCGTTACCGTCCCTTTGTACGTTCCCGTAGGACGATAAGTGCCCCAGCTATCCACGACATAATATTCAATAAGCGAATTGCGCGTCCAGCCGTAAAGCGTCAGATAGCCATTGCCAGATGGTGCCCATACGCCAGCATTGTAGTTGATCGTCCGGGACGCAGAGCCCGTAGTCCATCCCTTACCGACAACGAAGTTACCGGTATTCGACCAGGTGACGCTATAATTGCCGCCCGATCCGTTCGTCGCAGTAACCGTACCGCCGCCGTCGGTCCAGTTCTGCCAATAATCAGTCGCTGCACTTGAAGTTGCCGCAAACATACCCATGCTCATTGTTGCTGCCAGAACTGTCACAATCGCTTTCTTCGTCCATTTCATCATCACTAATACCCTCCTATTATTCGAACATTAGTCACTTGCGTCCTGCAAAGCTATCGTTACCCTATCCTGTGGATCGATTCTTGCTGCAGTGCATGCTTCATACCGTGACTTTCAGATGTTCTCGGCTTGTCCCTCCTCTCATTGTGACAACCCTTATGCGCCCTGCACGATGAACTCGTCCGCTTCGAGCGCATCTAGATATTACCAAGTAAGCGCATACATTTCACTTCACAAATTCTAGTTTGAACTTTGCTTTTTTTAGATCATTTTTTTAAACAACTCAATCGTGCACCTAAACTGACCCAAATAGCAAAACAACCTCCAGATCCCATTCATCGAAAAGGATTCGGAGGTTGATTGCATGTTATGGTACTTTCCTTTTACTAAACACGATTTCTTTCTAGCAAATACCCTGTCACATACGTAATTAGAAGTATTCCGTAGAGAATGATTATAGGGAATACTATCAATGTCTCTAGTCGATCAATCCTTATACGGATCAAACTCATCTGCCCCGGCCATGCACACGCCGATTGGCTTCAGCACATGCATGACCTCGATCGTCTCCTTGTGGGCGTCGAGCACTTCTTGCAGCTTCCGGTATACAAAAGGACTCTCGTCCGTCCCCGCTCCGCGCAGCTCGACGCCGAAATCCCGAACCGCGTCCAGCATCTGCTTGGACGTGATTTGGCCGCCGCTGCGCTTACGCGTCTTCCAGTTCATCTTGCCAGCTGCCTGAGTCCGGCTCATCAGCCGGCCCGCTCCATGAACGGTGCTGTAATACGCATCCCGATTCTCGGTGCTGTCCTTGCCTTTCACAATTACCGAGATATCTCCCATGCTGCCACCGATGAAACCAACCTGACCGGGTGCCGACGGCGTCGCTCCTTTACGAACGACAACGACTTCCTTACCGTTATGCGTCTCTTTCCACGCATAGTTATGGTGGTTATGTACCTCATACTCCGCTTCCGCGCCCAGAATGGACAGCACCTGCCGGATCACATAATCCCTTCCTGCATAAGCGTAGCGTCCAGCGAGCTTCATCGCACGGTAGTACATATCTCCGAGTTCGCTGCTCAGATCAAGGAGAACCGGCGGCTGATCCATTTTCTCGCCGGGCGCATTCCCTAGAAATTCTCTGCCCGCAGCCAAGTTGAGGAACCCGCTAGCTGTCTTATGTCCGAACCCTCTGCTGCCAAAATGATTCGCGATCCACAACTGCCCCGTCGCCGTTTCTTCAAACAGATCCACGAAATGATTCCCGCTGCCGACCGTGCCGAGCTGGCTCTGCGCCAATGCCCTCAGCTTGTCATGCTCCTGCTTGCCAATCGCCTTGTACACGGCCCAATCCGGATCGTCGAACAGCTCATGGTCGACCCTATCATTATGAACTCGACCCACGCCAAAGGAGAGGCGCCGAGCGATCTCGTCCATGGTCTTCGCCAATCTTGGCTTAATGTCCGCTGCTTTCAAGTTGGTTCTTACAGCCTTATTCCCGCATGCGATGTCATAGCCAACGCCAGATGGTGAGATTTGACCGTCATAGACGACGACTCCGCCAATCGGCTGACTATACCCTTTGTGATGATCCGCCATCAACAGCGTTTGCACCACGTTGCCATGCTCCGAACAGGTTAATGCTTGCGACAGCGCCCCGTCGTCGGGATTTCCCCAGACGCGTACGCCGTTAATGGTTTGATAGGCCATTACTTCATTCCACTCCTCTTGGAGCTATTGTCACATGCTCAGGGTCAGATGAACACGGTGGAAGTATTACGACGAGTACCGATCATCGACCCTATTCCAACCGGGCTATCCTTGAAGAAGCCGAGAAACGAAAGCATAATACGTGGAGGTGGTCGGGATTGCATTCGCCAGCTTGTTCAAATAAACTTGCATCTCCCCAAAGCATGCTCTCCCGAGCCAGCTCTCATCAAGCAGCTCCTGCGGCAGCATCGGATCGCTTAAGCTTAGTTCAGCCAGCAATTCACCCAGCTCTAGAAAACGAACGAAGATCGCCAGCCCATCGGCAGGCGCCTCAAGCAATCGGTCAGCCGCTGGCACAAACTCGGTTCTGAACCAGTCCATCCTGCCCCGATAGATTTCATTCAACTCTTCCAGCGGCCACAGCTGCTTCGCACGGAGCGGCGTCGGCGATTGATAGATGAACGATCCCCTTAATAGCGTCAAACAAGCCCCTAGGTCATATTGTTCGGCAAAACGCAGCACTTCCTCCGCGTAGTCCCAAGGCGTAATGTATACACCTTTGTATAATGGTCCGAATCCAAGCTGCAGCAGATCGCTGCGCAAGGCGTCCCGCTTCTTCCGTTCCGATTCCGGAACCTCGAACATAACCGTCAACCATTGACCGTCCCAGCGCTTGTCCAGCAGCAGCGGCTTCCGGTTGATCGTCGTAATAAAGTCCAAGCCCCGCTCCGTAATGCTGTATTTCGAGCGCTCCAGCGAATGGATGTATTCATCCTTCTTCAGCCGCACCAGTGCATTCCTTACAACTTGCTCGGCAACATTCCGTGCATCGTAAATCTCAATGAGCCGTTTGACATCTATTCCGTCCGCCGAGGAGATCAGGAACAACATTTGTTTCTCAAGCGATAACAAAGCAAATACCCCCTCACAAGACAATTTGGCAGGTACTGTATTGACAATCCAAAATAAGGTTTGTAATATATTTTCAAACGATCGTTGTTACTTTGATTATATTCAAGGAGGTTACCACTATGCAAGTCTTATTTCATGGACATTCCTGTGTCCAATTGACTGCCGGTCAGCATTCCATCCTCATTGATCCTTTTATTGACGCTAACCCCAAATCCGTTACGCGAGCCGAGGACGTTAACGTACAATTCATTCTGCTTACGCACGGTCACGATGATCATAGCATGGATGCGATCACCGTGGCAAAACGCAATGCGGCGCCGATTATTGCAATCGAGGAGCTTGCTGACCACTTCAGTCAGCAAGGCGTTCAGACCGAAATGATGCATGTCGGCGGTACTTGGTCTTACCCCTTCGGCCGGGTTCATGTCACGCAGGCTACGCACACGTCCTCGATACGAACGATGGATGGACAGCGCGTCTATGCCGGCGTCCCTGTTGGATTCATTATTGAGATGGAAGGCAAAGTGATTTATCATGCGGGAGACACTGGGCTGTTCGGGGATATGCGATGGATCGGTCAGCGGTTTGCGATCGATATCGCTTTTCTCCCGATTGGCGACCGATTTACAATGGGACCCGACGATGCGCTGATCGCAGCGGAGTGGCTTCAAGCTCGGCATGTTATTCCGATCCATTATGAGACGTATCCACCGATTCAACAGGATGGGAAGCGTTTCGTCGAGAAGCTTGGTGACTTAGGCATAGCGGGGACGGCCATGGAGCCGGGCCAAACGATAGAAGTTCATTAGAGAAGCACGAAGGAGTGGAGCAAGGCCATGTCTATCTTATACACGTTCTACCATATTATGATCCCCATCCTCATCCCGATCGCCATTGGGGCACTCCTCCACCGACGATTCAAGTTCGACTTAGGCAGCTTCTCCAAGCTCATTCTGAACTACTATGTTCCGGCATTGGCTTTCGTCAAAATCTATGAATCCGAGCTATCCAGCCAACTGGTCGCTACCGTCTTCGGATTCTTGATCGTACAGTTTCTCATCATCGTTGCCATTGGATATGGCGTCAGCCGTATGATGGGTTATTCGAAGCCGCTGACGGCAAGCTTCTCCAACAGCGTCTCGTTGACCAATAACGGCAACGTCGGCATCCCGGTCAATGCGATGGCCTTCAAGCAGGATGCCTTCGCGATGTCCATTCAAGTGATCGTCGTGGTGTTCGAACTGTTCGTTACGTTTACGTTCGGGATTCTGAATGCGAGCAAGACGACCTCGGGCTTAACCAAATCACTCATTCAATTCGCCAAAATGCCTGTCCTATACGCAATAGCGGCGGGGACGCTATTGAAGCTGTTCCACATCGACATCCCTGAACCGATCATACAGCCGCTGGATCAAATCTCTGCCGGCATGCTCTCCTTCGCACTTGTCTCCATCGGTGCCCAGCTTGCTTCGACCACGTTCCAGCAGAACACGTCCGCCGTCCTGCTCAGCAGTCTTGTACGTCTATGTATTTCGCCTTTGTGTGCATTCGGACTCATCTATCTATTTGGCCTTCACGGAATCGCCGCACAAGCGCTGCTCATTGCCAGCGCAATCCCAACCTCTCGCAACAGTGCAGCTCTCGCCCTTGAGTATGGCAATGAGCCGGGATTCGCGGCGCAAGCCGTTCTCGTGTCTATGCTGCTGAGCAGCATTACGCTGACGGTTGTTGTGGATTTGGCTATGGCTCTGTTTTGAAATAGGGGAGCATGCCTTATTACTTCTCCTCCAACAACAAAACCGACCCTACAAATGTAAGGTCGGTTTTGTTGTCTTCCCTATTGCTGCGCAGAGACTAGCTCAACGTGTCGCTATGTTCCTTTTTCGCCGTATCCAGCATGGCTTGCCAGTTCGAGAACTTCGTCTCTCTTGCTACATGCCGATCGAATAGCTCGTCTTGGATATTGCTAATCTCCCGCAGTGTGTCTGCCTGGAAATTACCTTTCTCCATAAACTCTGCGAAGCTGCTCACATTGGAATGCTTCGTCATGAACGCGTCATGGAACAGCTTCTCAAGCGGGACATTGCCCGGATCTTCTTGAACGTTCTTCTGGCCTTTCAATTCCATCAACAAATCATCAAATGACATTGGCTTATGCTTTCCCAAACGATCACTCCTAAGTGTGTACTAGTTTATTATTTCTTTGCTTTATTACCATTACCATTGGATGTTCCAGCCGCCCCAGCCGCCGCTTCACTCTTGGCCTTCGTGCCCTTGCTCTTATAAGGCTTTGGTGCATTCTTAATTCTATTCGCACTTGCCTGCCAACGGTTCCAGCCCTTCTTATCGGTTCCTCTGCCTGTACCACCCTTGCCTTTAGCCATGCTTCAATGATCACTCCGTTATTATGCTGCTGCTATTCCTATGCAACGTATAGAATCAGGATATCCTAGATTGTTCAAATTAAGAACGCAAGCCCATGTTAACTTGAGCTGCACAACAAGTTCTCTCTTAAACGCCAGTCCGCTTCTTCTGGTTATTCGGCTTCTTCTTAATCTGGCTCGTCATCTTCTGTACGCCAGTGTTCATGTGCGATTGCTGGTGTTTGCCTTGAGACTGCGCCTGCTTCTTCTCTGCAAGCTTACGCTTCATCGCTTCAGCAAGGCTGATCTTCTTCGGCTCTGTCGATTGCTCGACATTTGATTTATTGTTGTCTTCCATTGTTCTCGATTCTCCTCGCCTGACAATCATTAATAATCCGTTCGCCTAGGTATTATCCCTCATGAAATCTTAGCACAACTTGGCGAGTTTCCATAGACATTAAATACTGGACCCTACTAGAAGCAGAACCCGCCTGACAGCAGGCGGGTTCTGGAGAACGACATATTAAGCTTATTTAGAAGCCGCCTTCACGGTAAAAGTACCCTTCACATTCGTGCCCTGTACGGTGAAGCCATATACGCCAGGCAGTGCTTTCTTCAGCATGAAGATGTTGTCGCCCTTATGCAGCGGCGCCTCGAGATTCAGCTGTTCCGAGACGAACATCATATCGTCAGACGCAAGGGAAGAAACATGGAACACCAGCTTGATCATCGCATCCGACTGAAAATTAATGTTGCGCGGATTAAAGCCAGCACCGTTCACTTCCACCGTTGCGGTCTGAATGCCTTCATCCGCATTGTATACAGCATCAGCGGATGACGTCTGGCCGATCTTGTCTGCACTTGAATGATCCACATGCGTCAGCATGAAGGAAACCGCTATTACAACCAGTACAGCATACATGAAGGATACCGAGAAGCCCCGGGATGTCCGCTTCGCTTTTTTGCCCGTTGCAGCGTTAAACTTCCCATTTGGTGCAGCTTGCTCAGGCACTCTACGGTCGTATCTTTCCGCCACCTTCTGCATGAGGAATGCAAGCACGACGAACGTCAGATCGACGCCGATCATGACGGCATCCGAGATATAGAATCGCGAACCCGCGAACAAGCCAATTCCTGCACCCAACCAACCCGTGATCACGGTATTCACTGCAGTTACTCCGCCATAACGCCGTATGAAAGCAAGACCCAGCCCAGTCCCTACAACGCCAGCTGCGATAGCGGCAAGCACCAGCTTATAGTCCAACGTTTCGATGAGCAGAAAACTAAGCGATACGGACGCGAGGAATACGAGCGTGAGCGCAATAGCCCGATTCGCCGTGCCCGCTATAATTAAATACACCGTCGCGCCAAGCACGAGCAGTAAGCTTCCGATTTGCAATGCCACAGAAGGGCCTCCTCTTCAGCCATTTCAAGCTACGTTATATTTTCGATGCAAAATCATTATCCGGATACACATAAGGCACCGCCGAAGGCTGCGCCTCTTCGATGCTCGTGGCGACGATCTTCATAATCTGACGCTCACCCAGCTGCGTCTTGCCAATGGTGCCCGTTACGGTAATCCATGCGTCATCCGGGTAAGCATCCGCGTCCGGCAGCTCGACGATCATGCCGTAAGGCGCAATGTCCGCAATACAGTGGGTCATGGCCATTCTGCCGACGATCAATTGGCCGCCGGCCAGCTGCTTGTCTCGGTAGACGAAGCCTGTGATCGTAATGGTTTTGCCTTGGAAGTTGTCCACGAACCGATTGATCGCCTCAAGCTTCTCAATGAACCACTGGTCCTTCATCTCGATCGTATCCTGCTGATAGAGCAGCATGCCAAGCTTCGCATAATCGAGGTTGTAGGGCTGTGTGCGGAACAGCTCCTTGAGCCCAGGATCAACATTGCCTTCGAGCTCGACGAGCTCCATGTCGGCTTTGCCGTCATCGATAGGAACCGATGCTCCCATGTTCATCCCTTTATTAACGGCCAGCGAGCCGGCGAACGCCGTGCTTGGCAGTGCTGCGCTGAGCAGCAAAGGCAGCAGGAATAGACCGTATACGCCGACCTTCCGAAGCAGCCGATTCGACCGCTCATGATTATGATCAGCATTGTCCGACTCATGCTCGTGTCCGCAATCACAGACGATGACCCGCTGCCAAAGAGACAGCGCGGCAAGACGGAACTGAGAAACAGCCAATACGAGCAATACAACCGATGCCGCAACGACGTAAGGCACCACGTTAGGCGCAATGTAGAGCAGCATATCACCGGTTTGCCACAAAATAATGATCAGCGCAGCGAATCCGATCAAAATAACACCTCGGAACGCATGGTCAAAGGCTTCGGCATGCGCGGGCTTCCAGCGTGACATTGTGATCCCCTCCTCAATTCATCAACAGCAGCGAACCAACGTATACAAGCACGGTTACGCAGCCGCCGATGAGCAGCACGAATTTCATTTTGAACACAGCGAGCATCATGAACAGGCTCTTCAAATTCATCATAGGACCAAACACCATGAAGGCCAGCAGCGCCCCTCCATGGAAAGTCGTCTGGAACGATTGTGCGACGAATGCGTCCGATGTGGAGCATAGCGACAGCATGAAGCCCAGACCCATCATGAGCAGGTTCGAGCTTCCCGCACCCTGCCCCAGCGTCATCAGATCGGCATTCGATACGAAGGTTTGGAGAAGTCCGACCAGTACGGCACCGATTAATAGAAACTTGCCCATATCGAAAAATTCGCTGACCGCGTGCCCCATGATCTCGGCCAATCGGCCGGAGCGGTGAGCGTGAGGATGTTCATGGTTAGCGTCATGTTGATGATCATGCTGATGATGATGATGGGCGTGCGAATGAACGGCTGGAGCCGCCTTCGCTTCCCGCAAGGGGTCGTACTTCACTACCCGATATACAATGAAACCAACGATGAAGGCGATGACAAAAGCAAGCCCCATACGCGTATACGCCATTTCGGGGCGGCCGCGGAAGGCGGTAAAGGTTGACCAGAAGACGATCGGGTTAATGATCGGTCCCACTAAGATAAAGGTCGCCGCCACATGCGTCGGCATCCCTCTGCGAATGAGATTGCGAATCGCCGGCACCATCCCGCATTCGCAGATCGGGAATAGGATGCCCAGCACCGTTGCCGTTAGAATACCTAGCAACGGATTCGAAGGAATAAAGCGGCGAATCATCGCATCCGAAACGTACACATGCAAGAGTGCGGAGATGATGACGCCGATCAGAATGAAAGGCATCGCTTCCAGCATAATGCTGATGAACAACGTCTTGAACAATTGAAGCTTCGGATGCGCGAGCCATGTGGCTGGCGCTTTGCTAGAGAACAAATAAAGCACGAGAATGATGAGCAGGCTTACCCCTGCAAACAGATTCGCCCGTGAGGACGCCGGCTTCCGTTGTACCGCTGTATTCTCCATACGTTCACACTCCCAAGTTAACCGATGAATACCCGTTCAACGAGCCACATCCCGCCCAGTAACAAAGCTGTGCTAGAGCCTGCCAACACGAATTTTCTTGAATGCTTATAGCGATGCAAGAGCAGCAGCAGCGGAAGCGCGATGAATACAATCGCTAATTGCACCGTCTCAATGCCTAGATTGAAGCTGACCAGATCGACGCCCATCTCTTTGCGAGGAATGTTCATGCCGACTAGAATATCTGCGAAGCCCATGCCATGAATGAGGCCGAACATAAACGTCAGCATCCATCGATAGCTGACTTGCGGACGAACCATATTGTCGATGGCCACATAACAAATGCTCAAAGCAATCATCGGCTCCACGAAGCTGCCCGGAACGCTGATCCAGCCGAGAACCGTCAAGGTTAACGTAATGCTGTGCGCCACAGTAAACGCGGTGATCATCACGAGATGCTGCTTCAGCGTCTGTCTAGCAATGAGCAGAGAGAACAAGAAAAGCAGATGGTCGTAGCCGCCGAGAATATGATGCATGCCTAATTTGAAGAAGGAGTACCAGCCTGCAGTTGCACTGTGGCTGCTCTCTGTAGTCGAGGCATCTGCCGCAGCAGTCTCCACTGGTGTCACATCCGCTTGACCCTCGCCGCTCGAAGAAGATGCTGCTTGCCCATCTTGCATATCTGCTGGCAATGCTGCGAACTCATCGTCCGTTACTTGCATCGCCCAATTCCGATCGCCGCCGGATAAAGCTGCGGTGCTCTGGCCGGAGCCATATTTGATCGTTAACAAATTGACGTAATTCGTCTTCGCATCGGTCTCGTACAGCTTATCCGAAAGTGCGATAGATTGGCCTCCTGAAGGGGCTGGATAACGCACTTGCATAATGACCTGTGTAGCATCGCCTTTGCGATCCAGGTAGTAGTTCTCGATCTCAATGGGCTCCTGTACTTGTCCACCAATCTTGAGCGTGACGTTCTTATTGAACACTTCGGCAAAAGGCGCCTTGTCCGCTTCGAACTCCTCCGGCTCCAGCATGTTGTTCTCGTTCGTATCGCCGCCCACCCATTCGATGACGGACAATTCATCAATCGCATAAGTGACCACGGTACCCGACTTCGTCATTTCTAACGTCGTATAGCTTGCGCTATATGCGTGTGCGGATGCTGATGCAGGAAACGACAACGCTGCAAGAGCAAGCGCTGCAATTCCCCCTATTCCTGCGAATAGCTTACCTAATCTGTGCACAGACACGTCGCTAACCTCCTCGAATCGTTGAAAAACAAGGAGCAGGGCGCCGAGCCGGCGGCGCGGCACCCTGCCTTGCTTCCAATTGCGTTATTGCTGCATCAAGTTGTAGATGGCTTGTACCGCTTCAGCGCGGGACGTGTTGCCTTTCGGCACGAACTGGTTCGCCGAACGCCCATTGACCAGCTTGAGCTTCGCCGCCGCGTTCACGTATTTCGTTGCCCAGCTTGATACTTTGCCGATATCCGCGAACGGAGATTCGTTCACCGTATCGATTGTTTGGCCTTTGATGACGGCGTAAGCCTTCATCATCATGACGACCATTTCTTCACGCGTGATGAGTCCGTTCGGATCGAACGTCGTCGCTGTACGGCCAGTAACGATGCCATTGCTGTAAGCAATCGCGATCGGCTCCGCGTAGTAAGCTGTACGGGACACGTCCGAGAACGTTTTGTCCGTCGAGCCTGTCAGCCTGAGCGCATTCACCAGCAGCTTCGTGAATTCACCGCGCGTAATCGCTCGATTCGGTTCGAAGGTCGTAGCGCTCGTACCGTTCACGATTTGCTTCGCTGTCATCTCTTGGATAACGTTGTACGCCCACGATGTCGGAAGCACATCGGTAAAGCTATGCGTTACTTTCAGAACCGCATACTTGCTGAAGTGGCTGATCTGCGCCGTCATCGAACCGTCTGCGTATTCGCCGCCGATGTACGCCAGCTCGCCGTCATCTCCGATGTAGTAGATGCCGAACAGGCCAGGATTCGCAGCTACAACCGAAGGATCAACCTTGATCGTAATCGTGATTGGCTCCTTGAATTGCGTCAGCTTCCTCACTTCTCCGGATGCCGATGTGAAGGTGAGGCTGAATTCATAGATCTGTCCTTCGACCTGGATCACCGAATGGTTGCTGCTCTCGCCGCTCGTAATTGCCTTGTTAGCATCACTTGAGCTGAGCGGTGTCATTTGGAGAGCGATCGTTCCCTTCGCAAGATCCGTTCCAGATACTTGGGACGTCAATTGACTGATTACGCTCGAAGGCAGCTGCAGCTCAACATTGCCCGCTTGCAGCACCAATGGATGGCTGCCAAGCAGATCGGATGCGTTACCAGGCAGGCTGAATCCTGTCGTGCCTGGATCAAGAACTGCAGTCGTTTCACCGCTGGATTGCTGCAGCATTGCAGCTGTGACCACCGTAACATCCTTCGGTGTATCGGTCGTTCCAGTCGAGCCGCTGTTGTCGCTGTTGTCGCTATTGCCACCACTGATAATCGTTCCACCCGTGCTTGAAGACGTCTTCGCAGGTACCGTCACCGAGATTGGTGCCGTATCCGCTGTCGTCTGATCCGACGTTCTCGTAACCGTTACAACAACTTGAACGGTTGTCGCTGCGGTCGGAGGTGTCACTTTGCCATTCGTTGCAATGACACCTGCTGGCGTCACGCTCTTGATCGTGTACGTGAATCCGCTTGGTGCAGCTGGCAGCGTCCATGTCGTTGCATCCTTCGCAGGTGCTGTCAGACTTGTCAGTGCCGCTGCAACATCCGTTGCTGTCTGCTCAATTGGATTGGTTGGATCTGTCGGGTCTGTTGGATCGGTTGGATCCGTTGGTTCTGTCGGGTCTGTCGGATCAACAGACTCGCCTTTGGACAATTCCTTCGTGTCACGAACACGAATCCGCATGCCGCCGGAGAATCCGCCGGACAATCCGACTGCTTGCAGCGTTTCTCCCACTTGCAGAACTGGAATCGGACCGCTCTGGTCGATAATGTAACCGTCCGCGAACACAAGAACCGGACCGCTGCCATCGTCGATGACATAAGAAGTGCTGTCAGGAATCGAAGTTACGGTTCCGACTACCTTCACCAATTCGCCTACATTACTGCCCACTGTCGCATCATGCGTACTAACCAGCTTCGGCTCAAGTGGTGTTCCAGCGCTAACCTTCACAACGCTGTTCGTGAAGCCATTGAACTCGAGCTCGATGTTGTTCTCGAATACGCTAATATGACCGTATACCCGTACAACATCTCCCAGAGAGAGCGTATGCTCAGGGAGCTCGTTGAACGCCATGACGCCGCCCGTTGCGTCTTGCAGATAGAAGGCATCGAAGAATACTTCCGAATCCGTCGTTACCGTACCTTGAACGACAACATCCGTGCCAACTGGCAGCGCACGTGCCTCTGCAATCGAGCTAACGACCGTCTCGCGGTGCGCAAGCCAGTTCATTGCATTCAGTGCGAACTCGTTATTGCCCTTCGCATTGTAGCTTTCATCCATTTGCTTATCGTTGAAAATGTTCATACCCGAAACAATGACTCTTCCGGCGCCTACCGTCTCCGAGGCGATAACCGGAATCGCCGAGCCGCCTGTCAAATCCGCAGGAGCCGGAGAAGTCGAAGCGTTGTACGTGTACGTATCGCTCTTAATCTGCGATGTCAGCTGGAACGTGGATTCATTGCCGCTAGCGAGAATCGTCACGGTATCGCTGTTGGTCAGTGCTCCTTTGGCCGATCCATCATTTTTCGCCAAGCTCGCTCCGCTGTAGAACTCAATCGTCGACACGAAGTCCGTCAAGTAATTGCTTACCGGACTCGGATGCAGACGAACGGAATAATTGGATGACAATGGCGTTGTCCAGAAGTTGCCGTCCGTCGTCTCATCGACCACTTCGTCGTTATTCACAACGATCGAGGAGCCGATTGCCGTCAGAATCGGATTCAGGTTCTGGTTCGAAATGCTGCTGCCATAGTTGCTTTTCTCCGTCAACCAGAGCGAGCCGCCTGCATCAACGAATTTCTTGATTGCCGCGATCTCGTCTGTGCTGTATGCCGTTGCAGGGTGCGTAATGTACAGCACCGATGCATCCGCAAGCGCAGCATCCGTAATAGTAGTCGCTGTGTTCTCGGCAACCGTATAGCCTTGAAGCTTCATCTGAGTCGTGAACGACTTCAAGTTGTCCTTGTAAGTGCCGGTGTCCTTCGTCGTGTTCTCGTTATTCTTCGAAGCGTCGATCAGAATTTTCTTACCGAGCGGCGCTTTAATGGAGAACGTCTGATGATACTCGGTCAGCGTCTTGTCTGCTGTCGTCAGAACAACGATAATGTCGTGGCTGCCAGACTCTGGACTGCTCCAAACAACACTTGCCGTCGTCGACTTGCCGCTTTCCAGCTTGTCAATCGTCGTCTGACCGATCAGATGGCCGCTGTCCTGTTGATCGTAATAGAATGCAACCGTCGCACCCGTGATGTCTTCCGTGCCTTGGTTGCTGATCGATGCGTTCAGCGTCGCGGAGTTCCCGCCGATGATCGCACCTTCTGCTGCCGTGACGGTACCAACCTTCACAGCGACAGGCTCTTCCTGCGACCACAATGGCGAGGAGTAGATCCGGTCTCCGTCCGCTTGCGTCACGCGAACAACGAACCATTGTTGTCCGCCAGCAGCCGTAACCGTTGGTGTCCAGTTGAATGAAGTCGATGCCGACGTCGGCGTATACGTTGCTGCAACAACGCCGCCATTCGTAATCAGTTCAACTTTGGCAATGTTATCGTTGGATGTCGTCGTCATGTAGCTGTAATGCGGGTCGGATTTATCCTCCAACACGTCGTCACTGCCTGTGATGTTGAAGTTGAGCGTTTTGCTGTCTACCGTAGAGCCCATGTACCAGCCGTTCGCCGTAACGTCCAGCTTTGCATTTGGATCTTCCGTCATGTAGACACGCATGTTGCGCATGGCGTCCATGAGCGAGTCCGTAGACAAATCTTTGGCTACGATGACTGTACGTTTCTTCGTCTGACCCCAAGTAGCATCATGGTTGTCCTCACCGAAGGTTGGTGCGACATGCCAGCCGATGTCGAGTGCTGCAAAGTACAAGCTATCCAAGTTGACGTAAGCGTAGTTACCCGAGCCATTACCAACCTCGAACAGTGTAAACAGCTTGTCTACCTGCTTGTTGTAAGGCAAGAAGCTGTTGAACGAGCCTGTCGGCGCATTCGGATGATTGAATTGTGCGACGATGTCGTCGTACGTCATGACCCACGAGTAATACTTGTCCAGGTCCTGATAAGCGCCGCCGTCTTCAACGCGGTCAATGAAGTTCTCCGTACCGAATACGTTCGAGTGACCCCACGTAGTCGACGTCATCTCGAATGCCGGGAATACGACGAATTGACCGTTAACCGTATTGGATTGTGCCAGCGACTTCGTCAGTGCCCAGCTGTCGCCGCCTTTACGTTCAGGCATACCGCCATGGGAGGCCGTATCCGCTGTCGTTCCCCGAATCGCAGAATCGATATCATGGGAGTGGTCAGAGAATGCAAAATAGTCGTAACCATAATACTTCGCCTGATCGAGCGCCGTTTGTGGATCGCCGTGCGCGTCATGCGAGATGTTCGTATGGTTATGCGTCGTACCGTAGTAGTGATTGCCGCCCGTGAATTTTTCCTCAATCTTAAATGTCCATGTCTTAACGGTTGTGTTGCCGAGTGCATCTTTAATCGTCAGCTCTACCGTATGACTGCCAATCGATAAATCATCATCTGAGGTTAATGTCAGCGTCGCTTGCGTCGCTGTGAACGTCGTTTTCGGCGTAAAATCGACCTCGTCGATCTTCAGCGTTGCGTTCGAATAATCAATACCGCTTGGATCGTTGTACGATGCGGAAATCGCCGGATGCTGCGTTTCGAGCGTATCGCCTTCCGCAGGCGACAGGCTTGTGATGGCAGGACCGTCCGCATCTTCCACGATATCGATAACAATCGGCTCATCACTGCTGCCTGAACCAAGCTTTGTCGTACCGGATACGGCTTCCATGTAATAGTAAAGCTTGCCTGTCGTTGGTACATCAGCTTGTAGAATATGGCCGTTGTAATGCACCAAATCCGCCGAAGTCAACGTAATGGAACGATAGTTGTCGGCAGCTGCTCCTTTGTAATAGAGCGTCACGGAATCTGCGAACTTCGCCATAGCTTCGAAGCTGACGTCGATTCCTGTATAAGCTTTCTCAAGCGGTGTATGGCTGAACTGAAGCTCACCCTTTACATCCGCTGCGCTGCGAGGCATCAAGCGATAACCGCTGTCGTATGGATTCACGCGATCGGACTGACTGACAATGCCAGTGAACGTATACGTCTCGTTCCGCTCGATCGTATTGCCCGACATATCGATACCTGAACCCGCTGTGACTCTGACGATAAACGTATTGCTCTCATCGTCCGTAATCGTCACGTCTGTATCCGTACCGGAAGCAGCCGTATTGGTAACCGTACCCTTGATTGCAGCAAGCTTGCCTTCGAGTGGTTCCATTACTGCCGCCGAAGCTGCTTGTGCGAGTGTAACCGTCGCAGCCGTTGGCTCGCCTTGATCGCCTTCATCTACGATGGAAGACGCTTGAAGCTGAACCATACCTGCTGTGAATACGATCGTACCTGTTACCTTCACTTTGTGGCCTGCCGTTATTGCAGCGCTTGGTGCTGCGCCGGCAATTACGTTAATGCCGCCCGTTGCATCTTGCATATAGAAGCTCGTTGACTCCGTGCCAAGCACACCGTTAGCCGTCGTCACTACACCTTCTACAGTGGTCGAGTAACCGACTTGTTGTGCCATACCGTTCGAATCCGAAGCGCGTACATCGCTAATGGACGTAACTGTCGGTTTCGCGTAAGCCGATGCATCGATACGCGTATAGTCACTTTCCACACTCGCATACGTATGCGTGATATAGACCGATTGAATGCCTGTCGTATTCGCAATCGTCATATTGAAGGCGCCATTCACACCTGCCGTCGTTTGGCCGACAGACTGGAATACACCATCAACGTAGGCATAAGCCTTCACCGAGGAGCTCGCCACGACGGAATCCGCCGTACCGATTACCGATGCTGCACCGTCGAATGTAATCGCAGAAGCGACAGGCGCTTCTTTATAAGAGGCGTTTTTCACTACGATTTCGGATGGTGCCGACGGTACTTTCGGTACGAAGGTCACGAAATCTTTGGACGGGTCCTTCGTGAAGTAAGCACCGCTGCGCAATCCAAACGCGGCACGCGGGTCCGAACCGATCTCGGTTTTACGAATCATCACGCCGCTGGCGATATCCGAAGCTACAAACGGCGTTCCCCATACGAACGTTTTACCGTCGAAGTACGAGGATGCACTGCCGTAAGCCACCAGGTCAACGATGTTCTCATTGCTCGGATCTGTTGTCGCTGTTGATGCCTGCGTCAGAATCATGATGCCGCCGCCTGAGGAACCTGCATTTGGTCCCAGTGAGCCGACATCGTCTGCCGTCACCGGAAGAGCCGATGCACCATTGGTGTTGGCCGCGCCAGACACCAGATAATAGCCGTGTGCTTTAATCGTGCCGGTAAGCGTCGTGCCCGACCCCGACGTTTTTGGCGTCGTCAATGCACTGTATTCTACAACCCAGCCTTTCAGGCTGATATCATGATCGGTGCGATTGTGCAGCTCGAAGAACTTGTTCTTGTACACGCCGTTCGCCGTACCACTGACGTTCAGCATGCTGAAGACGACGTCGCCAGGATTCGCTTTAGCTGCGTTTACGATTGCAAAATCAACGCCCACCTTTGCGCTGACAAGCTTGTTCGCTGCTTTAGCCGTTACGAAAACTTTCGAATTGCCATCCGCATTCGTAAGGCTAGCCGTGAAGGAGCCGTCCGCCGCAGCAACCGTTGTGCCAGCCGATGTCGTTCCATCTGCCAGATAGACATCGACAGTCGAACCGCCCGTAACTGCACCAGTCGTTCCCGATACGGTCGCGTAGCTGGCATACGTAATCTTGGCAGCGTTCGGAGCCGTCGTCTGACCAACCGATACGCTTACCTTCGTACTCTCTTCTTTGTCCGCTTCCGTCGCGGAGACGAATACCGTACCCTCATGCGTCGGATTCGTAATGGTAAGCGTGAAGGAGCCGTCTGCATTCGCCGTCGTTTGGCCCAGTGATGCATTAGCTGCATCATAGACGTTAATGACCGCATTCGCCGGAACCGCTCCGATCTCACCGCTCAGCGTCATATAGTCATCTACGAACGTAATCTTAGCAGCAGCCGGAGCTGTTGATGACTGCGTACCCGTTCCGGTATCGCCGCCATTGCTTCCGTTACCGCCATCGCCGCCATTTCCTGTTGACGAGTCCGTCGAATCACCTATTACGATGATGTTCTCGATCTGGCTCGTGCCGCCAGACTGAAAAGCCTCTGTTGCCGAATACGAGCCTGTACCCGCACGAACAGAAATATTGTCGACAAGCGTCCATCTCAGATAGAGCATCGCTTGATTGTCCGCTGTGGAAGGCAGCGCCACATTGTTCAGTACGCCGGTCGTCCAGTCGTTCTGTACCGTGACAGCTCCACCATCCACATCCGTCCAGTTCGCAAGGTCCGAGCTGACTTGAAGCTTGAAATCTCTCGGCCCTGTATTCGATCCCCTCTGCACCGACGATACCTTCAAGTTCGAATAACCCGTCGTAACGAGAGATACTTGCCAGTAGCCGCCTACTGCCCATCCACTTCCGTTAACAACCGACATTGCAGGTTCCGATTTGTCGTTGGAGAATCCAACCGTCGTCGCTGTTGTCGTCAGCTTCTTATCCTTATTGATATCGAGCGTAACGCTTGCGTTAGCCGGAAGATCTACAGCTGCGTTAGAGCCCGTACCTGTTCCGTCCCACTTCGCCAATGTTACATCCGAAGCTGCCGCTGCCTGCGACATGAGACTCGCTGGTTGCAGCATCGATAGAACGAGCATGACGGACAGAACGATGCCAAATATCCGTTTATTTCTTAAAATCGCGTAACCCACTCGTACGCCTCCGTTCAATCATTTCGTTATAAAAAATGGTAGTTCTACAGAGAGGTAGGCCGTGCTTTCCTGTGGTAAAATAAAACAAGACTTGCTTATCAACGGCAAATAAACCGCCGATAAGCCGGTTTCTTCTAAAGCCGTGATCCGTGCGCCCCGCCAAAAGCTAACGGATTGCGGCTTTGCTATTGCTATTCACTAGCAGCAAGTGAATACTCCTTTCTTCTATTAATCGTGTCGCATGTTACTCGTACGTCCAGCCTCCTTCGCGAGTATAGCACCGTACATTTCGACAAATGTCATCACAATATTAAGCTTTTGTCGTTCTTGTTGTTTATTTCTTGAAACCGAACAACTGTCTTTACAACACCACAACAATAGGCGTGATAGCAAAAAAGCCGTGTTAACAGAGGAAGCCCTCTATCAACACGACTTTTCGATTAGCGGCAGATTAGCACCTTACATGTTTACGTTTGAAACCAAGTCGATTCTTATCGATTACTTTCTGAATATTAGCAGCCGTGCTCAAGAAACTGGCTTTGCCATTATTGACGACCTCAACTGGCCCAATGGCCTCGACGGTCTCCACCGCCTTAGCATGAAGCGGCACATAGGATACCGCCACGGTGTACAAGAAGTTCGCCATTGAATACTTCGCGCGCAGCGGCGCGTCATGAATCGTATTGCGCACCGTTTCGAGCATGGCTGCGATCTTGCTCTCTTCGAACGCATTGTCCTTCCGATTGCCTAACATCCAGCAGTAACAGCTCCAGCCCGCCGACATTCGCAGCTCGTCGCCGCTTGCAATCCATTTGTCCGCAACCTGCTGCGCAATATCTGCCTCTGACAGCGTAACAGCCACGACAAAGTCAGACAGCATATAAAAGTACGCCGCATCCATCCAGCGATCGTAATCCGTCTCCGTCATGCCATTCGGATCTGCGATAATACCCGCGAAATACATCGCGTCATAGTTTCCTGTAGCATACAGCTCGTCCGCTAACGCTTGATCGATCTTAATCTTCTTCACCATCGGCTTCATCTCGCCCGTCGCCACGCCAAACAGCGGCTCATGCGCACCATTGGACATGTACATTTTCTTCAGACGTTCCTTGCTCAGCGCTTCAAGTCCTTGCATAACCTCTTGTGCGTTCATTGGTAGGTGCTCCTTTCGTCTTGTCCACTTCATACCAGCATGTCTTCTACTCTCTAGTATCGTCCATAAAGCATCGTTTAGGCAAAAAAAACCGACAGCAGCTGCTGACGGTTTATTACACAGTCTTGAAACCTTTCGTCAATTCACCCCTGCCCGATCGCGGAATTCCTGCGGTGTCATGTTCGTGAATGCCTTGAACAGCTTAATAAAATGCGGCACAGCTTGGTACCCGACGACTTGGGCAACCTCGTAAATCTTCTTATCGCTGCTGCGCAGCAAATACGAAGCCAGCTCCATCCGATAACGCAGGATGTAGTCGCTCAGATTGTTCCCCGTCTCCGCTCGATACGCTCGCGACAAGTACGCGGGATGCAGATTAACATGCGACGCGATCGTCTGCAGCGACAGATTATCGTTGATGTTCTTCTCGATGAAGGCATGCACCTTATCGACTAACCCTTTCGACTTGTCGGATGTATCTGCCGATTGCTCTCTCAAATTGCCAAGCATCATGAATGCCCACTTCTCCAGCTTGCTTAGTGATGGTGCAGCCGGCATTAGACCGAAGGAAGAAGCGCCAATCTCGCTAAGCAGCTTTCCTCTCTTATGCGCCATATACTGATACGCGTTTGCAATAGCGAAATACGCCTCATTCGCATGCTCCGGTGGATAATTGACGCTCTTCAGCTCAGCGAAGATCTCGATCAGCTTCTCCTCCGCTTGCGCCCAATTGCCCGTATCGAGCAAATGAATGAGGAGCGGCGGCCGATACAGCGCCGTCAACGTCCCGATCCGAACCTGGTCGAGCTTGCCCGCGAACCGCAGAAAGACGCTCTGCCGCTCTTCTTCAACCATCCGCATCCCATCGATGACCGAGCGGTATAATTCCGGTACCCCTTCAGGGAAGCTCGACCAGTTCTGCGCCAATATAATCGAAATCGACCCGTTCAAGAGCGCCTCTGCCTTCTTCTTCAGCGCTGCCGCCTGAACGTCCATCACATGACAAAGCGATTGGCCTCGGTTGCAGCTCGAATCCTTCGACGTCACGAGAAAGACGAGGTATTCGTTATGATCGCGGCAGAACCACAAATGAAAGTCGTCTCGGAACAGCTCTTCCGCCATATTCGTAACCGCATATTCAATCAGCTCTCTATCGAGCCGTTCATACTGCTGCAGCTTGCCCTCCAGCCTCACGATGAACAAGCCTACCTTCTGATGCAGCGGAAAAGGAACATTGAGTAGGAACAGCTTCCGTTCCAGTTCGGCGAGCGGAATTCCGGCGTTACCGTACAACAGCCGATTAAGCAGCTCGTTGCGCAGCACGGGAAGGCTCTCACGGAGCGCATAAGTGTCACGCTGCTGCTGTTGCTGCAATTTTCGCTCATTCGCGATATCTTCCGATAATTGTCCCAACGTCACCCGCAGTTGATCCGGGTTCACCGGCTTCATCAAATAACCGGATGTATTGTAAGGCACTACGCTTTGCGCATATTCAAAATCCGCATACCCCGAAATGACGATAATTTTGGCTTTGCGCCCCATCTCACGGATCTCTCGAATGAGCTCAACGCCGCTCATCTCCGGCATCCGAATATCGGTAATGACAATGTGGATGTTATGCTCCCGATAGAGCTGCAGCGCTTCCTCGCCGGAATAGGCCTTATGAATGGTGCCAATCCCAAGCTCGTCCTTCGGAATGGTTGCGGCGATACTGTCAACTTGAGAGGGTATATCGTCTACGATCAGAACCTCCAGCATCGTCAATCACCTCCGTCTTTATCACCAGCCCTACACGAAGCCCTCCCAGAGAAGAATGTTCGATTACCAGTCCCGATGATGCACCGTAATAATGTTTAAGCCGCTGATGCACATTGCGCAGCCCAAGGCTGTGATCCGCGCTCGCCTGTAAGGACAGGGAGTGCCTCAACGCAAGCAAATCCCCCTGCTTCATTCCAACGCCGTTATCTTCCACGATGAGCTCCCAGCCGCCCTCTATCCTTCTGCCTGTGATGACAATTTCGAATTGCCCTCGCTTTCCTTCCATGCCATGCACGATCGCGTTCTCGACCAGCGGCTGGAACAGCAGCCGCGGCAGTAGAATCGACAGCATATCTTCATCAATCTGTTCGTGAAAATGCAGCCGCTCCGACTGCATCCGATGAATCTCTAGATAGTTGCGGATGAGGTCCATCTCTTCAGCCAGCATCGTTAATTGCTGCTCGGTCCGCGTCGTATATCGATAATATTGGCTTAGATGCTGCGTGAAGGCGATGATGACTTTCGTCCGATCCAGCTGCGCCATGCTTTGAATATATGCGAAGTTATTGTAGAGAAAATGAGGATTGATCTGCGCCTGCAGATGCTTCAGCGAGGACTCCTTGGCGCTCAGCTGCTCCGCATACACCTTATCAATCAGCGTCTGAATATCTTCCGACATGAGGTTGAACTGCTCGATCAAATAGTGAAATTCGTTGTTCGGTCCACTTTTAATCCGATGATCGTACGCCCCTCGCCGGAGCGACTTTACGCCTCGAATGAGATCATTGATCGGCTTCTGCACATTGCGGTAGAGCAGCGCCGCGCTTGCACTGCCCATCAACAGCAGCAGCAGGCCCGCGGCATAAAACGTCAGCTTGCTATGATTGATCGGCTGCAGCACCTTCTGCATCGGTTGGAAATCTACCAAATACCAGCCCAGCGAAGAGGATGCCACGTAATTAACGAGATAAGGTTCATCCTGGAAGGTAATCGTGACCGAGCCTTCGGAAGGATTGTCGGCCTTCATCGTATCGAACTGCTTCGCCATTGCGTTGATCAGCTCGGGGTCGAGCTCGCGAGACATGATCGGATCAAAGCCGGGGTGGTAGAGAAACGGCTGACCGACGCTGCCCTGCATGAATCGGTCTAGCATTTTCACAAGATTATCCGCTGTAAACGTCACTTCGACATATAGGTTTGGGTCACCCAGCTTCGTCAACGACTCGAACGGCGTATTCAGCACGCGGACGAACGCTTTCTCCGGCCCTCGATCCGTCAAGGCGACGCGATAATCCCACCGGTCATAGACCGAGTCCTTGAAATACGCCGAATCGTAAACCTGCTTCATATTCGTAGAGGCAACCACATCGGACAACGGCGAATAGACGGTGAAGTCGTTCTCCCATTCGAAGGAGGTCGATTGCATATCTAGCTTCTGGAGGAGCACCCGCTTCGTCTCCAGCGAGGAGTAATCAGGTTCGGAGGAAGTTCGAAGCTGCAGCTGCAGCGTATCCGGATCAGCCGCGATGACGAAGGCCGCCCGCCACAGCCGGTTCACCTCCACATCCAACTGCTCGACGAAGAAATGAATCCGGTTCAAGTTTATTTGCAGCAGCTCTTGCTCGACAACACGGGTACTGGTCTTGTTCGAGGAATTATACATGGCAATAATCGGGATGAGCATCAGAACGATGACGATCATGACCTTCGTGAAAATATTCATTTTGCCAGCAGGTCCACGTCTCATTCTGAACATGAGCTCCCCCGATTCAAGTGTATGATAGAGCCCGATGCAACAATCCGGTTAGGATTTCACCGAGCCAAGGACGATCCCTTTGACGAAATACTTCTGCAGGAATGGATAGACGAGCAAGATCGGCAGCGCGCCGATGAAGATTTGGGCGGCTTTGACCGTGCGATTGGAGAAATTCTCAACACTATCCAATGTTACACCGATGCGCGACAGGTTGTCACTTACAATCATAGAGTGCAAATAGGTCGCTAGCGGATACCCATCCGGATTGGACATATAGATCATCCCGTCAAACCACGAGTTCCAATGGGACACCATCGTGAACAGCGACAACGTCGCAATCGACGGCATTGATACGGGCAGGTACACGCTCCACAGCACCCGTAGATGACCCGCTCCATCGATGAAGGCCGCTTCCTCCAGATCCTCTGGGATCGTACGGAAGAAGTTGAGCATCAGAATCATATTCCATACGCTGACGGCCGGCGGAAGCACAAGCGCCCAGATGGAATCGATCAAGTGCAGCTTGCTGATCAAAATATAAGAAGGAATGAGTCCGCCCGAGAACAGCATCGTGAAGACGAAGATCCAGATGTAGATTTGGCGCCCCTTGAACTTATAATTCGTCTTCGACAAGCTGTACGCCGCCATCGTGACGACGATCATCGACAGCACGGCGCCAAGCACGGTCCGTTCAACGCCAATCCACAGCGACTTCAGGAACATGGCGTTGCCGAGCGTCTTTACGTAGGCATCCGTCGTAAAACCGACCGGCCAGAAGTTGACGATATTCGCCGTAGCCGCAGCCCGCGAGCTGAAGGACAGCGCCAATACGTGAATAAGAGGAAGAACACAGAGCAGCGACAGCAGCGTCAGAAAGATCGTGTTGGAGTACGTAAATATAGAATAACTGCGAGAGCGATATTTCATGGTGTCCCTCCTTAGAAAATCCGGTAGTTGGCAAGCTTGAATGCCAGTCGGTAGCTGATCACGATCAGAATAAAGCCGATGAACGATTTGAACAGTCCGACCGCAGTACCGAAGCTGAATTGTCCGTTATTCAAGCCTTCGCGATAGACGAACGTGTCGATAATATCGCCATGCGAATAAACGAGCGGATTGTACAAGTTCAGAATCTGATCGAAGCCCGCATCGAGAATCCGACCAAGCGACAACGTTGCGACTACGATGACGATCGGCATGATCAGCGGAATGGAAATCGAGATTACCTGCTGCCAACGCGAGGCGCCATCGATTTCGGCTGCTTCATACAGTGCCGGATTAATGCCAACGAGCGTAGCTAGGAAAATAATCGCGGAGAAGCCGAATTCCTTCCATACGTCGCTCAGCACGACCGTGAACCGGAACCACGAGCCATTGCCCAAGAAGAAGATGCTGTCGATGCCGAAGGCGTTCAACAGGCGATTGACGATGCCGCCCTCCGGCGACAGGATATCGAGCATAATGCCGCCCAGAATAACCCAGGACAAAAAGTGCGGCAAATAAACAAACGTCTGCACTGCCCGCTTGAACAACGTCTTGCGAACCTCATTGAGCAGCAGCGCGAACACGATTGGAATGATCAAGTTAATAATCAATTTGAATGCCGAGATGATCAGCGTATTCCATATGACCTGCTTGCCATCGGGATACGTGAACAAGTATTGGAAATGCTCAAAGCCTACCCAAGGCGAGCCCTTAATACCAAGCCACGGCTCATAATCTTGGAAGGCAATGACGACGCCGAACAGCGGAATATATTGAAACACGATAACCAAGGCTAGAGCCGGTAATAAGAGCAAATGAAACGGCCACGTTTTGCGCCAATACGCTGCCATGATGCACCTTCCTTCCTATCCTGACAAAATGAAGGAGGAGCGAGCCGCAGCCCCCTCTCCTCCGTCTTCTTTTTCTACATCAATCGCTTCACTATTGTTCGTCCTCAGCCTAGGCCAAGTAAGCTTATTGGTTCTTCGCGTACCACTCGTTCACTTCGTCCGTGATCTTCTGGCCGCCGTTGTCGAGCCATTGCTTCACGAATTGATCGAAGTACTCGATTGGCTTCTCGCCGTAGATGATCTTCAGGTAGCTCTCGGTCGCAAGCTTCTTCAGCAATTCGCCCTTGGACTTCATCGTTGCTGTCATCGGACCGGTGAAATAGTTTTTGCCTTCGTTCACCTGTTGGTTAATCCGAACGCCAGCAGCGTCCAGCTGTCTCTTCTTCATCTGGCTGACGTCGAACTCCAGGGACGATGTCGCCTCAGCGTTAGGATCGGCCAGGAACTTCTTAACTGCGTCGACGTTCGAGCCCGGAATGCTCGTGAAGTTGCCCAAGATGTTCGTCATCATGTAGCGGATATCCAGCGTACCGCCGTCCTTCAATGGCCATTGTTCTGCCGGAACGCCAGCTGCCTCGTAGTTGCCCTTCACGACTTTGCCGTTATACTTCACATAGTCGTAGCCCTCTAGGTAGCCGTCCTTCCAACGAGGATCGAAGTAGGGATCGCCTGCCTGCTCCAGCTTCTTCGCGAAGATTTTGTTGAAGTAAGCGAACCACGCGTCGATATGCTGGAAGTCCTTGCTGAACACCGTGAAGCCCTGCGTCAACGGCTTCTCAGCGCGGCCTACAAGTCCAGTTGGACCTGTTGGAAGCGGATACGGTTCAAAATCAGCCTTCGGATCGTTCTTCGTCGCATCGCCGAGCGGCCATTCGCCCATCCAGAACGGACCAAACATGATACCGGCCTTGCCGCTTGCCGCCAATTCGGACGATTTGGACGGATCCTTAATGCCCGCTTCTTTGTCCAAGTAGCCTTTGCTCATCCAATCGCGCATTTTCTCAAGGTACAGCTTCGCATCCGGATGGATCGCGCCGTAGCTGAGCTTGCCGTCTGCGCCTTTGTTCCAGAACAGACGCACGTCGTAGGTGTTAATCATTTGATCCGTAAGGGCGCTGACGATGGCGTCCGTCTGTCCCATCCACGTCCAAGGGCCTTCCTTCAGCGGAACCGCCAGACCAATCGTATCGTTCTTGCCGTTCTTATCCGGATCGTTCTCCGTAAACGCCTTGAGAACGTTTTCGAAATCGTCCAGCGTCTTCGGCGGCTGCAGGCCCAGATTGTCGAGCCAATCCTTCCGAATCCACATAACCGTACCTTCGTCGCCCATGAAGAACGCTGGCAGACCGTAGATCTTGCCGTCCTTCTTCACTTCGCCCAGCGCATAGCTGTATTTCTCGAGCAGCTTCTTATACTCCGGATGCGCGTACTTCTCAATCGCCTCATCCAGCGGCATCAGCTTGTTCGCGGAGAGCAAGCTTTGCAGCGGATCATTTGATGCAGCGAATGCATCTGGCAGCTTGCCGCCGCTCGACAGCAGCAGACGAAGCTTCGTATCGTAATCCTCCGGCTTCGTGACGATGAAGTCGAATTTCACATTAATGCCCATATTGTCTTTCATCCAACGAATATTCGCATTGTCTTCCATCGATTCGCCTGGCTTGAACGCATTGCCCCTCGAGGTGCCATCATCCATGATGGCCGTCGTAATCGTAACCGGCGGATCGAACTTCTGATTCCACAACTCACCTGAATTGCCGCTGTCTGTGGACGTTGTCGTCCCTGTACCTGTGTCGGACTGACTCGTTGTGGATGTCTTGGAGGTCGAAGCCCCCTCATCGCTATCGCTCGAACAAGCTGCCAACGTCGGCAGCAAGCCAATCGCAACGGAGAGCGTCAACACTCTAGCAAACTTCGCATATCGACTCATAACCTTCCCCTTTTCTATACGGTTGTGGTACGTCTCTAATTGTATTGAGTTGGTAAAAAGGAGTATATAATGCATTTTTAACTTGATAGCGTAAAACGTACATAGTAAAAAGCCTAACCCTTGTCGATAAGGGTCAGGCTTCTGGATTCGTCATTCTTAAGATTGAATCAGCTGCTGCCGATCGGTCGTGAGAGGCGGCTGTTCGAGCCATTCATGCTCCACCATGATATCGAAGGTATCTTTGCCGTACGCCATCACTTCAGCAATGATCTTGGCATAGTGCGCGGTGAGATCGGCTCGCATCGATAGAGACAGCGCATGCGAGATCAAGAGGATGTCGATCGAATTCAAGACATTGATCATCGAGATAATAAGCTTATCCGAGAATGGAGAAACCGTGGAATCCGTCACTTCCATGCTTACGGTCACCGTGCCAAGCAAGTCCTCCTGCATAAGCAAATCGTTAAAGAGCTCAACCTGTTTTTCGCTGATTTTCTTGCCTGCAATGATAAAGTCCTTCAGTTTCTTGTCTTTCATGACTTGCGCGAAACCAAGCATAAGGATAACCGAGAAATAGTTGCGCTCGATATTGAAAAATATTTCGGATAACTCAATCGCATTGAGGGGCCGCTTCTTGCCGAACATCCCGTCCAGGAACGATTTTTTTTGCACGTACTCGATTTTACTCGGGTAGTTCATTTTGGGCGGGCGGTCATAAATGCCTTTCTCCAGCATCATTCGAACCGCTTTCCCGAACAACTCGGTAGACGTATGGATGCATTCTTTGAAGAAATCCAATACGTCGAGTCGAACGTTATTCGAAGCCACGAAAGAGAAATTAATCATTCCGAGCCGATTCATCATATAGATGAAGCTTAGCGTAAACGTATCGTGAAAAAGCGGAGGAGCGGCCAGGTTCACATCGCCTTCCGAGAAGCCTGCGGGTATCGGGAAATTCTCCGCAAGAAAGAACTGCTTGATTCGATCCATTCGGCTTTGCGATAGCTTTAGTGCCTCATCAGCGAGCGGAAGGATCTGGCCGTCTTGAAGATGATGCATCATGTAGGTCAGACAGCATACCGACAGACTTTCCTGGATATAGACGCCCCACAGTCCCCCGATTTCCGTGCAGGTGAATTCGATATTGGTTGGTTTAACTTCAGGTTTCTGAAAGGTCATGGACTTCCTCCACTAAATTCTGCATATTTACAAAACTTAGTGTCTTAACTTGTTTAGCGTTTTATTCATTCATGGACGCGGCCGCCGCCGGGTGGAAACCCATTCCTTGATTATCCTCGATCCAATTCATCATTTCGTCACTGCTCATGGGCTTGCCGTAGAAGTACCCTTGCATCACATAACAGCCCATTGCTATAAGGTATTCAATATGCTCCTCGTTCTCCACGCCTTCGGCTATAACATCCAAATGAAGACGTTCCGCCATCAAAATAATCGCATGAATAATAGCGCGCTTACCCGGCGTATCCAGATCGTTCGTAAATAATCGATCCAATTTGAGCGCGTCGATCGGCATCCGGTCAAGAAGCCCAATGGAAGAGTATCCTGTGCCAAAGTCGTCCATCGAAACTCGAACGCCCAATCTGCGAATTTCCTCTAGCTGACGAATAATATCGTTGACGTCATAGAAGACCATCGATTCCGTAATTTCAAGTTCAAGATAATGCGGCTCCAAGCTCGCTTCTTCCAACACGTTCTGAATCCATTCCAATAAAATGTCGGGTTGAAACAGTCGAACAGACAAATTGACCGAAACCGGCTGGTCGATGCCTTGGGCTATCCACTCTTTGCATTGATGGCAAGCTTGTTCCAACGTCCATCTTGTCATCGGAATAATAAGTCCTGTCTCTTCTGCAATCGGAATAAACTCTCCAGGCGACACGACGCCTAATCGGGGATGCTGCCATCGAAGCAGCGCCTCGAACCCGAACAACTGGTTCGTCTTCACATTCCATTTTGGTTGATACGCAATAAAGAACTCATTATGCTCAAGCGCTCTTTGCAAATCCTTCTCCAGTTCCATCTTTCGAACTTCCTGAATCCCTATTTCATCGGTATAAACACAATACTGGTTTTTTCCCAGCCCTTTCGCTTTATACATGGCTGTGTCCGCCGTCTTCAACAAATGCAATCGGTCGGACTCCTCGATCGAGCCGATGCTGATTCCTATGCTTCCCGTAATATATAGCTCGTTTCCTTCGATTCGATAAACCTTCTTAATGCTCTGAAGAACTTGATTCGCAAGCCGTTCCGCCCGCTCCTCGTCGCATCGCTCCACAATGAATAGAAATTCATCGCCGCCAATTCGGTACACCTGCTGATCGCCGTAAATAAACTGGCGCAGCCGGGCGCCCACTTCATGCACAAGCAAATCGCCGATGTTGTGGCCCAGCGTGTCATTGATCGCTTTGAACCGGTCCAAGTCGAGAAACAGGATACCGATTCTGCTGTCACTGCCCATATGGGTATCGAAGAATCGGTTCATATCATTGCGGTTAGGCAAGCCTGTTATCGAGTCCTCATAAGCCATCTTCGCCAATACATGTCGATCAAACAGCATCGCTCCCCACGACACCATTAAGATGACGAATATCGTGATCGTTACGCCATACAGCAGGGGAAAATCTATAGATGTGGTATGCTCCATCATCATGCCGTCCTCGGAATAAAACCGGGCCGCTTTCATCCCCGTATAATGCATCCCGCAAATCGCGAATCCCATAATAATAGAAGATAGCCATTTCAACCAACTAGACGACGTCTGATTCCGAAATCGCAGGAACAGCAATAATGCAGCATAAGAAGCAATCAGCGCAATAACGGCCGATAAGCTCCACAGTGAACGATCATACGATAATTCGAAGGGCATGATCATAGCTTCCATGCCTATATAATGCATCGCCACGATTCCACTGCCCATAATGAAGCCGCCTATCGCCATTTTCACCCAATTAATGCTCTTCGGCATCGTGATATAGAACGCAATAAAAGAAGAAACGACGCTGGCCAACATGGAGAGAACCGTAAGCCATGCATCATACTTCACTCCTGCGTGCAGATGAAACGCCAGCATTCCGACAAAATGCATCGACCAAACGCCGGTTCCCATCACGAACGCGCCGGATATCAGCCAAAAGAATCGCGTTTTCCCTCTTGAATGCGAAATTTTCGCTGCGATGCTCAAGGCGGAATATGATGCAAAAATCGCAATCAATACCGAGAGCGCAACAATGTAGAAGTTGTAGCTTCCTTCCATGCTCATTCCAATCCATCCTTTAAGTTCAGCAGTTAGCAGCTATATGAACATGCTTTCTCTCATTCTATTAGCATAATAAGTTACTCCTTATTATACATACCGAGCGGTACAATTTCTCGACAAATTGTAACAAATAAAGGCAAAAATGAAAGAGCGCGAGCTCGGCACTGTACCGAACCCACGCTCTTAGGCGCCCACCAACTATAACTCGACACTATAAAGTCTCCGTATTGAGTGTGAATCCTTCGATCACAGCATCCTCGTCGACCTCGATCATGATGCATCGTTTCCCCTGATAATTGACCTGTCTAATATATTTCAAATCCTGCGGGCTGATCGTAATCGTCGCAACCTTCGTATCGATCTTAATTGATTTCGAAGTGAACTTCGGAATGACACTGCTCGCCTTTAATTCAAAGTTCCGATCATCGACCACCGTCTCGAACGCGCGCTCCACCTTCTCACGCGTTACGTTCTCAATGCCGCTGCCTGTTAACATGCGCTCCACATCGACAAAATCCAGACGCGCAGGCTCTTCTCCCTCGTTCTCCTCGATAACCCGATTAATCTCCTCGTACACCGCAGCGATCGCTGAAGCATCCAGCTGCTCGCCCGCCACTTCCTTCACGATGTCTTCGAAAATCGCACGCTCTTCAATCGCTGTTATGGACTTCTCTGCCGTCAGCACCTGTTCAACGAAATGCAAATTCGGTTCATGGGCTTTACCCGAACAATACAGTACGCGATTCACATCCGAATAGTTATCCGTCACGCTTGGATAGAAGAAGCCCTGCTCCGGCGTGTTCAGCTTAATAATCGGATCAACGAACACACTATAATTGTATACTCGCTCCACATAGTCGAACATGAGAAGCTTACGCTGATGTTCCGTGGAATTCACGCTGCACAGGATGAATGGATGCGAGAACATCTCATCCTTCGCGCTCTCCTCCGACTCTTCACTTCTTACCCGAGTCGGACGAGCATATTGTCCACGCACGAACGTCACGACGGTATCCTTCTCATACTTCGTATCCTTCAGCATCTTCTCCACCAGCAGAATCATCAGATCATGCCATTCATCCGGATCGCCGGTGATCAGCGCTTGATGAAGAAGCTCCCTCGAAGGCTCTTCCGCGTTGTCTTGGAACTTCAACTCGAACATCTTCTGATCCAATTCGCCGGTCAGCAGCTTTTTGAAATTACCCATGTACAGCTCCTGCTTCTCCCGATCCAACAGGGCAAACGGCTGGCGCTCATAATGATAAATCTCGCTGCTGTCCTTCATGATGTACACGTTCAATATCTCGAATAGCTTCAACATCTCATGGTCCAGCTTCAGCTGCTTGCGAATATGTGCGAGTTCCTTCTTATTCATGGTCCTTCAGACAACTCCCTATATCGTAAAATGAATTCTGGCGTGGAATGACCCCAAACGTGATCTAACATCTGAATTTTCATTGTACATGAAATTCCACTGAAAGACGAAAAAACCTTCTGGCCAGGGAAGGGTTGAACATGTACCTTTCACATGAGAAAGCCCCCTCGAATTGAGGGGGCTGGATACCGTTGAATCTAGTTCATAACTTCTAGTCGATAAAACCTGCATTCTGCAGCAGCCTGCGGATCACAACCGCGAGCTCCGCTCTCGTCATGTTGGCTTTCGGAGCTAGTTGATCGGCTTTCTGGCCGGTAATAATGCCAGATTTGACGGTCAATGCAATGCCTTCCTTCGCCCATGCCGACGCTTGACCCACGTCCTTGAAGCTGCTGAGCAGACTGCTCATCTCAGCCTCGTTAAGCTCGTAATCAAGCCCGGCCAGCTTCATCGCTTTCGCGATAATGACCATCGCTTGCTCGCGGGTTGTCTTGTCTTTCGGACCGAACTGTCCGTTGCCGTATCCGCTGATTAACCCGTACTGGTTAGCCGTATGCACAGCGTCGTAATACCAATCGTTGACGGATACGTCGCTAAAGGCTGAATGCTCCGGCTTCACTGTCGCAAGGCCCAGCGCTTTCACCAGAATGGCAGCAAATTCTGCGCGCGTCATGTCGGAAGAAGGATTAAAGCTTCCGCTTCCGTCGCCGGACACAATGAATCGTGAAGCCAAATCATGGATTGCATCGGATGCCCAATGCTTGCCCGTATCCTTGAACGTGCGGGAATTGCTGATCAGCGCATACACGCTGTTGGTCATGCTATTGATCTGCGCGTAGTACATCCCTTCACGCACCTGTACGCTGGTCGGCACGCTGCGCACCGCACCGTCTGCCCCAATGACGACCGCCGTTGTAACGTCGGTCTCGGTCACGCCGTCAGGAAGAGGAATTTCTCTTCGTACGAAGGATGCGAGCTGGCTTATTTGTTCTGTCCTGCCGCTTGCGTTTGCCGTAATCGAGAATTCAGCAAGCTCTCCGACCACTTTCGCTCCCTCTTGATTCGCGAACTGCTCCGCCAGCTTCGAATAAGAGTCCGCTGGCTTCGCCACCTTGATCGTCAATTGGATATCCTGCAAGCTGCTTCCGGCAAATTGCTTGCCGAGCTCGGCCAAATCAATGGCATTCGGCGAGAGAACATATTTGCCGATATCCGTCTCGATCTCGAGCGTAACGTCCTTGTCTTGCATAAGCTTGACTAACTCAGCGTCCAATTGGAAGTCAAGCGTGTCGACGGCGCCTTTCATCGGGAGCGATAGCGTCAGATGTCCACTGCCGATCGCTTCAAGCAGCTTGTCCCGCACCGGCTTGACCACTACCTTGTAGGCATCGTTACTTGCCTCGATATCGGCCTGAAGAAGGCCTTCCGTCGAAACCCCGTCAAGCATCAACGGGATCTGCACATTCTTGCTCGATCCGGAGGCGATTTCAACCCCTCCGACGGTGATCGTTGTTCCCTTCGACGCTCCTGACGAGTAAACCCTCTCGTACGCCCTGATCGGCGCCGAAGCTGCCAACGTCAGCTTGGGCTCATCCTTCGTTCGCTTGGCTACAACGATCATATTGCCGTCTTTGGCAGGGATAATTCCGTTGCTCGGCAAGCTTTTCCACGATGTAATATCTTGATCGAATAGCGGAATCGCTGCCTTCTGTCCATCGACGTAAAGTTTGTAAGCCAACTCGCTGCCGGTCATATTGCCGTCATTCCCAGACGACTGGATAATCACGCGCGTTTCGCCTTTTTTGCCGGTGCCCGCCGTGGCCGCTTTAATAACCCCCATCGAGGTCGGGACGGATTGTCCAGGGGATGGTGTGATTCCGACTACGTCATAGCCGCTCAGCTGCAGCCCTTCCCAAGCCTTGTAATCGACTCGGATCAGCGCACTGCCCTCCCTGCGTCCCGTCAGCATTCCGTCATCGGTCAGCCTTACATTGGAATCGCCTTGTTCCACACTAAATACGAGCTTTGAACGGTCTACCGACTCTTCGCTGCCGTCCGTATACTGCACAACCGCATTAAGTGCAACGGAGGTACCGCCGGTTACGATCTCGTCCGGCACGACCAGCTTCAGCTGCTTCGGCAGCTTCAGATCATCGTTGATCACTTCCGTTACCGCGCTGTTGGCATTGCCTGCGTCATCGATCGCCTCAACGCGGATTTTCACCACTCTGTCCGTAGAAGAAACCGGGACGTTCTGGTCAAAATGACCTTTCGCATCCGGCTTGATAGAAGCCAGCTCCTCGCCCGTCTCGGCATTCGTCACCGCAACGGTTGCATCGGTATTGGTCGTTCCCTTGAGCTCGAACCCGCCTCCGTTTATTCGGAAGCCTCCATCTGGCGTGTCCAAATAAATCATCGGCGCCGTCGTATCGACCGTCAGATAAAGCATCGATACCGAGTAATCTCCCGTATTCACATTGCGCGCCCGCAGCTCCACTGCATAAGTGCCGTCGGTATTGAAATTTTTCAAATCAAGCTTGCCGCTGTTGCCGCTGCCCGAGAGAGTAACGCTGCCAATTACGGCGTCATCTGCTATAGCTTCGACGACAACGCCCGTCTGGTTCGAAGATAGCTCGATATGCTGCGTCGTCTCCTTAACCGTCAGGTCGTAGCGGTTGTTTTGAAGCGTGTCTCCGTTAATGTTGAGGACAGGCTTTGACGGTACAGGGAGCAGCTTATTCTCGGAATACACCGTTTCCGCGAATCGCATGTTCGAGCTTGCTCCGTCTTCCTCTGTCGGGATTCTAACCGTCGAGACACCGACGCTATACTTGAGGCCGGTCTCAAGTCCCGTATAGCGGTCCTGTACGTCCTCCATCACGATGTTGCCCTGCTCATCACGCACGATATTGCCATCATCGTCCATCTTCGGCTTGCCGACGAGGCTCCAGCCGCCGATATTCAGTCGATACTTCCCATCCTGCAAGGCGCTCTCCAATTGCTCTTCGGTATACATGACTTCTCCGAATGGCTCGTATTGATTGCCTTTGTCGTCCTTCGCCGTAATCAAGTAGCCATATTGCGCGTTCTCCTGACCGCTCTTATGAGCCACTTGCGGGAAAGCAACCTCGAACTGTCCATTGCCTGCCGCCTTGATCGAGACGTCGCTCACTTCCGAAGGCGCAAGCGGATCAATGATTCTGAACGTTTCGGCAGAGGACTTGACGGAGAAAGTCGTTTCCGTCTTCAATTCCGCCCGCAAGTAGTAGTTTCCTTGCGGCAGCAGACCACGGATGTCTACTCCGCCCAATCCGCTTACCTGAGCCGCGTCGACATCCAGCTTGCCCGAAGCGGTGCCGTCCGCCGCGATATCCTCCGCCTTGATCACGA
Source organism: Paenibacillus cellulosilyticus (assembly GCF_003182255.1). Lineage (GTDB taxonomy): Bacteria > Bacillota > Bacilli > Paenibacillales > Paenibacillaceae > Paenibacillus_T > Paenibacillus_T cellulosilyticus. Next base: position 10,659 of record NZ_QGTQ01000017.1, on the reverse strand, counting down.
TGTCTTTGGCAATTAACAGACCGGGATCGATCTCTTGATCAGGGTCCGGTACATCCGATGCTTTGTCCTTGGATAGATACAGGCTGACCGTATCTCCCGGCGTTGCATGGTCAACCGTCCACTTCGCCGTGAACTTGTTCTCATCCGAGCCTTGCTCGATGGAAGCGCCGGTCAGGGCTGGTTGAACCGGCAGATTCATCAGCTTGGTGCGAATTTGCTGATCTGAAGTCAACGTCCATTTGCCGGTTTTCGCTTCGCTCTCCGGCACGGCGATATAAACTCTCCTCACGTCCGTAGACGCAAGTGCTTCTTGCTTCGTAACCTTCGTGCCGTCGCTTTTCAGATCGCCTTCCTTAGCCGCCTTAATAATCTGTTCGAAGGCTGTCGCATTCTTATCCGTAATATCCCCGATCACGATATCGTAGCTGCTGCCATCCGATCTGGTCATAGTTAGCTTCGGACGCTTTGTATCGTAGTATTCGACTTCAAGCAATGCGTCCCCCGACACCTTGTTCATCGGAATGGAGTGAACCTTGGCGCCGTTAGATGTAACGATGCCTCCGATGCCCAAATTTTGCGACCCATCATCGATGATAGCAACGCCGTCGCTGATCGACCGATAAGTGATCTCTTGCTTCTCGGACTCCTCGTTCTCCCACGAAGTGGCCAGCACGTCGATGCCGCTGCCGATCGCCATCACCTTAGGTCCCAATTCCGGATCCTCAACGAGCAAGTACATGAGCGCATCTTTGCCTTCTGTATTGCCATCGGTGCCGAATTCGATGCCTCCACCCCAATAATAGGTGACGCCTACGGTTACGAACAGCACGGAAACGCCGGCCCACACCTTGTCATTATTGGCGCCGGCATAAACGCCGAACCCGATTCCACCGACAATCGGCACGCCGCTTGGCACCTGAATCCGCCCGTTAATAATGCCCTCGAAGTCTGTCCGATGCTTCTCCAGATTTTCTCCGATGAACAGGCTCGTCTTACCGACGATGATGCCCCAGCCTCCGATATCGATCGTCGCTCTGGCCGACAAGAACATCGGGCTGACCCATTGCATTTGAATGACCGCTTCCGTAAGCAGCTTGATGGCTTCGTCATCCTCGCCTAATGACAGCGATCCGGCCACTTTAATACCGGTCATCTTCAGCGAAAGATCGACATCGCCGGTTAGTACGGCGGGCTTGATGCCCATCTTCATGTCGATGCCGGCTTCCAGCGTAAGCGGAACTCGGCTGTCTCCTCCGGCGATCGTATCGGCCAGCTCCCGTATTGCGCCTCTCAGAGCAGTAATATAGGTGGCTGGCCCGACCGAGACGCCAGGATCGGGCAGATCACTTCCGAAAGCGATAACGTCAGGCAATATGCGGCCGTCTGCCACCTGCTTGAAGGCAAGCTCCGCCTTGATGGACATGACATGCTCGATTTTGGCGTTAAATTTGATTCCGTAGTAGTTATTAACGTCGTACTTGTTCGGATCTAGATAGTGCGTAATGCTGATTTCGCCGCCACCATCGTTCTTACTGTCCTCTTTGAACAGTCCGATTGCTTTGCCCAGCTCGAACTTGAGCGAAGCGTCAATGCCGACGAAGCCTTCTTCGTTGAACATGACATTCTTCACTTCGCCGTCGACAATGACCATCTTCACGGCCCCGCCAAAGGATACGCCGTCTTCTCTCAGCACGTAATCGTTCAGCTGCAGCCCGAAGCCCGAAATAGAGAAGCTCGGGGAGGCAAACAGCGAGTGTTGATTGAAGTAAACGTAGGACACCAGCAGATCGCGATAAGGATTCGACGCGTCCCCGATCAAGCCGTTCGCCCAGCCCAGACTGCCGTTTAGCGTACTGTCCTCTGGATTTTTCGCTGCTTCCCATTCCTGTTGTTCTGTCGACAGCTTAGTCCCGGTTCCTAGCGTTTTGTCGAAGCCGTTATAGAAATCAACCGTCCATTCGCCCTTATAAAAAACGAAACCGCTGTTGGCGATACTAAGCGTTCCTTCCCCGGATGCGAACAACGTGTGAAGGAAAGGCGTTGAAGTATTCGCGCTAATCCGGGAAGCCAGCGGAAACTCGCCGACTGGGAAGCTCAAATCTTTGCCTGTGTAAGCAACGCTTCGGTTAATAATGGCAGGCTCCGGGTCGGTTTTCACCGTATACTGGGCGCCCGCGCCCGTGCCGGACTGCACGATATTGCCGCGTACTTCAAGCACGATCTCCTGACTGTCGTCCTGCTTCTTCAGCTGGGTCTCGAACGCTTCGAATTCTGCCTCCGATTGGAATGCCCGCACGCCGTACACCGGTACGGCCGAAACATCGATCGCCTCATCCAAGCGCAGCTCCGGCGTCACCGCTTTAGCCGCTTTCGCGATCGCCTTCCCTGCTTCGCTCAGGATCGTCTTGTCCTGCGCTCTCTTCGCGATGAAATCCGCATCGCTTAAACCGCTATAAGATGCAGGCAGCGCTTCCGCGAACCTCTGACTGTCATCGCTGCCGCTCTGCGTCAGATCGAGCACTGCCTTGTACACCGCCAATATGCTCGCTTTGCGAACGCGGACTTCCGCGTTCTGCGTCACATGGAACGTCTCGCTCGTCTCGAAGCTTAGTGCTTCCGCGATGTTCGGGTTCGACTTGTCCTTGAAATCTACAACTACCGCGTATTCGCCAAGCGGCAATTCATTCGCTTCCACGGTCTCGATCGTTAAGCCGTTATTGTCTACTAGATCGCCGCCGCGGAAAACAATTCGCATATCGCCCGAGAAGCCATTGCCAAGCGCCCTCGTCGTCACCGACTCCGACACGGGCACTTTATAGCGTTCTCCGGTTGCCGTGTTCTTTAAGTAGAGATCGAAGTTGGCTGCGGCCCCCGTCTCCGTGCTGCCCGGCTCGTACGCCGAAATATTGGATAAGTTCAGTGATATATATTTGTCGTCCTGATCGTATACCTCGTCTGGCGTCATGCTGTACAGCAGCGTCGGCCGAAGTTCTCCTATAGGTGGGAGAAATACGAAATTCGCTTTCGAAGACTCATAGATTGCCCGAATTTCGGACTCCTGCTCTTCCCCAGCCTCTTGAAGCTTGCTCTGCAGCTCCTTTTCGGTCTCAGGGCTGCTTACCGTCACCAAATATTGACTTGTCGTCGGCCAAGGCTTCCCTTCGGCTTTGACCCTCCACTTCGCAGAGATGATCTCTCCCGGCTTGTACGGGATGACCTCTACTCCCTTCGCCGCCTCCTCCGGTGGGATATCTTTGCGAAAGTCCAGCGTTTGCGTAGCCCCCAGTACTTGTCCCGACTCGTCCACGAATTTCAGCCCGTTCTCCAGACTGAGCGTAACCGTAATTTGGCTATGCTCCATATCGTACATCGCCAAATTTTCGATTTCCGTATTAATCTCGAAAATTCCGTCATTCTCATAACCGGTTTCCGCATCGTTCGTCTCCAGCTTCTGCACCGGATCCAGGAATCGTACATCGAACACTTTGTCAGGCTCTACGATCTCGCCCAAGCCGTATACGACTTCATACGTATTACTTGCACCGGCCGTGATCGAATCTGGATTCCAGTAGTAGGCGACCGCCGAATCGGCTGTTCCGTACGCATTCGTGTTAAGCGTATAATCCAGATTCTCGTTCGGCTCATAATCCCACTTCGTGCTGGCAAGCCCGCTCCAATGGCCGACGATCATCTCGTCGACAATGTTAATGCCGCCTTCGAACATATTATTGAAGCCATATGCCATCACATTGGTCGCCAGCGGATTACTAGGGTCCAGCTTATCCCTCATGACCCAGTAAGACGGCAGCTTGTGCAGGTTATACGCTTGCTCGTCCGTCTCCTTGTCGTATCCCAGCGTCTCCGGCTCGTGAACGAGCTTTCTCTCCACGGTGAGCGGCTGCAAATAGTTCTGGCCGATCTGAAAAGCCGGGCCGTCGTTGCCGCCGACAGAAGTGTCGAGCAGCACCCTTGCGCCGACCTCGACTGTCGATTTCGTATTATTGTCGACTTGGTACGTAACGCGAGCATTGCCCGCGTTCTCCAGATCGTCGTTCGGAAGCAGCGTGATGATTTGGCTGATCCTTATTTGCTTGATCGTCCATACGGTAATTAAGCTTTCCGTTCCGTTCGTATTCTTGACGACCGCCGGCTCGGACACTTCCGAGAACCAGTCGGGTGCCAGCTTATACGGATTACCGAAAATAAAGTCGGTTCCATCAATTCGGAATGTCGTAAAGGAGGACTCCGGATTGTCGCCTTCAAAAATCAGATCGACGTTTCCGTCCTTTTTCCGAATCGGCTGGCCGTCTACCGTGCGAATGCCGAATCTGCCGCTCGCATTATCGACTGTCACCTTTATATAATCGTTCTGAATCGAGCTCGTCTCAGGCGCGCTCACGATGCTGGCAATCGAATGCAAAGGCAGGCTTGTCAGCAGCAGAATGGCAACCAGAAAAGCTGCGATTCCTCTCAAAGCCGTTCTGTTCATGTATGTTGCTCCTTTAGCTTAATTGGATCTGCTTACGAGCAGCGTCGTATAAATCTGTTCCCGCTCCTGCGTTCTGACGATAATCGTATACCACCCGGCCTTCGGCAGCGTTACGGTGAAGCTGCCTTCCATCAGCTCCTCATACGTCAGCTTCGTGGCGATATATTTCATCTCGCCTTCGCGAACAAGTCCAGGATAATAAAGCAGGTCGAAGGTGCCTTCTTCGTTTTCCAGCTTGCCTGTGCCGTTACCAATCTTGATCAGATTGTAGTTCTGAACGTTGAAAGTAACCGTCGTGCTGTTCACGATCGCCGTCTCCGACGCCGCTTCGGAGAGCGGAATGCCGTTGGCTGTAATGAACATGCCGTCGGATGGCGTTACATAGACGAGCTGCGTCGCGTAGCTTTCGTTCCCGACCTGGTCTCTGGCGATATACTTCACGGTATGTTTGCCCTCACGCGTCAGATCGAGGTCGCGGTCCGTATATCGGCCGTTCTCCAGCACCTGTTCCACGATTGTCACGGTAATGTCCTCTGCTGCCGACAAATTGTCCGACACCTCGTAACCACCTAGATCGGTCACAAAATCAAAGTCCGATTTGCTCTGCATGATGGATACCGCCGACTTGTTGAGCTTGATCTCCGGAGCTGTGTTATCCAATCCGTCAATGACAAACGATTGCGTGGACCGGTTGCCGAGCCTGTCCATTAACAACAGGGAAGCCCGCATGTTGACGTCATATTCGCCTCGGAACGTATCGGCTGGCTTGCCGCCAATCGTCACGGTATTCTCTGAGATCGCCGACGGCTCCAGCTCAAAGCTGACCCTGATCTTGCCTTTCGAGTATGATTTGCCGTTGATCGTGACAAGGCTGTCGTCCTGCAGCACGTTTCCTGCCGAATCAATGCGTTCCATCACAATCTGCTTCACTTCAGGCAGATCGCTCACAAGCGTTGTGATCGGGTCCGACTCCACTTTCGTGCTGTTACCCGCAGCGTCGACAATCGTAAAGAAGGCTTTGGCGTTGCTTCTCAGAACGACCGAGGACTGTGTGCTTCCTGCGTTATTGCCGGCAACCTGATAATCCTGAGTCGCACCTGCTTTCGGTCTTACTTCAGCCACGACAAGGTTGGACGCTACCACATTGTCCGTCGTCGGCACTGCATAATGAATCAGCTCTCCTTGCGCATCATAGCCGTCCCCGGAGCTGTTCACGACGACCAATTGCCCTCCGTACCGTATCAGTGCGCTCACATCGCTATGATTATAGTGAAGCACCACATCGGCGTCCGGCGGCGTATTCATAATATTGCTCACATGAGCGTCAATCGTGCCGGTAAAACCAACCGCATCCTCGTATTCAAAGGTGAAATCACCGTTCTCCGTAAACGTCTTGGAAGACTTCGATAGATTGGTAATCCGGATCGGCTTGCTCGATTGCAGGCTGGCGACGACGGTTCCAGACGTTTTGGCGATCGTGGAATACTTCACAGAAACGATCGGCTCCTGGTCGTCAAAGTTGGATACGACGATAAATACGATATTCGATTTGCCGCCGTCTTCAACGGTAAAGGAGTAGCTGCCGTTCCGGTACACCTTGTACCGCTTGCCGTCCTCTATCGTCTCCGGCATCTCAGGATTGGCATCGGTAGGCGTAATCGTCTTGCCGTCCGTCTGATCGAACACAATGTCCAGCCCGTTGTTCTGACCGCCGTCCTCCGTTCTTGCCCCGCCTCTGACTGGATCAATCTGATCCAGCGACGCGAGCGCGTATGCCGGCGCATCCTGAATCGCCACGCTCGGCGAATAAATCTCGCTGATGTTGTCGTAGTACCCCTTGAATTTCACTTGGACGGTACCCTTCAGCGCGTTAGTGTCATCGGTATCAACCGGCACGCCCACATAGTTCGTAAATGGACGCCAGGTGCTCCAATTGTCGCCTCCGTTTGAGGATATCGAGTAGAAGTAGCCCTCCTGGGCTGGCACATCTACTTCCAGCTTCATAATGGCGGTATAACCGTCAGCTGCATTGCCCATTGTATGGATCAGCTCGGCGCTGCCGACTGGCGGATCCGCACTAAGCAGGAACGTTGCGAACAAGCCGCTTGTCTTGTAGACCTTCCCGTTTCCAAGGCTGTCCTTGGCATAGACGTACAGACGGTAGTTGCCGTTCTTGTCTTTGCTGTCGACGGACAATGTAATCTCGCCGCTCGCAGGCGCTTGCTGCCAATCGTTGGAGTCGGTATCGGGAGCTTGTTCAGCTTGTCCCTCCGTTACTTTGATCCACTGGTATTGAATATTCTCTTTCGCAACCCCGGCAAAATCGACGAGCGAATCTTCCACGGCGATCATGAGGCTCTGCTCGGCCATCGGGTACAAATACCCCTGGCTGCTGAAGGTGACCGTCGGTGGCAGATGATCGAATTTGTATTCCTTATAGTAATAGTAGTAACGGTTCATATCTTTCTGTTTGACCTTGATATGGGCATAGACCGTTCCGTTCTTCGTCTGATCGGCCGGTATTTGGTACTGAGATGCTTCTTCCTCGTTCAATTGCGTTTGTTCTGGCGCTTGCTCGATCGCATCCCAACCGTCCTCCGGTCGTACCGAAGAATCCGTATATTGATATTCGACCGTATCGATCGGTACCCCGGCGATCGTAAACTCGGGACCGTTATTGATCGCATAACCGTCTCCAGGATAACTTTGGAACTCGGTGAAAATGACGAGGACATCGACCTCGATCAGCTTATCGGTCACTGCGTTGCCGGCGATGTCCGTCGCCTTGGCATACAGCTCGTATTTGCCGCCCCTGTCGATCGCCGGATTGTACAGTGTCGCCACGCTGACTTTGCCTTGCTCGTTCAGCGAAGCTTCGAGCCATGCAGCCTCGTTCGGCTGCGCGCCTTGCTTGACGAATTGATATTGAATCTTCCCGTCCTTAATGGAAGAAGTCGGATCGATAGCTGTGATCGTTATCTTAACGTTGTCGGTCATATTGTCGACGACGTCTCCTGCCGTGACGACAGGCGCATCATTGTCGAGGTTAAGCACGGCACGATGATACGACCAATTGGAATCTTCCTTGCTGTAGTCACTCAGCGGCCATTGCTGCAAATTGTCGTATTCGCCCAGGCCGGGCATAATATTTTGCCGGAAATTCGTCTCGGTCTCTGCTGGCGTTGCGTCCGGGTGCTGCAACAAATATTCGTCTCGCTGCGTGCTGCCCTTATCATATTGCATGAGCTGTCTAGCCGAGTCCCAGGTCATGTCGGCCGTCCAGGTGTGCAAATACCAGGTGTCGCTCGTCCCTGCGGCTTCCGGCGGCAGCGTAATCGTCGCGCCGTTCTCGGCTACGCCCAGTATGACGTCCTCGAACCCGGAAGCGTACAAGTCTTCCGACGGCTGCTTTTGCGTCAGCGAATACCGCTTGACCGCTGCATAATTATCATTCATGCCGGCAAATGGGTCTTCCGGGGATTTGCTCAGCCAATAATAGACGAGACCGGAGCCAGCGCCGGGCCGGAACAGGCCTTTGCTCGGCTGTCCGTTCAGATCTGGATCGTAAGCGTTGATCGCAATGGATCCGTTCTTCACATGCTGGTATGCCGGCACTTCAACTCCACTCTCGTTTTTATACACGTAATTGACCTCAGGCGCCGTATTGTCGATAGACAAATCTGCCCAGTCGATAGACTTGACCGCCTCGGTCAAATAATTGTGCGCGTAATCCCACAACGCCTTGCCGTCTCCCGGATCGCTCGCGTGTTCCAGTGCCGATGTATTCAGTAGAGCGGTCTCGACCCCCGTACCTCCAGGCACGGTCGCTTGGAAGGTCCAAGTATCCGTATTGGAGCCGCTCACGTAAGACGCCGTCATTCCGTTGCTGAAGGTCAGCCGGGTATCCTCGGTAGGAGCGTTAGCGCTGATCAGCTTCTTGCTTACATTGACGTTGAAGGTGACCGTATTGCCTTTGTTCAAGACGAGTCCGGTCAGGATGTTTGGTTGTACGCCATTCTTCACCGCCGAATATTTCGGCGGACGCGCGTCGATAATCGTCCGGTAAGTACCGTTTGGATTACTGTTGTCCGCGAAAGGCGATGTTCCGATGCTGCTGACAGTCTGCAAGGGATTACCCGCCCCATCTATAAATCCGGCATCGTTAATGCGCTGCAGCAGCGTCGGGCGATCCGGGTCGGAGGACGCCGTCAGACGCAGCGGGTCGAGCGGCACGTTGCCCGTGCTGTCGTTCGCAGACGTCGTAAATTTCAAATTAAAGGTCGAGCGTGAATGATTCGTCAAATTGAGCGACCCAAGCGTAAACCCGTTAAACCCGTCATCCGTGTTAGTCAAATAATAGGTCGACGGATCGTAGCCGTCTCCGCCGGGATTCGTGAACAATTCCGTCCGCATGAAGCTGTACTTGTCATCGATCCGATCGGACGCATCGACCGCCATCGAAGGGAATACGGGCTCGCTGAAGTTCAGCGCCATGTTCATCATATTGTCCTGCTTCAGGAACAGCTCGTTCTGCATGACAGCAGGGTCATCGTTGAAGCGAACGGAGCCGTCCGTCGTGAACGTGTTGCCTTGATAAACAGGGGCATCGATATCCGCGAAGTAGAGCTGGATGTTATTCAGCTCGCCAGCCGATAATAAGTGATTGAACTCGATCGTGATCGTATCCGTCGCTCCGAATCCGATCCAACCCGAGTTGACTGCTTCTCCGTCGCTAATAACCTTGCTATACTTCGATGTTCCGCTTAACGTAATATCAACGGTTAAGATATACCCGTCTAACTTCCCGGTCTTCAGCATTAGCTTTGCCGTTCCGCCTTGCGCAAGTCTCTTAAGCTCCGGGTTCTGACTGATATTAATTTTTCCGGTAAACGTATTGGTGTTGAACCAATCGAAGCTTATGCTGTCAAGCGTGTAGGTAACATCCGAGGAATTAACCGTCACGCCGGATGCTTTACTCTTGAACATGCCGAAATTGTTCGCATCGGAACTGGAAAAGCTGGTGCTCCAGCTCGTCATGTCCCCGCGGTTGACGATTTTCCCGCCTTTAGGGACGTATACATCTGTATAAGTCGTCGCTGCATGGGCGATCGGTGCCGATAACCATCCGGTAAGCTGCAGCAGCATCGCGAATACCGTGATCACGGCAATGATTTTTCTGGTCACTTGCCTTCCTCCTTCAGCAGTTTGCTGCGAATGTCTGCAACCGGCACGCATAGGTGAATATTGTCCATCGTCCGGAAGGAGCCGGAGATGATTCCGACTACTTGGCCATATTGATCGAACAATGGTCCTCCCGACATCCCGCTCGCCACTTGAGCGGAAGTCAGCAGCCTGTTCACGCCGTTCACCTTCGCCGCCGGGGCGTTCACGATGCCTTCGGTAATAATCTTGGTCCCTTTGAGCGGGTACCCCATCGCGAACGTGCGCTGTCCGTGGCGGGCTTCGTCAGACGTAAGTTCCAAGGCTTTTCTCCCGCCGGCCTGAATGGACAGCACGGCAGCATCCAGATCCTCATCGGCCGCCGTTACCGTAACGCCTCGAACGGTCTTCCCGTCATCGAACACCGCTTCGTACGAAGCGCCTTCCGCAATGACATGATAGGCGGTCAACGCCTTGTCTCCCTGAATCAAGAATCCGGTGCCCACCGTCTTCAGCGTCCCGTCTTCCTTATAAACTTTCAAATAAAACACAGCGTCCGCATCCGCCTGATAGATTTGTTCCGCGGTCAATTCTGGCAACGCCGAAGCTTCGGCGCCACTAACCGGTCTTCCCGTTGTGAATATAACCGCCGCCAACGTTAGAAGCATACAGACTCTGAACAGCATTGTTCCTGCCTTTCTCAAATCAACGCCTCCCCTGATTTCCCACTGAAACTGTGTGCTGTTACGTTATCTCCTCTCTATTTTCTGGGAGAATATTAAACGCAGACAAAGTATGACATAATTCTACAACGTCCCTCTCAACGAAAAATAAACATGCGCCAATCTACCTATTGCAGATCCACGCATGTTTATCTAAAGCAAAAAAGGGGCTGTCCCAAAAGTCATTAGACTTTGGGACGGCCCCTTGTGTTTCAATGAACTGCAAAGGCAGCTGCGCAGAGCGAATGTTCTTACGATCGCTGTTGTCACCGGATTGCTCTGAATGGG
>NZ_QGTQ01000016.1 GCF_003182255.1 Paenibacillus cellulosilyticus | reverse complement strand
TGCAGTAGAACTTAAAGAGAAGTGCGCATCAACGCAACTTCTGTTCCTGCATACCCCGACTGTGTCATCAACAACTGTCAGCCCTAATTCCATCGCTTCATCCGACATCTTAATAGTTGAAATCCTGCGAATGGTTGAGCATTCGTGAGAGAAACCCTTAAATACGAGGGACGGTTGTGAGCGTGCTTATTGCGCGCCAAACGCTCCCGCATACACCAACTTACGGTTGCCATAGTGCTTATTTCTCCAGAATGCAGCAGTGAGCCCCTGATATTACTCCAATAGCCCCGCGTGCAACCGTTAGAGCTCCGAATGCTGCTATTTCGCCGCAATAGCCGCTGTGGCAAACGTTACAGAAAACCGCCAGTCATGCTCGGCGATTCGTTCTACATACTAACGCACGTAATGGTTGTGAGCGTGCTTATTGCGCGTCAAACGGGCATTTCCACCAACTTACGGTTGCCACAGTGCTTATTTCTCTAGAATGCAGCAGTGAGCCCCCGATATTACTCCAATAGCCCCGCGTGCAACCGTTAGAGCACCAAACGCCGCCATTTCGACGCAATAACCATAATAGCAACCGTTGCAATTCGTCATCCGTCATCCGTCATCCGCCACCCGTTGCTCGACCCAACCCGAGCTCCGGCATATCCCCCTGTTCCGAGTTTTCTGAGGATAACACGTGTGGACAAGCCTCAAATCATTTAAACTAATAACAAATAAACAACGTATATGGGGGACTAACGGTTATGAATTTGGCACAAGAGCTTGAAAAGTTAAATATTCAACATGCGATCAAAGGCGAGGTAACCACGGAATTAAGGGACATTCTGCTTAAGCTGACCAAGGAGCGGCTGAGCGATCTCGCTTCAAGCTATAGTGTGCCGGGACGATCCAAGATGAACAAGTCGGCGCTGGCTGATGCATTAATGGAACGAATTGCAGATGGGAAAGAGGTCAGTATTGCGTTTCAGGTTGCCAGACAGAGAGATTGGGAGCTTGCTCAGCGACTGCTCCAAGTACCCTATCTGCATGATGACGGGATCGTACCGGGACAATATGTGTCACTTATGAATCGCGGCATGTTATTTTCCTTCTATTCGGATGAGAAGCTAACCTACCTTATTCCGTCCGAGATCCAAGAGGCGTACCGTCAGCTTCCGTTCAGCGAATTCATAGAATCGCGTGATCGTTGTCAGCTAGTTAGTCAGTATGTCGATGCATGCGTCAATTTGTATGGCGTTTGTTCCATCGGTACGGTATATGAAATTTATCTCGGGCAGCACACGAGTGCTGAAACGATGACGCCCGAGGAGTTTGCGCGGTCAGCCAAGCTGTTAATGAGCGATCGGCAGGCATGGTTCTATGAAGACGGGAATTTTATTAGCGAAGGGGTAGACGGTGAGGAGGAGCTGAAACGACTTCTTCATGGTATCGAGGACAAGCCGTATTACATTCCGGCCAAGCAGCAATTCTTGAAGTATGCAGACGACCTCTATTTCGACTGGACGCTGCAGCTGGAGAGCTTGAAGACCTTCTTATTAAAGAGTTTTCCGAAGCATGCAGTGTTAGTCGAAAATCTGGTCGACGAAATTCAGCTCGTCTGTCAAATGGATGAATCGATGGACGAGGTCATCTATGAGTTCGAACGAAGAGGGCTGGAATTTAATACGGAGGCGCAGTTTGAACGCTTCATTAAGCTTGTTATTGACGTGAAGAATAACACAAGACTGTGGGCTAACCGAGGCTACACGCCCAATGAGCTGAGACAGCTTACTAACGAACAAATTCCAACGTCTGTTTCCGTAGTGAAAGTGGGCAGAAACGACCCTTGCCCGTGCGGCAGCGGCAAGAAATACAAGAAGTGCTGCATGTAAGGGGTAGTTCAAAAAGTCCGCTTTTGATCACGAAGCATCACAAGTAGTATTTTCGGCGTCGAAACCTGAATGAAGCATTGACTTCCGGTTCTCACGTAGCACATCACTACGCTCCGATCCTCATTCTCTGCTTTCATCCAGCAGGGATACAAAAGAGTAGAGAATTTTACCCCCCTATCATGGAAATGTGAATCTTATGCGTCACAGAGGCGGGAACTATAATCGAATTGTAAAGAAGATTTCACATTATCGATCAGGGGGTCATCGAATGAAGAAGTCGATTTATCTGGGCATTACCCTTATCCTTGCAGCTTCCACGGTTCTGAGCGCCTGCGGCGACAAGAATGAATCGTCCTCCACAGAGAAAGATAACACGCAGACTGCAACGACGACGGACACGGCGAAGACGGAAACGGAAACGCCGGCTAAGGAAGAAGAGCCGAAGAAAGAAGAAGCGGAGCCGTTCACCGTATCGCTGCGTCACATCCAAATCAGCGACGCGCAGAAGTTCCGTAAAGCGATCCTTGATGATGTTGTTAAGAAAACGGAGGCGGATGTTCCGGGCCTGACGATCGAGCTCGACGGCGTTGAGGACCAAGTTAACCGGTTCACGAAGCTTCCAGCAGAGATGGCAGCAGGTAACCCACCTAAGATCTTCGATTTGTTCGGCGGCGCGGGCGATGCGCTCAAATATGCGAAGGCTGGACGCTTGCTCGATTTGACCCCTATTATTGCGGAACTCGGCATCGGGGATAAATTCCTGAACCTGAACCAATTCACGCTGGACGGCAAAGTATACGGCTTGCCAATCGGGGGCAGCACGGAAGGCTTCTTCTACAGCAAGCCGCTGTTCGAGAAATACGGCATCAAAGAACCGACCACTTGGGATGAGCTAGAAGCGGCAGCGGATACGCTGAGCAAAAATAAAATTACGCCGTTCGCAATGGGCTCCAAAGGCGCATGGGTACCAAACATGCTCGTCAACACGCTCATCGGACGTTATGCAGGACCAGAAGCGATCGACGGCTTCCCAGCCGGCTCGCAAGCATGGAACTCGCCAGAAGTAGTGGCAGCATTCTCGAAGTACCAAGAGTGGGAGAAAAAAGGCTACTTCACGAAAGGCGAGCTTGGTCTGGAGTATGCTGACATGCTCAACCAATTCGTTACGGGCAAAGCAGGCATGATGTTCGACGGCAGCTGGCGTTCGTCCGTGTTCAAGGATCAAGCGCAAGCCGGCGATCTGACGAACCAAGTAGGCTTCTTCACAATGCCGGGCGTGCCAAACGGCAAAGGCAATCAATTGGCTGTTAACGGCAACTACAGTAACGGCTACGGCTTCTCCGCTGATCTGACGCCGCAAGAGCTGACGGCGGTTAAAGCGTTCATTAAGAACATGTACAGCGAAGAAATGCAGCTTCGCGGCCTGCTCGAAGACGGCTTGCTGCCGTCGATGAAGCTGTCCGACGAATCCATCGCGAAGGTAGAGGATCCAATCGTTAAGCAAGTGATGCAAATTCTTGGCAACTCCGGCGGCGCATTCTCGCACTTCGACTCGACGGTAGCTTCCGATGTGTACAAAGAATCGGAATCGCAAATCCAGAAGCTGATCGCTGGCAAATCGTCGGCGCAAGAAGTGGCGGATGCCATGCAGAAGGTACAAGAGAAAGCACTTGCCGCTGCGAAATAATTGACATCATCGGCCAATGCTTGATAGAGGCGTCGCCCGCCCGATAGCGGGCGGCGCCTTTCTATCCTTATGAGGGGGCAAATCATGAAAAGCACGCTGAAAAATCCCTATGTATATGCGATGTTCGTTCTTCCTACCTTGCTGCTGTACTGCCTGTTCTTCATCTATCCGATGGCATCCTCTTCGTTCTATGCGTTCACCGATTGGAACGGACTCGAAGACTATTCGTTTATTGGATTCGATAACTTTACTACGGCATTCAACGATCCTGACTTCCGCAATGCGATCGTTAATAATATGTATTTCATCCTGTTCTCCGTCTTTATCCAAGTGCCTCTTATTATTTTCTTTGCCATTCTGATCGGGCAGATCAAACGATTCCAAGGGTTTTACAAAACAACGGTGTTCATCCCGTCCATCCTGTCCACCTCGGTCATCGGCATCTTGTGGGGCTTCATCTACGAGCCGGAGATCGGTCCGCTGAACAAGCTGCTATCCGTATTCGGCATCGATCCGATCTATTGGCTGGCGGATACGAAATGGGCAATGGTGTCCGTTCTCGCCGCCAACGCATGGCAGTGGATGGGCTTCTACATCGTGCTCGTGCTGGCCGCGATTCTAGCGATTCCGAGAGAAGTGAATGAGGCAGCCGAAATCGACGGCGCGAGCGGCAGACAACGTGCGCTGCTCATTACGGTACCGCTCATTCGTCCGATTATTTCCGTCGTTATTATGCTGTCGATCGCGGGCGCTATGCGCGTCGTCGATATTATTCTCGTCATGACGAAGGGCGGTCCTGTCGGCTCGACAGAAGTAATGGCTTCGTATCTCGTCAACGAGGCGATGGGCGTCGATCCGAACTATGGGTTTGGCACCGCGATTTCATTGATTATATTTGCCTTCGCTCTCGTACTGACCGCACTTTATCAGTTGACGTTCGGAAGAAACCAGGGAGGGAATGATTGATCATGCAACCGTTGCTTAAGCGCACCCAGCCTGCCGTTCGTAACCGAGTCGTCGTCCCGAAGAAAGTGAAGCGCGTATTGCCGCATGTTGTGTTGATGGCTTATGTGGCGGTTATTCTGTTCCCGTTCATATTCGTTGTCTTCTCCTCCTTGAAGGAGAGCAATCTGGAGATCGCGGCGCACCCGTTTGGCTTCCCGACGAAGCTGTATTTTCACAACTATGTAGAAGCATGGGTCAAGGCCAAAATAAGCGTATACTTCTGGAACAGTCTCTACTTATCAGTATCCTCATCTGTAGTCGGCGTATTGCTGGCTGCGGGAACGGCCTTCGCCCTTACGCGGATGAAGCTTCTCCGTACGAGTAAAATGATTTATCAGTTCGTGCTGATCGGGATGCTCATTCCCGGCAACGTACTATTCATCGCACAATATGTGCTCGTCATGAAGATGGGCATTCTGAATACGCATTGGGCGCTGTTCCTGCCGTATACGGCGGGCGCACTGCCGCTGAGCGTGCTGCTCATCGCAGCGTTCATGCGCAATATTCCAACGGATCTAGAGGAAGCGGCAGTCGTAGACGGCATGGGCGCCATTCGCATGTTCCTCGTCTTGATTCTTCCGCTCACGCTGCCAGCGCTTGTGACGGTGTTCATCGTCAACTTCCTCGGCGTGTGGAACGAATATTTGCTCGCGAATTTCTTCATTAGTAAAGATGCGCTCAAGACGCTGCCTACCGGTATGGTCGGCTTCCGCGACGCATTCCAGACGAACTACGCGCTCATCTGCACAGGTATCGTGTTCAGCGTGACGCCGGTGCTCGTCATCTACGCTTTCCTGCAGGAGAAAATTATTGAAGGCATTA
Source organism: Paenibacillus cellulosilyticus (assembly GCF_003182255.1). Taxonomy (GTDB): domain Bacteria; phylum Bacillota; class Bacilli; order Paenibacillales; family Paenibacillaceae; genus Paenibacillus_T; species Paenibacillus_T cellulosilyticus. Next base: position 130,199 of record NZ_QGTQ01000016.1, on the reverse strand, counting down.
CGGCGGGAAGCGTGAAGGGATAACGGATTAACGAGCGAACGATATGAATAGGCATGAAATCTTCGTGAAGGAGCCGTGCAGCAGCCATGTCACTTCCATACAAACTGTTTGGCGCCTTTATGACGTTCATTATCGTTCCGCTCATCGCGCTTGGCTTCGCCCTCTACATTCTTGTCACGAATATGATTGAAGAGAAATATTCCGGACAAGCCGAGTTGACGCTCCGCGCGCTTACCCAGAGCGTGGGCTTCGTCTTCGGCGAAATGAACAAGGTGACGGACAGCACGATCGCCAGCGATGCGATCCAAGAGATGCTCAATAACGGCTATGAGACAGACTTGAAGGAAATCGACTACTTGGACCTGAACAAGGTTCAGCGTAATTTCCGTGACTTGCTGATCAACCACCCGTCGGTCAGCTACGCCTTTATGTACACGCTCAACAACGAGCGGATCAATCGCATTTTTACCAAAGAGCATTTCCAAGCCATGCCGTTCTCTCAATTCAAAAAGCAGGAGATCTACCAGCAAGTGCTTGACCGCAAGGGACAGCCGGTCTGGGTCGGACCTTATGAATACCCGGAGCTGACAGGCGTCGATCCGGTGTTCACGCAGATTCGGGTTGTCAAAGATATCGCCACACTTAATGACAAAGGGATTCTGCTCGTGCAAATTAAGAACTCCGGCATCGAGTCGGTGTTCCGTTACTTCCGCTACAAGCAAAAGCAGAGCACGACGGAGTTTCTAATCGTCAATGGCAAAGGACTTATCATGTATGACAGCAGCGAGAAGCTGAACGGCAAATTCATCGATCAATATGTGAAAAAACCGCTCGTGCTCGATACCACCTATCGAAGCGGCAGAGGCAAGTTCGACGGACAGGACAGCGTCATCTCAAGCATCGGAGCTGGCATTGAGAAAGAAGATTGGCATCTCGTTTCGATTACTTCTTGGAAGTCACTGTCGAGCGAAGTTGGCCTTTACTCCCGCTGGGTCGTTGGCATCCTGCTGTTCTGCGTATTGTCCGCGTGCTACTTCATTATGTTCTTCGCGAATCGGATCGCGAAATCGATTCTCCAGACGGTTAAGTTCATGCGCCGCGTGGAGAGAGGGGATCTGAACGCTCGACTGCCGATTAAAGGCAATGACGAGACAGTGCTGTTGGCACGGGGCTTCAATAGTCTCGTATCGCAGGTCTCGGAGCTGCTAACCGAAGTGAAAAGCGAGCAGGAGCGGAAGCGACACGCCGAGCTTCAGGCGCTTCAGGCGCAGATCAAGCCGCATTTTCTGTTTAACGCGCTCGAATCGATCAACGTGCTTGCGGTGCAGAATCAAGGCAAGAAGGTCAGCCAGATGGTCACTCGTCTTGGCAATCTGCTTCGGATCAGCATCATGCAGCGGGAGCAGATCACAGTCGAGCAGGAGCTTGATCATCTGCTCAGTTATCTCGGCATTCAGAAATTCCGGTTCGAGGAGCTGTTCGACTTCGAGATCGACATTCCGCCAGAGCTGATGCGGTACGCGATGCTGAAGCTTACGCTGCAGCCGCTGGTCGAGAACTGTATCCAGCACGGCTTCGAGGGCATCGACTACATGGGCCATATCCGCGTATCTGGACGTGAAGAGGGCGATGTACTCGCCTTTTATATCGAGGATAACGGCATTGGCATTCCGCCGGAGCGGCTCGCGGCGTTCAACTACGACCGACCGATGAAAGATATACGCCATGAGGATTCACCGCAAACGGGCGAGACTCGTGGGCTAGGCGTTTACAATGTCGCAGATCGCATCCGCATTCAATATGGCAGCCGATATGGCTTGTTTATATGCAGCGAGCAGGGCACAGGGACAACGATGAAGTTCACCATTCCGAAGAAGGATACCGGGAGTGTTGCACATGAGACTGAAGGCGCTGCTGATTGATGATGAAGTGCATATTCTGAGGAACCTGCAGATTGTCCTGCCATGGGACGAACTGGACTTAGAGGTTATCGGTCTGGCTAAGAATGGCGTGCAGGCGCTTGAGCTTGTGGCGGAGCATCATCCAGACATCATTCTGTGCGACATCCGCATGCCCGTCATGGACGGCATCGCGTTTCTTGGGAAGCTGCGCGAGCTTGGCGAGGAAGCCGAGGTCGTCATGCTGACCGGCTATCAGGATTTCGAATATGCACGCTCCGTTATGAAGTTCGGCGTACGCGATTATGTGCTTAAGCCGATTGACTACGAAGAGCTGACGAACATAATCGGCCGTCTCGCGGGCACGGTCCGCGAACGTGTACGAGAGCGGCATGCGGCGCAGGCGCAGCTTGGCCAAGCGATTCATCTCGCGCACGAGAAGATGCTCTACGACATACTGATGGACTATTCGTCCGTGCAGACGCAGTTCATGTTCGACGATGTCGAGGTTGACGCGAGCCGCTTCCGTTACATTCTTATGCTGGCCGATATTGATGACTACACGCACAAGTACCGGTTCACGTCCGAGCAGGATCGGAAGCTGCGCAATTTCGCCGTTCGCAACGTGCTGCAAGACGCCCTGCAGACCGAAGGGCTTCGTTATGCGGTGCTTCAAATGCGCGAGGGCGAGTGGTGTATTCTGCATGAGAAGGATGAAGCAGAGGCAGCTGTTGCTCTGACCGATGTTCGGCGCTGGGCCGAAATGCTGCAATCGGCAGTCGAGAGCCATGTCGGCGTCAAGCTATCCATCGGGGTGCACCCGCAGGAGATTCCGATTGATGAGCTGCCTCGGATGTACCGCTCGCTGCAGAAGACGGTGCATCTGGCGTCGGGCAAGGATCGCTCGATTCTATGGTCTGGCGAAGATGCTGCCGTGACCGATGGGGAAGAAACGCTGTGGGTGACGATCGAACAGCTGGTGTCAGCGCTGAAGCGCAACGATCGCGACGGCGTGGAGGCGGTGCTGCAGCAGCTGACGGCCCGCGTCCAGTCGACTCCGGGACGATCGCTCGCACATGCGGAGAAACTGGTCCATTTTTCCGCGCTGCATCTGATGCGGGAGATGCGTGATCTGAACGTGCTGTCTGCCGGAGAGGAGAAGGAAATCTGGACCGCCATGGAGCAGGCAACCCGCGTGAAGGATATGCTGGCTGTCGTCCGGCGCATTATGAATGCGGGCCTTGAATTGTCGATGAGCCGCAAGTCAGGCGACGTACTTATGCATGCCGCGAAGGATTACATTGGTACGCACTTATCTCGTGACCTCGGCGTTGACGAGGTGGCGGGCAGTCTCGGCATTAGCGCCAGCTACTTCAGTCAGCTGTTCAAGCAGTTTGTTGGATGCACGTTCGTCGAATATGTAACCGCGGAACGAATTGAGCTTGCCAAGTCGCTCCTGCTGATGACCGATCGAAGCATTACCGATATCGGACGGTCGGTCGGATATGCGGAGCGGCGATATTTTACGAAGGTGTTCCATAAGATTACAGGAGAAATTCCGTCTGAATATCGGGAGAAGCGAGCCGGCAAGAACAAGGAAACTTGGGGGGAATAAGCATGGTGGACCTATCGACATGGAGCTTGCGGGACAAAATCGGCCAAATCGTCATGTGTGGATTGGACGGTGCAACGCCGACGGAAGGCATCAAGCAGCTGATTCAGGATTATAAGCTTGGCGGCATTATTTATTTCCGTCGCAATGTCGGTCCAAGCAGCGAGGTGGCACGGCTGTCGGCTGCGCTTCACGCGTTGTCGCAAGAGGTGACGGACATTCCGCTCTGGATTGCGATCGACCAAGAGGGCGGCATGGTGTCGCGGATTGATCAGGACATTGCGCTGATGCCGGGCAATATGGCGATTGGGGCGACGGGCAGCCTGGCGTATGCCTATCGTACGGCACGGGTTTCGGCCGACGAGCTGCTGCAAATGGGCATCAATATGAATCTTGCTCCGTGTCTGGACGTGAACAACAATGCTGCGAATCCGGTTATCGGCGTCCGCTCTTTCGGCGAACGACCGGAGCAGGTGGCGGAATTAGGAGCGGCTGCAATTGAAGGCTTTCAGGAGGCAGGCGTGTCGGCGTGCGCGAAGCATTTTCCGGGTCATGGCGATACGTCTGCTGACTCCCATCACGAGCTTCCCGTCGTAGGGCATGACCATGATCGGCTGCATGCCGTAGAGCTTGTACCGTTCCGCCGGGCAGTGGAAGCGGGTGTCGACGCGATCATGACGGCGCATGTGATGTTCCCGGCCTATGAAGATTCAGGCGTCCCATCTACGCTGTCGGCGAATATCATTACCGGTCTGCTGCGGGAAGAGCTGGGCTATAACGGCGTTATCGTCACCGACTGCCTAGAGATGAAAGCGATCTCGGAGACGGTCGGCATTGGCAAGGGCGCTGTCATGTCGCTGCAAGCAGGTGTCGATCTTGTGCTTGTGAGTCACCGGTTGGATCGACAGCTGGAGGCATTCGAAGCGATCTATGCGGCAGTTGAGAGCGGCGAGCTGACCGAGGAGCGAATCGATGAATCGGTGCGCCGGATTGTCGACTTAAAGCTGCGCCGCGGTCAGGCTGGCAGCAGTGTTATCGGAGATGACGCCGCAATCGGATCCGAGACGCATCTCGCAGTAGCGCGTGAAGCAGCGGCGCACAGCGTAACGCTCGTTCGCAACGAGGAACAGGTCGTGCCGCTGCAGAAGGATGTTCCGACGTTCGTTGTCTGGCCAGAAGTGCGAACGAATACCGAGGTTGATGAGATCATTGCGCAGGATGCGACGATCGGCAGTGCGCTTCGTTCCTATATGGGCAGCGTTGAGGAGAGCATCATTGGAACAGAGCCAACGCCAGAGGAGATTGAACGGATTATGCAAGCAAGCGCTGGTTTTACACAGGTCGTCGTTGGCACGTACAATGCTTCCTTCTCTGCTGGTCAGACGGCGCTTGTGAACCAGCTGCTGAGTAGAGATGGCGTGAAGGTCATCGTGGCAGCGCTTCGCAATCCGTATGATCTGAACCAGTTCCCGGATGTACATGGTTACTTGGCTTGCTATGAGAACCGGCCGATTATGATGGAGGCGCTGGCGAAGGTGCTTGCAGGTGCTGCTGCACCGCTTGGTAAGCTGCCGGTTACGATCGCGGAGCAGTACCCTTGTGGACACGGCTTAGCTTAGTAGGACGGATCGACCGACTGCAGCCTTAACTCGCTTCATAAATAAAGCCCTGAATGAAGCGCGCTAAGCGGGTTCATTCAGGGCTTTCATTTTACGATTAGCTGCTGTAGCTGCCGTGTTTCTTTTTATAGATGCCATGGCCGTATTTCGGTTGTTGAGGCGGGTAGTAGCTGCCTTTTTTATAATCGCTGCTGCTGTGACTGTGATGAGGATAACCGTACTTACTATGCTGACCGTAGTGACCGTGATTGCCATGATGCTTGTGGCCTGTTAAGGAGCCAAGAAGACGATTCATCAAATGTCTTAACATGCGAGAAACCTCCTAACGATTCGGAACAGCTGAGAAGCTGAATGTACCTTTTCATACGTTCCTTACGCTTAGTGGTTTCAGCTTGGGACGCCTAAAGTATGCATCCGCGCTGGCGGAATTAGGGATGGAATAGAAACCAGCATGCTCCGTGCATCGTATGTGAGACCAAGGAGGCGATCGGGTGCTGGCGAAGTTCTGGGCATGGTGGAAGCAGTGGCGGATGAACTGGATGGATTATCCGCTTCGTCAAGGGATGGTATGGGCTGATCGCTATCGGATTGAGCAGTACATCGGTGAAGGCAGCTACGGGCAAACGTATCGCTGTACCGACGAGCACACAGGTAAGGCTGTCCTTCTGAAAAGGAGCAAGCCAAGCAAGCGAGCGGTAGGGCGGAGACTGCTGCAGCGTGAAAGTGACGTCCTGCAAGCGCTCCATCATCCGCAAATTCCGAGATGGCTCGGAGAGGCCGTTCATCGTCGCGAGGCTGCGCTGGTTATGGAACTAATTGAAGGACTAAGTCTGGAGCGATTAATGATGGAGCGGAGCCAGACGTATACGCAGCAGCAGGCGCTGCAAATGGTTCGTCAGCTGCTCCATCCGCTGAAGCATCTGCACGCTGCTGGTTTCGTTCATCGGGATGTACGTATTCCGAACGTGCTGGTTTGCGGCGATCGCGTCTACCTGATCGATTACGGTTTAGCCTGTCCGATAGGGGAAGAACAGCCGGTTGAAGCATCGGCATTATCTAGGAAGCATGAGCCAAGCGGGTTCGCCGACGGCTGGGAAGCGGTGAAGCAGCGGATGCGAGCGCCGGAGCCGGCAAGCGATTTGCACGGACTTGGCCATCTTTTTTTGTTCCTTATGTATGCCAGCTATGAACCTGCTGAAGGGCAGGAGGAGCGTAGCTGGGAGGAGGAATTGACGCTCGACTCCGAGGTGAAGGCATTCATTCAAGGGCTGCTTGAAGGATGTTGGTATACGGCCGCAGAGTGTGAGCAAGCGCTCCATGAGTTTGTCTACAGTGATGATTCGCGGAACAAGTACGATGGCGAAGTATACTAAGCTTTGCCAGATGAGATGCTATGCATATAGGAGTTGTAACGACTATCCCATATTGCTTCGTGGAGGCTAATCCGTGACCGACAGCATGTCCAAGCTCGCGTTATCGATCTCTGCAGTGAGTGGTTTCGCTTACTTGATCGTCTACGTTCGAACGAGAAAACGTGTCAGCAGCTATGTGGCTGAGGAATTGAAGTTTTACGATAGTACCAGCGGCGAATCGGAGGAGGAGCTGCAAGCTTTTCAGAATGAGTATCATGCGATGTCTTTGATCCCTCAATACATGATGATTTTGCTCGCGATGTCCGCGATTATTTTCGGATTGATGGGCGTGTTCGGACATTCAACGGAATAAAGTCGTATTCCTGTACCCCTGGGCCGCGAGAGGCTGAGGGGTTATTTGTGCTCGCTGCTTTAGAATGGGGGTGGTTCTTCCGATATATGAGGAATGATACTCCAATTTGAAGGAGAATGTTCTAGCGAATGATGAAAACACATATCGGACGTAAGCTTGCGGGGACAACAGCAGCCATGCTCTGTGCCGCTGCTCTGCTACAGGCGCCTGCGATAGTATCGGCAGCTTCCTATAGCTCAAGTGAGTGGGCGATAAAAGATAGCTATGAGGCAAGGCAGATCGGTCTCATCCCGGACAAGGTCTGGGGGAATTTCCAGAGCGCGATTACCCGTGCGGAGTTAAGCGGGGTTATCGTGCGTCTGTACGAAAGATTAACGAACAGCAAGGCGCCCGCGGCAGCGACGAATCCGTTCAAGGACACTAAGGATGCTGACGTGCTGAAAGCTTCTGCGCTTGGCATTATTGGAGGGACCGGAGCAGGCAAGTTCTCGCCGGACGCTGCGGTTACACGAGAACAGTTGGCTGTGATGCTGTACAATACGCTTGTCAAAGCCGGGCTGCAAGAAGAGATTAACGGAGATAAGGCTGCTGCATTTGTTGATTCGGGCGCAATTGCAAGTTGGGCCGTTGAGGCCGTGAATAAGCTGGCGGCAGCGGGCATTATGCAAGGTGCGGAAACCAAGAGCGGGCTGCAGTTCCAGCCTAAGGCGAGCGTGACGCGCGAGCAGGTTTTCGTTCTGGCCAACCGAATCGCTAAGAACACAGGTCCTTCTTATGTCGATAGTGAATATGCACTGTTGGACGCTGTGGAGCAGCATGGCAAGCCGATCATCCTTCAAGACGCACGTACGAAGCAAATCTATGACCAAGCCTTGCGGATTAATAGTGAGATCATTAAGCCGGGCATGACGGAGTTCGACAAGGAGCTCGCCATTCACGATTATATTGTGCTGCACACCGCCTACGACTACGACAATTATCTTGCGGGTACCATTCCGGAAGATTCTTATAGTGCCTACGGTGTCTTCTTCAAGGGGACGGCTGTATGCCAAGGCTATGCTTATGCTGCACACCTTTTACTGGAGCTTGCGGGTATTGATTCGCAGATTGTATCGGGGACAGCGAACGGCATCAGCCATGCGTGGAACAAAGTAAACATTGGCGGCGAATACTATAATCTGGATGTCACCTGGGACGACCCGGTTCCGAATGTTGAGGGGCGGACGATGTATGCCTATTTCAACGTAACGGATGAGCAGTTGGCTGACGATCATAAATGGGAGATGGATAAGTTCCCATCGGCTACGGCAACCGCAGCCAACTACTACGAGTCGAAGGGGCTTGTCGTTCGAAGCGCGGAAGAGATGAAGGAGCGTTTGAAAGCCGCGATCTCTTCTCGTTCAGAAACGGTTACCTTCCGCGTTGATTATGAAGGTGACGTGCAGGCCGATATGATGGATACCATCTTCAGTGGAGGGACCGTTTCACAGTTTAGCTACTCCTATAATGGCACGGTCTTTGTTGTGACACTGACATACGATAGTTAATTCAATAGCATTCATATATATGCGACCTTCTCCTCATCCACAATCAACCAGATTGTGGATTTTTATTGCATTCAGGTAAACAAGATATTGTCGCTTTCTGATAGAATGATAGAGAAGATGTAAGGGGGTTATGGCCATAAAGAGAATCGATAGTTTGCGATACGCCATAGTGGCATTATTGTTCGTTATGATCCTAAGCAGCTGTTCGATACAGGCGGGTCCGTTCAAGCAAAGTGTTCAAACCACCATGCCGCAAGTCGCGGTGACGGAGCCCGTGGAAGGCGTCGTACAAGGGGGGCAGCAAGGGGACTCTGCTGCCGATGAGTCGGCCGAGGCGGAGGATTCTAGCGCTGCCGATACCACTGACAATGCAGTTAGCACGGACAACGCTGCTGATACCAACACCGACACAGCTGTCGGCAATACGGCCGAGACGGATCATGATTCGTCCGGTTCGGATTCCCAGGCAACGACCGGCATAGAACAATCAGGTGACGAAACGTCTGAATCCGATTCGACAGGCGACGGCACCGATTCCGAATCGGTCACGCCGATCGAGCCGGATTCCGTCGAGACGAGCGTCACGCTCGCTGCGATTGGCGACGTACTCATCCATCGCCCGATTTATCGGGAAGCGGAGCAGAAGGATGGTACGTATGATTTCAGCTCCGTCTTTCAATTAGTGAAGAACACCATGCTGCAGCCTGACCTGCTCATAGCAAACCAGGAATCGATGATCGGCGGGAAGGAAATCGGTTTGTCGACCTATCCATCCTTCAACAGCCCGCACGAGGTGGGAGATACGCTGAAGGATGTGGGCGTAGACTTCGTGACGGTGGCGAACAACCATACGCTTGATCGTGGAGAGAAAGCGATCCAGAGTGCGCTCAAGTATTGGGACAAGATTGGCATGCCGTATACAGGCGCATTCAAGAGCAAAGCGGATCAAGCGAAGATCCGCACTATTACGCGCAATGACATTACGTCCTCCGTACTAGCCTATACGTATGGCACGAACGGGATCGCGGTGCCGACGGGCAAAGACTACCTAGTCAACTTGATTGATATGAACAAGATTGAAGCCGACGTGAAGCAGGCGAAGCAGGTATCCGATGTTGTCGTCGTTGCCATGCACTGGGGGACGGAGTATGAGGACTTCCCGAATAAGCAGCAGCAGCAATTGGCGCAGCAGCTGGCGGATCTTGGCGTAGATATCGTCATCGGCAATCATCCGCATGTGCTGCAGCCGCCTGCATGGCTGGAAGGGCAGGATGGACATCAGACGTTCGTCTGGTATTCGCTCGGCAACTATATTTCATCCCAAGAAGGGGTGAAGAAGCAGATCGGTGGTATAGGGTACCTCGATGTGGTTAAAACAACAGTAGACGGGCAGTCGACCATCACGTTGCGCAGCCCAGGGTTCATGCCGACCTACGTTTACTTCAACAATTGGAAAGACTATCGGATTACGCCTCTGGAGCAGACGAAGGACAGCGAGCTCCCGCAAGCGAACAATCAGTTCAATGCAACAATGAAGCATATGAGAAGCAGCTTGCCTGAATTATCGCTTATTCATCCTGCAGCATCATAGGAGAGGGGATCGAATTCGATGAAGACACCTGATTTGTCAGCAAGACCGTTTCAACTGACCGTTGAGCGCCACATGGAGGCATCGCCAGAGCGCATCTATCTCGCTTGGACGAAACGATTTGACTGTTGGTTTGCCGAGAAGGGGACACTCCTCATGCAGGGAGAGGTGGATACTGCCTTCTTCTTCGAAACGGTGCACGAGACAAGCCGGCATCCACACTACGGACGGTTTCTGCGACTGGAGCCGGAGCAGCTCATTGAGTTGACATGGGTTACAGGAGCAGGTGGGACAAAAGGTGCCGAAACGGTCGTAACGGTTGAGCTTGAACGCATCGATACAGGTACGAAGCTGCGGCTTACGCACGCTGGGTTCCCGGATGAGGAATCCCGCGGCGGCCATGAACAGGCTTGGCCGTTCGTGTTGGAACAGCTGGATCGGAAGCTGGCGAGCTTGTGAGCACGCTGCCCGCTTGAATGAGGTTAAGTACAATCGAAAGGTCACTCTAGGGGCTTTGACCCACGGAGTGACCTTTATTTTTTATCGATTAAAATCTACATCTTGAATAAATTCGATGACTTCCCCGTTGGGACTGTGAACGAGAGCGTTCCGGATCGGAAGAGGAGGCTCTCCGAGAACGAGGTTGGCTGGTTCTGCGTAAGGCTTCGCCCCATGGGCAAGTGCGGTCTGGAATGCTAGGTCGACGTCCTCCACGTAGAACGCGAGGTGCAGCAGTGCCCCGTGGGTAACTTCATCCTCCGTCCGTGCTTTCCTTCCTTGTGCAGGAATGACAGCATCATGATCGAATAGCTCGAGGCATGTTCGCCCATCCGGTGAGACGAGCATAGAGGCTTCCTTAATCTGATAGGATGGAAGGCTCCAATAATGTCCCCGCTTGAAACCTAACGCTTCGATATAGAAACGGATTGTAGCATCATAATCTGTGGCCTGAATGGCAACATGAGCAAGACCTTTAATATTCAAATTCAATCACCCTTTCTGCTATATTCATTATAGAAGGGATGTAAGTTAGGGCATATGAGATATAGAAGGTTATGGGTGCATCCAACTTTCTAATAAAAAGGAATTTATATGAGTTCTCATTCGTTATCGACAATAGATCGGAGGTGCTAGTAAATGGAACACGGGGTGGACGAGACCGATCTGCGCATCATGCGATTGCTTCAACACAATGCACGCATCTCGATATCGCAAATAAGCCTTGAAGTATCGATGTCCCAACCCTCGGTTAGGGAACGAATAAGAAGGCTCGAGGAAAAAGAGATTATTTCAGGTTATACGGCAGTTTTTCGTCAGCAGGCGTTGGATCGGGGGACTACGGCGTTCCTGCTTGTCAAAACCGAGCATTGTCAGGCGCTGGTGGATTATTGCGATCAAGCTCCTTCGGTGACCGATATGTACCGGATCAGCGGAGAATATAACTATTTGATTACGGTTCAGACGGCAACCATAGAAGAGGTCAGCCAGTTTCAAGATAGTATTATGAAATTCGGCCCCTCTAAGTCGCTTATCGGTCTGAAAAGTCTGATCGAGAATCGCATCATGCTATAAGGTTGATAGAGGCGTACTCGAATCGTTGGAGCAGCCTCTTATTGTCGTTAACATGGTCGGCATCGCCGATTTGCCTTATAATCAATAAATATTGGAAGCACGCGAGGGAGGCTTACAGATGGGACTGTTTTCATTTCTTAGAGGCCAGTTTGTTGAGGTAATCGAATGGGTGGAGGATACAGAATCGCTCGTATACCGATTCCCGGCGTATGATAATGCAATCAAGATGGGTGCGCAGCTGACGGTACGGGAAGGGCAAGCGGCGATTTTCCTCAATGAGGGAACGATCGCCGACGTATTCGCACCAGGTCGTTATGAGCTGAGCACACAAAACATGCCGATTTTAACGGCGCTTCGTTCGTGGAAGCATGGCTTTAATTCGCCGTTCAAGGCGGACATTTATTTCGTGAAGACGACGATGATTACGGACCAGAAGTGGGGCACGACGAATCCGGTCATTATGCGTGACAAAGAGTTCGGCATCGTGCGCGCACGCGGCTTTGGTAACTATTCGTTCAAAGTGAAGGATCCGGCTGCCTTCATGAAGGGCATTCTTGGCTCGCATGAAAGCTTCAACGCAGAGCAGATCGGCGGCTTCTTCCGGACGATGATCGTGTCCGCTGTCAGCGACCTGATGGCGGAATCGGCTATTCCAATCATTGATCTGGCGATGCACTACGATGAGCTTAGCGCGCAGACCGCTGATAAGCTAAGACTGCAGTTCGACGCCATTGGCCTGGCGCTTATGGGCTTCGTCATCGAGAACATCTCGCTGCCGGATGAAGTTGAGAAGATGATCGATAAACGGTCGTCGATGAACATCGTCGGCAATCTCGATCAATATATGAAGTTCCAGACGGCGGAATCGATTCGTGATGCGGCGAACAATCCGGGCGGCGGCTTGGCAGGTGCTGGAGCGGGGCTTGGCGCAGGCATGGCGATGGGCCAGATGATCAATCAGATGATGAACGGCACAGCACAACAGCAACAGCAGCCCGTCAATGGCGCTGCGGGGGCACAGCAGACTGGACAGCAGCAACAGCCGCAAGCACAGCCGCGATCGACGCAAAACGACGAGACAACATGCGGCAATTGCAGCAACATGCTGAGCGCGAACGATAAATTTTGTCCGGAATGCGGTACGGCGCGACCCGTTCGCAAGTTCTGCAGCGAATGCGGCGGCGAGCTGCAGCCAGGCGCGAAGTTCTGCTCCAGCTGCGGCACGAAAGCGTAGAGGCGGCTGATCATGGGAGAACATGAGCCAGCAGCAGCGGCGAAGGAGCCGATTGCGACCTTTCCGTGCCCGAGCTGCGGCGGTCAGATGCAGTTCGATACGGCCAGCCAGATGCTCAAGTGCCGCTACTGCGGCAATGAGAAGCCGATCGACGACCGATCCAAGGCGGAGGAGCCGACCGAATACGAGCTTGATTTTACCGACGAAAATGATGAGTCACTGAAGGATTGGGGAACGGAGCAGCAGGTGATCAAATGCGGCAACTGCGGTGGCGAGATGCTTCTGCCAGCAGGGCAGACGGCGGCGATATGCGGCTTCTGCGGCTCTCCCAAGGTGCTGCCGCAGGGCAATTCGGGCAGTATCCGGCCCGAGTCGGTCATTCCGTTCCATATCTCGAAGGAGCAGGCGACAGCTGCCTTCAATGCTTGGCGGAAGAAACGGTGGTTCATTCCGAATGCATTCAAGAAGCGGTCGGTCAGCTCTAACCTGAACGGTATTTATGTGCCATTCTGGACATTCGACAGCGAGACGACCTCTTCATACTCAGCCGAGGTAGGTGTATATCATTATCGAACGGAGACACGTACGCGTGTCGTCAACGGCAAGACAGAGACATACACGGAGCAAGTGCGCTATACGGTATGGCACTGGACGAGCGGCACGCATGAGCATTTCTTCAACGATGTACTCATTCCAGCGTCGGGTCAGTATGACAGCACATTGCTGCGCAATTTGAACGATTATCGGCTGGAGCAGCTGGCGCCATACAAACCGGCGTATCTGAGCGGGTTTATCGCAGAGCGTTATTCCGTATCGTTGAAGGATGGTTGGCAGGAGGCGAAGTCACGCATCGATGACGAGCTGAACAGCGAGATTCGCCAGCGGATCGGAGGCGATGAGATTCGTCACCTAAGCATCGACACGAGCTACTTCGACCAGACCTACAAGCATATTCTGCTGCCGGTATGGAACGCGAACTACCGCTACAACAACAAGACCTATCGCTACATGGTCAATGGTGAGACCGGAAGTGTGACGGGGCGAGTGCCGCGCAGTCCGTGGAAAATTACATTTTTTGTGCTAGCGTGCCTAGCAGTCGCTGGCGTTATCGCTTATCTGTACACACACAGTCAGAGTTAGAACATTACTGTAACATAGAGCCCGCATCCGATTCGGACGTGGGCTTTTTTGCATATTTACATACAAGTAGCGGGTAATTCATCCATTTCATATTTGCAAGGGAATTAATAGAGTTAACTGCAGCGGTTTCTAACCTTTTCTTAAGGTTCGTCCCGTACAATGAGGGCAATTAGGTCGAAAGAGACGGACGATGATAACGAGAAGTGAAGGGGCGGGACGGCTTGCGAATTTTATTAGTGGAAGATGAGCGTCCGCTGCGCGAGGCGATCGCGACAGTGCTGAAGGAAGAGGCTTATGGCGTGGATGAAGCCGAAGATGGACATGAGGGGCTGTACTTGGCCGAGCAGCGCATTCACGATTTGATCGTGCTCGATATTATGCTGCCCGGCATGGATGGGCTTGCTGTGCTGGATGCGCTGCGTGAGAAAGGGATTGAGACGCCGGTTCTGCTGCTGACAGCGATGGACAGCGTGGAGGATCGGGTGAGGGGGCTTGATACTGGCGCTGACGATTACATGGTGAAGCCGTTCGCGATGCGGGAGCTGCTGGCACGCCTGCGTGTGCTGCTGCGCAGAAGGTCGCAGGGAACGCGCGATGGAGAGCTGCAGTACGGCAGGCTTACCGTACGCTCGCCGTATATGGAGGGCTATGCGAATGGGGAAGGGCTTAAGCTGACGGCGAAGGAGTTTGAGCTGATGGAGTTTCTGCTGCTCAATCGGGAGCAAATTCTAACGAAAGAGCAGCTGCTTGACCGTGTTTGGGGAATCGATTCCGATGCAAGCCTCGGGGTTGTCGATGTGTACGTTCATTATTTGCGCCGGAAGCTGGCTCCTTCTGGCTGTGACGGCTACATTCATACGATTCGAGGCGTTGGTTATATGCTGAAGGAGCGAGCCTAATGTTCAAGCGTACCCGGATTCAGCTTACGATTCGCAACGCCGCTGTGCTGTCCGTTATTTTGCTTGCGCTCCATGCCTTCGTTTATTTCGTCATGAAGGATATGATGTTCAACAATATCGACAAATCGTTGATGGGCGTCAATGACAAGCTGGATGTGACGACGCCGATGCCTGCGCTGCCCGGCGAGGGCTCAACTCTTATTTATCAAGTCGGGCAGATGAATCGCCCCGTATTCCAGCTATTCTGGACGAAGGAGAAGGAGCCGATCCAGACGCCTGGGAATGAGATGTTCGGGGCTGCCGATTGGGATAAGCTTCAGCCGGACAAGATCGGCACAGCAGCGCGCACGGTGAAGCTGGGCGACCAGTACTACCGCGTTTTCAACAGTGCGAAGTCGAATTCCCCTACGCTTATTGTCCGAATGGGGGACAAGACGCAGACCTCCGCTACAAGGCAACTGCTTACGAATATTTCGGCAGAGATCAGCATGCTGTATCGATTGAAGCTTATTTTGCTGACGGGAGGATTCGTCGGATTGTTGGTCGCGGTTGCCACCGGCTATTATTTGGCCAACCGCGCGCTTATTCCGATCCGCGTCTCACTCGAGAAGCAGCAGCAGTTTGTGTCCGATGCGTCACATGAGCTGCGAACGCCGCTGTCCGTTATTCAAGCGCATACCGAGCTGCTGCTAAGGCATCCCGATCATACGATCGAGCAGGACAGCAAGCATGTCTCGACGGTGCTGCAGGAGACGAAGCGAATGAGCAAGCTTGTTAGCGGCCTGCTTACCTTGGCGCGTTCCGATTCCAATCAGCTGGAGCTGGATAAGCGGCCTGTTCAGCTGGACCGGATCGTGAGCGATAGCTTGAGCAAAATGACTATGCTTGCCGAGGTGAAGCACATCAGCCTGCGCGCGGAGATTGAACCGTCCGTATCCATTCACGCGGATGAGGAGCGGCTGCACCAGCTGCTTACGGCGCTGCTCGACAATGCGGTCAAATATACGCCGGAGGGCGGCTCCATTCGGATTAGCTGCCGCATGCTGTCACAGGCGGTTCAACTGGAGGTGGAGGATACGGGCATTGGCATCGCCGCGGAGCATCTGCCGCGCATCTTCGACCGCTTCTATCGCGGTGAGAAAGCCCGTACCCGCCAGGAGGGCGGAACGGGTCTCGGGCTTGCGATCGCGAAGTGGATCGTCGAGCGGCACGGCGGTCGCATTCGCGCTGAAAGTAAGCTCGGCGTCGGTACACGGATTACGGTGACGATGCCGTACGCGTAAGAGAGCTGCGCGTGAGCGGCAGCGGCTCTGCATAAGTGGCCGCTTCTGATGCGTCCGAGCGGCCGGTGCGTTCGTACACAACGAAAAGGGAGTCTCACTGTCTATGACGGTGAGGCTCCCTTTTTGTCGTATGCGTACGATTGTGACTGCTGTAAGCCTGCTTCTAAGCTCGGTGTGAGTCTAGCGGTTGCCACAGCGATTATTTGGTTCAAATTGCAGCGTATGAGCGCGGAACGGTTGTTAGAGAGGCTATTGTGGCAGCAGGGGATCCGATTTGCTTGTTAAGGAGCTAATAGGTCTCTAGGCAACCCTTGCATTTTGAACAGGACCATAACTGTCTAAATAAGCGCTGCTGCAACCGTCCCTCATATTCAAGGGTATCTCAAGAAGCTTACTCATCGCAGGATTTAGGGATGGAGCATGCGGGTCTACGCGCCGCTGCAGCACCCTAACGGTTTTATTTGGATTTCAGCGTAATTTAAGCATTCTTTCAGCTTCTCTAACGGTTTTCTAAGAATGGCTCTTCATACTTACCCATAAATGCAAGACATTACATGGGAAAAGGTGATGAACAATGATGATGGAGCAAGGAACGAAAAAGAGGAGCATGAGAATGGGAGTACTGACCGGTACGCTCGTATTGGCGGTTGCGCTGACAGGCTGTTCGTCGTCAGGGGGCAGCAAGGAAAGCGGGGACCTCGGCATTCTAGACCGGGATGACAAGGGGACATTAAAGATCGGCTATTTCGACGAGCAGGCGTTCTACTCACAGTATGGTAACGCGTTCCAGGCCATGTTCCCGAATATGACGCTGGAGGTCATCTCGACTGAGGCGGCTGCAAACGCGGAAGACCCGGTCGCAGCGATGGAGAAGCTGATCGATGAGCAGCAGCCGGATGCGTTGCTGCTGACGGAGGAGCAGTATGCGGCGCTTGCTAAGAAAGGCAAGCTGTACGATCTGGATGCAGTGGTGAAGCAGGACAATTTCGACCTCGACAGTTATTTGCCTTCGGTTATAGAGCTGCTCAAGGCGCGTGGAGGCGGCAAGCTGTATGGCTTGAGCCCAAGCTTCAGCAGCCAAGCGCTTTACTACAACAAGGATCTGTTTGACAAGTACGGTGTTCCGTATCCGACGAACGGCATGAGCTGGGAGGATGTCATGCAGCTGGCGAAGCGGTTCCCGGTCAAGAAAGGAACGGCTGGCGCTTCACTTGAGAAAGTCCGCTCTGATGACGCATTGTACGGGTTGACGCTGCCTGTGCAGACGACCGATTCGTTCGAGCTCATTCGCACGATCGGTGAAGCCAAAGGCTTGCTGTACGCAGACCGCGATTCGAAGCTTGTGACGTTTGACACTGCGGAGTGGAAGGCTGTTGTCCAATCCGTGGTGGATGGATATAAGTCGGGCTCGATCTCCGCTCCTGCGACAGGTAATGGCGGCGGTGGAGGCGGAATGGGCGGTAAGCTGATGATTAAAGGAATGGGCGGTAACTCAACGTTATCATTTGGTCCGGATTCGATGCGGTTCATGTCCGGTCAATCGGCCATGTCAATCGATGATACGACGCTGATGAACATGATGGGGGTTGGGACGAATATGAGCGTCTCGACGAATGCGAAGGGCGGCGATGACAAAGGTGGTGGAGAAGCGGGCCCAGGTCCGATGGGGATGATCGACAACTGGGATGTTGTATCGATTCCGTCCGATCCTGCAATGAAAGATGTGACCGGCAGCATGAAGCTGCCTAATGTGTTTGCAATTAATGCCTCGGGGGACAATCTGTCGGCCGCGTGGGAGTTTTTGAAATACGCGAATGGCGACCAGCTCGCGAAGACGAGTGCGAAGTCTTCCCCGACTTTGTCCTCCAGGGTCGCTTACAAGACGGACCTTGGTGGCAGGAACATCGACGCATTCTACACGGACAAAGTGAATGAGCAGAGCTTGCTGCAAGCCGAGACGCTGCCTGCGGGCTTCGCGAATTCGTTCGCGGAGATGGCGGCGGGGCAGATTAACAAAGCTGTCGACGGCACGCAGACGGTCGACGAAGCGGTCAAGGCGATTCAGTCTCAGGGTCAGAACCTACTCACAAAAGCGCTGGCGTCTGAGGAGCAGGCATAGTGGAACCTCAGCATCACCAGCAGCAGCTGTTAGTGGAGGTGCGCAAAGTGCGGCGCAGCTTCATCAGTGGCAGCAGTCGTGTCGATGTGCTGAAGGGTATCGATATGACGATCAAGCCCGGTCAATTGACGATGCTGCGCGGTCGATCGGGGTCGGGCAAGACGACGCTGTTGAATCTGCTCGGCGGACTTGATCGGCCGAGTGAGGGCGAGGTGTACTGCTGCGGACGAGCGATGCATCAGCTGCCCGATAAGCAGCTTACGGCAATCCGGCGGCGCGACATCGGCTTCATCTTCCAAACGTTTGCGCTGCTGCCGTTGTTAACGGCCTGGGAGAACGTCGAGCTGTCGCTTCGTATGAGCGGTGTTCATCGTTCGGAGTGGAAGGCACGCACCGCGCATTGTCTTGAGCTCGTCGGATTGACGAAGCGGGCTGCTCACCGCCCGTTCGAGCTATCGGGCGGTGAGCAGCAGCGGGTGGCGATCGCGAAAGCCATTGCGCACAAGCCTGCGCTGCTGCTGGCGGATGAGCCGACTGCTGAATTGGATACACAGATGGCGGCTCGTATTCTAGCCGTATTCCGCGACGTCATTGAGGTGGAGCGGATTGGCATATGCATGACGACACACGATTCTACATTATGGGAGGCTGCAGATGTTGTCTATCGAATGGCGGACGGCACAATCGAATCGGCGTAAGCGCGGCGCGCCTGCATTCCGACTATTGATCAGCGTGCTATGCTTATCGCTGTTGTCGGCGGGCTGCACGCTGCTGCCGCAGGAAGAGGAGAAGGAGTCGCTGCCACAAATTCGAGTGCCTAAGATCGCAACGAAGATCGAGTATCCGGTGACGCGACAGACGCTGGAGCTAACGGCGTCAGGGGCTGGGAAGCTGTTGTCGGAGCAGGAGGACAATCTGTTGTTCGAGCTCGATAACCAGCGTATCACGAACGTCTATGTTAAAGCTGGCGACAAGGTGAAGAAGGGACAGCTGTTGGCCGCGCTTGATACAGGCGACACCGAGAGTCAGATTCAGCGCAAGCAGATCGAGATTGCGAAGGCGGAGCTGGATTTGAAGGATGCTTTGCGCGGCCTGGATGGGGACGAAGCCGAGAGCAGCACACAGCTGCGCAAGCAAGAGCTCGATTATGGTTTATTGAAGGATGAGCTCGCAGAGCTGCAGCAGGATTTGACCGGTTCGAAGCTGTACGCCCCTTACGATGGTATGATTGTCAGCTTCACGGCGGAGAAGGGTGATTTGACCCAAGCTTATGAGACGATCGGCACAATCGCCGACCTATCCTCGCTCGTTGTCGCCGTAGAATTTAATACAAGCGATCTGGATAGCATTGCACCGGGCATGGAAACCGTCGTCAGCATCAATGCGGCAGGTGATTACAAAGGCAAGGTCCGTAGGCTGCCCATCAGCACGGACCAAGACGACGATGAGGAATCGCTTGATTCCTATACGCTGATCGACGTCGATAAGCTGCCGGAAGGTGCAGGGCGCGGCACGCCACTGTCAGCATCCGTTATTGTGGAGCGCAGGACGAATGCATTATCGATTCCGCTTGCTGCCCTTCGAACGCAGAACAGTCGAAATTATGTGCTCGTCTCGAACGCTGATGGCAGCAAGGGCGAGGTGGACGTAGAGGTCGGCATTCAGACTTCGACGGATGCGGAGATTATTAAGGGGCTGGAGGAAGGCCAGAAGGTTGTGAGCCGATAATGCGCATTCTTCTGTTTCTACTGCTCAAAATGCGGCAAAACCGTTGGTTCACCCTGACCACGCTATTAGGCCTGACGGTCGCCGTTGCATTCGCCATGAGCATCCCGATGTATGCGGATGGAACACTCAAACGCGTTGTAGCAAAGTCGCTTGAAGAGCAGACGCAGGGGCTTCCCGCCGCATCGCTCTATTTGAAATACCAGTCCGACGGCAATGACGAGGCCGATCTCGAAGGTCTCGCGGAGGCCGACCGCTGGGTCCGGGAGACGCTGCCGAAGCGTATGGGCTTCCCGGTGGAGGGTTATTCCAGCCGGGTCAGCTTGCCAGCCTCCACGGTTCGTCCCGTAAGTCAAGGCAGTGGCGCAGCGAACCGACTCGTTCGGATGGAGCTGGCGACGCAAGCCGGCATACCTGAAGGAGCAGAACTTGTGGACGGCAAGCTGCCCGCAGAAGGAAAGATGGACGGCGTGATAGAGGCGCTTGTTTTGGGCGAGACGATGGAACGTTATGACTGGAATGTCGGCGATACGTTCTACTATGATGCCAAGAATGCGGACGGCAAGGTTCAACGACTGACAGTTCGCATCTCCGGCTCATATAAGCTGCGCGACGAGACGAACCTAAGCTGGGCAATCGACGGTAAGGACAAGCTGGCTAGCACACTATGGGTCAGCAATGACACGATGACGGGTACGCTATTAGGTGACAGTAATCTCGTACCAGATTCTGCTGGATGGTTCTATGCGTTCAATCTAGACAATATCCGTATGCAGGACTTGTCGCCGCTTATTGACGAGCTGCAGCGACTGGAAGTGACGCTGCACGGCATGCTGGCCGATACGAAAATGAATCTGACGTTTGAGTCGATGCTGCGCGATTTCCAGCAGCAGAGCGTCCTGCTGCTGGCGATGCTGTTCGCGCTGGCGGCACCTGTGCTGACGATGGCGCTCTATTTCATTACGCTTAACGCGCAGCAGGCTTTAGAGCGTCAGCGCGGTGTCATTGCTGTGCTGCATAGCCGTGGGGCGAGTCCGCGGCAAATCATTGCTTTGTATGCGATCGAGGCCGCCATTCTCGGCTTAGCGGCGCTGGCAATCGGCGCATGCTTGGCTTGGTTCATGGCCAAAGTGATCGGCTCCTCCAGCGGTTTCTTATCTTTTGTTGGACGGAAGTCGATTCCGGTTGGTATCAGCCGCTCCGCGTGGCTGCTCGGCGGGATGGCAGCGGTACTCGCTGCCATTGCCTCTACTGCTCCGATTCGCAGGTACGCTGAATCATCAGTAGTTCAACATGCTCAACAGCGCTCGCGGGGAGCGGGCAGACCGATGTGGCAGCGGTTGTATCTCGATGTGGTGCTGCTTGGGTTGGCAGGAGCAGGATGGTATGCACTTCATGCCGGCCAACTGTCGTCGGTGTCGGGAGCTGATAGTGAAGCGAGCATACAGCCTGTCATCTTCGTCATACCGGCGCTGTTTATATTCGCAGCCGGCCTGTTGGGGCTTCGCCTATTCCCGCTGCTGCTGCGTTACTGGAACGCCATGATGAGGCATCGGATGCCGGTAACCATCTACTTGACTGTTACGCAGCTGTCACGCTCTGCCGTTTCGTTCTATCCGATCATGCTGCTGCTCATCCTGACGATTGGGCTTGGCGTTTACAATTCCTCTGCCGCTCGAACAATGGATCTTAACGCCTCTGACCGTACGCAGTATCAATACGGAGCTGATGTCGTGGTGAAGACGGCATGGGAAGGCGTGCAGGACGAGAATGATGAGAATCGGATTTATTATTCCGAGCCGTCGTTCGAGTCGTTCCGTCAGTTGGATGGCGTAACAGCGGCGGCACGCGTCTATAAGGCGACGGGCAAGGTCGAGATTAGCGGCAAGTCAGCTGGCAGCGGTCAACTCGTCGGCATCGACAATGCCGAGTTCGCGCAGGCGGCATGGTTTCGCAATGACCTGTATGCGATTCATCCGTATTATTATTTGGATGCGCTTGGCACGGCGGAACAGGCGGTGCTCGTATCGCAGGCTTTTGCACGTAAGCATGGGCTGAAGGAGGGGGATCCGATTAGTCTGCGAGTCGGCTACGATAACACCGCGGTGGACTTCGTTGTCGTTGGAATCGTGCCGTACTGGCCGAGCTTGTATGAGGATGAATCGCCTTACTTCATCGCGAACCTCGACTATATTTATCAGCAGATTGAGAAAACGCCGTACGAGGTGTGGCTGAATATGGACGATGGCGCGAAGCTCGGGCCGGTGCTGGATACGTTGGCGGATCGAGGCGTTACGGTTACCGATGCTAGTGATGCGCGCAGTGAACTGGTCGATCGGCGCAGCCATCCGGCACAAGGAGGACTATTTGGCATCCTGAGCCTTGGGTTTATCATAACGCTGCTAATCTCGCTGCTCGGGTATTTGATTTTCTGGCTGTTCTCGTTATCGCGAAGAGTCGTTCAGCTCGGTATTCTGCGTGCGACAGGGCTGTCACGTGGTCAATTGACCGGTATGCTGCTGCTTGAGCAGTTGTTTACGACGGGGCTGTCACTGGCAGCAGGCATCGGGCTAGGTCAAGCGGCAAGCCGTTTGTTCCTGCCATTCCTGCAAGGCGGAGGCGTCGACAGCGAGAGACAGGTGCCGCCGTTCCGCATTGTGTTCGAGGCGGAAGATGCATTAAAGCTGTATGCTGCAACTGGCGTTATGCTGGCAGCAGGAGCTTGCCTGCTCGTCTGGCAGCTGCGCAGCCTGCGCATTACACAGGCCGTGAAGCTTGGCGAGGAACGGTAGGATGGAGGTTGTTGCATGGAGATGATTCGATGCGAGGGAATGGTCAAAATCTATAAAACCGACGACGTCGAGGTCGTCGCGCTGCAAGGGCTGAACTTAAACGTCAGGCAGGGCGAAATGATGGCGATCATCGGCAACAGCGGGAGCGGAAAGTCGACGCTGCTGAATATATTGGGCGGCCTCGACCGCCCTTCTGCCGGGCAGGCGCACGTAGGGAAGTGGAACCTGCTTAAGATGACGAAAGAGCAGCTTATTGCCTATAAGCGGGAGACTGTCGGATTTATTTGGCAAAATAACGCACGTAATCTCATTCCATATTTAACCGCGCTGCAAAATGTGGAACTACCCATGCTCATCCAAGGCAAAGTGGATCGCGCATTTGCAAAGCAGCTGCTCAGCGCCGTTGGGCTGGAGCATCGAATGGGCAGCCGCCTCACGCAGCTGAGCGGCGGCGAACAGCAGCGCGTTGCGATCGCCATCGCGCTCGCAGGGCGTCCGCAGCTGCTGCTGGCCGACGAGCCGACCGGCTCGGTCGACAGCGCGACGGGCGAACAGATTTTTGAGATTTTCCGCAGGCTGAATGCCGAGATGGGCGTCACGATTGTCATCGTTACGCATGATCTATCGGTCGCCGATCGCGTCGATCGTGTCGTTGCGATACGCGATGGGTTAACGAGTACGGAGTGGATTAGGCGCGAGGGCGGAGAGACGGGTTCTCTGGCAGGCGTTGTGCATGGTGTGGGCGAGGCAGGGGAAATGGAATCGGCAGGCGCTGCAATCGCGCAAGCTGCTGTAGGCTTCGGCTCTCGGCACGAGCAGTATGTCGTTATCGACCATATTGGCAGGCTGCAAATTCCGAAGGAGTATTTGGAGTCGATGAATGTGGGAGGCAAGGCGGTGCTGTCGTTCGATGGGAGGCGCGTTACGATTGGGCCGTCGGAGGAACAGCGAGAGGAAGAAGGGGAGGGCGTGTGACGCTCTCCTTTTTTGTCATAGGATGATTAGGTTTATGTTGTTTGCTGCGTTCCTCGTGCAGGCGGTCAGTCGCTGGGACAGCATGACATCATAAGTGCGGTGCAACCGCACTTATTTTTTTATTACAGCCAAACCCCGACGAACAAGAGCGGGAAAATCACACGTAATGCAGCGTACGAGTAGGAAATGGGAGGCTGCAATGGGTTTCAGTGTGGAACTGCCACGCTTAAACGTCCTGATGGGGTCGTCGCAAATTAATAAGAGTGGTACAGCTACACTTAACTCCACACGTGCTTCCCCAACACGACGGGGGCGTTGACGCTGTGCGCAATGCGCAATGCCATCATGCTGCCTGCACCCCTTATTCCCCTATTCCATACCGCGCAATGGCCTTCGATGAGGACTCCCACATCCGCCGCTTCAGGTAGTTGCCTTCTGCAACGCGTACTCGGAGGCCGAGAAAACGGATTTTGGACAGCAAATATTCGCCTTCGTCGGCAGGATATGTGACGTGGATATGATACAGATCGGCCTGTTCGTCATAGCTGACCGTCTTGTCAAAGCACGAGAACGCATAAAGGATGCGCGACAGCTCTTCGTTATACATGCGAACGACTTCAATAACCGCTTGCTGCTTGCGATTGTGGAGCAGCTCGGACGCACGACGGTGAAGCGATGCTGCACGATCGGCGTGCAGCTCGACCGCGTCAGCTGCGATGAGATTGTCCAGCTTCGTCGCCATCAGCATGCGGCTTCGCGGGCTGTACCAGAGCAGATACCACTCCCGTTTCACCATGCTGTATTCGAGCTTCAGCGGAAGGCCGAATTGATTCCGCATGCCGCCATGCTTGAGCCGATACGTAATATAGCTGCCGAAGCCTTGCGCAATGATGCGGCGGAGCGAGCGCAGCATCGGGTGGTACACATGCTTCTCCCGGCTCTTCGCTTTCTCGATAATGATGTCGCGAATGTCGGCTGCGGCTTCGTCCGCCAGCAGTCCGCGCAGCTTGCCGAGCGTATCCGAGGTAAAGGCATTTTCCGCTGATTGGTGAGACAGCAGCATCTTCAGCCATGCGCGCTCCTGCGTAGTCAAGGCGAATGCGTTCGACTCGTCGAGCCGCGACAGCATTTGGTAGTTAAATATTTTTTCGAACGGGTTCATAATGGGCCTGAATCTCCTTCCACTCCGCAATGAACTCCTTGCGCAGCCATGCGGGCTCAAGCACCTCACAGCTGGAACCGAAGCTCCGCAGCCACGGCTTAATCTCGTAGATGCCATTGACCATAATCGTATAGAGGAAAGACTCGTCGGATTCCTCCGTGATCGAACCCCATTGGCCCTGCGCCTCCACACGTTCCCGAATGAAGTTCGATCCAGGTCGCTCCGGATTGAAAAATCTCGCCACAACCTTAATCGTTCGCAGCGTATCCACAACCCAGCTTCGCTCCATCTGACGCTCAACCGTGTTCAAGTGCCGATTGAACTCTTCCTCCGAAACCACCTCGCCTTCCTCGATCTGCGTAATGCCTTCCATCCGGAATTTCGCAATCGCGTTCCGCTGCGTATGGCCGATGAGGTACCAGCGTCCATATTGATGATCGTAGATAACACGAAGCGGGAGGAGGGGCTGCGTTTGACTTTGCTCCTCGCGTTCGAACAGTGGATTCGTGTTCTTAGCTGCGTAGTTTTTCCCCTTCCGAGGTGCATGGTATACAAAATCAATCCGTCGCCGCTCCCGAATCGCACGGTGAATCGTATGTAGATGCGCCTCGTCAAGAATGCGCGAGTGGTAGTGGTACTTGTACAGATGCGTCTCGGCTGCCGATGGATCGAAGCCGCGCTTGCGCAAAGCCTTCTTCAGCGTGTCGCGAAGCAAGTAGCCTTGTACAGACGGAACCTGCGTATTCGCCATCACATCGACGTAATCATAGAGATCAATCAGCTCGTCATCCGACAGCTCATTAATCAGTCCGATAGCTGCGGTGTAGCGGAAAGGGCGGCTGTCTGAGGTACGGACGATAACGCCGACCTCCTCAAGATATTTGAGATCGCCACGGATCGTCTTCTCGTCAGGGCTTGGATAGTCCGCAGACATCGTCTCGCTGCAGCAGTCGAGCAGCTCTTTTGCGGTCAGTGACTGATCCTGCAGCACAGTTAATATCGTGGACAGCCGGACGCTCTCCGACTCCTTCAGCGACTTGGCGCGGAAGAGGAATAACAGCAGCGGGTCGGCCGATTCGTAGTAGTTGTAGCGAAGCCCGTCTGACAGTTCGGTCTCCTGCTCGGGGGACAGCGGCTGCTTGAGCGAGCTTTGCATCTCCTTCAGGTAGCGCATCGTTTTGTCGTAGGTATGTACGGAGATGCCCAGCCGCGCCGCGAACTGCTGCCGGTTATATGCACCGCCTGCGAGCGCGAGCAGCCGCAGCAGCTGCACCTCTTTGTCAAAGCTTTCTCGAGCCACTGTCCATTCCTCCTCATCTTGTCCGATCACAAGGGTAATGGCTCCATTGTAACAAGCCCGTCAACTGGGGAAAATGGAAACTTTTTATTCTTCGCCATACTTTTGCCCTGTTCGCAGGGGTGGATTTCGGTGAAAATCAGGTTGTGAAGCCGAGGCTGTAAAGCGGAGGCCGCACAGATCGTTGAGGCGCTAGGAAGGGTTACTTCGACTGTAGATCGGCTTGTCGTTGGTTCGAGTCCAACCTTTGCCGCAAGGCAGAGTAGCTCAGTTGGTAGAGCAGCTTGTGCCTTTCCGCCATTTTCCTCAACGATTGTTACATAAGCAGCATAGAGCGAGGCGCTAGAGAGGGCTACTTCTATCCAACGTTTATTGCGGGCGAGTGCTCCGCGCCGCCTTCTCGCACATTTCCTCGCTCTTTCTTTTTTTCATAACAATCGACGTTCGTATATAAAAGGGGGTTAAACCGATGAGCATCGCTAAGAAATTGTTCGCCAATATGAGAATGAATCCGACCACGACGAACCGTGAGAGCTATCCAGCCTACATCCGCTCGGCAGAAGAGCAATACGTGCAGACGCTCGTAACGAATACGATGGGCAATACGTTCTACGCTGACCAGCAGGAGCTGCTGCAAGAAGCAGAGGCGTTGCACTGCGAGATGGCAGAGCATAATCCGCAGTTTATGGCGAAGGCGCTGGTCTACGCACGCAATGAAGGGCACATGCGGCTGCAGCCGTTGTTCGGCTTGGCGGTGCTGTCGGTATGTCGCCCGGATTTGTTCAGCAAAATTTTCATGCAAGTGGTGCGAATCCCTTCGGACCTATCGGACTTCCTGACGATTGTGAGCGGGATGGGACGGGGACAGGGCGGTCGTGCGGTGAAGCGCCAGGTCAATCGATTCCTTGCAGGCGTCTCCGAGTATTGGGCGATCAAATACAACGGACGCGGCCGGGGCTTCAGCCTTGGCGACGCAATTGCGACGGCGCATCCGAAGCCAGCCGACCTGAAGCAGCAGGCATTGTTCCGCTATTTGCGCGGCCAAGAGGCGAATTTGTCGCTTATTCCGCAGGTAGAGGCGCTGGAGTATTTGAAGAAGGCGACAACGGAAATCGAGCAGATCTACTGGATCGAAGCAGGCCGGCTGCCGCACGAGATCGTGACGGGTGCCATCAAGCCGACGAAGCTCGTATGGGAAGTTCTCATGGAGCAAATGCCGACCTTCGCGCTGCTTCGCAACTTGAATGCGCTGGATCGTGCGGGTGTGCTGCAGGATCGCTACTGCCTCGACCGTGTTGTTGATCGACTGACGGATCCGCGTGCGCTGACGAAGTCGCGCATTTTGCCGTTCCGCTTCGCGACCGCCTATCGGCAAGTTAGGAACGATGCTGTTCGCAGCGCATTGAGCAGCGCGGTCGAGTATACGTTCAAGAATTTGCCTGACTTGGAGGGCCGAACGGCTATTTTTCTCGATATATCGGGCTCGATGGAAGGACAATATTTGCAGATCGGCTCTGTATTCGCGCTTGCGTTATATAAGAAAACCGCAGGGAACTCGCTGTTTTGGCTGTTCGATACGGCTGTAGAGGACGCGAGGCCGTCACGTCATGAAAGCATTTTAACGCAGGCGGAATGGATACGTGCACGAGGCGGCACCGATACAGGAGCGCCTGTGCGGAAGCTGCTCGCGGAGCGGCAGCGCGTGGACCAGATCATCATTATTACCGACGAGCAGCAGAACAGCGGTAGTCCATTCTATGACGCATTGGCGAAGTATCGGGCGAAGGTGAACCCGAATGTCAAAGCGTTCGTGATCGACATTGCGCCGTATCGCAGCGCGATGGTGCCGCCGCAGGATGCGAACACGTTCTATATTTACGGCTGGAGCGATACGGTTCTCCGTTATATCGCTCAGGCGACTAAAGGTTATGGCTCGATGGTGGAGCGGATCGAAGCGATCGACCTAGAGGCAGGAGGGACACGGGATGACAGTAGACGCGATACGGAATGAGATAACGGAACAATTGAAGCGGATCGAGCAGGAGGAGCAGGTTCGCATCCTATATGCATGCGAATCCGGCAGCCGCGCATGGGGCTTCCCGTCGCAGGACAGCGACTATGATGTGAGGTTCCTCTACGTTCGGCGGCCGGAGTGGTATTTATCGATTCAGGACAAACGCGACGTCATCGAGCGTCCGATCAGCGATCAGCTCGACATTAGCGGTTGGGATTTGCGGAAGGCACTTGGCTTGTATCGCAAATCGAATCCGCCGCTGCTTGAATGGCTGCAATCGCCAATCCGTTACGCCGAGCCATACCGCACGGCAGACCAGCTTCGTGCGCTGTCATCGCAAGCTTTCTCGCCGAAGGCATGCATGTTCCATTACTTGCATATGGCGCGCGGCAACTTCCGGACGTACCTGCAAGGCGATCAGGTGAAGATCAAGAAGTACTTCTACGTTCTGCGTCCGATTCTCGCCTGCGAATGGATTGAGCAGTTCGGCGAGATGCCGCCGATAAAGTTCGATGAGCTGGTCGAGCGGCTGCTCCCAAGAGAAGATGCGCTGTGGAACGAGGTGCAGCAGCTGCTCGAGCGGAAGAAGGCAGGCGAAGAGCTCGACTACGAGCCGCGTCAAGAGGCGATTCACGCGTATATCGCCAAGGAGCTGGACTCATTGGAGAAGCGTGCACATGCATTGAAGTCGGCGGATGCGACTATCGATGAACGGCTGGATCGCTTGTTCATTGAGGCTTTGCAAGAGGTGTGGGGGCTTGTCCTCCCTCAGTAGTCATTCGGAAAAGGCGTGGACACTGGCATTAGCAGGTGTTCACGCCTCATTAAGCATTGTTGTTATTTAGCGCCCCATATTCTTTTTACGCTTAATAATGTATGTCCCTCAAATTTCATGCGATAAACATCCGGTTTCGAAGTGTTCAGCATGAATGCCAAGTCATATTTACGATCATAGTAGCCCATCATTAAGGCCATGACGGCGCCATGCGTGCCAATCACTATTTTTCTTCCTTGGTAGGTCGTTAATAGCTCTTGCAGAACTGTGACAGCGCGCTGTTGGCAATCGGCATTGGACTCGCCATCGGGTCTTGCGAACGTGGGATCTGCATAGCACTGCTGGAGCAGGGGAAGCAGCTCAACATCGGGCATTCGGATTTCCGTCGAGGAGAAGTGCTGCTCTTTTAGATTTTCGTAGACGATAATTTCTTGTCCGGCATCATGCGCGAGCTCTTGAATTGTTAGAATCGCACGTTGATAGGGGCTGGAGACGAACACCTCAATCCCTTCGGACTTGAGCAACTCAGTAATGCGAGAGGCATCCAGCATTCCTTTATCCGTAAGTCCTCTTGTCCGTTCAGTTCCTTCGGTCAGCGGGGATTGGCCATGCCGCACCATATATACATAAGTTGTCATTATGTCCTCCTAAGTTTAATGCACCTGCTTCACGGCCGATTGAACATGAAGGTATAGCATTCCTCTTCCTGAAACCCGCACTGTTCATAGAGCTGCTTGGCATATTTGGTCCAGAGCACCTTGGCCGTGTCCTTCAAACGGGGATGAGTATTAATAAACGTAATGAGCTTCTTCCCAAGCCCATGGCCTCGATACTGTTCGTCGACTATGACGTCGAGGATTAAGCTGTAGACCGCATAATCCGTGACAACTCTTGCGAATCCGATCTGTCGTCCCTTGTGATAGACCATTACGCAGAGCGAGGTTTCAATCGTACGGGCAATAACCTCAATCGGGCGATCTTTCGCCCAGTGTGACTGCCTGAGCAGTCCGCACACTTCATAGAGATGAAGTCGAGATTTATCGTCGGTAAAAATAAAACCGTTATCTGCAATTTCGATAACAGCTTCGTGTGGATGTAGGATCATCAGAAAATTCCGCCCAAGCGATCATCCGCTGGCGGGGGATAACCAAGCTGTCGGGCCATCGAGACGATTTGCCCTTTGTGATGGAATTCATGTGTAACTACATGCGTAAAAAGATGCAGTGGCGACGCAACATGCGGCTCGTCCTGCCAGAACACCGGATGGACGATCGGTTCAGACCAGTCGTTAGTCGCGTTCAGAAATCGCTGCACCGTATCGTCAACTTCAGCGAACAGATTGCGGACGAACGGGACATCCGCACGTTTGATTTTATCGATGGATATGTCCTGATGATGGTCTGGCGGCAGCCGGAATGCGAACGATCCAAGCCAGAGACGATAGCTGTCGGCGACATGAATATGCGTCTTAAGAATCGTCCCTCTGCCGAACGAGGGGAGTGCTTGATGCAGAAGGAGAGGCGGTATCTCTTCGAGAAAAGCGAATAGATTGTTTCTAGCAGATTTGACCCAATCATATTGCTGCTGCAGCAGTTCGATCATTGGAGAGTCCTCCTAGCGCTTGTTCTTCCATCTTCTGGTTTATTCGCTGTATAGCTTTGATTACCCTCCTAATCGGATTTACATCACCCATTCAAATTTGTTGGCTAGTATTTTGTGCAGAATCGATTAAACTTCATTTCCTAATTGGCGATTATTCATATAAAATATGGATGATAGGCAACTCCCAGACGGAGAAGGTTATGGAGGAGTAGAGGGATGGCATTGACGAACGTATCTAGAAAAATGGCAGCGGTTACATTGGTGGTTAGCCTTCTTGTCAGTCTCTGTGCGTTATCGATACCCTCAAGAGTGGAAGCAGCTCAGAATGATCCAGCATCCCGCACTAAAATGCAGCAGTACGTCGCCTCGATGCAGCCTGGCTGGAACTTGGCGAATACGTTCGATGCGCCCGGTTCGGAGACGGCCTGGGGCAATCCCGTCGTTACGAAGGAGCTTATAGAAGCGATCGCTGCGCAGGGCTACCACAGCATTCGTATTCCGATTACATGGGAAGGGCGAATCGGCAGTGAGCCGGACTACAAGCTGGACGAGACGTTCATGAAGCGTATCCAAGAGGTTATCGACTGGTCGCTTGATGCGGGTCTGTATGTCATGATCAACCTCCATCACGACTCCAACTGGGTATTCAACATGACAACCGATCATGATGGGGTACTCAATCGATTCAATGCGGTTTGGAAGCAGATCTCGGCTTATTTCCGGGATTACCCGGACAAGTTGATGTTCGAAAGCATCAATGAGCCGAGGTTCTCGGATGATTGGAATAAAGATACACCGGAATACTTCACGATGCTGGACGAACTCAACCAATCGTTCTTCAACATCGTGCGTCATGCTGGCGGGAAGAACAAGCTTCGCCCGCTAGTGATCCCGTCGATTACGGCCAACCATTCGCAAGCGAGACTAGATGAGTTGTACAAGACGATGACCAAGATGAACGATCCGAATCTTATCGCGACGATCCATTATTACGGCTATTATCCGTTTAGCGTGAATATGGGCGGTTCCACAACCTTCGATGAGACGGCACGCGCCGATGTGGAGCACTCGTTCGACAGGGCTTATCATACGTTCGTTGAGAAGGGCATTCCGGTCGTCGTTGGCGAATTCGGCTTGCTTGGCTTCGATACGTCGGTCGATACGATCGAACATGGCGAGATTCTGAAATACTTTGAATACTTAACGTATTACGCGAAGCAGCGGCAGCTGACGCTTATGCTGTGGGATAACGGCCAGCATTTTGATCGCAGCAGCTTTACTTGGAAGAACCCCGATTTTTATGAAGTGATGCATGCAGGGCTTCAGAGCCGTTCGTCCAACGCGCTCTCGGACTCGATCTACTTGAAGCAGCACGATCCGGTGAAGGATGTCTCCATGCCAATGAACATGAACGGCAATACGCTTACCGAGATTCGAGTTGGTGATCGTGTGCTGACAGCAGGCACCGACTATAAGCTCGATGGCGACCAACTGACGCTGACTGCAGGGCTGCTGCAATCGCTGCTGACGGACAAGCTGGGCGACAATGCGGTGTTGACGTGCACGTTCTCAGCAGGGGCGCAATGGAGCTTCCATGTCATCCAGTACAACACGCCGCAAGTGCGAAGCGTAGAGGCGACGAGAGCGATGTTCATCATTCCGACGACCTTTAATGGAGACAACTTGGCAACGATGGAGGCGGTTTATGCAGCAGGTGGAAATGCAGGACCAGACGATTGGACGCCGTACAAGCAATTCGGCAAGTCATTCGAGCCTGATCCAGCCCACAATTATATTACGCTGAACAAGGAATTTTTCGATCAAGTGAAAGACGGCGAGGTGCTGCTGAAGCTGCATTTCTGGAGCGGGACGGTCGTCGATTATAAGCTAGTTGTTGACGGCAATAAGGTGTCGGGCATCGGAGGCGATGATTCGGAGGCCGTGGTGAGTGAGACAACGTCTGAGGCGAAACCGGCAGCTGTGGAGAAGACCGAAGAAACTACGTTATCATCACCACCGATTGCACAGATGGAAGACACGGACGATCAAGAAACATCAGAAGGCGAGGCCGAAGCGCTGTGGTTCAGCGCTGGCGGCATTGTTCTCGTCGTTGCTGCTCTAGGTGTCGCGCTTGTGCTGCACCGGAGAGGAATGTTCCGTTAGACGGTACACGGATGCATAGCTGCACGTTAACTCAAGTCTGAATAGAAGCTGTTACCCGAGCCGATTAGGTGTTTGGGTGACAGCTTCCTTTTTATACTTCGGGGTATAATTTTTTACACAAAGCTAATCAATTCTCAGCAGGAAATAGCGTAGGGTTGTCGAAAAGACTTGAAATATAGTAAATTCTGTCGATTGACTTCAAGCGAGACTAACTGTCAAAAGGAGCGCATCCCCATGTTTTTGTTTCGAAGCCGCTTGGTAATGAAGCTTTCTGTTACGATTGTAGCAATACTGATCGTCTTGTCTTCCTTCTTTATCTACATTGAGGTTCAAAGCACGAGGTATGCGAGCGAGGAAGCGATCGGCAGCTTCAGCATCCATACGGCAGAGGCGTATGCGGGACAGTTCGACGTGAAGTCGTACGATGCATTTCTGAAGGATCAGCAGGAAAGCGAACTGTACTGGACGATTCGGGAACAAATGAACGAGTATCGCGAACGGATCGGCGCCATGTATGTGTACACGGTACAGATTGATGACAAGAAGCAGCCGATCTTATTGATCGACGGTCAGCCCAAGGACTCAGACTCCGCTTCGCCGATCGGTGAAGTAACGGATATGCCGACTGATGCGATTGAAGCTGTACTGCAGGGGCAGACAGCGAAGTCGGGTATTATCAAAAATCCAGAATACGGAGATTACATATCGTCTTATGCACCACTTCATGATGCGGATGGCACAGTGATCGGGGTGCTCGGTATCGATACGGACATATCGGTATCGTCGACGATTTATCATAAGGTAGTGAAAGACAGCATGCCGCAGCTCATTCTGGTCGGCGTACTCACTTTGCTTGCAGCAGTTGTCATTGCAGTGCTAATGGCGCGTGCGCTTCGTCCGCTAGCTGTCGTGGTGAATAGTGCAGAGGCATTGGCACGCGGTGATCTTGCAGAAGCGAAGGCGCAGCTGGAGTCGAAGCAGGTTCGATCGAAGGATGAGATCGGCAATGCGTATGCAGCGATGAATCAAATGGTTGAACGACTTGGCGTTACGCTTGGCGATGTCGTTCGCGATGTGAAAGTAACGACGCAGCAGCTTGTGACGTCGACTACAGATTTCCGCTCAGAAGCGGATCAGATGGTTGCCTTGAACGAGGAGCTGGAACAGTCCATGGTTCAGCTTGCAGATGGCGCGCGGCACCAGCGCGTAGGCGCAGAGGATAGCGCGAAGGCAATGGAGGAAATTACACTCGCAATCGGCCGTGTATCTGAAGCTTCGACGAGTGTCTCCGTGGCATCAGGCGAGGCGATTGAGACGGCAGAACAGGGTCGGCAGTCGATTCAGTGGCTGCGAGAGCAGGTTGCCACGATTGCAGATGTAGCGCAGCAGACAACGAAGTCGGTAGAGCTGCTGAATACGCATATGGAGGAAATCGCCCCGGTGCTCCAATCGATTTCGAGCATTGCCGACCAGACGAAGCTGCTCGCGCTTAATGCATCGATTGAGGCTGCGAGAGCAGGGGAGCATGGTGCAGGCTTTGCCATTGTAGCGGGTGAGGTTCGGAAGCTTGCCGAAGCGTCGACGGTATCGGCGATGCATATTACTTCGCTGCTTCAGCAGATTGGACAAGAATCGGCGAACATCGGAGCTCGAATGCTGGCAAGCGGCGAAGAGATGACCAGAGGAACGACGCTGTCGGGCGAGGTTGAGCTGCTGTTCAACCAGACGGTGGAGCGGTTCATCCATGTGAACGGCCAAATCCAAGAAATATCGGCATCGGCGGAGGAAGTGCTGGCTGGCTCTGAAGAGGTTGCGGCATCGGTTGAGCAGATTGCGCAAATCTCGAACACGGCAGCTGATAATACAGCTGCAATTCAGCGCATGTCGGCTCGCCAGCTGGCGGCGGCGAAACGAATCGCAGACACGACGGAGCAGCTTCAGCAGAACAGTGACGGGCTGGAGGCGGCGGTTGAGAAGTTTAGATTGTAGTTAGGAGGAGTCGGCAGCCGTTTGTAAGACGGCTGCTGGCTCTTTTTTTATGCCGAAGACGGGCTGCTGCTATCCTATTACCGCTGGAATCTCTTTCATTGTTCATATAAACGCCCTTCCTGAAATATATTGACAGTAACAAGGCGAAGGGGGTGGTGCGAATGGAGACCGCAATCGTCGTGCTGCTGCTGTGCGCGTGCGCCGCAGGCTTTGTTCTGTTCCGCCGCAATACGGTGCCCGTCAGTCGGCTGGGGCCGGTGATTTCAGGGAAGCTGTCGATTATTATTCCTTCGAGGAATGAGGAGCGTAACCTGCCTCACTTGCTGCACGCATTGGAGCTTCAAACCTACGAATTCATTGAGGTTATTGTTGTAGACGACTGCTCTGAGGATCACACGCGTGAGATTGCAGAGCGCTTTGGCGTGCGCGTCATTACGAATACGGAGCCGCCAGAAGGGTGGACAGGCAAGAACTGGGCAGTGTGGAACGGCTATTTGCACGCTACAGGCGATCTGATTGCCTTTCTCGATGCGGATGTAAGGCTCTCTCCTCATGCGTTGAAATCGCTGCTGGCAGCCAGAGAGCAGTCGGGCGGTGTGATCTCAGTCGTTCCTTATCATGAGGCGGTCCGGTTCTATGAGCGGCTGGCGCTCATTCCGAATTTGCTCGGCTTGTATGCTTTCACCTCGCCGTTTGAACGGTCGAGTCCGAATAAGGGCTTGTACGGTTCTTGTATAGTGACGTCTAGAGCAGATTATGAACAGGCGCGTGGTCATGAGGGAATCAAAGGCGAGCTGCTGGATGATCTGAATTTAGGGGCGCAATTCGTACGTGCTGGCATTCCGGTGACCAATTACATCGGCTATGGCATGGTATCGTTCCGCATGTATCCAGGAGGCATCAGAAGCGAGATCGAAGGGTTTAGCAAAGGGGCTGTTCTCAGCACGAGCAAGCTAAGCGGTTGGACGACGCTGCTTGTTGCTGTGTGGCTGGTTGGGTTGATTGCTGCGGAAACGGCGCCATTCCTGCTCGGAACCTCGTGGTGGCAGCCGCTCGCGGTTGGGTACTTGGTATATGTCGTGCAATTGTATGGCTTCATTCACTATACGGGGAGATTCGGCATCTGGCTGCCTGCCGTACCTATCATTAGCACAGTCTTCTTCTTATTTATCATGCTGTACTCCGTGTATCAGGTTGTATTTCACGGGCGGGTCGCTTGGAAAGGCAGGCAGGTCAAGGTCGGAGGGAGGAGCAAGCCATGATGCTGCTCCTGTGGACGCTGCTGTCGTTTCTATCCGGTTCGCTCATGTTCTCTTATTGGCTCGGGCGGCTGGCTCGATACGATTTACAACAGCAGGGAGACGGAAACCCTGGAGCGATGAATTTGTGGAGGACGGCAGGTCGCTGGTACGGGATATCGGGAATCGTGCTCGATTGGGCAAAAGGGTATGTGCCGATCCTGCTGCTTTTGCACACTGGCGCCATCGCCACAGATAGCAGCAGCTTGCTGCTTCCATCCGCTGCCGCGCTCCTCGGCCATATGTTCTCGCCCTTCCTGAGGTGGAAGGGTGGGAAGGCAATTGCGGTCACCTTCGGTGTCTGGAGTGCGCTGACCGCGTTCGCTGCATCGCTCGCCTATGCGATCATTCTAGCGCTGTTGCTCGTGATCGTCCGTTTGATCAGCCGCAGCTGGCCGGGGTTCCATTCGTCCGAGACGGATGGCGTGCAAGTGGTGCTGGGGATGGTGCTTCTCGGCGTTTACTTGATTGCAGCCAATTATTCGAATGCGATCCGATGGTTCTGGCTCATTAGCGTGCTGCTGCTGGGCTATAAGCATCGTCACGAGTGGCGTCGCTTCTATGCGCGTTACGTTCAGCACCGAACGCCGCCGCTATGAGTAGAGAGCTGCATCCGCGTGTGCTTCGGCGCATGGCGGATGCTGTTTGGTTTGTGGGGGGAGAGCGCTGCAGAGTGGCGTGCTTGGGACGGGTCGCATAGTTATTATTCGAAACATGACTCAAATGCGCCCTAAGGATTCGTGTAAGTAAATACGTTGCTCAACTGCTCTAAGGAACTCAGGAAGCGCTATATGGCTGGGAAGCGCCCGAATGTTAGTCTAATGGACTCCACCGTCACTATTCGTTCAGAAATCTCGCTAATTGCGCGGAAACCAACTATATAAGTGCATCTGAGTTCCTTACACGTAAGAGTGGCGGAGCGAGGTACGAATAAGGTCTGCTCAGTTCCTTAGAAGGTAGTGAGTGACTGAGGGAATGCGGGAGTGGCGTTTGGTCGGGTTGGCATTGGGCTTATAGCACGATTCGTTACGGGCGGGGTGCGAATAGCGTGTCCTCCGTTCATTAGATAAGTTGGATGACCACTTGCGTGCACATCGTGACCACTTGAGTGAATATGCAAAGGCCGGCGGAGTAGGACGGAGATACGAATGATGGCAGACCAGATTTGAGGTGAATCGACCATTCCAACCTTTTTTCATTTTCTGTGCAAACAACCGCTTGACATGTATCTTAAATTGTATTATCTTTAAATCAAGATAAATGAACGACACGCAAACACGACAGCAACGAGGTCGTCGAGATCAAGTGTCGAGCATGATCGAAGCAAGAATAGCGAACAGCGATCGAGCTTGGAATTAAGCAAGCTGGTCACAACACTCATACACAATCGCATCTAGCGAACAAGAGCACCAGCATACATCAGCTTTTGAACAAACTTGCATCAAGTCATGCATAGTTATGACGCGCACGAACAACGCTAACAGCAGAGGGTGATCATCATGCCAGATCGTACAATGAGCGAGAAGGAAGACGCATTGAACCTGTACATCGCACTATCGAGAGCTAGCCAATGGGTCAACGCACATGCAGACCGCGACATTCGTCGGCATGGATTGAACCGAACCGAATTCGGCGTTCTCGAGCTGCTGTACCACAAGGGCCCGCAGCCGATTCAACAGATTGGCAGCAAGGTGCTCATGAGCAGCGGCAACATCACATACGTCGTCGATAAGCTCGAGAAGAAGCAATTCGTATCGCGAAGAACTTCGACGGAAGATCGCCGCCTGATTTACGCCGAGATTACGGAAGAGGGCAGGCAATTCATCGAGCGAGTGTTCCCGCAGCATGCCGAAGTAATCGACCATGCATTGGCCGGACTGACGGCAGAGGAACGTACAGCAGCGAGCGGGCTGCTGAAGAAGTTAGGCAAGCACGCGCAGCAAGGCTACTAGCAATAGCGAGGAGATCGACGGGCACTGCCTGATGGCCTCAATGCCAGCAAAGCAGCCGATTGCTGCAAACTTATACCTTATATCTTAAATTAAAGATTCTCAATTTACAGGAACTTAAAGAATGGCTTACCAAAAGGAGATGGATCTATATGACAACTTATCAAACGGCAGGTATTCACCACATTACGGCATTCGTTCGCAACGCACAGGAAAACGTCGATTTCTACGCAGGGGTTCTTGGCCTCCGCCTCGTAAAGAAAACAATCAACTTCGACGCACCGGAAGTGTACCACCTGTACTTCGGTGACCAACAAGGCAGCCCAGGTACGATCATTACGTTCTTCCCATGGGCGAACTCACGCAAAGGCCGTGTCGGCGGCGGTCAAGTTGGCGTTACGACTTATGTTGTACCAACGGGCAGCTTTTCTTTCTGGAAAGAGCGCCTGACGAAATTTAACGTTTCGTTCGAGCAAACGGTGCGCTTCGGCGAAACGTTCCTGCAATTCGAAGACCGTGACGGCCTGAAACTGGAGATCGTCGAACGCGCAGCTGGTAAACTGAGCGAGTGGGCATTCGGCGGCGTGCCAGTCGACAAAGCGATCAAAGGCTTCGGCGGCGCGATCCTGTACAGCACAGCGCCAGATCAAACGCAGCATCTGCTTGAGCACGTCATGGGCTTGCACAAAGTCGGTCAAGAGGGTCTATATGCACGCTATGCATCTACTGCGGATATTGGTAACATCATTGATGTCCCCGTTCAAGCAATGGAGCATGGTGTAGGCGGAGCGGGTACGGTTCACCACATCGCATGGCGCGCCGTTGACGATGCGGAGCATGCACGCTGGAGAACACATGTTGAAGCGAACGGCTACCACCCAACGCCAATCGTTGACCGCCAATACTTCAATGCGTTGTACTTCCGTGAGGCAGGCGGCATACTGTTCGAAATCGCAACGGATCCTCCAGGATTCGCACGTGACGAAGAGCCAGACGCACTTGGTGAAGAGCTGAAATTGCCAGAATGGTATGAGCCAAAACGTACCGTAATCGAATCACTCTTGCCGCCGATTGAAGTGCGGGTATTGGAAGGTGACAAATAATGAAGCATATTTTCAAGCAAGGTTCGGATTCTAAAGCGCCCGTACTCGTGATGTTTCACGGTACGGGTGGTACCGAGCAGGATTTGCTCGGACTCGCGGAGCTGATCTCGCCGACATCATCGATATTAAGCGTAAGAGGCAATGTGCTTGAAAATGGGATGCCGCGATTTTTCCGCCGCATCGCGGAAGGCGTCTTTGACGAGGAGGATCTCGTATTCCGCACGACGGAGCTCTACGATTTCCTCGATCAAGCGGCAGCTGATTATGGGCTTGATCGCAGCAACTTTGTTGCCGTCGGTTACTCGAACGGCGCCAACATTGCAGGCAGCCTGTTGTTCCACTACGCAAGATCGCTGAGAGGCGCGATTCTGCACCATCCGATGGTGCCGCGCCGCGGCGTGAAGCTGCCGGATCTGGCCGGCGTGCCGATCTTCATCGGCGCAGGGGAGAACGATCCGATCTGCTCGCCGGTAGAGACGGAGGAGCTGGAGGAGCTGTTCGACAAAGCAGGCGCCTTGGTGGATGTTCACTGGGAACGTGCGGGCCATCGTCTTACACAGACGGAAGCGGAAGCGGCAGCGCAATGGTTTAAGCTCAATTTCGTGAAATAGGAAGAGGAGGAAGTCCGATGATAGCGATTGATCCGACTGCGATAACCGAACGGGACAACTACAAGCTGCTGATTGGCAGCATCATCCCGAGGCCGATTGCCTTTGTCAGTACGCTGTCCGAGGACGGCGTACTGAACGCCGCGCCATTCAGCTACTTCACGATCGTAACGGCGAACCCTCCGATGATTGCAGTTTCTGTTCAGCGCAAGGCAGGAGAGCGCAAGGACACTTCCCGCAATGCGATCGCGCGTGGCGAGATGGTCGTCCACATTACCGACAGCTCCTACTTGGAGCAGGTCAATCGGACAGCAGCGAGCCTGCCGCCGGACGAAAGTGAAGTAACGCTGACGGGACTGACGCCGGTCGCGAGCGATCGAATCGCTGTGCCGGGCATTGAAGAGGCGCATATCCGCATGGAATGCGTGCTCGAGCAGGCTATTCCGGTTGGCGGCTTAGAAGGCGCGCCAGCAGCCGATCTGCTCATTGGCCGAATCGTCCAGTACCACGTCTCGGAGTCCGTCTACGACGGCAAAGGCCATATCGATCCAGTCGCATTGCAGCCGATCAGCCGCTTAGCGGGCGACTTCTACGCAAAGCTCGGCGACGTATTCGTCATCGAGCGTCCGAGTTAAGATTGAAGCGGAAGGACCCCAGACGATTCTACCGCGTGGACACCTAGAATGCCCGGGCTTTCATGGAATGTTGAGACGAGCGGAAGCTCGTCTTTTTTACGTGCGAAGAGAAAGAACGGTGTCTTTCATACGGTCAAAGGGTATGGATATACTGGCTGTAAGTGTCGTTGTCATCCTGAGACGAAGGAACTGTACGGTAATGGTCTTATGTAGACAACCTTGGAGTCGACCGTTATACTGATGAAACATTTTAACTGTCCTTGCGGGGATACGCGCGAAAGGAACGATCATCATGACAATTCGAGTTGGCATCGTAGGCTTCGGCCTGTCAGGGTCAGTGTTTCACGCCCCTATAATCGAGAGAGTGGAAGGGTTGGAACTTGCGGCTGCCGTTTCTTCGAATGCGGCTAAGGTACATCAGACTTACCCTCATATAAAGGTTTATGCAGACATCGATACGATGCTGGCGGAGGATAACGTCGATCTCGTTGTCATCTGCACGCCGAATACGACGCACGTGGACTATGCGAAGAAAGCGATTGAGACTGGCAAGCATGTCGTCGTCGAGAAGCCTTTCACGGTAACGGCGGACGAGGCGGAACAATTGATCGCGCTGGCGAGGGAGCGTGGCGTCCGATTGGCGGTCTATCACAATCGCCGCTGGGATAACGATTTTCGCACCATGAAGGCACTCCTTGAGACGGAGATGCTCGGACGGCTGTCGACGTACGAAGCGCATTTCGATCGGTTCCGGCCGCAGGTGGCGGACCGTTGGCGCGAGAAGGACATGCCGGGCTCCGGCATTTTGTACGATCTCGGCTCGCATCTGATCGATCAGGCGCTGGATCTGTTCGGGATGCCGCAGACGGTATACGCCGATTTGAGAGTTGAGCGCGACGGGGCGCAGACGGTCGATTATTTCCATCTCATCCTCGGCTATCCGAACATGAGGGCTATTCTCCATTCGGGCTCGCTTGTCAAAATGGCCGGTCCGCGCTTCACGCTGCACGGCGATCGGGGCAGCTTCGTGAAGTACGGAATCGACCCGCAGGAAAGTCAGCTCCGTGAAGGAAAGCATCCCGGCGACGAAGGCTGGGGCGAGGACAACCGCGAAACCTACGGCAAGCTGAGCCGTATGGACGGCGAGCAGTCCATTGAAGAGGCGATTCCGACGCTGCCAGGCTGCTATGAGTTGTTCTATGAAGGCGTCTATGAGGCAATCCAGCATGGCAGCCCTGTGCCGGTATCGGCGGAGGATGCACTCAATACAATCCGTATTATCCAATACGCTATACAAAGCCACGAAAGCCAGCGAACAATCCGCATCCCGGAATAGGAATGGGCCGGCATCGGCGACCGACATATGCAGCACAACAAAGCCAGTACCGCGCCGGTGCTGGCTTTGTTGTACGTTAGAACAATACTGACAAAATAACCTAAAGATAATCTAAACTTAATTAAAACACAGCTTGTTCGACGTACATTTACAATTCATTCGTATATAATAGGGGGCGAAATCTACTATTTTTTGAAGGAGAGTGTCTATTCGTGTTTAGCAAGGTATTATCGATCATGATGGTTTCGATTCTGGCGATGTCCATTTTCGCTGCAAGTGCATTCGCGAAAAGTGACAATGCGAGAAAAAGTTTAGCAGCACTGGGGGATTCGATTACATACGGCTACAACCTGGGCAGTGACAATTCTGCACCTTCCCAGTACGCTTTTCCTTATCTAATGGCGCAAGTGGCGAAGCTGAAGGTGACGAACTTGGCTGTTCCTAAGCTGACCTCGTCTCAGCTGCTGGAGCTGGTGAAGAACGATAAGAGCTACCGTCAAGAGTTGAAGCATGCGGACTATGTCACACTGAGCATCGGCAACAATGACCTGCTGGCGGCGGTGTCCAGCGCCTCAACGAGCGGCACTTTGGACGTCGCACAGCTGCAAGCGAGCCTTGTGTCGTCGGTATTGCCAGGCATACTCGGCAATGTAAAAAGCACGATTGAGGAGATTCGCTCGCTAACGGATGCGCCGATTGTGGTGTACAACATTTATAACCCATACCAAGTGAACAATCAGCCGATGCACACGCTCACGAACCAACTGCTGACGCAGCTCGTGAACAATAATCTTGCAGCACTCGTTCAATCGCTTGCGACAGCCGATACGTGCAATACATTGGTGCTCGCTGACGCTTACACCGCTTTCGGAGAGAATCAGCTGCTCTATGTGCGCCAGAACGATATCCACCCAACAATCGAAGGCCAGCAGCTGCTCGCGGAGATTGGCGAAGCGGCACTTGGGCTGAAGAAGTAGTGTTAACCTATTAACGGGGCAAAATAAAAAGCCGAGGCCCATAGAGGGTCTCGGCTTTCTTCATGCACTCGGTTATTTACGCTTGATCGGGATATAAATATCCATCTGAATTTCCGGCCGAGCAGGGTTGCTGCGTTCATCGTACAATTCGAACTCCGGCTTGCCGGCATGCTCATAACCGGATTGCGGGAACCACTCGGTGTAGATCCTCTGCCATGTGCTTTGGATGGAATGTGTGAACAGA
Source organism: Paenibacillus cellulosilyticus (assembly GCF_003182255.1). Taxonomy (GTDB): domain Bacteria; phylum Bacillota; class Bacilli; order Paenibacillales; family Paenibacillaceae; genus Paenibacillus_T; species Paenibacillus_T cellulosilyticus. Next base: position 87,319 of record NZ_QGTQ01000016.1, on the reverse strand, counting down.
GCGGGCTCCACGAGCGGCGTCGTGAATACAGCATAGTCAGCTTCGCCGAACTCACGTGCGACTTGACCTTCCAGCATGCCGTCGAACGTGCCGACTTCCATGCCGATCAAGTAATTGAATTGACTCGTCTCCATATTGAAGTTGTAGCAGATGCCGAGCTCCGCCATCTCAGTCGAGATGCGATTCGGGATTTGCTGCGACAAGCCCCGCTTAATATAGTCCTGCCAGAAGGCTGGAATCTCCCGCATATTGTCGCCATTGCAAGACGTCGTCGTTGTTTCATATCCAATAACCTTGAACGCTGGTTTCGTAATGATCCGATATTCCAATTGAATTCCTCCTACAAAAGGATTGTTGTGCTGCTGCAGGACGTTCAGCTTGGCATAGGGTGGAGGCTTGATGCCCAGCTTGCGATACTCGCCGGGTGTTCGGCCAAACATTCGCTTGAATGCACGCGTGAACGTCTCATGGTTCTGGAAGCCGCAATGGAGCGCGATGTCGAGCAGCCGCTCATCCGAGTAGGCGACCCGATAAGCCGATACGGCTAGGCGCCGCCTGCGCACATAATCCATCACCGTTTCTCCCGCCATGGTCTGGAAGACGCGATGGAAGTGGAAGTCGGAGAACCCTGCGACCTGCGCAAGCCGCGATAGGGACAGCTCCTCATCCAAGTGCTCCTCCGCATAATCAATTGTGGTCTGAACCATTCTGGGGTAATCCTCTCTGACGCGATTCATGCGAATAACCTAACCTCCTGACTGCCGTGCTCCTGCTGCTGAAACCTATTGTACACGGATCATATGTTCGTTTCTTGACGATAATTGCTTTTTCTAGCTTTGCACCTGAATCTTATAATCTTTCTTCAAATATTGATGGATCCGCTTGAAGTCATCAGCATTCAGGCTGCGCAGCGGCTTCTTCTCCCGGCCGATCATAATGCCGATCACCTGAGCGGCGAGGCCAGTATTCGGTTGGATGCGCACGCTGCCGTAAGCGGCTGCTTCGGCACCGGCATTTTTGCCGGCGGTCAGCAGGTTGTCGACGCCCTTAATCTCGAACGAGCGCAGCGGCAGGCCGTAGCGGTCCGTATTGCCAAGACCTTGTCCGCTCGGAAAACGCCGCGTACCTTGCACATCGATCGGGTAACCGCCAATGCTGACATTATCCCAGAACATGCGCTTGCTCAGCAGATCGTCGCGCTTCAGCACGTATTCCGATTCGTACCGATCATACTCGCGAATATACAAGTAGTCGGGCAGCGTGTCGAGCTGCGCCTTGCTGTAGCCCGGGATGTTCTTCTGCAGAAATTGCAGAATATAAGGTGCTTCATTCTTGGCTTTGTTCACGGCGCTGCTCACTGACTTGGCGTCTGAAGGGTTCACGTCATAGATAAGAAGCGCATTAATAATGACTTTTCCATTGCGTTGATACGTAGTATTAAGTCCGCGCAGCTTGAGCTGCGAATCCTTCGGTTTATAGTTCGCCGTCAGGTTGCTGAAGCCTGTGCCGAAGTTCCAGTCGACGTATGTGCCGGGTCCGTATTTCTTTGCTAGATTGGTCAGTGGATAATCACGCAGTGTTGCCGCATGCAGCTCGTTCCAATCCACGTTCTTGACCTTCAGCATGTAGGTGGCTGCCATATATTCCGGTTCAGGACCGCCGCCCTTGAACAACGACTCCGTTCCAGGGATTCGCTTCAAATCAAGCTTGCTCGTTAAGGCTGCGAAGTCTGTATTCTCGACCCAATAGGTGGCTGATACGGTGTAGGGCTTGCCGTCACTCGCCTTGTATGTAATGGACTGAATGGTGCGTGAGTTCGTTCCTGAAGCGGTCGTCTGAACCGACTGGATCGTAATGCTGCTCCGCAGCGGGATGGATTGGATAAGTCCGTTGTAGTACTTCGTGAATTCCTCCACGGTACGAATCGATTTGTTATTGTAGCCGTCAAAAAGCCGCTTCATTTCGCCTTGTACAAGGCTTTTTTTGCTAGCATCATGAGGTTCGTCGAGCACCAGCATTTGCCCTTGGATGAGCTGGCCGCCGGGCTTGGCACGCGGATCAAGGATAAGCACGCTTTTCCCGAGCTTGTGCGCGGCTTGCGCCAGCAGAACACCCTCTATCTCGCTGCCGATAACGACAACATCGTAGTGTTGGCAGGGGCTTGTGCATGAAGTTGAAGTGGCAGCTGCCGCCTCTGACTCCGGTGCATTCGTGACGCTGCTGCTGCTCAGCAGCAGCGCGAAGGCCAGCAGAAAGCAAACGAGCGGACGTAGTTGGTGTGCTGATTTGGATTTTTTCATTAGTCCCTCCAGTTGGAATAGATAGGTTGTTTATGGGAAATTCGACCTTAAACCAGAAAATCCTACAGCAATCTGCATTTTTCTCGGAGTGAGGCGGTTGTTGAGACTGTTCGATATGATAGAAAACTTTCATTTTTGAAGAAGTGATAGTTTTTTACTAAATCTCCAAATAACCATGACATTCGTTTTACAAATCGTCTCTATAGTCATAGGCAAGCGGTACAAAAACTTAAGAGACGATCCGACAAACGGTCCGTCGCTAGGAGGAACAGTTTCATGTATCACAAGAAGAAGTCACTGCTTGCGATGATCATGCTGATCTGCGCGATTACGCTCATGACAGCGTGCGGTACAACGAGTAAGGACGAGCCTGCTTCGAAGGAGACGAACGCATCCGCTGATACGGCTGCGCCAGCCGCAGACAACGCTGGCAATGGCAGCGATGCAAGCGCAGCAGCTTCAACCGAGACGGTAGAGGAGCTGTACGCACAAGCGAAGGAAGGCGGCAAGCTGATCGTCTACTCGACATCGGGACGCGCGAATGATGCAGCAGAGACATTCATGAAGCAGTATCCGGGCATCGAGGTTGAAGTCAGCAAAGTCAAATCCGACGAGATGATGGATAAAGTGACGAAGGAACAGGACGCAGGCCAGTTCAACCCAGACGTGATCTTAACGAAAGAAGTTAGCGGTGCGGTCTATGAAGAGATGGTCAAACAAGGCCGCTATATCAAATATTTGCCGGAAGAGTTCGCGCCAATGGTAGACGAGCCTTACCGCACGCAAGCTGAAGCATACGCGAACTACGTGGAGTTCCGTACGATTTTCTATAACGCATCGACTTATTCGCAAGCGCCAGTGACGAACTGGTGGGACCTGACGACGCCTGAGTTCAAAGGCAAGGTGTACACGGCTGATCCGCTCAGCTCGCCAGCGTTCATGGACCTATTCACGACGATGGTCATTAACAGCGACGACATGGCGGCAGCTTACAAAGCGAAATTCGGCAAAGACATCGAGCTGAACGGCACGGAAAACGCAGGTTATGCGTTCATCAAGCAGCTGTTCGATAACGGCCTGATCGTGCTCAAAGGAAGCGACGACGTTCTTGATGCCATCGGCAAGGCAAAAAGTGATGCAGTTGGTCTCGCGGTATCGGGCGACGTATCGAAGAACGAAGAGAACGGCTGGACGATCGCGCCGATTCTCGACATTCAGCCGAAAACGTCCGTACCGGACTCGGGCTACCTGTTCATCGCGAACAAAGCGCCGCATGAAGCAGCAGCGAAGCTGTTCATCCGCTGGATGATGGGCGAAAAGGATGGTACGGGTGCAGGCATGGAACCATTCAACAAGCTCGGTTCATGGGTACCGCGCTCTGACGTGAAGACACAAAATGATGTTGCGTTCGAAGAGCTGAACCTGTGGCTGTTCGACGGCGAGAAGCTGTACAACACAGCACCGCAAGTGCGCGACTTCTGGATTAAGCACAATTCATGACGAACCGTATGTTCAATTGGTTGCGCAATCCCGTTCATTTGATCGGGATTGCTGCACTTTTCTTGCTGTCCTATACGATCATCTGGCCCGTGATGCGAATCGTATCGACGACCTTCTTCTGGCGGCAGCAGGATACAAGATTAACGGGGGAAGCGAACCCGGGGCATTTCACGCTGTACCACTGGGAGCGGGTACTGGCGAGCGACATGAGCTACTCGCTATTTTACAAACCGATTATGCACTCGCTCAGTGTTGGATTCGCGGTATCGGCATTGTCGATGGTAATGGGCTGCGGGCTTGCATGGCTCGTTGTGCGGACGAATATGCCGCTGAAGAAGACGATTACGTTTCTAGCTGTCATCCCGTACTTATTGCCGTCGTGGATTTTGTCTCAGGCATGGCTTACTTTCTTCAAAAATGGCAAAATCGGCGGAACGCCCGGCATTCTGCAATCGCTGCTGCATGTGTCGCTGCCGGACTACGTGTCGTACGGCTTCGTTCCGATCGTCATTACGATGTCGATTCACGACAGCGTCTTTTTCTTCCTGCTCGTCGGCGCTGCGCTCAGCTCGATGAACAGTCAGCTTGAAGAGGCGGCAAGCGTGACGGGAGCGCGGCGATTGACGATTTTACGCCGGATCGTGTTCCCGCTCGTCATGCCGTCGATTTTGTCGGGATTTATTTTGATATTCACCAAAGCGATCAGCTCCTACGGTGTACCCGCATTGCTCGGGGCGCCTGTTAACTTCCATATGATTTCGACGATGCTTTATTCGAGCATGCGGTCGCGTCTGACGACGGAGGCGAACGTGCTCAGCCTGACGCTGATGCTCATCTCCATGTTGACGATCTATATGAATCAACGCGTCATTGGCCGTCGGCGCAGCTTCGTTACCGTAACCGGTAAGGATAGCGCAAAGACGCTGACGCCGCTAGGGAAATGGAAGCATCCGGTGGCAGTCGTCACCGTTGTCGTTATGATACTGACAGCTCTCGTGCCGCTTCTGATCCTGCTGCTGCAATCGTTCATGCTCAAGGAAGGCGACTACAGCCTGAGCAATCTGACGATGCACTATTGGTCGGGCGGTTCCGATCCTAATATTAATACCGGCGAGAAAGGGGTGCTTCGCAACCCGATCTTCAAGCTGGCGCTGCGCAACTCGCTCTACATCGCGGGAGTCGCAGCCGTACTGGCTGCCGTTATTGGTCTGATACTCGGTTATGTGGTGACGCGAAGCAAGCAGTCATGGCTCGGACGGGCGGTTGACCAAGTGTCGTTCCTGCCGTATCTGATGCCGGGCATCTCACTCGCTGCGATCTACATTTCGATGTTTGCGAAGCCGACGCTGTTCATCCCGGCGCTGTACGGTACGATAACGCTGCTCATCGTCATTACAGTCGTGAAGGAGCTGCCGTTCACCGTGAAGGCGGGCAGCGCCTCGATGATGCAGATCGGTCGAGAGCTGGAGGAGGCGGCGCAGATCGGCGGGGCCAGCTGGTTCACGAGGTTTCGGCGCATCTTGCTGCCACTTAATCGCAAAAGTCTTGTATCCGCCTTCCTGCTCGTCTTCATCAGTGCGATGAAGGAGATGGAGCTAATCATTCTGCTCGTCACGCCGCGGACGGAGACGCTGACGACACTTACGTTCTACTATGCGGAGAAGGGCTACGAGCAGTTGACGAACGTCATCCTCATGATGATTATCGCGATTGTCATTGTTGTATATATCGTTGCCGTCCGCTTCGGCAAGGCGGATCTGACACAAGGAATTGGAGGGCAATAGAATGGGAGCGACCGCAATCGAGCTGCGCGACATTCAAGTCTCGTTGGATCGGAAGCCGATTCTGCAAGACATCAATTTAACGATCGAGCGTGGCGACTTCATGACGTTCCTCGGTCCATCCGGCTGTGGCAAAACCACGCTGCTCCGCACGATCGCCGGCCTGCAGAAGGTGGAGGAGGGGACGATTGCGATCAGCGGCAAGGAAGTGGCCAATGGTGCAACCGACTTCCATTTGGAGCCGTCGAAGCGACGCTTAAGTCTTGTCTTCCAGAGCTATGCGCTCTGGCCGCACATGACCGTCTATGACAATGTGGCGTTCGGCTTGCAGGTGCGCAAGATGCCGAAGCCGGACATTCGGAAGAGCGTTTATGCCGCCTTGGACAAAATGCGAATTCCTGAGCTCGCCGACCGCTATCCGAGCGAGCTGTCCGGCGGGCAGCAGCAGCGCGTAGCGATTGCTCGCGCGATCGTGACCGAGCCGGACATCCTGCTGCTCGATGAGCCGCTGTCCAATCTGGATGCGAAGCTGCGCGTTGAGATGCGCGCCGAGCTGAAGCGAATTCACCAGGAGCTGAACACGACGATCATCTACGTTACGCATGATCAGCATGAAGCGATGACGCTGTCGACGAAGGTCGCCGTCTTCTTCGGCGGACGCATCGTCCAGCTGGATCGGCCGCGCGAGCTGTATAAGCATCCGCGTACGCTTCAGGTCGCACAGTTCATCGGCAATACCGGCCTTCATATGAATGCGGTGGACGGCAGAATGATTGGAGACAGCAGTAGCGGTTACCGCCTGCAGACACCGCTTGCTGTCGTGCCATTGGAGCATGCATCATCTGTGCACGTCGGGCGAGAAGTGGTCATGACCGTAAGACCAGAGGATATCAAGCTGCTCGTCAATCGGATACCGGGCAGTACGGCCGCGACGGTGGAGGCGATTTTCCCATCGGGTGCGGATACACATATACAATTGCAAGCCGGCGGCGCTTCGATGATGGCCCGCGTTATGGGGGAGCCGGATTGCGAGCCTGGCAACCTGCTATTCATGCACGTAGATACGGAACAAATCAACCTATACGACAAACAGACGGGCGTGCGGATCGAGCATCGGCACACTCGCCAACAAGACGAACGAGCGAAGGAGAACGACCACAATGAAAATCGACTTTCATATTCACGTTAAACTTTCGAAAAAAACGAATTTCGATATCGACCACTTCAACAGCATCCTAGATGAGGCTGTGGCCAATGGTCTTGATGCGATAACGCTGACCGAGCATTTCAACACGCACCGTTTCGAAGATGTGTACGGCACGCTGGATCGCATGTTCCCGTGCAACAACCATTACTACGATCGCGACGGGTTCAAGATTTTCACCGGCATGGAGGTGGATGTGGCCGAAGGCGGTCACATTCTCGTCAGCGGTCCGAAGGATAAGCTGCTGGAAATCCGTGCGATTCTTGAGGATCACACGTCGCCGGATCGTTTCATCGGCTTGGAGCGTCTATTCGAGCTGTGCGAACCGCGGGGCATGATGGTCATCGGCGGACATCCGTTCCGCGAGTCGAACCATCTCTACCATGTCGATCGCGAGCTGCTGAAGCGGTTTGATGCGTTCGACCTGAACGGCAAAGATCTGCATGAGATCGGCATTCAGGAAAATATCGCGAAGGTGCTGACGCTTGGCGAAGAGCTTGGCGTGCCAGTTGTCGCGGGCAGTGACGCGCACCAGATGTTCCAAGTCGGCTGCGTGCACAATACGTTTGTGGGTAACTTCGAGACGATTGCCGACTTAAAGGCGGCGATTCGTGCAGGTGCTTATAAGAGGGTGCTGTCGCCGTCGCTCCATCTGCAAGTGCGGGCCGCGAATTTGGTGAAGAAGCTGCTGAAGAAGAAAACGGAAGTTGTCTAGCTCGCAGACGGGAGGAGTCCGTGTGTTGTTCGGGGGCTACAAGCTGACGCGAGGCCATCGGCTCATCGCAGATTATATAAGCAAAAATCTCGATGACATCCCGTTCATGGTTGAAGAGGATCTGGCTGCCGCTTGCCAAGTTAGCGTATCGACCGTATCGCGCTTCTGGATTGAAGTTGGCTCGAAGAACATGAAGGAGTTCAAGCAGAAGCTGAAGGACGAGGTCATCATGTCCCCGTCTCGTAAGCTGCAGTCCGCTTTCAGCAAAATGGAAGAGCAGAAGGGTGCGGCAGCGGCGAGCGTCATGGCGCCAACCGAGTACCTGCGTCAGTCGGCCGATCGGCTGGAGCAGGCATCGTTTCAAGCGGCGGCCGATCTGCTCGCCGTGGCGGGGACCGTTCATATTTACGGTCCCGGCTCAGCGGAATGCTTGACCGCGCTGCTCGACTTCCGCCTCACGCGGTTCGGCGTTTCCGTGAAGCGGATCGCGCGCGGCGGCCATGAGCTGTTCGAGGATATCGTGCATATGCACGCACGCGATGTCATCGTGCTGTTCGGCTTCGTGGCGGAGTCGCCGGAGATGGCCGTGCTGCTTGATGTTGCACGGCAGCGCGGCTGCAAAACGCTGCTTGTGACGGATCTCGCCGTCAGCCCGATGCTGGAGAAGGCGGACATCGTGCTTTATACGGCACGCGGACAGCAGTGGGAGTTCCACTCGATGGTGGCGCCGATCGCCGTCATCGAGGCGCTCATCGTCGCGGTCGGCAAGCAGCGCGAGCAGCAAGCCCTCGCCAACAGCGAGGAGCTCCACCAGCTTCGGCGCCAGTACCAGAAGTGGCTGCCGAAGAAGGTATAGCTGGGATAGAACGGTTGAGCAGATAGGGCGGCTCAACCGTTTTTGTGTAGGAGTGAATTATCGCCCCTAACGGGCTGGCTGATGTTGGTCGTTCGAAGTAGGGGCGAAAAACCGCCCCTAACGGGTAGGCGGATGCGGGAAGTGTGAGTTAGGTGCGAAAAATCGCCTCTAGTGGGCTGGCGGACATGGGTGGTATGAGTTAGGGGCGAAAAATCGCCTCTATCGGGCTGGTGGATGCGGGAGGAGCGAGTTAGAGGCGAAAAATCGCCTCTAACAGGCTGGTGGAAATGGGTGGTGTGAGTTAGGGGCGAAAAACCGCCTCTAACAGGCTGACTGATGCGGAAGAGGGAAATAGGGGCGAAATCGCCCCTAACAGGCTGACGGATAGGAAGAGGGAAGTAAAGGCTAAAAATCGCCTTTAACTAGCTGAAGGATGGTAAAAGAGGGAAGCAGGGGCGAGAAACTGCCTCTAACGGACTGGCGGATGTGGGAAGTGTGAAGTAGGAGCGAAAAACTGCCTCTAACGGGCTGACGGATGTTGGAAGTGTGAAGTAGGGGCGAATAAACGCCTCTAACACCAGCGTGTGCACCAAGTGCCCGATAGAGTAGATTTAAGTATCCAAAACAGCCGACGTGCGTACGTTGGCCGGATAGAGCACATTAATGTATCCTAAACAGCCAACGTACGCAACGAGCACCAGATAGAGTAGATCTAAGTATCCTAAACAGCCAGCGTGCGCACCAAGCGCCAGATAGAGTACATTTATGTATCTTAAAGCCAGCCGCAACTAGCACCATCAGCCACACAAAAAAACGGTTGATACAGATGTCATTCATCTGCATCAACCGTTTATTTTTAAGGCAGCTTATTACCAGCAGCGCGGTAGATGGCGTACCATTCTTCGCGCGTCAGGTAGATCTCGCTCGCTTTGCAGCAGTCTTTCAAGCGGTCGATGTTCATCGAGCCGATGACTGGCTGCATTTTCGCTGGGTGGCGGAGCAGCCACGCGATGGCGATCGTCGTGTTGGACACGCCGTATTTGGTTGCAACCGTATCGATCGCTTGATTCAGCTCAGGGAACTTGTCGCTGCCAAGGAATACGCCTTCGAAGAAGCCGTATTGGAACGGGGACCAAGGTTGAATCGTCATGTCGTGCAGGCGGCTGTAGTCGAGAATGCTGCCGTCACGGCCGATTGCCGCATTGTTCTCCATGTTTACGTTAATGCCATTGGAGATCATATTCGCGTTCGTGATGCTCAGCTGCAGCTGATTAGCTATGAGCGGCTGCTTCACATAACGCTTCAACAGCTCGATCTGCATGGGGTTCTGGTTGGATACGCCGAAATGGCGAACCTTGCCCGCGCGCTCTAGTTGATCGAACGCTTCTGCTACTTCCTCTGGTTCAACGAGCGCATCCGGACGGTGCAGCAGCAGGACGTCCAGGTACTCCGTGTTCAGTCGCTTCAGAATCCCATCAACAGACGCCAGAATATGCTCCTTGGAGAAATCGAACATGCCGCTCCGAATGCCGCATTTGGATTGAAGAATGATTTGTTCCCGAACTGCCGGGGTCATATGTATAGCTTCTGCGAAAATTTCCTCACATGTGCCGCCGCCATAAATATCTGCGTGGTCAAAGAAGTTAGCGCCTTCTTCTAAGGCTGCTTGAACAAAACGCTCCGCTTCTGGCTTGCTGAGCGAATTGATCCGCATGCAACCGACGGCAACGACAGGTACTTCTAGCTGACTGCTTCCAAGCTGTATCGTTCTCATGATAAATAGCCTCCTGCTCGTGGTTTAGTCCACAGATGATTGTGACATATAGGGGGCCTAATAACAAGCTGACAAATCAACGAAAGAAGCATGTCTGTAAGCGCTAAGCTGCTGCATAAAATAAGCAAGGAATGAAAATAGTATAAGAGTCCAGCCAGCAAATGCTGCTACGCAGATGGATGCAGGCTGAATTCGAAAACGAAAAGAGGTCTCTCGCATGTACTATTCTCGGAAGAAGCCGATTGAAGAAGCACCCGACGAATTAACCGCGATTTGGTCCTGCTCAGCAGAGGATTGCAAAGGGTGGATGCGAGACAACTTCACGTTTCAGGCGGCTCCCGTATGCGTGCTGTGCCAATCTCCTATGGTGAAGGGCGAGCGGATGCTTGCTGCTGTTGTGAACACAAGCCCAATTGCGATGAAAACCTAATAAACAGCGCTCATATGGTGCAACAATAGCCCTTGCCGTATACCGGCAGGGGCTATTGTTTATGCCAAGAAGCCAGGTCTCGGCTTCTTTCTTCTATGAGGTCATCGAATCGAGCTAGTTCTCGTATAGCACCTGCCCCGTAAGGGACAAGTCATAGCCAGCAATGGCGCGAAGCTCCTGCTTGAATGGTTCAGCATGTAGAATCGACAGCAGCGCATCGATCATCGGTTGATTGGCAGCTGTATTCAGCACGACTAGATCATAACGCTCCATAATGAGCGGGATAAAATCAACCTGACCGACGATGTTTGTCGCCTTCTCCGCCCCGACCCCGATATCCGCTTCGCCGGCAGCGACCTTTGCCGCAACAGACAAATGGCTGCCGTGAATTTGGTCGTAATAGCCGTTAAGCTGTGCAGGCTTGATGCTATTGAGACGAAGCTGCTCGTCGAGCAGCACACGTGCGCCGGCGCCTTGCTCGCGGTTCGCCAGGCGAAGGCCGGGGCGGCTGAGATCGGACCAGCTCTGGATACCGAGAGGATTGCCCTTCGCCACATAGAGTCCGGCAGGGCGCGAGAGCAGATTGATTACCTTATAAGGTAATCCGACGAGCAACCTGCGGATGTACGGGATATTATATTCGCCTGTATCTCCATCGAGCAGATGGGTGCTGACGATATCGGATTCGCCCTTGTACATGCTGATGAGACTGTCCAAGCTGCCTGCGTAGGAGCGAAGCGGGCGCAAGCCGGTCGATTGACTCTCCAGATGCTTTGCCAATATATCAAGGCTTATATCTTGGCCAGTAATGACGATCGGACGGACGCCCTGTGCAGCAGGCGCAGGCAAGGCAGCTCCGATCCCCGGCAATTCTGACGCTGGCGCCGTAGTTATGTAGCTGGGTAGACGATCCGGCAACTGCTGCGGACTGGAAGATGCGACCGCTGCTGTTGCGCTTATATTTTTACTACGCTGCTTATAGGCTTCCAGATCCGTCGCATCGACACGCATCTGCTTGCCGACTCGATAGGAGGGCAAGTCGCCTTTCTTGATGAGATCGTAGACGGTAAGCTTGGATATTTTGAGCAGCCTCGCGATTTCTTCGGCTGTATAGGACATGTCCTGTGACATAGGGGATGAGCCTCCCGTGAAAGAGTGGAACCGTTATCAATAACTTGTATGTATTGTAGCATATTTCGGCGGGGCGAAGGCGCTGGAGATGACCCATTATCAGACGTAATCGTTATGAAAGGTAGATTGTCACATGTCAAAAGCCACAGAAGACGGGTGATAGATTTCCCGTTTCCTGTGGCAGTGCTCCCGTGTGTGGACCTACTTAATGAACGTATCCATCCGGCCTCGCCAGCTTGACGAGCATGTGAGCCAAGTGGTGCTGTTCCTCTTCCGAGCCGCATTTCCACAGCTCCTTCAGCAGCTTCTCTTCGCTGTTGCGGGCGTCTTCATGATCGGCTAGGTACTCTGCGACCTCTTGGGCGATGACAGCAATTTGCTCCTCATTCAAACCAATGCTCTGTGCGAGCTTGATGCGCTTCCCGAGGTAGCCCTTGAACGTCTCGAAGCTTTGCAAAATCCGCGACCGCTCATCTTCGTCAATGCTCGTAATGGCGCGTTCTACCTGCTCGGGGTTAATGTCTCCGTCTTTATGAACGACGTGGTTGTGCTCGGACATGGGGACCTCCTTGTTGATCGTCAATGGGATAGCGATTCGTTACCAGTGTTTCCAATATGAATTCCCCTGTATTCAAAAGGAGGATTATTAGGTCGATTCCGCTTTCTTTTGTTATTGTTTGAGTGGTTTTTGTATTTTCTTAAATGGTTAACTGTTATTTTTTGTTAGGTATATATCACAAAAATACAAGTAGGAAGTAACCTTAGTGATCTATCATTTGTAAGCGCTTTAAGCTATCATTGAAATACCTGAGTATCAGTCATCATGACCAACTATTCGATGGGAGTGATGGAAGTTGCACGCGAGAAATTCTAGATGGGTGGCAAAGATTTTATGTTTTTCAATGTTAGCTTACTTGTTATCAACGTTAGGTTCGAACGGAGCAGTACATGCAGCTGCAGTTCAGAACCAAGTGTATGATTTCGAGGACGGAACGACGATGGGATGGGCAGGCGGCTGGGGCGATGCGCTCGTGTCGGCCGAAGCAAGCACAGACCTAGATACGACGGATAACCACTACGCGCTGAAGGTCAACACGAATTACAACAACGATGCCGTCTGGCAAAATGCTGCGATCTATGTCAGCCACGGCCTCGACATCTCGCAGTATGAGAAGGTCGATTATGACGTCTACGTGCCGGCGTCGTTCCCTGGCGTACTCTCCCTGAGTACAGCCATCAACAATGATTGGAATGAGCTTAACTATAGCAGTCATGATATTCCTTCCTTGTCTGCATCCGCGCAGACGATTAACGGCATTTCTTATATTCCGATTCATAAAAGCGTAAAGCTGCCTTCGAACGCAGCGCAGCCGCAGCTCGTTATTCAGCTCCAGAAGAACATGGATCTGATCTATAACGGTCCGATCTATATCGATAACGTTGTGCTTACAGGGCGTGACGAGTCAAGCAATCCGAGTGCGCCAAGCCAGTCGACGACCTATCTGGCGAAGGACGCGGTGCTTACGGGCAGCGGACCGGTATTCCAGACAGAGCCGGTGTGGGGTGATGAAACGTACGCCGGTGAAGGTTATGTTTCTTTCTTCTACGAGGCGGATGATGCGAATCCAGGTACAGCGACATTTAATGTGAATGCACCGCAAGAAGGCTTGTACACCCTCTACGTTGGTTACTATGGGCCGTATGGCTACAAGGAAACAACGGTGTACGTGAATGGTCAGGGGAATGGCAACGGTGCGCTTCCTGCATTGGCGGAAGGCACGGTTGTCGGCGAACAGTCACTTGGCAAAGTGCTGCTCAACGCAGGTTCGAACACGATCGGTTTCGGACGCAATTGGGGTTATTACGGCATCGAGTATATCAAGCTCGTGTCCGATAAACCGGTCGGCGACCGAATAGAAGCCGAGGATGGCCTGTTGGAGGGCGGTGTTACGAAAGGCACTGACGGTACGGGCTACTCCGGAACGGGTTATGCCTTCATGATGGGCAGTGGTTCGATTACGCTGACGTACAATGCCGCAAATGCAGGCTTGTATGATCTGGCGATCGGCTACCGCGCGCCTTACGGCTACAAGGAAACGAATATGCTGCTTAACGGTCAGCCGAGCTCTACGGTCAAGCTGCCGGAGACGGCCGATTTTACCGAGATATCGGCAGGTAAGCTGCTGCTGAACCAAGGAGAGAATACGATCAGCTTCGAGCCATACTGGGGGTGGTACCATATCGACTACATTACGCTAACACCTGCGGCGCCGGCGAAGACGCACGAAGTGCCGAAGACACTTACGAATCCGAATGCCTCGTCTGAGGCGAAGTCGCTGCTGAGCTATCTCGTTGATCAATATGGACATTCGATTATTTCTGGCCAGCAAAGCTTGTCCAATGCGGAGTTTATCCATGATCAGACGGGCAAATATCCGGCGATCGTCTCGTTCGACATGATCGAATATTCGCCATCCCGCGTATTGTTCGGCTCTACCTCGCATGAAGTCGAGGATATGCAGGAATGGGCGAGCCGCGGCGGCATCGTCGCGCTGGCTTGGCACTGGAACTCGCCAAAAGGCTATTACAACGAGCCGGGCAAAGAATGGTGGAGAGGCTTCTACACGGAGTACACGACGTTTGATGTGCAGTATGCGCTGAGCCATCCAGAATCGGAAGATTACCAGATGCTCGTTAGCGATATCGATGTTATCTCTGAGAAGCTGAAGCCACTGGCGGAGCAAGGCATTCCGATTCTGTGGCGTCCGCTCCATGAGGCGGAGGGCGGATGGTTCTGGTGGGGCGCGAAAGGCCCTGAAGCAGCCAAACAGCTGTACCGTCTCATGTATGATCGAATGGTTAATTACCATGGCTTGAACAACCTGATCTGGGTATGGAACTCCCCGTCAGCAGACTGGTATCCGGGTGATGATGTTGTCGACATCATCAGTACGGACATTTACAATGCAGCAGGCGACTACAGCCCGAACAGCAATCAATACGAAGCGCTGAAGTCGCTTGTTGGCGATAAGAAGCTCGTGGCATTGCCAGAGAACGGACCGATTCCAGATCCGAACTTGCTCCAAATTTACAATGCAGACTGGAGCTGGTTCAGCACGTGGAACGATGATTTTATCCGCGATGGCATTATTAATACACCTGAGCATCTGAACAACGTGTTCAACAGCGACTATGTGACGACGCTTGATGAGCTGCCAGGCAATTTGTCCACTTACGGTCAGCCGACGACGACGGCATCGCTGTCTGATACGGCTAGTGTAAACGGCTGGTACAAAGGGGATGTAACCGTAACGCTGAGCGCTGCTGCACAATCCGCAAGCGATGCGGTTACGACGACGTACTCGTCGAACGGCGGAGAGCCCGTTGTCTATACAGAGCCGTTCACGATCGGTGATGAAGGCGTGACGACGGTTCAATATCAATCGACGGATTCGGCCGGCAATGTGGAAAAGGCCCATACACTGACGGTTCAAATTGACCGAGTGGCGCCGACCGTGAAGATTGTACAGGCGGGGCATGATGTTGCCGATGTGACACCGGGCGATCCGCTCTCGTTCAAGCTTGAGAGCAGCGATGCAAGCTCTGGCGTAGCATCGGAGAAGCTGCTGCTCGACGGTCAAGCGATCGAGCAAGGCGCAGCCATTAATTCCGGCACAATTAGCTCCGGCAATCACACGGTATCGTATGTTGTAACGGACGCGGCAGGCAACACGACGGAAGGAAGCACAGTATTTAACGTGGCGCCAATCTTAGCGACGGGCAAGCCAGGCGTGCCGGCGCTGTCTCATAACAATGGTTACGATAGCGGCTTGCAGGATGGCGACTACACGGTAACGATGAATCTGTACTATGGCAATAACGGTACGACGTATAAGCTGTACGAGAATGGTGTGCTGATCGGTGAACGCCGACTGGTGGATGCATCGCCATCAGGCCAGACGGTCGCAATTGACGTATCCGGCAAGCCGAACGGCACTTACACGTATACGTGTGAGTTATCCAACGTATTCGGCACGACCGCATGTGCACCGATCACAGTGACGGTTAATGCAGCTAATCCTGGTACGGCCCAGCTGTCCCATAACAACTGGGATGGCGACGGCAGCTATGAAGTAACGATGAACTTGTATTACGGTACGAATGCGACCAGCTACAAGCTGTACGAGAACGGTCAGTTGATCGATACGCAGTCGCTGGCAGCTTCCTCGCCGAACGGCCAGACGGCAGTCACTTCGATTAGCGGCCGAGCACCGGGCTCCTACACCTACTATTGTGAACTGGTGAATGCCTCCGGCGTTACAACGAGCCAGACGATTACAGTGGTCGTATCGAAGTAGGGGGATTAATGGTTAGTATGGTTAAAAGGTAACTGCAGCCGCCGCCGGCCGCCGCGTACGAGATTCCCGTACGCCCGCCGTCGGCGGCTGTTTGAGTTGTATGGAGGGCAGTTGGCGAAGGAGGCGGCTCGCCCAGGCCGGTGTGTCGTGGATATGGTGCGAAAATGCACCATACTGACCCGCCGGGGCTGATGTGGCGTGGATATGGTGCAGAAATGCACCATACTAGCTCGCTGGGGTCGGCGTGGCGCTGATAAGGTGCAGAAATGCACCATACTAGCTCGCTGGGGTCGGCGTGGCGCTGATAAGGTGCAGAAATGCACCATACTAGCTCGCTGGGGTCGGCGTGGCGCTGATAAGGTGCAGAAATGCACCATACTAGCTCGCTAGGGTCGGCGTGGCGCTGATAAGGTGCAGAAATGCACCATACTAGCTCGCTGGGGTCAGCGTGGCGCTGATAAGGTGCAGAAATGCACCATACTAGCTCGCTGGGGTCGGCGTGGCGCTGATAAGGTGCAGAAATGCACCATACTAGCTCGCTGGGGTCGGCGTGGTGCTGATAAGGTGCAGAAATGCACCATACTAGTCTGCCGAGGTCCGCTTGGCGCTGATAAGGTGCAAAAATGCACCATACTGGCAGCTGCTCCGTAGGAGCAAAACTGCACCTACACGCCCGGCCGTCGGCCAAGCACCGTCTCGTAGGAGCAAAACTGCACCTACGAGCCCGGCCGTCGGCCAAGCACCGTCTCGTAGGAGCAAAACTGCACCTACGAGCCCGGCTGTCGGCCAAGCACCGCCTTGTAGGTGTAAAACTGCACCTACAAGCCCGGCTGTCGGCCAAGCACCGCCTTGTAGGTGTAAAACTGCACCTACAAGCCCGGCCGTCGGCCAAACGCCGCCTCGTAGGTGTAAAACTGCACCTACGAGCCCGGCCGTCGGCCAAGCACCGCCTCGTAGGTGTAAAACTGCACCTACACGCCCGGCTGTCGGCCAAACGCCGCCTCGTAGGTGTAAAACTGCACCTACAAGCCCGGCTGTCGGCCAAGCGCCGCGCCGTAGGTGTAAAACTGCACCTACAAGCCCGGCCGTCGGCCAAACGCCGCCTCGTAGGTGTAAAACTGCACCTACAAGCCTCGCGACTAGCCCTGCAGAAATCTGGAAAATATTAATTGTAATTCCTACTATTCCGACATATAATCGCACTAAGCAAGTTTTGAATATTTTTCATATCTGATAGGAGGATTTCCAATGAGCAGAAGCAAGGGCTTATCGGTTCAATCGATCGTTGCGGTTGGCATCGGCTCCGCGCTGTTTGTCATCCTGGGCCGATTCGGCTCGATTCCTTCCGGCATCCCAGATACGAATATTGAAACGACATACGCACTGCTTGCTTTGTTTGCGATTTTATACGGCCCGATCGCGGGAGTACTTATCGGACTGATTGGACATACGCTCAAGGATGCGATTTTCTACGGCTCCCCATGGTTTAGCTGGGTGATCGCCTCTGCAGTAGTTGGCTTAATTATTGGCCTCGCGTCGAAGCGTCTGGGCATCGAAGACGGCGAGTTCGGCAAGCCGCAGCTCATCAAGTTTAATTTGTATCAAATTGTAGCGAACGCCATCGCATGGTTCCTTGTCGCACCGACGCTGGATATTGTGATCTATGCGGAACCTGCGGACAAAGTGTATACGCAAGGGCTTGTCGCAGGTGCTTCGAACATTGTGACGGTTGCGATCATCGGTTCGCTGCTGCTGCTCGCGTTTGCGAAGACGAGAACGAAGCAAGGCAGCCTGACTCGCGAAGCCTAATTGGCCGAACAATGCGAATCAATCAATCCATACGTAGTAGAAGCCAGAAGCCGGTGCCTGCCACCGGCTTCTTTCTTAACCTTACTAAATTCCGAAGAGGGCGGATGCATTGAGAGAGCCGATGATCGAGTTTATAGATTTCACCTTCCAGTATCGTGCGCAAGCAGAGCCGACGCTCCGAAACATAACGTTGACCATTCGAGAGGGGGAGAAGGTGCTCATTCTTGGTCCTTCCGGTTCGGGCAAAAGCACGCTGGCGCACTGTATCAATGGGCTCGCTCCACATTTCTATCCAGGGACGATGCAAGGCACGGCCAAGCTGAAGGGGCGCGACATGAGCAGCCTGAGCCTCTATGAACGCTCGACGTATATCGGAACGGTGCTGCAGGACCCCGATGGGCAGTTCGTCGGCATGACCGTAGCTGAGGATATTGCATTTAAGCTTGAAAATGAAAATGTACCTCAGCACGAAATGGTGCCGCGAGTAGCAGAAGCCGCCCGCGGTGTCGGAATGGAGCATTTGCTTAGTGCCTCGCCGCATGCACTATCGGGGGGACAGAAGCAGCGGACAACGCTCGCCGGCATTCTCGTTAGCGAGGCGGATGTGCTCCTGTTCGACGAGCCGCTTGCGAACCTGGATCCGCAGGCGGGCAAGCAAGCGATTGAGCTGATCGACCGCATTCATCGAGAAACGGGCCGCACCATACTCATCGTTGAGCATCGGCTCGAAGATGTGCTGCATCGGCATGTCGACCGGATCGTCGTGATGGCGGAGGGACGCATCATCGCCGATACGACGCCGGATGATTTGCTGTGCTCCAATATCTTGCGAGAGACGGGTATTCGTGAACCGCTCTATCTGACGGCGCTGCGGTATGCAGGCTGTGCGATTACACCTGCAATGAAGCCGTCCGACCTACCGAACCTTGAACTTTCAACGTGCTTACCGTCTCTCCGCGCTTGGTATGATGTTTCATCCGCCGCCGCCGCAGCTGCAGAGCGGCCAGCCGTGCTGGAGCTGCAAAACATTGATTTTCGCTATGAGCCAGGTGGTCCCTCGATTCTGAATCAGGTGTCATTACGCGTTGGGCAAGGCGAGCTTGTAAGCGTTGTTGGTCACAATGGGGCGGGCAAGTCGACGTTGTCCAAGCTCATCTGCGGCTTCCTCAAGCCTTCAGCCGGACGCATGCTGTACAAAGGTGAAGATCTCGCGAACGCTACCATCAAGGAGCGGGCGGGGCGAATCGGGTTCGTGCTGCAAAGTCCAAACCATATGATCTCGAAGACGCTTCTTTATGAAGAAGTTGCGTTAGGTCTCAATCTGCGCGGTATGCCGGATACAGAAATAAAAGAGAGGGTTCATGAGACGCTGAGGATTTGCGGACTCTATCCGTTCCGTAGTTGGCCGATCTCGGCGCTTAGCTACGGGCAGAAGAAACGGGTCACGATCGCTTCGATTCTGGTGCTTCAACCGGAAGTGATCATTTTGGATGAGCCGACTGCGGGACAGGATTATCGTCACTATAACGAAATGATGGAGTTTCTGCTATCGCTCACCGTAAACGGCGTCAGCATCATTGTGATTACGCATGACATGCATCTGATGATGGAGTATGCCCAGCGGACAATCGTATTGTCCGAAGGAGAGGTGCTTGCGGATCGCGCACCGGCCGATGTGCTGACGGATATTCGCTTGATAGAGGCAGCAAGCTTGAAGGAGACATCGATTTATACGCTCGCCCAGCGGGCGGGCATCGAGCAGCCGGAGGAATTCGTCCGGCGGTTTATCGCTTATGATCGGAGGGAGCGGAACGTATGAAGATGCGAATGCTGACGTACTCGCCGCTCGATTCGCCGCTGCATCGATTGAGTGGTGCGGCGAAGCTTATCTTTTTCATCCTATGGGCCGTTACGGTCATGGTTACGTTCGATACACGAAGTCTGCTCGTCATGCTGTTATTTGCGCTCATCCTTCTTCGCGTGTCACGGATCAAGCTGCGTGATTATGCGTTCGTGTTGTATTTGATTTTGATCTTTTTCGCTTTGAACCATTTGGCGATTTTCTTATTCTCCCCTCTTGAGGGGGTGAGTCTGTATGGCACAAGGCATGATCTGTTCCCGATTGCCGGTCGTTACATCGTGACGGAGGAGCAGCTGTTCTACCAATTTAATGTCGCGCTCAAATATGTCACGGTCATCCCGATGGCGCTGCTGTTCATGCTAACGACAGAGCCGGGCGAGTTCGCAGCGTCACTTCATCGAGTGGGCATCAGTTATCGGATTGCTTACGCGGTATCGATTGCTCTTCGCTACATTCCGGATGTTCAGCGCGATTATGAGAATATCGCATGTGCGGCTCAAGCCCGGGGTATCGATATCTCGCGCAAAGAGAAGCTGACGCGGCGAGTACGCAACATGATCGGCATTCTGCTGCCGCTCATTCTGACGAGCGTCCAGCGCATTGAAACCATTAGCGCGGCTATGGAGCTGCGAAGCTTCGGCCAGCACCGCAAGCGTACGTGGTACAACGGTCGTCCATTCACATGGATGGACTACTTCGTCATCATTTTGATCATCTTGATCGCCGCCGTATCGACTTATGTGACATTCCAAGACGGATCGAGGTTCTACAACCCTTTTCAATAAAATGAAGCAGCGCCACAGCGTTCGCATAATTATCCTCCTCTGGGCAGACACTAACAGCGGCTTGTGCACGCATGACGTCGGCAGAGCCCGTCTATTCTACTATGAGGAGCATGCTTATGATAACGCTTCGTATCCTAGCAGCGATCGTAATTCTGCTATCTACCGGGCAGGTTGCCGCCGCCCATGCTGACGGAGGAGTTTACCATTTTGGCTTCAAAAAAAGTGTGAACGGTCAGCCGCCCTCCATCGATGAGGAAGGCTTTAAGGGGCTGTTGACCCGTTACGGTGCCGTATTCACGGGGGACATGTCCGCTCCTGAGCTGTTTCTCACCTTCGATAACGGCTATGAGAACGGCCTAACTGCAGGCATTCTCGACGTATTGAAGGAGAAGCAGGTACCCGCCATTTTCTTCGTAACGGGTCATTACATTAAGACGCAGCCCGAGCTGCTGAAGCGGATGGTGAACGAAGGACATTTGGTTGGCAATCATTCGTGGAGCCATCCAGATATGAGTACACTGTCTGCCGAACGAATCAAGCAGGAGCTCGATCAGGTGAAGAGTGAAGTCGCCGCCCTCACGGGGCAAAAGGAAATGAAATACTTGCGGGCGCCGCGCGGCATTTTCAACGAGCGGTCGCTTGCCGTCAGTCATCAGCTTGGCTACACCAACGTATTCTGGTCGATTGCCTATAAGGATTGGGACACGAACGACCAGCGTGGCGCGCAGTATGCTTATGACAAAGTGATGGCGCAAATGCATCCCGGCGCTGTTATTCTGCTGCACAGCGTCTCGCGCGATAACGCCCAGGCACTCGGTCGAATCATCGACGCTGCGAAGGCGAAGGGATACCAGTTCAAGAGCTTGGACCAAATGAACAACCGGACGCCAGCTCCCTCTGGATCTGGACAGCAGCAGGCAAGCTGATCGAATAAGCCGTGTTGGTTGAATCTGGATCGCAGGTCCCGCGCATAAGTGAACTGCTGCTTGCGGACTATACTTAAGGCATGCAACCCAAGGAGACGGGGAGGTGTCAACCATGGCGAAACAGAACAAAGCGAACAAAGCGGCGGTTCAATCGACTGAGCTAAATAAGCTGCCGATCAGCAACGAGGCTGATACGGAATTTGCCTCCGCGGAGCCTGCTGCGGAAGCAGCGAAGGCGTTCCAAAACAAAGTTACGGACAAAAATTTGCAGTAACAAAACATAGCTGCTATATGCGATTTAGGGATGCGAAGCGCCACTCGTCGAGTGGCGCTTTTTATTTTGGATTTACATATATATTAATTTCAAAACAGGTTTCATTGTTGGTTTCTTCAAAATTCCGACATTAAAGACGTTTTTCCGCTAAATTATATTGCTGGTTTTACCGAAATATTATATGTTGTAGATAACTAGTTAATTCATACATTAACTATTTGCGACGTTTCTCAACTGGTCAAGATGGAGAAGGGGGCATTACCATGAAGTTTAATGTAACCGATTACATCAAGAAGCCGTCCAAGAAGGCCAAGCAATCTTCACAGGCCGAAAGGGATGGAGCAGTACCGATCCGTTTAAGCAAGGGGAAGGGCTTTAGCTTTCGCTCGATTAGCACTAAGCTGTTTTTGTACTTCTTCATCAGCATTGTGCTGTTCGTTGCGATTGTAGGTACAATGTCCTATATTGTATCCCGTGATACGCTGAAGAGCAAGGTGGCGGAAGCGTCTGAGCAAACGGTAGAGCAGACGACGGAGAAGCTGGATTTCCTATACAACTTCTACGAGAACATTGCGACACAGATCGCTGTAGACCGTACGCTGATGGGGGACCTGGAGACTCGTCAAAACTTTATCGAAGGCGACTTTCAAGCGACGGACCGTTATGAGGTTGACCTGAAGATCCGCAATGCGCTTGCGGAAATCGCCTCGACCAATGACATTGGACTCCAATTGTTCGATAAAGAGCCATTCATGAAACCGGACGCGATGGAATTGACCGACGCAGCCTTCTATTCGACTGCCAACGGCTCCTCGTTGTATGCGGACTATACGAAGTACTTCGATACGTTGGAGAAATCGGCAGGCCGCGTCATCTGGTTAGGCACGGTTGAGAAACAGGTTACGACGGATTCGAAGACGAACTACATTACACTGGGCAAAATGCTCAAAGCCGGCACCGGCACCTTCTTTGTATTCATCGAGTTCAAGGACGAAGTGCTGATGAACGCGCTTGAGACCGTTAAGCTTGGCAATGAGCATCACCTGACGATCAGTGGTGAAGATGGCAACGTTATTTACAGCTTCGATCCGAAGGAGATCCGCAAACCGCTTAATTTGACACTGCCAGTGTCCAAAGATAAAGAAGATGTATCGGGATCGTTTAACAATGGTGACGATCTAGTACTGTACAGCGCATCGGAAGTTAACAAGTGGCGTGTGACGGGTTCGGTTCCGGTCTCGGAGCTGACCAAAGACATTAACCGCATTTTTGTTATTACGATCATTCTTATTGCAGCTGCTATCGTCATCTCGCTCTTGATCGGTTATTTGATCGTCCGTACGGTCGGCAAGCCGATCAACCAGGTGCGTGACCTGATGGAAAAAGTAGAGCAGGGCGACCTGACGGTTCGCATGAACGTTAACCGCAAGGATGAGATTGGCAAGCTCGGTCAAAGCTTTAACCAGATGGCAAGCAATGTGGGTAAGCTCATTCATCGCACGAACGAAACGCTCGACTATGTGGTGAACACCTCGGTACAGCTTCAGGACGTATCACGCAAAATGGGTGACTCCGCGAAGGAAGTATCGCTCGCAACGGAAGAGATCGCACGCGGTGCATCCGATCTGTCGCAGCAATCGGAGGATGGCAGTACGCAGGCGTTCTCGATGCAGGAGGAAATGCGCTCGTTCGTCCGCAACAACCAAGAGATGCAGGAGCAGGCAGAGGGTGTAAAAGGCGAGAGCCGCAGCGGCATCGAGCAAATGGATATTTTGCTTGGCAAGACGAATGAGAGTGAGAAGCTCACGAGAGAGACGCTTAATCGTGCGCAAAAGCTGATGGACAGCACGAAGCAGATTGGACAGATATTGCAGCTGATGGATGAAGTGGCGAAACGAACGAACCTGCTGTCGTTGAACGCAGCGATTGAAGCGGCGCGTGCGGGTGAGCATGGCAAAGGCTTCGCTGTTGTTGCGAATGAAGTGCGTAAGCTAGCGGAGCAGTCCAGTGGTTCGATTGGCGTCGTAACCGAAATTATCGGCACGATTGTGGATGAGGTTGAACTGACGGTTAAAGCATTGAAGGAAAACTACCCGATTCATCAGGAGCAGGTTAATGTCGCGAAGAACGTCGACCACATTTTCCGCCAGGTGGACAGCCGAATGAATGGCTTCGTTCAGAAAATCGCGCAGACGTCAACGTCGATCAGCAACCTGCAAGCTTCGCAGAGCACCCTGTCGGAGATGATTCTGCAAGTGAGTGCAACGGCGGAGGAATCGACGGCGATTTCGGAGGAGGTTGCTTCGTCGGCGACCGAGCAGCTGGGTGTCAGTGCGGAGCTGGTGCAAACATCCGAGAAGCTGAGTCAGCTGTCGAACGAGCTGCGCAACATTTTATCCGAATTTGTTACAGGGGAAACCGAACAAGCGGATCAGGAATAGCCGTTGGGAGAGGGAGTCTTGAGGCTCTCTCTTTTTCATTTGTTTGAATTGACAGAAGTTGATGGGTTAGGTAACAATGAAGTGTATGTCTCCAGAATTAACCAAATTAGTGGGGTGGATTTGTGACTGCAACAGAGCTGTATACACTCGTCTTCATTATTGCTGCACTTGTATTGTTTCGGTCCGTACGCAGCTTTTACCGGCCGATTCGAGGAAATGGGGGACGGTTGCTGCTGCCTCTTGTGTACATGCTGCCAGCAACGTATGTCCTTATGAACCCGGATGCGCATGCTACCTCGAATCAGTGGCTCGTAGCTGCAGCGGTTGGTATTGTACTGTCGCTTCCGTTAATCTGGACGACACGATACGAGATGCGATCGGACAACCAGATTTATGCGAAGCCTAATGTGTGGTTCGTCGTATCGTTCCTTGCGGTTCTGGCGACTCGGTTCGTGCTTCGTGCGAGCATCGATGGCATTGACTCGCAGACGCTTAGCGCGCTGTTCGTGACGGTGGCGTTCTGCTACGTCATCCCGTGGCGGGTTGTTTCTTACATTAAATTTCGGATGGTGAAGACGAACTCGGGAGTGGGGAAGGGCTTTACTTTGTAAAATAGTGTTTGGTAAAAGGCTGCAGGAATCACTTCGCAGATGAAATTCTTGTAAAGGCTGCTAGGCTGCTGATGCCACTTCGCAGATGAATGTTCTTCCGATCGCTGTTGTCCCCGAATTGCCTTGAATGAATGAGATCGCTACTAGGTAGCAATTCGGGGACAAAGGCGACCGCTGACGCTTCTACAGAACAATTCATCTGCTTCGTTCTTGCAGCTAAGGGATTAAACCCCGCAGTTTGCCCTTTGGGGTGGGGTAGGTGAGTGAACTCCGCGCATTCCACGCTTCGTTTCTATAGTTTGTCGACTCCGGTTATTCTCCCTTCGTCTCCTTATACATTTCAATGTTACTCCTGTTTGTAACAGCTCCGGCGACGTTATTCCGGTGCTCTAACGGACTCCAGTGACGTTATTCGGCTCAATTTGGCGCCTTTTTAGATGTAAGGGACTCAGTGGGCGCTATTTGGACAAATTGGTGGTATTTTGAGCATCGGGTGAGCGAATAAGGTCATCTGGGTTCATTAGCGTGGCGGAGGGTTCGAATGCGAAGAATAGTGACTTCTCAGTTCCTTAGCGACGGGCCCGCGCTCGCAGCATTATGCACTCCGAACCGCACACCTTGTACCGAGTGCTCGGCACCTGCATGCATTCCCGCACCCCGCACCCCGCCATACTGGTGCCCCTTCCATCGTCCCTGCATAGCGCTAGCCGCATCTCGCACCCTACACCCTTGCTGGGCTTCCGTGCCCCGCGACTAAACATCGCACCTTCTTATTCGTTATAATAGACGAATAGACAAGGCCGGATGGCGGATGGGGGACGGATGGATGATGCGGCGTTGGTGGGTGGTGTTGGCGTATGCGATGCTCGTGGCGGGAGTATTCGTCTGGCGGCATGACATATTGGATTGGCTGGAGCGGGGAGATGCTCCGATTGGTTGGTTGTTCGTTGTGGCGATTGTGCTGGCGTTCGTGCCGGTGGTGCCGTATAAGGTCGTCATTGGCTCTCTTGGTATTCTGTATGGGCCGCTGACGGGGGCGGCGCTTAGCTGGCTGGCGACGACGATTGCGTCGGTTGTGATCTTCGGACTCGTCCGATATTTTGGCCAGCGGCAGGGGAGGGCGTACTTGTCGCGTAATCGGCACACAGAACGGTTGTCGCAGCTGATGGAGCGCAAGCCGTTCATGTCGATTGCGCTTGTTCGGCTGCTTGCTGTATTCCCGAGCCTGCTCGTCAATGTGTATGCGGCGCTGTTGTCCATTCGTTTCACCACGTTTATTACGGCGACGGCTATCGGCAAAATCCCGGCTATGCTCACATTCGCCTTCCTCGGACACGAGCTGCTGCGCGATTGGCGTACGGCGCTAGTGACAGCCCTTATTTACGTCCTATTTATTGCGTCTCTGCTCATTGTCTATCGGCGGTGGGAGAGGCGGCAAGCGTCGTAATGAACACCGTTCTCTGTGTGCAGAGAGCGGTGTTTAGTGCAGTGAAATAGTTAACGCCTTAGTTGTTTACAGCATGAATCTTATACAACTGTACACACAATTACCTTTTGTCACCAATCGGAGGATCGCTTACAATAGCATTACAAATTTGCAGTGAGTGGGGGTGTGATTATGCTTGAATTGGACATTAATGAACCGGACAAGCTTGTAACCGTTGCGCATGCGTTATCGACGCGCGCGAGAATTGAGATATTGCGGCTGCTCAACCAGAAAAGCCTGAATATCGTCGAGATCGCTGATGCGCTGCAGCTGCCGGTGTCATCGGTGGCCAATCATGTGAGGGTTCTGGAAGGTGCACGGCTCATTCAGACGGAGCTGCTGCCTGCGGTCCGAGGTGCGATGAAGGTGTGTACGCGGACATACCATGATGTGCACATGCGACTGAACACGAGCTTCCTTGGAAGCAAAGGCGAAGAGCAGACCTATGAGATCGAGATGCCGGTCGGACATTATACGGACTGCGAGGTTTCGCCGACTTGCGGCATGGCGGACGGGAACGGGCTGCTCATTCCGGAGGATGAGCCAGCGAGCTTCTATCATCCACGGCATGTAAGTGCACAGCTCATTTGGTTCCGTCGAGGGTATCTAGAGTATCGATTCCCACTCGAAATTCCACCGAACAGCCGAATTACAGCGCTGGAGTTCTCGATGGAATTATGTTCGGAAGCGCCGAATTACGATAATGATTGGCCATCGGACATTACGGTGTGGATTAACGGTGTGGATATCGGCATGTGGACGAGTCCGGGGGATTTCGGCGACCGCAGAGGGCGGTTGAATCCTGGCTGGTGGGGCGAGCATGCTACCCAGTATGGGCTGCGCAAAATATGGCGGGTCGACGACGAGCGAAGCACCGTGGATATGCAGCCGATATCGGATGTGTCGCTTCAGCAGTTGGGCCTTTCAGGGCAATCGGGCATTCGCCTCCGCATTGGCGTGCGAGAAGATGCCAACCACAAGGGCGGCGTCAATCTATTCGGCCGTCAGTTCGGTGATTACGATCAGGACATTCAAATGCGTGTTCACTTTGTTATGGAGTGAGCGCAGATGATCGAATAATATTGGTAAATTGGAGGACCCTATTTCTGTTCAAGAAAGGGGTCTTTCTTCATGTCGACAATCTATCTCTCAGCAAAATATTACGTTCTCCTCACCGCCGCCTGTGGAGCGCTGCTGCTAACGAGCGGTTGTGGTTCGATAGATAAGGGGCAGTCTCAACCTTCGCCGTCCGCGCTCGCGAAGCGCTCCGCGCGCATTATGGCGGCGGACTCGTCAATCTCATCGCGCCGGATACCCGTTCTAGAAGAACGGCTGAACGGTCGTGTTTGGATTCCGCTGGACGAGGCGGTATCTCCGCTGGGGCTGCGATTGCATGAGACGACAGGAGGACGTACCGCGATTGGTGACATGGATGCGGTATACTCAGTTCGTGCCAACCAGACAGATGCGATGTCGGGCGATACGAAGGTTGAGCTGTTGGATGCGCCGAGGCGGATGAATGGGGAGCTGTATATGACACCGCGTGCGCTGTCATCGCTGCTGCAGACTGATGTGAAGTGGGACGATCGTACGTCCGATTTGCGTATTCGAATGATGGATGATCGATATAACACCGGGGTGAAGCCTGGCTCGGAGCAGGGGCAACAACAGGGGTTGTCAGGCAGCGGCATCATGCCGCTGGGGCTCGTAGATATTGACCCCATGGCAGTCGTTCGTTATGCAAAGACTTTCCTAGGGACGCCGTATGAGTTCGATGCTGATATTTATTCGAAATCGCACCGGTTCGATTGCTCGTCCTTCACCAAATATGTCTATGATCGGTTCGGCGTTAAGCTGCCGCGTTCGTCCCGCGCGCAATCTGCGTTGGGGAAGAGGGTTGGTCTAGAGGAGCTGCAGCCTGCGGACTTGATGTTCTTCTATACGCCAGGACGCTATGAGACGAACAAGGCTGTCGGTCATGTTGGCATGTACGTCGGCGGGGGCAAATTCATTCAAACGTACGGTGACCCCGGTGTTGTTATGACGAGCCTGAACGGGTATTGGAAGGGGCGTTTTCTATTCGGTAAGCGAGTGGCGAGATGAGAGACTAAGCTGCATTTATAAAGGTGCGCCAACAAAAAGCCGTCCATTCTGACCTGCAAAAATTACGCAGTTGATCAGAGGGGCGGCTTTTGGTCGTACGAGGGGTGAATTAATTATCGCTTTCCTTCTTCCGAGCACGTTGAATCATCCGAATGACGAACGCGCCGACGGCGACGAACAGAATTACTTGAATGATCGCCATATAGACGACGAAATTCATGGAAGTTTGCCTCCTAGCGGGACATCTATGCGTTAGAGTATACCACATTTGTGGGAGATACAGACGGTAGTTGTACGGGCGATTGTTATCACAAGGATTTATGCCTGCCATGCTGCTAATCATCGTTCTTAGGTTAGTTGGCGAATGATACACGAATGCGGTAATCTAGTAACACTGGGGGGATGCTGGAATGGCGGGTAGCAAGCATTATGTTGTATGGGTCGGTCGCAAGCCTGGCGTATACGCGGTATGGGCGGAATGCCAGAAGCAGACGAACGGATTCGACGGTGCGAAATTCAAGTCGTTCGAATCGAAAGCGGCGGCGGATAGCGCATTCCGCGATGGCTGGGAGAAGCATTGGGGCAAATCGTCTGGCGCAAGCAAAGCAGCCGGAGCGGGAACAGGTGCTGCTGCATCGAACCGATTCCGGGCGGCAGGACGGACAAGCTCGGCTTCGCAGGATGTGGGAGAGGTCGATTACGACAGCATCTCCGTCGACGTTGGGACAAGGGGGAACCCCGGACCTGTCGAGTATAAAGGGGTAGACACGCGGACGGGAGAAATATTGTTCTCCGTAGGTCCGATTGCGAAGGGGACGAACAATCTTGGCGAGTTTCTGGCGATCGTCCACGCGCTGCGATATTTGCAAGAACGCGGCAGCAATCGTACGATATACAGCGATTCCGTTAATGCGATGAAATGGCTGCGGGAGAAGAAGGTTGCGACAACGCTGGCGCGTGATGCTTCGACAGCCGAGATCTGGCGTCTCGTTGATGAAGCGGAAGCGTGGCTGCGCACCAACCGTTACGAGAACAAAGTGCTCAAGTGGCAAACGAAGGTGTGGGGCGAAATTAAGGCGGATTACGGACGCAAGTAGGTTTATGATCATGTGTGTTGTGTGATGGAATCAGGATGGAGCGGCTGCTTCATCCTGTTTTTTATTGCGCTGCGGCTAATGAGAGATTTCTCATGAACATTCACGTTGCTCTCGACGTCTTAAGAATGGCTGGAAAAACATGCTGATATTTTTCGCAGACCCATTTCTTGAGTAGAGAAGGATTGATAACGATGAAGATGAAGAAGATAATCCCTGGTATCGCGCTTAGCCTAACACTAGCTTTTGCATCAATGCCTGCATACGCTGCGGACAATTCTGCTATTAAAATCGACGGCATCGCGATCGGGTCCGATGTACAGCCGGAAGTGCGCAACAACCGGACGATGGTACCGCTGCGTGTCA
Organism: Paenibacillus cellulosilyticus; assembly: GCF_003182255.1. GTDB lineage: Bacteria > Bacillota > Bacilli > Paenibacillales > Paenibacillaceae > Paenibacillus_T > Paenibacillus_T cellulosilyticus. The sequence continues at coordinate 57,514 of NZ_QGTQ01000016.1, read as the reverse complement.
TCAGCGAGAACCTGGGTGCGAAGGTTCATTGGTCGAATTCAGAAGTGACGATTACGAAGGACAACTTGAAGGTTGTTCTGAAGCTGAATAGTAAAACGGCGGAAGTCAATGGCAAAGCAGTAACGCTGGATGCTGCGCCGTATGTGAAGAACAATCGTGTCATCGTTCCTCTACGCTTTATTGCAGAGACGTTTGATTGCGAAGTTGGCTACAGCAACGCTGCAGTAACCGTCCATACGGCTCCGCTCGTCATTGGCGGGGTGCAGGTAAAAGCTTTGCAGCAGGAATACCACATGACAATGGGCGGAGTCGTTCAACAGCTCAGCGGCAATACAACGAACAAGGCGATCTATGATCTGTTCGAAGACAACAAGGGCAAGAAGGTTGATGCCCCAGAGAGTTACGACTGGAGGGCTAATATAGATGTACCGGGATCCTATGAGAAGGCCGGTCAATATGACTTCCTTGACAGCGAAGAGAATAGTGTAAAGCGTTACGATATCTATGTATTGGTTAATGCATTCCCGGAGGATCTGTTAACCGGTTATGAGAAGACGCTGCTCTATGACGCCTCGGAAGACCAATGGTACGTATTCAGCGAAAGTGCAGCAGCTTCGATCGGCAATCTAGTGAACACAGCCTACGCCAACGGCCTGGTGAAGATCATCAGCAACACGGTCGTATAGCCTAATGTCGCACGCAGTGTAGCAAAAAAGGACTTCATTCCCCGCCGCGAAGCGGGAGGATGAAGTCCTTTTGTATCAAGTCAAGTAGCAAGCTCCAAAAGTAAGTTGTGCCCCAAAAGGGGCAAGCGACTCCTATCACCCAAGTATGCGAATACGCCTCTGTTCCTCCCACGTTCATCCTTCCGGGGTCCCGGGGTTGGGAAACCCCGGGGGTCCTCCCTAGCAGGGAGGATTTAGGTGGGTAGAAATGTTGATTTAGGTGGGTAGAACTCTCGGATTTAAATGGGTAGCAATGTTGATTTAAGGGGGTAGAATCAGAAATAACGGGGTCCAAGGGGAGAACGCCCCTTACTCCTCCCTATACTCCAGTACATCCCCAGGCTGGCAGTCCAACGCCTTGCATATCGCCTCTAACGTCGAAATGCGAATGGCTTTCGCCTTGCCATTTTTGAGTATCGAAAGGTTAGCCATCGTAATTCCGACCTTCTCCGAAAGCTCGGTTACGCTCATTTTCCGTTTCGCCAGCATCACGTCGATATTAATAATTATGGTCATGTTCGTCACCTCAGACTGTTAAATCATTTTCTGATTTAATATCGATGGCATTCTTGAGCAGCCTCTGAAGGACGGCGGCGAACACGGCGACGACGAATGCGGTGAAAGCAAAGACCAATCCGATCACAATAACGCCAGGGGCGTCGTCGTTCTCCGCAATATAATAGAAGAGCGGCAGCGCGATTACATACAAGAGGCTGAACGTGAACGCGCAGTATTTGATTGTTTTCAGAGCCTTCACGGACAGATCAGAGAAAGCGATGTTCTTGTCGATGTAGCTGAGCAGCTTGAAGGATTGAAACAGCGCTGTAAAATACGGGATTGCCGTTGTATACCCAAGCGCGACCAGAAGATATACCCAAGACGCCGGATAATTATCGCCTGGATCCATCGCGATTACGGGCAGTCCATAAACACACAATGCAAGCACGGGAAGGGCGATTACAAGGAGCGTCAATTTTAGAATAAGGGTCGTTCCACGTTCCACACCATGCACCTCATTTCATAATGTTCCTTTAGAACTTACCATAGGATTTATCGATTTACAATAAATATTTGATGATTATAGATATACTGTGAGCGTCCGGAAATATTCTCAGAGGCGGCTCTTGAATATTGGACCAGAAATCGCTACATTGAAATGACGATTAGATGAGGAAGAGGGAGTGGTGCAGCATGGCGATTGCCGAGTGGACGGAGAAGGAATTGCTTGAGCGGCGGAGCGGGCGTGAGGCTGTGTTGTTCTATACGGCGATGTGCGGCACGTGCAAAGTGGCGGAGCGAATGTTGGAGGTGGTCGAGGCGACGGGGGTCCCGATCGGCATTCACAAAATCAACATTAACTACGCGCCGATTCTACGCGAGCGTTGGCGTGTGGCAAGTGTGCCGTGTCTCGTGCTGCTGGAGGACGGGGAGCCGGTCCGCATGGAATATGCGATGGGCTCGGTCGATCATTTGTACCGCATTTTACAATAAGAGGTTCTAGTCGTCGTGCCAATAGGGCCGTTTATGCCACCTGCCTTCAGCAGGGAGAAGAGCCGACGGCGGCCAGCGGCCAGCGGCAATTCCGCTAGTTGAAACGGTAGGGTGAAGAGAACTATATTTTGTGAAAGATTAATAAAGAAGCTGCTTATAGGTCGGTGCTATTGACTTATGGAGCGGCTTCTTATTTTTGTTAAAATTATACTATTGAGACTTGTGCCTCCTGTAAGCGCTGTGTACGCCTCCAAGTGTGATAAATGTCACAGCGCATCCGATGAGGCCTCTCTATAATGAAGGCCATATCCTTATCATAATGGCGGCAGGAGGCGGGCAATATGGAGCAAATTCCTTTGCAACGAGTCGTGAAGCTTGCGCTCAAGAAGCATCATATTTATGAGGTAAGCAAGCTGACCTCTCTACTCCGTGCCATGCTTGCCAGTATGTTCATCGGCTTCGGCGTTATCGTGGCGTTTAAGTCCGGAGGCGCATTTTACAACGAACATAGTCCGCTTGCTTATCCGATGGCGGCGCTGACGTTCGGTTCAGCGATCATCCTCATCTCGTACGGGGGCGGCGACCTGTTCACCGGCAATACGTTCTACTTCACGCTCGCTGCGCTGCGCAAGAAGCTGGCATGGCGTACGGTGACTCGCATGTGGTTGCTTTGTTACGTAGGCAACGTGCTTGGAGCATTCGCATTCGCATTGCTGATCTGGTCAACCGGATTGTTCCGCGATGCTTCTGTGAACGGATTTCTATTAAGCGTCGTCGATAAAAAGCTGCATGCCGATACTTTCGAGCTGTTCTTCCGCGCGATCCTTTGTAACTGGCTTGTCTGTCTAGCTTTCTTTATCCCAATGTCACTGCGGGGTGACGGGCCAAAGCTGTTCACGATGATGCTGTTCGTCTTCTGTTTCTTTATATCCGGCTACGAGCATAGCGTCGCTAATATGTGTACATTCGCAATCGGCTTGGTCGTTGGGGAGCCGGGGCAGGTTACGCTGGGCGGCATTATCCATAATCTCATTCCAGTGACGCTCGGCAATATGGTGGGCGGCGCGATCTTGATGGGCTTCATGTATCATACGGTTAACAAACCATTCGAAGAAGAGGGGAATCATCCATGAAGAAGACGAGAGTCGTTGTAATCGGAGTAGGCGCAGTTGGTTCGACTACTGCTTATACATTGCTGCTCAGAGAACGTGCGGACGAGCTGGTTCTCATTGATGCGAATCAAGCGAAGGCCGTTGGCGACGCGCTGGATATGAATCACGGCATGCCGTTCGTGGGTCAAACGAAGGTATGGGCGGGTACATATGAGGACTGCGCGGGCGCAGACATTATAATCATTACGGCGGGTGCAGCGCAAAAGCCAGGCGAGCCGCGCGTCGATCTGCTCAAACGCAACATCGCCATCTACGACAGCATCGTGTCGGAGGTGCTCAAATATAACGAAGACGGTATTCTGCTTATCGCAACGAATCCGGTAGATGTCATGAGCTACTTCTGCCTGCGCAAATCGAATTGGCCGACGAACCGTGTCATCGGCTCGGGCACGCTGCTCGACAGCGCACGTTTCCGTTACCTGATCGGCGAGGAGCTGGAGCTTGATCCGCGCAGCGTTCACGCTCATATCATTGGCGAGCACGGCGACTCGGAGCTGCCGGTATGGAGCCTTGCGAACGTAGCGGGTTCGCAGCTGAAGCTTGATGAAGAGGCGAAGACACGCATCTATACGAATACGCGTGATGCGGCGTACCAAATCATCGAAGCGAAAGGCGCGACTTATTATGCGATCGCGCTGGCGCTCGATCGAATCGTTACGGCGATTCTGCACAATGAAGCAGCGGTGCTGAACGTTTCGACGCTGCTGAACGATTACCATGGCGTATCGGATGTTTATCTGGGCGTGCCATGCGTCGTGGATCGGCAGGGCGTTCGCGAAGTGCTCGACATCGTGCTGACGGACGAGGAGACAGCGCTGCTGCATAAATCGGCTAATAAGCTGAAGTCGCTCATTCAAACGATCGAGACGAGCGAATAGTAGAATGGCGAGGAGGCTGGCACAATGGTGCCGGCCTCTTTTTGCATGCGAATAGCGTACATTTAAGTACACTAACTGGCGGACGAAGTGAGATGCGAGCGTATAGTGTACATTAATGTATACTAACTAGCGGACGAAGCCAGATGTGAGCAGATAGGATACATTTATGTGCTCTATCTACCGCTCCAGACGGAATGTACTTGTACTCAAAACGCGAATCAATACGAGGCTGGCACGACCGTGTCAGCCTTTTGCTATTTAGAAACAATTCGCCAATTATTGCTAACTTTTTATTGCGGTATTAATCAATCAATATTAATATTAAGTTATTAATAAAATCATAACATTATGATTTGACGTGCGGCTGAAGTGGGTGTGACAAAACCTATGAAGCCTGTGGTTACCTTGGAGGGAGGACTGAGAGGTCGTTTTTTTATCAGATCGAATGTAAGGGCTTTCAGGATTAATGCTTTTATTAATGTTGGAAACAGGAAAGGGGATCGCAATGTTCGCAATGCTTCCATCCAAACGTCTGGCACGCAAGAGCTTGTCCGCGGTATTAGCCATGGCATTGCTGCTGCCGACAACAGCATTTGGTGCCAGCTCAAGCGCACTAACCTCGTACAAGCAGGTGCTTCAAGATACGAAGGGCCATTGGGCAGAAAGCACCGTTCAAGATTGGTATGATAACGATCTTCTTAGCGGCTATGCAGACGGTACATTCCATCCGAATGCGGCGATTTCACGGGCGGATTTCATTGTGCTGCTGAACAATGTGTTCAATCTGCAGCACACAGGCACTAAGACATTCTCCGATGTTTCTGCAACCGCTTACTATGCGGACGATGTAAGTAAAGCAGTTGCGGCAGGCATTATCGAGGGCTACTCGGATGGGACTTTCCAGCCGAAGAAGCTGGTTAGCCGTGAGGAAGCAGCAGTTATGCTGTTCCGTGCGTTCCAGCTGGCGAGCAGCGCAGGCGAAACGGCAATTGCTGATCAAGATAAGCTTCATTCGTGGAGCAAGGATGCCGTTCTGTCGATGCTGGATGCAGGTTACATTAAAGGTTACGCAGACGGCACATTCGGCGGCGCTAAGTCGATTACACGTGCTGAAGCGGTAACGCTGCTTGATCGCATCGCAGGCAACGTGTTCCATGCGGCAGGTGAGTATAAAGGCGTTACGAAAGGCAATGCGGTCATCAATGTAGGCGGCGTTACGCTGAAGGATGCTGTCATCGAAGGCGACCTGTACATTACGGAAGGCGTTGGCGAAGGCGACGTGACCCTCGATAATGTAACGGTTAAAGGCGAAACACACGTTAACGGCGGCGGCGAGCACAGCATTGTGCTGAACGGCGTGACGATCTCGAAGATTGTAGTCGACAAAGCAAACGGCAAAGTACGGATTCTCGCGAATGACGGTACGGTTGTACAGGAGGTCGTACTCAAGTCCGGCGCTGCGTTGGAAGAGCAGATCAAAGATGGCGCAGCAGGCTTCGGACAAGTACTGCTCGATTCCTCGATTCCGGCGGGCGACATCGTTAATCTGTCGGGCAGCTTCGACCATGTAACAAGTAACGCGGACCAAGCGACAATTAAGTTGAACAGCGGCAGCATTACGCTGCTGGAGCTGCTGCGAGCAGCGGGTATTACACTAGCAGAAGGCACGACGGTCAGCGAACTGAATGTGGGCGCGGGCATCGTCGTTCATGTGACTGGCAGCGGCAAAGTAACGAAGCAGGAGCTTGGCAACGGGCAGTCGCAGCTTATTTTTGACGATGAACAATCCACAGGCAGCACAGGCAGCACTGGCGGTGGTACCGTAACGCTGCCTCAAGAGCAGCCGCAGCAGCAACAGCCGACATTCACGGATGTCTCGGTTCATGACCCGTCGGTCATTAAAGTCGATGACACGTACTACGTATTCGGCTCTCACCTCGCAGCTGCGAAGACGAAGGATCTGATGAACTGGACGCTGGTTGCATCGGGCGCTACGGCGGACAACCCGTTGTTCGAGGATGTAACGCAGAACCTAGCAGAGACGTTCGAATGGGCGGAATCTGATACGCTGTGGGCGGCGGATGTTATCCAGCTCGCAGACGGTAAGTACTACATGTACTACAATGCGTGCAAAGGCGACTCGCCGCGTTCGGCCATGGGCGTAGCTGTTGCGGACAGCATTGAAGGCCCATACGTGGACAAAGGTATTTTCCTGAAATCCGGCATGTGGGGCGAGATCAGCGACGACGGTGTCAATATTTATGATCTGGCCATTCATCCAAACGTCGTTGACCCTGATGCTTTCTTCGATAAAGAGGGCAACTTCTGGATGGTCTATGGATCTTATTCGGGCGGTATCTTCATTTTGAAGATGGACCAGGAAACAGGCAAGCCAGTTCCAGGCCAAGGCTACGGCAAACGGCTGACCGGCGGCAACTCCCGTATCGAGGCTTCGTATATGCTCTACAGCCCAGAGACGGATTACTACTATCTGTTCCTATCGTTCGGCGGATTCGCCTCGGACGGCGGCTATAATATGCGAATCGCGCGCTCGAAGAGTCCGGACGGGCCGTTCCTTGATGCACAAGGACAAGATATGACCAATACGCGCGGCACAGGCAGTACCGACATGGTCAACGATAGGGATATTGAAACGTACGGCGTGAAGCTGATGGGCAATTATCAGTTCGCCGACGAAGCAGGCAATAGTGTAGGGTATGTTTCCCCGGGACATAACTCCGCTTACTATGACGAGGAGACGGGGCAATACTATCTCATCTTCCATACGCGCTTCCCAGGACAAGGCGAAGGTCACCAAGTACGTGTCCATCAAATGTTCATGAACGCGGATGGCTGGCTTGTTACGGCTCCATATCGATACACCGGTGTGACAATCTCGACAGCGTCTGCACAAGCGCTCGTGGGCGACTATCAATTTATCAACCATGGGTACGAGATTACGACCGAGATTAAGAAAGCACAATACATCCGTTTGAATGCTGACGGTACGATTAGCGGTACGGCAACAGGTACTTGGCAGCTGCATGACGATCACGACATTACACTGACGATTGGCGAAGATACCTATGAAGGTGTCGTAGCCAAAGAGTGGGATCCGCTGCGCAAAGCCTATGTGGAAACATTCACAGCAGTATCGAGTAGCGGTGTAACGGTGTGGGGCAGCAAGATGGCAGCAGAAACAGATGCACAGGTTGTGGCGAATGCGAAGACGCAGCTAACCCTTGGCAACACGTCGCGTGTATATACGGACCTGACACTGCCAACGGAAAGCTATCGTCAAACGCAAATTACGTGGAGCTCCACGAATGAAGCTGTCGTTTCGACAACGGGTCATGTTACGCGTCCAGATGCTGGTGACGGTAATAAGACGGTAACGCTGACGGCGACGATTAAGCGTGGAACTGCAACGCAGACGAAGACCTTCCAAGTGACCGTCATTCAACAGGCGACGGATGCGCTGCTTGACGGGCTTGTGGCACGCTATGATTTTGAAGATAACCTGAATGATTCGGGTCCGGACAAAGTGACGACAGGTGCGGTCATCGGCAGTAAAATCGGTGCTGCAGCAACAGAGAATACGGCTATCACATATGCAGATGGCATTAACGGCAAAGCGGCAGTATTCAATGGCGAGTCTGGCGTGAAGCTGGCGAACGGTCTGATCAAAACTCGGATTTACAGTGTATCGATGTGGCTGAATCCAGAGGAACTGACTGCATACACGACCACTTTCTTCGGTGCAAAAAATGATACAAGCTGGATTAGTCTCTTGCCTAACAACTGGGACGACAAAACGATGCTCTGGTCCGGTGAGGCTTGGTATGACGGTGTGACCGGTATGCGAATTGCGAAGAACAGATGGTCGAACGTTACGTTTACCGTCAACAATGGCAATGTGAATGTATATGTGAACGGCGTTCTTCGCTTCACAGGCACGGACTTCCCAGATGTATTCACAACATCGGACGGTACATTCACGTTGGGCGTTAACTGGTGGGATACTCCGTTCAAAGGCATGATGGACGATGTGCGCGTGTACGAAACAGAGCTTAGCGCAGAGCAAGTCGCACAGATCGTGGGCGAGCATACGTCTGGTCAAAAGGTTGGTCTCGTTGCTCACTATACGTTCGACGGCGATCTGACGGACTCGACGAACCATTATGATGCAGGAACGGTTACAGGAAACCGTCTGAGTAACACGGGCGGTACGATTACGTACGGCGACGGTGTCAAAGGACAAGCTGCTCAGTTCGATGGAGCATCAGGCATTAATTTGGGCACCGGCCTCATTAGTGGATCGGAATATTCGGTATCGATGTGGCTCAACCCGACAACATTTACGGCTAGCACAACAACCTTCTTTGGTGCGATGACAGACACAAGCTGGATTTCACTCGTACCGCAAGCATGGGACGGCAATACGATGCTCTGGTCGGGAAGCTCGCCATGGTACGATGGCTCCTCCGGCATTAAGATTCCGGCGAATGAGTGGTCCCATGTTACGTTCACCGTAGATAAAGGCGCAGTAAAGGTCTATATCAACGGTGAGCTGAAGTTCCAAGGTACAGACTTCCCGGATGTATTCAACTCCGCTGACGCTGTGTTTGGTCTTGGCGTTAACTACTGGGATACGCCATTCCAAGGCCAAATCGACGATTTGCGTGTATATGACAACGTACTGTCCGATACGGAAATTGGGGCGTTGGCATCGGACATTCAAGTGAGCGGTGTAACGTTAAGTCATTCAAGCTACACGCTGACGATTGGCGATTCGACTACGCTGGCGGCAGCGGTTACACCTGTTACGACACTGCTGGATCGTACGGTAACATGGACGTCGAGCAACGATGATGTTGCGACGGTAGACGAGAATGGTGTTGTTACGGCTGTAGAAGAAGGCGTGGCAACGATTACGGCGACGTCCGTATCGAATCCGAACGTAAGCACATCGGCAGAGGTACACGTGATCGCCGAACCCGTTGCAGTGGCTTCGCTTGAGCTGGGACTGGAATCGAAAGCACTGAATCTGGGTCAAACATTCAAGCCGTCTATGATTGAAGTGCTGCCAACAGGAGCGACGAATAAAGCGCTGAGCTGGGCTTCATCGGATACGGACGTTGCAGTCGTTGATGCGGCAACGGGTAAAGTTACAGCGGTCGGCATTGGCTCTTCGACGATTTCGGCGGTAACGACTGACGGTACGAATTTGACTGACAGCTACATTCTCGATGTAAGCGGGAATGGACTTGTCGCGAATTACACCTTTGACAACAGCTTAGCGGATGCTGAAGGTACTTACGCGAACGGAACAGTCAGCGGCGTGAAAATCAATGTTGAAGGCGGCACTGAGAATTACACCGAAGGTGTGAAAGGTCAGTCGTTCGTATTCGACGGCAGCACGGGTGTCCGCTTGCCGAATGGCCTGATCAGCAGCAATACGTACACGGTATCGCTGTGGCTCAATCCGGCAGAGCTGACGTACCACACGACGACATTTTTTGGTTCACGCGATGATTCGCATTGGCTGAGCATTGTGCCTCAGGCTTGGAACGGCAACACGATGCTGTGGTCTAACAGCGACGGATGGGTGGATGGCAACAGCGGCATGCTCATTCCAACGAATGCATGGTCGAATGTGACGATTACGGTTAATAACGGAACGGCTGCGTTGTACATCAACGGGGTCAAGAAATATGGAGCGACTGGCTTCTCGAACATCTTCACGACGGCGGACGGTGTGTTCAGCCTCGGCGTGAACTGGTTCGATGACCCTGCCTTCAAGGGCAGCATGGACGATCTGCGCATCTACGACACGGCGCTTGATGCCGATCAAGTTGCCAATATGGTAGCTGGCGTAACCGAATAAGTAGGAAGAAGAAGATGTCCCTGAAGCATGAATTTGCTTTGGGGGCAGTTTTTTTATTCCAAGAAGCAAAGGTATTATATAAAGAGAATAATGGCGTTTGGGTTTAACGGATCTATCAATCGAAAGGGGACACGAACGATGACGCGCAAAATCATTTTAGATCTAGCTGTTTCTTTAGATGGTTTCATTGAAGGGAAGAACGGGGAAATCGATTGGTGCATCATGGATGAAGAGATGGGTTTCAATCAATTCCTAGGTCAAGTCGATACGATTCTATATGGACGAAAGAGCTACGACCTATGGGGAGAGTTCATGCCAGAAGGGGAATCATCGGAGGCGGAGAAACAATTGTGGGATCTCGTTCATGGTAAGGACAAGTATGTATTCTCCAGAACGCAGAAGAGGGCGGACAGTAAGGCGATTTTCATAAACGATAATATTGTTGAGGAAGTTCATCGATTAAAGAACAAGCCAGGTACAGACATTTGGTTGTACGGCGGCGCAAGTCTGATTACATCGTTTATCAATTTAGAACTGGTTGATGAGTTCCGATTATCCGTTCACCCTGTTGTTCTGGGAGGGGGTACACCGTTGTTTGTAAATATCGAGCAGCGGTTGAATTTACAGTTGGTTCAAACAAGAACGTTCTCCTCAGGCGTCGTACAGCTAATCTATCAGTTGAAAGGATGAGATGAAACGAGCATTTTACAATACCTTTAGAAAATGAACATGTCCCGTTTACAACCCCATGCTATTCTGGCTCGGAATATAGGCAGATCATATGGGAGGGCTTCGATTCATGTTCAACCGTTATACACGGAAATTCGGAACGGCAGTCGCGCTGTCGGCTGTGATTCTTAGCGCAACATCGGCATTTAGTGGTCCAGCAGTCTTCGCTGCAGAAGGCGCTGCTGTGGTAGGGACGCCGTACCAAGCAAATGGAACCTACGATCGGACCGTACCGCATCTCTTAATCAACCAAGCATATGGCGGTGGCCTCAAGACGGCAACAGATACTTATGCATCCCATGGATTTATCGAATTGTACAATCCGACGGATACCGATATTAACCTAGCTGGCTGGACGCTGCAGTATGCAGATCGCGATAGCGGTGACACGGGTCCCACGAAGGCATGGGAGAAACTTGAGTTGTCCGGTGAAATTAAAGCGCATTCCAGCTTTCTGATTGTAGGCAAGGCAACGGGTGCAACAAGTCCGACACTTAATCTGTCAGGCAAGGCCGATTTGACTTGGGACCACTGGATTAACAATAAAGGCTTCAAGGTCGCTCTTATACAAGGAACGGACCTGATCACGGACGTGAATCCGTTCGATACCGACGGCAATGGCACGAAGGCAGCGGGTTATGTGGACATGGTAGGAACGGCAACGAATGATGGCGGCGACATGGACGGATATGAGACGGGCTATGTGGCGACAGGCATCTCGAAGAAAAAAGCGATTCGCCGTATTGATCTTGCGGATACGGATATCAACAATGCCGACTTCGAACAGATTGACTACAGCTCCGCAAGCGCAGCAACGATCGCTGAGATGGGGCCTCGCAGCAGTGCTGACGGTGCTTGGGGCCAACTCGAAGTCGTGACTCCACCTAGCATCACGACGCAATCGCTGCCGGATGCCGTAATTGGCGTTCCTTATTCCGCAACGATCGCTGCTTCCGGCGGTACGACGCCCTATACATTCTCGGCGGATGGACTGCCGCAAGGGCTGTCGATCGATCCGGCAACCGGCGTGATTTCGGGTACTGCAAGCGGGTCGGAAGAAGCAGCTGTTACGATTCAAGTATCGGACGCATCGTCACCTGCATTAACAGATTCGCATGTCTATACGCTTCGCGTAGCAGCAAGTGCGTACCAAGATCAAATCTCCGTCACCCAGATCGGTACCTACTCCGTTGGTGTTACAGATCCTGATGGCGGCGTAGCGGAAATCGTCAAGTATAACAAGGATAACGGCAAATTTTATCTCGTGAACGGCTCTTCCGACCCGGCGAGTCTGGATATCGTCAGCTTGGCTGTCGGAGATGGCAGCAGCTTGAACCATCTGGTGAAGGAACATACGATCAACGTGGAAGAGCTGGCTGATACAGATGGCTTCGAATACGGCGACCTGACAAGCGTTGATATTAACACGAACAATAAGCGTGTCTACCTGTCCGTACAAGAGAAAGATCCAACGAAGAATGGCCGCATCCTGGCGCTTGACTATGACGGCAATCTGATGGCTGCTTATGAGGCGGGCGTACAGCCGGATATGATCAAGTCGACGCCGGATGGCAAGTACGTACTCACAGCGAATGAAGGAGAACCTCGTGAAGGTATCGATCCTAAGGGCAGCGTCACCATTCTCGATACGGCTGCTGGAACCGTAACGAATGCGGAGTTTGATAACGAAGCGATTATTGATGACAACGTGCATATTCGCGGCGCATCCGACCCAGATACAGGCATTATTACGGGCAGCGGCACGAAGGCTGATGCGCTCTATGATCTAGAGCCGGAATACATCGCATTGTCCGGTGACGCGCTGACGGCTTATGTTTCGCTGCAGGAGAACAATGCCATCGCAACGCTCGATCTGAAGACTAAGCAGTTCACAGCGGTGAATGGACTTGGATTGAAAGATCTGAGCCTCCCGCGCAATAGCTTGGATTTGTTGAAAGACGGCCAAATCAAGCTTGAGAACGTACCGTTCTTCGGCGTGTACATGCCAGACGGCATCGCTTCTTATACAGTTGATGGTCATACCTACGTCGTTAGTGCAAACGAAGGGGATGCAACGGATTGGCCTGGCCGCACGAATGCCGGCAAAATTTCCAGCGTGAAGAGCAGTCTTGATCCTGATTCTGCTGCAGCACAGCTGGTGAACAGCACGACGACTTATGATGGCGTTGAAGTTATGACGGATATGGGGACAGACAGCCTCTACATGTTCGGCGGTCGTTCGTTCTCGATCTGGGATGCAAGCACGATGGCGCAGACGTATGACAGCGGCAACGATTTTGAGAAGATTACGGCAGAGCGCATTCCTGATTTCTTCAACTCGGGGCACGACAAGACGGCGATGGATGACCGCAGCAGCAAGAAGGGGCCTGAGCCGGAGGACGTGAAGGTTGGACAAGTTGGCGAGCGCAGCGTGGCATTCGTGGGCCTTGAACGTATCGGCGGCGTCATGATGTACGATGTGACGGACCCTGCGAACGCAACATTCTTGAACTACACGAACTCGAGGGTCTTTACGCCGAAAAATAACCTGAATACCGATACCGGTCCTGAAGGTATCGAATTCATTCCAGCGGACATCAGCCCTACGGGTCAACCGCTGCTGCTTGTTGCGTATGAGGTGAGCGGCACGGTTGCGGTATTCCAGCTGAACGTATCGAAGCTGTCGCTCGATAAAGCTTCGCTCAGCTTGACGGCAGGCAGCGCGGCCGGCAAATTGACGGCAACGGTTGTACCGGCTGCAGGCAGCTCCTCGGACGTAACGTGGGCGTCGTCCAATACGTCCGTTGCAAAGGTCGACAACACAGGTAAAGTAACCCCGGTTGGAACGGGTACAGCTGTGATCAAGGCTGTCAGCGCAGACAAATATGCAACGGCTTCTGCGACAGTAACGGTTGCTGCGGCAGCAGGTGGTGTCATTGTTGGCTCAGACTCGGGTTCGGGGTCTGACTCCAGCAGTACAGGGAACGAAGAAAGCAATAATGGTGAAGAAGCGGTGAGCGAGGGTACCGTTAAGACGAATACGAGCGATGGCACTTCCTATACGACGTTTGAATTGCCATCGGGTAAAGATGCGGACGGAAGTCCACAAGCTTTATTGTCAGCTGATCTCGTGAATAAAGCGTTAGAGGATCTGAACAAAGCAGGTGCAGGCAATAAGCAGCTGGTCATCCACGCCGAAGTATCGGAGGGTGGCTCGATCTTACTGGCTGAAGATGCGGTTGCGCTCCTTGCGGACCTGACAGGTGTAGAGTCGGTATCGCTGGAGACGAATCTGGGAACGATCGCATTGGAGGCGGATGCATGGAAGAGCCTGTTATCGTCGATCGGTTCCGATGGCAAAGGCAGCATCACCCTCAAGCTGACCAGCGAAGCGGGTACAGGCTCGCTTGCAGGACAGAAGGTCGTACATTTCCACCTGCTGATTGATGGTAAGGAAGTAAACAATGTGCAGGGCGGAATTGTTGTTGGTCTACCGTACCAGCTGGCACAAGGAGCTAACTTCCTAGCCGTTGTTCCTTATGCAGTTCTGCCGGATGGTTCATCCGCAGCAATGATTCTCGGCATCTATGATGAAGAATCGGGTCAGGTCGTATTCCGTGTAGACTCGCTTGATGCGGGCTTTGCGGCAAAATACAATGACGCTGCATTCTCGGATACGAATAACAGCTTCGCATCCAATGCTATCACGTACCTTGCGGCACGCGGTATCATTGGCGGCGTGGGCGGCGGTCAGTTTGCGCCGGGAGCTAACCTAACGCGCGGCGATTTCGTTCTGATGCTTTCACGCATCGCTGGCGTTCAGCCAGGTGAATTCACAGGTTCTAGCTTCAACGATGTCAAAGCTGATGCGTACTACGCACAGGCGGTTGAGTGGGCATCGAGCCTCGGGATCGTAACGGGTACGGGCAACGGTGCGTTTGAGCCGACTGCAGAAGTGACGCGTGAGCAGCTCGTCACGATGCTCGTTCGTTTCCTCGGCCTGCTGGGCTATGAGCTGCAGCCGGTCGATGAACCGATTAGCTTCGCTGATGCCGATTCGATTTCTGGCTATGCAGCGGATTCGGTCGCTGCTGCACAGCAAGCGGGTCTCGTAAGCGGCCGTCCAACTGCAGGCGGCGATGGCGTTGCCTTCGCGCCGCAAGCATCGGCTACGCGTGCAGAGACAGCGAAGCTGCTTGCTCTGCTGCTGCTCGAACTTACGAATTAATGAGATAGGCGCGATTCAGTGGCGGTGGTTTAGAGTAAGGACTTCATGAACGAAGCGTCAGTCTCCACGTCCTTGTAGGACGGACATGGGGATTGGCGCTTTTTATTTCGCGTCGAACTGATGTGTTGGAACCATTGGGGACGTCAGATGTCCGATAAGAGTGGTCCAACCACGCTTATCTCATCCAATTGCATCCGCAACAACAGATAAGTGTGTACATTCGCGCTTACTGTGGAGCTGAGGCAGGTAAACAGGTATTCAATAGGTGAATAAGAGAGGATGTACCATACTTAAATTGCTGAGTGTGACGGCGAATGACCGATAAGCGCGACTTAGCCACACTTAATCCATGGAGTCGGGCTATCGTAATGACGGTCAGATAGATCGATATCGATACGGGAAGGTCGTTCAACTATTTTATAAAGTCATATTGACATTATAAATTCAATTGGCGTATACTGTAAACATCAAGGAGGTGCTGCATGACACACCAACAACCAACACAATACCGGTCACCGGACGGACTGCCGGTCGACATCGCTATATTCACGATTACATCGCACGCGAAGCAAGGCAATTATAAAATGCTCGCCGATCGCAGACTCGACGTTCTGCTCGTTCGGCGCAGTGCATCCTCTGAAGCCTACCCGAGTTACTGGGCGCTGCCAGGCGGGTTCTCGAAGGAAGGGGAGACGCTGCTGGAGGCAGCGTACCGCGAGCTGAAGGAGGAGACGAACGTTGATCGCAACGTCATGATCGAGCAGATCAAGACGGTCTACTATCCGGGACGCGATCCACGCGGGTGGATGCCTTCCGTCCTCTATTGTACGCTCGTGAAGGAAGCTTATCTGCTGAAGCTTGCGGCTGACACGGATGCCGATGAGGTAAGGCTGTTCCCACTCGAAGAGGCATTGAAGATGAAGCTTGCCTTTGATCACAACGAGCTGCTGCAGGACGCACTCACTTATGTGCAGACGAAGATGATGACGACGACGATTGCGAAGCAGTTTCTGCCGGAGGAATTCACGATTCGAGAGCTGTACCAAATTATTAAGACGGTCGTGCCATCGTTTGAGGAAGACATCGCGAACTTCAAGCGCAACCTGCTGACGACAAAGGCGAGACAAGGTCTCATCCGTGAAGCGGTGACCGCGGATGGTCAGCCAAAGACAACCGATCGGAACTCGAACCGCCCCGCACAGCTGTATGTCTATACCGACTACGAGCCGCGCATCTCGATTTATAATTCCGGGCTTTTCTAAGCTCGGATATATTTCAAACCATCTATATAGTCATATCGACTATCAATAATATAATCTTAAACATTCATTGGAGGTCATTACTATGTTGAATACACTTCGCAATAATCCACTGCTTCTGACGGACAGCTATAATCTGTCGCATGCTCGGCTCAAATGCAATATGGACTGGGAAGTGAGCCATCTGTACAACCGCAAGGAAGGAATGATTCTGTATGGCTTCCGCGAGACCGTAACGGAACTGCTGTCGATCCAGATCACGGAGGCGCATGTCGTAGAAGCCGAGCGCTGCGCGGCAATGCAAGGTCTGGCTTTTCCATCGGAGCTGTTCCGCCGAGTGGTGAGCGAATGCAACGGCTATGCGCCGATCGCGGTGGAGTCGGTACCGGAAGGTACTTGGTGCCCGGCGGGTACGCCTTTTGCCCAAGTGTACAATACAGTTGAAGGCTTCGGTGAGCTGGTGACGTGGTGGGAAGGCATGTTCATGCATGCGTACTTCCCAAGCGGATGCGCGACGGAGGCGTTCCACATGCGCCGTTACTTGGAGGCGAAGCAGGCGGAGCATGGCGCAGACGATGGTTTCCTGTGGCGCATTCACAGCTTCGGATTCCGCGGACATCGGGGCTTGGAGGATGCGTACTGGGCGGGAACGGCGTGGAATCTATCGCTGCAGGGAACGGACGATTTTCACACGACGCATCATACGCCTCAGGCTGTGATCGGCAGCATCGCGGCGTTGGCGCATAAGGTGACGCAGCAGTATGACGATGAGCTGGCATGCTTCATGCATGCAATCGACTCGACGGCGGATGCAGGCGAGAAGATCGTTGCACTCGTCATCGATACGTATGATGCGAACCGCGTGATTGAGCTGTATTTGCCGGAGCTTGGCCGTCGTGCACGTCAGCGGGGCGTACGGATTGTGATGCGTCCGGACAGCGGCGATGTGCTGGAGCAGGCGATTGCGATTTACCGGGTCGCTCAGGCGAATGATCTGCTTGATGCAGTTGGCGTTATTATCGGCGAAGGGATGAACTTCGAGCAGGTGAAGCGGTACGATGCAAGACTGGAGGCAGAAGGCGTGCCGCTGGCGTTCGTCGCATATGGCGTGGGATCGGGCTTCTACAATCATATCGACCGCGATACGTATGGATGGGCGATGAAGACGGCGTACAGCAACGGCAAGGATCGGATGAAGTTCGCGATGGCAGCAATCAAGCGGAGCATTCCGGGCCGCGTGCGGCTAGTTCGAGTGGAAGGCGAGCTGACAGCGATCGCCCATGAGGGTGAAGAGACGAACGGCGAGGAAGTATACGAAACAATCTACAAGCACGACGGAACGGGCAAACCGCATATGATGGTTGCTGGGGCAGCATTTTGGAACGAAGTACGCGATCGGATTCGGGTGCAAAATCCACAGCAGCAAGCGATCAAATTATCGGCTGCCATTGAGAGGAAAATCGCTGCGCTTGCGGAACAGTATCTATAGAGGATGTTCAAATAGTCCGCTTTTGATCACGAAGCAACACTTTTTTTGAAGACGTAATTATTATTGATAGTCTATAAGCTTATGTTC
This sequence comes from Paenibacillus cellulosilyticus, assembly GCF_003182255.1. GTDB lineage: Bacteria > Bacillota > Bacilli > Paenibacillales > Paenibacillaceae > Paenibacillus_T > Paenibacillus_T cellulosilyticus. Next base: position 39,569 of record NZ_QGTQ01000016.1, on the reverse strand, counting down.
ATGAACAGGAGGCGCTGCCGATGCCGACGAGCAAGCCTTATCGGTATGGTTTTATTCTAGGACGATTCCAACCGCTGCATATCGGTCACGAACGAATGATAGATGCGGCGCTGGATGTGTGTGACAAAGTGCTGGTGCTGGTCGGCTCCGCACAGCTGCGAGGGACGGTACGCAATCCGCTGGATATCGAGCTCCGTGCACGTCTGCTGCGCAAAGTGTACGGCAATCGGATCGAGCTGGCTCCGCTCACGGATTACTCGCATGAGGGCGACCACAGCACTGCGTGGGGAATGTATTTGCTGGGCGCTGCGAAGCAATACGGCATTGACCGTGGTTTCCATCCGCTTGACCTGATGATCGCCGGCGACGATGAGGAACGGGGGCAGTGGTTTCCAGAGGATGCGATAGCGGGCATTCATCAGCTGGCCGTTCCGCGTGCGGACATTCCAATCAGCGCCACGCTGCTGCGGGAAGCCGTCATCGCGGGTGAAGAAGGATACTGGCAGGTGTACACGAACCCTGCGCTGCATGATGAATTCGAGACCGTCCGCTGCGCGCTGCTCGAGATCGAGTATTATCGGGAGCGGGCTGAGGCGGAAGCGGAAGCGGCAAGTTTTGAACCATGATGGACGTTACTAGCAAGCGCAAAAAAGCGGTCAATCCAATCCCGCAAGGGGAGAGGTTGACCGCTTTGTATATATAGGAACCGTTTAGTGGTTAACGCCAGATTTCCACATCGTCTCGATTTCCTCGAGCGATTTGCCTTTTGTCTCAGGAATCATACGCCATGTGAAGACGACCGTGATGAGACCCATTACCGCATAAATCCAGAACGTTGATGCGGCGCCGACCGATTTCAGCATCGGCGGGAACGTCTGCGAGACGACATAGTCGGCTGCCCACAGCGCCATCGATGCGATTGCCGTTGCGCGACCGCGAATGTGATTCGGGAATATCTCCGCGAGCAGCACCCAGACGACAGGTCCAAGCGAAATCGCGAACGCGGCTACGTAGACGAGCAGCAGAATGAGCACGAGTACACCTGACGTATGTCCGGTATGGAAAGCAAATCCGATAAACAGCAAGCACAGCGTCATCAGTCCGGAGCCGATCAGCAGCAGCGCTTTGCGGCCAACCCGGTCGATGAGACGGATTGCGATAATCGTGAATACAACGTTGATCAGACCGACAAGAATCGTTTGGACGAGCGCGGCGTTTGTGCCTGCACCTGTTTCTTTCAGAATCTCCGGCGCGTAGTACAGCACCGCGTTAATACCCGTTACTTGCTGCAATACAGCGATAACAACGCCAACGATGAGTGCGGTACGAAGGCCTGGCTTGAACAGCTGGCGCAGCGAGCCGCGGGTTTCCTGCTTGAACGATTCCTTGATGTCGAGCACTTCTTGACGGGCGCCGCTCTCACCATGGATTTTAACCAGAATATCGAGCGCCTGCTCCGCACGGCCCTGCTTAATGAGCCAGCGCGGGCTTTCCGGTACGAGGAACAGCAGCACCATGAAGATCGCGCCAGGAACAGCGCCAACACCGAGCATCCAGCGCCAAGCGGTCGAGACGTCCCAAGCATCGTCGCCCATCGAAGCGAAGGCATTATTAACGAAGTACGTCAGGAAGATACCTGTTACCGTTGCAAGCTGGTTGAAGGCGACAAGACGTCCGCGGTAGCGCGTCGGCGCGATCTCTGCATTGTACAGCGGACAGAGGGTGGACGTAATACCGATGCCGAGACCGCCAATCATGCGAAAAATAACATAACCCGTAAACGTACTCGGCAGCGCCGAGCCGATTGAACCGATGATGAACAGCAGCGCAGCAGCGATCAGCACTTTTTTGCGGCCATAACGGTCACTTATGATGCCGGATGCGCCAGCGCCGACAATACAGCCGACGATCAAGCTGGACACGGCCCAGCCGACCTGTACTTCGCTCAAGCTGAAGTGATCCTGCATAAAGCCAACCGCACCGGAGACGACGGCTGTATCGAAGCCGAACAATAGTCCGCCGAGCGCGGCGATAATCGATGTGAGCGTGACGAACTTCATGTTGATTCCGCTGTCTTCAGCGATATGGTTGTGCTGCGATTGAGTTGCAGTTATAGGGGCAGCCATAGGGTTCATGCTCCTTCTCTTTGAATAATGAATGAACCGCCTGTATAAGAAGCTAGGGGGGCGGCGTCACTCATTATAGCACCGGGATGGCCGCGCGAAGGGAACGATGAACAGCACTATATTGTTAGGTTGCCGCACATTTCGAATCGTCCGATCGGTTATTGGCTAACGATTCCGAGCGCTATCACTATTTTGTCCTGCCAGCACAAAAATGTCCTCTTCCCACGCATCCGCTGTCACGAATCGCTGCCCTTCGAGCCGCTCGCCCGATAGTCCGATGGGGTGACTCCCGTGACCTTCTTGAACACTCGGCTGAAGTAGTTCGGGTCTTTATATCCCACCTCGAAGCATATCTCCTTCAGGCTGAGCGCATCGTCCTCAATCAGCTGCTTCGCCCGCTTAATGCGCAGCGAGGTAAGGTAGTCGATGAACGTCTCACCGACATATTGCTTGAATACTTTGCTTAGGTAAAAAGAGTTCAGGTGCACGTGGTCCGCCACCTCTTCCAGCGACAGCTCCTCCGTGAAGCGCGATTCGATGTAGCGTCTGGCGCGATCCAGCGCCGAGATCGTCTGGTGCTCGCGCATTTCGCGGCTGCGCCGCAGGGCGGACATGACGTAGGCGTTCGTCGCCTCGTCCGCGCTGACGGCAGAGCCTTCCGCCAAGTCCGCGTTCATGCCGCCGCTGCTGTTCATCGCAGCAGGGGCGGCGCTGCCGCCAGGTCCGCTGCGCTGCAACTCGGCGAACAGGCACAGTCCGCCGCCGCTGCCGCAGCAGGAGGACGCGAATACCGCCTCCACGTAGGAGCGGCGGAGCCCTTCAACGCCGGCGTGCTGCACGCCAACGCCGATTGAAGCGGGCTGGCCGAGCCGATCGGCTGTCCATTGGGCGAGCCGCTGACCGATCGTGCCGGCATTCGGGGCCGATGCTGTGCTCTCCTTCGGAGTCGGGAAGAACAGCGCCATATGGCGGTCGATGATCGAGCTGACCAAGCATTGGCCAAGCGATTTGGCGAATGCTCGCACTTCCTCGAACAAGGCGCGCCGATCCTTTGACTCAGGCGGCAGCTCCGGCCACGCCGCGACAACGGCGAAGCCGCCTTCGAGCGGGAAACGAATCCATTCCGCGAGCTGCTCCGCCTCGGCGCCGATCACCTGGTCGACCATAAACATGAGCGCCAGCTCATTCTCCATAATGGGCTCCAGCTCGAATAACCGGTCGATCAGCTGCAGCCGTTCGCTGCGCGCCTGCTTCTCGTTGTCCAGCTCTTGGACGAGCTTCTGCAGCAGCGAAGTGATCTGCTCGCGGCTGGCAGGCTTCACGATATATTCCTTCACGCCAATCGCTATCGCTTCTTGCGCATAGGCGAAATAATCATAAGCCGTAACGAGCACCAGCTTCGTATCGGGCATCCGGTCCCGAATTTGCCGAAGCGCATCAAGGCCTTGAATGCCGGGCATATGGATGTCCATGAAGATGATATGGGGGCGGTGCTCCTCGGCCAGCTCCAGCGCCCGACGGCCATTTTCGGCAAAAATCATCTGGAACGCATCCGGCATTGCACGCCGAACAATCCACTCCAGCCCTTCCCGTTCAAGTGCCTCGTCATCGGCAATTAATAGTCGGTAAATAACGGCAGTTCCTCCTTTCTTGCTTGCGTTAGCCGCATAAGTCATAAACTTCATTAAGCATCAACAAGGCATTCGGATGCAAGTCTCCGCATTATTGTTCACGACTCGAATTAATGTGGTTTACTAACCGCAGGCAGCGTAATGGTGAGGCGCGTGCCTTGTCCTGGTGCGCTATCGATTGCGATCAATTCACGTTCACCGAAAAACAGCTCCAGCCTGCGGAACACGTTGCGCATGCCAAGTCCAGCGGACTGTGAAGCTTTTGTATTCGAAGGCGGGGGGCTGCTGCTCGCAGCAGCATTATGAATATCGTCGGATGTGGCTTGCAGCAGCCGACGACGCACCTGCTCGGCCATCCCTTTGCCGTTGTCGGCTACGGTAATTCGAACAGCTTGGTCATCTGGTATGACCTCGATGGACAGTGAGATGACAGCGCCTCGCTCCAGCTCCTCAACGCCATGAACGAAGGCGTTCTCGACGATGGGCTGCAGCGTAAGCGGCGGCAGCATCGTATTGAGCGCTCGTTCGTCGATATGACGCTCGAAGGTGATTCGCTCGCGGAACCGTGCCTGCTGAATGGTCATGTAGGCATCGACATGAGCCAGCTCCTCACGCAGGGTGACGGGGCGGTCCAGGCTTTGCAGGTTGTAGCGAAGCAGGGAAGACATCGACACGATGAGATCGCTTGTCCGCTCGGCCCCTTCGATTAAAGCCAGCTTGGCTAGTGCATTAAGCGAGTTGAATAGAAAATGCGGCCGAATCTGGCTCTGCAGCGAGCGCAGCTCCAATTCGCCGAGCAGCCGCTGCTGCTCGCTTTGTTCGCGCTCGAGCCGTGCGATTTCGCGCAGCCCGCCCAGCATGCCGCTGAAAGCCTCGGCCATCATGCCGAGCTCATCCCGGCGGGCAAGCTGGGGCGGCTCGGCCTCAAGTTCGCCGCGGGCGATGCGCCCCGCCGATTCGACGAGCATGCCGATGGGGCGGGTGATGCTGCGCGAGATCCAGAGCGCGAGCAGGGCGGCGAGCACGGTTTCGACGATGAGGACAGCTGCGCCGAGACGAAGGAGCTGGACATTTTCCTGCTGGATACGGTGGAAGACCGGCTGATCCGCTTCCAGCTCCATATCGATCAGCTGGCTGCCTTGCTCGTAAATGAAACCAGCCGTATCTTCTGCTTTTTCGTATAGCGCAAGCGCTTCTGCAGGCGTAGTGGAGGCAAGTGCAGCCTGCGTTTGGTCGAGCAGCGTACCGAGCATTTGAGCGTAGCCGATCGATTCGGAGGCGGTCGATAGGCTGAAGCCATTTCCCAGCAGTTGGGCTTGCAGCCTGTTAAGCTCGATCTTCAGCTGGAGCAGCTGAGCCGCAGATACATCGGTCGGGTCATCTCGATTGCTGTAGAGTGATTGCAGCAACTGGTTCGATGTTTGTGCAGCCTGTTTGTACAGCAGCAGCCGTTCCATCATTTGGTCGTAGCTTCGCTGCACGACGTTTGTGCTGCGGAATAGCAGGAGCGTAATCGATCCGACGAGCAGGACGAGCAGCGGAATGAACAGCAGCAGCTTGGTACGGATCGTCATGGGCAGCCGCCTTGCAGACCGAGCTTTTGTCTCGTCATAACGGTCGTTTCAGTTAGAATGTTCGCCAGCTCCTGACCCGCAGACGTCAGTTCCCGGAGCAGCTTTACCGCTTCATACCCCATCTCGTAAGGCTTTTGCACAATTGTGGCAGAGACAAGACATTGTGTGATCGCCTCGCGTGTACCTGGCAGCAGATCGAACGCGTAGAGAGCAGGATACTTGATCGCTGCTGCGGATGATGCAGTCTTAATCGGAGCAGCTTCATTCGCAGCAGTTCTAAGTGCTTCGTTGTCTCCGCCAGCTGTTGATGCCGCCTCCAGACGTCGAACCGCCTCCGCCATACCTGGGCCATCGAGTGCGCTGAAACCAACGATCGCGTTGATCGCGGGATGCTGCTGGATGAGCTCGGTCGTCTGCTCAACAGCACGCAGCCGGGAATTGCTCGTCGTGCGAGCGTCGACGATGCGAAGCTGCGGGTATTGCGCTATCGCATCCTTGAAGCCTTGCAACCGCAGCTTCTGGTTAACGGCGCTGCTGCCCATGAGCACGCCGATCTGCCCGCTGCCGCCAGTTGCAGCCGCGACCTGCTCGCCGAGCTGCCGGCCGGCCTTGCGGTTGTCGCTGCCAACATAAGCAAGCCGCTTGCTGCCCTGCTCATCGGCATCCATCGTTACGACGGTGATGCCAAGGTCATGCGCTTCGTCGATCAGCGCGCGGTAGTTCGGATCGTTGAGCCCTTGCACGATGATGGCGTAAGGCTTCGATGTAATCATTTTGGCAAGCAGCCGCAGTTGTTCTTCAGGATTAATCCGGCTTGGTCCGATATAGGAGAGAGATAGCTCGAATGTCTCCGCTGCGGCCTGGGCGCCTTGCTTGATCTCAAGCCAGAACGGATTGTCCGTTTCTTGGGCGATTAGGACGACCCGCGGCTGCTGCACTTGCTCGGCAGATGGTGAAATGACAAGGGATTGCGCCAGCCGCTGAACTTGGAAGACCGAGGTGAAGAACAGAACCAAGAGGGCAGCGAATAAGGCAAGCAATAGAAGGGACAGCAGCGTTGTTTGTCGTGTAGACATAAGGACTCCTTCGATGATGGCGCTCCCCATAGCGTGCGTCAAATCGTAGGAAACCATTACACAAGCTGTGTAAGAATATAGGCATCTCAAATGTCCGGATGTTGATGACAATGTAGTCACTATTTGGGTTTTGTGCTACGATCAAGGTAGGACAACTAGGAGAAAGGATATGGGACGTGGAGCATATACCAGAACGAACAGAGAAGGAGTTTGCATTTACACCTGTGGATGACGTTGAACGGTGGAACGTAGCAGGCGATGAACCTGATGCGGAGAGCATCGTTTCGAGATACAGCGAGTCGATATTCGCCAGGCGGCTCGGCGCAATCGTTATCGATAATTTGATCGTGGCCGCCTTGTTGATGGGGGTGTTCATGCTGTATACGGTTCCCCAACTGACAAATGAGGAGTGGAACCCAGCATCGCTGCTGTTAATCGGCTTGGCTATCGGGGTTGTATATGGGTATTTTGTGTTGCTGGAGGCATTCTTCGGTTCAACCGTCGGCAAATGGGCGCTGCAAATTCGAGTCGTCAAGATGGATCGTTCGGCGCCAGGATTCGGAAGGGCGCTCCTCCGGAGCGTGATTAAAACGTTTGAGTCGAGCATCCTGATGCTGTGCGGCATCGTTTCTGTCATTCTCATTCTTGTTACGCGCAAAAAGCAGCGACTGGGCGACATGGCCGCGGGCACCTTCGTCCTACGAGCGCGGGATGCGAAGCCGTTGGATAGAGGTCGGCTTGCTGCGATGCGCGCCCTATTAATCGTGTTGTCCGTTACAGCCGTCATGTGCATTCCGATCAGTATTAGTGGAATGGTGAAGCTGGCGGCTTCGCCGCAAACTTTCGAGACTGCGGACGGGCAATACCAATTGCAGGCGCCTTCGAGCTGGGATGCTGAGGACACTGACGGAGAATTGTATATTAGCAATTTTCTATCGGACGAGTCCGTCATTGTTGGTTCGGATGATGAATATACGCTCGATGGATGGGTGACGCTTGAGGAGTACCATGAGATCATCTTGGATTGGCTTCCGGAAGCGATAGAAGCCGAGCTGGATGGCGGACAGTCCGAGGCGATCAGCTTGAACGGTCATCCTGCATATCGATTCACGATGAATGGCCGTTCCGATGGCGAGCGGCAAGCTTATAACGTTACAGTGACCGGTGATGAGGACAAATACTACTTCATCGTCGCATGGGTCTCTAAGACGGACAATACGGACCGATCAGTCGAGCAATTCCGGCAGGATTATCAGCACAAATTAGAGCATCTCGACGAGATCGTCGGCACGTTCAAGTCGGTGCGCGGCTTGGTGAGTATATAGGTTGGTACGAGGGGCCTTCAACTGCTGGCTAGGCGGTTGAAGGCTTTTTTGATTGTTGGGAGGAGGCGCGCGGTAGAATAGGTGCTGACCGGTTGCGATAGAGGCGATTTATCGCTCCTATCTATGAAGAGTGAGCTAATGGAGCGGGATAGAGGCGATAAATCGCTCTTAAGTGTGGGGGATGAGGGAATGGAGATGGATAGAGGTGGTTTATCGCTCCTAAGTGAGAAGGTGAGAGAACGGTGCGTATTAGAGGCGATTTATCACCCCTAAAGGTCGGGAGAAATTCGACGAAACATGTTAGAGGTGATTTATTGCCTCTAAGTCAGGACCGGTTAGATGACTTGAAAGTACCTTATCCGCCACCGAACCGCCATCCGCCCCAGATAGAGTACATAAAAGTATCCTAACCACCACCGAACCGCCGTCCGCGCATTCCCAACCGTCAACAAGCGCACCAACACCGCCACCGAAAAACGCAAAAAAGCCCTAACCCAAAGGGGTCAGGGCATGCAATATCACGCCGTGCTTACAGCAGGCCGGCGTGCTTCAGGCCTTGGCGGATGCCGCCTTCGTTCACGTGTGCCGTCACGTAGTCGGCATGTGGGATGAGCTCAGGGTGCGAGTTGCCCATTGCAACGCCGAGGCCGACTGCAGCGAGCATTTCTTTGTCGTTCAAGCCGTCGCCGAATGCCACTGCTTCTTCAACGGAGATGCCAAGGTGACGCAGCATCGCATCAATGCCGAGCGCTTTGGAGCCGTCCTCAGGGAGCACGTCCATCGCGTTTTTGTGCCAGCGTACAAGGCGCAAGCCCGGCAGTACGTCCGCGTACAGCTCTTCCTCATGCGCTTCGCAGTGGAGGAACGCTTGATAGATGCTCTCTTTTTGCCAAAAGTCAGGATCGTGTCCCGGAGGCGAGATCCGCAGCGAGTTGACCGATGTCAGCATGCTGTTATTATCAGGCGTATTCGCATAGTACGATTCGCCGCCCTCGAACACGAGCGGATGATTGTTTTTGCCGGCATGCTCGACGAGCGCTTCCAGACATTCACGTTCAATCGGACGCTCGAACAGGACGCGGCCATCATGCACTACATACGCACCGTTCAGGCTCACATACGAATCGATGCCGAGCTGCTCGGCAATCGGCTTGAAGAAATACGGTGCGCGGCCAGTCGCGATTACCGGAATAACGTCCGTCTGCTTCAGCTCGTTGATGGCGTCAATCGTATCTTGCGGAATTTGCTTCTCTTCGTTTACAAGCGTACCGTCAATATCGAAAAAAACGATTTTATAGCTCATGTTGTCGTCTCCTATCCTATTATCTCTATTTTCTATGAAAACCGAACTTATTACGGCCTATCATACTATGGATGTACGCCCTGCGTCGAGATATGAGGCTGATATTGGAAGCATAAGCAGCACGCACCGCGGATAACCTAAGGGTTGGAAAAGGAGGCGACAACCATGTGCAACATTCACAGCGGTAGCACGAGCGACTTCGTTAATTCCATTAACGAGCAGCAGTACAGACAGCGGAAGAACAAGGAGCGCTTCGGCAAAGGCACCCCAAGCTCCAAGCTGCAAACAAAGCAGCATACGAATAATCCATAGCGCGAATTCATGCCATTAAACCAATTAAGGCCATCCCGCATGCGCACCAGTTGTGCTACCAGGGAGGCCTTTTTTGCTATATATTGTTAGATGGATAGGTCCTGGTTCCTGCATTCACACGGCAGGCAGGTATGCTATAACTATAATACGACAAGTGAATATGGCAGTTGAAAGGGTGCGAGCACGATGGCAATAAAGCTGAGCCGGCTTACGCAGCAGCTATCTCCGTTTCGGACAAGCAGCCTAGGTACACCTCAACCGGACAAAAGGTCGCTGCGGCGGACCGTCGTCGTTTATGTGCTGATCGGCAGTTTGCTGCCGCTGGCGCTGCTCAGTCTCATGACGTACAACTTGATCTATAATGTCATGACGAACAAGGTGCAGACCGGTATCGAGGCGACGCTGAAGCAGGAGGCGGCAAGCCTGGAGAATACGATCAACAACCTCGACTTCGCTTCCAAGCAGTTTGCGCTCGATGGCGGCGTGGTGGACGAGGTGGCGGCTTTCCTGCAGGAGCCTGAGGTATATAAGAAGCTGCAAATTATGACCCGCATCAACGAGAAGATTAACCTTGTGAACTTCACCAATCCGTATCTAGGTGTAACCGCTTACATTATGCCGAAGGCGGAAGATCCGGTCTTATTCTCGAACTTAAATCTATACAGCGACGTTAGCTTTGATAAGCTGCCCCCGTTCACGACGTATAATGGCGGCAATTACTACGGACCTCATCGCACGATGTACAGCGCCAGCGATAATACGGTGTTTTCTGTCGTCCGCAAGGTGCGCATGGACGATGACAGCGAGGTCTATGTCTACTTAGAGACGAACTACAATCAGTTTCGCAAAATACTTAATAACGAGTCGTACGGCATCAAAGTGTCGCATCTGCTCATCAACGGCGATGGAGAATCGACCTATATCGATCTGGATGACAAGCCGGAGCTTGGTCTCAATGCCAAGTGGAAGAGCGGAGAGCCGCTTGCCGATGCCTACAAGGGCTATCGCGATTTTCGCTATACAAGCCCGCAGGGCTGGCAGCTCGTGACGCTCGTGAAGAAGTCGGCTTTCAACAGCGAGATCAACGCTTGGTTCGTACAATTGGGGCTCTTGGCGTTCGCGACGCTAGGCTTTGCCGTATTGCTGGCGCTGCTCATCTGGCGGTGGATTTATCGGCCGCTCAACAAGGTTAATCAACAGATCGTACGCATGTCGGACAATCGGACGACGCCGGTATCTTTTACGAATGTGGAAGAGTTCGACCTGCTGCTGACGAGCTTCAAGGAGATGAAGACGCGCATTAACGATCTGATCGGCGAGGTCGAGCACAAGGAGAAGGAGAAAAGCCGAATCGAGATCGAGAAGCTGCTGAGCCAGATCAATCCGCATTTTCTGCACAATACGCTCAATACGGTGCAGTGGCTGGCACGGATGAACGGCCAGAAGGAGATCGATCGGCTCGTGACGCTGCTCGTGAAGGTGCTTCAATACAACCTTGGCAAGCAGAGCCTCATAGTGACGATGCGCGAAGAGATTGAGGCTGTGCAAAATTACATGGAGCTGCAGCGTATCCGCTACGATTACGAATTCGAGTTCAGTCTGGAGCTGGACGATGCGGCGATGGCGGCGGCGGTGCCGCGCTTCCTGCTGCAGCCGCTTGTCGAGAACGCGATCTACCATGGGGCGAGTGAGTCGAACGGATGCGTGACCGTTGCGGTTCGATCCGCGGATGGCGATCGGCTAATGCTTGTCGTTGAGGACAACGGAGAGGGCATTAGTGAAGAGAAGGCGCGCAAGCTGCTAGAGGAAGATCCAGAGGGACGGAAGCAGGGACTGGGCATCGGCCTATCCTATGTGAATCGGATGCTGAAACGTTTCTACGGTGAGCAGGCAACGATGCATATTGGCAGCAAGCCCGGCGAAGGGACCGTCATCGCAATCACCATTCCTAGAAGGACGAAGGAGGAATTCCATGATTAGAGCATTGGTCGTAGACGATGAGAAGCTCGTGCGCAAAGGGTTTATCTCGATCATCGATTGGGCGTCGCATGGCATCGTCATAGTCGGCGAGGCGAGCGATGGTGCCGCTGCGCTGGAATGGATGAACAATAACGAGGTCGATCTGCTCTTCACGGACATTACGATGCCGCGAATGGACGGCTTCGAGCTGATCCGCCAAGTGCGTCAGCAGTTTCCGCACATGCAGTCGGTCGTGCTGACGTGCCATCATGAGTTCGACTACGTGCAGGAAGCGATGCGGCTTGGTGCCATTGACTATATCGTGAAGACGCTGCTTGAGGTGGATAGCAGCGATTCGGTCATCAGCCGGATCGTGGAACGCTGTCGTTGGGAACGGGGTAAAATAGGTGGCGCCGCCGAGACGGCCTCCCGGCAAGCAGCGCTTTCCGTTGGACAGGCCATCGCCTTCGTCCCGCGTGAACGCGGCGGCGACAGCGGCGAGCTGTTCCGGCTGCCGCTTGCCAAGGGCAGCCGGCTCATACAGCTGTCAGCTGGCGTATGGCTGACGCAGCCAGCCTCATCTTACACAGCGGCCGAGCTCGACCGCGAGCTGGGTGACCGGCTGCTTGCCTGCTGGCGTCCCGTTATTGTAACGGGTATAGAAGGTGGTGCAGCCGTCGAGGAAGCCGGTCGTCTCGTTGAAGACTCGAAGCTGCTAAGCCGCTTATTCTATGCGCCTGAGAAGTCGGGGACGATGACGCTTGCGATCGGAGATTTGAAGCCGCGGTATAAGGGAAGCAGCGCGGATGCACAGCTAGCCGCTGCCGTACCTAACCAGTGGCATACGCTTCGTTGGGCACTCCATACAGAGGAGTGGAAGACGATGCTTGCCGAAGCAGAGCGGCTGGAGATACAGCCCGAAGCCTGGCACACGTTTGCTGGTCAACTGTTCGCGGACTGGTCCGGCCTGCTGTTCACAGCGGACGAGCGTGTCCGCATGTTAGAGGAGAGCAGCCGCAATCGGACTTGGCGTGACTGGCGCGATTGGCTGGGCCGCGTGTCGTCACTCGTTCGCAGCCGAACAGAGGAGCTGGCGATGTCGCGGGAAGTAATGGGCTGCCTGATCGGAGCAGTCATCTATATGCGGCAGCACGCCGGGGACAAAATCAATCAGTCCGACGTTGCGACGCACGTCTCCATGAGCCGCAGCTACTTCAGCCAATGCTTCGCGAAGCTGGCTGGCGCATCGTTCGGCGACACGCTGCGGGCGATGCGAATCGACCTCGCCAAGCGGCTGCTGCAGGAATCGGATGCACCGGTGTACGAGATAGCGGAGCGGGCGGGCTTCGAGGATGACAAGTATTTCAGCCGCGTCTTCCGTGAGCATGTCGGGCTGCTCCCATCGGAATACCGCACAGCCAAACGCTAAGCTAGAAGGAGATGCAAGCGAGCAGGTTTGCCCATGCACGTCTGCGACGATCATACACGTAGTTAATTATCGGTAACGTTTTCGAGAAGTGAAAGTTCTGCCGGGTTAGACAACGGTTGTGCGGCTGGCTCGGCATTGATCGGAGCACAGCCCCCTAGTAGTGCGAGTTCAACCCCTAGTGGGAATATGGTTCTGTGCGGTAGGAATTTGGTTCACAAACCTCAAACAGGCGAACGTGAACGGAAGGCAGCTTTCAATCTCGCTCGCTCCTGTTTGTTCGCTACAATGAAAGCGTAAACATTAACGATGAAACGCAAGGGGGATATATGGTGATGGCAAACTACAGATCGTCCAAATGGATGGCAGCGCCTATCGCTTTGGCCGTATTGCTTAGTGCTTGTGGCAGCGGCGGCGACAGCGACGCTGGAGACAGTGGCAAGAGCTCGACGTCATCGGATGCTGGCGACAGCGGTAAGACGACAACGTCATCGGACGCTGGAGACAAGGGCACGACGACAACATCATCGGATGCGAAAGGCGACACGCTTGCTTATGAGAAATACAGCGAGCCTGTATCGATCAGCGTCGGCTTCAAAATTCCGGATGACAAGCTGGGCGCAGGCGACACCAACGATAACAACCCTGTATCGCGCTATTTAGAGAGCATTTCGAATATTAAAGTAACGCATGCTTGGGAAGCAAAGGGCGATGACGCCTTCAAGCAAAAGGTGAACCTCGCAATCGCCAGTAATGACCTGCCGGATGCGATGGTCGTCGACCGCAACCAGCTGCGCAAGCTGATCGACAACGACATGATCGAGGATTTGACCGATGTTTATGCGAAGTACGGCTCTGAGCTTGTAAGAGCGATGTATGACTCGACGCAAGGACTTGCACTCGCAGATGCAACGGTGGATGGCAGATTGTATGGCTTGCCGAACGTTGCGATCGAGGCGGATGCACCTTCGCTGCTCTGGATTCGCCAAGACTGGCTCGACAAGCTGAACCTGCAGGCGCCGAAGACGGTTGACGAGCTTGCGGCAGTGGCGAAGGCATTCATCGAGCAGGACCCAGATGGTAATGGCAAGAAGGACACGCTTGGTCTGACGGGCGATAAGCAGGTTGTATATGGACAAAAGCCGAACCCGAACGGCTTCGACTCGATTTTTAGCTCGTATCATGCCTTCCCTAAGAACTGGATCAAGGACAAGGACGGAAACGTCGTCTATGGTTCAATTACGCCAGAGAACAAGGATGCACTCGCGAAGCTGGCGGAGATGTATAAAGGCGGCTTGATCGATCCGCAGTTCGCGCTCTATAAAGAAACGCAGGAGCCGATCGTCGCGAACAAAACAGGCATGTTCTTCGGCCCTTGGTGGATGCCATATTGGCCGCTTGCTGACGCAGTGGCGAACGATACGAAGGCCGAGTGGAAGGCGTATGCGGCTCCGCTCGACAAAGATGGCAAGTTCGTCACGCACATGGCGCCGGTAACGGACCGTTACCTCGTAGTACGCAAAGGCTACAAGAACCCAGAAGCGGCAGTGAAGCTGCTGAACGCATTCACGCGCATCGAGCGCCGTCAAGATCCGAACAAGGATGAGATGAAGAAGCTCGACGACTATGCAACGGCAAACACGGTACAGAACCGCAACTACTACCCGTTTGACCTGCTGCTCGACTACTCCGACGCAGTTGTGAAGCGTTACAAGGATGTGCAGGCCGCGCTTAAGGGCGAGCTCGATCCAGCAACGTTTGATCCAGACACGAAGCAAGTATACGACTACTCGGTCATCGAGAAGGAGAATCCGAAGAAAAACATGGACGCGTGGAAGCCGGCCAAAGCGTATGAGCTCGGCGGCGGCATTCTCGCTAACACGGACATGGAGAAAGTCTACAGCCTGTTCTACGGCACGACGAAGACGATGGAGACGAAGTGGACGTCGCTGCAGAAGCTGGAGAATGAGACGTTCTTGAAGATTATCGTAGGCGACCTGCCGGTCGATGCATTCGATTCGTTCGTCAGCGACTGGAAGAAGCTTGGCGGCGACCAGATTACGAAGGAAGTTTCCGATATTGTATCCGGTAACTAGTAGCTAGTTTCGTTTGGGAGATTCGCTTGGGGGCTTCGGCGTTCGCCGGGTCCCCGTTGGATTCTCAATTTTGACAAGTACGGCAAGTGAATGACCATTAAACAGTAAAGCGGTGAGAACCGATGTTGTGGAGAAAACGTTCGTTTCATTATCACCTGATGGTATGGCCGGGCATCGTGTTCCTGATTCTATTCAGCCTCGTTCCGATGTTCTACTCGCTTATGGCATTTCAAGATTTTCGGCCGCGGCGCGGCATTACCGGTTCGGATTGGGTCGGGTTCGAGAACTTCAAGTACATGTTCGAGCTGCCGGACAGCCGGACGATTTTCTTCAATACGATATTTCTCGCGGTCATGAAAATCATTGCCAACCTGATCGTGCCGCTCGTGTTCGCGCTTCTGCTCAACGAGGTGAGGGTACGGTTCATGCGGAGATGGATTCAGACGATCGTCTATTTGCCGCACTTCCTGTCATGGGTGCTGCTCGCTACGGTCTTCTTCGATGTCTTCTCGCTGGATGGCATCATGAATAAATTGTTCGGCTTGTTCGGCGTCGACCCGATTCTGTTCTATCAGAGCAACAAATGGTTCCCGGCGATCATCATCAGTACGGACGTCTGGAAGGAATTCGGCTTCGGCGCAATCGTCTATCTGGCAGCTCTCACTGGCATCAATCCTGTGCTGTACGAGGCTGCGGAGATTGATGGCGCTTCCCGGTTCCGTCAGCTCATCCACGTTACGATTCCGGGCGTGAAGACGACGGTCATTCTGCTGGCGACGCTGGCGCTTGGCAACGTGATGAATGCGAACTTTGACCAGATCTTCAATATGTACAACCCCTTGGTGTATCAATCGTCCGACATTATCGACACGTACGTGTATCGCGTCGGCTTGAATGATCTGCAGTACAGCTTGGCTACCGCGGTTGGACTGCTGAAGTCCGTCGTCAGCTTCGTCCTCGTGACGGTGTCGTACGTACTGGCTTCGCGGTTCGCGAACTATCGGATTTTCTAAGGCGATGAGGTGACCTCCATGGTAGGAAGAAATAATATTCAGAATCGGATCATCGACCAATCGATCCTCGTGGTGCTCGTCGTCATTACGCTGGCGTGTCTCATTCCGCTGCTGCATACGGTAGCTGTGTCGTTCAGTGATAAGTCGGCCGCCGACGCAGGCAGGGTGCTGCTGACGCCGATTAAGCCGACGCTTGCCAGCTATTCGAAGGTATTGGATGATTCGTTGTTCTTCACGGCCTTCTTCATCTCAATCAAGCGGGTCCTGCTCGGTGGATTGCTGAACTTCGTCATTACGATTATGATGGCATACGCGCTGTCGAAGGACGCGAAGCAGTTCCCGCTGCGCAACGTCTACATGTGGTTCCTCGTCTTCACGATGATGTTCAGCGGCGGTATCGTTCCATGGTTCATGACGGTCAAATCGTACGGTCTGCTCGATTCCATCTGGGCGCTCGTACTGCCGCATGCGGTACAGACGTTCAACGTTATCCTGCTCATGAACTTCTTCCGCAACCTGCCGAAGGAGCTGTCCGAAGCAGCGGAGATCGACGGAGCGGGACCCTGGTACACGATGATCCGCTTATACGTGCCGCTGTCGCTGCCGGCGATCGCAACCGTAACGCTGTTCAGCATCGTGTTCCACTGGAACTCATTTTTCGATGGTCTCATCCTCATGAACAAGCAGGACCATTACCCGCTGCAAACGTATATCCAGACGCTCGTCGCCCAGCTGAGTGCACAGGCGATGACCGCCATGACGCCAGAGCAGCTTGCCGAGGCGATGGCTGTCTCCAACCGCACGTTCGGCGCAGCGAAAATCATCGTCTCGATGATTCCAATCCTCGTCATCTACCCGTTCCTCCAACGCTTCTTCATCCACGGCATTACGCTGGGATCGGTGAAGGAGTAGGAGAGAGGTGGGTCCTCTCGGAAACAAAGCCCCGATTCGCGCCTACGCGCGGAGCGGGGCTTGCTTTATTTAGGACAGATCATAAAGAGTCTGAGTCATAACTCTAATGCATGACACTGATACCTAACATTCATTTTCATGATGGTTCAAAATGGTGTATCATTCGGTTGAACCTTCTCACAAGGAGAGACTTGTAATGTCTGATGCATCATTGTCGCGCAAACAAACGTTATTTTACTTGGTTTTCCTCATTCTAATGTGGGGGATTAATTGGCCTTTGTCCAAATATGCGCTAGAATTCACGCCGCCGATTTTATTTGCCGGCCTGCGTACTTTAATCGGTGGAGCGCTGCTTATTATGATTGCACTGCCGCGCTGGAGGCAGCTCCGGCTTCGGGAAACGTGGCTCTATTATGTGCTGTCCGCTTTCTTAAGCATTGTATTTTATTACGGCTTCCAGACCGTTGGCTTGCAATACATGCCGGCAGGGTTATTCTCAGCGATCGTATTCTTGCAGCCGGTACTGCTTGGACTGTTCGCGTGGATATGGCTTGGAGAGCGGATGTACCCGCGGAAAATGGTCGGTCTGCTGCTCGGCTTTGGCGGCGTTGCCGCCATGAGCATCGGCGGATTGGAGGGAGGCATCTCTGTCATCGGCATCTTGCTCGCGTTGGCATCCGCGCTTAGCTGGGCGCTTGGCACCGTTTATATCAAACGGCAGGCAGCCAAGGTCGACTCGCTGTGGATGACGGCTATGCAGATCATCATTGGCGGCATCGTCATGACGGCGTACGGCTCAAGCGTCGAGAGCTGGTCAGAGGTACGCTGGACGTCCGCTTTTGTATACGATACGTTGTTCATCTCTGTATTCGTCATCGCGCTCGGCTGGCTCGTGTATTTCAAGCTGATTGGTTCAGGCGAGGCATCGAAGGTAGGCTCGTTCACGTTCCTCATTCCGGTCGTCTCCATCATCTGCAGCATCTTGTTCCTTAACGAGCATTTGACCATCAACTTGGTCGCAGGCATGATCCTTATCGTTGGCAGCATTCTGCTTGTGAACGTAAGATCGAGACAGGTTTAATTGTTCGACGAAAAACGTGTTAGACTGGCTTGAATAAAGAAACAGCGGTAAGTTTGGACTGAACAATAAAGTCCTAAACTACCGCTGTTCTAACGTTTTCGGTTTGTTCACAGTAAATAGGATACTAGGGCCCGGAAGCAACACTCGAAACGAGCCAAATAAAACCAGGTTGAAAATGAAGCAGAGCATATCGTCGAATTGCAAGCTGCGGTGTTAAGAATGAAACTAACCATATCACTACAATAACAGCAATCACTGACTGAACCACCCGCTTTTTTGCTGTGCTTATTTTGTATCGCCTCAACTCACTTGGTTCTCTCATTAAAAACTTCAGCCTCTTTTATCGTACCATATATTGGAATTTTACTGCCCGTTAGCTGAACAGGCTGCTGAGAAATCAGCAGCCTGTTTTTGTCATGCTATCAATATCCAATTAGCTCAATCTAATCGGCAAGCCAATTAAATGAGGTAGGAATCTCCTTGCAATTATTAAATCATTCAAGAGAGGCGGACCTTCCTACCGAGCCGGAACCCAAAATACCTGACAAATTTATCTGAAAGTCACTAATAACTCGACGGATTAGTGTCGATATATGTGGATAGTCATCCATATGGAATCGTAGCAGCCGGTTGTTTGATTGGTGTATGGATGGCTCTAACATCGAGAATTGCAGCTTAGGGGGAACTAACGCATGTTTAGAATGAACTTGATCAGTAAACTAATTAGTATGGCTTTGGGCGTTATTATTTTATGTTCTGTTGCAGCGGTTGGCGGGATCGTAACAATCCGTTCGCTCGGCGATACCGTAAAGGAGATGGGAGCGGACGATTTGCCGGCTGTCTTATTACTGGGTGATATGGAGAGCACCATTAACTTGATGGATCGCAACAGCGTCATGAGCGTTATGTCGAAGATGATGCCTATGCAGGAAGAAGGCGGCAAGGAGCAATCGGGCCAACAGGCAATACCTTCGAATGATGCTGCGCCTGAGGGGCAGCCGGCAATACCTGCGGATGGTGGCACAGCGCCTGCTGGAGGCCCTGCTCCTCAAGATGGAGCAGCACCTGCAGACGGTCCCCCTGCAGGAGGAGGAACAGGTGCCGGTGCCGGTCCCGGAGGCCAAGATATCGGTAAAGCCCTGCTCGAGAATGCTGGAAAAATTGACAAGAGTGCGTTGGATTATAAGGCCAAGCATCTGAATCCTGGTAAGGAAACCGAATATTTTAACAAATTTTACGCTGCGTGGGTGCTCTACCGAGACAATGTACTGGTTAATAATGGTCTTAAGGATATGGAGTTAACGGAGGAAATGCAGCAGCAAAGAACGGGCGATCTCTATGCGGCGGCATTGGAAGGAATCGAACAATTAAGAGACTCGAATAAAAAGTCGGCTACGACTCTTATCGACGATACGTCAGAACGAGTTAGCTCTAGCACGATTATGAACTTCACGCTCCTGATCGCCGGTATCGTCGTTGCTTTGCTTTCAGCTTACTTCATTACCCGGTCGATTACGGTGCCGTTGTCTAGAATCGTCCGTCAAGTTAAGCAGGTGGCAAGCGGCGATTTGAAGGTTGCTCCTTTGGTTGTCAAAAACAAGGATGAAATTGGCGAGCTCGCTGCTGATTTTAATCAGATGAGCCAGTCTCTTCGCGAGCTGATGGCGACAATTGTTGATAACGCGCTGCATGTCGCTTCGACCTCCGAGCAGTTGTCGGCAAGCGCAGAGCAGACGAGCGCGGCGACCGAGCAAATTTCGACCCGCGCGACCGAGCTGGCGGAAGGCGCAGAGCAGCAGCTCGAGCGCGTGTCGAATACGACGGAGACGGCGTTGGGCGTATCATCCAAAATTGCTAGCATTAGCGAAAGTTTCGGCAATGTCGCGAATCTGATTGCGCAAGCGCAGGACAAGGCGCTGAAAGGCAACGTCGTGATTAACTCTACCGTCAGCCAAATGCGCGGTGTTCACGATAAAGTCGTCCAATCGTCGGAATCGGTTAACCAGCTGGCGCGAAAATCAGAGGAAATCAGCGAAATTACGTCACTGATTAAAGATATTGCCGCACAGACGAACCTGTTGGCTTTGAATGCGGCGATCGAAGCGGCCCGCGCTGGCGAGCAGGGCAAGGGCTTCTCGGTGGTAGCGAATGAGGTTCGCAAGCTGGCCGGCCAGTCGGAAGAGGCGACGACGAAAATTACCGCGCTCATCACGGAAATTGTTAACAGCACGAAGCAGGTCACGCTGTCGATGAACGAGGGCGTCCATTCGCTTACGGTCGGTATGAATCTGGTGGACGAAGCAGGCAAGTCGTTCTCCGACATCGTACAGTCGGTCGAAGCTGTCAGCGAGGAAGCGGAAAGCGCAGTAGAGGAAGCTCATTCGGTTAACGCCGACTCGGAAGCGATGGTTGCGTCCATGCAGGAAATTGCGGGGATCGCAAATCGAGCATCCGAAAGCACGCAGATGGTTGCTTCGGTTGTTCAGCAAACGATGGCGTCGATGGAGGAGGTCTCCGCTGGCTCCACGATGCTGTCCGGCATGGCGGATGGTCTTTCTGAAGCGGTTAATAGATTTAAGATATAGCAATCTGAATGGTATCACCCGTTCGAAGTGACGCCCTTCGAGGATGTAGGAAAGGGAACAAGGGCTGCCTGCTTGGTTTGATAAACAAGTACGGTTTGCCAAATACCCGAACAGCACTCCTGCCTGAGCGACAAAAGAGACCATCCGCGCCGGATGGTCTCTTTCTTCATGCATCCTAAATGTATTACGGCTCAATACCCCATTGCAGCGTACCGGACAGGTAACCCGTTACTTTGTTCCAGTCCACATAGCTCGTGCTGCTTGTGTTGAAGGAGTAGTCGCCGGTCTGTGTATAGTTGCTCCAATCGGTGCGCGAGATGCGTATTTGAATCTCGGTTGATGCGCCAGCTGCCAGCGTACCTGCAGAGCTGGAGAAGCCGATTTCGAAATAGGTGTCGGCGCCAGTTTTTGGCGATGACATCGTAACGAACGATCCGGTTACATTGCTGCTTCCGATGGTTGCCCAGTCGCACCAGAAAGCCTGCGAGGTCGTCGCGTCTGCCGTGTAGTAGTAGCGGAGCTTGACGTTGGCGAGGTTGATCGCCGTCGTTCCCGTGTTCACCAGCTTAATACGTGGACTGATCGTGTTGCTGGAGGCGGATGTGGTGCCGTTATACATCTGGACCTTTAATGCGCCCGTCGTCGTTGTGGAGGTTGTATCAACAACCGTCACCGTCAAGGAAGCAGCTGATCCAGCGCTGAAGTTGAACGTCAGCGTCGTCGTGCCGACTGCTTGTGCTGCCAGGTACGATTTGTTGATCGTAACCGACGAGCCCGACATCGTGTAGTCCGTTCCGGACACGAGCGTAGTGGAGCCGTTCTTAATGCTGGACAGCGTATTGCCGTTCAGCGTCATCGTCACTGCAATATTCGCTTGGTTCGCTGTGTTTTTATCGAACGATGCCGTCGTTGGCGTGATCGTCGAGTTCGACACCGTCGACGTCGTATCGACAACCGTAACAGCGAGCGTTGCAGCTGACCCAGCGCTGAAGTTGAACGTCAGCGTCGTCGTGCCGACTGCTTGTGCCGCCAGGTACGATTTGTTGATCGTAACCGACGAGCCCGAAACCGTGTAGTCCGTTCCAGATACGAGCGTAGTGGAGCCGTTCTTAATGCTGGACAGCGTATTGCCGTTCAGCGTCATCGTTACTGCAATATTCGCTTGGTTCGCTGTGTTTTTATCGAACGATGCCGTTGTTGGCGTAATCGTCGAGTTCGTAACGGTCGATGTCGTATCGACAACCGTAACGGCAAGCGTTACAGCTGATCCAGCGCTGAAGTTGAACGTCAGGTTCGTCGTACCGACTGCTTGTGCTGCGAGGTACGATTTGTTGATCGTAACAGACGAGCCCGACACCGTATAATCTGTACCGGACACGAGCGTAGCGGAGCCGTTCTTAATGTTGGACAGCGTGTTGCCATTCAGCGTCATCGACACTGCAATGTTTGCTTGGTTCGCTGTGTTCTTATCAAAGGTTGCGGATGTCGGTGTAATCGACGAGTTGTTGACAGTCGACGAGCCGTTCGGATCGCCATAAATGACACCGCGGCCGTTCGTGCCGATGTAGACGCGGCCATAGATGCGAGGGTCGCCTGTAATAACGCTGTTCGTAACGCCGTATTGGTGCGCGTCATCGTTGATGCGAACCCACGATGCGCCAGCATCGTCGGAACGGAAGAAGCCGCGTACGCCATCGATCTTAGCAGACGTGTAGATAGCTGGGTAGGTTTGCCCCGTTGCTGCTTTGCCGAAGCCTACAACGTCGGCCTCTTGCACGTTGGACAGCTTCGTGAAGGTTGCACCACTGTCGGACGAATGCCACAGACCGTATACGGTCGTGTCGCTGCCGCCAGCGATCCACACTTCGCCTTCTTTGCCGAATACCGTCTTCAGATCGCCGGTCGTTGGCAGTCCCGTTGCTGCAGACGCCGTGAACGAAGCGCCGCCGTTCGTCGAGACGTACACTGTGCCGTTGCCGAATGCGTAGAACTTGTTTTTGTTCGCGCGGTCAGATGTGACCTTCGCGCCTTGCGGGAGGTTCGAAATCGCTGTCCAGGAGTTGCCGCCAACCGAGTAGTAGACGCCTTGGTCCGATGTACTCCAGACGAGCGTACTGCCGTCAGCCGATACTGCGATGTCGCCGCCGCCCTTCGTGCCGGACGGGCGGTTCGGGTTGTACCAGTTGCTGCCGCCATCATACGAGAAGGCGATCGAAGCTGTGCTTGCGTCATCTACTGCACCAACGCGAGCCATGAAGGTTGGATTCAGTTCGGCGAAGTCGATGCTGTTCGTTTTATTTGGTCCGACAAACATTTTGGTAGGGGAGACCGTCAGATCGTCATGGCGGAAGCCGGATACGTCAGGCATTGCGCTGAGCAGGTTCGCGCCAGATGGCGGGCTGATCAGATCGTTGACAGCTTCTTCCTCGATTCCTTTGGCCATAACCGAAATGTTAACCTTCGTGCTCGTACCCCAGCTGAGCAGGTTGTTCGTGCCATAAATCGTTGCGCCCGTGCCGTACATCATGCGGTTCGAGTTGAAGGGGTCGATTTCAATGTCGCCGATCATCCAGCCGAGCTTCAATGCAGGCTCTGGTGGCGATGGGTTGGAGCCGAAATCCAGCCATGGCGCTGCCGTAATATCTTGCGTGTACAGCAGGTTGCGGTTCGGATAGCCGTTCCACGACCAGATGCTCGTCCATGTTGCACCTGCATCTGTGGAGCGGTAAATGTTCGCATCCGGCCACCACGAGTTGAGCGTCGTAACCATAATCGTATCTGGGTTATTACGGTCAACAGCCAGACCGCCGTAGCCGAAGTACAGGTCTGTGCTCGTGCTTGGAATTGGACTGATGTTGGTCCATACGCCAGTTGCGATGTTGTAACGATAGACGTCGCCTGATACTCCGTCATAAGGGCCGCTGCTGTTGTTGTACGTAACGTAAAGGTTGCCGTTCGAAATCTCACCGTGGTGAGGTACGAAGCCAGTTGGCTGGCCTGGAACGGCTGACCATGTCGCACCGCCGTCTGTTGAACGATAAATGCTGTTGCCTTTGTCCGCGACACCGACGTAGATCGTTTGCGTTGCGTTACCCGACGTACCCGTCGACTTGTCGAACGTGATCCAAGCGAGACCTTGGATATCAGCCGTGTACGCGTAGGTAGGATCCTGCACATATGTTCCGACGTTCGTGAAGCTCGTCACTTGGTTCCACGTTACGCCGTAGTCCGTACTCTTCCACAAACCGTTGCCGCTGCGTGCGCCGAAGTAGAGAATGCTGTTCTTGTTCGGGTCAATCGCAAGACGTTCGCCCATCGAACGGCCAGGCATGTTGCCGCCGACATAGAACGGAAGCTGCGTACTCTGCCACGTGTTACCTTTGTCAGTAGAGCGCATAATGTAACCATGGTTAGGGTCCCAGCCGTTCGTGTACATACCGGTTGCGATATAGACACGGTTCGGATCCACCGCGTCCGTCGCGAGCGCATCAACGCCCAGCTTGCCCCAGTCGGTCCAGCCGACGTTATCGAGCAGCGGAGTCCAGCTGCTGTCGGATGCGTTCCAGCGGTACAAGCCGCCGATATCCGTTCTCGCATAGATCAAGTCTTTCTCCGTTTGGTTGAAAATAATGCCCGGTACGAAGCCGCCGCCTGCGCCTGTTACAACGTTCTTCCATGTGTACGGCACGCTTGCCGCTGCATTCGCGACTGGCGCGACGATGGAGAGGGAGGTGCTAATGAGCACGGTTGACAACAGCAGGCTGCACCATCGGGTAAGCCTTTTACGAATCACAATAAAACCTCCGATCGAATAATGGTTGTTTTCCTACTATTGATGAAAACGTTTTCGAGAATTGGCTGCCGGAATTTATGAAGGCTGGGCAACCCCGTTTGCATGCTCCTCGGCTTGTGCCAACGCCGAAACGATCACCTCCTGCGTTATCGGTCACATCAGATGTATGCGGTTTCATCTTAGCATATTAGGTAAAAATTTCTATAAGTCGATTGGGAGATTTTTGGACGCGCGTGAGTAAATGAACATTCGGCTATCTTTCGAGTTAAATCGTGATCATTCGATCGGAGATAGTTAGTTGGGAGGGGGTAGTTGGTTGTGTTCTGCTGAACATAGGGGCTGCAGATATATAGCAAACAAGCCGGTGGGGACCGGCCTGTTTGTCTTTCGTATCATTTCGATAAGTAGGGCGAAAATCTCGTGATGTTGCGAGGTGCAAACCACGAGACATAGTTATAGGAACATTCAGTCAGACGAATGGGGCGAAAAGGTTACTTCTCGATTGCGACGTGGCTGCCCCAGATCGAGACGCCATTGTCTGATAATGCGCTAAACGTCATAACTTGCGTTTCCATACTCTCATCGTATTCGCGGAGGAATACGCCTTTGTAGTCGACGCCATCAATCGAGATCACTGCATTATGGTCGCCGTCCAGCTTCCAAGTACCTGTCGCTGCGCCGCTTACTTTGCCGTCTTCGGACAGCGTAACTACGGACGAGTCCACGATGTCAGCCGTAATGCCGTGGCCGTGGTTCACGTATTTGTAGTCGCCGACGATATCGGATGTTGAATACTTGCCGATCGTCTCACCGCCATAGCGGTGTGGAGCAACAACTGGCCAGCCATCCGCATTCATGAACATCTGATGGACACGAACCTCATGCGCCTCGCCGCGTCCCGGGAAGCGGGTATGGAAGATGAGATAGTATTGGCCTGTCTTCTCGTCATAGTAAGCCGAGTTATGGCCTGGTGAAACATAGCCGTAGTCAATCGCATAAGGGTTTCCAGTTGGCTCGCCATCTACCGAGTTGAATCTGTAGTTGCCCATCAGCTTCACGCCGTATGGCTCATAAGCAGGGTCATCGAACGTTGTGCCAGGTGTACCCATTGCATCGATCATATCTTGACCTTCGGAATCAACGAATGGACCGTCTGGATTCTTGGAACGAGCAACACGAATGTTATATCCACCGTCGGCGGTAAGTCCACCGTAGGACAGGAACAGATAGTAGTAGTCCGTTTGCGGGCTGTACAGCATGTACGGACCTTCGATTCGGGCGTGGTTGCCGCCAAGCAGCTTCTTGCCATAGCCTTGGTCTGGCAGCGGCATGCCTGTTTTCTCGTCCATCTGCATGATGAAGATCCCGCCGGAATAGGAACCGTATACCATCCATAGCTTGCCGTCTTTATCGAAGAATACGTCAGGGTCAACTACGTTCGGATGAGTGGTTGCGTCGTATATTGTTCCGTCTGGGCTTTCTTCGCCCCATTGACCGGATTTAAGAATGATGCCGAGATTTTTGTAAGGACCTTCGATTTTATCTGCAACAGCAACGCCAAGCGCCGAGCGAGGGGAGTCGCCTTTGCATGCGTTGTAATACATATAGAATTTACCGTCGGCAAGCTGGATAACGTCTGGTGCCCATAGTGTGTCGGATTCTGCCCAATCGAGCGTTTCCTTCAGTTCTTCCGTTACGTTCGGGATGAGGACGTTGCCATCTTGTACGCCAGAGTCGATAAGCGTCCATTTCATCAGGTCCGTCGTCTTCGCCGCAGCAAGGTGGGAGCCGAATACGTAGTACGTGTCATCTACTTTAATGACCGAAGGGTCGTGTACGGATACGTTTTCAAAAACAGGTGCTTCTACAGCAGGCGCGTCACTCGTCTGGCTCGACGTTTCGTTCGCGCTGTCTGCTGGGGTCTCTGTTTGCGAGTTCGTGCTGCTGTTCGTTTCTTTACCGTTGCCGTCACTGCAAGCGCTTAACATTGCAACCGTAAGAACGGCAGCGGCAGCAAGTTTGATCGATTTCTTCATATGGCGAGCAACCTCCCTTATGTGTCTAAGCCTAGTGTACACTGTTCGACACGAATTAACAATATTATAAACCTATTTATAAATATACAAATGTTAATTTTAGGAGTGGACGTGTTAGGGGTGTATGCGGAGCAGATAGGGGCAAGAAACCGCCTCTAATTAGTAGTATGAGTGTGGGAGGGACGGTTAGGGGCGAAAAATCACCTCTAATCGGTCGTATGAGTGTGGGAGGGACAGTTAGGGGCGAAAAATTGCCTCTAACCGGTCGCGTGAGTATGGGAGGGGGGGATAGGGGCGGAAAATCACCTCTAACCGGTCATGTGAGTGTGAGTGGGAAAGTTAGGGGCGAAAAATTGCCTCTAACCGGTCGTGTGAGTGTGAGTGGGAAAGTTAGGGGCGGAAAATCACCTCTAACCGGTCGCGTGAGTATGGGAGGGGCGGATAGGGGCGGAAAATCACCTCTAATCGGTCATGTGAGTGTGGGAGGGACAGTTAGGGGCGAAAAATTGCCTCTAATCGGTCGTGTGAGTGTGAGTGGGAAAGTTAGGGGCGGAAAATCACCTCTAATCGGTCGCGTGAGTGTGGGAGGGAAAGTTAGGGGCGAAAAATTGCCTCTAACTGGTCATGTGAGTGTGAGTGGGAAAGTTAGGGGCGAAAAATTGCCTCTAACCGGTCATGTGAGTGTGAGTGGGAAAGTTAGGGGCGGAAAACCGCCTCTAACCGGTCATGTGAGTGTGAGTGGGAAAGTTAGGGGCGAAAAATTGCCTCTAACTGGTCGTGTGAGTGTGAGTGGGAAAGTTAGGGGCGGAAAATCACCTCTAATCGGTCGCGTGAGTGTGGGAGAGAAAGTTAGGGGCGGAAAATCACCTCTAATCGGTCATGTGAGTGTGGGAGGGACGGATAGGGGCGAAAAATCAACTCTAACCGGTCGCCACTCAGCCACGCAAAAAAACGCCTATGACATTAAGCCATAGGCGTTCCTTCACAACTATTACGGCTGCGCTTGCGCCGTCGTATCTGCTTCCGTCGACTGCTGCACGGCTGGCGTCTGGCTTGAACCCGAGCTTGCGTTCGAATTGAGCACGGATGAGAAATCGATGAACGGTGTGGCGCCGCCGGTGACGCTTGGCAGGCGGCCGTCCCATTTGTCGAGCGCCTTCTCCTGTACCTCAATCTGCTTCAGCTGCACGAGCTCCGGCGTGACTTCCTGCTTCTTCAGCTTCAGCGATTGCGCTTCGGCTTCGGCCTGCGCGACGAGCTGCTTCGCTTCAATCTGCACACGCTTCAGGTCATTCTCGGCTTTCAACGCCTGCTGCTGAGCAACCTGCTTCGCCTCGATGGATTGGTTGAAGGCGTCGCTGAATTTGAAATTCACAATATTAATCTCTTTCACAAGAAGATCGTATTTCGCCAGCCGCTTCGTCAGCAGGTCGCTGATCTCACCTGCTACGATATCCCGCTTAGCGATCAGATCCTCCGCGGGGTAACGAGCCGTCACTTCCTTCACGATTTCTTGAACGGCCGGATTAATAATGATGCCGTCATAGTTTGCACCGACATTATTCATTAGGTTAAACGCGGACGCTTTATTGACGGAGTAGTTCACCGCTACATGCGTCGATACCGGCTGCAAATCCTTCGAGGAAG
The DNA here is from genome assembly GCF_003182255.1 of Paenibacillus cellulosilyticus. GTDB lineage: Bacteria > Bacillota > Bacilli > Paenibacillales > Paenibacillaceae > Paenibacillus_T > Paenibacillus_T cellulosilyticus. Next base: position 11,674 of record NZ_QGTQ01000016.1, on the reverse strand, counting down.
CAGTCGAATCCGTTTCGGCCTTCGTGACCTGCGTGTTCACTTCAATGACCGATTGGAAGAAAGGAATTTTTAAATGAATGCCGGGCTCCAACGCACTGTCGTTTAATTTCCCGAACGTTTTGTACAGACCAACATGACCATATTCGACGGTGGTGTAGCTGTTGAAACCAATTATTAGTACGAGCAGGGCGCCGACGCTCCAGCTAATAATACGACCTACCTGCGGACCGCGGCGAGGTGCGTTCGGGTTGAAATCCGTCACAGTACTCATTGTTAAGCTTACCTCCCATGTAAAATGTTGGTTTTATTAGGAAATACGCCTATAACCATCACTCGGTTGCATTTTCAGAGCAGAATTCGAAATTACCGTCGCCCAATGGATCGCAGATGAGCAGCGGTCAGCACAGCTGCTAAGCAGCACTCATGTCTACGTAGGGCTGCCGGCACCCACCAGGCTCTGTGCCTACTCACTTCGTGTAATCGTATGTGGCGAATCGGGAACTATGCGGGATATTTGCATACATTTGCACGGAAATGGCGCCTCCAAGATGCAACTTTCATGGAGCCAAACGAGTCTTATTAGATACATGATTATTGGACGGGGGAGCACAAGTTGAGGAGAGCGGATTGGTTGAAGTGGGTGGCGGCAGCTGTCTCATTAGCAGCTGTTGTAATCGTTGCGATTAACTTTATTGCTGAGCAGCGGGAGGAACCGACGATCGCAGACGGGATACGGAATAATGAGCTGCATCCGCCGAAAGAAGCAGCGGTAACGACCAGCGAGACTGTGAAATTCATTGAAACGCCGACGGCAGAATCGATTTTTCAACAACAATATAAGCTCAACTTCAAACCAGTAACGGATGCGTTACAGCCGATCCAGAAGGTAAAAGCGTCGTCCGTTGCAACGGACGATCGTGTGCGGACGATCAACATCGACGGACAGACCTATTGGATTTATACAAGGCCAAGTAGCGATGATCCGACAGAAGTATTTATCGGATTAGCGGCAGGCAGCGACCTCTATGATTTCGGTACGATAGGGGGCGACGTCTACGCGGAAGAAGCAGCAATCGACAAGGTCGAATTGTTCGGAGCGAGCTATATGCGGTTGTCGGGTTTTTGTGGTGCGAACTGTGCGGTCGATCGTTACATCCGAATGAAGGATGGGGTTCCGGTACAAAACATCTATTTTAACTTCCCTACACAAATAGGGGATTGGAATCATGATGGCCAGAATGAGCTCGTCTATTCGGATAGCAGCATGCCGGTCAATTCTATACTCGTTCGATTCCAGGACGACAAGCTTGAAGCTGTTAGTTTGATGGAGCTGCTGCAAGCGAAGGGTGGTGTCGTATACGACAGCGGTACGAACACGTTCAACGCCTATATACCTTCCAGCGACAAGGTCACTTCATTCGTCTTCGAGTCGGGGGATAAGCTGGTTCAAAATATAAAGTAAATGCGTTCCATGAAGCAGTCTCTGCCGGCAACCGACGGCGGGGGCTGTTTTTGCGTTATTTTGTCTATTTCCGAGGAAATAATCGGATTGGCTCGACGTTTCTCTATCACATAGGAACGGATGTAAAGCAAAATCAAGTTTTGTGTTACGTATTCTAACATAATAAAATGAAGTCGACCTTTCTGAAGGTTCAAAACCGGCTTCGATATCATGCCAATTCGCTATTGATTATTCTCCTGCAGTGGAGTACATTGAGATTAATGTCATATAACCTAACATATATATCTGAATGATGTTGCGTGCGAGTGGGAATTTAACAATATGTCAACTATCTTTACATAAAATATAGAGATCAAATGGGATGGATTTGGAGTCGAGACCTGGAGGGGAAACGATGACGAGGCAGAAGCTAGTTCTCATCGGGAACGGAATGGCGGGCGTTCGCTGTATCGAGGAAATATTGAAGCTGCGTCCTGATGCATTCGATATTACGATCATCGGCGCGGAGCCGCATCCGAACTATAACCGAATCATGCTGTCCAAAGTGCTGCAGGGCGATACGCCGATGTCGGCTATTACGATTAATGAGTACGTTTGGTATGAGGAACGCGGCATTACGCTCTATACGGGCGAGGCGGTAATTGCTATCGACACCAAGGGTCGAACGGTGACGACGGACCGTAAGCGGGTTATTGCTTATGACAAATTGATTATCGCGACAGGATCGCTGCCATTCATGCTGCCGCTGCCGGGCAACGACAAGCCGGGTGTGACAGCTTTTCGCAATATGAAAGACTGCGAGCTGATGGTAGAGACGGCAGCCAACCATAAACGCGCTGCAGTCATTGGCGGTGGTCTGCTAGGTCTTGAGGCGGCGCGGGGACTGCTTAATCTTGGGATGGAGGACGTTCATGTCATCCATAACAGTCGTTATTTGATGAATCGTCAGCTAGATCCTCATTCCGCGAATATGCTCAAGCAGGAGCTGGAGCAGCAGGGGATGAAAATTTGGCTTGAACGCAATACAGAGCGGATTATCGGCCGCAAGCGAGTCGAAGCGCTCCAGTTTACAGACGGCACGCGGCTTGCGGTTGATCTTGTCGTTATTGCAGTAGGCATTAAACCGAATGTACGGCTTGCTGCGGAGAGCGGCATTGAAGTGAGCCGCGCAATCGTCGTCAACGATCGGATGGAGACGAGTGTTCCGAATGTTTATGCGGTTGGCGAATGTGCGGAGCATCGCGGGATGGTCTATGGCCTGGTCGCTCCTTTATATGAGCAAGGTAAAGTGCTGGCGCAGGCGATCTGCGAGCAAGAGACGGAAGGCTACCACGGTTCGGTACTCTATTCGCAGTTGAAGGTTTCTGGTGTTGATGTGTTCTCGGTCGGCGACATCGATGATTCGCAGCTGTCGACGATGCAGCTGCAGTATGACGGCATTCGCCGAACGTACCGCAAAATCGGTATTCGCGACAATCGGATTGTAGGCGCCGTATTATTCGGCGATAGCAGTGACAGCAACAAGCTGCTCAGCTATGTGAAGCAAGGGGCGGATGTTTCAGTTCTGGAGCAGGAAGCGTCGGCTTCTGGCGGTGGAGCAGGTGGCGGCACGACCGAGTATGTAAGCGAGCTGTCGGATAGTGAAACGATCTGCTCCTGCAATGGTGTTAGCAAAGGAACGATTACAACGGCTATCCGTGAACAAGCGCTCGAAACATTCGAGCAGGTGCGCGAATGTACGCGTGCAGCGAGCTCATGCGGCGGCTGTAAGCCGCTAGTCTCCGCTCTGCTGCAATGTGTGTTGGAGAGCAGCGAAGACGAGGCAGTGAAGGTGACGCCATTATGCGGATGCACCACGCTCAGCCGTGAGCAGTTAAAGGATGCGATAGCTGCAAGCCGCACATCGACTACTCGAGAAGCGATGGCGACTCTCGGTTGGCAGACAGCTGATGGATGCAAGGTGTGCCGCCCGGCCATTCGATATTATATTGGCTCGCTTGGTCGACTGAGTGCAAGCGATCGTACGCCGGTGTCGTCAGCCGCGCTAACTGCGGCGGCCGAGACAGAAGTAGAGATGACAGCGAGCGCGGCAACTGGGAAAGGCAGCTATGCCCTGCTAGCGAATGGCACCTTTGCTGTTCAGCCCCGACTGTATGGCGGTGTTACAACAGCGGAGCAGCTGCGGCGAATTGCTGACGCGATCGAGCGTTATCATGTGCCGCTCGCGAAGCTGAACGGTGATGGGCGGCTGGAGCTGCTTGGCTTGTCCGAGGCGGAAGCGGTTGGCGTTGCGCAGTCACTTGGCAGTCCGGTCGCAGCTTATGCATATGGTCGCCCCGTTGCTTCTGTCGTGACTTGTGGCGGTATTAGCTACGAGCGAGGCGCTGTACGCGACTCTATTGCTACAGGCGCGATGTTGGAGCGGCGGTTGGAACGGCTGCAGCTGCCGACAACGGTAAGCGCAGCTGTATCGGCAAGTCCGCTCCATCGAGCGGGCTCACTCGTTCGAGATATTGGCATCGTCGGGGTGCCGGGCGGCTGGGAGCTGTATGCGGGCGGCAGCGCAGGCATCGAGGTGAAGGAAGCGAAGCTGCTCTTAACAGAGCCGGATGAGCGAGCGGTAGTTGATGCTGCTGCTGCCGTGCTCCAGCTTTATGCAGAGGAGGCGCTGTACGGCGAGCCCGTCTGGCAGTGGCTGGAACGAAGCGGTGCAGTCGCTATACGCGAACGAGTGCTTGATCCGCGCAGCCGCAGAACGCTGCTGCTGCGCTCCCAATACGAGGCTGAACAGCCAATGGCGCTGCGAGGTGAATGCTCTTGAGGTTAATTCCAACGATTCCATATCTGTATGAACATGCTGCAGCAGATGGTGGTGGCGGAGTGGCAACAGCGCTCGTCATGGAGACGCAATGTCCGTTCTGCAGCGTGCAGTGCAAGATGAGACTGACTGAGTCAGGTGATTCGGCAGCAGGGGAAGTGCAGTATTCGGTTGAAGCGAAGCCGAATCGCGCATCGGAAGGCCGTCTATGTGTGAAGGGGATGAATGCCTATCAGCATGCGGTCAGCGAGGATCGAATTCTATACCCGCTGGTGAAGCGGGATGGTCAGTTCGAACGCATCTCGTGGGAAGATGCAATGGCGTTAATCGTTAGCCGCTTTAAGCAGATCGCGCAGGAGTCAGGCGTTGACGCGATCGGTCTATACGGCGGCGGCTCGCTGACGAACGAGACGGCTTATCTTCTCGGCAAATTCGCACGTGTTGCGCTTCGATCGAAGTATATCGATTATAACGGTCGGTTCTGTATGTCCGCAGCGGCGTCAGCCGGCAGCAAGGCGCTTGGACTTGATCGTGGGCTGACGAATCCGCTGTCGGATATCGCACTGGCGAAATGCATCGTCCTGGCTGGCACGAACGTCGCGGAATGCCAGCCGACGTTGATGCCGTATTTTACGAGGGCGAAGGAGAATGGGACGTTCATCATCGTTATCGACCCGCGGGAGACGGGAACGTCGAAGCTTGCCGATCTCCATCTGAAAGTACGTCCTGGCATGGATGCTGCACTCGCGAACGGCATGCTGCGCTCGCTGCTGGATGAAGGGTTGGTAGACGAGGCGTTCGTTCGAGAGCGTACGCGAGGGTATGATACGCTGCGCGCCCATCTGATGGAGCAATCGGTAGAAGAGATCGCGGTCATGACGGGGGTCCCTGCGGACTCGATCCGTAGAGCGGCATTGACGTTCGGTAAGGCTTCAACGGGCATGGTGTTCACTGCTCGCGGCGTGGAGCAGCAGACGGACGGCTATATGGCGGTGCGCAATCTGCTCAACCTTGTGCTGTTAACAGGCAAAATCGGCAAGGCTGGTTGTGGCTATGGCGCGATTACAGGACAGGGCAACGGACAGGGTGGACGCGAGCATGGACAGAAGGCTGACCAACTGCCAGGCTACCGCTCAATCGAAAATCCAGAGCATCGTGCTTACGTTGCGGATGTATGGGGTGTCGATCCGAACGAGCTGCCAGGCAAAGGTGTATCCGCCTACGAAATGATGGAGAAGGCGTACGAAGGCGAGATAAGGGCGCTGCTAGTCATGGGCTCCAATCCGGTTGTCTCGAATCCGAACGCAAGCTTGGTACAAGCGGCGATGGAGCGTCTTGATTTACTCGTTGTAGCCGATATGTTCATGTCGGAGACGGCGCGCTCTGCGGATTTGATTTTGCCCGTGACAGCTTATCTGGAGAACGAAGGTACGCTGACGAATCTTGAGGGCCGCGTACTGCTGAGGGAAGCGCATCGGCCTGCACCGGGCGAGGCGAAGCATGATTGGCGAATTCTATGCGACCTAGCGGAGGGACTCGGACGGGGAACCTACTTCCGTTATGAGCATGCGGAGCAAATATTCGAGGAGCTTCGATTGGCGAGCAGGGGCGGCACTGCGGACTATTATGGCATTACGTATGACCGAATTCGCCGCGAGGAGGGCGTGTACTGGCCTTGTCCTGACACAGAAGGAGAAGGCGTGGGACGGATGTTCGAGACTTCTTTCGCCCATGCGGATGGACGTGCGGAGCTGATCGCGGTCGATAACCATTTTCCAGCAGAGCTGACCGATGAGGCATACCCGATCTACCTGACAACAGGCCGCGTGCTCAGCCATTATCTAACTGGGGTTCAGACACGGCGAAGCCATACGCTGGCTTCACGCGATTTTGAGTCATTCGTTGAGATGCACCCGAAGACGGCGAAGCAGTACGGACTAGCAGAAGGCAAATTGGCGGTGCTCACATCACGCCGCGGCGAGATTGTTGTACGCTGCCGAATTACGAGAACGATTCGAGAGGATACGGTATTCGTGCCGATGCATTGGGGCGACAGTCAGAATGTGAACGTGCTGACGAATCAAGCGCTTGATCCGACATGCCGAATGCCGGGATTCAAAGTATGTGCAGTGAGCATCAGGCCTTTTATAGCCAATCCATCATACGAGATGTAAATAGAAGCAGCGGTCCTGGAAGTCTGGGGCTGCTGCTTCTTTGTTTGTTGGCTGTAGTGCAACGAGGGTTATGTAAAGGAAACGAAAATCTTTCCTGTTCTTCTGGAATTGCTACTGAAATCTAGAACGCTTACAGCCGATGTAATAGGGTAGGACTTAAAGATTATGTAAACGCGTTCCAATAAGCATCGAAGGAACGACATTCGACCGCAATAATGGGATGAATTCCTTTACAAATGTCGATTTAGAAGGAGAACAGCATGACTAATCGGATACGCGGATACCTTTTTCGAAAAAACGGACTTGTTTACATTTTACTAGGACTTTTATCCTATGCGTGCTACTCTGTTCCGATCTCTCCGCTCTTCGGCATTAGCGGTTCATTTACAGCGGGGTTCCTCTTTCTCGCCGTCGCTTGGTTTGGCTGGCGGGCGGGCCTCGTGCTGCTATTGCTCGTATATGGGGCGTTAATCGGCACGCAGCAGTTGGACTTTCTACTGTGGAGCCACTTGGCAGAGGCGATCATTATTATTGTGCTCAGTGTGCGATGGCCAAAGCTTGGACTGATCGGAGCAGGGGCTGTCTATTGGGCGTTAATTGGCATACCGATGTACGTGCTGCTGAGCAGTAACTCAGATTCGATCAACCAGGAGATGTTGTTCTACACGTACATTGTGACCGCATGCGGACTATTTAACGTGCTGCTTGCGGAGCTGTTCGTCTATTATACGCCAGCCGGTTTCTTCAAGATGAGCGGCATTTCTGTTAATCCTCCGCTGCGTATTTCGCGGGCGCTCATCCATCTGATGACGGCAGCGATGATTGGTTCATCCATTCTGTTCCTCATGAGCGGGAGCAACAGCTACGAGCACACCATTATCAAGGAAATTAATAATTCAGCGGATCAAGCCTCTCATGCGCTAGTGGAGGGTATGAAGACGATGTCGCCACAGGAGCAGAGAGGCATTCGCCTGAACGGTTATATGGAGCTCGCGACGGTAAGGCGGATGATCGACAACGCACTGGCTTCCGATCCCTATGAGGCTGTATTGGTGGGACAGGGTGGACGGACGCTTCTCCACACAATGGGGGGTACAAGCTATGATTTCGAATGGCTGAAGCTGGACAATTGGCAGAGATATTTTGCCGAGAGAAGAATGTGGAGTCCTGACACGCATGAGCTAATTTCAATAGGATCAAGTTGGAAAAATATGTCCTTCATCTATCCTGTGCCTTTAGGAATGTTCGAGCTGTATGTTCGAGTGCCGCTTGATACGTATCGCGAGCAGGTGTACTCGGTTTATAACGCTCAGATGATGAGCTGTCTATATGTAGCGGCCATCATCGGGTTGTTTGCGTTTATGATTCAACGCTTCATCATTACAGGTGTCCGCAGGCTGGCTGATGTGACAAACGGCATTCCAGATAAAGTAAAAGAAGGCATTGCGACAAGTTGGCCGCAGTCACGACTGGAGGAGATTAACTCGCTGGTTGGCAACTTCCGAATCGTGACGGAAAAGCTCGGCCACATGTTCATGGAATCTCGTGAACAGGCGTATCAGGATATGTTGACAGGGCTGCCGAACCGCCGAAACTTCAATGAGCATCTGGAGAAGGCTATGGATGAGATGGGACCTGACGATGAGATTCATGTCATCTTCATCGACCTTGATCGATTCAAGTATATTAACGACACGCTTGGCCATGCGGTTGGCGACTTGCTGCTTCAGCAGGTGTCGTTCCAACTGCTGCGTACGGTTGGTGACCGCGCCTTTATCGCCCGTCTAGGTGGAGATGAATTCGTCATTGTGTCCAATCAGCAGCGTAACGAGGTTCGTATGATGGCGGAAGAATTGATTAGGAAGCTGAAGCGGCCGTTTATGATTAACGAGGAAGAGCTGTTCGTAACGGCTAGCATGGGGATTAGCTCCTCCACGATTAGCGGTGATGACATCGAGACGATCGTCAAAAATGCTGACTTTGCCATGTATGAAGCGAAGGCGGCGGGCGGCAACGGATATCGTTTCTACGAAAAGCCGGATAACGACCTAACTCAGCAGATGCGGCTGGAGTTTGAGCTGCATAAGGCGCTGGACCGCAATCAGCTGCAGCTGCATTATATGCCGATTTATAACAAGGAGCAGGAGAAACTTGTATCCATTGAGGCGCTGCTTCGTTGGCAGCATCCGGAGTTCGGGTTCGTATCACCGGCACAATTCATTCCGATCGCGGAGAGCTGCGGGCTGCTAAAGCCGATTGGCGAATGGGTAGCGCGTGAAGCCTGCCGCCAGATCAAAGAGTGGCTGGATCAAGGTGAGCGGCCTGCACCGGTAGCGATCAACTTGTCGCCGACGCAAATTCAGATGCATGGCATCGTTGGTTATCTGGAGCGGCTGCTTGAAGAGACCGGCACACCGGCTGAGTTGTTCGAGGTTGAAATTACAGAAGAAGTGTTCGCCAAATATCCTGAGCGCGTCATTACGGAATTGCTACGCTTGAAGCAGCATGGCGTGAAAGTGTGGATCGATGATTTCGGCACAGGTTACTCTTCGTTAGGATTGCTGAACCGAATGCCGATTGACGGGTTCAAAATTGACCGGAGCTTCGTGAAAGGACTTCACGAGGATTCTGGCAAGCGATCGATCATTGAAACGATGATGCTGCTGTCAAGATCGCGCAACTGGCATGTTGTCGCCGAAGGCGTCGAGACGGTTGAGGAGTCCGAAGCGCTGGGGCAATTCGGCTGTTGGCTGCAGCAGGGCTTCTATTACGGTAAAGCGGTACCAGCGGCCCAGATTGTAAGTTGGTTCGAGCAGAAGCGCGAAGACGAAAGGAGGGAAGCGCAATGAATCGAACAGTACGTCGAGGATGCCTCCGATTATGGCCGGCTATCGCGGCACTGGCGCTTCTCTTCACTGGCTGCGCTAGCGAGCCGGAAGCTGAAGAGCAGACGGTGAACATGCAGCAAATGATGAAATTGGAGAAACCGGAAGGTATGACGAAGCTGCGCATCATGTCTGGCGATTCGGATCAACAGGAGCAAGTAAGTGATTTTGAAGAGAAATATGGTGTGGAAATTGAATGGGTTCCGTCAGGTAATGGTACGATCAATGATATCTTATCGGCGCTCGATAGTCCGAATCCGCCAGATTTAATCGAATTCGATTACTCGCTCATTCGGGATCTCATCGATTACGATGTTTTTGAACCGCTGGATTTGGCGCCTTACGACGCTAAGTCTGTAATCGGCAGCTACTTCCCAGGTTTGGACATGTCTTATTTTCGAGCGCTTGATCGACAGCATATCGTGTTCATGCCGGAAATTTTGCATGCAGGAGTTACTTATTATCGAGCGGATCTGATGAAGGAGTACGGCTATCCGGACGATCCTGAGGCGTTGGGTAACTATATGGAAAGCCCAGAACGTTGGCTGGCGATGGCGAAGAGATTGAAGCGCGAAGGTAAACGCATTATGCAGCGGCCAACGGACTTACTACAGGTGCTGGATCTCTCGAACGGCTACTTCAATATTGATGGTTCATTCACCCGCGATACGAGCGAGTTTGTGTCTGCGGTTGCGATCGCCAAGGAAGCGAATAGGCTTGATCTGCCACTCTGGTCGTCCATTTGGGATGAGGAAGGGCAGAAGGCGATCCGTAACGGCGAGCTCATCATGTTCGTGAACGGGGAGTGGGGCGATTCGTTCCTGCAGTCTTGGGCGCCGGATACGTATCAGTTGTGGCGGAAAACGCGGCTGCCGCTGAATCAGTACGGTATTATTACAGGCTGGGTGAGCGCCATTCCGAAGGAAGCTAGGAATAAAGACTTAGCATGGAAGTTCACGCAGTACCAGCTGCAACGAAAGCAAGGCTATTTGAACACATTAGACATTTCGAAATGGTATGACAAAATGAATGAGGTTCGTCGTACGCCGCTCGACGCTGCAGCTAGCGCCATTTGGGATCGAGAGCTTAGCTGGCGCATATCGACAGAGATATCGTCGGATCGGATTATATCGATCATCGAGTCCAATATTATGTCGCAGCTTGCAGACCGAATCGACCTGCTATCGCCACTTAACGCGCGTCGATAACGGGCGGATTGTGGGCATGCTGCTAGCATTCCACCATTTACAATCCTATTCAATCCGACTACACTAGTAGCTATTGTATAGACAGATAGACGACAAACGACTAGATTGGATAGGAGCATTAAGATGGCAAACACGAATACAGCAACGCTGCAACGCTCTGAGCTTGTGGAGAAGCTTGGACTTCAACCGCATGTTGAGGGTGGTTGGTACAAAGAGATTTGGAAAGCATCCTTCACGATTCCGCACGAAACGCTTGGCGGCGACTATTCCGGACCACGTTTCGCAGCCTCATCGATCTATTTCGTCCTGCATTCGGACGAGCAATCGGCATGGCATAAAGTTCTCTCCGACGAGCTGTGGCTGTGGCACTCGGGCAGTCCGCTGATGTTGACACTCGGCGGCGACGGCGACCAGCCTGGCGAAGAAACGGAGATTATCGTTGGCGGCGACGTAGCGGCGGGCCAGCACCCACAAGCACTCGTCCCAGCGCGCGTCTGGCAAAAGGCACGCCCGCTTGGTGACGAGCCAGTCTTCGTATCCTGTGTCGTTGCACCCGGCTTCCATTACGACGACTTCAAGCTCGTCGATAAGAAATAAACGTCTTTGACGTAAGACACCCCTCAGCATTGCATCGGATGGACTAAAGGTCCGTTGATGCCAAGCGTGAGGGGTGTTTCACTGTGTTGCTAATCAGGCAGTCGCCATCATTGGCTGGCTGCCTTTTTGTTATGCCCCGAGGTTCGGTTGTTCATTCATCCCTCGTGCCTGCTCCTCGCTTAAAGGTTGCCACAGCTGTTATTTCGCGATCATCGCCGCTTCCGAAACTCTAACGGTTGCAGAAGAGTCTATTGGTGCCAGATCGCCGATTCCACGCGGAAAATAGCTCAATAAGCTCCGAGTCAACCGTTAGCCGCAAAACGCACACCTTACGAGACTAATAAGCTCCACCACAACCGTCCCTCGTATTTAAGGGTTTCTCTCACGAATGCTCAACCATTCGCAGGATTTCAACTATTAAGATGTCGGATGAAGCGATGGAATTAGGGCTGACAGTTGTTGATGACACAGTCGGGGTATGCAGGAACAGAAGTTGCGTTGATGCGCACTTCTCTTTAAGTTCTACTGCA
>NZ_QGTQ01000015.1 GCF_003182255.1 Paenibacillus cellulosilyticus | reverse complement strand
ATGGAATCCTTCTTCGGTCATATGAAAGATGAGGTTAATTTCATCGATTGCCAAACCCTCGATGAAGTAAGAGAACGCGTCGCTGATTATATACAGCAATATAATACTGAGCGATATCAATGGGGATTAAAAAAGATGACCCCCGACGAGTTCAGGGATCATCTAATTGCTTGTTAAATCAAGATGGTTGCTTTTTAAACTGTCCACAAAACGGGTCACAGTTCACTAAGGGACAGCTTCTTGTGCTATATAGCTGCAACTTTGTCATTCCAGTCCTTACGAATACGCACTCGTCCGCTAACGGTTCCCACAGCGCTTATTTACCTCAAAAACCAAGTTACAGATGTGTAACGGTTGCAGTTGAGCTTATCGAGTATAATTTCATTCCATATAAGGTCATTTCACTCTATTAACCTCTGTGGCAACCGATAACGAGCCCAATGTTCTCTTCATCGCATAATAGCCTCTATGGTAACCGCTAGCCAACCGATGTCTCGTGCTCGGATGAGTTTCATTGCTGTCGAGATTATCTATTCGTCATATTCGGCCACTGGCTCCTATTCGGACTCTCTTTCCGTCCTTTAGGCTAACTGCTCACCCAACACTAGCTCAAAAGGTACATCCTTCTCCAGCTTATGCACCTGTCCATTGATCCGCACCATGCCGCCTGCTTTATCCGAAACGACATGCAGCCAATCCGATGTCATCTCGACTGTAACCGTCCCGCCATTGACGGGCACTGTTCCTTGAATCCGTTCCAACCCGCCAAGCTGCGGCTCGACGACAAACGTTTCATAGCCAGGCGACGTCGATTGAACGCCCAGATAGTATCGTCCCAGCAAATAAATCGGACTCGCGCCCCAAGCATGGCATAAACTCTTGCCATAACGGTCGCCGTACATACCGTAATGATCAAGCCCCGACACCGATGGATTGTACTCCTCCCAGAAGGTCGTCGCCCCAAGCGCCAGCATGCCGCCCCAATACTGCTCCATTCGCTTCGTCACATGCGTGAGTTGACCCGTCTGGCACATTACCTCCAGCTCATAGAACGCGAAGTAAGGCGTGCTGATCTGTGGAATCTCATCGTTCAGCAATACGTTCTGAATGATGGACTCCCGCTGCTGGTCGTCTGCAATGCCTAATAGGATGGCGAAAATATTCGCATGCCGCGTCACATTCCTCCGGCCTGACTCGAAGCTGTCGATATACGCACCGTGTGCCTCATCCCAGAAGCGGGCGTTAATCTGCTCCTTCAACCGCTCGCTCCGCTGCAGGTAGGCAGCCTCACCTACGCCAAGCAGCTCGCCGCACGCCCATGCCGCTTTCAAGCTTTCCGCTAGCAGCATTTGCTCCGCGCATACCGCACCCGTTCGGTCATACTCCGCCCAATCGATGAATACCCAATCGCCATCGCGGCCTCGAATGAACCCGTCCTCATCTGTCCGAGAGATGCAGTAGTCCATCATCGATTTCATCCGTGGATAGATGAACGTTACGAAATCGAGGTCTTTTGTCGCTTGGTAATATGCATGCACACTCATGATCCAGTAGAACGAATAGTCCAGAATCGTATTCGTATGGGTCGCGATCGGATCTTTGCCGCGCAGCGCAATGATCGTCCGCTTCGTAATGTCGGCATCGAAGTATAGATAGTTGTTAATGAAATAACTCTGATAAGCATCCCCCGACCATACCCAGCGATCCCGCTTAATGCCATCGAGGAAAAACTCCCGGCTGTTGAGATGGAACGTATATTCCGCCGTCTCCCAGATCCGATTCAGCAGCTCATTCGAAGAGGTGAAGCTGCCAACTCGATTGAATGGCAAGTACGCATACCACGCGGACATCGCATACGTATCCTGCTCAGAACATTGGATGAACAAGTACCGGAAGGCCCGAGCCGGACAATGGTACGACGTGCTGCCCGCCGGAATCGTATCGATCAGGATGCTGTGCTCCGTATCCAATGCTTCCTCCAGCGATTCCCCATAGAACAGATGAATATCCGTAAACGCCTCAACATGCTCGAATTCGATCCGTGCGAACGTTTCACGTCCATAGTCGTATACGATGCCATCTGCCCTGCGCTCGATCGCAACCGGCTCAATCTTCTCATATTGGAAAGCAAAATGATTCGGATCGTCCTCGCGGCTGCGATAAAGTCCATTACAACCAGCAGGCAGCCAATCGCGGCCGAATTCATTAACTTCCCATGACGAATCGCTGGCACTCTCGGCACCTTCAATGTACATGCATGGCAGCCCGTCTGTACGCGCCACATGAACTTGAATGTCGTGCTGCCCTGCCGTGAGCATGATCGGATGCTTGAACGGATGCTTCTTCCCATCCACCCACACATGTCCGACGCCATGCGCGTACACCGTCATCTCTTCCGGCGCATCGCATTGCACCTTCTTCCGAAACCGTACATTGTGATAGCAATCATCGAGCCGCCAGAAGGCAGGCCATTGATAGTCTCGTTCTTCACGGCGTGTGTTTAGCTGAAGGTGATGATAGATTTCAAAATCTCCCGGGTACCAAATCCATTGCGAAGCTGAAGTTGCTGACATGCTGGCGTCATCCTCTCATCCGCTACATTGGAAGCGGGGCTATAGTTTCGTTTCCTATAGCCTCATTATATCGACTGCAGGACGAACAACTCCGGTTAATACGGACATTTCACCCCTGTCATCGGGACATCTATGATCGATTCAGTTATACTTGTTCCAATAACGATATTCAATCTAACTGCGAGGGACGAACGTATGACACAACCAAACAACCTGTTCGAGAAAGAGCATTTTCTGTCGGCCCATTCGCTCATGTTCGTCAATCGGTTCACGGAAGACTTTAACGTCCCGTATCACGCGCATGATTTTATCGAATATTGCTATGTGGCTGAAGGTACCGGCTTTCACCATGTTGAACAGGAGACGTTCCCGATTCACAAAGGGCAGCTCTATGTCATTCCCATCGGCGTATCCCATGTGTTCCGACCGACTACACCGGATCGATCGAGCAAGCCTCCTGTCGTGTATAACTGTTTGTTCGATATGCATCTTGCCACCGTATTGTCAGGCTTACAGGAGCAGCCGATCCAAGAGCATCTATCCCCGCTGGCGAACAACACTTCTTCCTACTTCTCCGTCTTCGACCGAGACGGTACCATTGAGCGGATCATGATCCAGCTTCACACGGAAATGAAGACGAATGCGATCGGCTCGCGAGCAATGCTTCATGCACTGCTCAGTCAGCTTATCATCACGGTGTATCGGCTCAAATATGGAGACAATGAACGAAGCTCAAGCGAGGATACTGCCAACTTCCTTCAGGTGATCGATTATGTGGAGCAGAATTACGATACGGCTGTCACGCTGGCAGAGCTATCCCGTATATCGGGCTGGAGCGAGCGGCATTTGCAGCGTCTGTTCACTCAATATACCGATCAAACCTTTGGCTCTTATTTGCAAAATGTTCGTATCCAACGAAGCTGCGAAATGCTGCGCAATAGCAGCCTTAAAGTGAGCTTTATCGCGGAGCAAGTCGGGTATCGGAGTATCGATTCATTTAATCAAGCATTCAAAAAAACCGTAGGGCTCACCCCTACGGCTTTTCGAAAATCGACCTAATTATTTGGTTACGACTGCCGTGCCCGGCTTACCGAAGAATGGCGTGCCATCCTCATTCCATTCGAAACGTTGTACCCGAGCATGGCGGTTCGGATCGGACAATGCGCCGCCGATAATGTCACGGTAAGGACGTGCATGATAAACGATCAGATCCGTCGTGCCGTCTTCGCTAACGGTAAAGCAGTTGTGACCCGGGCCGAAGTTTTCCGTCTCCTCATTCGTCTCGAATACCGGAAGCGGGTGCTTCGTCCAAGAGGTCGGATCAAGCAGATTGCTGTCCGCCGACGCTTCCAGCAAACCAACGCAGTAACGGTGATCCGTTGCACTTGCGGAGAACGCGACGAAGATGCGTCCGTTGCGCACGAGCACTGCCGGTCCCTCGTTCACGCGATGACCTTGAATTTCCCAATCATACTGCGGCGTTGAGAGTAGCACCTGCGGACCATCGATCGTCCATGGATTCGCCAGCTTGGCGATATACAGGTTGCTGTCATCGCCCTTGTACTGCGCCCAGATCAAATACTGTACGCCATTATGATTGAACGTCGTTGCATCAAGCGAGAAGCTTTCGAAGTCGAGCTCGATCTTTCCTTTCTCCACCCAAGTGCCCGTGATCGGATCTGCATCCGCACATTCCAGCACATACGGTCGAATCGCCCAAATTTCCTCAGCCTTACCCGCCGCGAAGTAAACATACCATTTGCCATTGATATAATGCAGCTCCGGTGCCCAAATATGATGCCCCATCTCGCCCGTGTCGTGCTTACGCCAGATGATGGTTTCTTCTGCGTCAACCAGCCCTTCGATCGTATAAGCTTTTCGCAGCACAATGCAATCATATTCAGGTACCGATGCGGTAAAATAATACGTTCCATCGTTATGCTTCCATACATAAGGGTCTGCTCGGTTCACAATCCACGGACTCGTATAGCCAGTTTCTTCACTCACTTTATCATTCCGGTTCGTCGTCATCCTGATTTCGCCTGCCTCTATTAAATCTAATGGTAGCGATTTCATTATAAATGAATCCATTAACTAGTTAATAGTTAAAATCCATTTTGGACGGCGATTATGGGGTTGGATTAGGCAAAAACGATATCCTACCGCCCGTTTCGATAGTAAAGCGGTGCTCTTCCGGTCACATTCTTAAACACGCGGCCAAAATGTGTCACGCTGCCGAAGCCGACCTTTCTTGCAATTATGCTAACCTTCATTGGCGTCTGCTCCAGCAGCTTCTTCGCTTCTTTGATCCGAACGCTGCTCAAATATTCTACGAAGGTAAAGCCCGTCGCTTCCTTGAAGAACCGGCTGAGATAATACGGGCTGATATAGAACTGATCCGCCACTCGCTGCAAGGACAAGTCATCCATGTAATGACGGTTAATGTACTGTGCAATCTCCGATATTCGCTCATGCATCGCACTCGGCGCGGCAACCGACTGCGTGCTTCCCTGCCCAGCGTATCGACAGCATAAGATGAGCAGCTGCTGCACCAGTGTCTGCGTGAATATTTCATAACCGGGCTTTTGTTCCCGCATCTCTCGTATCATACCCTCTGCCAACTCATCGATCGCCACTCGATCGTGAAGCGATAGCCGCACAATAAGATATTCGTTTTCTATCAGTGGCTGAAGCACAACTGGAATAGCTGGAATCGTTGAACCAGCCGATTCCGACGACATGCCCAGATAGCTAGGATGAATGTTGGCGATGAGCCGCTCATGCTCTGGCAGCGCCGCATTAATTGTTCGATGAACGATGTTTGGCGAGACAATAACGACGTCTCCTTCCTCCATCGCAACCGTTCGATCCCTGATGAAAAATGACCGTTGGCCGGACATCAGATAGTAGATTTCGTACGTGCTGTGAAAATGGCTGTTCGGCATGTGATGGCTCTGCGCCTTCCGGTATGACAATTGAAATGTATTATGGCCATTATCATAATGTAGATCCGCCACTGCGCCCATCTCCCCCCTTAAATGTTATGTTATATCCGATACAACCCGATCAACTCTCGCAAGATATAAGAAGAAATCATCGATTATTGCAATAAATGTACATATCTCAATGCTACGATACATCTATACGCGATTCAAGGAGGAATCTACGCGATATGAACACATCCATTAGCAGCCATGCACAAGAAACGTTAACGCCGATTCAATGGGCGGAGAAAGCTTGCGAGGCATTAATGACGAAGTTCGAGCCTGAGAATCTCCCACCGGAGCGGTTCCACTATCACCAAGGCGTCTTCCTGTCCGGCATGACGAAGACATGGGAGCAGACTGGCGATGACCGTTATTACGACTATATGAAACGATGGGTCGACAGTCACATCCTACCCGATGGCACCGTTCTGAAGGTAAAAACCGATGAGCTCGACGATATTCAGCCAGGCGTTCTGCTCTTCCCGCTCCATGCGCGGACCGGTGATGAACGCTATAAACAGGCGTTGTATAACCTCGTCCCATTGATGAAGCAGTGGAAGACGAATCCGTCCGGCGGATTCTGGCATAAAGAGCATTATCCGAACCAAATGTGGCTCGATGGCCTGTACATGGGCGGACCAATCGCAGTTCAATTCGGGAACGTCTTCAACGAGCCGGAATACTTCGATATGTGGGCACACCAAGCACTGCTTGCAGCACAGCATACGAAGGACCCCGTTACCGGTCTTCTGTACCACGGATGGGACGAGACGAAGCAAGCAAGCTGGGCTAACCCGATAACGGGACTTGCCGAGGAATTCTGGGGCCGCGCAATCGGCTGGTTCCCTGTTGCTCTGCTGGAGATGTTCGAATATATGCCAGATGACCATAAAGACAAACCAGCCCTGATCCGCATCGTACAAGACCTGCTGACTGCTCTGGTAAACTACCAGGACGAAGAAACTGGATGCTGGTATCAAGTCGTTGACAAAGGAGATCGTCCAGACAACTGGCTTGAGAATTCATGCACCTCCTTGTACGTCCATGCCATCGCAAAGGCTGTAAGATTCGGCTACCTCGATCCGAAATATTTGGAGCATGCATGGAAAGGCTATCAGGGCGTCATCGATACGCTTCGATTCGATGAGAACGGCCGCGTTGTGATCGGCAGCATTTGCATCGGCACAGGCATCGGCGATTATGCCCATTACATCGCGCGTCCAACAAGCGAGAACGATCTGCACGGCGCAGGCGCCTTCATTCTTATGTGTGCGGAGATGAACCTGGCACAGCGGGCGGATTCGCCTCAATAATAGATGAGACGGTTTCAAGTCGATCAGCTTCTTGGTCTCGGTGAGTCAACTCCTATAATGACAAAATAAAGAGATAGCGCTGTCAGGGTGGTGGTTATCCCCCTGCATCGCCATCTCTTTTTCACGTTATATAGAACGATTCCAATTGACGTAGCGCGGGTTATGCTAGATGATATTTTAATAAAGATCGAGAGTCCGAAAGGAATGGCATACATGACGTCGATTCACAAAAAGGAAGGGTTCCGCGAGCAGCGCTACTTCATCCTTCCGGAATATATGCAGAATGAGCTTGCCGCAGCGGAGCTAACCCGCCAGCTGTTCGTCAGCGATATCGGCGTCTTCTTGCAAGCGAAGCACCATCATCGTGCGCGGCCGGAAGGAGCCGATGCCCATATTTTCATCTATTGTGTAGAAGGAGAAGGGATCGTCGAACGAGATGGACAAGAAACGGTTCATCTAAGGCCGGGCAATCTGATCGTCATTCCTGCGGGCGTTCCTCATCAATATTGGGCGTCCGATCCGAATCCATGGAGTATTTACTGGTTTCATGTGAAGGGCGATCATGCCGAACAATTCATCCGCCTCTACGAGCTGGATCGTGAACCGAGACAGCTGCCTCGCAGCATCGTGTCAGAGTTCATTGCACGAATTGACCACTCGCTTGCGATGATGACGGCCAGACCTTTCTCGATTCATACGCATGTCCATATTTCGCAGACGATTCGCTGGCTGCTCAGCAGCATTGGTCATGAGCTGATGCATGTGAGTCAGGATACTAGGCGTGGCGCGCATCTCGATCATGCGATCCGTTACATGAATGAGCATATCGCAACATCGATTCGTCTTCCCGACTTGGCGAGCTATACGGGTCTATCTAAGCAGCATCTTAGCCATCTGTTCAACAAGGAGACGGGGTTCTCTCCAATTGACTACTTCTTGCGGATGAAAATGCAGCACGCGGCGATCATGCTCGATTTGACCGATCTGACTGTGAAGGAAATCGCCGCGGCAATCGGCATCAACGATCCGTACTACTTCTCCCGGATGTTCAAGAAGCTGATCGGCCATTCGCCGACCGAATATCGTAAAATCCCCAAGGGCTGATGCAGCCCTTGGGAATTTTGACTTTTACCCTTTATTCAGAATAAGCTCGTAAACGGACTCGATCGAAATACGATCCAGCTGTGCAATCGTCTCTGCCGCATTCTCGCTCCAGCCCGCCATCGTCGTATTGCTGTTCACCGTGCTGCCGCGGCGGATCGGCGATATGTAAAGGCTCAACCCCCGTTGGACCAATTGCTCACCAATCTGCTTTAAGCCAATCTCCCACGTGTTGCCGTTGCTGAAGTTGTCGTTGATCAGCTCGCTGCCCATAAAGGCGTATCCGATATCCCCTTTGTAATCGATACGCAGCAATGCTTCCTTCAGCCCGTCGAACGCACCTTCTGCAAACGAAACCATTGCGCGATCATCCGCGACCCGCTCCAGCTCGAAACGCACTTCATGCGTTGGAATACGGAACCGATAGGACGTGAACAGTCCTTGCTCCGTGCGATCCAACAACTCACCGCCTGCAACCTGTGGCAGTGCTTCTATATCAGGGAAAATACGCATTGTCGCCTCGGCGCTGCCCGTAATCTCCAGCTTCACCTGATCGTTGCCGACCAACAGATTACTGCTTGTCAGAATGATGCGCTCCTTGCCCCACAACTCCGTCTTCCAGAAACCGAGGCTCTCTTCATCCGATAATGTCACGATGTAAACCGTTTGACCGGCGGAAGAACGAAGCGTTATCGGTTGCAGATCAATCATTGACGGATAGATGACCATGACGCCGCCATGTTGATCGACTTGAGCAGCTCCTGCCTCCAATACGGTAAGTGTATCTGAAGCGAATACATACTCAGGCGGCATGCCTTTCGGAGACGTGAAGAAATAATAAATCGCTCCGGCAGCTTCAAGCCGTGTAATCGGTTGAACCGTCGCCTGCTCCAACATAATCCCGTCGAGGTCAAATCGGTATGGCAGCATCGCATAGCTGTCCTTGCCCAGCTTCAGTGGTCCTTCCAGCGGGAAACGCAGCTCTTTATCCCGCGTCACAACCGTTACGCCGTCCTCAACCGACAGGTCATGCGTTACCGCATGATCCTGATAGTTATTCATGAACAGTAAGCCCGAGCCGTCCGCAGCCCGAACCGCATACCGAAGCGTATCGGTATCGTACGGGTCCATCGTCGACGTATCGCCTGGCAGAATGGTTTTGGTCCGGCAAAGCCACTGTTCGAAAGCCCGGTAGCTGTAATGCTGAAGCCGCGTCCGATGATACGACTCGCGCACTTGGCCGAATTCGCCGATGCAGGCGTTGAAGTCGTAGGAGATTTTGGGCGTAGCCAGATCGTTCAAGTACAGCTCCCGTTTGCCCGTAGGATTGGAGCCGCCATGATACATGTAGTATCCAATTAAGTTACAGCCTTCCGCGACCTTAATGCCCGTCATCGCAGGAACGCTGTTGTAAGGGAAGTCGAAGCGATAGCGATAGAAAGGCGTCATGCCTCCACCCATCTCGCAGCACGCATACGGGTAGTCTTCAGGTACGTACAGCGGCTCGAAATTGTAGCTCTTCGGAACCGCATTGTTATGCTTGTCGCGGAATATATACTCCGGCGTTGCCGGATGTTCATTCATCTCGCCGAAACGATCATGCTCGTAATAAATCCACGGCCAGTGGGAGTATCCGCCCCACAGCGGCAGCATTTCATCGGCAGGAGCGTTTGCGCCTCCCCAAGCGGTGCATGTATACAGGGGCGTCTCGATGCCGACTTCGACGGCGATCTTTTTCAGTAGACGCATATGATCTTCGCCATCAAGCCCTGTCGTCATCCATTGATTGCTGATGCCTGTCGTCATCGCCCACTGCGCAGCCGAATGACCATGCTCGTTCTCGATCTGCGTGCCAATAATCGGACCACCCTGCTTGTAGAGAAGGCCCTGTACCTGCTCACTAATAGTGCGATAGAGCCTGCGAACATGAACGAGATAACGCTCATCGTTGGACCGTATTTCAAACGGCTGGCCATACAGCCAATCCGGCATGCCTCCGTTCCGAATTTCGCCATGGCAGAACGGACCGATCCGAATAATGACCTGCAGATCATGCTTCGCACACAGCTCGACGAATTGCCGCAGATTGCGCCGCCCGCTCCAGTCGAATTCACCTTGCACTTCCTCATGAATGTTCCAGAAAATGTACGTACACACGATATTGATGCCGCCCATTTTCATTTTGATGAGCTCGTCTTCCCACAACGATTCCTTGTACCGGCTATAATGGAATTCCCCGCAGATCCCGAAGAAAGGCCGACCGTTCTGCTCCATGTAGTAATTGGTGAAGCTGATCCGATCGCCGGAAGGATTCGTCCCCTCCAAGTAGTTCGGCTTTGGTGTAATCGCTTTCCGATCTTCGCGTGCGTCAATTCGATAACGGCTCATCGTTTGGTCGCAGTCTCCTTTGTCTGTTCTTCCAGCTTATTTGCTTGCCTATTAGGGCTTGTAACATCAATGTAACAGCTTCCATAGGGGAAGCCAATAAACGAAAAGCGGACAATGATGGACGATATTCTTCATTTGATTGATGTCGGCGACAAGAATAGGGCATTGAACCGCTAATTTTTACATTGACATCCATGTCAGTTAAAATATACACTGTTTACGACTGACAACGGTGTCAGCTGTAAACGCAAATGACCATGGCCTTATAGAAAGGAGCTGCTCCCCTATATCTCCCAGATCAAAAGAACAGCATGATCAAGTTCGCCGCGAAAGAATCGACCAGATCCGCAAAGCCTTCTCGGAGGTTTATTTAGAGAAAGGCGTGCAGGGCACCGATATCGGAGAGGTCGCCAAGAAGGCAGGCGTCTCCCGTACACTCATCTACTACTACTTCAAGGACAAAATGGAACTGATTCAAGGGATGTTCCTGGAGTATTTTGAAGCGGCAAAGCAGTTTGTGGGCGGTGCCCTGATAACAGAAGAATCTCCGCTTGTTCGGCTGGAGCGCTATGCCCGATTTTACCTCGAGACCGCTGTAACCAAGCCCCGGCGCGTGATCTTATATCGCAACATGATCAACGATATGCCGATCGTATTCGGCGGACAATCGCAGGCGTTCTACCATACCTTCCTGGATAATGTCCATGGATCGCTTATTCGAACGGTTGAGGAAGGTATCGCGGCTGGATTGCTGGCAGAGGTTGAGCCGAGGCTGCTCGCACAAACGTTTATGGGCGGCGTTACGGGTGCAATGCTTGAGCTTGCAAAAAGGCAGTTGTCCGAAGATGAAGGACGAGCGCTAGCAGACCAAGCGGTTGGCGTTATTTTGCAAGGCATCGTCAAATCACCGGCTTAACTAGTCGGTTAGGGAAAAGGATGAGATACAATGGATCATAAAAAGCGATTGTATTGGACGTTAAGCGCCCTTCTCGTTGGACTTTTCTTATCTTCACTGGATCAGACGATCGTATCGACCGCATTGCCAACCATCGTGCAGCATATCGGCGGGCTTGAGCATATCTCGTGGGTGTTCACTGCTTACATGCTCACATCGACCTCCGTCATGCCAATCGCGGGCAAGCTGTCCGATATGTATGGTCGCAAAAGGTTCTACATGATCGGGCTGCTGCTGTTCTTGGTGGGATCACTGCTATGCGGGATATCGCAAACCATGACACAACTCATCCTATTCCGAGGACTGCAAGGGATCGGCGGCGGCATGATGGCTGCGAATACGTTCGCTCTGTTATTCAGCATGATGCCAATGGGAAAAGTTGCTCGCATCCAGTCACTGTTCATGAGCGTACTAGCGATGTCGTCCATTTTGGGACCGAGTATTGGGGCGTTCATAACGAGCCAATGGGATTGGCGCTGGAACTTCTTCATTAATGCACCGATTGGGATCATCGCAATTCTCATCATTGGCATCGCGATGAAGGACAAGGAGCCAGAGGAAAACACGAAACGATTGAAGGTTGATTATTCAGGCGCTATGTTACTCGTAACCACAACCGTCTCCATCCTGCTCGCGCTCAAAATGGGAGGTGCCGATTATGCATGGCGCTCCTGGCCAATCATTGGATTGTTCGTGCTTGGGGCTGCTGCACTCATTGCATTCCTGCTCGTCGAGCGACGCGCTTCGGAACCCATTCTTCCGCTCGATATGTTCACCAATCGGACGGTAGCCGGGACGGCTGGTGTCACCTTCATACAAGGCTCCATGATGTTCGGGGCTCTGCTCTATACCCCGCTGTTCGTACAGGGCGGTCTTGGCGGCAATGTTGCGGATGCCGGGAACGCGATGACACCGATGATGGCAGCGGTAATGGCAGGCGCAACGTTGTCATCATTTATGATTCGTAGGTTCACATGGCGATCATGTGCCCTCCTATCGATGCTGCTCGCAGGCGCTGGTCTGTACATCATGACGAATCTACCGCTCGAAACGAGCAAATGGACGATCCGCGGCGATATGGCGCTGATCGGAATTGGTCTCGGCATTATGATGCCTATCGCCCAGATGGCGATCACGTCCGCAGTTGATCCCCGCTATCGAGGCGTTGCGAACTCAACCGTTACTTTTACCCGCAATATCGGTGGTGTCTTCGGCTCTGCACTCATGGCCGTCATTGTAAATCATCAACTTAACACTTCTATAGAAGAAAGTGATCAGATAAGGCTTGCCAGTGCCATCCATCTTGGGTTCTGGTTTCTCGTGAGTGCTGCAATTATAGGCGTCATTATTGCTTCATTGATGGGCCATGCACGCTATGTAAATAAACGAGAACTGCCTCATGGCGAAGCGGTTTCTTCTATTAAATAAGTATGGATGTATGATAACAGCCTCTCGAGGATTTCTCGGGAGGCTGTTCCAGCTTCTATGTATGTAAAATTGCATGACCCGAATCTCTTAATGTAGGTTTATCAATAGGATCCGACAAATCAAAGGTATAATAAATCACTGCACTCATAACGACCATCATAATAAATAACACAATGAATAGTCCGATCAATGCATTTCTCATCCTAAAGAAATTTCGATCTTCGAGCTTCACAATCATACAAGATCCTATCAGGGTGAATAGCCCAATCAAAACCGCTTCATTAATACGAACCATCAAACCGTGATAAATTGATCGATAGATCAAGTAATTCAAGACTAGCAACAATTCGATCAATGCATATCTCCTGATTAACGCAGCCTTCAATTGTTCACCCCGTCAACACCGACTTATACTCTCGCATTATTTTCCATATCATCCTCACTCTTCATCCTATCACATGATTCTCAAAATTTGTTACATCTTCTTTTCAAAACGATTACACCTATTTCATCTTCGTCAAAATGTTTTACATTCCGTTAACATGACGCATATTTTCCGTTAACGCACCCCTACTACAATAACTCTTGTAGGGAAAAACAAAAACGATAGATTTGGAAGGGGAACACATCTCAATGAAAAAGTTTCTGACAATTGCAATGGCACTTACACTGACGGTTTCGCTCGCGGCTTGCGGCAACAAGGACAAGGACAGCAGCAGCACGAGTGATTCGCAAGGCTCCTCCACTACGACGCAAAGCGCCGATCTCTCGGGCTCTATTTTAGCAGTAGGTTCCACGGCACTCCAACCACTGGTTGAGCAAGTATCCAAAGATTTCATGGACAAAAACAGCGGCGTATCGATCCAAGTACAAGGCGGCGGCAGCGGCACGGGCTTGACGCAAGCATCCGAAGGCCAAGCACAAATCGGTAACTCCGACGTATTCGCTGAAGAGAAACTTGACGCTGACAAAGCAGCAACGCTCGTTGACCACCAAGTAGCAGTAGTAGCAATGGCAGCAGTAACGAATAAAGAAGTTGGCGTCGACGGCCTGACGAAACAACAACTGGTTGACATCTTCACAGGTAAAGTAACGAACTGGAATGAAGTTGGCGGCAAAGACCAAAAGATCCAAATCGTTAACCGTCCATCGAGCTCCGGTACGCGCTCAACGTTCGAGAAATTCGCACTCGGCACGAAAACGGAAGACCTTGCAGGTTCGATCCAAGAGGATGCATCCGGTACGGTTAAGAAGCTCGTAAGCGAAACGCCTGGCGCTATCGGCTACCTGGCACTGTCCTACCTGGATGACTCCGTACAAGCTCTGAAATATGACGGCGTTGAAGCAACGGTTGACAACGTAACGAACGGTTCGTACCCAGTATGGGCATATGAGCACATGTACACGAAAGGCGAGCCAGACGCAGCAACGAAAGCATTCCTTGATTACATTGCATCCGAAGAAGTTCAAAACGGCGATGTTGTTGAACTCGGCTACATCCCAGCAAGCAAAATGGAAGTTAAACGTGACGCAGCAGGCAACGTAACGAAATGAGAAAACCACAATCGAGGTCTTTCGAAGATGAGCGACCGCGATTAGAGGTAGGTTTTATCGCCAATAGGAAATTTCATCTCACTTTAATGCTCAGTGAACTTAGAACTTTCCTATGTGGTAAGTTGTAATTAATAAACAGTAGGCCGACCAAGAGACGGGCAATCCCGTCTCTTGACCTGCCTGAGTAAGGGAGAATGCTATTATGGAGCGGTCTGTCAATATGGAGCGGTCTTACAACAAACGACAAGAAGCTAAGCCGCATATTGCTGAGGAATGGGTCGGTAAAATCTATACACTTATTTGTATCGCTTTCCTCGTCATCACGATATTCTCGATGGTTTACTTCGTCGCTTCGAAGGGACTCAGCACCTTTATTGTAAACGGCGTAAATGCATTCGATCTGCTTACTGGTCTAAAGTGGAACCCGGATATCGATGTACCTTCATTCGGTGCGCTGCCATTTATTTTCGGCTCATTCAGCACATCTATTCTTGCCGCGATTATCGCTGCACCACTGGGCTTCTGTGCAGCTGTATTTATCGTAGAATTGGCACCAAAATTCGGTCGTACTTTCCTGCAGCCGGTCATCGAGCTGCTCGCTGGTATTCCATCCGTTGTATACGGTTTTGTCGGTTTAAGTGTTATTGTTCCACTATTCCGCGATTTATTCCCTGGTCAAGGTATTGGTATCGCCGCAGGGGCACTTGTACTCTCGGTTATGATTTTACCTACAATTACGACAATAGCAACGGACGCATTGTCCGAGCTGCCAGCTGGACTTAAGGAAGGCTCCTACGCACTCGGCGCGACACGTTGGCAAACTATATATCGCGTTGTGCTTCCAACGACAATGCCGCAGCAAATGACGGGTATCGTTCTCGGTATCGCAAGAGCATTCGGTGAAGCGCTCGCCGTTCAGATGGTCATCGGTAACGCACCGCATATCCCGCATTCCTTGTTCGAATCTACATCGACACTTACGAGCGCAATTACGCTCAGCATGGGCAATACGGCAATGGGTTCTGTTCAAAATAACGTGCTCTGGTCGCTCGCATTGATTCTGATGCTTATGACCTTCGTGTTCGTATTCGTCATCCGCTTTCTTGAAGGGAGGAAGAAGCTGTGAGTGCAAGAACCGTTGATAAAATCGCTACAGGCATCATCATGGCAGTCGCCGGCTTCATCGTTCTCATTCTGCTCGGGCTGCTTGGTTATATTCTAATTCGTGGTGTTGGTCACATTAGCTGGCACTTCTTGACTTCCGCACCTGAATCGATTCGCGCAGGCGGCGGCATCGGTCCGCAGCTGTTTAACTCGGTCTTCCTGCTCGTCCTGACGCTGATCATCACGGTTCCACTTGGTATCGGTGCAGGCATTTATATGAGCGAATATGCGAAGCCTAACAGGATGACATCCTTCATTCGTCTCGTCGTGGAAGTATTGTCCTCCTTCCCTTCCATCATCGTTGGTTTGTTCGGCTTGCTCATACTCGTTAACAAATTCGGATTTGGCTTCTCGCTCTTCTCCGGCGCATTGGCACTCACGATCTTCAACCTGCCGCTTATGGTTCGGATCACAGAGCAAGGCCTGCGCGGTGTACCGCTTCAGCAGAAGGAAGCAAGCTTCGCACTCGGGATTTCGAAGTGGAAAACGATCCGCTCCGTGCTTCTCCCTATCGCAACACCGGTTATTCTTTCCGGTACCATCCTTGCTGCAGGCCGTATCTTCGGTGAAGCCGCTGCCCTGCTCTTCACAGCAGGCATGAGCAGCCCGCGTCTTGATTTCACGGATTGGAATCCATTCGACGCGCGTTCACCGCTCAACCCGTTCCGTCCAGCTGAGACGTTGGCGGTTCATATTTGGAAAATCAACTCGGAAGGTCTTGCTCCCGATGCAACGCAAATCGCAGCAGGCGCATCCGCTGTACTGATCATCATGGTTCTTGTCTTCAATCTTGGCGCTCGTGCGCTCGGCCGCTATATGCATAACAAATTCACTGCTGCAAAATAAAGGAGGGTCCAGCGTGCAACACGCATTGTCTGCTAAAAAACTAAATGTCTACTATGGAGAAAAGCACGCCGTTCATGACGTTTCTCTCGACTTCGCAGAGAAGCAGGTAACGGCATTGATCGGACCTTCCGGCTGCGGCAAATCGACTTTCCTGAGAAGCTTGAATCGAATGAACGACCTGATTCCAAGCTGCCGCGTCACAGGCGATATTATGATGAAAGAACATAACATTAACGACAGAGAGACCGACGTAGTCGCTCTTCGGAAAAAGATCGGAATGGTGTTCCAGCGTCCGAACCCCTTCCACAAATCGATCTATGAGAATATCGCCTTCGGTCCCCGCTACCACGGCATGAAGAAGAAAGCCGATTTGGACAATCTCGTTGAGCAATCGCTGCGTAAAGCGGCACTGTGGGATGAAACGAAAGATCGTCTGCACAAGTCAGCCTTCGCGCTGTCCGGCGGACAGCAGCAGCGTCTATGCATCGCACGCTCGGTTGCACTTAGGCCCGACATCATCCTGATGGATGAGCCATCTTCCGCACTTGACCCGATCTCCACCTCCCGGATCGAGGAATTGATCACGGAGCTTAAGGAAGAATTCTGTATCGTCATCGTTACGCACAACATGCATCAAGCGGCTCGCATCTCAGACAAAACGGCGTTTTTCCTCTCCGGCCGCGTAGTCGAATACGACGAAACAGACAAGCTGTTCTTGGATCCTAGCCAAAAAGAAACGAGCGACTATATCTCGGGCCGTTTTGGTTAATCGAATGAATCAGCTCATTAAAACCCTATATGTCCCGCCCCCAGGAGAATTGATCTAATGGTCGATTCTCCTTTTGTTTTGCGATTCTCCCCTAACAATCTCCATATTGTTCTACACAAAATTGGCCTATGAACTGCTGTTCCACAATAGAACATACAGCTCATAGGCCATTGTTAGGTTATAACGCTGATTACTCTGTCAATTGGAGAATGCGGTAAATCATAACCGAAGCTTCGGCTCGAGTCGCCGGAGCCAGCGGTTTTAATCGGTCTCCATCTCCCAATACGATACCGCTGCTAACCATATCTGCTGCACTTTCTTTGGCATAATTGTCTACATCGCCGCTATCCTTAAATGCTTGAATATCGGATGAGGCACCCCGCTTATATTCAATATTTGCCGCTTTAAGCGCTCTTGCAATGAAAGTCATGATTTCTTGTCTCGTTACCTCAGCCGATGGATCAAAGCGGTTCCCGCCTTTGCCTTGGACAATGCCGAGCTGGCTTGCAACCGAGACGGCTTCTGCGTAATAAGAATTCCCATTCACGTCAGCGAATGTGCTGCCGCCTTCGGCAGTCAACCCCAATGCTCGAACAAGAAGCAGGACGAAATCGGCGCGGGTGACATGTTTTCCGGGCATAAACTCGTTGTCGGAAACGCCATTGACAATACCTCTAGCCGCCAGCGCTTCAACCGAATCCTGCGCCCATCCATAGGAAGCCATATCGGCAAATGTCTTATGGACATAAGCCACAGCATAACGGCTGAAGTGAGAGGTAGTAAATAGGACTGCGCCTTGCTGCTTATCATAACGGCCGCTAGGCACAGGCATGATGCCGCCATCGTCGTTCAAATACAAGACCGTGAGGAAATTCGTGTTCCCTAATTGTTCAGTAGTCGGATTGTAAGGGATTGCTACAGTAACTTTCGCGTTAGCATTGCGCCACTTTATCACTTTTCCGTCTGAGGTCAGCGATAAATCGATGACCGGCCGGTTGCCGATCTTCTGCATTGCCTCGTCAGTCATGCTTCCGGCATCAGCCGCGCTGATTATAATCCCGATTATCTTGCTGCCCGAGATCTCAGCCGAGTTGAGCATATTGGCCGGTAAAGTCACGATCCCTTGGCTTGTATTCATTCTCAGCGAATACGATGCATGGGTCTGAGAGAGATATGCAGCAGGAATGTCGATTTCATAGCTGGATTGCCCCGCAATATTGGGTACTTGTATGGTGACGACTCTTGCGCCCGCGTTCTGTTCCCCAGTTGCTTGAATCGCCTGATCCAGCATCGATTGGGTCACCTCGGCAACCGCTCTCCCCGTATCGGGGTCAACGACAGGAACAACTGCAATAAGAGTTGTTACATCATCCTGACTTGAAGTTCCGCCCTGACTTTCAACCGTATACCCTCCAGAGTTGCCACCGGTCGAACTACCCGAATTTGCCGCCAGATACGCCTTTGCAATTTCGAATTTATCAAAGTACGGCGCGAACTGCGTAACGCCGCTGAACCGATAGGAATTATCATTATAAAGCTTGACTGTGTTTTTCCCGGCCTTCAGCGTTATGTCGACAACTGTATTGCGGACGGATTCCCAAGATAGCGTATTAATAAAATAGACCGTCTGAGGCGTTCCTTCATTGACAACGATTTGCGCATAGCGCTCCACCAGATCCGTATTGTACGGATGAATATAGCCGGTAGGATAAGCTTCCGTGACAATCGGCGGCGCCGGCTCGTTATTGACATAATCGATGGACAGCTTGTAAGCGCCCGCTTCCGGCACCGTTACGTCAAACGACATACCGTTCTGCCGGCTTTCGCCAATACCGGTTACCCATTGTCCGCCAGATGCATTCGCGTTATCCACTACCGCAGCCGTTCCGAACAGCTGCCCTTTTTCCGCCTGAATGACGATCGAGTTCGCTTTGGTCGCGGCAGTGTCTACGCTGATCTTAAGCGAATCGATTGATACAGCCGTGCTGGCTTGCAGCTTCAAAGTGTTGACTCCGGCCGTCAAATACAGCTTTGGTCCTTTAACGGATGTAAACTTGTTCGAGGATGAGAATTTCAGGCTTCCCACCTGGCTCCACTCCGTCTTGATCGCCGAATTCGTCGATGCGTCAGCCGGATGAACGGCGATTTGCTTGTAAAGATTGAGAGAGCCGGCAGTAGCTGCCGCGACATTCAGCTCGACATCATAATAGCCGTTCTCCTTCACGACAGCCGTGAACGCAACCGCTCCGCTGCCGTCAATGTAGCCGCCAGATCCAAAGCCTTCCTTGACATAAGCCTTTTGATACGAATTGCCGAAGTCGGCTTCCTCGGCTTCCAATACTAGCGCTGGTTCAACCTTGCTGCCTGTTGGACCGTTATAGGTTAAGTCGACCTTATCCAGCGTCGCATCCGTCCCCCCGCTTTTGCTGAACTGCAGCGTATGGGTACCAGCCGTTAAATCCAGCAGAAGCACTTTACTCTTGAAATAATCCCCTTTAATTGTAGAGTCATACACGAGGTTTTCGTACGGCTGTCCATCGATAGTTAAGAGCTGCATCGCAAGCTGCCCTTGAGCGCGGTTCTTGCCGTCCGTCAGTGGAGCCTGATTGCCGTAGAAAACTTCCATCCGGTAATTGCCTTGCTCCGGAACATCTACAGAGAAAGTAACCGTCTGATCCGCAGAGGACATCCCGTTCACATACTTGCCGCCCGATACTGGACTTCCACCCGTATACCCGATTGTAACCCCGGATCCAAGAGCAGCAGCCTCCGCTTCATATGTTTGCGTCCATACCCGGTTATAATCGCTAATCTGCGAAGGAGGTGCATCCGTAGCCGGTGTAACAATGGCAAAGTAGCCGTCCAGCGCATTCGCGTCCTGAACCGTAATTGATAAATTGCCTTGATCGAGGGAGACATTCCCGTCAAATTCAACGCGAGGCGATTCAAGCGTGCCGTAATAGCCGGTGAACTTCGTCCGGTACAGCTTTACGTGAACCTTCTCTGCATCCATGAACGCATCTGTACCAGCTAAATTGTGCATCGTGCTTGTCAATACGCCGTCCTGGCCTCCAAACAGCGCATAAGCCGTACGAGTGCTATTATCTATGGAAGATAATCCATACAATCCGTCGAATTTAGCATTCGTCGTCTCGATTGGGACGGTGTTCCCGGACATTTGCGCATACCATTTGTACAGCCACCACGCTCCGTTCGGCTTGTTCGCGTCAGCCGCAAGCTCGTTCAAGGAGTTTGCCAAGTGCCAATAAGCGATCGCTCCGTACACTTTCTTCTCTTCGAAACGCGACAGCCACAGAATCATGCTTCCCGCAGCGCCCGGATCTTCGAACCAGGAATATTCATTAATGACAATCTGTCTTGGCGTTATCCCATACTTCGTTTCTAGCCCGCGATAGTGGTTATAGTGGTCATCCCAACGATCTATAAAAGCATCGTTCTGGCCGTTCCCGAGTTCATGCCAGGTCATCACGTCCGGCACGCAGTTATTCTCCTTGCAATATCGCATGAATCCGTCCATTACGTCATCGTTATAACCGGATAAATTGGGACCGGCGATTCTAGCATTTGGATCTTCTTGCTTCACGGCATCATAGATGCGTTTGAAGGCCGAGAAGAACCCATCCTCGTCCATATTGCCGCCAAACCAGATACCGTCTGGTTCATTAAAAATAACATAAACATATTTATCGTGGTTTCGATCATTTTTCAGTTGTCGGACAGTATCAACTGCCAATTGTTCATACTGATCAAGCCCCTTATACTCATAAGGCCATTGATAATACATGTCTTGAATGTAGATTTGAATCTGCTCGACCCCCGCTGTCAGCACGGAATCCGATACCCGCAAGCCGTCTCCCGACGGATGCTGCAATCCGCCTGGCGCTTTCTGCACGACAACCTTCGGCTTCAGCGTCTGCAGCATATCCATTGTTGGCACGTTAGGCTCGCTTGTCCCATAGAGGAAGCCTGTGGCGCTATGCAATATAGGACCGGTCGATTGATCCATAAAGAAATTAGCAACCGCTCCCTTAGCAGGGTCCGCAAAAAGAAGGCTGTACGTCACGCTGCTCTTCCCGTTCGCCGAAGTGACTTTAATCGCATAACCGAAAATTCCGTTCTTTTCGATGCTATACGTTGCCTTGGCATTCGTTGTATGAGGTATGATCTCATTCAGCTGCGGGATTTGAGCAACCCCTGCAATCGGATAATAGATCGTCGTCTGCGATGTCGCAACGGGGATCAGCTCATCCTTAACTTTAATACCTGACAACGTTGCATTATAAGCCTCGCCGACTAGCGCTTGAATCTGATCTTGACCCAGCGCATGCTTATAGAACATAAGATCGTCAATTTTCCCTTTTAAATCGGGATCTGCGCTGAATCTCGAACGCCCGACAGCGTTCTTCACAAAACCTGATAGCTGGTCGAAAATCTTCGAATCGGCCTCCATCGTCTTGAGCGGCGACCCGTTCAAATAAAAGATCTGTTGATCCCCTTTGATCGAATACGCGATATGTACCCATTCATTTTTCGGAATCGAATACTCACCCGTATATTGTTTACCGTCCCCGGTGTTCACCTCACTGCCGTTTAATGCGGAAACATAAATAAACGGAGGCGTGTTCGAACCATAATCTGCTGATCCGGCATCAAACAATCGGGACCATCCATTGACATCGTTTGGCAGCTTAACCCACATAGCTGCGGTAAAGCCATCTTCAGCCGTAACATTCTCGAACAAAGTATCAGGCAAGCTTAGCGAGCCGCCACCGCCATTAGCACCGCCCGGTAAGTTTAGGACAGAACCTCGCTCCGCATCTATGACTGTTCCTGCTGCGCCTTCCAGCTTGGCGTCGTATAATCCGCTTTCCGTCTCATTCAACACTTGACCGTTCTCATTTGGAGCCGCATCGAAGGAATAATAATAATCAGGTGCAAGCTCGTTTGAAAGCGGAGTCTTCAAATTATCGACAGCGCCTTGCAGCTTTTCCAGTGCTGCATCGATTTCCCCTTGAGATAAGCTTTCCTCTCCAAGAAGCGCCTCAACTTCGTCAATAATAGATTGAAGATGCTCATAGGACGCGCTCGTATAGGCATCCGGATTAATGCTCTTGGCCTGATTCAGCAGCGCTGCAAGTTCATCCGTATTGCCAGCCCCGCTAATAACGGCCACATCTTCCGCTGTCAAATACCGATTATAAAACTTGAAATCGTCTATTTCCCCCGTAAAGTTGCCGTCCGACGTATACAATGAACGTCCGATCGCGATATTTTCCAGCTGATTGAGGTAGGAACGATCGAAAAATTGCGGTAAAACGGAAGCGATCGACGTGGATGCAAACCGTTTAATCATATTGCTATTAATATCTGCGATTTTCTTTCCATCCAAGTAAACCGCGTAATCATCATCCTTCATGGTCATGACAAGTTGTTGCCATTTATCGACCTTAAACGGATCCTCGAATTGAATATCGGCACCGTCCGTTGCCGACCGGTTGCCAGCTAATCCAGTAAAAAGCCTCATATTATAATCGCCGCCGCCCCGTACGACAGACAATTCAGGATCATTCCAAGAATTCACGCCGGAATATGTCTCCCCAAGTGCGTTTGGGCTCGCGGAGAAAAGTCTCGTGTAGCTTGCGTTTTGATTTGTTGGCACCTTCAGCCACATTGAAATCGCGAATCCATCCGTACCGTTAATGGCGCTGAACAAGTTATTAGGCAGTGTCAACCAGCTGCCAGCGTCCGCGCTTCCGCCTGGCAGATTGAGAACTTTCCCTCCTCTTTCAGCATCCTCCACGAGTGAGGCTGCACTTCCTAGTACCGCCCCTTCCCCGCCGGCAATATCATTGGGAACCGTTGATCCCTCAGCTTGTTCAAAAGAATAGGACGTAGAGGTAATGGCATCAAGCTCTGCATTTGCCGCTGACTGGACTTCGACTGATGTTTGTACATCGCTTACTGATACTTGCTCAGCGTATGCTCCAGGTAACAAGGAGTTAAGCGAAACTCCGATTACTAGAAGTTTTGAAACGAAGATTTTCCTCATTTTTTTCATACTGTAACCCCTTTCAAAAATATGAGTCTCATTTTGTTTCAAGCTTTAATGGAGTATCGCTTATTCCTCTCCTTTAGAATGAAAATAACAACCACCCTATTAGTTTTAATACAGCTTTATTCTAATGAACATCCGCTTTGATCAAAATGCGAGAATGTTCAGCAATATGTTGAGAAAATTCATCCTAATTCTTAGACTGCTGCCTCGTTTACACGAATTTGAAGCAAAGCGCTATTCGGGCATTTCGCATTCACAAGTACAAAAAAGGAGCAGCTGCGTATTGCAGCTGCTCCTTTCTATTTTGCCAAACATCCGATTAGATCAGGTTCTCTACCGCAGCACGCTCGATTGCGAGACCACGCTTGTAGCGCTCCATGAATACTTCGAAGCCTTCAACGTCTTTCGCGTCTGGTGCGATCGTCTCGCCCGCTTGACCTGCGAATACTTTGCTGCTGAGGTACTCTTCGAGCGTTTCGTTACCCGATTTGTTGATCATGTAGGAAGCGAGAAGCGCGATACCCCATGCGCCGCCTTCGCCTGCCGTCTCCATTACGGATACTGGAACGTTCAGCGCGCCAGCCATAATGCGTTGGCCTACGCCTTTCGTTTTGAACAGACCGCCATGGCCGAGGATCTCGTCCAGCTTGACGCCCTCTTCCTTCAGCAGGATGTCCATACCGATCTTCAGTGCGCCCAGAGCTGTCGACAGGTGGACACGCATAAAGTTCGGCAGGTTGAAGTTGCTGTCCGACGAACGAACGAACAGTGGACGTCCTTCTTCGAAGTGCGTCATGTGCTCGCCCGACAGGTAGCCGTATGCCAGCAGGCCGCCGCAGTCTGCGTCGCCTTGCAGAGCCAGGTTGTACAGCGTGCCGTACAGCGTGTTCATGTCGAAGTTCATGCCCATTGCTTTGCCGAATTGCTCGAACAAACCAACCCAAACATTCAAGTCCGAAGAGCAGTTGTTCGAGTGCGCCATTGCAACGAGGCTGCCCGTAGGCGTCGTTACAAGGTCGATTTCTTCGTAAGCTTTGGACAGCTCTTTCTCCAGAACGACCATTGCGAACACGGAAGTACCTGCGGATACGTTACCCGTACGTTGTGCAACGCTGTTCGTTGCGACCATGCCCGTACCTGCGTCGCCTTCTGGCGGGCAAAGCGGAATGCCAGCTTGCAGCTCGCCGGATACGTCCAGCAGCTTCGCGCCTTCTGCCGTCAGCGCGCCAGCGCTTTCGCCTGCAGACAGAACCGCTGGCAAAATATCTTCCAGCTTCCAAGGCAGGTTGCGGGATGCGATCAGCTCGTTGAACTGATTGATCATCGTCGTGTTGAATTGTTTGGTATGAATATCGATTGGGAATACGCCGGATGCTTCGCCAACGCCCAGAACCTTCTGGCCTGTCAGTTTCCAATGGATGTAGCCAGCCAGCGTCGTCTGGAAGCTGATGTTCGCCACATGCTCTTCACCGTTCAGAATCGCTTGATACAGGTGCGCAATGCTCCAGCGCTGCGGAATGTGGAAGTTGAACAGCTCCGTCAGTTCTGCAGAAGCTTGTGCTTGCAAATTGTTTCTCCACGTACGGAATGGAACGAGCAGCTCGTCGGATTTGTTGAATGCCACGTAACCATGCATCATACCGCTGAAGCCGATTGCGCCAATCGTGTGCAGCGTAACGCCGTATTGCTCTTTTACTTGGTTAGCCATCTTCGTATAGCTGTCTTGAATGCCCTTCCAAATCGCATCAACGCTATACGTCCAGATGTTGTTTTCAAGGCTGTTCTCCCAGTCGTGAGCGCCGGAAGCGATCGATACATGATCCTCACCGATAAGAACTGCTTTAATACGCGTCGAGCCAAGCTCGATACCCAATACTGTTTTGCCGCTTTGGATGGCATTTTTCACATCGAAACTCATGCGTTTTCCCCCATCATACAATATACATTCCTAATTTAGTTAACTAGTTAACCAAAATGTTAACCTACTTCGTAGAGCTATCATACCATAGAATATAAATCCGGAGTATTATAAATTATTTAGCTCTCAACTGTTCTATTATAAAACAAGAACGCTTCCATTTCCAAATAAGAAGATGGAAACGGAAAGGTTTTCGGCAGGTTTTTTTTCAGATAAATGTTGAATTAATACACTTGTTTATCCAACACCATCTCATGTTAAGGGGAAAACTACCCTTCGATCTTTACAAAGTCTTGTGGATTCGCACGAATGAATGAACTAATTTGTTTCAAGCTGTCATGCTCAAGTGATTGGAACCTTGCATAGAAGTGTACGACCCGATTCGTAAGTTCATTGTCATGCTCTATATTGTGAAGCGGATGAAATTCCGTACTATCGCCTGCACCTTGTTTACGCTCAACAATAAACTGCCTCATATCTTCCAGCAGCTGCAGCATCCGATCATCTCCGAAGAAACTTAAGCCTTTGGTCACACCTTGCCAGTATCCGGGCGTATGCAGCAAATAAGCAACCCAGGCATACAATTCATGGGCGGAACCACGCGCATGTCCGTAGAACACCTTAAACATGCATAACGCCTGCTGACTTGGATTTAAGCTGCGAATCACCTTCGTCTTAGTTGCCGTGTCCTTGGCTCGTATACTCATGAGGAATGGCTCTACACATGACCATCCAAGTCTCTCGTCACTCATCGAATCGAACTCCGCTTGCTTCATCTCTATTAAGTTCAATTAAACACGCTCCTTCTATCCAGATTTTTACACATAGAAGATCGAGTGTCTACAACCTTATAGAACGAAACAACGTCAGTCCGGTTATCTATCACCTATTTGTTAACGCGAGTTAACCTTCACCTTTAGAATCGAATCAAAGAAATCTACCGCACGTTGAAATACGGCCGGATCGCTAATGTTGTGCCCGCTTCCCTCAGCTGTATGAGAAACAACATTTGTGCCAACGGACTCCAGCGCCTCCACTAACATGATGCTCTGTGCAATTGGGACATTCACGTCTTGGTCGCCATGAACGATGAGGAACGGCGGCAGCTTATATGGCGCGGAATGGATATATGTGATCGGATTGATGGTGGCAGCCAAATGCTCGCTCTCATGAATCGGTACGCCTAATAACACGGAACCTGGTGTAGGTTGATTAATGCCGGAGCGGCTCCACTCACATTCCAATGCATAGATATCAACCGGTCCACAGAAATCGCATACCGCATGTACGGCATACTCCGCATCTGGATCATTGGTTACGCCGATGCACGCGGCTAAGTGACCGCCGGCAGACTCTCCCCATACGCCAACCCGATCAGGATCAATGCCATATGCATCTGCATGATTCTTCAGATGAATGATGGCATCCCTGCAATCTAACACCTGCGCTGGGAACACCGCTTCCGTGCTCAAACGGTAACTTATACTCGCAACGGCATAGCCGTGATCCACTAGAAACAGGATCGGACAGTTCTCTTTACTTCCCTCGAACCACGAACCTCCGTGGATCCATACGATGACAGGACAGTGTCCTGCCACATCATCGGGGAGAAATAAGTCCAGGTAGAGTGCTGCGTCCGATACATTTTTATAAACAATATTAACTCGCTGTTTCACGTTTCTACTCCTCTGATCGATTGTTCATCATCTCGAACGGAGTATAGCATAAATTAGTTAATCTAGTGTTAAATGAAAGAGACTGCCCCGTGGGACAGTCTCTCATGTTACTACTTCTGTTCAAAATACTTCTTCACGACCTCGAAGGCAAGCTTCGGTCTGCGATATTTATCAACGATGCCTTTGCTGTTCTGCGTGCCCGCTCGGCTAAACAGCCAGCCTAAGTCTTCGACGACACGGCAATCGCAGAACTGCCAGATGAACATGCCGGAGATATACGGTCTCGATGTATAGGCAGCTAGATTGCTTTCGATAATATCCGCTTGTCTCTCCTCCGTACCGCGAACGCGGCTCGCATCGCGCATTCCATAGAACCCGTCGCCGCCGAATTCGCTCATAATGATAGGCTTGCCCGACCCGCCGAGCTCTTCCGCCCAGCCTCTCGCTCGATCGACGAGTTCGCCTGGATCTTCATCCGTATACCACTGCGGATACAGGTTGAACGAAATAATATCCGCTAGATCAAAGCAAATGTCATGCTCCCGATGATGTGTTGCATATGTCAGCGGCCGCGACTGGTCCATGCCTCTAATCTGTTCCAGCTGCTCCCGATACATCTCTCTGCCTTCAGGCGTGTTGCTGGCGCATTCGTTCAGAATCCCCCAGATAATAATGCATGGATGGTTGACGTGATTCTCGACCATCTCCCGATTGCAGACCAAACACTGCTCTTGGAACTTCGGATCGCGCATATGCTCGATATCGAGTCCCCTCGCATGATTTTCTTCCCATACGTAGATGCCCCGCTCATCACACAGATCGAGGAACCGCTCATCGTTTGGATAATGACTTGTCCGCACCGCATTCGAGCCAGCCTCCAGCATAAGCTCCATGTCCTGCACCATTAACTGATACGGGAACGATGCACCGACCATCGGATGGTCTTCGTGCCGATTGAAGCCTTTGAGCACAATATCTTCACCGTTTACTTGGATGCGACCATTAGCTGTTGTGACGGTACGAAAACCAACGCGCTCGATCAGATCGTCTGACGCAGTCTGTTCTCCATCCTTGAACAATTGAACTTGAAGCTTGTACAAGTTAGGCGAACCATTAGACCAAGCTTGTGCATCAGGGAAAGCTCCTCTCGTCTGAATCAATGCCGTTTCTCCGGCCTGAATGTCGACCGCATCGAAGCGGATCGGAGTTTCGCCCAACGCTCCCTGAAGACGGACCTGTGCCGAAGCCGAACTTGTATTCGTAACAA
Source organism: Paenibacillus cellulosilyticus (assembly GCF_003182255.1). Taxonomy (GTDB): domain Bacteria; phylum Bacillota; class Bacilli; order Paenibacillales; family Paenibacillaceae; genus Paenibacillus_T; species Paenibacillus_T cellulosilyticus. Next base: position 119,854 of record NZ_QGTQ01000015.1, on the reverse strand, counting down.
CTGCCGCAATCGAAGCCTGCCATTGGCCATTCTCATAGGAAGGCGTGAATTGCAGGCGCTCGATGTAGACGGGTTGCATGTATTCAATCGCAACTGGGCGGATCAAGCCGCCATACGTATAGTAATCATTGGCGATATGCAGCTTCGAGTCCGAATGGAAGGAGTTATCGACCATGACAACGATCTCATGCTCACCTGCTTGAACGTCCGTAATCAACCTCGACGTGAAAGGCGTATAGGCATTGTAATGCTGTGCGACTTCTGCACCGTCGAAGAACACGCGAGCTGTATGGCTCACACCTTTGAAGATTAGACGAACAGCTGTCTGCTCCGTTATATGGATCGTTCTACGATATACCCCTTTGCCGCGATAGGTATGCAGCTTCGGATGCATCTCCCAGCAGCCTGGCACCGGCATCCGGTAGTGATAGGTGGCAGGAATATGATCATCTTGATCCGTCGGCTCGAAATCCCAATCGCCTTCCAGCTCTACAACTTGTCGTATCTCATTCGTTTGAAAAAGACGCAGCATCGCATATGCACTCCTTATTCATGATCTCTACCTCTTCATTATAAAAAAGCTGTCCGAAACGAGAATATGCGATAGTTTCACCTTCATGTTAAAAAGTACGATCATTGGCGAATGATTAAGCCAGTGATATACTAGGTCTAATAATTAGATGTCTACAAGTAGAGGAATATTTAATGGATAAGCAAGCTGCGAATATGGGGATTTTGAGTGATTTGTCCGAGCTGATCTCGCTTCGAATGAAATCATATCTAGCACTTCAACATGGCAGCACGTGGATCGAACATCGTGCTCATGTCGATTATGATCTCTGGTTCATCCAAGAAGGAACGGTAGCCATCACGATTAAAGGCGTGGAGCATCGCGCTTATCCCGGCGATGTTGTTTTCTTCTATCCGGACATTCCTTACAAAGCAACGACTGTCGATCAACAAGGATGCCGCTTTACTTACATTCATTTTGACTTCGAAATCGGGAAGCAGCAGCGGATATTGAATGATTTTCAGCTGTCGGGCATTGTTCCGCATGAACTGCTGCGAGAAGAGGTTGACTTGTTCAACAAAGCGTTAGCGCAAGCCGAACAATCTCCCTCCGGCAACCGACTCTACCTGAAGGCTTGTCTGACAGCGGTTGTTGCGAAGATCATCGAACGTTACGGGCAAGGCCAGTATACAGGTGCATTTATAGGTGAGAAAGAAGCTCGGACATCTAGCGGGAGCTTGGAGCTGCTGCATCCGGTGTTTGATCACATCCATCATCATATCCACCAGCCTATTCGAATGAATGAGCTTGCGGCGCTTGTAGGGATATCGGAGAAATATTTTATTACAAGCTTCAAGAAAGCGTTAGGCATAACCCCGGGGCAATATATCTATCAGATTCGAATGAACCGGGCAAGAGATTATCTCAATGAGCGAAAATATTCGGTTCAGCAAATCGCCAGCCTGCTCGGTTATCCGGACCCTTTCACGTTCTCGAAGGCATTCAAGAAGTATTATCAGGTTGCGCCTTCTAAGTTTGAGTAATAGAGAAGCCCCATCGAGATCGATGGGGCTTCCTTCATGAAACTGCACGCCAAGCAGCCGGAACCAGCTAATAGATACTGGTCCCTGCAATACTAGATAGACATCGCGGCGCCCACACGCGTTCGTCAGTCCACAGGAGAAGCACCGCCAAGACTGACCTTCCCTATCCGTTGCAAACGACGTCCCGTTGAACACGGTCAGAATCGTCACGTCTTCTGTGCTTAAGAAGTCCCGGCTGTCGATCATGGAAGTGTCGCTAGCGAGCGGGTTTAACGACAGCAATTATTTCACGCGCCAATTCACGAAAGCGATGGGGTTGTCGCCGAAGAAATTCCGCCAGCAGCAGTGACTTTTTGAGCGGATAACAAGTTTGTATATTGCGAATCCGAAATCGTCACACTATAATGATCGTACATTGACTGGTTTCGAAAACGTTTTCGATTTATCAAACTGAGGTGAACTAGCTTGAAATTTAACAATCCTGTCGTCAAAGGCTTTTATCCCGATCCAAGTGTTTGCAAGGTCGGCGACACGTACTACCTAGCGTGCAGCTCGTTTCAATTTTTCCCTGGCGTCCCCCTGTTCGAGAGTAAAGATCTGATCAATTGGGAGCCTATCGGCCATGCGCTGACTCGGCCAAGCCAGATCATGCTGGAGAAAGTGAACAGCTCCGGCGGCGTCTTCGCCCCTACCATTCGGCACAATAACGGTCGTTTCTATATGACCACGACGAATGATACGACGCGTCAAAATTTCTATGTCTGGACCGACGATATCTACGGCGAATGGTCGGAACCGATTTACATCGAGCAAGGCGGCATCGATCCGGATCTCTATTTCGAAGGCGACCGTGCTTACTTCATGAGCAATGGCAGCGACGAGGATGGCCGCGGCGTTATTTTGCAATGCGAGATCGATATTGCAACGGGCAACAAGCTGACGCCAAGCCGTCCGCTCTGGAAAGGGACAGGCGGTCGTTATCTGGAAAGCCCGCATATGTATCACATCAATGGCTGGTACTACTTGATGGCGGCAGAAGGCGGCACAGAGTTCGGACATATGATTACGTATGCACGCAGCAAGTCGCTCCACGGACCATTCGAAGCGTACCCGCACAATCCTGTGCTGACTAACCGGAACTTGGGCGGTTACGAGATTCAAGCGATCGGTCACGGCGATCTGATTCAGGACAACGAGGGCAACTGGTGGATCTTCCACCTCGGATTCCGCCAGATCGGTCAATGGATTGCGTACCATCACCTGGGTCGAGAAGTGTTCCTGGCGCCGGTTACGTTCGATGAGGATGGTTGGTTCACAGCTGGTCACAATGGTACGACTCGCAGCGTCATTGAGACGGTTCGAATTGCGGAGCATGTTGTCCAACAAGAGAAGAAGCTGTATACGATGAGCAATACGAAGTGGGATCTCGAATGGGTTTATCTGCGTCACCCACGAGTCGAGAACTATAAGCTTCAAGATGACTGTCTCACACTGACTGGAACGGAGGTTACGCTTGATCAAGCTGATACGCCTACTTTCCTGGCCATCCGTCAAAGAGATTTCAATGCTGCTATCTCGTCTGATGTCGCGTTAAAGAATAACGGCGAGGCGGGCATTACGCTCTATATGGATGAGAGTCATCACTACGATCTGGCGATTCGCCAGCGCGGTGCTCAGCTCGAAGCCGTACTTCGTTTGAACATTGGCGATATTAAACACGAGCAGCAGGTTGTGACGCTCGATGCGGCTCAAAGTGCGAAGCTGCACATTGAAGCAACCCACGAACGTTATAGCTTCTCGATCCAAGTCGGCGAACAGAGCATCCAGCTCGGCACGGCTCAGACCAAATACCTCTCTTCCGAGGTGGCTGGAGGCTTCACAGGCGTACTTATCGGTTTGTATGCAGTGGGTGAAGGTGCGACGGCGGAGTTTTCGGAGTTTGTGTGCGAATATCAATAAGAGGAATGGAGAAAAGCCGCGGATGATGTCCGCGGCTTTCTTATGTTTCTCGATGAGGATGCGCAATGAAAACTATCGCAGAATCCGCTTCTGCTTCGCTTCACGAATCCACTGCGGGAACTCGTTAAGAAGCTTGTCGTACAGCTCTTCGTCCGACACATGCTCGATCCGATCCCAATGAATGAAGTTCGCATTGTCGACGATTCTGCCCTGCATCGTGTCCAGCTTCTTCAGCACCTCGAAGCTTGAGTCACCGATGCCAACGAACTGCCAGAAGATCGGGAGCACAGCGGACCGTGTAATAACCTTCTGTATAGACCTTTGCACACCGCCATCATTGATGAAAATAATATAAACCGGCGTATCCGAATCCTCTTCCACCGTATACTTCCGAATGATATCCTCCATCACCGGAGGCTCGTTATTTCGGCCGAATTTATGTACGAACGGATTGTCTAAGATTTGCTTCGTCACGTAACCCTGCAGGCTGTGCTCTGTCACTGACGGCATTCGAGAAAACTCGTTGTCGTAAATCCAAACATCCAGCGTGGCATTATCGTCGAACTGGCAGGCAATGGCGAGCACTCGCTCCACGACATCTTGCACAATGCCGCTGCGATATTGCTGCTGCATCGACCCCGATATGTCCAGTACAACACCGACACGAGCAACGACATCGGTCAGCTGCTTCTTCTTTAGTACAATCTCCACCGTTTTCTTACGCAAATCGATCGTTGATCGAATCGGTGTCTCTTCCACGACCGGGATTGGCTTTTGTTCAACAACTTCCTCTACAGCTGCAGCAACCTCCGCCATCCCCTCGGATTGTTCGAGCTCAAGCCCATAGTGAGTCACGAGTGCTTCAAGCCCGCCATAGAAGCCGCTGCCAATTGCACTGAACTTCCACTCGCCTTGGTAACGATATAACTCGCCCACGACGATCGCCGTTTCATTGTTCACATCTGCGCCGCACTCATAGCTCGCTATGACCTCACCACTAGCATCATCCATGAGCTTCACGTATAGCGACGTCACGTCATTCATCGTATGTCCACGTTTCACGCTTTCATAGATAGATACCGTAACAGCTAATCTATCTATTCGTTCGGGCAAGCTGCTCAGTGCGACTTTCAATGTTCCGTGTTTCCCAGAGCCATCTTGTGCATAGACGACAGTGCCATCACTGGAATGAGGATTGCCATAAAAGATTAAGTCCTCGTCCCGCATACAACGGTTATCCTTGGACAACAGAAACACTGACGCATCCACACTAACGTCTGCCTGGCGAACCTCCCAGCCAAATGAGAGCGTTAAGCGATTGATGGTACGGCCTTTTGTTATGTCGATTTTCTGCCCCTTACTGAGCTTCATACGAAGTGCTCCTCTCAACATGATTGTTTATTTGTAAGAGTATAAGTATTAGCCTCATTATAGTATTTTTTTAAGTAATTTAATAATGCTGCTCCCCTTTGTGCATATCCATTTTTCTTATATTAGCTTATATTCTCTGCATGAGAATTTCAGATAAATTTACATGAACTCCACTCTAAATTTACATAAAATAGATATAAGGCATGAAATATATATGTTATATTCTTCATTATCATAAATAACCACATGAAATTTCGTATCTAACACATGCGAAATCGGTTACTTTGAAGGAATAATTCATTATGGAATGCAAAGGTGGGTAAACATTGAAAAGTTTTATCAAAATTCTATTGATAATAATCGGGATATTGTTAGTTTGTAACGCATTAATTGTGTCATTAATAATTAGTTTTAATACAGGTCATGTTGCAACATTTATAATTGGTTGTGTCTATTTATTTTATGGTTTGTATTATGAAAAGATTCAAAACAGCCTTCTTAAGTGGACAAGAAATATATTCATAATAGGTAACATCATTATGATTTCAGTTATTACATTTATTGCGGTCTTTGGTAATAAAGACACTGCAACTTATAAAGAGGATGCTGTAATTGTCCTGGGTACAGGACTTAATGGCGAAACTATTACGTTACCGCTTCAATATAGACTGGAGAAAACCATAGAGTATTATACTAAAAATCCAAATGTCATTATCGTTCTATCTGGAGGACAAGGTCCAGATGAAACCATAACTGAAGCACTTGCAATGGAAAGGTTCTTGCTTTCAAAAGGAGTTCCTGAAAACAAAATGATTAAAGAAGATCGATCTACAAGCACCTATGAAAACTTTATTTTCTCAAAAAAATTATTAGATAATTATTTTAAAAATGATTACAAGACGATTTTTATAACAAATGATTTTCATATATTTAGAGCAAATGAGATATCTAAAGTCGCAGGAATGAATAGTAACCATATGCATGCAAAAATGGAATGGTATCTAGTTCCGATAACATATACAAGGGAATTTTTAGCGATCATAAAGTTTTTAATACTGAAAGAGTAGAGGAAGTTACTATAATGGATTTTATGCTGGATATTCTGAAATGGATTCAAACGATAAGAACAACCTTTTTGACCGAGGTATTTACCTCGATTACGATTCTGGCAGAGGAATATGTTGCAATCGCGGTTTTTTGTATCGTGTTCTGGTGCCTGAATAAAAAATGGGGTTACCGGATTGGCTTCGCCTATTTGCTCTCCGGTGTCACCAACAATGCTATAAAAGAAGTGTTTCAGGTTGAACGTCCTTTTGTTAGAGACAATGAGCTGGTTCCAATCCGGGTGGAAACGGCCACAGGCTATTCTTTTCCGAGCGGACATACCCAAGGAATCTCAGCACTAAGCACAGCACTTGCAACTATCATACGTAAGAAATGGTTCACTGCCCTAAGTATTATCCTAGTTCTACTAGTGGCCTTCTCCAGAATGTATCTCGGGGTTCATACAATTGCGGATGTTTCTGTTGGAGCTATCTTTGGATTTGTATGCGTGATTGACGCCAATTGGATGTTCGATTATGTAGAAAAAAAGCAAAAAGCAGAATGGCTTTTATTCTTGTTTATCCCGATTGCGCTGGGTCTAATCTGGTTGCCTTCTGATGATTATATCAAGGCGGCAGGAACCATCATCAGCTTTTTAATTGGATATGTATTGGATCAAAAGTACATAAAATACGAGGCTAAGAGTCCGATCGGGAAGCAAATCATCAAATTTGTTGTTGGTATGACGATCTTGATCGGAATCAAAATACTAGGACAGAAGCTGCTGGGTGAAACGATGGTAGCCGATTTTATTCGGTATTTCTTAATCGGAGCTTGGATGACGATCGGAGCGCCACTACTTTTCCGTGCGATGCCTTCGCGAAAATAGAACAAGCGAAAGGTGCTTGCCGCTTCTCATTGCACCCACATGAAGATAGTTGGTAAACGTTTGAAGATGTGTGAATAGGTTTATATATCAGAGGGGACTCCATTTGTCGGGGTCTCTTCTCTTGTGATGAAACGATTCTTCCATTCAAGAATCTGTCAAACATCGTCTTCATATCTATACGATTCATTGCTATACTTACCAATAAAAAGCCTAATTCAGGCTTACTGATTAAATTGATTCAAGGAAGTGTGTCGCACATTGAATACGATCCAACGAACGATCATGATTTTATCTACTCTATTTCTGCTAATGATTCCATCTGTTCATGCGGCTGCATCCAACTCCGAATATGATGACAAAGTTGCTGTTCTCATGTATCATCACATGACCGATAGCGACAATAAGCCAAACCCTGATATTATCTCGACCGATCAATTCAACGAACAACTGACCTACTTGCAGCAAAAAGGCTATAATTTCATCTCGCTCAGGCAATTTATCGATTACTTGAACGGCGGAAGCGTGCCTTCGAATGCGGTCCTCGTGACCTTCGACGATGGCTATGAGAGCTACATTAATCTCGCCTATCCGATTATGAAATCGAAAAGCATTCCATCCGTTGCTTTCATCATTACTAGCGCTACCGATAATAAGAAATACGGTTATATTCCTCACATGACCCTTGAACAATTGAAACAAGTCACAGTCGACAACCTGGCCGAGGTGCAGTGCCATACGAACAACCTGCATTATCAAATTGATAATCGGCATGATGCCCTGACCGCTCGTCTTGAAGTAGATGGTGTTAAAGAAACAGACGCGGAATATCAGAAACGGATACTCGAAGATTTCACCGCTTGCAAGGATCAATTAGCGCCAATCAATAACAATCCGATAGATACGTTCGCCTATCCGTATGGTATGTTTGATCGCGAGTCAGAAGATCTGCTGCATCAAGCCGACATCCAATACGCGTTCACCGTCAGAGAAGGTATCGCCACTAGGAAATCGGATGCGATGGAAATTCCGAGGATCAATGGAGGCAGTCCTTCCATTACCCCTGCTGACCTTGAAGCTGCAATACTAAGAACCGCTCATCCTTATAGCAAGGAAGCAATTATTCATAAAACTAAGAAATTCATCGAACAAGCACCTCATCGCAAAAGATATTGGGCAATTGGTTTCGTTATCTTGATAGCAATTGGTTATATGGGATATCGAACCGTTCGTAAGCGTCAAAGTTAACTTCATACATCACACAAGCAGCCGCCTCAGATCAGATCTGGGACGGCTGCTTGTGTTAGATGCATCATAATCATCGTTACTCTTATCCGAACAATCGACGGATGTCTTCTGCTCGCAGCACAGTATTTGGCTGGAAGGCTTCAGACGCTGCATAGCTGTATATACTCCCCAGGAACTGCTTCCCTTCCGGCGTTTCCGCTAGACGCTCATCGTCCACCGAGCATACGAGAAGCTTGCCCTGACCAACACTGCATTCCCACAGCAGGCCCAGCTTATGGTTGCGCTCGAAGTTATCGATGGTCTGTACGATCGGCGACAACCCTTGAGGCGCTTCATCCAGAATGATAGAACGCGAGTTGGATACGATCGACCACCAAGGGTACGTCGAATACGTTTCGGAGGAGAACTGACTCAATGCCGGGTGCTCGTTATGGATCAGAAGCCCCATCGTACCGACTGGCACAGGCTTGTTCATGCTCTCCGAGATCGAGCGGAACATCGGATAACACCAAAAGTCGGTGCAGTAGAAGCCCTCGATCGAGTTCGACAATCGATCCAAGCTCGGAAGCAAGACGACCTTCTCCCCTCTTGCCAACCGCTCCTCCGTATCTTCGTTCCATTCCCGTGCGACATGGAAGTCAATCGGCTTAGTCTCAGGGATTTCATTTGGATACAGCCACACATCATACTTCTTCTTAATATTCGTTTGATCGATCTGTAGAGAAAGAACCAGCTTCGTCATTGCGGATACTTCAGGAAGCGCCACCTCTAGGTTGGCGATATGAAGCACACCACTTGCGCCACTTGTCGAAATGGACTCTAACCCGGATGCGTGCACCTGTTGGCCATCCTCAGCAGATAGCTCCCAGCGTAAAGTTTCCGCATGAAGCGGTATACTACGGTAATAGGCTAGCTCGATACGCGCTTGGAAGCACTCGCCAGCCGTGTATTGATACTTAGGGAACCGTGCCAGCAGAACCGCATCTGAACAGAAGGTCCTCCACTCCTCTGGGGAGATGAACCCCTTCGAATCCATGAAGGCATCTAGAATACCGACAAGCGCCGTCCCTTGTCCGCTGAAGTCCTGCAGATCGAGAATCTGGAATCCCGCCAATCGTTTGGTTCGAAAGGCAGCCTCCAGTTCCTCCTTATAGCAAGCGACAGCAAGCTGACCTGAGTTATGGAAGAAAGCATCCGCTAGATGCGCCATTCCTTTGTCCGCCAGCCGTTGCTGGAACACCTCGAAGTTTCTAGCCTTCAGCGAACCGGTGTACTTCTCAATCTCCTTAAAGTTCGGGTACGAAGCAAACTGGCCGATCTCGTGCGAAACAACCGGAATATGCGGCACAAGCTCTTCCTTCGTATTCTCTGCCCGCACTGTCCGTGCTTCCGTTCCATATTGAATTTGGATGATCCCGCCTTCACTAGCTTCTTCTTGAGACCGCTCCGCAGAAGAGGATGGCATAATCGCTTCATCGTAATCCTTCATCGTACTTGGGATATCCGTCTGGATATGACCAAGTGGAGCGTCGCACATCGCATACGATCCGCGGAACAGTCGATCCCGATCGAAGCGGACGCCGCAGTAGAAGTCCTCTTCCTCCAGAATATCCGGTACAAACTGATAATTGTTCGATCCCTGCGTGTACAAGCGGCGGTTGTCGTAGGTTTTGTATGCCTTCAGGATGCTGTTCAGCTTATCTTTGCTTCCCCACAGCTCGTTCCCCAGCGACATCATGACGAAGGATGGATGATTGCCGAACGCATCCAGCATCGCGAATCCTTCACGGATCAGATACTGCTGCTCCTGCTCAGCCTGTTCATTGTGACGCTCGTCTCCTTCGTCTGTTACCGTCCCCCAGAAGGGAAGCTCCGGCTCCATGTAGATGCCGAGCAGATCTGCGGCTGTAAAAGCAGCTTCAGGTGGGCAGCACGTATGGAAGCGGTAATGGTTGATCCCATACGACTGGGCGATGCTTAGAATTCGCAGCCATTCCTCTACCGTTGTTGGTGCGTAACCCGTCAGCGGGAACAAGAGACCGTCATGCTTGCCGCGCAAGAATGTATCTCTTCCATTAATCGCAAACTTATCACCCGCAGCGACAAAGTCGCGTAAGCCCGTTGTCAGTTCATGCCTGTCGAGCACATTGCCTTCTGCGTCACAAAGTCGTAAGTCGAGCCGATACAGCGCTGGACTCTCCTCGTCCCACAGATGAGCATCGTCTCCAAGCTCATAGCTTATCGTCAAGTCGTCGATGGAGCCGACCGCAAATTCCTTCTCCGAGACGATGTGCTGGCGATCGACGTTAAAGCTGTGGGCAGCCGCCTTGAGCTTCATGCCTGTAGTCAAACCAATCACCTCCGCACGAATCGTGACGGATCGCTCTACCACATTCGGGAATAACTTAACGTTCTTCAAATGTGCGGCGTTGAAAAATTGCAGCTCCAACCTCCCCGTAATCCCGTTCCAATTCGTTTGCGTATCTGGCGAGGTGAGATGGCCACCTTTGGTTGGGTAGTGAATGTTATCGACCCGAATCGTGATTTGGTGCTTGCCATCACTGATGAAGGGAGTTAAATCATATAGATGCGGAGCAGACAAACTGTTCTGAGTCCCTGCCTCTTGCCCATCGACCCACACCGTTGTCACTCTTGTGCGCTCTAGGAATAGGAAACAGGCCTTTCCTTGCAGCTCTTCTGGAATGTCGATCTCACGGGAGAACCACGCATAACCTTCAAACGCATACTCATCGGTCAAATGGTTCACATAGACGGCGTCGCTTCTCGTCCCCTTCTTCGCATAGGATGTCGTACCCGGCAGTTGAATCGTATCGTTAAAAGGCAGCTGGAGCTCCTTGTTCTGTCCATCCATTCGGAAGCTCCACGTTCCTGCCAAATCCATGCTTGCCAGCATTCCATCACGCCCTATCGCTTATATTCGTTCCGACCGCACGAACGCTAAACCATCCGCTCTCGTAATCCTTCTGTTTGTACGGAAGATGCAGTCCCAACTGCATCAGTCTGTCTCCTCCCCATGTCGAAGTCGTCTCACTGTCACTCGACTGAACCTCGTATTCGAGCTCCGGGTTCAGTCCGGCAAGCCGCAAGCTTCTCCGCGGGGCATGAGGAACAGCCATCACCTGGAAGTAATAAACGAGTGCTTCCTCTTGGTCCTCGGATACGAACATCCAAGCCGACTCGTTCCCTTCGAATGGACTCTTCAATCGGTACAGATCACCCTGCTGCACCAATCCGCGAATCTGCTTGTACGCTGCCGCCTGCTCCTTAACGAGCTCTTTCTCTTCATCCGTAAACTTCGTCAGATCAAGCTCATAGCCGAAATTGCCGGACATGGCAACATTTCCTCGGAATTCAAGCGACGTTATCCGTCCAACCTGATGGTTCGGAACCGCCGAGACATGCGCGCCGATTGCGCTTATCGGATACACAAGGCTGGTGCCGTATTGGATCTTTAGCCGCTCCACTGCGTCGGTGTTGTCACTTGTCCACGTCTGAGGCATGTAATAAAGCATGCCCGGATCGAATCGTCCGCCACCGCTGGAGCAGCTTTCGAACAAAATGTGCGGGAATGCCTTGGTTATCCGCTCCAGAAGTTCATACAACCCGAGCACATAGCGATGGGCCGTCTCAGATTGGCGTTCAGGCGGCAGCTCAGCAGAACCAATCTCCGTCAGCGCGCGGTTCATGTCCCATTTGACATAGGAGACGGGAACGGTTGTGAAAATAGCTGTAAGCGAGTCATAAATGTAATCGCGCACTTCTTGGCGGGTATAGTCCAGCACCAGCTGCCATCTAGCCTCCGTGCGGCGCCGGCCCGGTACATGCAGGCACCAATCCGGATGCTTCCGATACAGCTCGCTGTCCGGCGAGATCATCTCCGGCTCGAACCAGAGCCCGAATTGAAGCCCTAATTTATTGATGCGCTCTGCCACATCGGCAAGTCCACCCGGCAGCTTTCGGCGATCCTCGTACCAATCTCCGAGCGATGAATTATCGGCATCCCGCTTGCCGAACCAACCATCATCCAAGACGAACAGCTCGATGCCCAGCTTCGCTCCCTCTTCCGCGATGGACACCAGCTTGTCCGCATCGAAGTTGAAATAAGTCGCTTCCCAATTGTTAACGAGAATCGGTCTTTCACGATCACGATACTCGCCTCGACACAACCGTGTCCGATACAAGCGATGATACGTGCGCGACATCTCTCCCAGCCCCTGCCCGGAATACACCATGACGACCTCCGGCGTCTGGAAGCTCTCTCCCTGACTCAGCTGCCATGCAAAATCAAAGGCGTTCACGCCCATGCCTAGCCGCGTCGATCCGAAGGAATCGACCTCCGCTACCGCTTCAAAGCTGCCGCTGTACACAAGGCTGAAGCCGTATGCCTCACCGTGGCTCTCTGACGTTTCCGGCGTGACAAGTGCAGCGAACGGATTGAATTGATGGCTGCTCATGCCCCGCTTGCTATCGATCCGAGTTTCCCCTTGAAGCAGCGGTCTGCGTGTGATGTTGCCTTCACGTGCCCAAGCCCCAGATAGGTAGGTGATCTCCATATCACGTTTCTCTGCAAAATCCACACTAGCGCTAAGCGCACGGCGAAGACGAAGCTGGTTCAAACCTTCATTAACCAAGCGAACCGAGCGAACAATGACGTTCCGATCCGCGAAGATGGTGTACAGCAGGTCCACCTTCAATCCCGAATAACTGTCCTTCAGTTCAAGTACCAGCGTGTCCGCTTCGGCGTCATCCTCCGTATAAACAGCCGGAAGTCCAGACAGAGCAGGCTTGCCCTTCATCGTGCGGCAGCCGACATATTTGAGCTCTGTAATCCGTGTCCCGTCTGCAAGTTCAGCTTGATACGCTGGATTGCGGAAGTCCCCGCTTCCATACTGCGGATATTCCTGCGGCAGTCGGTCTAATCCCGCTCCATTAGGCGTGTGGAGGAGCAGATCCTCCATCCGTTCCCGATGCTTGAGCTTGCCGCCCCAATACACATGAACCGGATAGCCATTCACGATCTGAATAAGATAGCTCATACCGGAAGATTGCAGGTGAAACAACCCTGCCTGTTCTTGCACCATAATACCCATCGAATACGTTCCCCTCTCTGCCGTTTAAGTGCTTATTGAATAAAAGAATAGTTACATTACACATGGTTTTAGGCTTGATTTTGATAGTATAAGACGATTAATTATTCCTACGAAAATCATATATGATTCATTTCAACGAAGTACATGGCACAGTACTCAATAAATATGTCATAATGCTAGATAACTCATGATAAGGAGAATGACTGTGATTGAGTATTTACCACGAAGCAAACAGCACACTGAATTGTATGTCACACAGTATGGCATCGAAGCGTGTTCACATGGTCATTACCACGGACCGGCGGTAAGGGATTATTATCTGCTGCATTATATTGTGGACGGAGAAGGGATCTTCGAGGTTGGCGGAACCCGCTATGAGCTTCGGAAGGGGCAAGGGTTTCTCATTTGCCCGGATGTGGTCACTTATTACGAAGCGGATTCGACGAATCCTTGGACGTATTGCTGGTTTGGTTTCGATGGACAGCTAGCCGAATCGCTGCTGAAGCAAGCAGGCCTTACGATGGACCACCCCATTCTTCACTATGATCGCGACGATAGCATTTATCAATATTTTACATTTATGAACGAATCCAAAGGTTATCATAAAGCAAGAGAGACCCGATTAACCGGATTGCTCTACTCCTTGTTGTCGCTTCTTGTTGAGTTTGGACCAGCAATGACGACTTATGAGCATAAAGAAAGCCGAGCCGCAATATACGTCGAGAAGGTAAAGGATTTCGTCGAGACCAATTTCGCCCAAAAAATCACGATCGAGCATATCGCCCAGTTCATTGGTCTCAACCGAAGCTACCTCTGCTCGCTGTTCCAGCTGCAAATGAGCACGAGTATCCAAGATTACTTAATTCGCTATCGCATCCAAAGAGCGTGCGAGATGATGGGTAACGCGGAGCTGACGATCGGCGACATCTCCCGCTCGGTTGGTTATCAAGACCCTCTGCTCTTCTCCAAGATTTTCAAGAAGGTCATGGGAGCCTCGCCCAAGCTGTATCGAAGCGAAGCACGTAAGATATAGGCACGTGTACAGCTTCCCCGCATATAGTAATAAAGCATCAAGTCAGGCGCTTACATGGTTTAGCGCAACTAAAGCGAAAATGAGGTGGGAGAATGCCAAACGGTGGTGTGGCGTATTTCTCAGCAGAGTTCGGACTTGACGAATCGTTACCGATCTATTCGGGCGGCCTTGGCATCTTAGCTGGCGATCATATTAAAGCAGCCGCAGACTTGAACATTCCGCTTACGGGCGTAGGCATTTTTTATAAGAAAGGCTATTTCCAGCAGCAAATTAATGAGAGCGGCTGGCAGCAGCAGCGATATCCGGATGTAAATCTGGAAGCTAGCGTATACCCCGTTCAGCTGGCAAAGGACTCCGATGGCCAGCCTATTGTCGTCGAGGTAACTATTGCGGGCAGGCCGGTGTATGCCAAGGCATGGTACGTTTCTTTAGGCTCCGTTACGCTCTATCTGCTTAGCACGGATGTTGAAAGCAATAACGAGGCCGATCGGCATCTGACCGACAACCTGTATCCGAGCCAACCAGATGCCCGCATCAGTCAGGAGATGATTCTCGGCATCGGCGGCGCAAGACTGCTCGCTGCGCTTGGGGTGAAGCCAGACGTCTGGCATTTGAACGAAGGACATTCTGCTTTTCTTACATTCGAGCGCATCCGTATGCTGTCCGCGGATGGCGTATCGTTCGAGACGGCGCTCGAAGCCGTTAAGGCAAGCACGGTCTTCACGACGCATACACCTGTCCCTGCCGGACACGACGTCTTCTCCATCGATATGATCGACCGTTATCTCGGCGACTACTATTGGCAGATGGGAACCGACCGAGATCACGTACTCGCGCTTGGCCAATTAGATGGCGCATTCAACATGACGCGGCTTGCGGTCAGTTCATCCTCCAAGGTGAACGGCGTAAGCAAGCTTCACGGCGAAGTGACCCGTGAGCTGTTTCACCGCTGGATGCCGCATATCCCGATTCAAGATATACCGGTGGATTCTGTTACCAATGGCGTTCATATCGGGACATGGCTGGCAGACGGGATGAAGAAGCTGTACGATCAGCACCTTGTGTCCGATTGGGCGATCCGTACGCAGGAAGTGGATATTTGGGCATCCGTGCGTGAAATCCCTGCCACAGACTTGTGGAAGGAGCATAAGAAGTCGAAGTCGGAGATGGTTCAGGAGTTGGGATTGCCGCTGGCTGCATTCGGCGAAGAGCCTCTGATTATTGGCTTCGCAAGGCGGTTCGCCACGTATAAACGGGCGCTGCTCATTTTCAGCGATCTGGATCGACTTGCGCGCATTCTGGGGGATTCGCAGCGACCGGTCTGTCTGATCTTCGCCGGCAAAGCGCATCCTGCGGATGAACCAGGCAAAGATCTGATCCGAAGAATTGTGGAGCTGTCGCGAGAGGATCGGTTCAAGGGCCGCGTTCATATCGTGGAGAATTACGCGATGGATAAGGCGAAGAAGCTTGTCCAAGGCGTCGATGTATGGCTCAATACGCCAGTGAAGCCTATGGAAGCAAGCGGTACGAGTGGGCAAAAAGCAGCCATGAACGGTGTGCTCAACTGCAGCGTGCTCGACGGCTGGTGGGTAGAAGGCTACAACGGCCGCAATGGCTGGGCCATCGATGGCGCGACAGACGGCAGCTCGGATTATCAAGCGCAGCAGGACAGCGAAACGCTGTATCGTCTGCTGGAAGAAGAAATTGTTCCGCTCTACTATAAGCGCGGCGAACGTGCGATTCCGACGGAATGGGTCAACATGATGAAGGAGTCGATCGTCTCTCTCACCCCAGTCTATAACACCCACCGGATGGTAAGCGATTACTGGAATCGGATCTATGTTCCCGCGACCGAGAGAGGCAGACGATTCCGCGCCGACAACTTCGAGGTTGCTTCAAGAGTTGGCGCCTACAAGCGGTTCATCCGTGACAACTGGTCTTCCGTTCGTGTCAATAAAGTCGAGATTCTCGACAACCACAGCAGCCGAATCGGACTCAATAAGACTGCCTTCATCGCCAAGATTGATCTTGGCCCTATCTGGCATAAGGACGTACGCGTGGAAGCGGTCGGCTCCGACGGCCGCCGCGGCATCTGGCGGGCGAAGCTGGAACTGGTGCAGCAGCTGTCGAAAGGTCTGTATGTGTACGAGGGCGTCTCGCCCGACATTCCGATCAACGTATGGCGGGATCACATGAACGTACGCGTTACGCCGATCAGTCCGGATTTCGCGAATGATTTCGAGATGGAGCTGGCGGCTTGGGGATAAAAAGACGAATTGCAAACGAGGCTGCCGAATTCAATCGGCAGCCTCGTTTGTGTACCATTGGCGAGCGTTAGACGACGCTGAGTTGTGCGATCTCCGATCAAGAGCAGATTGGGAGAGTTGATGCCCCTCCATCATAGTCAGTGGATGCGACGGAAACGACGGAAACGACACGTCTAGCGGTTGCCGCGGAGGTAATTTCGTTAATAATGGAGCATTTGAGATTCTAACGGTTGCGAAAGTGGCTACTATGATAAATTGCAACGATTTCAACTTGATTGGCGGCCAATAGCTTCTGCTACAACCTTTAGATTTTGAAACGATGTGTTACATCCCCGATAAGCTTTGCTGCAATTGTTAGATTGCAAGCATGGATTAAAAATTTCGAATAAAGCCGCGATGCTGCTCTCTAGTGGCATTCATCTTTATTTCCCTTTCAAGCAGTCGCATGATTGGCTAGGTTCAGCTAAGCATTTACTTATCATTTATGAATGGATGATCTCTTTTAGATGCTCCTAGGGGTATAATAGTAGGTACTACTATCGATTGGAGAGTGCCGACATGAAATCAATCGCTGTATTCTGCGGCTCTAGCGAGGGAATCTCACCTGTCTACAAAGAAGCCGCCATTCAGCTAGGACAAGCACTTGCCAACAACCAAATCACCCTTATTTACGGTGGAGCCAATGTTGGGCTGATGGGAGCTGTAGCCGATGCTGTGTTGGAACAAGGCGGCAGCGTAATCGGGATACTTCCCCACTTCTTGCAAAGCCGGGAAATTGCGCACACGGGGCTGACAGAGCTCATTATGGTCGATTCCATGCACGAACGCAAAGCGAAGATGGCTGAGCTCGCAGATGGATTCATTGCGATGCCGGGCGGTCCGGGAACAATGGAAGAATACTTCGAAATCTTTACATGGGGCCAATTGGGCTTGCATGAGAAGCCTTGCGGACTGCTCAATGTAAATCATTATTTCGACCCTCTCTTGTCGATGTTTGATGTTATGGAACGTGAGCGCTTCATGCAGCCCAAATATCGCTCGATGGTCCTCACTGACGATACGCCAGAAGGCATGTTGGCGAAGTTCGCAAGCTATTCGGCTCCTTCGGTGAAAACTTATCTTACCGAGAAGCGTACTTAAATTCATATTGAATCTTGTCCAAGGACCGCTGCTATCAGTGGTCCTTTTTTTTATAGATAGGTTCAATCAAGGATTTTATTTAGGCATAAACGGAAATTTCTAGGGAACAACAAACCAGACTGATAAAATTCAAACGAATTGGTGGATAGATAATGACGGCTAACGATCGTTTATCGATTATACCGCTTGGCGGGGTGAATGAAATTGGAAAAAACATGTATGTCATTCAGTGCGGAGATGACCTTGTAGTTGTCGATTGCGGTTCGAAATTCCCAGACGAAAGCCTGCTAGGCATTGATGTCATTATTCCAGATATCACTTATCTGATCGAAAATGAGAGCAGCGTAAGAGGTCTCG
This sequence comes from Paenibacillus cellulosilyticus, assembly GCF_003182255.1. Lineage (GTDB taxonomy): Bacteria > Bacillota > Bacilli > Paenibacillales > Paenibacillaceae > Paenibacillus_T > Paenibacillus_T cellulosilyticus. The sequence continues at coordinate 101,884 of NZ_QGTQ01000015.1, read as the reverse complement.
TCGTTACGCATGGCCATGAGGATCATATCGGCGGCATTCCTTATATTATCAAGCAATTGAACATGCCGATTTATGCGACGCGATTGACGCTGGGCTTAATTAAAGCAAAGCTGAAGGAGCATGGGCTGCTAAGCTCAACTAAGCTTCATCAAATAGACGCGCAATCCGAAATCGCACTCGGCCAATTGCCCGTCAGCTTCTTCAGCACTAACCACAGTATCCCGGATTGCTTGGGGGTTGTGTTCCATACACCGCAAGGAACAATCGTTCATACCGGGGATTTCAAGTTCGATCTGACGCCGGTCAATAATCAATATGCCGATATTCACAAAATGGCGGAAATCGGAAAAAACGGCGTTCTTGCTTTATTATCGGAGAGCACGAACGCAGAGCGTCCCGGCTTCACCCCTTCCGAGCGGCTTGTTGGAGCCAACATTCACGATGCCTTCACGCGTGCGGAGGGAATGATTTACATCACAACCTTCGCTTCCAATGTGCATCGACTGCAGCAAATCATCGATGCAGCGGCCAAGACGAACCGGAAAGTCACACTGGCGGGCAGAAGCATGGTTAACGTTGTTGATATTGCTTCCAGATTAGGTTATTTGACGGTGCCGCAATCCATTCTCGTCGAAGCAGATGAAGCCAACAAATATAAAAGAGACGAAATGGTCGTGCTATGCACCGGAAGTCAAGGGGAGCCAATGGCAGCCCTCGGCCGGATTGCCAGCGGCAATCATCGACAGTTCGGTGTTAGCCCTGGAGATACGGTTATTTTTGCGTCTTCTCCAATTCCCGGCAACGAACGGAATGTCGCCCGCATCGTAGACAACTTGTTCGAGAAGAAAGCCCGTGTGATTTATGGAGCCGGCTCGAATACCGGCATGCATGTCTCCGGTCATGCCAGCCAAGAAGAACTGAAATTGATGCTTACCTTAATGAAGCCGCAATATTTTATTCCCATTCACGGTGAATACCGCATGCTTCATCTGCATCAATTATTGGCGGAGTCCGTCGGCGTCGAAGCGAGCAATATTTTCATCCTGAACAATGGTGATGTTGTCGATTTCGCAGGGTCGGAAGCCTTCCAGGAACGAAATGTACCTAATGGCGATACTTATGTGGATGGTCTTGGCATCGGCGATGTCGGGAATATCGTGCTGCGCGACCGCAAAGTGCTGTCTGCAGATGGCATTCTCATTATCGTGATCACGTTCGGGAAGGGAGAGAACAAGATCATATCCGGACCCGACATCATCTCGCGCGGCTTCGTTTTCGCCAAAGAATCAGAAGGATTGATGGATGAGGTTAGCCGGATTACGCTGCAGGTCATGGAACAACGTCTAGAAACGAAGCTGCATCGGCCTTGGGGACTCTATAAACGCGAAGTGAAGGAAGCTGTCGGCAACTTCTTATATGCCAAGACGAAGAGAAGACCGATGATTCTGCCCATTATTATTCAGGTATAGCCTCATAAGCCTGATGGAATTAGAAACTCGTGGATATACTATTCACGTCGATTCCCCCATCGGCAGTGTACTATGAAAGAAGGTGGACAACAATGAGTTCAAGCAAAGGCCATCAAGGCGCAACCGGCATTGGACAAGCAGAGAAGCAGTTGAATCGCCAAGCGCAAGCAGCAGAGCAGATTCAAGGCACCAACGCAACGGACCAAGCAATAATTGCCGCCAGCCAAGAGCATTCATCTGCATTGGATGATATCGTCGATACGCAGAACGAGTAAACGCTATAAGAAGCATGAACAGGGCCGCTCCTGCCGGAGGGCCCTATTTCAATTGTAACGATGATGATTACAACAATATTAGACGATCAGCCAGTCCACGATAACAGCAGCAGGCAGCAGCACATACAGTATTTTCGTCATCCAGCCATTCTTCTTGAATGGCACCGCAGACAACATGAGCAGCCCACAGATCACATAAATTACAGCTAATACCGCTTCGTGCCCTGGAAAATCACCTGCCAGAAAGAGCGGACTTAAAACCAGCAGCCAGCTTGCCGCAATTGTCGTAGGAATGCCCGTGTAATAGGAGTGCTGCCCCGCTCCCTCCAATCCATTGACATTGAAGTAAGCAAGACGCCACAACCCTGTTACTGCGTATAGTAGAAGTGCTGCGATACCAAGCGGCGACGTCACGCCTAACGCATAGCCAGCAAATGCAGGAAGCACGCAGAAGCTGATCGCATCAGCCAAGCTGTCCAGCTCTTGACCAAAGGTCGAAGTCTGCTTCAGCTTGCGGGCAATGATTCCGTCTACATAATCACCTAGAATGGCCGCTCCATATAACGTAAAAGCTATAGCATTGTGCCCTTGTACGAAGAGCAGCATAGCGAGCATCCCACACACAACTCCGCAAGTCGTGATGGCATTCGCCAGATTCCAATATTTTAATGCCGGAAACCATTTGACCATCAAAGTCCCTCACTCTCATCTTTCACGGCAGCATTCCCCAAATCACAGCAAAGAGCGGAGCGCCAAACAAAATATTATCGTATCGGTCAAGAATGCCCCCGTGCCCAGGCAGCAGACGACCAAAATCCTTAATTCCTAGCTTTCGCTTAAGCGCTGAGAACAACAAATCCCCCATGTTGCCGAACACCAGAATGAAACAGACAATGATCGCTTGCTTGCCCAGCGAAGTGTCCGACAATGCCGGAATCCAAGTATTAAGCATCAGCACACCAGCGAGTACGCCAGCCGCTCCTCCGATATAGCCTTCAAGCGATTTGCCCGGACTGATCCGAGGAAACAGCTTCGTCCGCCCAAACTTCTTGCCAGCAAGCAGCCCGAAAGCATCATTCATCTGAAGCAGCAGCAAGAAGGTGATGATGGCGCTTGCATCATGGTTAGACAATAACGCAAGACAGCCTGCTCCCAGTGCAAGAACACCTATAGCGAACAGCGAGCCAAACGTCTGGCTCCTCACTTGGCTTGCGGGAGCTAAAAATGCGAAACCGGCAAGAATAAGCCCTGCTGGGATTACGTATACACCGATTCGCTCGGTCACGATGAATAATGCAGCCGAAGCCCCAATCACGACAACTTGAATCGGCACTGCCCAAGCAGCGCGTATTCGGCCTTCATCGACGGCCCGGTAATGACGAGCTAGCTCAATCAAGCCCGCCAATAGAACGAGGGCAGCATATAAGCGGAAGATCGGGTAGCCCGCCCACAAAGCGAGACAGGTGAGATTTTGCAGCCCGATTAATGTTAATCCTCGAACCGCCACCTCCCGTTTCTTCCCCAGCCACGCTGTTAAGGTGAAGAAGCCGATCATCGCTAACGTTACGATATAGAAAGCTAATAGCAATTCATTCACCTCCGATTAAAGCTGAAACATCCGCGGCTTATAATCAAAGGCTTGAGCTGGGACCGGTAATCCGTAGCTCCGAAGCTGCTGCGCTCTCGTGATAACAGCTGCCCCCTCCAGGAGATTGCAGGCAATCTGTACAACCGTGCGGTTCTGCGGCTGTTCGAGGAAGGAGCCTGCTGCCCAGGCATTAAACGAGCCCATGGCTGGACCACACCAGATCTGGTAATCGAGCTTCCTTTCTTGCGTGCCGTCAATAGCCCAGCGGCTGGCTTTGCCTAGATACCACCGGAAGATCAATGCCATCTTATGCTTCGGTTCGCGTGCAGCCCGCTCCAGCTGTCCTGGCTCCCGCTTCTCGAAGAAGCGGACGGTATCCGCCCAAATTTGCTCAAGCGAGGCTTGGAATACTTCCTTCTCCAGCTTAAGTCGAACATTCTCCGGCAGATCCTCAATTCGGTTATAGCTGCGATATAAGTCCAGAAGCTGGAATCCACGAGAACTAAATAAGGTTCCGTGTTTAAGTACCTGCACCTTCACGCCTTGTTCGAACATATCTGCAGCTGGCGCCATAATAACATCCGCTAATCCGGCAGTGGCCAGCATCGCACGACCTTCATCTGACAAGCCCGACTCGATAGCGGATTGATTGACGGAACCCGTCATGACATACGCAGCACCAAGCGCGAAAGCAGCTGCTACCGCAGCTGGCGTACCCAGCCCGCCTGATGCGCCTACGCGAATCGGAGATGCATAACGATATTGCTGCTGCAAATCGTCGCGCAAGCGCATGATGATCGGGAATAACGCCGTCAGCGGACGGTTGTCGGTATGGCCGCCTGAGTCTGCCTCGACCGTAATATCCTCGGCAAGCGGGACATATGCGGCAAGCCTTGCTTCCTCAGCGGTCAGCAGGCCGCGTTTGACTAGATCCGCTAGTATTTTCTCTGGAGCCGGCGACATGAACGGTCTGGCAACTTCGGGACGTGAAATCTTCGCGAACAGATGATTTCGTCTGCGGATCATCCCGGAGGCATCCAGTGTAAGCCCGCTGCATGCGTAACGGACAATACTCGGCGTAAGGCCCATGAACGCGGATGCTGATACCCTTTTGACGCCGCGTCCGAGATACAGATCAACGATATGTTCCTCCATTGCAGGCTCGTTCGGCGTATGAATCAGGTTAATGCCCCATGGCAGTCCTAGTGGGTCTAGCTCAGCTTGAATAACATCCAGATTCGCTTGAACGCGGTCGAGCGGAAGACCCGCTGCTCCGAAGAAGCCGAGCATGCCTGCCTTCGCCATCGCGATCACCATCCGCGCCGTGGCAATGCCGTTCGCCATCTCGCCGGCGATATAAGCGAAGCGCACGCCATGCGCTTGTGTGAATGCGCCGCCCCCCAACCATTCGGGATAGAGGGCTGGAAGCATGGCCGCAAGCGGATTGCCTGAGACATCCCCGTTAACTGCGGGCACGACGCTCCCTCCCAATCCGAGACCAAAAGCTCCATTGTCGCCGGAGCGAATAATATATGCAGGCTCACGTACCCGAGCAGCCAGTAATGTAAGCTCCTCCTGCCCGAAAGCAGGCCCCTCGCTGCCTGGTATCCATCTAAGCGTTGTCTGCATGCTTTTGTTTCCTCACTTTCATCTCATGTGCCTGTGTTCCTTCTTGTCCATACAGCCAATCGGCGAATGCTAAGAGCCATCGGCCTGCAGCATCTTCCTTGACATGAAGCTTCTCAGCCGCGAGTCCTTGCAGCACCTCTTCGCTTTCTTCGCTGCGTGCCGCAAGTCGTTCGAGCGATGCGAGAAGCACAGCCTGTTCATATGGCACTTGATTGCGATCTATTAACACCTGAACCGCTTCTGCTAGTTCCGGATTACCACAAGCCTGTGTCGTTCCATCGGTATCCTTCGCAGCCATTCTTCCCGTTCCGTTCAGTGCATCGAGAATCAGCTGCTTACGTGCCGGAAGCGGCAGCGCCTTCAGTTCATCTGGGAAAATCGGACGGCCGATCCTATAATGCTGCTTCCCGAAGCCAATAGGAAACTCCAACCGCGCGTCTGATTCTTCCCCTGGAAGTCCTCCTATAAAGCGTACCGGTACGATTGGAATGCCGCCCTTTATTGCTAGGTCCATCCATATGCCGCTTACGACAGCAACCTCTTTATGCTCGCTGCGCGCACGGGTTCCCTCCACATGCACGAGGATCGATTCACCACCGTCTCGCATTCGTACGGCAAGCTCCTGCAGCGTGTGCAGCATCGAGCTTTGATCTTCACGATCTACGTGAACGATCGGAATCGTGAACGGTCGATCTGGATTCGCCCCCATGTGCGCCAGCAGCTGGCCGATCCAAGAATCACGATGCTCCTTCTTGGCAATTGCCGCCACGGGACTGTGTGTCAGACCTTCAGCGAGGCAAGCAAACAACAGCGACTCCACAGCTGTCTGATGATTGGCAAGATACAATACCGGTCCTTGGCTTGCTTGATAGAATCGCGCTGGATCTTCAACGACGAAATGACCAACGAATTGGCCGATTAATGCCCTGTACAGATCCTCTCCGAGCCATCCCTCGCTGCCGAGCTTATGTCTCCAATAGCTCATCGCCCCTTCGATGTCACGGACAACGGCTTGAGAAGCAGCTTGGATTTCGCCGTCCGACTCGTGAATCGTAATCGGGTAGCGGTCATACGGATAGACGGAACTATAGGCTGTCGTTAAGTGTTGATCAACAATAACCGTAGAAGGATGTACGCCTGCAAGCTGTGCTACATGGTCCTTCACCGCTGCAAGACGGGTCAACTCCTTGTAACTGACCGAAGCTTCAACACCATATACCGCTGCTATCGTGCCAGGGAACCAATCCGATCCACGTACCTCAGCCTCCGTGAGCTTCGTAGCTCCCTCTTCACGGCGAGACAACGCCATTCCTTCGACATATACACGATCCTGCAGAAAAGCTCTCCGTTCCCGTCCATCGCCACTCCCAATCGGCCCCTTAGGCATCAACACCTCGACGAGCCGCAGTTCCGCCCATAATCGATCGTCTTGATAGAATCGGATACGGAAGGCTGGGTACCGTTCGCTATTCTCGAATCCATCGAAGCGAATCTCGCAGCGCACTTCGCCCGTCGTCGGCGTGCTCTCATAGAAGCGGCAAGAAGTGATACGGTGCGGGTAACCTACAAGTCCTTCCGTTATATCTCGTGACCAGAGCGTCAGCTCATCATGCGGGATGGCATGAGTGGCACCATCCAACATGAGCGGATTCAAGCAGCCGATTGGAGCAGTGATGCCGCTGGATATGTTTCCTTCTGCCGCAAGAAGGGCACAAGCTCCATTCGTCCCAAGCCTAATTGTACATGCGATCTGGAAGGCTGGTCCGTGGAAGACTCGACCGGATTCGTAAGGGTCGTCGACTGACGACGGATCATTAAGCGGCTCAAACGGTCGATTATGTGCTTCATCCGACGCCAGATAGCGATGCGCCAGCTCGAATCGTCCCGAGGCGATTTCCTCGAATCGGGATAATCGGGGATCCGCTGCTTCACGCCAAGCATAAAGGCTTGCCGCGTACCACACGCTTCCCTCGCGTCCCTCTTCGTCCGTTAGTAGACGAACCTCGGTCCGCAGCTGTCGGGGGCGATCGCAGATCAGCCAACGCTTGAACTGAACCTCTGATGCTCCAACAAGGGATCGACTAGGGTCGCAGCTGCGCACAGCTGCAGCCATTTTGTCCAAAATGAATGTCGATGGCATCGCGGGAGCGGTATAAGTCGGGCAGTGATCCCAGACCCACGGCTGCTCCTTAGGGTCAAATACCGATTCTTCTACCACTATCTCCTGCTCGGCGTCCCTCTTCTCCGTCTCGTTCACTCTATCGTCTACCAGACGCATCCCCATGCGCGGTACGTAGTAAATCTGCAGCCCATCTACCCAGAGTGAGGCTTCGGCTACTGCGTATACGCCGCGTTCATCCCGCCCGGTCTCGATCACATCGAGGTCCACGACGATTGTATCCTTCTGTGGTGTAACCTGCCCCCGATATTTCCATACGATCTCTACACCAGCCCCAAGTGACTCAAAGCGCGGCTGCTTCATCTCCAAATCCATGCCTGCTTGAAGCATATGGAATTGCAGCAGCTGCACCATCGCTTCAACGCCCAATGAGCCGGGCTGCACAGGGTCCTGATAGAAGTGCGCCTTGAAGAACCAATCGCTTGGATCAACCTTTTTCTCCGCTCTTGATCGGCCCAAGCCATGCTTGCCGCCTTGGTGCCAATAACCTGTCACGCGATCAAGCATCAGCAATTTACCGCCAGCCAGCTTCGCCCGTTGCGAACCGCTGCTCGAAAGGAATGGCTTATCGTTATTACGCAGATCAACCAAGAAATCGGACGGCTCCTGCATTCGCTCGATCTCGGCAGCTCCTGCTCCAAGGCCGACCTGTTTGGACAAATCCTCGAGCGTGAAGTGGCCGAACACGGTCGACATCGTAAACACCGGTGCATCCGGCTCGTTCGCTAGGAAGCAATCCACCTGGAACGATTCGATATAGGTATGGCCCATCCGCGATAAGCTGGTCAAGCTTACTCGTGTACGAAGTGTACCATCATGCGGCAGTACTTCCCGATGCATCGTTGCTTTACCGTCCAGATTGCGGAAATAAGCATCTCTCTCGGGCGATTCCGGAATGCCAAGATAAGAGACCAGCCAGCCGCAAGGCTGGAGCGCCGCCTCTAGCAGAACACAGAAGGGCATTGTAGGACTGCCATTTTCGGCAAAATACCATGCATCCGGCGGAATATCATATTCAGCCGTTATAACGGCACCTGTCTTCGGTACGCCAAGCTGTCCGTCAATCTCTGCAACCCGCGTCATGAAATGATACGGAATGCCCGGAAGACGCGGCACATGCTTGCCATTGTCATAAATGGCATAGCGACTGCCGAATGCATGCGATGGTTTGCCGATCGCACAAGCGAGCAGAGAATAATAATCGAACGTGATGCCATCCGAAGAGGCCGCTCTCGGGTCACCAGCCGCGCCTTCTGCCAGATATCGCAATTCCGTATGCAGCGGAAAATCGGGCACCAGCCGAATCGCCAGTCGGCTGCAGTGGAACGCCTTACGACCATCGACGGTCAGCAGGACGTCCGCAACGAGTGTAGGCTCTGGCCCTTCCATTACTTCTTGAACGAACACCTCGTAAACGAGGCTTCGTGATTCTGGTGTTACCTGACCGCGACAGATCATCTTATATGGCAAATCCGGCACAGGCTCGAAGCGCCATCCGTCCTTGCGCAGCGTGTACCCAAGCCCTGCCAAGTAGAAGGACATGGCCTGTACGCAGCCTTCCAGCATAAGCGTACCCGGCATGGCAGGGTCATTCTTGAAGTGTCCGGCAAAAAACCACTCGGATCCGCTCAAAGCCGTTTCCGCTCGCAGGTACCCGCGACCAGTCGGTCCACCATTCGTCTCGAATGCCGTTACTTCATCCAGCAGCAGCATGCGTCCACTCTGGATCGAAGGCGAGCACGTATGGGTTTGCGCGAAGGCGAAACCATCGCCGAAGCAGCCGTACGTATCGCCAGCGGCGAATGCACGAACATCGTCTGGTGAAAATCGTGATTTCACGCAGCGGACTGCCGGCTGGTCAAGCCGCGCATTCATAGGAATCTCAACCTTAGCCGGGTCCCAAATGACTCCAGCCGACTCATGCAATTCCTCACGTGTGAAGAAGCCGGCTTGTCCTTGCCGCATCGTCATCCTGCGGCGCCCTTGATTATCCGTACAATCATAACGGAAGAAGAATAGACGAATATCTCCGTGCTTGGCGTGCGAATCGACACGAATGTCGTAGCTCAGCATCTCGCCCGGTGCAGGCAGCGAGCCGTGGAACGTCAATTCACAGCCGAGCAGCCGGTATGCACGCTCGCCCCGGTTCAGCTGGTCGATTCCAAGCCATGAAATGAGCAGCAAATCCGCTTGTCCGGATTCGATCATAATGCCGAACGGCATCCGTCCCTTGTGCAAATACCAGGAGTCAGAACGTACGTCGGTTTCAGTCCGAATGGAACCAAGCCCCATCGAGAGCGGCACGCCCTCCAGCTGTACCACTCGATCTGCCAGCAGCAGCGGCGGTTCCGGCATGCGTACCTGAATGGCGTATTGGTCTTGCCCGATGAATGCAGGACCGAATACATCCGATATCCGGCCAGCTGCCAGTATTTCGAGCTGCTCCCTAGTGAAGCTGATTCGTTCAACGGTTGCAGGATGCGCCACTTGAAGGGTTGAGATCGCCGGTCGTTCCTGCGCTGCTTCGAAAGTCGTATGTTGTACATATGTTTCGACTGCAGGTTGTGATATTGCATTTGCTGGTGTTGGCTGCGCAGCTGCCCGCGTTCCTTGCATCGGCTGCGGGCTGCGCTGGGTCAACATCCGCATCAGCTGCTGCTGCATATTGCTTTGCAACCCGATGTAATGCCGATGTGCTTCTGCCAGCTGGTCATACGCACCGACAAGCGAAGCCGCTGGCGCAGATGCTCTGACATTCCTAGCAATTACGTTAGTCACAGGAACCGCTGCTGCCGGAATTGGCACCGTTTCATGCATGTTGTTCAATGGTTTGACCTCTTCCTGTCCAATTGGATATGCGGCTGGATGTGCGATATCCCGCTTTCGGGTTGGTATGCGAGGCAGGATGACTGGCGGCAGGTGGGCCGGGAACGTCATCCCCTTGGTTGCTGCATTCAAGGTGCAGCCCGAAGATTCCAGCTCAACAAGTCTCGCTTGCAAACGATCAATATCCAGATCTAATCCCGCTGTAAAAAGACGAGCTGCCGCAGTTACGGATTGCTCGAGCGAATCGACACTCGGCTGGTCAAGCGCAATGCACAGATGCTCGCGGTCTGCTAGAATCTGGCCAATCCAGTCCGAGCACAAGCTGCGAGGGCCATGCTCGACGAAGACTCTAGCGCCGTCCTCCCAAGCTTGACGAATGACGCGCGGGAAATCGATCACGCCAACGCCCATATCGAGCAGCGCGTCTGCCACTCGCTCCGTATCTGGCGTATAGTGCGATGCGGAGACGCCAGAGTAATAGCGTATGCCAGGCACAGGCCGTGTCTCACGACGATGAATCTCACGCCACATCGGCGCTATCGCTGCCACCTCCGCGCAATGCACGACCATATCGTAGCCAAGCGGATAAGCAGGAGCAGGCTTAAGCCTGTCCAGCACTCTCCTGCAGGCAGTAGGCTCGCCGCCGATGATGCAATCCCCTGGCGCATTGATCATCGTAAGCCGAACAGGTTCGTCAGCATCGATTGCTTCGAGGATGACTTCCGGTGAAGCTTTCACACGCCAATTCGTCCACTGCGGGTTTGGCTCTCCCCAAGCTTCCTTAAGAACACGATAATCGCCAGCAAGCTCTCGGCTGTAGATGCCGTGCTGCTGCAAATCACGGAATAACCCGTCCAGATCGTCCCAAGCACCAGTCGCAACAATCGCATTCGTCTCGCCCGAGGACAGTCCAATAACAGCCTGCGGCCTCAAGCCTAGCCAGTTCTGCGTATATGCTGCATGGATCTGCGTTAAGAAAGAGGCGCCTCCCAACATTGATAGCGGATCGGGAACTTGATTGATCCGTTCCTCATATAGCCAGCCTGCAGCTTCCGCCGCCGTGGTGAACCGTTCATGAATCAGATCGCCCAATTCGGGGATTGCAGCAATCAAGCTGCTGCCCATACCAGCATAAGCAGAGGCCGCGCCAGTGAATACGAATGCCAGCTCACCGTTAACAGGCCTTTCCGTATAATAAATGCCTGGGCGTGAACGGAACGGTTCTGTTTCTGGCAACCTTATTAGCCGCTCTAGTTCCGAAGCCGCTTCCTCTCTCGCCGCCGATAGTTCCTCGGCTCCGCGTGCAACGATTGCCAAACGACAGCTGCCGAGCGTTGATTGTTCACCAGCTCGCAACGATTGAAGAAGCGTGCGTCGATCAGGAGCCGCATAGGTATGCAATGTTAATCTCGTCCGACGAGATTGTTGAAGTGCAAACGGCGCTCCGCCCTCTCCTTCCGTTAGGAGGACAGCGGCTGCAGCGCCACCAAGCCCATGAATCTCAACCTGAACCGAGCGTGCAATATCTCCGCGCAGCCACGGCCGAGGTTTCCTGTAGCTGCCGCTAGGCTTAAGCCGATAATGCAGAGCAAGTGCACCTGCGGCTACATGCAGGAGGCCGGATGCTGCATGCGAATGGCCGAATCGCGATGCAAGCTCCAATGCATCCTTATCTGTCGATCCAAGCACAAGCGCAGACTTGTCCGCTGCAGCCGTGGCTGCGGACAATACAGCATAAACGGTGTTGCCATCCCGCTGAGCATCCTCAAGCCGCTTGACCGCCAGCACAACAGCGGCATCGCCTGCCTTCTGGCGCTCTTTCTCAAGCAAAGTCGATGCGGCCGTTTGATGTACGATCTCGTTGCTGAGATCTACTGCTCCGACCAGTGCGGCATCCAGCTCTCCGCTTCTCAAGGCGCGGGAGGCCAGCTCAAGTGCTGTAATGCCTGATAGCTCTTCGCTGGAGACGGTAAAGCCCGGTCCTGCTATTTTCAAATGTTTATTAAGCCGATTAGCTGGCACATTGGGCAGCAGCCCTATTACGGTCGAAGACTCCAATGGTCCGTAGAATGCATGCTGAAGCGAGGCAGCAGCAGCGCCCGCATCCTGTGGTTCCAATAAATCCTGATGCTTACGTGCCCAATCACCGATTCGTACCCGCGCGATATGGCGGGCGATCTCGGCATCGCACTGCATCCCTACATATACGCCAACGCGATCACCCGTCAGACCGCCGACTTTCCCCGCAGCTTCAACGGCCTTGCTTAGGAGCATCACCTGCTGCGGCAAGGCTTGCTTCAGATCAACAGGCGGTACTGAGATGTCCCGCAGCGCGAGTTCTACTTCTACTGCGCGGCAAGCATCGACTTCCGTCTTCTCTCCGCTGCCTCCGAATAAAGCAGCTGCCCATTCCTCCGTTGACCTATAGCTGCCAGCGCTAACGCCAATGCCAACGATGGCGAGCTCCGCATCCATGCGAGCCGCCTCTTCTCCCCCGCTGATAGACGTAGTTGACGAACCTGCTGCGGGCTCATAACGTTCTACGATCAAATGCGCATTGTTTCCGCCAAAACCAAAGCTGCTTAGCGCGGCACGCCGCGGCGCATCGGCCCTCCACATCTCACCTGGCTCGGGCAGCCGGAAAGGCGTTCCGTTCAGTAGATTAACCGAACCGTCAACATGCAAAGTCGAAGGGTAGATGCCCTCCTTCATTGCACGAAGTACTTTGATCAAGCCTGCCATTCCCGCTGCTGTTACGGGATGCCCAATATTGCCTTTGATCGAACTGATCGGGACGCCGCTCAGCCCTGCGAACACTTCACTCATGCTCTGAATCTCTACTGCATCGCCAAGCGATGTCCCCGTGGCATGGCATTCGATTAGCGAGATATGCTGTGGCGCAAGCCCTGACATCTCATAGGCTTGCCGCATCGCTCGAACCTGCCCCTCTCGTGCAGGAGCCAGCATGCCGCCTTGTCCACCGTCGTTCGACAGACCGATTCCTCGAATGACACCGAGTATATTGTCTCCAGCCTCCTCGGCATCCGCCAATCGCTTCAGGGCAACGAAGCCGCAGCCTTCTGATGGCACAAGGCCGTCCGCCTCCGGATGGAAGGGACGACTTTGTCCCGTACGGCTGATAGCCTTCAGGGCACGAAATCCAGTATGTAAAAATAGCGGGTCTGTACCGTTCACAGCCCCAGCCAACATGAGGTCTGCACTGCCGTCATGCAGACGATCGCATGCCAGCTTGATCGCATAGAGCGATGAAGCACAAGCGGCATCCAAGCAGAAGGCACCTGCTCCGAGTCCCAACGCTTTCGCCAGAAAATGGGCCGGATAACCCGACATGAACCGGTTGATCGCAGCAGGAGGTTCGCCAACCTCCCGTGCAAGTAACGCTTCAGGTAATTCCCCCTGCTGTGCGCCCAGCCATACATGCTCTGCGTAGCGCGACATCGATTCCGTCGGCAGCGACAAGTTCCCAATCACTGCACCTGTGCGCTTATGGACCTCGGGACCAGCTTCAGGGCTGGGAAGAGCTTCTACAGCAGCATGAAGCATCCAATGGACCATTCGATCCATCGTGCTTATCTGCTCAGCATCAACCTGCAGGCTTACACGCTCCGAAGCTGACTTGAATCCTCTGATGTATCCGCCGCGAATGGACCATTCCGTCTCGTCCGAGCCGAGGCGGGAAGCCTCCCGAGACAATCGCCATTCGTCTTCCTCCGGCTCCGTCAGCGTCTCTCGGCGCTCGGCGACGATGCGCCATAATTCATCCGGGTTCGCTGCGCCGGGAAACACACATCCTTGCCCGACGATCGCGATCGGCTCGAATTTCATGCTGCAACATTCCTCTCATTCAAGTGCTTCCTTCTATTTCTGGCTCGCGACAATATGCATCTCGACGTCCCGAAGCTCGGCAAATACGCTGCCTTGATCATTCATCCAAGCGATATGCGATACCGTCTTATAGCTGCCTCTACGCTCAATTCGAACTCGGCAGACGACAGGCTGATGCTGTGGTATCCATCCATAACCCTTATAGGAGCCAATCGTGGTGGGAAGCGTTTGTTCACCGAGTATTCGAATACCCCACAGCCTCGCAAGCTGAAGACCGCCATCGATCATAGCCGGATCGATTCCACCATCGTGATGTGACCATGTCGTCGCCTCAGCATGCTTGAAGATGGCTTCCGCATCTTGATCGCCTAATAGCTTCAGTTCATGAATGACCTGGAAGGCCGGGCCGTGAAAAAGGTTGTCGCCGTCATATACTTCTGCTAGCTCCCAGTTCCAAGGTTCGCCGCTTACGTCAGGCAGTTGAATCGTATCGACCTGATCATTATCGCTTTCGATGCCCATATCAACTTCGGCTGTATAATGAATGCAGCCGTCCTCTCCCCTTAGCTTGAAGCTTAAGCTCGCTTGCGCAAGGCCATCCGTCCGATCGTTGCACGTCAACGTCAACCGTTTGGGTCTACCGTTCGTCGATGCGACCACGATGCCTTTTTTGACGGATAGGTTCGAGCACCGTTTCACGACAAGATGAGGATGAGCGGCCGAAGCAGCGCGAACGAACCAATCCATGACCATCACAGCCGGTACAACCGGATTGCCGCCGATCCGATGATCATTCAGCCATGGCGTATGCGATGGTTCAGGCAAGAACAGCTCGGCTGACCAGCGCTTCTCCGTCGCACCTTCGATTAACGTTGGCCTATCCGCTGAACAGCCCCCGATAACGACCTCAACAGGTCCAATCGTATCCAACGCTTCTGCTACGAAAGCCGCTGTCCCCTCTTCCAACGGAATCAGATTGACACCGCGCTGTTCAAAATGCTTCTTAAGCAACGGACTAACCATCCCGCCGTCCCAAGGTCCCCAGTTGATCGACTTCACGATACAGCCAGGTCCGCGTCGCAGCGCTTCCGCTTGGGCACATTTGTTGAGCACCTCGTTCGCCATCGCATAGTCGGCTTGTCCCGCATTGCCGCTTCGTGCAGAAACGGACGAGAATAAACAAATAAGCGTTAAAGGATCTTCCTCTGTTACAGACAGCAAGGCACGCAGACCGCCAACCTTCGTATCGAATACATAATCGAATTGATCCATCGTCTTGTCCGCGATCGACTTGTCTGCCAGCACGCCTGCGCCGTGAATGATGCCGGTAATCGGTCCCCACTGTGCACGAACCGGCTGCAGCGCTTCACGCAGTGCTTCTTCATCTTGTACATCAACGGGTACATAAACGACCTCGGAGCCAAGCTCCTGCAGCGTCTGTAGATTGCCGGCAATTTCTCGATTCATCTGGATGCGCTGCACTCGTCTCCCTAGCTCGGGAAGCCCCAACGCCACGCCTTCCGCTTTCGCTTGCTCAAGCAGTACACGTTTCAATCCCGCATCGTCGGCAATCCCCTTGCACACGGCGGGCTCTTCCTCAAGTGATGTTCGGCCAAGCAAAATGAAGCGCGTCTGCTTCGTCTTCGCCATCGCTGCAACGGCCGCAGCTGTAACCCCTCTTGCTCCACCGGATACGAGCAGTACGGCAGGCTCTTGCGCGTTTGCATCGCCGCTCGTCCGTGCAGCCATTGGAGAATCCAAATCCAATACTGGCGTCATTCGCTCTCCGTCTGCTTTCAAGCCAACTTCGTATTCAGGTCCCCCCGCGATCAACTCCTGGAAAATACGTTCTGCTGCATCTTCAGCAGTGAGGCCCGTCCGATCGAGATCAATCGCCTTAACTGCAGCCTGCGGCCATTCTCTTGCAGCTGTCTTGACGAGCCCCGTCAAGCCAGCTGTCCATACGCTAAGTGATCCCGGCGAATCCGCTAGCCCGAATGAGCCCCCCGTATCCTGTACCGTAACAAAGACGCCACCCTGCCTTGCAAACCTCGCAGCGACCGTCTTCGCTGCTCCGAATGCTCGGCGGTTAACCGCAAGCGCTTCTTCATCGCTTGTCAGTGGCTTGAGCGCGTCCAACAAGAGCACAGCATCCGCGTCTTCGGTTATAGTGTTTACTACTTGAGCCTGTGCGCCAGCAGCCTGCAAACGATTAGCTAGGGCTGATGCGATCCCGCTTCCGTCATCCATGATTTCAATAGCCGCACCATCCCATAGGCCGGGCAGTGCCAAGCCAGCCGCTGGCGAAGAGGCAGCCCGCAGCCCGTAACGTGCAATGGCAGGCCGATTGCGATCATGGGCATCTACTTTTTTCCCGCAGACTCTCCGCCCTTGCCGAGCGCACGGTTCATATAATCAACGATTTCGCCCAGCGTATTGAGCGCCGCCAGCTCGCCTGGCTGTATGTCTGGCAGATTCGGCAGTTGGTCCTGAACAGCAGACAAAATCTCAACGCGCTTGATCGAATCGATTCCGAGTCCCGCCTCAAGCTCAATATCGAAATCGAGCATCTCGACGGGGTAGCCCGTTTTCTCGGCTACGACCTCAAGCATGACCGAGCGCACATCGCTTGACTGTGTTTGAGGCGCAGCAGCAGGTACAGCTTGTACCTGAACAGGTGCTGGTGCTTGTGGTTGGATCGCTGGTGCCGCGGTTGGTTGAACTACTGCAGCGGTTGGAGCTGCTGGCACATTGACTGGTGCGGGCGGCATATATGCTGGCGTTGCTGCAACCGGCGGTGCAGGCGGCATGTAGGCTGGCGCTGCTGCAACCGGCGGTGCGGGCGGCATGTAGGCTGGCACTGCTGCAACCGGCGGTGCGGGCGGCATGTAGGTTGGCACTGCTGCAACCGGCGGTGCGGGCGGCATGTAGGCTGGCGCTGCTGCAACCGGCGGTGCGGGCGGCATGTAAGCTTGTGGCGCTGCCACAGGCGGAGCTGTATAAACGAATGGAGCCGGAGCAGCTGCAGCCGCAACCTCAGGCAGAGCTGCGAATGCGCCCGGGCCTCCAGCTGCCAATGTACTTAGACCGGCAAGCGCAAGCTCAGCCGTTCGCATATAGGCGATATGGCTGTCAGCCATCGCACGCTGATAGGCAGCATGAGATTCGACCGTTTGGCGCTGCAGCTCCATGATGGCGCCTAAAAGGACAGATTGGGGAGTGTTCGAATAATTAGACATCGTATATTCCTCCTGAGTGGGGTTAATGGGGTAAACCGTTGTATTAGAAACCGCGTACGGTTGATTCGTTATCGAATGGTCTGCGAATGTCGCGCCAACCCCAGCATCATACTGCGTGGTTGAATGGATGAAAACCGGACTCGAGACATCCTGTTCTACCTGTATGGCTGGCGTTGCCGTCTCCAATATGGGAGATTCCGAAGCTCCGACTGGCGCAGCGCTGCTCTGTCTTGCTTCATTCGGCTTCGGAAGCGCCGACGTACCGCCTTTAGGCGGATAAGGACGTCCGCTGTTGACGCCGCTGATCGGAATCGTGAAGGCCGGCTTGACGCGGCTTCGCGGGTCCTCCTCCTGCTTGTACTCGTCCCAGAATGCTCGGAGATCGATTGGGACGCCAGCTGCCGCTAACCGCCCTAGTGCATGCCACAACGTATGTACGCTGTGCTGTCCTTTTCGATCGGTCGCAACTGCGACAATATCCTTGCCTGCCAGGCATTGTTCAACGAGTCCTGTGAGCACGGCACTAGGGCCGACCTCAACGAACGTGCGGACACCGCGTGCATACAGCTCTTGCACGGTTTCGGCGAATAGGACCGGCTGTGCAATCTGTGCTGCAAGCCGATTCCGCAGCTCGTCCGGTGAGGATGGGAACGGCTGGCCGTCTGCATTTGATAGAACAACAGCTTCCCCTTCTTCAACCGAGCACCCCGCCAGATAGGATTGGAATTCCGGTACAGAGGAGGCAACAAGCGGCGAATGGAATGCGGTCGATACAAGGAGCCGTTTATAGCGAATGCCTTCAGTGGTCAATCTCTCTTCTAGTCTTGTGACAGCCTCCGTCTCCCCGGAGACGACCACCTGACTCGGACTGTTATGGTTGGCGCAGGATACCGCTAGTCCGCACTTCTCCATCAGCCCACGAACCTGCTCAAGAGAGGCGAACACCGCGCTCATTGCTCCGCTGCCTGCCGATGCGGCGGAGGCTGCTGCCATCAGTTCGCCGCGTTTTCTAGCCGCTTGAAGCATGTCTGACTCATCAAACACGCCCGCTGCGCATAATGCGGCAAGCTCGCCAAAACTATGGCCGGCTAGAAGCTCTGCTTGAACGCCAGCTTTACGCAGCGTATGCAGAAGAGACATGCTCATCGCGCCTATAGCCGGCTGTGCCCATTCTGTCGCCTGCAGATGGCCGCGTTGTGCATCAAGTTCTTCTTGGGTAAATACAGGTCTGGGATAAACAACCTCATGCAGACTGCTGCTCTCATCCATCTCCAGATCAGCGGCACGGTCCCACACGCCTCGGGCTTCATCGAACGCGAGCAGCAGCTCCGCGCCCATGTTCAAATATTGGCTTCCTTGCCCAGGGAACAGCATGGCAACCTGACCGGGATTCGCGTCAAAAGCATAATAGATTCCAGCACGCTCATCGATTCGCCGTTCTGGGTGCAGACGAAGCGCTGCAATCGACTTCTCCAGCTTGCTTCGCAGCTCATTCGAGTCTGCTGTTACGAGAGCTAGCCTTGCCGGCAGCTTCGGATCGTAATTCGATTGGTAGTGTCGTGCTAGATAGGTATGCAGCCCGTCATCCTCAGTCAGCCCATCAAGCAGTTGTTCGCCTTGTGCCACCAGCGTTGCCGGGTCCTTCGCGCTGAGGAGAATCAGCTCAGATGGCATTGAACGCAGCTTCCATGCCTGACGGCCCGGACCGTTATACTCTTCTAACGTGACATGAAAGTTGCTGCCGCCGAAGCCAAATGCACTGACGGATGCACGTCTTGGATGTGATGCTCCTCTGATCCAAGGACGAGCTGCTGTATTCAAATAGAACGGACTGTTCGCGATATCGAGATTCGGGTTTGGCCTCTCAATCTTGATCGTAGGCGGCAGCGCTTTATGCCGAAGCGCCATTACAGCCTTAAACATGCCTGCCGCGCCTGCCGTTCCCTTCGTATGGCCAATTTGCGATTTGACAGAGCCAAGCGCGCACCATTGCCGATCTTCCCGCGCGCCATCATCGAATACCGAGGCAAGCCCGGCGAACTCTGCCGCATCCCCGGCCTTCGTACCGGTTCCGTGCGCTTCCATAAGCTCTACCGTAGCTGGCGAATAACCTGCCATCTCGTAGGCACGCCGAAGCGCCTTCGCTTGTCCTTTGGAGACTGGCGCATACACGCTCTTGGACTTCCCGTCGGAGGAAGTGCCGAAGCCTCTTAGCACCGCATAGATTCGATCGCCGTCCCGCTCGGCATCCTCCAAGCGCCGGAGCGCAAACATGCAAAGCCCTTCGCCAAGCATCGTACCGTCCGCTTGATCCGAGAAAGGTCGGCAGTCGCCTGTCGGCGAGAGCGCAGGCGTCTGACTGAAGCACATGAACATGAAAATATCGTTCAGCGTGTCGACTCCGCCCGTAATGACGAGATCGGATTTACCGCTCAGCAGCTCCATAGCTCCCATCGAGATGGAGGTAAGTGAGCTGGCGCATGCCGCATCCACGATGCAATTCGTCCCGCCAAGGTTAAAATGGTTCGCGATTCGTCCTGCGATGACGTTCCCAAGCAGCCCGGGAAAGGAGCTTTCCTTCCAAGGGACATACTCGGCTGCAATCCGATCGCTAATCTCCTGCACCTGATCCTCGGGCACGCCGCTTTCCCGCAGCGCTTTAACCCAGACAGGCCGCTGGATACGGCTGCCGAGCTCAACGGTGAGTTCAGAAGCAGACGCCGTGCCGAGGATGACACTGATCCGATCCTTGTCGATAGTGCTAAACTGCCCCTGCGCTGCATCTTCCAGCACGCTCTTCGCTACCATTAAACCAAGGAGTTGACTGGTATCCGTCGCCGGAATGTTGCTTGGCGGCATAGAAAATTCCTTCGGGTCGAAATCGACCTGCGAGAGGAAAGCCCCCCGCTTTGAATACGTTTTGTCCGGTGTCATCGGAGTTGGATCATAATAATCCTCGATGAGCCAATGCGAAGTCGGGATGTCGGTCATCAGGTCTCGTCCCGCCATGATGTCGTTCCAGAATCCCTTGTTGTCTGTCGATCCGGGCAGCAATGCGCTAACGCCAACGATTGCGATCGCTCCGGATCGTTGTGAATCGTTCACTTGCACTCCTCCTATAAGGTATTTGCAACTTCATCACTAGGTCATAAGAATGGGAACATGCCATCATGAAGGCGCATTCAATATGCGCAAATTAGAAGTTTTGAAACCAAGATTAATGCGTGGGAAATATCGTCAGCCAAGCTGATGACCAACCTCTGTTCAGCTATTTTCACAGCCCGACTCCAACAGTACTTCTTACCTATGTTGGTTCCTATTTCCTAATTATAAATGAACGATACTTCCTAGTGAATGCACTATATGTCGAAAACAAAGGCATTTTGTCGGGTTTTCTAGTTAAAAAGCACAAATAGGGTCAGCTCACTGATAAGCTAGATCCATTTATTGAAAAAAGAAAGAAATGACGGTTCAGGGAGGTCCATCCTGAACCGTCATTTCTATTGTTCTATCCACTGCTATCTTCTTGAGCAAATTATGGGCAAGCGAAAGCCACCCGACCTCAAGGCTTACTTTTTTGCACCGATGAACACGTCTTCCAGCACATTCTTCATCCGCTCGGACAACAGCGATCGTAAGAACATTCGCTCTGCGCAGCTGCCTTTGCAGTTCATTGAAACACAAGAGGCCGTCCCAAAGTCTAATGACTTTTGGGACAGCCCCTTTGCCTTTTACTTCACAACCTTTGTTTAAATCCCGTCTCTTCGGTTGATCCTGATCGCATACACTTCACTCGCTGCAGCGACTGATAGGAGACGCGCTCATGGATATCATCGAAGAACCGTTCCTTCGTAAAGCCTTATCCGTTCCTAGCCTACGACAAAATCTATTGAATGCAGGAACGTTGTTCCTTTACTGCGATTACGCCGGCTTCGCTTCTCTCAACGTATACGGTGCAGCGTGCTGCATGGTACATAATCGAACCGTAAGCGTATCGGCCAAGAAGCTCCCGATTGAACGCGATCAAGGATCGATCTACGGCGAAATGATGGCCATAGAACTTAGCCTAGAAACGCTTGCAGCAGCAATAGTAGATCGTCAGCCGAAAGTCGCTGTCATCTATACCGACTGCAGCCGCATTGCGCGCCTATTGGTTCAAGAACGCTTTGCACATCCACATGATGAGGAGGGGAGAAATATACTAGTATCGGCTCTTGCCGATCTCCGTCAACGCTTCCCCTCTCTCGACGTTCAGATCAAATACATGAGCAAACATAAGAAGAACAACCACTTCCATATGCTAGCTCACCATGCGGCCAGAGAAGCCGCGCTTAGCTAAGTACGCCTTGAGAATCGCTCATGACGATTTGATTTCTACCGGCCAATTTGGCTTGATAAAGCGCTCGGTCCGCCTGCTCGATTAGCTCCTCCCGCTTCAAGCCCGGGGCTGCTATCATGGTGGCGACTCCAATACTTACGGTTACACGATCACTGACCTTCGATCCTGCATGACGGATTCGTAATGCTGCTACTTGTTGTTCGATTCGTTCGGCGAGGTGTAGAGACTCGTGCGCATTGGTTCTCGGCAGCAAGATGACGAATTCCTCGCCTCCGTAGCGGGCAAATACGCCACCGGTCCGTTTAACGAGTCGTTTAATACTCGAAGCGATATCTTTCAGGCAAGCATCTCCACCCTGATGCCCATATGTATCGTTATAACGCTTGAAATAATCGATATCAAACATAATAACGGAACATGGTTTCGAATAAGTGGACGAAGCTTCCCATTCCTTCTCTAGTGCCTCCTCAAAGTGTCTACGATTCGAAATACCCGTAAGACCATCGATCGTAGATAACTTTTTGAGCAAACGATTCGTCTCTTGCAGCTGCTCTTCTTCTTCCTTCCGCTGCGAAATGTCTTGAATATGAGCGAGTACAACGATTTCTCCTTCATACTGTACGCAGGTTACGGAGATCTCAGCAATGAATGGATTGCCATGAAGCGTTACGAAATGATTCTCATACGTAAGCCCCGAAAAATCCCGCCTAATGATGGATTGGAATCGTGCTTTACTTTCCTCTTGGTACGCTGGCGAAATGATATCCATTTGATTAATTCCAACTAGAGACGAATAAGAATCTGCTTCAAAGAGTTCAACGGCTTTGTCATTAACGAACACAATTTTACCATTCATATTTAATAAGCAAATCGCGTACGGAGACAACTCGAACATTCTCCTATATTGCTCTTCACTCTCTTGCAGCGTTTGCTCCGTAAGCTTCCTCTGGGTAATGTCATGGACTACGACAAGCACAGATGGCTTTCCTCTATATATAATCGGCGTAGACTGAACCATTCCATAAAACATAGAACCATCCAGCCGGTATAAATTAATTTCAAGAGGTTCCGACGGGAGTTGATCCGCCAGAATGTCATTCACTCTTCCGCAGACCATGGTATGGTATTCCGGATGGACAAAATCTAAAAATGACATTCCGATGATTACACTGGGACTGTCAGCACCAAACATCCGGGCTCCTGAACGGTTGAGGAAGACGACCGCGCCATCCGCAATGACGCCAACTGCGTCCGGGAGCAGCTCGATCAGACGCCTGTAACGCTCCTCGCTCTCTGATAGAGCCAGCTCCGTTGCATAGCTTTCGGAAATATCGCGGAGTATCGTAATGACGACCCGTTTACCATTCCATTCAATAAGCTTCGCGTTGGCGTCCACAGGAATGACCTTACCATCTTTACTTTGCAGTTTGGTTGTGTAATGTACAAAACCCGTCTTAGCCAGTTGTTTTCGATGCAGCATAAAGCGCTTCAACAATAAAGGATCTTGGACGCACAGATCAATAGGCGACATGGAGTCTAACTCTTGACGCGAGTACCCAAGCAAACGATAAACAAGCTCATTCACTTCTATAAAAGGCATACGTTCCCTATCAAACTCATTAACAAAAAACATATCGACGGCATGCTCGACTAAAGCACGGTATTTTCTTTCGGATTCGATAAGAAGCTGTTCGGAATGCTTCTTGCGATTGTGTATTTTGACGGCATATAGGATAGCTGATACTAGTCCAATGAATAATACGACAGCGGCGCTGATGAATATCGGATGAGGCATATGACTTACACTCCTTATGTATAGGTCACGAGGTATATTTCATAAGAATATCGATACAGTTATTCAACTTTGCTCCTATTATGATTTGTTTCAGTAAATATAATCGGTATTTACCTATCCTTATCATAATCTAGACAACGATGATTATTGTCAATAAGGAAAATAGACTACCATAATTAATCAGAGCTGGTTTCAATAAAAATAAAACGACCGTTCTCCCTTGGATAATCGGGAAACGGTCGTACGATTGCATTTCAATGCGAGCGGAGTACCGCCCGATCAAAGGCTATAAACAGCACTCCTGCGCTAAGTACTGCGCAAAGCAGATACATGTAAGAATAAGAGAAATGATCAGCAACCGGCCCCATGACGATTCCGCCAATAGCGACTCCAAGATCAGCTATCGCAATGAATAAACCGATGAGAACGCTTCGTTCATTACGCGGCAATACAAAGCTCAAATAACTTGTAAGCGTAGGATAGAGCAGCGCTTGAGCGCTCCCCATCAGCAAGGCTCCAGCATATAAGACAGCTACGCCTAAACTTGCTGCCAACCCGATGCAAAGCGCAGCTGACATCTGCAGCAGCAATATCCCTGCTATGAACAACGAATGCCACTTCCCATCGGATGGCATTTTGCTTTTGAACAGAAATCGAATCACAACGACGACCGCTGCCTGAATCATCAAATAGATTGCCGCACTGCCACCATGAATACGAGGTGCATATAAAGGCATGAATGCCGTAACAGCACCAAATATAACCGATGCAATCAACATCAGGATACTCGAGCGAGCCATATTCGGATTATGTACAAGCTGCCTCATGGATCGAAGCATCGTTATCCCCGCATTCGAACTGCTATTCACGTTATCGACGACCGGCTGTGTTCGAATACGAACCGTGTAGCCGACAACACCTGTCATGCATGCAATGACAATCATCGAAGCGGCGAACAGGCTCCCTTCTCCATTGTTCCACATGCCAATTGCTAATAAAGGTCCAATAATTCCTGGCAAATAAGAGCATAACGAATACATAGAGATGCCTTGTGACCGTTCCTCATCAGGCAGTGCATCGATCAGACTTAGCTGAAGCGCCATGGAGAAGAATGCCGTACATATCCCCTGCACGATTCTAGCAGCGAAGTAGCCATTCATATCAGTGAAGGCATACAGCAGCAGAGCCAAACCATTCAAGGTCAGTATGATGCGAAGTACCTGTATCGGGCCATACCTCGCAATCAAATACCCGGCCCAAGGCCGGCATACCATGGTTGTCAGCAGATATACCCCCATAATGATTCCAATCCTTGTGTTGGATACGCCAAGCGATTCGCCTTTAAGCGGAATGACGACGTTCAAGATGGCATTGGCGCTAAAGTAAAACAACGTCAGTAGATATAATCGAAGGAAAGGCCCTGACATGATCATGCCATCACCTTGCGCAGCAGCTCCTTTGCATAGGGCGACTGTACATCCTTAAGCTGCTTCGTCTCCACCATTTCGACGATCCGGCCATCCTGAATAATCATCATTCGATTACACAAATAAGCTGCTGCCGCTATATCATGTGTGATGAAAATGTAACCTACGCCCAGCGAATCGCTTAGGTTTCTTAGCAGCTCCAGCACCTGCATCTGCACCGATCCATCCAGTGAGCTTATAGCTTCATCTAGAACGATACATGCCGGCCCTGTCGATAAGGCTCTGGCGATGCACACTCTTTGTGCTTCGCCTCCAGACAGCTTATGCGGATATTTGTCGAGATAGGACTCATCCATGCCGACTTGCTGAAGCAGCTTGCCCGCATAACTCTCCATGAAGGATGGAGGAGAACCGCCTGCCAGCTTCAAAGGCTCCATGATCGCCTGTCTGACGGTATAGAATGGATTAATGGATGACGTATAATCTTGAAATACGGCGCTGATATTCCCTTGCCGTACATTGCGGTCCGTTATCGGCTGTCCATCCCATGCAATGATGCCATGATCCGGCTTTTCTATTCCAAGCAGAAGCCGGCCAAGGGTAGACTTGCCGCTGCCGCTCTCGCCAATAATGCCAAGACATTCCCCTCGGTCCCATTCGAAGCTGATAGCATGAAGAACCTGCTTCCGATGTGCTTTGTTCAACCATCCCTTGGGTCGATACGATTTGCTTATCCTGTCAACCTTGAGCAACGCTCGCACCTCCCATGAGCTGGTTGAATTGACGACTCAGGCTCTGCTTCGCTGTTATCAGCTGGCGGGTGTACGGATGACGAGCTCTAGTAAAAAAGTCAGCTGCTGTACCTCGCTCAATAATCTCCCCATCCTTCATGACTAGCACATCGTTTGCAATACGTTTAACTGCATGCAAGTCATGAGATACGAAAATCATGGCGCAATCCAAACGATTCCTCAGTTTCGCAAGCTGCTCCATGACCTCAAATTGCGTAACGGCATCCAGCGCAGTTGTCGGCTCATCGGCAATAATGACATCAGGCTCCATCACGATGGAAAGTGCAATCATAACCCTTTGCAGCATGCCGCCAGACAATTCATAGGGGTAAGACCTCATCACGCTTGCCGGATCCTTCAGCCCAACGCTAGTCATCGCAGCACCTATACGAGTTAGTTTCTCTTCCTTGCTCCAATCGTAATGTCGGGCCAGTACCTCACCAAGATAAGCCCCAACTGGTCTGGAAGGATTAAAGGCACGCATGCCGTTCTGCATGATCATGCAGATTCTCTTGCCTCTATAGCCGCGCATGGCACGCTTATTCAACAACGACAGATCAACCCCATCCAGTACAATGGAGCCGGACTGCTGCACTTTCGCCTGATTAAGCCGCATGATCGCCTTGCAGGTGAGCGATTTGCCGCTGCCGCTCTCCCCCACAATCGCAAGACAATGCCCCTTGGCTAGTTGAAAAGAACTATTGGCCACCAGCACCTGCTCTGTGCTGCTATCCCATACCTTCAATTGTTTGACTTCAAGCAAGCTCATTGTTGCAGGGCCGCCTCCTTCCTCTGGTACCGGTGTTTCATACCGTTCGTTGATCTAATAACCATTAGCTTCGGATCGAGCGCTTTCTGTAAGGAATCAGAGAGAAAGTTGACGGATGATACAACAACCATGATTACGATCCCTGGCGCTAACATCAGTTCGGGTCTAGTGAACATCACCGTTCTCGCTTCATTCATCATCATGCCCCACTCTGCATGCGGCGCCTGAATACCAAGTCCGAGGAATGACAGGCCTGAGATTTGAAGAATCATGGATCCGAACGCACTGCTAGCAATGACAGCCACCTCGGGCAGTGCGATAGGCAGGACATGCCTTACTATGATCCAAAGCTGGCTGGCTCCAAGCACCTTAGCGAATTTGACATAATCCGCCTCCGCAATTGGCAAGATGACGGTTCGGATAACACGTGCGAACCACGCCCATTTGAGACACACAAACGCAATCAGAATATTCGTGAGTCCCGGGCCAAGCATACCGACGACTGCAAGCGTCATTACATAACCCGGGAAGGAGAGCATGATGTCGCATAGTCGCATCAAGACCGCGTCCACCCTGCCTCTCCAGTATCCTGCGGCTATGCCAACAGCTGTCCCAACGAATACGGATGCGATCAGAGCCGCGAGCACCCATAATACACTTGGACGAATACCGTAGATCAGCCTGGAAAGCACACAGCGGCCAAGATGATCGTTGCCCAGCCAATACTGCCAAGACGCTCCGGCATAACGAAGCTCCATGTTGACTTCATTCGGAGGATGCGGGGCAATAAGCGGCGCGCATATTCCGATAAGCAGCATTGCTCCCACGATTGTAAGCGAAAGGGCAGCCAGTCTGTCATTCCATATCCGCTTAAGCAGCATAGACTAATGCTCCCTCCTCATTCGTGGATTCATCGCTGCGTGAATGACATCAGCAAGTGTGTTGAACAACACAAAGGCGACCGCAAGTACAAGAACATAAGCTTGGATTATAGGAAAATCTCTGCTGAGAATCGCGTTTATCGTCATCGTGCCAAGACCCGGCCATGCGAAAATATTTTCCACAACGACCGTACTGCCCAGCAAAGTGGGTATAGCAAG
Source organism: Paenibacillus cellulosilyticus (assembly GCF_003182255.1). GTDB lineage: Bacteria > Bacillota > Bacilli > Paenibacillales > Paenibacillaceae > Paenibacillus_T > Paenibacillus_T cellulosilyticus. Next base: position 74,612 of record NZ_QGTQ01000015.1, on the reverse strand, counting down.
ACTGAATACCGTGATGGCAACCTGCATCGCATTGCGAAGCACATGCAGCGTTACAATGGATTCCGGTATACCGCATGCTCGTTCGTAGAGCACATAATCTTCATTCAGATGACTGAGCATCGAGCTTCGGATGATACGAAAATATAGACCTGCATAACCAATGACGAGGACGGCAACTGGCAAAACATAACTGGCCCCGTCACTCATCCCGCTGGTAGGCAGCCAATCAAGCTTAACGGCAAAATACCATGCCAGCAGAGCCGCCAGCCAATAGGCTGGCATAGCTGTCAGCAAGAAGGACAGGCTGCGAACCGACAGATCCAGCCATCGGCCTTCCCTTATCGCACAGATCACGCCAAGAACAATCGATAGACCAAATATGCAAATGGAAGATACCAGCACCAGCTTTAGAGTATGCAGCAAAGCCGGCCCAAGCATAGACCAGACCGGTATACCCGTTACATAAGAATGACCGAAATCGAAATGAAGGGAAGCGATGAGCCAATCCATATATTGAATAAGCAGCGGCGAATCCATCCCAAGCTTTGCTTTCGTCTCCGCAATTAACTCTTCCGTTATGGTCGGAACACCTTGCGCATGAAGAATGACCTTCACAGGCTCCATCGGAGACAGATGATTGAGAACAAACGTAAGAAATGAAATCACGATAAGCAAAGGCACCGTCATTCCTATACGTTTGAGAATATACAGGCTCATCGGAAACTCATCTTCTCAAACGGGATTTCGAATTGTGTTTGCTTGAATCCGATTCCTTGCAAGTTCGCAGGTGCTACTACCGTCACACTGCCGTTAGTAAGCGGGATAAAGACCGCCTCTTCATGGACGATGGTTAAAATATCAGCGTAAAGCTGCTGGCGTGTCTTCTCGTCGGACGACACGAGAACGTCATCGATCTTGTGGTACAGCTCCTCTGCCTGCGGTATTCCGCTCGTCGTATGGCGATAAGAGGATTCCGCAGCAAATGCCGCAATGGTGCTCTGCGGATCGTAAGCCAATCCCCACGTTTGATTGAAGAGCAAATCGTATTCGCCGGTTGATCTGCGATTGGCTATGGCAGAAGATTCTTCGCCAACCAGCTCCAGCCTCATGCCAATGGCTAACACCTCGCTTTGGATCAGCTCCGCCTCTGTTTTCTGTGAAAGGGAATTCACGTCATAATACAACTTCATCGCAAGCTGCTGACCGTCCTTAGCGCGAATGTCGCTGCCTTGCGCCAGAGCCCAGCCCGACTCCTCGAGCAGCGCCTTGGCCGCTTCTGGGTTGTAATCCCGTTTCTTCAGGCTAATATCCGCATAATTGACATTGGAAGAGAACAACGTCTCTGCTGGCGTCTCCGTCCCACTGAATATTGCGGAGCTAATCGTCTCGCGATCGATGGCTTGCCAGATCGCTTCCCGTACTGCCTTCTCCCGGACGGGACTGCCAGCCTTACTGCTATTGGCAGCAATCATCTTCGTGTTCATCGGCTCACTGCGCACAATCCGGTAGTCGCCTGATTGCTCCAAGCGCTGCATCGCTTCCACATCAATTCCGTCGGTGCCGCGATCGTCCGTGAATAAGAAGTTCACTTCACCTTTCTGCAGCGCCAGCATCGTTGTCTCCCCTGCGGGCAATACTTTGGCAGTAATCGTCTTCACGGTAGGCGCACCGCCCCAATATTGATCATTGGCCGCGAAAGTGGCGTATTGATCCACCACTTGTTTCTCCAGCTTATAAGGCCCGGTACCGTTATAGCCTGCAACGCCGTCCTTCGTCTCGCCATTCTGAAAATCTTTCGGTGAAAGAAACACATACGGGCGCGTCATCGACAGCTCCAGAAGGGTTGGATAATAAGCTTCCTTCAGCTTGAATTGCACCGTGTACTCGTCGATTACGTTGACTTCCTCCAGCTTCGTAGACAGCTTAATCCAGGCATGCTTGCTGGCATTGTGCTGCACCGCTTCGATATTTTGCTTGACCGCCTCCGCATTAAAAGGCTCGCCATCATGAAATTTCACATCTTGTCGCAAGTGAAAGGTGTATACCTTGCCGTCATCTGAGATGTCCCATGATTCCGCCAGGAGGGGCTTGATACCGTCCTTCGTGTTCTCCACAAGCGATTCATAGACAAGACCTTGCGCAGCCATTGAACCTGTATAGAGATGAGGGTTCATATCATTGATATCCTTCGCTGTCGCATAGACCAGCTCTTGTGTTTCACTTCGTTCACTTGAATCACTAGACACGCTGCTGCATCCAGCCAGCCATACCATCGCCAGCATGGATACGATGAGCCATCCTTTTCGTTGTCTCTTCATCTCTCGAACACTCCCTTAATCGTAATTATTACTATCTGAAATACCACCTAATTGTAATTATTACGATTAGACGTGTCAATCTTTTCTTAATCATCCAATAAAATAAAACCCAGCCATTCAACGTCATGGCTGGGCGGGTCATACGCTAGCTATTCTATTGCTTCTCCAATTCCGTAATGTTGCCAAAGTACGGATATACGTACGGATCTTTAGGTGCTTCGATCTTCGTCACCTTATCGGCATTTAACACAATAATATCAGCGTCCCTGTATTTCTTAATTTCCAATTTACCGCGTAACGTAATCCAGGTGTCTTTATTGAAATCTGCCGCTTGGCTCCATTCCGCCATCAATCCATAGGGCTCTGCATCCGCCGTACAGCATGACATGGCCATACGGGACACGGCGAATTGATTCGGCGCCATGTCATCCTCCCGATAAACAAAGCCACTGATCTCGATCGTCTTGCCAACGAAATTGTCGCGATAGAGATCTATGGTTGAAATATATTCTAGAAAAGCTTCTTCCCTCATCGTTATGACATCTTGGCCGTATAGGATTTTACCGAGGTCTGCATACTCCCTAGAGAATTCATCATACGGAAACAAAGCATCCAGCTCGGATGAAGGCGATGCTTCAGAAGCTGGCAGTTCGGTCTTACTCTCTTCCAGAACGGACTGGGGCACGTCGGTTACGGCCTCCTCTACTTGCGTCGGCAATGGGCCGCTTGGCTGCTGAACGACATTCTTAACCGTCAGCTTCATGCCCTTCACCGACGCTGCATCGCTCCCCATGATCTTGTCAGGGAATGCGAAACCGAGCAGCAGCGGAAGCAGAAACAACCCGTAAATGAATATATGCTTGGGCAGCGAACGAGCTGGCTCATGCCCGCAATCGCATGCAGCTCCGTGATGCTTATGATCCGAGCCTTGCAAAGCCAGATACAGATAGTAGGTGGCTAATAGAAACATGGCGACAGCCGAATATTTAATATATGGCATCATTCTCGGCGCAATGTAATATTGCAGCTTATCGATTTTGACCAAATGAACAACGTAGAACGCGAATCCGGCCAATATCACGGCACGAATAAGATGATGCACCGTTAATGGACGATGCTCCTCCATTCGATAACCCCCTTTCTGATTCTGCGTGTTGCAAGCACTTACCAGATAAACGTTCCTACGAGGAGTGATCCCAAGGGTACTAGAATAGCGACTAATGCGATAATGAGTACGACGAACTTCGCCTTGAATACAGAAAGCAGCATCAATGTTCCCTTCATATCGATCATTGGCCCAAATACCATAAACGTAAGCAGCGAGCTTGCAGAGAACGTGCCAAGAAACGAGGAAGCGACGAAGGCATCGGAGGTCGAACATAAAGAGAGAATGTAAGCAAAGCCCATCATAAACAGGTGCGATGTATACGCTCCTTGTCCTATTGCAAGCAGCTCCGAGCGCGGTACGAAGGTTTGGATGAGCGCCGCCAGGATCGAGCCGACAATGAGATATTTGCCCATATCAAAAAACTCGCTCCCTGCATGCTGCATCGCCTCATTAAATTTACTAGTTCTCGATGGCGTCCGAAGTACATTGAATGTCACGCGCATCGATTCTCGCGACTCTCTTATCGGGTTACGCTTAACAACGAAATAGACAATAAGTCCAATGGCCAGCGCAACCGCCACAGCCAGTCCCATCCGGGCATATACCATCTCCTGCCTGCTCCGAAAGGCGACATAGGTAGCGGAATAGACAACGGGATTGACGACTGGTCCTGAGAGCATGAATACAACGCCCGCATATAACGGCATGCCTTTAGCCATCAGTCTTCTAACGACCGGAATGAGACCGCACTCGCATACAGGAAACAAGATCCCTAAAAGGCTGGCGGTCACGATTCCCAGTAACGGGTTCTTCGGAATAAGGCGGCGAATCCACGCTTCAGGTATATAGACATGCATCAAGGAGGATACGGCCACGCCAAGCAAAAGGAACGGGATAGTTTCCAATACAATGCTGATGAGCATCGTTTTGAACGTACTTAGTCTCGCCGCACTGACGATGACATCTGTGCTCAGCCATTCAGGATGGAGCGCCATGGCCACCACGAATGCTAGAACAGCGATAAAGGTATATTCGGGTTTCCAGTGTAAAATAGATTTCGGATTCAAGCGCGCCTCCCCCTAATCGTAATTATTACGTAATATGATTATAAAAAGAATGCCAGGGAATTACAATTTACTTTTCATAATTATGCTGATTAGGACCCAAATAAAAACAACACCGCGGGTGATTGCGGTGTTGTCCTTTTCTCACAACCACTATTCATCTGTTCACAGCTTCATGTTCAACAAACAAGGTCGAATTAATGACCAAACCTTGCTCAGGACTCGTTCGCCCTACAATCCGCCATTGGTGCCGATCCAATTCGGACTCATCAATCGCTTCATACATGAGCTGCTTCATTCCCTCCGCTGTACGAACAGCCACCAGAGGGTTCGCGGATGTTCGACGAATCCGCTCAAGCACTTCCCGCTTGTTGCGAACGAGACTAGCCATAAAGATATAGCTATAAGGGCTGTAATCGTAATCCGCTCCATTCACCAAGACGACCGATACTTTATTCTGGAGACCAAAGTGAGCGAGTAAAGAACAGGATGCCTCATACGCCACTGCATTCATCTCTAAGCAAATAACTTCGACATCACCGAAGAGATGGAGAATGATCGGACTAATCGGCAGCGGCCCGCTTCCGACAAAGACAATCGGAGATTTCTCCGCTTGTCTCTCCTCGGGAATGAATGGGCGGAGCATGGCGAGCTCCTGACTCACCAGTGCCCTATAAACGTTCCAGCTAGGCAGCCTTGTCATCATATCCATCACTGTACCTTCTGTTTGGCACATATGTTCCGCATTCCTTAGCTCGACTAGAAACTCAGCCTCTGACAATTTCTCCTGCAATGAAAGCTGGTTCATTCGTATATACGCATGGTTGAGAACGGCTTGCACCTCTTCAGCCAAATAAGGTAATCGCAGCAAGCGTGACAGTTGACCAATCCTCTCTGTAACGGTGAGATTAGCTGGGGACAAATCCGCTTCCTTCTGAAGAAGCTCGTTCAATTCGCGTATAAACGCAATAAAGCGGTCAACCGCTCCCGCTCTCGACGCGTCGCCTGTATCTATCAATGAGCCCGTACAATTAGCTTCCATTCCCAGATCCTCCCTCATCCATCCCATTGCCTACTTCCTACTATATTCATAAGCCCAAGGATGTAGACGAGTATTGGAGGTGGAGGAGCTTTGCTAATATACAAAATAAACCCCAACGGATAAACCGTTGGGGTTGCGAATCAGTCTGCTGCGATTAAGGTTTTCTCTTGCTGCGGATTGAGCGCTCTAGCGAGTGCTTGGATGTACTCATGCTGTACTCGCTTGCTAATCTCCGCATCAGGATTGAGGAACTCGAAGGCATGATAGCCCCCAGGATAGATATGGAATTCCACTGGAACTCCGGCTTCAGCCAAACGCGCGCTGTATTCAATGATTTCGCTGCGGAAAGGATCCAATTGCCCTACACAAGAGTAGGCTGGCGGAAGTCCGGATAGATTTTTGGCCCGGGCAGGTGCCGCATAAGGAGAAATTTCTCCGTTGGCATGCTCACCCAGATACATTCTCCACGCTGCTAGATTGCTACCCCGATTCCAAATCGCGTGTTTATCGGTAATTTCAAGACTGGACGGCGTCACGTTACGATCGTCGATCATCGGGTACAACGGCATCTGGAACACGATTGCTGGGCCTCCACGATCCCGAGCGAGCAAGGCCAATGCGGCAGTCAACCCGCCCCCTGCGCTCATTCCGGCAACCGCAACCCGCGATACATCGATATTCAGCTCTTCCGCGCTGTTCGTCATCCATACGAGGGCGGCGTAGCAATCTTCGATCGGTGCAGGATAAGGATGCTCCGGAGCAAGGCGATAATCGACGGAAACGACTACACAGCCCGCTTCCTCTACGAATGTCTGGCACAAGCCATCATCGCTATCGGGGTGACCCATGATATATCCGCCACCGTGAATCCACAGCACAGCTGGCAGCAGCGTGCCGTCTTGCTTGATCGGCTCATAAATCTTCACGAGCATTTCTTGTGCATCTCCGCCTTCGATGATACGAGAGGAGTTGCGCACATGCTCCGATGGCGGTATGGGGAAAGCAGGCGCAGACCTTGCGGCTTCCAAGCCTTCAGGGAGAGCAAGCGGCGGGAACAACGATAACAGCGGTCTTAATTCGGGTGCTACTCGGCTCATAAAATCCATGATTATTGCCTCCTCGAATTGTCTTATTCTAAACGGCCGCAGACGTTTTTAAAGAGAACCCTTCGTAGCCTTTGGCAGCGATATCTGTAATCTTCTGGTTATAAGGGCCATAGCCACCGAGGTAAATGTTGAAACCGCGCGGCTTGCCCTCAATATTCGCTCCCGTATACCAAGAGTCGGCTTTGGAATAGAGGGTATGATCAGCGAGCTCCCGGCAATGGCTGCTCCATTGAGCTTGCGCATCGGCCTGTGCCTCGATGGTCTCGACGCCATGATCATGAAGATGCTGGATGCAATTCGAGATCCATTCCACATGCTGTTCGATCGCTACAGGAACATTGCCGAGTACGGACGGACTCTGAGGTCCTGTGATCATGAACATATTCGGGAAGTCAGCCATCGCTATGCCGAGATAGGTTTTCACATCCGCGCCGTCCGCCCATTTCTCTCGCAGCGACACATTACCCTTTCCACGCAGATCGAGCTTCAATAGCGGGCCCGTCATCCCGTCATATCCGGTGGCAAATACAAGAATGTCCAGCTCATGCTCGCCGCCATCAGTGGTACGAATGCCCTTCGCCGTTACCTCTTGAATCGGAGTTCTCCTGACATCAACCAACGTGACGTTGTCCCGATTGAACGTCTCGTAATAATGGGTGTCGATGATGGCGCGTTTCGTACCAAAATAGTAGGTCGGCATCAGCTTCTCAGCTACTTCGGAATCCTGTACCGTATCGCGTATTTTCGTTCGGATGAACTCGGATACCGTTTCATTCGCTTCTTCGTTTATCATCAGGTCATTGTAGGCGTTGAGCATATAAAATCCGCCTTTGCCCCAACCTGATTCGTATATCCGCTCACGTTCTTCTGTGGTGTCATCCAGCGCTGAACGATTGTTGGTCTCTACCGGAATGCCGCCCATGGATTCATGCATTTGCCGTCTTAAATCCGAGAAATTCTCCTTCGCTTGCTGGATGAAGGCCGGATCATAAGGATGATTCCCGGCCGGCACTGAATATTGCGGCGTCCGTTGGAAGACGGTGAGGTGCTCTGCTTCCTGCGCAATGACCGGGATCGACTGCACGCCGCTTGAACCCGTGCCTATGACGCCGACGCGTTTCCCTGTAAAATCCACCTTGTCATGCGGCCAAGCGCCGGTATGATACCAAGCGCCTTCGAAGCTGTCCAACCCTTTGATTTGCGGGATGTTGGTAGCATTAACGGAGATGCAGCCCATTCCTGTAATCAAATATTTGGCGGTTACGCTCGTTCCATCCTTCAAATCAATTCGCCAATGATTATTCGCCTCATCATAGGCGGCGCCTGCGATTTCGCTATCGAACTGGATGTCCCGGCGCAGATCAAGCTTATCCGCTACAAAATTGAGATAACGTAAGATCTCCGCCTGCTCCGGGTATCGGGAAGACCATGACCATTCCTGATAGATCTCTTCTGAGAACGTGTAATTATAATAGATACTTTCCGAATCGCAGCGTGCGCCCGGGTAACGGCTCCAATACCATGCACCGCCGACGCCGCCGCCTTTTTCATACACGCGTGTTGAGAAACCTGCATTGCGAAGTCGATGGAGCATATACATCCCTGCAAATCCAGCACCGATAACAACCGCATCGAATGTGTTCTGATTTGACATTGCTGCATTCCTCCTAGCAAGTTTTATGTGGCATCAATCTCGCTTCATTCGTTGTGAACGCTTACAAATTGACGGTCTAGGAGATTATTGCAAACTCTCGACTTCCCCGTTTCACACCCTTTCTTGATGGCATGTAAGGTATCGCTCTATTAAAATTGTAAAGACCTTGGCTCAATAAAGGTATTCCTCATTTTGAAGAGGCAAATGCATGAAAGAAACCAAAAAGGAGGTGGTTTTCAAGTCTTTCCTTCTTCCTTTTCGCTTTTGAATTGAATTCCTAAATTAGTTAATTTATAATTTTGTACATAGAGTCCTCCGTAACTATTTGTTCGACAAGGGAGTTGAAAGCGTTGTCAATTGCTGATTTTGACATGCATTATAACCTCCAGAAACTAGCTGATGCAGCCTCCTCAGAAGAGCAAATGGAACTCATACTAACCCTATTCATGGATCTATTCCCCGTCAGAAACTGCTACTTATTCAGGTATTCGCCATTAGGACACATAGCCGAAGGCATCGTTTACTACGATCAGCATGGACTAGACCATATTCGAACGATCCGCGATGATGTACGGTCGCTGCCCGGCATCTATTCCGCAATAGTCGAGTTAAAGGCGAAATACATTCCTAAGCGATATTTCCTGAAAGAATTAGGCAGCAAATATATTCCCTCTCCAACCTCTACCAATTCCCTTCTCGTCATACCTATCTGTACAGGCCTTGTCGTTACCGGCTATATCCTAAGCGACGAATTTGATGATGGCTCGATCTTCAATGAAGAAATGCTTGCTATACTGACGCGGTATGGGAATTTAGTAGGCAAATGCATGGAAGTAACCGCAAAGCCAGCCAAGCACCAAGGGCTAAGCAAACGCGAGCTGGAAGTCATGAGCAAAATCGCCAATGGCGATAGCATCAAAGAAATGGTCGATACGATGAGCATCAGCGAAGTGACGATCAAACAATACGTGAAATCGGTCATCAAGAAACTAGGAGCTCAGAATCGGACGCAGGCCATTGCGGAGTTGGTAAGGAAGGGGATTATATTCTGAACAACCGGTTGAGTTACTGCGAGCTAGAATCGCACGCTAACGGATGCGACAACGCTTATTTGTCTTAAGGTGCTGCATCCCGGATTGTTATGGTTGCTGCGGAGCTTATTGGGTTGGATGAAGAGCATATGAAGACCGATCAGTCCTGATAACCCCTGCAGCAACCATTAAACTCCGAAACACCCCCTTTATAGCAAAATAGCCTCAATGGCAACCGTTAGGCGGCGGACGGCGCATCAACAACCAGTCGATGTTATTGAATGACCAGCCTTACAACCAACCTACTAGACACCTGGATTGTGTTCAACCTGTTCAACAAAGCAAAAAGCGGTGCAGGGATTATCACCCCGCAACCGCCTTATTGTGCTGCTTTTCATGTTTGATGTACCTCGAAGCTCTTATTTTTTGCTTTGCTTCTCCGCGATCGCGTTGCCTGATTTGGATATTTCATTATAAGCGTCTTCGATCGATTTCTGACCGAACATCACGGCATCCATCGTTTTCTTGTAGTTGTCTACCCACTCCGTCCATCCAGCCGCAGCCGGGTAGAACGGCAGCGCCTTATCCTTCGCCGTATCGTACAACTTGTTGCCCAGTTTATCTTTCGGCTGCAAGGTAGGCTCTAGCGCCTTGTAGACCTCGTCATAGATCGGAATGCCGAAGTTCATGCCATACGTTTCGCCGGCTTGTTTGTCCGTGACGAACCATTTGATGAAAGCCTTCGCTTCATCCTTATGCTTGGAATCGGTGCTGACGCTCAGGAAGATCGTCGGCTGCGCCCAACCGCCTCCCTCAGGCCCGACCGGAATGTTGACGACATCCACTTTCCCCGGCATTAGCTGCTCAAGCGCGCCTACCGAACCAACCGTTGCGCCTCTCGTCATGACTTTGCCGCTTGCCATCGGGTCCGCTTGCGGATCGTTTTCCTTGAAGGAGCTGACCATGTCCGCAGGAGGAACGATTTTCTTCTCGCGGAATTCCGCGTAGATGCCGTAGAACTTCATGAACAGCTCTTTGTCCAGATTGAACTTTGTGCCATTCTCTTGAATAATCGGTCCTTTGCCGTTCGACGTTTGATAGTACTGGTAGAAGTCCCACGTATCCGAGTCGCTGATCGGGTAGACGCCGTCCGGAAGCTTCGTGCGCGCATTTCGCGCAAAATCGAAGAACTCGTCCCAAGTCCAGTCCTTCTTCGGCAGCTCGATGCCGGCGGACGCTAGCGCTTCCGTATTAAACGCGATGCCTTGCGCGTTACGGCTGATCGGAATGCCGTACAGCTTGCCGTCTATTTTCAAGTTTTCTAACGTTTTGGCGTCGATGACGCCGCTGAGATCCATATCCGATAAATCCTCGAGCGTCCCTCTCGTCGCATATTCTTGAATGTACGCCCCGTCCATATGAAGGACATCCGGCATCGAATGAGAAGCGGCAAGCGTCGGCAGCTTCTTCCAATAGTCGTCCCATGCCATGTATTCAGGCGAGAAGGTGATCGATGGATTGAGACTCGTATACACTTCTTGTGTTTTCAGCATCGCTTGATGTCTCGTATCCGGTCCTTGCCACATGATTTTGAGCTTCACCGCGTCGCCGCTGCCGCTATCCTTCGACTCTCCGCTGCCGCAAGCCGTCAATGCCAGCATCGCCGCAAGCGTTAATACCGTCATTCCTTTGGTCAACCTCTTGTTCTCCATTCTCTTTTCCCCTTTACCTTGTATTGTGAGGCGGAACCTGCCATGGAGCTATCCTTTTAAGCCGGTCGTTGCTATTCCTTCGACGAAATGCTTCTGAGCGATGAAGAACAAAATGGTGGACGGCACAACCGAGAGCAGCGACATCGCGAGCAGCCTGCCCCATTGGATTTCAAACTGATCCACGTACATGCGCAGCGCCAGACTGACCGTAAATTTGCTGACCGAGTTCAAATACAGCACTTGCGCGAAGAAATCGTCCCAGCTCCATAAGAACGTGAAGATCGCCACCGTCACCAAAGCAGGCTTGATAAGAGGGAGAACAATTCGGTAGAAAATACTGTATACGGTCGCACCGTCGATCTTCGCCGCTTCATCGAGCTCTCGCGGAATGCCTCTTATGAACTGGACAAGAAGGAAGATGAAAAATGCGCCGCCGCCGAAGAAATGCGGAAGAATCAATGGAATGTAGCTGTCCATGAGGTGCAGCTTATTGTAGAGAATATATTGCGGAACGATCGTTACCTGCCCCGGCAGCATCATCGTTAGCAATAGAATCGAGAACAACACGCCGCGGAACTTGAAGTTCAGACGGGCAAAGCCGTATGCGACGACCGCGCTTGTGAGAACGCCGCCCAGCACGTTCCAGAACTCCATCATGAGCGTATTGCCGAAGAACCGTGCAAACGTGAACTCTGGTGAGAACTGCCAGCCCTTCGTGTAATTGTCCCAGATCGGCTTGGCCGGCCAGATGGAAGGCGAGCTCATCTCGGCCGTCGTTTTGAGCGAAGCGCCAATCCACCAGATGACCGGATACAGCATGAGAAGGGAAAACACAATTAGCAGCAGATGGCCGGTGACGGGATTTCGTTTAAGCGATTTGATCACTTCGACTTCCCTCCATCCGTCTCATAGAATACCCAGTAGCGTGATACTAGGAAGTTAATGGCCGTCATGAGCGCGACGATAACCAGAAGAATCCAAGCGAGCGCGGATGCGTATCCCATCTGGTAATGCTTAAACGCCTTATCATACAGGAACAGTGCGTACATGTACGTTGAATTGATTGGTCCGCCCTGCGTAATGATGAATGCGGAGGTGAACATTTGAAAGGAACCGATAATGCCGAGCACCAAGTTGAAGAACATGACCGGCGACAGCATCGGCAGCGTGATATGGAAAAACTTCCGTATCCCCGTAGCGCCATCGACCGAAGCCGATTCATACAGCTCACCCGGGATCTGCTTCAGACCCGCCAGGAAGATGACCATCGTAGAACCGAACTGCCAGGTGTTAAGCAAAATCAACGTTCCGAGCGAGGTGTGCGGATTCGTAATCCATCCGACGCCCTCGATGCCGAACCAAGCAAGCACATGATTGAAGTAACCGTTCAGGTTGAACATATTGCGCCATAATGCCGATACGGCAATACTCCCGCCAATGAGCGAAGGGAAATAGATCGCCGTCCGATACAGGTTCATGCCCTTCACATTTTTGTTCAGCATGATCGCGACCATCAAGGAGAAGAACAGCTTGAGCGGGACAGAGAACAACACGAATATAAAGGTGACCTTCAGCGACGTTGTAAAATCGGTATCGTTCGTGAAAATGTTGGTGTAGTTGTCCATTCCGGTCCAGGTCGGAGCTTCGAGCAGCGAATACTCCGTAAAGGACAAATAGAACGATTGGATGATCGGCCATACCGTCAGCAGCAAGAATCCGATCAGCCATGGCGATATGAATATGTAGCCTGCCAGATTATCGTTTGAGCCTTTGAGCTTCTTCTTCGTCAAGCGCAGCTTGGTCGCTGCTCGCTTATTCACAACGGCTTCAGCATTCATCTCACGTTCATCCCCCCTCACAGCATTTATAAGGCTAATCTTATTGAAATCGCTTACACGTGTACATGCGATAGAATTATGAATTGGTTTGTTTTTTTACACTCTTGATCGACGCTGCAAAGGCTCTTCTATGCACAAAAAAAGCTATGCAGCGCAGCCTGCATAGCTTCTTATTCTCCCTTATTGAGCGGCTATACCGTCAAGGTTCACGGCAAACGACTTCTTCCGTTCCGCCGCCGCAGCCTCCATCAACCCTTTGATATAACCGACGCCATACAGACGTCCTAGCGTTTCATAACCGGGGTTCGTATTGTCTTCGCCTTCCATCGTCGGCACATGGTCGGGCCTTGCCGGACCGTCGAATCCGACCTCATAATACACCTTCATCGCCTCATACATATCAGTCTGCCCATCATCATGGAACGTCTCGTGGAATTTGTCCGGCGTTCCGACAACGTCGCGGAAATGCACGAAGAACAGCTTGTCCTGACGCGCGAAATGTCGGATAACATCCGGAATATGCTCGCCTGCGGTCGCCAGCGTGCCTTGGCATAGTGTTATCCCGCTGTATTCGCTTGGCACGAGATCGATCGCGCGCTGCAGTGCCTCCGCATTACGCAGAATGCGCGATACGCCGCGAATCGGGCTTATCGGCGGATCGTCGGGATGCAGGGCAAGCTTGACCTTCGCTTTCTCGGCGATCGGCACGATTCTCTCCATGTAATATTGCAGATTGTCCCACAATTGATCCTCCGTCACAACACCCGCTTCCGTTAGCGGCGCATTGTGCATCAAGGAATGGTCGTAGCTGGACACGAGCGCACCGCCGCGGGTACGCGTCGTCGTCGACGTGCGGAACCAGTTGAATTGCGCCATGAAATTGTAGCATAAGACGGGAATGCCAAGGGCCCCCATATTCGATATGAGCTGCCCCATCCATTCGATTTCTTCGTCGCGGCCCGGCAGGCCCAGCTTGATCTTATTCGTCGGCGGCGCCGATTCGATGACCAGCAGCTCGATCCCATGATTCTCATAGCGCTGTTTCATATGGAGCAGATTCATATAGTCCCAAGGCCTCATGCCGTTCTCTTCTCTCGCCAGCGGACCAACGGCGTAATCGACGCCCATCTGCTTCGCAAGATGCCATAGCTGGTTCGGATGAGAGGTGAAAAACTCGGCTAGCTTCATAACGGAACACACTCCTCTATCGTCGTAAATAACCCCCATTGCGTATGTGTATCTCTCATTAATTCGCGTCACGGAATCCGCTTGGCGACAAGCCTACCATCTTCTTGAATATTTGACTGAAGTAACGGGAGTCGTTATAGCCGACGCGTTCGGCGACCTCATAGTTTTTCAGACGGGTTTGCTTGAGCAGCTTCTTGGCATTGGCAATGCGTATGCGAGTCAGATGCTCGATAAACGTGATGCCCATTTTGGACTTGAATAAGGAGCTTAGGTAGGCGGGTGTAATGAATACTTTATCGGCGACGTAATGGAGCGATACGCGATCATACTCTTCTTCCATTAACGTAATGGCTTTCTTAATGACGTTGTGGTCGAGGCAGTCGGAGGCGTAAGATGTCCCTCCTATCCCTTTAAGCGACTGACATACCGCATCTTTCAATTCCTCTAACGTGCGCAGGTACATGAGCGATGTAATATCAGGCGTGCTGCATAGATGAGGCTGGCCAAGTGCGGATTTGACCCGCAGCTGCAGACTGACCAGAAGCTGAAGCGTTACGTCGACGACTTTAGTGACCGGCAGCGGACCGTTCCGAGTTAATGACTCATAGAAGCGATCTACTGCTATTCGGGTTGCTGCGTATTCCGAGATCGAGTCGCTGGTTAGGAGATGCAGGAGTTCATCCTCCATAGATAAGGGATATTCGGCATCACTTGCGTAATCGATCAGGCTGCTAAAGTAAATCGGCTGTGAATGGTCAAGGTAAAATCGGTGCTTCATCGCGAGGACGGCTTGTTCATAACCCTGATGCAGATCAGATAAATGAGGATAAGGATTGCTAATGCCAAGCGAGATCATTGGAGGATTGAGGCTATGTTCTTGGCTGCAAATAGTGTTGTGCAGCGCCGTGATGGATTCACGGTCATCCCAAGAGAAGATGACGGCGACATGCCCTTTGTCATCTGGAAGAATAGCGGTGTTGCCGGGCGCATGACGCCGGATAACGGCATACAGTTCATCGATTGCATGTCTGCGGGACCATAAATCCACCTCTGCGGTACTAACGCTGAACAGAGCAAGAGCCGGGTAAACGTAATAAGCGTGAAGCCCGCTCTCTTCTAGGCTCCTCTTCATATCTCCAGCGGCAAAGCTTCTGCCGGGGAGCAGATCGTTCAGCGTTCGGGCACGAACCACCCCTTGCATCATAATCGGCACTCCTCTCTTGAGAAAGGATGAATAACGAATGACGACTCCCGTGCTATTCTCCGGTGTAATTTTTATAGAAATCCAATCCCCTTATCAGGTTCTCTTCCGTACGATCGACGTCACCTGATTTGATAAGATCCAATATTTCGGAATGGGAGTCAGGAATCGAGTAGCCTGGGTGATCTTGGTTCGTGATCGAGATAAAGCGCATAATTTTCGTTTTGATGCTGTTCCAAATGTCATATAACAGCGCGTTGCCGCTCCGCAAATAGAAGTAGCCGTGAAAGAGCATATCCAGCTCGACCAGACGATAAGGGTCCTCCTTATCGATCGCTTCCCGCATGCCGGCAATGACGCCTTCGAGGTAAGCAATATCCTTATCCTCCAGCACCTTCATCGTTGCGCGGAGCGCGCTGCCCTCGACCAGTTGCCGGAGCTCGTAAATGTCTCGTATTTCCTGGGCGGTAATCTCCGAAACGGCTGAACCTTTATTCATTTTGCCGACGATGAGACCTTCCTGCTTCAGCCTCTCCAACGCTTCTCTTACCGGCGCTTGGCTGACGCTGAATTGTTTGGTGATATCCAGAACGATCATACGGTGTCCGGGCAGCAGTTCACCCTTCATAATCTGCCTCTTTAAGGTGATATAGACATGCTCACTTAGCGAGATTGGACTTACAGCTGAACTTGCTGTTTCGATGGACACGAGCTCCCACCACCTTGTGTTTTGGAAGTTTTTGTGGATTATCGATAATCGATAATTCGATGCTAGACTCTTCGATCAGGAATGTCAAGACAAAATTTAACCGCTTACATTCAGCCTCATCAATCGCAAAAAAACAAACAAAATCATAATTTTACGGCATCGCTTTTCGCTTCAATCGCTCGGTAAGATGGTCATGTAACGAGAAACCAGGACCGTAGGAATCCATCATTCATGAGGGGGTGTACACGGTTTGCCCAGGAAAGTAGTCTTCATCGCGGATGCCGATAGCTGGTCCGGCGAGGGCCTTATCGCACGATTCGGCCAAGGTGGTTGGGATTTGATTCTGAACAGTACGCAAGACGACAACGAATGGGAAGACGTGATCCTGTTCTGCAAAGTCGCAGGCGCCAAGGTACTCATTACCCACGCCGATCTGTGCAGCAGCCGCGACTTAACGACTATGCTTGATCAGGCCGAGGAGCAGCTTGGCACGGTCGATGTTTTGATTCACAATTGCTGCCTCATAAAACCCACCGACGTAGAGCATTGCGACGAAACGGATTTTGTCGAAATCATGCAGCGAAATGCCAAGTCCGCCTTCTTCTGTACGCAGACGTTCGGCAGACGGATGGCGGCTAGAGGCAGCGGCAGCGTGATCTTCGTCAGCTCCGTTCACAACGAGAAGCCGACCGGATCGTCATTCGCATACAGCGCCTCGCAAGGCGCGGTGAAGATGCTCGCCCATGAGGCGGCATTGTTCCTCGGCAGGTCCGGCATTCGCGTTAATCTAATTGAAATGGGCCCTATCGAGGGCTCGGATGTTTCGTTTCAAAGCGATATTTCGGGACTTTATAACGATTACCGATACAAGATTCCCAGCACGAAGCTTGGAACGGCCAACGATTTGGCCAACCTTGCCTTCTTCCTTGCCGGGGAGGAGTCTGGCTATCTCAACGGATCAGACATTCGATTGGATGGCGGCTTTCTGCTGCATTATATGGATCATCGCATGAACAAACCCGCCGAGGGGGAGACGCGAACGCAATGAGCGACAGCCTGATAGGAAAATCGGCACTTGTCACCGGTGCGGGAACGGGCATCGGCAAAGGTATTGCCATCGAGCTTGCAAGTCGTGGCGTTAAGGTTGCCATTCATTACAATTCCAGCGATGCCGGGGCTCGAGACACGCAGCAGCGAATCGAGGAGCTTGGCGGCCAGTGCATGATCGTGCAAGCTGACGTTGCCGATCAGGGACAGATCATACGAATGGTAGAGACGGCCGCGGATGAGCTTGGCGGCATCGACATTTTGGTCAACAATGCGGCGCTGCAGCTAAACATCCAGTGGTTCGAATATACGGAAGAACAATACGACCGCGTCATGAACATCAATCTTAAGGGGTACTGGCAGTGCACGCAGGCGGTGATCCCTTATATGAAGCAGCGGAATTTCGGCCGTATTATTAATATTTCCTCTGTCCATGGCAAAAGACCGACCGACTTCGACGCTGTCTATTGCATGTCGAAAGGCGGCATCAAAATGCTCGGCAGAGAAAGCGCTCTTGAGCTGGCGCGATATGGCATTACGGTCAATACGATCGCGCCCGGCGCAATCGACGTCGGCAAGTTCAAGGCGTCGCACCGGGAGCCTAACCGCAAGAAATTTCCGCTTGGGCGCGTCGGACTGCCTGCAGATGTTGCAGCACTTGCCTGCTACATCGCATCAGACGAAACCTCGTTTATGACAGGCGCCACTATCCGTCTGGATGGTGCCGGCATGTTGATATAACCGCAAGCCAGAACTCATTCCATCCCATAATCCGCAAAGGAGCAATGCCCGTGACTCAAGTAGAAAACTATGAAAGCACGCTAGCCTACGTCAACACCAACTCCAAGCCTTCGGAGCTTCGCATTACCGATATTCGTTTTGCCGATATTGCAGGTGCTCCGATGCACTGCAGCTTGATCAAGGTGTTCACGAACCAAGGCATCGTTGGTTTCGGCGAAGTACGCGACGGCGCCGACAAACAGTTCGCCCTTCAGCTCAAGAGCAGGCTGCTCGGCGAGAATCCGTGCAATATCGACAAGCTGTTCCGCAGAATCAAGCAATTCGGCGGACATGCTCGGCAAGGCGGCGGCGTGAGCGGCATCGAGATCGCCCTATGGGATATTGCCGGCAAAGCCTACGGCATGCCGATCTATCAAATGCTGGGCGGCAAGTTCCGTGACCGAATCCGCATGTATTGCGACACCGACGTCGACGGTAAAGATACGGGGAAAGCAATGGGCTTAGCGCTTCAGAAAAGGATGGAAAAAGGCTTCACGTTTCTCAAGATGGATCTGGGCATCAATCAAATTATTCATGAGCCCGGAACGTTGAGTGCCCCGCTTGGTTTTCTCGATGAAATGAAAGCGTTGTCCAAAGCTTGGTATTCCCGCAAGCATTCGAACCTTACGGAGCATGAGCTGCGGGATGCGCGCAACCGCCACTACGACATTTATAACATCGCGCATCCGTTTACGGGCATTCATGTTACCGAGAAAGGCCTCGATATGCTGGAGCAATACGTCGCCGACGTTCGTTCGGTCATCGGCTATGAGGTACCTCTGGCCGTAGACCATTTTGGCCATATCGGCTTACAGGATTGCATCAAGCTGGGCCGGCGCATCGACAAATACAATCTCGCTTGGATGGAAGATATGGTTCCGTGGCAGTACACGAAGCAATATGCCCAGCTGGCAAGCAGCGTGACGACTCCGATCTGCACCGGAGAGGACATCTATCTGAAGGAGAACTTCAGGCCGCTGCTCGAATCCGGCGGCGTATCCGTCATCCATCCCGACGTGCTGACGACCGGCGGCATTCTGGAAACGAAAAAAATCGGCGACATGGCTCAGGAATACGGCGTCGCAATGGCCATCCATATGGCGGAGAGCCCGATCGCCTGTATGGCGGCCGTCCATGCCGCAGCTGCCACGGAAAACTTCTTGGCGCTCGAATACCATTCCGTCGATGTGGAATGGTGGGACGATCTGATCGTCAGCAAGCTGTCGAAGCCGCTCGTCCAGAATGGATTCATCCACGTGCCGGATGCGCCGGGCCTTGGCATCGAAGCGCTTAACGACGAGGTTATCGCCCAGCATCTGCACCCGCAAATTCCCGGCCTGTGGCTACCTACTGACGAATGGAACGACTATTACTCCAATGACCGGCTTTGGAGCTAAGCGATAAGTTAAATGGCAAGCGGGATCTACAATCATATAATGCGAGGTGTCCATATATGAAATTTAATCATGCGGAAGATACAGTCCAGCTGTCCCCGTTGTGGCAAGGCGAGCGTTTCCCGGATGGTCGTCCCAAAGTGCCGTCCAGCGTGCTCCAGCGATTAGGCAGAATTACGCTGGAGGAAGCGTGGGGACCGCTCTGGTCGAGAGGTTATCACTATCAATTCGAGGGCGATTTCAAGATCATTCATCCGAACAAAGTGATGGTTGGCCGCGCGGTTACGGCAGTTATGGTGCCTAAACGTCCGGACTTGCATGACACGCTGCTGAAATACGGTCATGAGCAAGAGGATCGTAGAGGCTTCTTCAATCAATGGGTGATCGATTCGCTGGAGGAAGAGGACGTCGTCGTCATCGATATGTTCGATAAAATCTATCAAGGCACGTACGTAGGCGGCAATCTGTCCACGGCTATTTCCACTCGAACCAAAACCGGCGGCGCCGTTATTTGGGGCGGCATTCGGGATAATCAGCAAATTGCGCAGATCGACAATATTAATGTTTACTATCGCGGCAGCGACCCTACTGCTATCGGCGATGTCACAATGGTCGGCATGAACGTTCCCGCCCGCATCGGCCGGGCCATCTGCCTCCCTGGCGATGTTGTGCTCGGCACGCCGGCAGGCGTCATCTTCATCCCCGCCCATTTGGCGGAATTGACCGCAACTCATGCGGAGAAATCGCAGGTACGCGACGTATTCGGCTTCGCCAGACTGAACAGCCAAACATACTCCACGGCGCAGATCGACGCAGCCTGGACGACGGCCATGTGGCAGGATTTCATGGAATGGTTCGATACCGACGCGGCAGCCGCGCCTTATCGGCATTTGACATGGGAGCACGAGCTCGAAGAAGCGCGCCGCAACGAAAGCAGCGGTCCTTCCAGCGATGTCCGGTTGTGAGAAAACCTCTATTGAGGCTATACAGAATCGGCGGTAACAGTTGCCAGTCTTTCATTCCAATGATATAAAAGACATGGATGCTATAAAGTGGAAAAAGGAGCTGCAACGATGGACAAAGCGACATTAGGCCGTACCGGATTGCAAGTCACCAAGCTGAGTTACGGCGCCATGGAAATTCGCGGCCCGCGCGTTTGGAGCGGTAGACCGCTCGAGGATACCGACGCGGATCGTATCTTGAATGCCGTGCTCGATTCAGGCATCAACCTGATCGACACCTCCTACGATTACGGGCGCAGCGAGGAATTGATAGGCCGCTTCATCAGCCATCGCCGGGACGAGTTCATCCTAGCGACCAAATGCGGCTGCTGCGTTACCGACCGCGGCGATCATGACGAGACGTCCCACATTTGGACACGCGATAATTTGCTTCATAATATCGATACAAGCTTGCAGCGTTTGAAAACCGACTACGTCGACGTCTGGCAGCTGCACGGACCAACACCGCAGCAAGCCGAAGAAGGCGCGCTGGTCGACGTGCTGAAGGAAATCCAAGCAACCGGCAAGGTCCGTTACATCGGCGTCTCCTCGTACCTTCCGAACCTTCCTCCGTTCGTGGACTGGGGAACGTTCGATACGTTCCAGTTGCCCTACTCCGCGCTGGAACGCGAGCACGAGGATTGGGTAACCAAGGCTGCGGCTACCGGAGCCGGCATCATCGTCCGCGGCGGCGTCGGCCAAGGCGAGCCCGGCATCGGGCGCGGCTCGGAGGATCGCTGGAACGCGTGGGAGCAAGCGAAGCTGGACGATCTTCTGGAGCATGGCGAGCAGCGAACCGGGTTCCTGCTGCGCTTCACCTTGTCCCACCCTTCCATGACGACAACGATCGTCGGCACGAAGAACCCTGTCCACTTGGCGGAAAATCTCCGCTACGCGGAGCTGGGCCCGCTTCCGAGCGATGTATACGAGGAAGCGAAGAAACGCCTGGACGCGATTGGACGGACGGCGGTTGGGATTTAATGCCTTTGAATGAACGAAACCCAGTACCTTCAAGGCACTGGGTTTCGTTTTATATACATGTATTTATGTTCATACCGTACCAAGCCGCAGCTCATAAAAATATTGAACAGCGGGATGCTTCAACTTAATCTTATCGCTCATGTTCAGAATCCGCTTCTTTCCAACCCGTCGGTCGACCAATGCAAGGATATTTAATAAAATATCATTGCTCTCTAAGCTTTCCTCGATCGAAAGGGAGAGAAACTTATTCGCTGCAACTACAAAGTTTGATTTACTTAATGCGGATTGCGCTGACATAAGTTCTTTCGCATATTCACCTATTTTTCTACCTCTTGCAATGACAACTAAACGATCCTCAGGAACTAGCCCCTTTGTATCTTTTCTGACCGCTTCAACTTCTTCATTCCGGATAGGAATTTGGATCGATGAATCATTCTTGATCTCCAGCTCCGACTCGTACCATCTGATTGACGTCGTTGCATCACTCATATTCAGTACATTTTTTTTATCCACTGCAATATAACAAAGTCCCGCTTTGTCAGGTAAATAACGGTAGCTGGTTGCACGGTATTCAAACCGCCCAACTAATGCAGGACTAAGAAAACTTTCCAGCTGCTGCTTCAATTTGCTCCAGGACAAAATGTAATCCTCCGATGTTCTATAAGATCTCCTTATTAAGGCGGTCATTCTATTATCCATCATACAATATCCAACAATAAAAAAACCAAACGGAATTTCTACCGTTTGGCTTAAGCATTACCATAAAGTTGATTTAACTCTAACCCTATCCTTAGATTAGAGTTCCCCCTACCCTTGGCTCGAATCATTCATGTCATTCGTCTTCATGCCGTCCGGTAAGGGCAGACGGTCGAGCGTCCGATCTACGTACGGCTTGAAATTTTTCGTTCGAATAATGGTGGCTCCTTTAGAAGCGAGCAACCGCCGCTCGGGTACCTGCCAAGTATGCGATCGTCGATTCGAGCGGCGATATGCGGCGAAATTATAAGATGAGGCCGTGTATACTTTGAAGCCTCGCTTCAGGCATCCTAGAACAAAACGCACATCGGACCCAGCAACCACCTTAGTCGAGAAGGCAACGCTTTTGAATACTCTCTTCCGAAACATAATGGTAGAGCCAGCAATTTTTCTGCACCGATTGTATGGCTTTACGGTTGTTTTGCGAAGCAGCAGCAAGGAACGATGAGGGAAGAAGAAATAACAGGATCTTTTGCCGACGACATCAGCTTTCTTCTTATTAAATAGGAGCATCGATTCATTCAGATATTGGGGCGAATAGTAGTCATCGTCATCGAATTTGGCAATATAGTCGTAACGGGCGCGGGCAACCGCGTAATTCAGACATGCGCCAAGATTGTTACGCCCATTCACGCGAAAGACACGCACGTTGTCATATTGCCGTGCAAGCTCCTTATACGGACGCATGGCAATGCCGTTGTTATTGATGATCACAATAAGCTCTTTGACGGGCCATTCCTGACGGTCGTAATTGTCGAACAAATTGCGCATAAGATTTTTTCGAATCGTCGAGGTAATAATCGTTACGCCTGCATCCGTATTCGCAGACATTATTTGTGCCTCCTAGATCAAAGGTCACGACTAGTTTACATAACGGCTGAAATACTTCGTTCTGCGAACAAGCCTGCATTGCGACATGTAGCGGCGCGTCGATTTCTTCTGTGTATGACTGTTGTTGTTTGCTCGTCGAATGCAGACATAGTGCCGCTTGGACAAGGAATAGATGCGGATACCTCTGCGGAAGCAGCGCCCTAGCCAGCCGGAATCGGTACCAACCTTTTTGAACTCGGGAAAAGGGACACGTTTCCAGACCGATTTCCGGAATACCAGCGTGCCTCCTTTGATGCTGCGCGTGTATTTCCATTCGCCACCGCGGCGGAACACCATCAGCGCATGCTTCCCTTTGAAGTAAAGGAAAGCGGCATTTTTACCGACGATGGGCGCTTTGCCTCTTTTGATTGCGCGGGCGGCTTCCCTCAGAAACTTAGGGCCGTAATAATCGTCATCGTCAAACTTGGCGATAAGGCCGTCCTCTGCTGCTTGGATGGCGTAGTTCAGACATTTACCGAGTTTGTATTTCTGAGGAAGCTGGAATACACGGACTTCGTTCTCAGGATATTGACTTGCCCGCTCTTGATAAGCCTCGATGTCCATTTTGTCGTTGTTCAGGACGATGATCATTTGTTTATTCTTCCAGAGCTGCCTGTCGTAATTCTCGAATATGTTATCCATGCAGGAGGATCTCATCGTACAAGCGATCACGGTGATCATCTTAGTTGTCCTCTCCATTTGGCTTAGGTTGAAGCTTGGCTTTGCGTCGGTTCCATAGTGTATTTTTTTTGATTTTGTACAGGTTGTTGTCGAGTACCTTTCGATACAGCTTCAGAAAAGAGTCCGTCATGATGATGTCGGAATAACGGGTTCTGGCATAACGCCGGAGCTTTCGCGCTGTAGGCAGCCGCTTGCGGTTCTTGACCTTCGCCGCCATGCCGGAGGTCGTACGGCACAGCAGCTGCGGCATGCCCCGAAGCACTTCGGCGACACCGCCTTTCCGGAAGCCGAGCACGGGCGTGCCGCTTGCCATCGATTCGACGAGGACAAGACCAAAAGGTTCATTCCAAGTCGAGGTGAACAGAACGCAGCTTGCGTTAGCGAGCAGTTCGCGTTTACGTTCACCGCCGACAGTGCCGACATAGCGGATTTTTTTGCCCAGATGCGGTTTGATTTTGGCGTTGTAATACTTCTTGTCGTTCAGTGTCCCCGCAATAATGAGCCGCTTGCCCGTTTTCTTAGCAACCTTGATGGCTAGGTGAACACCCTTCTCCTTGATCAATCTTCCCAGGAAGAGCATGTAGTTCTGCTTGTCGGTCCTGAACGTGTAATCATCCATACGGATCCCGTTGTATACGGCGTAGCCTCTGCTCTTCCCGTATTTGCGCAGGATGAATTTGCTGACATATACCGGAATCTGAACGCGGCTCTTAATCCCTTTGGAATGGGATTGGCAAATGGTCGGAATCGGCGGATTCGCCTTCGCGACGATACCGTAGTGATCATGAATAATATCAATATCCGGCGGGAGGTTTTTAATAATGAAATCAAGCTGTTCTTTCGGATCGTTGGATTCATATTCAAACGTTTGGGTCGCTTTCGAGGTCGAGCCCTTCTTGGCGAATAGAAATACCTCATGTCCCCGTTTGACCAGTTCTTCTGTCAAGTAATGAACGTCTCGCTGCGTGCCCCCGTAATCCTTCGGCGGGACAGGAATCGTATTCGTCGAAATTTGAGCAATTCTCAAATGTCCCTCAGCTCCTTAGGCCCTTATCCTTCATAGGCATTCTTTGTAGGATATGAGCGGACATCTATGCAGGTCACGGCACATTTATCTATATTCGACGGTATTATTGACACGCTTAGCTTAAGGCCTATACCAAGTGAAAGCTATCTTCATAGAATACTAGTAGTAGATGAAGAGGGGAGAGAGGCTGTTGAAAGGATTGATTCTCTGTGCGGGGAAAGGTAGCCGGTTATATCCGTTTACCTACAATCGGCCGAAAACACTCGTACCTGTTGCAAATACGCCCCTGCTGCAGTTATCGATCGTGAAATTAATGGAGCTTGGCATAGATGAAGTCGGCATTGTCATTCATCCATCCCAAGAAACGAGTATCCGCGAGAAATTTGGTGAAGGACAAGCACTGGGCATATCGATCTCGTACATCTATCAACATGAGTCGAAAGGAATTGCGCACGCGGTCAAGCAAGCGCAGGCCTACATTTCGGACGAACCGTTTCTGCTCCTTCTAGGCGATAATTTGATTTCCGCCTCGTTATCCAGATTGAAAAATGATGTCGAGCTTAACGAGGCACAAGCATCCCTGTTACTTGCCGAAGTCGAGGTTGCGCAGGATTACGGCATCGCGGAAATTCAGGACGAGCGCATCGTCGGCATCGAAGAGAAACCCGTGAATCCCAAGTCCCAATTGGCGGTACTTGGCGCTTACGCGTTCACAAAGGACATATTCAACGCGATTGACGAAATCCGGCCTTCCAAACGGGGAGAATATGAAATCACGGATGCGATTCAACGGTTGATCGATCAACAGAAAATCGTATCGTATCACGTTACCGATCAGTTGAACATTGACGTCGGTACAATGGACAGGTGGCTGAAGGCTAATCAAAAATTGCTCAGCTCGGACGTGTCCATGAATCGGATGCATAGCTCCGTCAGGCTGGAGAACTGTACGATCGTGGAGCCGGTATCGATCGATAAGGACTGCGTATTGAAGGATTGCCAGATCGGCCCTTATGTGTCGATTGGCGAAGGCTCCAAACTGGAAAATTGCCAGATTGAGAACAGCATTATATTAAACGGAGTATATTCCAAAGACTTGCCCTTCCTATTGAAAAATGTCATTATCGGCGATCATTCGATTATCACCAGTGTACAAACCGACGAAGGAGTAAATGAACCTTGAACATTTTAATCATTGGTACGGGTTACGTTGGGGCCACGACCGCTATGGTATTCGCCGAATCTGGCTGGCAAGTCACCGGACTAGATGTTGACGCGGATAAAATCGAGCGGCTGAGGCAGGGACGCCTCCATTTTCACGAGCCCGGCCTCGAAGACTTGATAGCCAAACATGTTCACAGCGGGCGTTTGCTCTTTACAACGGATAAAGAAACTGCCATCGCAGGGCACGATGTCATTTTTATTTGCGTTGGAACGCCTTCGCGCCCGGACGGAAGCGCGGATCTTCGCTATATTCAACAAGTGGCCGAGGACATTGGCTACTTGATGAACGGCTATAAGCTCGTCGTCACCAAAAGCACCGTCCCCGTCGGCACGCAAGAGCAGGTCAAAGCATGGATTGAAGCAGCGCAGCGGCAGCCTCATCCATTCGATGTGGCTTCGAATCCTGAATTTCTCCGGGAAGGCAAGGCTGTGGAGGACGCCTTACAGCCGGACCGTATCGTAATCGGCACCGATAGCGCTAAGGCATCGGAGCAGCTGCTGACGCTTTACCAGTCGTTTCAGTGCCCTAGAATTATAACGACCCCAAGAACTGCGGAGTTAATCAAGTACGCGTCCAACGCCTTTCTCGCCACGAAAATATCGTATATGAATGAGCTTGCAAAACTGTGCGACGAATTCAAAGTGAACGTCAATGAGGTGGCCGATGGAATGGGACTCGATCCTCGGATCGGGCCAAGCTTCCTTCAAGCCGGTCTTGGGTACGGAGGCTCCTGTTTTCCGAAAGACGTCTCGGAGCTGGTCATGACCGCAAGAGCACAAGCAGTGCAGCTTCATATCTTGGAACAGGTCATGGAAGTGAACCGCATTCAGCCTACTTACTTGCTCGACAAGGCCCGGTCGCGCTTGGGAGACTTTGCGAATAAGAACATTGCGATGCTTGGACTTGCGTTCAAGCCGAATACGGACGATATTCGGGAAGCGCCGGCTCTTCGGATGATCCATCAGCTGCTGCTCGAACAGGCCAACGTAAGGTTGTTTGATCCTGTCGCGACATTGCCGGCACACTCTTCTTCCTATGAGGCGGTGACGGTTTGTGCCTCGGTAGAAGAAGCAATACAGAACGCGGATGCGGTCATCCTGTGCACGGAATGGGCAGCGTTTGGACAACTGGATTGGGAAAACCTGAAGGGGCTTCTCAACCAGCTTAATTTCTTTGATGGGCGCAATATGATGGATGCTCGGTGGATGCGCGGAATCGGATTTTATTATCAAGGCATCGGCAATGATTAATAACCATTTATAAGGTGTACAACAAAAGAACTTTATTTTCCCTCGGTCTTCTTGGAGGAGAAATAAAGTTCTTTGACGTGCATGCTTGCTTGCATCATGCTCTGCTAGGCTCTAGCAGCCTTATAGATTCCCATTAATTTCGTTGCAGTTATACTCCAACTGAATCGATGCAAGACGTCTTCTCTGGCACGCTTGGATAAGAGGGCTTTCAGCTCCGAATCCTTCGCGAGCTTGGCAATGTTGTAGGCAAAAGCAGAAGGCTCGCGGAATTCCTCAACGAGTAGGCCATTTCTTCCATGTTGGACGATTTCAGGGATGCCGCCGATCCTTGAAGCAATAACGGGCAGTCCGCTAGCCATCGCTTCTACGTTTACCAAGCCGAATGCTTCATGCTTTTGTGAAGGACATACGAAACAATCACCTGTTCGATAGAACGCCGGCATTCGCTTGCGAGATAAATTTCCCTTGAACTGTACGGGCACACCCAGATTCCGTGCCATCCGTTTCAAATAAGCTTTATAAGCTGGGCTCCTTGTTCCACCCGCTACCGACAACCGAATGGACGGAACGGATTTACGAGCTATTCGAACAGCTTGTAGCAGTGTAGGCACTCCTTTTCTTGGTATAAGCCGGCCTGCAAAAAGAACGTGGAACGATTTTGAAGCCGAATTCATTCTGGGCCGAAAACTGTCCGTATCCACGCCAAGATGGACGAACTTTATTTTTTCTTTGTGAGCAGGAAACCGATTTTTCAAGGACAATTGAAGCGACTTGCTGTTACCGATTATTAAATCGACATTCCTCAAGTCCTCGTTCGCTAGCTTCCTTGTCGTCATCGGGCTGGATACGAAGGTCATCGAATGCATGAAGATGGAGATCGGCGTATTCGGAAATGCTTTTCGAACGGCTGCGGCAAATCGGGGGCGGTTATCAATTTGGATCATATCGAACGACTTCCCCTTTACCAAACGCAGCACATTTTTCAAATAAACCTGCTTCGAGCCTCCGGAAACGCGGAGAATGGTCGTATTGTTCATGACCGATTTGCGAGGCATCTTATTGCGTAACAGACTGACGATCGTAATCTGATGCTCGTTCGACACTTGCCTGGCAATTTGATAGATGCAATTCTCAACGGATCCACCAAATGGAGGCGGTACAGGAATTTGCTCCGGGGCAATGATAAGCAGCTTCATTCCATGCTCCCTTTCGAAAAGTATAAGTTGTACTTCAAACTATTCAACGAACCCCTATTGTTGCTAGGCAGCTATCGATAGGAAGTGCGTATCCATTCCGAGGTTATGCCGCTAAAGTTGATAAATGCGCCGTGCCCTGTACAGGAGTCCATTCATATTCTACAAAAAATACCTAAGTAAGATACTGACCTTAGGATCTGCGGGATGCTTGAGAATTGTCTCCACGACGTTCGAGTTCCACTCGGGCGATTAGATAGACCGATGCTATGCTAAGCTTCAACCTAAGCCAAATGGAGATGACAACTAAGATGATCACCGTGATCGCTTGCACGATGAGATCCTCCTGTATGGATAACGTCTTCGAGAATTATGACCGGCAGCTCTGGAAGAATAAACAAATGATCATCGTTCTGAACAGCGACGAAATGGACATCGAGGCCTACCAGCAGCGGGCAAATCAATATCCGGAGAACGAAGTCCGCGTAATCCAGCTCCCCCAAAAATTTAAACTCGGTAAATGTCTAAACTACGCTATCAAATTAGCAAGGAACGGCCTCATCGCTAAGTTTGACGACGATGATTATTACGGCCCTAAGTTTCTGAGGGAAGCCGCTCGTGCGATCAAAAGAGGCAAAGCGCCCATCGTTGGCAAAAACACTGCTTACCTCTACTTCAAAGCGAAGCAGGCGCTGATGGTGTTCCGCCGCGGCGGCGAATGGAAATACAAGCGCAACGTTAAAGGCGGTACGCTTGTATTCCGCAAATCGGTATGGCGTCGGGTCAAATTTCCGACGAATCGGAAGGCAGGCTCAGATGCTAGATGGCTCTCGAAATGTATTCGCCGAGGCATCCGCGTCTATTCCGTCTCCAAACGGCACTATGTCTGCGTCCGCAGCAAAGACTGGAGCGGTCATACACAGAAAAAAAGCACGCGTCGTTATATGAGGCACTGCAAGCTTGTACGCCGGACGAAGGATTTCACCCGCTACGTTAAATAGTTTTCGATGCGATGTGCTTACAACATGCGGTCAGGGAGAACACTAAAAAGTCGTTGTTTGTTGCCTCAAGCAACAAAACAACGACTTTTTTGTCATTCCGTCATAAACCAATTTTCTCGATGCTTGCCAGTTGGATACAAATGCATAATACATCAATTGATTGCTCTAGTTCTTTCAGAGATGGGAATGTAGGGGCTATGCGTATATTACGGTCGCGCGGGTCTATGCCATAAGGGTAAGTCGCTCCTGCCGCAGTCAATGTAACACCGGCGTCGGTTGCCATTGTAACAACACTCGCGGCACAGCCGTCCAATGTATTCAAACTAATGAAATATCCTCCGTTTGGTTTGTTCCAGGTTGCGACATTCATTCCGCCTAGTTCTGATTCTAGTTTATTCAGGACCAACTCGAATTTGGGTTTAATAATAGCAGCATGTTTAGTCATATGACTTCTTACATGATCCATATCCTTCAAAAATCGGACATGCCTTAACTGGTTGATCTTATCGGGACCAATGGTCTGGACAGCAATCTGTTTCCTCATATATTGGATGTTCTCAACGCTTGCTGCCATTGCAGCAATGCCAGCCCCAGGGAAAGTAATCTTGGACGTAGAACAAAAGATAAACACACGGTCAGGATTTCCCGCTTCTTCGCACGCACTTCGTACATTTTTCAATCGATCAGGTTCTTCAGACAAATGATGTACCGTATAAGCATCATCCCAGATGATTCTAAAATCTCCGGCCTTCGTTGTCATATTGGCAAGTCGGTCAACAACCTCATCTGAATAAGTGATCCCATCCGGATTACTATACTTTGGAACACACCATATCCCTTTAATCGTATCATCCTGACTGACAAGTGCTTCAACCGCATCCATATCCGGGCCATCATGAAGCATATCTACTACGATCATTTCAATATTTAACAGTTCACATATCGCAAAATGTCTGTCGTAGCCTGGGCTAGGGCATATGAATTTAACCGTTGAATGTTTGCCCCAAGGCTGTTCGCTGCCGTAAACACCGTGAAGCATCGCTCGGCTTAGCGTATCGTGCATCATCGTAAGACTTGAGCTGCCACCGATAATAACCTCATTTGAACTTACCCCAAGTATTTGCGCAAAAAGCGCTTTCGCTTCGGGAATCCCATCAACACCGCCATAATTCAGACAATCCGATCCGTCCGACGCTTTGAAACTGTCACTGGATGTGACGATATCAAGCATGCTTGTAGATAATGCAAGCTGCTCAGAACACGGTTTTCCTCTGGACATATCCAATTTCATATTCTGCTTCTTATAGTCTTCATACCTATCTTTAAGTGAGACGTAATGATTGTTTAACTCGGTTATATTCATGTTCACAAGATCAGTTCGATTCCCCATGGACCAACTCTCCCGTCAGTGAAAATATGATAGACATCGAAGGCGATAGTCTGCTCGTTAGCGCTTAACTTAAGCTAATTATATCCAAGGAGATCATATAGATAAAATTAATATTTGTGATGTCAGATATTAATTGAAGTTATGGATGGATGTCACGCACCGGAAGCCCATATTGCCAGTCGAACTGTCCGGTGTATTGGAGCTTCGCGCTGCTACCCGATATCGGTTGCAATACGATTTATGGCATAAATAGGAGCCTCCGCGCATGACCCTGCTCGTTCCCGTTGCAGGTCCTTTTGGGTTACGGAACTCCGAATGTTTGGCAGCAGAAGGGGAGAACCAATCGGAGCACCATTCCCACACGTTGCCGACCATATTGTATAAGCCATAATCGTTTGGGAGATATGATCTTGCCGGTGCTGTGCCAACGTAACCATCAGCAGCAGTATTTTTATACGGGAACTCTCCCTGCCAAATGTTGCATCTATGCTGTCCGTCCGGTTTCAACCGATCTCCCCAAGGATATCTTTTTTGAACCAGGCCGCCACGCGCAGCATATTCCCATTCCGCTTCGGTCGGCAGCCGTTTACCGGCCCATCGACAATAAGCAACAGCATCGTTCCAGGAGATATGAATGACGGGGTGATCCATTCGGTCCTCGACGGTGGACTTTCCACCTTCCGGCCTTCGCCAATCCGCGCCGTTGACGGCCAACCACCACGGGGTTCCAGGAACATTACGGCTATTGTTTTTCTTCACCTCGTCTGTTGCGAGCAAGTGGAACACAAAAGACCAGCCAAATCGCTCTGCTTCCGTCACATAGCCAGTATCCTCGACAAATTCAGCAAACTTTTTGTTTGTGACCGTTTCAATGTCGATGTAGAAAGGCGCGAGCTCAACCTCCCTTACGGTTCCTTCCCCATCTGCTGGGAACCCTTCTTTATCATCGGTCCCCATTAAGAAGACGCCGCCTTCCAAATACACCATGCCATCCTTGCTCTTCAAACCAACTCGAAGCGGCTCGGCACCAAACGTCGTTAGCAGCCTCTGTTCCCTTCCGATACTGCAG
Source organism: Paenibacillus cellulosilyticus (assembly GCF_003182255.1). Taxonomy (GTDB): domain Bacteria; phylum Bacillota; class Bacilli; order Paenibacillales; family Paenibacillaceae; genus Paenibacillus_T; species Paenibacillus_T cellulosilyticus. The sequence goes on along the minus strand of NZ_QGTQ01000015.1, from coordinate 42,976 downwards.
CACGAAAGCTTTTGCTCTTGCATCGTTGTCCCTCTCTTTTTATTCAATATTTAAAATAAATTGCACAGACCTATTCAAAAAAATAGACGCAGCTTTCTCATGTAAGAAAGTGCGTCTAAGAGAGCTTTCACTTCGCGTTCCATAATAAGCTGCCATTTAAAACAATAGCTTACTCAAGGAGGTTATTCCGACATAACAGCTTCCGCGAATGAATCTCCAATCTGATTCAACCAACTTCTTAACTCTCTCTCCAGCCCTTCCTGAATCGAATCGTTTCGTGGACTTACGATAATTGTAGGATGAAGCTGATAAGGATCGGCGACGTTATCGTACAGTAAACGGGTAACGGAAGCATTCGTTACAGCGAACTCTCTTATGACAACATAGGTATATCTTATTGTACGAATCCCTCGCCAACCGAAAGCGTTCACGTCCAACCCATATCGGCGGGCCTCCTCATGCTCTCGCAGGCCACCGGGATAGTGACAGATGAAAGCCGATGCCGGCTTCTCTATTCGTTCGTCTTTGAACTCGGTCTTTAGATGATCGGATAGATCTTTCCCTTCCATACACGCCGGTTTGGGAATACCCATTAACCCAAGTAAAGTTGGCGCTTGGTCCACGCTGTTCAAGAGCACATCCTCTCGGCCAATCTTGACTTGACCGGGCCAGCGGATCAGGAAAGGCACACCGATCGCTTCCTCGTACCATATGTTTTTGTGCTCCAACCAACCGTGCGCCCCCATCGTCTCTCCATGATCGGACGTCAGCACGACGATCGTATTCTCTACGATGCCTTCTTCTTCAAGAACGGTGAGAAGACGGCCGAATTGCTCGCTCATTCCCGTCACAGCCGCGTAATAATCGTGAAGATACCGCTTCGCCTGCACCTCCCCTTCTCCGACGACATTCGGGTTCAGTTCGAGCTCAAGGTCCGTGTACAGGGTACGGTAGCGCTCGGGCACCTGCTCGAACGGCTGGTGAGGCGGGTTCCAGGAGACGTACAGGGCGAACGGGCTGCTTTTGTCACGCTCCCGAATAAAGCGGGTCGCCATGTCCGTCTCGTGCTTCAGCGACCATTCGTTCACCTGAATCATATTCGGTGAATCGCTCCAATAATGAGGAGCGTGATGAACGTCGTAAGCACCGTAGGAGTACCAGAAGTCGAAGCCAAGCCTCTGGAGACCTGGAGGCGTATAGGCATCCCAATGCCTAGCGCCAGACTCTGGCTCCGGAACTTTGTTCTGCTCCGGTAGATCGAGGTGCCACTTGCCGATATAACCGGTGGCATATCCCGCTTCCTTCAGCGTGTTACCAATGCTGGTCTCACCTGGCTTAATCGCAACCGGCAATCCCAGTTTGCAATTCGTTGTAACGCCAGTCGTAAGCGGATAGCGTCCAGTCAGCATAGAGGAACGATTCGGCGAGCATAGCGGAAAGCAGCTGAGCGCATTATCGAGCGTCAGGCTTGACTCCGCGAACAAGTCGATTTCTGGCGTCAGCACCGGGTCCTCATTCCGATATCCCGCTGCCTGCCGTCGCCACTGATCGGCGAATACAAACAACAAGTTAGGCTTCATGTTCTCTCTCCTAATATCATTCTTCGCTTACAAGCTTAAACTTCGCATGATAGCTCCGGCCCATGGAGCCATTCACATGAATGATCAACTTCATGCTCGCTGCCAACTGCACGACTTCGATCTGCGGACAATTGCATGTCGCATCCTATCACTCAACCCCTTGTGGATAAAAAATACAACAAACCGTATCAAGCACTCGCCAAGCTGCATGACCCATCGCTACCGCTTGCTTTTGTCATAATAGCGAGAATAGATGTCCAGCAATTCATTGAGGTTCATTTTCTCTAATTCCTTGACATAGCTGTCCCAATCCTCCTGCGTAAAGCCCTTGACGATAAACTGAGCCTGCTTCTTGTCGATGTAGCTGTACAAATCCGTCTTTAAAATATTCAGACGTTCTAAATCTGCCGCGTCAAACACCACTAACGGATAAATCTCTTTCGGCTGATACGGTTTGTAGAAATTCCACAATGCGATTTTGGCTAAGTTTGTTTCGCTTTCATTGATTTTTGCAAACGTCTCTCGCAGAATTGCCCGCGCGGATTGATTGCCCGGGGCCTCAGTATGACGGAATTCCCCATACGATTTCCCTTCAGGAATCGGCGCGTAATCATATCTATCGCCGTTCTTAATCAGATTCACCCCGATAGGTCCCGAGCTCCACTGCAGACTCTCTTCTTCTTCATATTGCGCATCGATCCAGCGAATGGCGACTTCCGGATACTTGCTGGCCGACGTGATGGAGAAACCCGACCTTGTAAAGCTGGAACCATGATACTTATTCCAAAGCTGATTACCGTTCGAATCCTTCAGCGGTGCGAGCGCCACGTAATCAGCGGCTCTCTCGGGTCCCAGTACATTGGCTGCATTCCAGCCAACAAATGCTCCGAGAATAGGGACACCTTCGTTTTTGCCTTTGGCGGTTATAACCTGCGTATCCTGCGTGAAGCTCTCTGGATCGATCAGCCCCTCCTGGTACAGACGGTTGAAATATTCCACTGCTTCCCGATACGCCGGCTTATCGGCAGTAAATACCAATTGGCCGTTCTCGATAACCAGGTGATCAGGGTTGTCCAATCTACCGAAGGAGCCGAACATAGAGTAGATACCGTCCTGACGCGCCCCGCCATAAATAAAGCTGAACGGAATTTCATCAGCGATGTTGTTTCCATTGGGATCCTTCTGCTTAAACGCTTGCAGCACCTGTTCGAATTGTTCCACCGTAGCAGGCAGAGGCAGACCAAGTGTGTCTAACCATTTTTTATTAATAAACAGCGCATCCTCCTGCGTTAGCTGATCCTGCTCATGGATGGTAGGAATCGAATAAATATGGCCGTCCGAAGAAGTCACCCCTTCTTTGTATTCCGGACGCAGCTCAAACAGTCGCTTAATATTCGGGGCGTACGCTTCGATCAGATCCTCAAGCGGAATCAGATACCCTTGATCGCCATACAACGTCACATCGGCATCGTCCAGCGCATTAATTCCATAAAAAGCATCGGGCAAAGATCCGCCGGCAAAAATCAGGTTTTTCTTTTCCTTATAGGATTCGGATGGTACCGCGTCCCAATCGATATGTACGTTTGTTTTCGCCTCAAAATCCTTCACCACCTGAAGATCGGCATATGGCTTTTTCTGCAAAGGAGACATTGTGGTAACGAATTGCAACGAAACCTTCTCCTTCACGATAGGCAGCCCTTCTTTATTGATATTACTGTCTCTCTCCTCCTGCACTGCCGAACTCCCGACTGAATTCGCATTAGCATGACCGGATCCTTCTTCGTTTCCAGCGTTATTCGCATTGCTGCAAGCCGACAATAGTAAGCTTATCGCCATTAATATCGTGATTTTGCCTTTATAGCTTCTCTTATTCATGCTTTAACAACCTTTCTTCCTCATCAATTTTTAATCGAACCGATCATCATACCTTTAACAAAATGCTTCTGAACAAAGGGGTAGATCATCAGCATCGGCAAGCTAGAAACGATAATGACCGCGTTCTTCATTAAACCCGCCAGACGTTGCATATCCGCCAGATCGTCAGCGTCTATAGCTGCCCCTTGCTGCACTTCGTTCATAATCAACATTTCCCGCAAGATTAGCTGCAACGGATATAGAGATCGATCGCGCAGATAGATTAGAGCAGGGAAATAGGAGTTCCATAGCGAGGCGATGCTGAACAAAGCCAATACCGCAATAATTGGTCGCGAAAGCGGCAGGACGATACGTGTAAAAAAACGAAAATCAGAACTCCCCTCTACCTGGGACGCTTCCAATAATTCCTTGGGAATATTGGTCTCAAAGAAAGTCCGTGCAATGATGAGATGGAAGGCCGACACTGCATTGGGAATGATAAGCGCCCACATCGTATTGGTCATTCCCAAATCCTTGACAACGAGATAGGTCGGAATAATGCCTCCGCTGAAAAACATCGTCAATACCACAAACAAACTCAGAATGCTCCTGCCATCCAGGTCATGCCGCGATAATACATAACCTCCGCAAAGCGTTAACGAAGTGCTAAGCAGTGTGCCGATTACCGCATATTGGATCGAATTCAGATATCCAAGCCATAATCCCGCATCCGCGAATAGTCGGATGTATCCCTCAAACGTCACATGGCGTGGTAACAGCAAGACGTTGCCGCTCGAGACCTGATCTGGATTACTGACAGAGGCGATGACAATAAAGTAAAGCGGATAGGCAACACTCAGTAAAATAAGCAGCATAATAAATAGATTGAGAACGTCGAAAATCTTATCCGAACCGACCCGTTGCTTGGCGTTCATAAGTTCACCTTTACCATAAACTTGTTTGTTTGTACTTTTTGGCTACCTGATTGACTGCGGCTAGCAGCATAAAGTTAATGACCGCATTGACCAGTCCGATTGCCGTCGAGTAACTAAACTGCGCGCCAAGCAAGCCCGTCTTGTAGACATAGGTTTGTATCACCTCAGAGGCGTCAAGATTGAGCGCATTTTGCATCAAGTAAATTTTCTCGAAACCGACCGACATGAAGCTGCCGATATTCATAATGAGCAAGATAACAATGATCGGCTGAATGGACGGTAGATCAATTCGCATAATCCGTTGCAGCTTGCTTGCCCCATCCATGACAGCCGCCTCGTGCATGTCAGGATTTACGCCGGACAATGCCGCCACATAAACAATCGAAGACCAACCCATATTTTGCCAAACACCTGAGAATACAAAAATGGATTTAAACCAGCCCTCACTTCCCATAAAAAACACAGGCTCAGCCCCAAACAAGACAAGCAGATGATTGAGCATCCCGGTGCGAGGCGACAGGAAAATATGCAGCATACCTACTACGACTACGATGGAAATAAAATGTGGCGCATACGTGATCGTCTGCACGGTTTTCTTAAATCTTTCATTGCCGATCTGATTCAGCAGCAACGCGAACAGAATCGGAATCGGGAAGGCGACCAGCAGCTCATACACATTGATAAGCACAGTGTTCTTAATAATGATCCAGAACTGTGAAGACTGGTAAAACCGTTCAAAATGCGTCCAGCCTGTCCATGGACTGCCCCCAATGCCACGTATAGCGCTGTACTCTTTGAAAGCTATTTGCAATCCATACATAGGCCAGTAATGAAAGATAACAAAATAAATAAGTACTGGCAGAAAAAGCAGATACAACTGATAGTTCCTTCGCAACCTGTGCAATAATTCGTTCATTCTTGTCGCGGATATTCGTCCATCATCCTTCCACCCCTCTCGTTCGAATTACCACTAAATCTATAGGGATTGTTTGATCAGGACAATGGGCGAAATCTGCTTCGATATGCGAATTAATTGCCGAACACCATCCGCATTGCAGTCACTCCCGACCGGCATGATGTTTGCGATATTCTCCCGGTGTCAAAAAGGTACTTTGCTTGAACTTGCGTATGAAGCTGGAAACGTCATAATAACCGACTTCGCATACGATATCTTTAATTGGCATATCGCTCTCTACCAACAGTTTCTTGGCCTGTTGTATGCGAACCTCATTCAGCTGCTCCGTAATGGTGCATCCGGTGCGTTCCTTGAATATACGCTGTATGTGTGATACAGAGAGTTCGAAATGTGCTGCCATAGAGGGAACAGAAAATTCTGCACTTTGAAAATGTGTCTGAATATATGCCATCCAGCTTGTCACCTGTTGATCGGCTTTTTGCTCGCTATCATCCGCTTGGCGCGCAGCATAACTGCAAAGCTCTTCCATTAATTGAGCAAACTCCTGCATCGTTTCAAATTTGGTCAGTTGCAGCACATCAGGACTGTCCGGCACAATGAGTCTGCCATCCTTTAGAAACAGCGCCTTGATCACGGTATTAATCATGTCGTAGCAAATACATCTGGCGATATAGAGATTCACATGCTGCTCGTTCATTTGATTCAGCACATCGGTTACAATTCGCTTGATGCCTGTCAAATCGCCGCGAAGCACATATGCTTCCAGCTGCTCGATCGCATACTTGGGGTACCAATGCGCCCCTGATTGCTCCAGTCCTAACGCATGAAATGGGATCAATTGATTAAGGCCTTTGATCAAACGGTAGTTGATCGCAGTTGTCGCCTCGATATAAGATTTGCCGATATCGTTCATATCCTCGTACAAATTGCCCATCGCAAGAGCAACTTCGCCATCCGCTACCTTCGCAATCGGTGCAATCAATTGCATGAGGCGATCCTCGATTTCAGCACGAGAGCTGTCTGTCACGCCGATATAGACGAACCCGTCCTTGTCGCTTAAGTCCGCCTTATATGCGGTCAAGAACGCATTCATGATTTGCTCTATCGATTCCACTGCAGCTTGTCTCTTGGCGATAGGCATGTTATTCAACCGATGCACATGGATTAGCATCACATAATAAACAGGGCCTTCCAGCATCAGGCCAACCTCTCGCCCCTGCTCGATAAGGCTCTCCGATGTTCCTCCTCGGCCTTGCAGCAGACTCAAAAGCAAATGCTGTTGAATGGCTGTCCGGCTGCTCTCCAGTTTCTGGCTAAGCTTTTCCCGATCCTCCGATATAACCTCGATGCCATCCGTAATCTGCTGTATCGATGTGAGCACCGTTCCTAATCGGCCGCGTGCAAAAGCAAACAGTTTTACAATTGGCGCGTAGTTGTATCGCATGGAGATATAGATAATGAACAACCCCAGCACCAATACAAGACTTATAACGATCAACGATTGTTTTTGAGCTTGTATTGCCTTGCTCATTACGGCCATATAAGGAGTTGTTGTTACGTATTCCCAGCCAGTCTGCCCGGATTGTACAGTAGCAACCACATAACGTTGTCCATTAATTCGCATAATGGAGCTGCCTGCAGAATCTCCGTTCCTCTGCAGAGCCTGGAACGCCTGGACTGCCCACTCCTCGTTAGCGTTATAGGCCGTAAGCAGTTGCCGCTCCGAATTGACTAGCATGACGGATCCCTCTGAATCCTGTACAGCACCATGCAACAATTGTTGTATCGTGGCATCCTTAATTAAAAACAACACAACGCCGTAAGGCTTTGGACTATTGACCGGGATGGGGATCATATAAGTCAGGATTCGCTCTCCATGAAGCGAAGCATGTGATGAGGATGTATTCTTAATTTTCTCCGCTGGCCTAATGGCCGGCATGCGCAACTGCTCCAGATTGCTTACGAAATTTTCCAGCGTCCAATTTTCATACGGTACGATCTGATTGATGAACATTTTCTTACTATACGTGCTGGTAGACGAATATAAGTAGGAGCTGCCCTTAATATAGAGCAGCACATCCTCCAAAAAACCATTGGTAAGTGTATAATTCAGCTCCTCTTTGGCCGTCATCGCGTCATACATGTCCGATGTTATCCGATGTGGCAGCAGATTTGGATTACTGGATATTTCGACTGCAATACCGTTCATTTCACGTAGTTTGTCATCCAACGTCTGTTGAACGCTTTGCAGAGAATGTTCATTGTTTTGTACAGCTACCTCCTGCAGGATCTGGATAAAATACTGATTAAGAAACAAGGCGATCAACAATAACGGAATAATCAGTACAAACAAATAGGAAAGTAAGTACTTATAAAAAATAGGATTTCGCCAAAAAACTGCTTTTGAATTCACTCCATCACCTTCCATCAACATCTCTGCTCATATCCGATTATTAACATCTGTTTTTAGGGATTATAACAAGACTCTATATAGCTATCAATTGATATCTTTTGAGGCAATAACGAATCAACTTCCCGGTATAAGCCACATTTCTAACCCACATTCAAAATAGCAACTGCTTTTATTTTATTATTCTTATATGTTTAATAGGGTTTATAGCAATATGCGAGTTCTGTTTACCATATGTGAATCACGCCAACTTGCTTATAGCGGCTCTTCGGGGACGTGAACAAATAAAAAAGGCATGCGGTCAACCGCAATGCCTCATGTACTTGCTTTCATTGTCCGGGAATAAGTGCTTCGATTAGCCTTGAATGAACAGGAATCGGCCTTAATATAATACGTTTCATTCAGCCTTCCGTCTTTGAGCACCAGACCATTCAACTGGTATCCGAAAGCGCAGCCCCCGTCTATGCCGATCTTATCTTCGCCTTCCCAAATATCCGGGACGCCATGAATATCCGGCGTAATCGTATGGCCGAATATGACAACCTTCTCCAGATTCGTTTTGTGGTTATAGAACGCTTCTTTGATGTACAACAAATCCTGTAGATCCTGCTCTGATAATGGGCCACCGTTCGGGTTTACACCGGCATGTACATAAATGTAGTCACGATCCTCGTAGTAATAGGGAAGCCCTTTGAGGAATGCGATATGCGACTCGAATTGCCCCATATAGCTTCTTATTTCATCCAGGTGCTCCTGGTTGATCGTTATATCGTTATTACAATAACTACGCAGTGTTTCCAATCCGCCAAAATCGAAAAATCTTGCCGTTTCTTTCTCGGTGGCTTCATTCTCCATAACTCTCACGAAGCGATGGTCATGGTTCCCTTGTAATGCAATTGCGCCATGCTCCTCTACCAGGATCATAACAAGCTGTACGACTTCTCTGCTGCACGGTCCCCTGCTTACATAATCGCCAAGAAGAATAAGCCTGTCGTTGATCGGGTTATATTCCATTCGTTCAAGTAGCTCGACGAACTCCCGATAGCAGCCATGGATATCGCTTATGACTAACGTTCTATTGACTATCATGCTTTTCCCTCCTGAATCCGCTAACACTTATTACATTTATATACCGTGCGATCGTTCCCAACTTGCTCCGTTGAGATTATAAATTATCATTTTCCGATTTGATCTTGAACCAACCAAAGTATATTTTAAATTGTAATAATTTAATAATTTGTAAATACACGTATCTAAATTTGAACATAAAAAGATCCTTTACAATAGATATGGCAGGTATCCCTGTCCATCATCCATTGAAAGGATCCATCGCATAGTCATACATGAGAGAACAAACTGCTGCTTAAAGAGACAGCTTATTCAATGGTCTCACTGCAGCTTACCCTCTTCCGCCAATCGGAGATCAAACCAGAAGACGACGCCACCATTCGTATTGTAGACACCGTACGACGTCCCATGCATATCCATAATACCTTTCACAATGGACAATCCGAGGCCTGTTCTGTTATCGGTGCGTGTTCTGGCTTTATCCGCCCTGTAGAAGCTTTCCCAGATCTGCGGCATTTCGTCTTCGGGTATGCTGTTCCCCGAATTAAATACGGCGACCCTAGCGCTGCCGTTATGCTCCGTCATGGAAACGCTGACAACTCCGGGTTTTAGGGTGAAATAAGCCGCATTCGTCATATAGTTATTGATGACCTGATTGATTTTAGCTTCATCCCCAATAACCCAACCTAGACCCGGCTGAAACTCGAACTCGAATTGAACCTGCTCGGGGCTGTATAGCTTCCTCAACCTTTGAATCGTCTTGAGAATGCTTCCCTCGAGATCGAATGGCTCTGGATAATACGAGGCTTGACCGGCTTCAAGCTGGGAGAGAAGCAGCAGCTCTCGGACAAGCTCGTTCATTTTCCGCGCTTCGTCTATGATGACCTCGCTGTATTCCGTCCGGCTTTCCGCATCGTCGTTTACATTCTGACGCAAGCCTTCGGCGTATCCTTGAATGAGCGCGATCGGGGTTTTCAGTTCATGCGAGACATTAGAGACGAATAGTTTGCGGGTTTGCTCCAGACGGTCCTTGCGTTCGAGCTCAGCCTCCAACTGCTCGTTCTTTTCTTTCAGTTCACGGGTAAAGCTTCCGATAATATCCGACAGCTTATTCATATCTTCGCCCAGCTGTCCAAGCTCGTCTCTCCGATGCTCCTGCCAGCCTCGGCTGAAGTCAAACAAGGTCATCCGGTGAGCAAGCTGCTGCAAGCGTACGATAGGCTTGGAGAAATAGGTCGCAAACCGGATTGCCGTTACCAATGCAACGAGCAGGAATAGTCCACATACGATAAGCAAGAAACGGTTCAGAATCCCTACGCTTTTCTCACTGGCGGCAAGGCCGGTCGTTATAGCGATAATATTACCGTCCGGCAGCTTCCGGTACACCGTCAGGTTTACGGTATTATGTTCGAACTCTTCATGGACCTTGGTTACCGTCCCGCCTTTATCGAGCTGGGACATTTCCTTCGAGCTGAATGGCTCCTTCATTAATCTCCGGCCGTGCCCCATCTCTTCTCCGTCTTCCTTCGAGTTGAATAAACCGTTCCCATTAGTGTCAAAGATGTCGATGCTCGCCTGGTAATGGTATTCGGCTTCTTCTACAAGCGCTCCGAACGCCGTGCCCTCCAAATCGTTTTCTTGCACCAGCTTATTGCTTAATTGTTCGAGCTCGCGAGTCTGCGTCCAGATATAGAAAGGTTTAAGCAGCACCAGATTCCCTGCAGTCATACAGAGAATGAGCAATATCATAAATGATAAAAAGACAAGAATGAATTGGGTTCGAATCGGCTTATTTCTCATCGTTCACCTCGAAGCGGTAGCCTTTGGCGCGGATCGTCTGTATATAGCTTTCATAAGGAGACAGCTTCATCCGCAGTCGGTTAATATGTGTATCCACCGTCCGCAAATCCCCGAAATAATCAAAGCCCCAAACCTTCTCCAGCAGCTGTTCGCGGGACAACACAATGCCTTCATTACGTACAAAAAATACAAGCAGATCGTATTCCCTTGGACTAAGCTCAATCATCGCTCCGTCGATATAGATGCGGCAGGCTGCGAAATGGATCGATAATCCCGCCTTTGTCCATTCACCTCCGCTCTCTTCCTGCTTAGGATAGGAACGCCGAAGCAGCGAGCCGACCCTTGCCACCAGAATAGAAGGATTAAACGGTTTGCCGATATAGTCGTCAGCTCCAAGCTGAAAGCCGAACAGCTCATCGTATTCTTCTCCTTTGGCCGTCAGCATAAGAATCGGGACAGAAGACTTCTCTCGGATCGTCCGGCAGACTTCCCAGCCGTCCATCTTGGGCATCATTACATCCAGGATGATCAAGTGCAGAGGACTTATTTTATGAAACATCTCAATCGCGCCGCAGCCATTGTCAGCTTCGTATACGGTATATTGCTGACGGACAAGAAAGTCCTTTAACAGCTTTCGCATCCGGTCGTCATCATCGGCAATTAGAAGTTGATACATGAATTTCACCTCGAAACAAACATACCGAAGGAAAAGTGCAATAGCAAGGTCTAGTCCCAATGTTTAACCGGCTGTGACAAAACGGTAACATTACGCCTCTACGATGATTCAAGCAACCATTAGTCACAGGAGGAATCATCGGATATGAAACCTATTAACATCGTAAAATACCTACTAGATCTCATCATGGGACTCGCTTTTGTATTTTTGTTTGATACGCGCGGTACCGGCCTTGCCTTTCATGAAATAGCTGGTCTGTTCATGGGAGGAGCTTATCTGACGCATATTGCATTGAACTGGCGCTGGGTGGCGAATGTCACCATGAGAATGTTTGCCCCGAAGCTGACCGCCAAAATCCGAATGGGATATATCCTTAATTGGCTGCTGTTCGCATCTATGACCTTAACGATTGTGAGCGGTATCCTTATTTCCAAGGTTGTCTTGCCGCAGCTTAATATGGGAAATCACGTTTGGTTCAAAATGACCCATACAACGCTTCCGTATTTGCTTCTCATCCTTGTCGGCATTCATATCGGGCTGCATTGGCATTGGGTCATCAGCATGACGAAGCGGTTGTTTAAACGACGCAAAACCTCGGTTTGGGCAAAATGGGCCGCAAGAGCCGTTGTTCTGGCGCTCCTGGCTTATGGCTGCACTACGGTCTATTCCAACAATTTGTTCAGTCGCGCTGCATCCTCCGCTCAAATTATCGGCATTCAGACCAGTTCTCAGGGATCGTTTGAGAAAGGCGATCGTAAAGGCTTCCCTGAAGGCCAAATCTCGGAAGAAGGGGGACAAGCAAGCGGGAACTTCGTTCCGAGTGACGGGGAGAAAGAAGGCTTTGGAGAACGAGGCGGTCATGATGGAGAAGGAGGCGCAACAACCTTCTCAAGCTTTATGAAGGCAGGATGGCTGTTCTTTGGCATGTTAGCTGTATTCGTTATTCTAACTTACTATCTGGATAAATGGACCAACCGTAGAAGACGATCTGTACAGGAAGCGGCAGTGCCTGCTGAGAGCATGCTTGCAGCAACAATTGCTTCGGAAGCGGAAAAGGTTACGGTCGTATGGGCTTCTCAAACGGGCAACGCAGAGAAAGCGGCCAAGCTTGTGGCGAAAGAGCTGATGCAGAGCGGTTTTGCCGTGTCGACAGTCAACATGGATGAAATGACGGTTACTGCCTTATCAGAGTTAAGTCGAGTCGTATTTGCCGTCAGTACGTATGGCGAAGGCGAGCCGCCGGATAACGGCTTATCCTTCTGGCAAGCGCTTTGTTCAACAGAAGCACCACGCCTAAATGAGTTAACGGCTACCGTATTTGCGCTTGGCGATTCCAGCTACTCCCGGTATTGCGGATTTGGCTTTGGATTGGATGCTCGGCTGGAGGAGCTTGGAGCAAAGAGGCTGCTGCCGGTCATGGATTGCGATGGAAGCTTTATGCCTCAGTTGAAAAGCTGGATTCCAGTCTTGTTAACAGCACTGGGTAATAACAAACAGCCGGAACAACCACCGCTTGCAGCAGGGGCTGAGGATGGGTATGAATCGGAGCGGCCGGTTCTGGCCAGACTGAAGGAAAACCGGAAACTGAATCGAAGCGGCTCGGAGAAAGAAACCCGTCATATCGTATTCGAATGGCCAGGGGCGGCTTATGAAGCTGGTGATGCGCTGGGCGTATTTCCTGTCCAATCTCCGCATCTGGTGAAGCAAATATTGAAGGCTGCTAAGCTTAACGGTGAGGAGATCGTTAAGGTAGATGGGCATGGCCAATTGACGTTATTCGATGCCTTGCTTCGGCATTACGAATTAACCAAATGCTCGAGCGGATTGCTCGGGAAGCTTGCCACTATAACAAATAATGAGAAGCTTAGCCTCTTATTGCAGCCGGAGAGGCAGGAAGAGTTAACCGAATGGCTCTACAACAGCCAGCTCATTGATGTATTGCAGGAATTCCCGACTGCGCTGACCTCTCAATCGTTGCTTGCGATGCTTAGACCGCTGCAGGCCAGATTATATTCCATAGCATCCAGCCCGAAGCTCCATTCCAGCGACATTCATCTGACCGTATCTGCGGTCCGGTATGAGCGCAGCGGGGAGCCGAGGGAAGGTGCATGCTCGATCTATTTGGCGGACAGAGCAGAGCTTGGCGCAGAAATTCCAGTCTATATTCACAAAGCACCACACTTCCGGCTTCCTGCTGATTCTTCCCTACCAATCATTATGGTTGGAGCGGGTACAGGCATTGCGCCGTTCCGGGCTTTCCTTCAGGAAAGACAGGCTTCGCGGGCAACAGGGGATAACTGGCTAATCTTTGGCGAACAACGGGAAGCCAGCGACTTCTACTATCGAGATGAGCTGATGGAGCTTCAGAAGACAGGATATCTTCATCGGTTAAGTCTCGCCTTCTCCCGTGATCAGGAGAAGAAAATATACGTCCAGCATAGGATGAGGGAAGAAGGCAAGGAGCTGTGGAGCTGGCTTGAGCGCGGCGCATACTTCTATGTGTGCGGGGATGCGTCAAGAATGGCACACGAGGTCCACTCGGCTCTGAAGGACATCATCCAGGAGCATGGAGGCATGAATGAAGAGCAAAGCGAGTCTTACATTCAGCAGATGATCCGCTCCAAACGTTATAAGCGTGATGTCTACTAAATGTTCATAAATCAAGCCCCGGCCTGTAGGGGGCAAGACTCTTATTAGCTGTAAGAAAACCTCTTTTTTGCGAGCTGGCTCTGATGTGTACCATGGTCAGCTTGTACAACTTTGTTTCGCAGATCTATGGATTGTACTTCCGTTCCTTTTGTTGTTATTACAAAAAACACCCCTTATAGTATTACATCGGCATAAACACTAGGATGTCTTTGCAATGTCCACTATAAGGGGTACTCTACACAGTACGGCCGAGGCTTATTAAATATCTTCTCCTGCTAGGCATGCTGACATTATTAATAGTAGGCTTTCATTTTATGGATATAAAATTCATTCACTACTCACTTCTTCGCCTTATAAAACTCATGATACAGCTTCATCAGCGCCCGCTTCTCAATCCTCGAAACATAGCTCCGCGATCTCCTCTGCGCCCGCTCTTCGCCGCCGTGCTCCAAGCCGAACCTGCCCACGACGACTTCCTTCTCACGGTCATTCAATATCGAGGTTCCGATAAATCTTGCTTTTCTCGATCTTCAGCTATAGCTTCTCGACCACATCGTAAGCCTCCGAGCCGAGGATATCGATCAACGGTTTCCTCTTTTTCCGTTCCAATCAGGTCATGCAGGAAGACATCTTTTTTGGTCTTCTTTAGTGACCACAAATGCATCAGGATCTCGATACACCGCGTGCAGCGAACGTCGCGCGCTTCGTGCCTTTGCCCTGCTGGAAGCTCTAGATTGCCTTGATGAGGCCGATCGTACCGATGGAGATAAGTTCCTCCAGATCCTCACCAGTGTTGTTGAATTTCTTGAGGTTGTGGACACAACCTCAAGAAATAGATAAGCAGCGGTAATATTGTGGCTATATTGAATTTTTATTCAATCAACTTATTACCTACTATTCGGACGTACTCGCTGCTTCTCCTTCTGCTTCCATACCTGATTCTAAATATCTGATGATTCCGATGAACTCCCTAAAAGAACTTAAATGGTCTGTAGAATCAATTCGTTCTATCATTTGAAAAAGAAACTGTGGATTTTGAACTGCTTTTGACCCTTTTCCCTTGGTGTATGAAGCATTCCTTTCCAGAAGCATCTTGCTTAGATAATATTCGTGGTATTGTGCAACAGTTGTTACCTGTGAAACATTGGTATCAATCCCCATTAATTCTGGATCATTTTCTAGAATTGAATAGAATCTGCTACATTCAATAAACTCAGATGTCTGAGGGTTTCTCGAGAACACTTTTTGGTTTCCTAAACACCATGTTTCTATACAGTGATTTTGTACTACTATAAGGATCTTAGCTGGATCAAAACCACAGTTTTGCACCACACTTAGAACTTCTGACTTTCTGTCTTCAACCGCAACATCATCTGAATCTAATACAATCATCAAATAATCAATGTTTGTTCTAGTTTTTATATCAGATATTGCATTTGGAATATCCTTAATAATACTAGGGTATCCATCACAACTAAATAAATAGTAGTTATTCGAAGTAATTAAATCTAAATGTTTTACTTGTACTAGTTGGGGTAACAATTCAGATAACCATTTGGGATAAATATGCTTTTCAGATTTCCCCTCGACTAGGATATATAAATTCACTCTTCTCGCCCCTCGGTGTATGCGTCTAAATTCATCAATTGCTTAAAGGCTTCATGTTTCGAAGCACCCAAATGATAGTCTGAGGCGCTGCGAACAATAATGCCACCGGGAACTCTACTAACAATTTTCCAATTATTCATAGAAATATTATTCACAATATATGGATGATGACTCGTTAATATAAATTGCATATCTGAGTTTTGATTTGAGAACAATAGATCTATACAGTTAATCCCCAGACTATTCTCAAATTCATCTATCAAAATAACACTACTTGATGAACTTAAATATGTCATTGAAATAAATAACAAAGACTTTAACATACCTGAAGAGATATCAGATAAAGATATCCAGTCTGTATCTTCTTCTTTTAATTGTATTACCCAGGCTTCAGAATTATCATTAGATATGTATCTAACATCATTATTAAGTCTTACATCTTCTACAAAATCAAAAATATTTATAAAATCTCTTTTTATTTTTTCGAAAATGTTAGGAAAGTATAATTGAGTAAATAGCAACTTTAAGAAGATAGGCATATTCGTTTCTTTTAATGCAAGCAGTGCGCTTTCATACTGGCTGTCATCAATTGTTTCAAGTATATCAACTCTAGGGTTGTTAGAAACTACTACTTTTCTTTCTTCTTCAAAAATAAAAAAGATCATTTTTTCAAAAGCACTCTGTATTGGTTTAATCGAATCTTCTTCGGAAAAAATATTAATACAACTTTTTGAAGCAGTAACTTTAGGTACTATTCCATCATTTATAAAAGAGACGGTTGATTTATTTCGTTCAAAAATCTGTGTTACGGATATATTATTGTTTTTCGTTGTTTCTAGCTTTTCATAAATGAACTCAATTCCCGGAGTTTCATTCGAATTATTTTTATATAAAGACTCTATATCTCTTTTTATCTCTATTTCTCCGGTCCAAGTATATGTGTCACCGTTTTCTGTGAAAGTAATACTCCAATTCAAAGAGGGAGTATGTTTTTCCAACTCCTTTCCTTCCGATAATCTTTTCAAATTAGATAATGCCTTAAGAATCTTTGTTTTCCCTACACCTGATGCACCAACAAATAAAGATAAATTATCGAATTTGATTTCTGGCAAATTCCAGTTTGTCTCTATTTCTTTATATCTCAATGCTAAAAGCTTCATATTCTCACTACCTTCATATATTTCTTACTTTATGTATTTAATAGTAACAGAAACACTCTATGCGTTCTAGGAGGTAAAGAAAATATTGGCTATCCTCCTAAGACTTCGCGTTGTTATTTTGATGCTTCGTGCCTTTGCCCTACTGAAAGCTCTCAATCGCCTTGATGAGACCAATCGCGCCGATTGAGATCAGATCCTCAATATCCTCTCCGGTGTTATCGAACTTCTTAAGGTTGTAGACACGATGTGATGTCAACACATGATGGACCTTTATGTGAGAGATAAGTTACGTTTACAGTTTACAAAACAAAATTAAACGGCCTCAGTCCAATAGAATCAGGACCCAGGCCGCCTAAACTTAATTTTGGACTTTAACTTTGCTCAAGCTCGTTCTTAAAGATACTCGCTCTGCGATACAATTGTCGCTGACGGCGCGAGACAAACGGCAATGCCTTCATCTTCATCTTCGCTGTCATCCAAGAGCAGCGCATAACTGCCGTTTCGTTTAAACAACAATGTTCGAGGGACGAATCGATTAGAGGCATCGCCATTAGCGTAATCGATCAGCAGCTTTTCTACCGTTGCTAAACGGGCCCGTTTGTTGTCGCCAAAATCAACAAATGCTGTTTCTTGTTCAGCGGTAATGCCGTCTTTCTCAAAATAAGCTGCCGCTTTGACGGTCACGCTATGAACGTTGTTAAACAGGGAAATATCCGTTGCTGCTTTCCAACCGACGTTGAATACAAGTTCACCAAATACCGAATTGTTCATTAGGATTCACCGTTTCCTTTCTTAGCCTCAGATATTCCGCCGCTATGCGTAAAATTGGCATGAATTTCGTTAGGAACCTTCTGCATTGTCTTCATGTCTCTACATTCGTGCCACGTGTAATTATTGTCTTTGCGCCATTGGGCAACCTCTTCCGGCGAACAGCCCTTCTGGTTCGCTAACTCAATATCCGCTTTATCGAAGTTATCGGAGCGTTCGGTAGAGAACGATTCAATCTCGACGTTCCCTTTACTAACTTCACTAAAGTCAGGCTCGCCATCGGTGTAGATAATCCCGTCTTCCAAGCCGTATTTGTTGAGCAGTTCTTCCATTGTTAGGCCGTCGGGGTTAGAGCGAGTTCTACCTTTCACTTCAGGCGGTACATGGTCGGGGGCAGGCACCCATTTGGAGTCGCCGCGCTCACCCTCCCAATGTCCATTACTTCCTTCAATCGGACAGTTTTTGAGATTCTCACACACGAGGCCTATTGGTTTATCATACTCGCTTATCGGTTTGTCGGAGGTCCTGCCTTCCGCCATCCTGCCGAGCGGAGAGTCAGAGAGCCGCTTGTCTACAACCTCCGTTACTTCCTTAAACGCAGTAATACTCATCGTTTCGCCCCAACCTTTCCGACAGCCCGTTCTTTGACATAATCGATCCATTGCATATAAATCCGCTCACGCACTTCCGATTCCTCTTGCTGAACGCTTATGTCCTTCATCAAGCATTGGCTTAATGTTAGGATTACTTCCTCGGAGACATTGGATAAGAAGCGGTTCACAAGTGCAGCAAGCTTGTCGGTGAGCTCCTCATTGCTAACGGAGGTGGAGACGATGTTCTCGACCTGTGCACGAACACCAAGCAAGCCCGTAATACGACGAGAAAGCTTTATAAATTCGGTATCACTCCACAAAGATAAGCGTCCCTCGGATGTATACTCAGCTATTAGCTCCTCGACGAATTCCCTATTCTGGGAAGATAGACGAAGCGCTGCTAAATGACGTTCGATTTCGGTTGTACTGAAGTCCAACCGTTCGCGAACTCTTCCCTGTATAAGCAGCGATATGAGCTGCGTCCATAACTTCTGGACATCTGCAGCCATGTACGGAGCGTTGCTGTCGTACTGCTTCTCACCGATATTGCATTTATTCACTTTCACTAGAACAGGCTCAACCCAGTCGTTCTGGTAAATAGCCGCAACACCACGTTCAAGCTTGGATAGCTCACCAATCTGTTCTTCGTTCAGATTTGCGGCGAAACCGACTAGCTCGCGGTCGCTTCGTTCCGGCAAACGCAAAATAATTTTGGTGTTCGTATTGCGAATGACCGACATATCCAACAGTCCAGGGGACTGATCGGCGATAATAAAGCCTTCTCCATACGTTCGCATCTCAGCGATTGAATTGGCTAGCAGCTCTACTGATTTGCCGAGAAGATTGGCGCTTTCAGCGGACTGCTCTGTCGAGGTGCGTTTTAATAAGACATGCGCTTCTTCAAGCACGGTTATATGCTTAAGCGGACTATTCGTTTGGCCGGAGGTCATCCGGTATTCGTTAAGCTTCATAACGAGCAGCCCCATAATGAGCGATTTTGTATCTATGGCCCCGACACGGCTCAAATCTACAATAACGTTTCTGTCGAATAGCTCGGCATCGGTCAGATCATCACTTGTGAAGATGAGGCCATTCAATCCATTCGTCAGTGAGCGGACGCGGGTACACAAGGCGCCAGCGTAGTCGCCCTTGCTGTCAGCCGAATATTGGGATTCATTAATGACGTTCTCGATCTGCTCCAACAAGTCTGTAAAGTTCGGATATACGTTGCCTTTCGGATTCTCGGAAGTGCTCAAATTCCAGCCTGCCGCAATATACGCTTGTTCCATTGCCTCCTTCAGGATGGCAGGCATCGCAGCATACATCGACCAACATACGTTAAACAATTCGACAAGCCTGTCCAAATGTTCCAGAACGTGAATATCAGGCGGGAAGCGGAACGGATTTATCCGAAGCAAATCCGACTTCTTAGGATTGGTGCCATAAACCGATACATCGGCGAATTGCCCGAACATATTTTTGTATTCACCCTTAGCCGGCTCTACGACCAGGAAAGGAATGCCGTACACGTTCCGCAGTTGGTTGAGTATTTCGTACACCGTGTTGCTTTTGCCGGAGCCGGTGGAGCCTGTTACAAATGTGTGCATCGTCATCGAATCACGATCAAGCCGCACATTTGTAGTCGTTTCGCTTCCCATCGTGAATACATTACCAAGCGTAAACCCGTTGTTGTTATTGCGCTGATTATAGGTGACAACTTCTTTCCCGAAGTCAGCATGTTCAATGACGGGGAACCCGCACACGGACTTGCGGGGAAGACCCATCTGAATCGCAAGCTCGTTGCCGCTTACTAGCGATGAAGCTGTTACGGGCAGCGTGGCCGATTCCGTGCGATACGCGAAGACCGGATGGATAAAATTCGTAATATACTCCCGCAGCATAGGAAGCTGTGCGGCATTGCCACGCCCCCAGAAGTTGATCGCCGACGTCTCAACACCGGATTTCTCGCCTTTCATCAGCGCTTTGTATGTACCCGCCGCCATCTCCGCTGTTTCTTGGCTGTCGGATAAGAAATAGGCAGCGCATTCCCACATGCCGAGACTTTCGCATTCGTCAATACGTTGCAGCTGCTGGTCAATCCGCTCCAGCGTGTTGATTAGCGTCTTATTCTGCATCGTTAGCTGCATATTGTCAGATGTTCCGGAGGTTAAGCCTTTTGTCCGGGTATAGTTATCACTCGTGCTTTCATTCGTGGTGTCTGATTCACCGATCGTTTCGGATGAAGTCTCGGTATTGTTCTCGCTCGTCGATGTTCCTTTGGTTACCGATTTCGGATTGATAGCACCAAGACCAATAGAGCCCGCCATTATTGCCCCTGCAGCGACGATACTTGCACCGCCAGTCATCGGAGCGGTAACAATGCTCGCTACACCAAGTAAAGCTGCGCCGGCGCCTTTGGCGATCATTGCGGCCCTATTGGTCTTCGTCTCGGACTCATTAATCGTAAAGCTCGAGGAACGGCTTGTGCCGGTCTGCGTCGAGTGGTTGGTCGAATGGGAAGAGCCTGTTGTCGTTCCTCTTGAGAAAGCATCTGAAATGTTCAGAGCGGTATTCGTACCATAACTAAGCTGCATATTCGCAAACGGCGAAAGCTGCGTATACACGTTCTCGTATGCACGGCGCGTTTCCGCCAACTGCTCGTTTGGCGTACTCTTCGCCAATATGACAGCTGTATAACGCTGACCCTGCATGGCTAGCACTAGCTTATCGAGTCCTTGAATAAACCGCTCGTTGTCGGTGAATTCTGCATCTTTATTGTTAGCCACGCAAGAAACGGCCGCAATGTTCTTCGACTGAACGCCCGCCAGAACTTGCTCTGCGCCAGAGTCGAGAAGGTCTTCCGTCTTTACGCCGGGGAACTGACCGCGAAGCGCATTTCTTAACGTATCTTTTAGCGATTTCGTTGTCCGCTTGTCGTCGAGTGCGCGAACGCCCATATAAAAGTCGGTTTTGTGACCATTGCTGTCGGCAATAATAAACACACCGCAATTTAGGTTTTGCACCGAATTAAATACAGAAGCAAACTTGTAGGTTGAATATTCGTCATTTTGATAGACCATTTCGGTTATTTTGAACAGACGAATATCGCTAATTTCCTTCAGGCTATCAGGGAGCGGAATAATATCAAGCTCTGTGAGCTTCGTTAAATAATTTTTGAGCACGATGTCGTCAACAAGCAAGCTTGCCTCGGCAAGCTGACTTTGCAGTACTTCATAGCTTGGAACATTACTTATTGGGAGGGCGGAGGTTGTTAACTCGCTCTCGACATTCAATGCCACAGTGCTCTTTCCGCCAGTCAAGTCTACTATGTCACTCATATGACTACCTCCTGTTGGTTGCGGCCCAGACGACGGCTCCGACGATAACCGCTCCTGCAGCGGCGCCTGCGACAAAGGAACCTCCGGCGACAACGGTAGCGGTGCCGACGACGACTCCGCCTGCCACAGCACCGGCTGCGATTCTGGGGATGCGCAATTGATTGTTTCGCGAGACCATCCGTTGTTGGGGGCTGGGGCGCCATGGCTGCGAGGGTCTGCTAGACGATTCGCGAAAGGGATAGTCACCGCTGTTGCTATCATCGATTCTTCTGCTGTCGGCACCTCTGTTGTTGCCGGTTGATACACTTGATTGTGCTCTAAGAGGTACCTGAACTGGGCGTAGATAATTTACAACTTCCTTGAGATGACGAAGTCGTTCGTGTGAGAAGTTCTCGACAACTTGAACCTTTAATTTATTCATATAGTCGTCATCCCAGGCGCTTTTATTTTCAGGGTCTTGTCCATCATGATCATCATAAAGCCCTCGCATGTTTCGAGTGTAACGCTCCATTTCGCTGAACTCAGTAAATGTAGGGTCAACTAGCAGACTGTCTTTCATCATAATACGGATGCCTATGACATTCCCGGTTGCAACTGCGTTTCTGAATGCATTCGTAATCGCCATGATACTGTCCTCCTTTAGATTTCTATGATTGATACCACTTTGGATCTGATCTGCTCCAGCCAGTTCAACTTACGTTCCGATTCCTTAATCCGTTCATCGGCTTTCTCTTTATCGGTGGCATAGCTCTCCAGTTCAGAAAGCTTTGCCTTGAGTACATCGTCCAGCCGCGCGAATTCTTTATTGAAACGTTCTGCGATACGTGTAGACTGCTGAAGCGAATATTTACGAGCAGCCTCACCGTTGTTGTATAAACTTTGTTGTACCGGGCTTAAAAACTCTTGCGCCAGTTCATCGGCTCTAACATAGTGAATCGTTTTGCGAATGTCCCGGTACTTAGTCACATATTCACTCTTAGGCCAGAAAGCAACACTGCTAAACCAACCTCTAGTACGCTCTTTGACTTCATATTCTTCTTGACCGACAACACGTTCTTCTTCACGTACAAGATGCTTTACTGAGTAATCGAGCACTTGTACACTGCCTGACATTATTTTTAGTGGATCAATGGTTACGTCATTAAGATCCTGGGTACCCATTTCATCAATCAACGAGCGGAGTTTATCCCTATATTCTTTTAATAAGGCGTCTCCTGTTTCTTTCAAATCATTTCGAATAAGATCATCAAGATCTTCTTCGAAATCTGGCTCTAACTTCTTTACAAACTTCATCAACCGTTCAACCTCGTCCTCGACTTCTTCAAGTGAAAGTTCATGACCTCGAGAGTCATCGATACGTTTTGTGATCCGGTTTTCGAATTTCTTTTTTATGTCTTGTATCGCTACTTTGGAGGAATTATTTACCCTGACAACTGCATCATTGACGTTGTTCTTAAAGTTCTTCGCATCGTTCGCATTGTCTATTTTTTCACGGATTACATTAATCGATTTGACAATTCGTTTGCTTTCGTTGCGGTTGTGGGCAAGCTCACGCTTCGTTTCCTCGAAGCAACCGACTTCATCTAATTTGTGCATAAAAGTATCGACTATATTTTTGACTTTGGCCGTCTTGGCATATTTCTGCACATACTGACGAATCGCAGCTTCAATAGAAACAACGCCGGTGTGAATTAACGCTTCATTCGCATTATCAATATCTCTGCCATTCCACGTCTCCTTCGCAGCTGCAAGCTGGTCGTTGATTTCACCGCGAAGGCTTGGAGGGAGCGAAGCGTACGTTTCAAGATGCAGGGTTTGATTACGGTTCAACTTCCTGATCTTCATTTCCGTCTCATCAATTGTATCTGTATCCACATCCGCTCCGCTCTCGATTAACCGGATGTTAAGTGCGGGATAGGCTGATGCAGGGAATAGATTCGGATTCGCTATGCCATGGTTTTTCAAATACGAACGTACACGCTCCAGTGTATGGCCTGTATCGCCGTCTTCTGTTTTACGATCGTCCATTTTATTGACAACGAAGATAAACCGATCCTTCGATTGCTTGCCTCCGACGCTCATGCTACTGGCAACGCGTCTGAGCAAGGTATTGTCGTCATCCGTACCAAATTCGCCTGTCATAATATAGAGAACAAGCGCTTTGGATGATCTGCCCAAAAGCTCTTTTTGCACTTCACCGTGTCTGGTATCACGCGAATTGTTCGGCCCAGGCGTATCGATGAGCACAAGCGAAACATCCTCCGACGAAACGAAAGGAATATTGCCCGATACTTTAATTTCCGAAACGTTCTCATTAGCATTCAAACGCTCCATAATCGGATACGTTAATGAGGCGTGCGTCTCTGCTAACTCTTCCTCTTTATTGTAAACTTCCGCCCCGAATGGCACGGTTTCCTGCGTGATGTCCTTGATTCTAGTAATGATTGCGGTGCAGGCCTCTTGCTTGGATGGCATCAGCTTGGTGCCGAGCATTGCGTTAATAAGCGTAGATTTGCCAGCGCTCATCGTTGCGACGACACAAACTTCGAAATCGCTGCTCTTGGCGTGTTCGAATGCGCTCACGATCTCCACATCTCTTAGCTCATCGAAGGGACCTTGTTGAATTTCCCGGAACACCTCGTCGATAAGCGCTTCCTTATCCGATGTTTCTTTGGCAGGTTTTCTTTCAAACGTTGCCGATAATTCGCCTCTTCGTTGTGATTCGGTCAATACATCAACTAAATCCTCGTAATCGGGCAATGTGCCGTGGAACGTGACTTGAAAATCTTTGTCGTTATATTCGCCAATCAGAAGGCTTGGGAGTTCTTCCACCCATTCCTGCAGACGGGAGCCGTCGGCAATTTTCTCGCGAAGCTTGCTGTTCTGGGCTAAATGTTTCCCCTCGACGGTGATCTCTGTTTCAAGCTTGTATGGATTGTACTTCACGAATACTTTTTTCATAGGTCACGTCCTCCGTATAGTAGCGTTTCCAGACCGTAAAGCCCGCATTTTACTGCGAGTGCCAATGGTTCATCTTCAGTTGCCTGTATTGAATCGGCCGATTTATCCAAGTATCGGGACAAATCATATTCGGCTCTGCTGAATTTTTTCACATAGTAGTCATAAGCATCTTGCTCGTCTTCGGATAACCGCTCGCCATTCTGCTTCAATTTCAACAATAGGGCGAAGTAGGCCGACAATGGACAGATGACGGGATCATCGTATCCAAGCTGATGCAGATCGCTGCGAATCCCCTCCATACTTGCGGCAATGCTGTCCTCCGAGCTCTTGAAGTTATCAACTTTATTAAGCACAAATATGACTTTATGCTTAGGCACATGCTCGGAAACGTACTTCAAATATCGGATTTCCTCGTCCGTGCCAAGTTGGTTGGCGTTTAGCACATAGATGAGCTTATCGTACTTCTCCTCCAGCAGTGCTTTGCGAGTCAGGCTGCCATGTTCTTGATTAATCGCAGAATTAACGCCGGGAGTATCGATTAGACAAACTCGCTGCGTCGAATCCGTTTGAACGAATGAACGGAAGTAGGAAGCGATATAACTGCTGCTTGCTTGTCCAGCACTCATCAGCTCGTCGTATGCTGCATTCAGATTAAGCGGAGACGCGAGCAAATGAACCGAATGATCTTCAAACGGTTTGTTAAGCAAATAACTCAGGTTAGCCGTGCAAGCTTCTTGTGATGCTCGGACGAGAGGCTTACCGACGAGGGCATTGATGAGCGTTGATTTGCCTGCACTCATGTTGGCTGTAACCAGAATCCGCATTTCCGGCTGCTCCGCCAATATTCGATTAGCTCTAAACTGTTGAATCCAACTCTCAGCTAGAAGCAGGTCCTGATGGATAGGCACATCTGTTAGGAGAGCAGCTATGAGATCGCCGAGCAATGCCCGTTTCTTCTTGCTAAGGTGCGCGGACATTGCAGCTTGCGCTTGCTCGATCGCACTCTTGTCCGCCATGACAAGCGCGATATCGCACATTAACCAAATATAGTGATTCCGCTTCCAAGGTCTAAGCCAATCATTGACGATCGAACGAATACTACGATCGCGATTGTCATCGGTCAAGGCAACCGTACTCTCGCTACCGACAAGCATCTCGCGATATTGCTTGAGCCGAGCAGCTGTATATTCAGCACGATTAGAAAACTGACCTGCCAAGTATTCGAGCACGGCATAATAGATCAGCTTCGTTTTTTTCCTTGCCCTTACCAGCGGATGCGATTTCATGCTGTGCGAGGCAATAAATTGCGGATAGATTTGTTCATTCTGCATTATAGGACCTCTACTTTCTCACCTTGGCTTCGCAGCCACATATCTATTCCGTCACCATACACTTCGGCCTGGATGATAGCGCCGCCATCTACCTCTGATTCGATTGTTGCGGTTGGCAATCGGTCAAGAACAGCCTCAAGAATACCGCGATAGAGAAATCGGACGGTTCTAAGCTCGCCAGCGTACATGAAAGGCACCCTCTTACGGAACTCCCCATCATTGAACTTGTCCTTATACAGCACACGGAACTTCGTTCCCGTGCTGTGGAATCTGCCGATTCTATCAATCCGGAATATAGTTGGGAAATCGTGACGGTTATCCGCCATAAATGCAATCAGGTAAAAATAGTACTCAGAGAACATGATTGCGGCCGGCTTCACCTCATGCTCTCGTTCCACGTTGTCTTGACGAGCATAAGAAATCCGGATTACTTCGTTGTTCGTTATGTACTGCGACAGCTCCCATATAGCTGTGAGAAGCTTCTTGCCATGCTTCAAAGGAACATAGTAAAACTGTTCGTTCCGAATGATGTCATCGATTTGTTTGCGACCATTGGGCGTTACCTGCGCCAATAGCTTCGCAATAAGCATTTCTAGCTCTTCCTTGCAGAAAGCACGACTCTCAAGAAGGATTTTGCATACAGCTAGAATCTCTTTATTGGTAAGCCATTCCCGATCCATACGAGCGAGATAGTACCCTGCACGGGTTCGATCGTATTGAATGAACACCTCGCCTTCCGCGAAATGAGTGTCCGCGAGGTAGGCTCTTAAGTCGTCAATATCACGCTGTATCGTTTTCTCTGTCACACTATATTTTTGAGAAAGCTCAGTCTTCTTGACGAGCTCGCCTTTATTGAGCAGTTCAAATATATTCAACAGGCGAAAACCTTTATTTCCTTTATAATCAAGGATCACGCTGCCTCTCCTTTCAACGACATTCTTCTTAAACTATATTACGTGTCCGGATGGACACATATTGGGGTTGGGAAAAAATTTGATCGAAATATTCAAATAACGCGTTTTTTCGACCCAACCTCCTAATGATTGGGTGCACCGTCTAATAATATACTACAAAATGCGACTAAAGAACCTCTTTTCTCACAAAAACCAACATCGATATTAGGGTTATAGTATCGTCAGTAAGAAGAGTAGAGATTTTGATAGTTCTTAATACCTATCGTGGTTAGTGCAAAGGAAATTCAAAAGGCGCAGCAGTCATAGATGGAACAGACTTATGCGATTCTTTATTCTATTCCAGACCAATGTGGTCTTAGCAAAATGAAAAAGCCGGCATCGCCGGCTCTTTCATTTAGTTCCTTCAATCTATGAAACAAGAATCATGCGCATGGTCGCCAGTTTGGTTCCACATGCAACCACTATAACAAAAGGGCTGTCGCCGAAAGGTTATCAAAACCTTGGCAACAGCCCTTTTTTCCTTTTCCGCTCAATGGGTGTTTCTACAGCAGCATCACAACTATTGCGCAGCCTTTAACATTAAATAAAATTGCGTATTAAAACGGACTTCATTCGTATATATTTTGTTTAATATACCCATACACTTGTCAAGGATGCCCTTGG
Organism: Paenibacillus cellulosilyticus; assembly: GCF_003182255.1. GTDB lineage: Bacteria > Bacillota > Bacilli > Paenibacillales > Paenibacillaceae > Paenibacillus_T > Paenibacillus_T cellulosilyticus. Next base: position 15,752 of record NZ_QGTQ01000015.1, on the reverse strand, counting down.
AGAACTTTTGGGACATGATGGCTTTATTCGTATATATCCTTACTACCATCCAGTCATTAATAATTTGGTCTAATAACGAGTCAAGGATAGGTTTTGCATTAATATGATCAATGTTGTGCTTATAGAGCGCATTTAACCTATATTTCTCAGAACATTTTCTATAAATAGTGCTGCTTAATGTTTCTATAATCGTTTCATTCGTTACGACAAATTCGAAGTTTTCTGCCAACAACAATATATTATTCAAACTTTCCGTTATTTCATTTTCATACCTGCACATATTTTCAATAAATTTATTGATGTGCGTTTGTGCTAGCTTCTTATCGTTCAAGCTATCATGATCAGCGGGGGACTCTAGTACATATTCCCAAAAATAGTTTGGCATTTTTATATGTTCCGAACTCATACATGAAATTTTAAATTCTGAAAATGGTAAAGAATAATGTCTGTATTCTGCAATATCATCAACCGTATATATTTCATCGTTAGTAAGATTAAATCCATAGACAAAAACAGGATGCAGTCCATGTTTTTGGTTATAGTAAAAGTCCCGCCCGCGTTGATAAAATAAATCAATAAAAATGGAAATTGGATTGCCATTAGTAATAGAGTTTATAATTTCATCTTGTAATGAATCGATTTCAGGAGACTTTCTACGAACAGTGATACCCATTTCCTCAAGTATCTTGTCCCCCTCTTCGAGATCCAACACTTGTAATTTGAAATACCCTCTTGCTTGCATTTTCTGTTTATCAAATTTATAAATAGTAATGACATTATTTAAAATCGGCAGCTCATCTTTTTTAAAATACTTTGCAAGCGTCAATAGCAAATTGTAGTCACAATTAAAATAAGGAAAATTATGATGAGGAAACATTTGTATCATTCCATCGAATGGTTGAAACGTATCCAGAGAAACAATTTCCTCCATACCATTTCTCCTATACTAAATTATAGTCGTTCTTAAAGTTTGTGTTCAAAAAGTCGGGGTTTCAGCACCGAGAAGCTTACGAGAACCTGAAGGAGGAGGAGCGGAGTGTAGGCAAAACCTACATGAGCACCGGACTTCGAAGGTGAACGTAAGATTCGATGTCGAATAAGCTCCTTGAGTTGCTTCGTGATCAAAAGACGACTTTTTGAACAACCTCTTATAGCTGGGTTATCTTACCTCTTAACAAGGTTCATCATACGATATTGCCGCGTACCAGCCTTCATCTCTTCATATTTCTTCGAGCCGGGCAATGCGATGAAATCATGGATATCTCCAATAGTCGTGCTCGCGTTGGCGTTGTTCGCAATCCCTTGTGCGCCGGTACGCTGCTTGGCGTTCTCGTCGCACGACAGAAGAACATTCGAAGTGACATCCTGATTGCGGATCACAGTCAAGCCCGCTTCCTCTAACAGCCTCACGTTCTGCACGACTTCTTCTTCCAGCATCAGTTCTGTATACAGAAATACGCCGCCATATCTCATTATCCGGTAAACTTCTTCATAGAATCGCGTTCGATTCGGATAGGCATGCGCGGATTCCATATTCAATACGACATCGAAGCTCTCGTCTGCAAACGGAATATTCTCGGCATCGCCGACGAGATAGAAAGATTCAGTCAACCGGGGTTTGGCACTGCAATACGCAATATTCGCCGGGCAGATGTCGAGACCAACAATGGACAGAGGCTTGAAATATTTGTGCAAAGCCGCTATATTCCCTCCTCTGCCGCATCCGATATCGATAACTTCCTGCTCCCGGACCGTCGTCCTGCCCACTACCTCGAGCAATAGCTTGACTGAATTTCTATTCCATACATCGTCAGGCTCGATCACCGCATGCTGCTCATTTCCTGTCGAGACGTAACCATAGTTTAGAAATGTCGCGAATCGGCCTATGCCGGACAGCGCAAGGGAATTCGAGATCTCGCTATAATCTCGAATCTCGCCCTCTTTTCGATTCCAATCGGAAGGGCGGTCAACCTGCTCGCGCCGGTCGAGCATCGATACATAACGATTCTCGATCAAATAAGTCGCAAGGCAGCGGTGGCATTGCAGAGAAGTATCCGACTGGGCTAGCTCACCCTTGCAGCTGGAGCATACCAACCTTGCATGCAGATGCTGTACCATGACTACCCCCAACAATCATTTCTTATACCTCATTCACTGCCGGCTGGTGCATTTGATTCAACGCATACACATTATAGTAATTTGGGATGTTCAGATCCTCGTAGTAATCGATCAAGACATTGAAACCGTTAGTTCGGAAGATGTTCTCGAGCCTGCTGATCTGCTCTCCGTCCAGTCCGTGTACCTCCATTACAATTTGCTTGATTTTCCCCCAATCTTCCGGAAGGATGCCTTCCAATACCTCGAACTCGCTCTTCTCCACATCGATTTTGAGCAGATCAATCTCGTTCAGATCGTAATAGCGGATCATTTCGGAGATCGTAGTTAACTTGCATCGATAGATTTGTTCATTCAGGAGCTTCGGCGACATCAGATGATCGACCAGCCGGTTTAGCATTCGCGGGTTGGCAAAATCGTCCTTGTAATGGTTGATTAACCCGTATCGAAGATCTTGATCGTGGTTCTCCCGGTATTTGATCTGGACGGAATCCGTGGACATCGTAGGAAAATAGGCAAACTCCGCTTCCTTGATCTCGTTGGAAAGTCCGACGTTAACCGTCGTTACGTGAGGCAGCGAGCTCGTATTCATCTTCAAGAGGTTAAACGTCGGAGGCAGTGGCTCAAAGGCATATACCTTGCAATTGCTCTTGCTGCTGACATATAGGGTAAACATGCCGATATTAGCCCCGACGTCCATGACCGTGCCGTTATCCGGGAGCGTAATGCCATGCTTGAAATACATCTCCTTGCGGAAAATCTCATTGTAGAGGAACTCGGTCTCGCCTTCGTTGTTTTGATAGATTTCGATCCCGTTGCTCAGCCGTTTCTTTGGGATGGCCTCTGTCTGCGAGGGAAGGCGCTCATGCTCCGTCCTGCTCATTCGAATCACCCTCTCAACAATCTGTTATTGGGTACTTCACTAACTGCTGGCGCTTTCATAACGTTTGACGGCCAGCTTCCAGAACAGCCTGACTACGAGAAGCGATAAAACCGGAGCTGCAAAAATCCAAATAGCGAGGAACAAATCCAATCGCTCAATCAAATAAACCGACGGCATGTTGGTAATGAACAAAATCGGCACGACGTACAGCCCTATTCTCCGCAGCCATTTGGGGTAGATGTACATTGGCATATTGTTCAAATCCCAGCATTTGTCGAGCATATCGAATATCGAACCGGATTTCACCGTCCAGAAGGCAAGAATTTGCGGCAGCAGAAGTACGGAATACATCACGATCGTACTGCTCAAGATCGCGCCGATATATCCGGCCAGGTGGATCAAGCTTGGATCGATGTCAAGACGCTGCCATGCCAGAACGACCATCGTAATCCCGGCGATCAGGTTCGGGATCGGAAATGCGAAGTTGACGTGCCGGAATGAAATCATAAACTGCAGCGACAGCGGCTTCGTCATATACAGGTCCAGCGTTCCGTTGCGGATATGGCCGGCGAATCTATAAAAATTATCCATAAATAGTCCCGTATAAATCGCGATCATAATGGTATAGGTCCCGGTGAAAATCATCATTTGGTCAGGGGAGATCCCATTGATTTCGATCCCAAGCCGGAAAACGAAGATGATATAGATCAGCTTGGATAACAGAAATACGGTCTCCATGATCAAACCGGAGTAGAAATTCGCCTTGTATTCCATGTAACCGAGCAAGCTGTTCTTTGCGAAAATAAAGAACATACGTACATGCTTCCGAAACTCCATTAAACTGATACTCACCGACCTAACCTCCAACGGCTACATATTTCCTCATCCCGGAATCCCACGAGAACTTGGAAATCATCATAAGCGCAATTACCCAAACCGCCTGTACGAGAAGCCCGCGCACGATCTCATGATCCGTCAAGCTCCCATTGATGATGTTAACCGGGAAGAATACGACATATTGAAACGGTAAATAGCTGGAGATTCTAGCAAACGTATCTCCGAAAATAGTAAGCGGGAAGATGGCGCCGCTGAGCAGATAGACGCCTTGGTTGAACGCGATATAAACGCCCCACACCTCTGTAATGATGAACGCGAGAGCGCTAATCGAATAGAAAAGGAGAAAGTTGATGAGCAGTCCGAACAGAATGCTGACCAAGAACATCACGACCTGCACCACGCTAAGATGAAACTCCCAAATCTGGGTAAACACGATCATCAGGATCACGAATAGGATAAGTACGACCCCGGTCTGAACCGTTTTCCCCCCGAAAAAATTGCAAATCCGATAGCTGAAATAATGGATGGGCTGAGCAATAAATTTGCTCAGTCCGCCCGTCTTAATATCATTCGCGATTTCCCCTTCGAAGCCGGCAGAAACCAGCTTGGAGACGACACCGGACAGCACGGAATAAATGATCATCTGTGAATAAGAGTAGCCGTTGATGATCTCATGCGGCGAGCTGCGAAACACGGCCGTCCAGAGGAAGCATTGGACGAGAATAATGAAGCCGCCGCTAATGAGGCTCATCAAGAAATCAGTCCGATACTCCATCGCGTTCTGAAGTGCAAGGATGTACGTCCTCTTATACTTCTGCAAGGCTTTCATGTCGGACCCCATCCTTCTGATACAAGCTTTCGATGCCTTGCTCGATCGGTATATCTTCAATTGTGAAATCGAGGATCGGGAACCGGTCCAGCATCATCTTGGAAAGCCGCTGGAGGTCATTCTTATCGATCTCCATGACGGCATTCATGCCGTCATATTGAATGATAGCCCCATAGTCGATTAGCGCTTGCATCGGCACTTCGTCCGTAAATTGCAGCTTGATGATCTTCTTTGCATGGAACAGCTCGTTCACACGCCGAAGGTCGCCGTCGTATACGCTCTTCCCTTGATTGATGATGATCGTTCGTTTGCATAGATCCTCAATATCCGCCATGTAGTGGCTTGTCAGAATGACCGTTGCTTTTGTCTGCTGGTTATAATACTTCAGGAACTCCCGAATGCGCTTCTGCGAAATCAGATCGAGTCCGATTGTAGGCTCATCCAGGAAAATCACCTTAGGCCGGTGGATGAGCGACGCAATCAGCTCCATTTTCATTCGTTCGCCCAGCGAAAGTCTCCGCACCTGGATGTTAAGCAGGTCCTTGACGTCAAGCATCTCCGTAAGCTCATCCAGGACAAGGTTGTATGGTTTATCCTCGACCTCATAGATGCATTTATTCAGGTACAACGATTCGTTCGCCGGTAAATCCCACCATAACTGCGATTTCTGCCCCATCACGATCGAAAACTGCATCTTGAAATCTTTCTTTCGTTCCCAAGGGACATAGCCAAATACATTCGCCTGGCCGCTTGTCGGATACAAGATGCCGGACAGCATCTTCAGCGTAGTCGTTTTACCGGAACCGTTCGGTCCTAAGAATCCGACCATCTCACCTTGCTCGATTGCAAATGTTATTTCGCTAACCGCTTCTTTGATCAGTGATTTTCGCTTCACCAAATTTTTCAGCGATTTCTTGAAACCCAATTCTTTTTCATAGTAATTGAAGCTTTTGGATAAGCGTTCCACTTGGATGATGCTCACTGGTGCACCTCATTTATGTTGATATAGAATAGCTATACACCATGCAAATGCAAGACGCTGCACTTGGAACATGCCGGTGTCAGTCGTTCGTCCATCATTTCCCTTATCCTTGTGTAGGTCAGGTTATGCCATAACTCTTGTACGGACGCTTCATTTAATTTGCCGATCTCGAATTCCTTGAAAAATTTGCACGCGATAATCGTTCCATCTGGGGTAATGTCCATCCGGTTCGAGAGCGCTAGGCACTTCTTGTTCATTGTGCCTTTGCCCTTCAATTCTTTGCCGAGTACGAAATCTTCGATCTGGTCTTGATCCAGATTCGGCTGATAGCGCAAACGCATCTTCCATATCCGGTTGTTAACCCGGTCCAACTCACTCATCAAAGCAGGGATACGCTCCGGATCGAGCTTGTATTTAAAGGCGTGCCAACTTCTTTCATCCTTGTGCTCGCTAGCCGGAAGGAAGTCGAACTTCTGGTCGAAGTAATCGTCCATTCCCTTTGAGCATTCGTCCGAGATGTACCACGGGAAGCAGACGATGACCAGATCTACGCCGACGCCCTCCAGAAAGTCCAGCAGATCGTAAAGCTTGTCGGTCATGGAATCATTAACGACGGTATGGATAGAAATTTTACCCCTGAAGCGGTTTTCCTTACGCAGCTCGACCAGCTTCCGGATGGCATCTATCGCCTTGTTGAACACCCCTTTGCCGCGAAGCGCATCATTCTCTTCTTCGAATCCATCAAGCGCAATGAGCAGCTCCAGGTTGTCGGAAATTCGCAGCAAGGCGTCCAGTTTTCGCTCGATCAGCATCGCGTTCGTGCAGATCGTCGTTTCGCGAGGATGGGCCTCAAGCAAATCGGCCAAACGGTCGAAATGGCTGTATACGAGCGGCTCGCCGCCCCAAATATAAAGCCTCGACTTGGCTGGCTCCGTCTCGAGGATCAGTTTCTCCAGCAGCCCGTAATCGAGTTGTTCCCGCTGCTGCTCCGGCGTCATGAAGTGATGGTAGCCGGAATCGTTCCATTGATAGCAATGCTTGCAGCGCAAGTTGCATTGGTTCGTAAGTTTAATCCCGACCGACTCCGGCAGCGGTGTCGCGTAACCCGTTATTTTCTCCATATTCCGCTTTGTTTCCACCGTATTCCTGATGGTACGTTTCAATATTTGCAAATCCTTAGGAGAATGCTTAATCTCTGATTTCGGATTCATATCAACACACCCTTCTTAAACGTATGGGGTCACTCGCATGAATCAGTAGATATAATACCTTGAACAAGCCGTACAAATCGGAAGCATGTTTTTTTTCATATACGTGCGATAATCTTTGTACTTGTCACTATTCCAGATCTCTAGCAAATTGTTGTCGTTTACGTTGCCGAAGGTCAAATCATAGAAGGCATGACAAGGCGAAACGTCGCCCCTTGCCGTAATTTCCGCATAAACCCATGGAAGCGAGCACCGGTTTCGTTTATCAGCCATCTGATGGAATTGCCCCGAGAAATAATTGCGCAAATTAGGTTCATCTATCGTCTTCGGATAGGTGATCACATGAATGCGGTTTTTCAAACAATATTCCTTCACATTATTAAGCTGTCTTGTCAATTCCGGAATATCGATCTGGCTGAACGAACTGATGTCCTTCCACACCATTCCCTTGGCATAAGGAGCTTCATGCACATCGAATTCCTCACTAAGTACCTCCACATATTGAGCATACTGTTCTTCCGTTGCATAGAGCTGTACTTCCATGCTGATATGGTCCAACATCGACAAGTCGATATGCTTGAAGAAAAACTCCTCGATATACATATAGTTCAAGGGCGTAATGATAAAGGATACACCCATCTTCGGAAACTGCTGACCCTTGCTTTCCCGAAGCTCATAGAGCTTCTCAATTCCTTTAATTACTTTCTTGAAAACGCCTTTGCCCCTCTGTCGGTCGTTGATTTCCTCGGGGCCGTCGAGTGACATCCAGATCTTATTGGGAGCAGTCTCGACAAGCATCTCGGCATGCTGCTCGAGCAATGTGCCGTTCGTAGGGAAGTCCGCAACGCTTCCATAATGCTTGATCATGGCAAGAATGTCGCTTAGCCAAGGGTACATCAGCGGCTCACCACCAAAGAAATCATAATATGGCTTGCCAGGGCTGCACTCGACGATGATCTTTTTGATCACATCTGGATCCAGCTGCGCTAACGTTTTCTTGCTTTTGTAGGGCCCTTCAAGTCCCCACTCGTAGCACATCTTGCATCGTAAATTGCACTCCTCCAACAGCTGCAAGACAATCCATCTCGGGTAGCTTATCGTTTCCCGGGCAACACTCAATTTGTTTACGCTCATCGCATAACCCCTTTTGCCATTGAGATTTTATCCCTTCGTTAACGCGACTCTCGCACAATAATGATCCACATAATCCGTCCGTTCTCCGGATCTGTTCATGATCGCTTGATGCATCTCTTTAAGAACCTCTACGGAGAAATCCATCTCCCGCCACTTCTCGTAGCGTATTCCGAACCCAAGCGACTCCCACAATTCCAAATTGCTCTGCTCATGACTTCCGAACGGCTCCAGCAGAATAAGAGGGGTAGCGGATGCAAGCGAATCAATCAATGTGCCGGCTCCCGGCTTCGCCACGATAGCCATCGCCTCCGAAGCGACGTCGAATAACCAATGATGATCAGCCTTTGCGTCGTATGCGTTCGTCTCTTCTCCCGTTATTTCGATGTATGGCGGAAACTCGTGCAGGCCGTTCCCACTCTTCACCCATGCACACCATTCCGGATCGTTCATCCAATATCGGTGACCGGGATCGGGCTTCGCTTCCTTCCAATCGTAAGCTACGATATCCAGCCCATAGTTTTTGCCCGCAAGCTCCGGCACTTTACTTTGATAGGTACCCATCCCCCAACCTCCGCCATGAACAACAAGCCGCTGCTTCCTCGAGTCGAAAGGCAGTGGCGTGCTAAGAGAGACCGGGATTTCGCATCGAATCTCCATCTTGTCGGTATCATAGAGACATGCGTTATAGTAATGCTCGTCATAGCGAGGATGGAACTTCTTCAGGCTTTTCCAAGACGGGGCCAGATCTGAATCGACGTAGAGCAGGTCTACATGAATTTGATTCGGCAGCATCTTCTCCCGATACAAATCCAGAATATAGACCCAGTGTCCGGATAACGAAATGAATTCGCGCCGATCTTCCGCTTTCCACGCTTCCAGCAATAGCTCGACTTGGGCATAATCAATGCTGCCCCGGATATCCATCGGCATTCGGGCCGATAAATTCGCAAGTGCGAAATTGTTGTGGTAAGCCTTTCTGCTGTCTGCAATATGATCCATCTTGTCTTGTTCCAAATAACTTTCGAACACAAGCACTTCCGTCGTTATACCCCTTTTGTCGAAAGCGCTTGCAGCTAACAGGCCAGGAATATAGAAGCCCAGACCGAAACCCGAGCATAGGATCGTTACTTTCCGCCTATCCATACACTTTCTTCCTCCATTCATGGTTTCAAGCGCTTCGGACTACATCAGCCAACGATCTTAAAGGATAATGACGACAGCACATCCTTAACCTTAGCGGACAATCGTTCGTTATCCTGCCCCCCCTCAATCAACGAATAATACAATCTGCCTTTCACCTGCTTATGCCGGATTCCTTTGGATTCACTGACGACTTTGTTAATAAGGAGCGTATTCGCGCTTAACGGCAAAATGCCGAACCCTCGATCAGGCTTGTATAGAACACCTTCGCGGTCCAGCTTTTCCAGTAATTCATCGAAAGTCACATCGCATGCAAACTGTACGGTCACATGCGTCATGCTCCCTGAAGCAGAGTGCTTCTCCAGGTAACGGTCTACGTGATGTTTAATCAGGCTCATCGATCTTCTCGCATTCACCTCAACGATTGGAACGATCCTGCCATCTGTCAACAGCATAGAATCGACGCATACGTCGCCGTAATAACCAGCCTGGTAAAGCTCGCGAGCTGCCAGTTTCATCACTTCAAAATACTCCGCTTCCTGCAGCAGATGAAGCAGGCTATCATCGGCCGTAAAGGAGCCTTGGTAAGCAAAATTGTGATTGGCCAGTTTCTGCACCGAGATAGGTCGGTATGTACCGTCCGGATCAATGTGGAATTGGCAGGAGAAATCTAGTTCCTTGTGGAGGAACGGCTCTATAATAAACCGAACCAGTCTTCCCTTGCTGCACTGATCGCCGAGATAGGACGTTACTCGCCGCAATATCGCTTCCGACTCGATCAGCAAATTCCCTTTCCCGGACACGCCAAACTCGTCTTTGATCAGGAAGGGTCCTTGACGAAGCAACGTCAAGCCGCTTGCCAATAGCTCTTCATGTGAATAGACCGTTTGGCTGTCAGACCGAAGACCAAGGCGACGGTTCAAATCGGTTGAATACAGTTTCGAATTTACAGTTTGAACCGTTTCGACATCTGGAAAATCCTGTTCCAACCCATAACGTGAGGCAGCACGATCCGCTCCCGGAATGACGGCAAAGGGTGACAACCGCGCGCCATCCAGCCATTGCGGATCCATGTCGCCCATTCGATCCGCTGATGTGATCAGGTCAAATATATTGGCAGTTCTGCTTGCGCTTCCTCCTTCAGGCCTTTCGAGATCCGTTGAATTGGAACGAAATTCAAACCCGATCGCATGCAAATACGCTTTATGGCAGTCGTTCATACGATAGCGAGTAATGAGCATATCCTGCGCCTCGCAGAACGGGAAGAGCAGCTCATCCATGGCCATCACGACATTCTCCATTTCGGAATCAGGTAATGACGGCAGCCTGGCCAGATTAGGGTCGCGCCAGAAGCGTTCCGCGTCAAACGTTCCGATGATGAGTTCGCACTTGCGTCTATCGTTCATACCGATGCCGTCTTCTGCAGCTCCGAGATGTAACGAGTAAAGGTTGTGACCGATTCCATAAGATCGAAGTCGAATTGTTCAAAATCGATTTCAATGCCGAACCGCTCTTCCACTTTTAATACGAAAGTTATCAGTTGCAGCGAATCCAACCCACCGTCTTCCATGATGTTGGAATGCTCGTTCAAGCTCAGTGCCAGTTGGACGTCGTCCTTGATTTCACATATCATTGCAATGATCTGTTCTTCCATAAGTACCTCCCATTAATGAATATATTGTCCTTGGTAATAATGGATCGTTCTAGCGAGGGCCTCACGCAAACCGATCGTTGGTTCCCAGTCCATAATCGTCCGCGAAATGGTAATATCCGGTTTCCTCCTCCTTGGATCGTCTTCCGGCAGCGGAAGAAACTCGATCTGAGCATTGGACTTCATGAGCTCCTTCAACAATTGGGCGACCTCAAATATGGTGACCTCCTCTGGGTTTCCCAAATTGACGGGCTGCTCGTACGTGGTACTCATCAATCTAATAATCCCTTCCAGCAGATCGTCGATATACTGAAAGCTTCTCGTCTGTCTGCCGTCGCCATAAATCGTGAGGTTTTGCTTTGCCATGATTTGATTAATAAAATTGGTAATAACTCGTCCGTCATTCAAATCCATCTTCGGTCCGAATGTGTTGAAAATCCGAATGACTCTTACCGGTATGCCATATTTCCTGTTCATCCAGTAGGTGATCGCCTCTGCATACCGCTTCGCTTCGTTGTAGCAGCTTCTTGCTCCAACCGAATTCACATTGCCAAAGTAGCTCTCCGGCTGCGGGTGAACGGTTGGGTTTCCGTAGATCTCGCTTGTTGAAGCCAGGAAGAAACCGGCCTGTTTTTCTTTGGCTAGATGCAAGAGATGCATCGTTCCTTCACTATTGACCCTCATCGTTTCGATCGGATAATCCAGATATTTAGGTGGGCTGGCAGGACTTGCAAAATGCATCACCCAATCGACAGGTCCTTCAATTACGAGCGGAAAAATAACGTCATGTTCGATGAATTTGAAATTTGGCGACCGCAAGAGATTGTCCATGTTGACGGTAGACCCGGTCAGAAAATTATCGACACCGATAACGGTATGGCCTTCCCGCAACAGCCTCTCGGCAAGATTCGATCCGATGAATCCTGCGACTCCTGTTAATACAATGAATATTATGATCCCCCCCATTGCTTCGGACTTATGAAACCGCTATCAATTCAAGATACTGAAATTCATACATAACCAAATTTTATATTCTTATACATATATTAGCACAAGATACTTGCATTCAGCACCCCATAAGTTCATAACTATTGCCTTACAAATTATAGGTATTCATTGATCCATATACGCCGGGTCACGCCAAGAGAGATTTTCGAAGTGAGTGGGGTCGATGATGAGATGCTGGGAATAAAGCGAGTGGAGCAATGCAGATCGTTGGAAGACAAGAAGGAAATAAGGCTGTCAGCAAACGGACTAAACCAACATATTAAAGTTACGACAAACGACTTGCACGCACGAAAGCGGACAAGCGTTTAATCCCAGCATCACTCCCTTCATATACTGACGAGATCACCTACTGAACGCAGACCCGCTTCAGCCAGTGATCAAGGAATTTAATTTCTTCATTTTCTATTTTAATTATCATTGTACGTAAGCCTTCTAAAATGCTCAGATCTCTAGTCAGATTATATTTAAGCACTAAATTCATCATAATTTTGGCCTTAACCTCAATTGACAGGAATTCGTCTATATGTTCTTGAACTAATTTACTTAGAAGCCGATTATCGTACAAATACTTTAGTCTTAACGTCATTATCCTCTTATGATCATAAAGTAAGTGAAAGGGTCTAACATCAAGTTTAGACTCATTATCAGAGGTATCTTTCACATAATTTATGAGCGTAGTGTATATTTGCATGCCGAAGTCAAGATTATCCCTGTCGCCCCCATAGTTGAACATTTCCCAATATTCCGGTGTCTTATTAGCGAAATAACACCTTATAGAATTCAACATGGTGTCTATACTGAAATTATCCTGATATGTATCATTGAATTTATACAGATATACCATTTCTCTCAGATAATCATGATTTGTAGTTAAATGATCAGTCGAGAAAGCAAGATCGAAATCTGCAAATGATAGTTCAGCTTGACTGTAAACCCCTTTCTTAAAAAAATCAGAAACATACAATAGCTCTCGATTTAAATCATACCCATAAACAAATATGTCATGGTGCAAATGGAGTCGGTTATATCGTTCGCTTAAAGGTACGTAGAAATAATTCACCATTGTATGGACATAATGATTTGAATTAATATTTTCTATAATAAAATCGATTACGGAGCCCCATTTACTTGTAACCGTATTTCGATGTATCTTTTGAGTCGTAATCCATTTGCATGCATCTGAAGGTCGCAACTCATAAGTCAGAGGGAAATAAAAATCCCCCCAATTATGTTTATAATCTTTATTAATATATAATTGAATATAATTATTGAATATCCATGAATGTGCGCACTCGTAATGAGTAAGTATGGACAAAAGATGCGCATGTTGTGTATATGTTGTAATCATTGGATAACTTATCGGCAATATTTTCCTCCCTAATATTTGAGTTGTATTATTCAATTGCTTCGTTCACCCCTAGTTATCTTATTGTGCTGCTTAAAATGACGAAATCTCCTCATTTGTACTTATTCTATTGTCAACTGATATTTTAAACATTACAAATGTGGAAAAATAGATAGCTCTTGTCGACTTCTTTTATATTTTTTGCATCATTGCATAAATTAGGGTTTAAATTCTCAATAGCATATCTCATTTAGCAATAAGCACTTCGTACTGGCCCTGTCCAGTTTTCCTGTTTTCGTTTTTGGAATTTCATTTATAATCCTCCATTGTCTTGGCACTTTATACGACGATAAATGCAAGTTGCAATGTTTCTTCAGCGCATCTATATCAACCAGACATTCTTCAAACGCTTTCACAAAAGCGATAGGGACTTCGCCTAGTAGATCATCGTGCACACCAACAACTATGACTTCCTCAATTTCTTGTATGCCATACAAAAACTCTTCGATTTCTTCCGGATGGATATTCATACCGCCGGAAATAATGATATTCTTCTTTCTGCCTGTGAGTATGAGACATCCTGCTTCATTCCAATATCCCAAATCTCCTGTCTTTAACCAGCCATCAACAATCGTTTCGTCAGTTAACTCTTTGTTATTGTAATAACCGAGCATCACATTGGGGCCCTTGACCCAAATCTCTCCGATAGCTGCTCCTTCTACCTCATTCTCTTCTTCGTCAACAATTCGAATAGAAACGTCACTGATGGGAGATCCACAGGATAAGCAGCGGTCTCCCCGTTCCATCATGCTCACCCGCGGAGAAGCTTCTGTCAATCCATAGGTTTGAATAATGTCCGCTGTAGGAAATACATTCCGAAGGTTGTCTACTAATTTCGCGGGAACCGCCGCACCGCTAATTACAATAAATTTAATGGAATCAAAGGGACTCCAGTTTTGCGTCTGATGAAACTCCGAAATAAAGTGTATCAATTGCGTAGGCACCGCTGAAAATGCCGTGACCGCCTTATTCTGAAACAGTTTAAACGCTGTGCGCGGCAGCAAAGGCAAGCTGATAAGTATAATTCGGGTTCCATAAAGCATACAAGAGATCAATTGCGTGACAATCGTAGAACTGAAATGAGCGGGCATCGTTACAAGAAACGAGTCTTGATCCGTATAACCTAATTTTTTACCGTGTGCCAACGCATTCGTTAATACATTCCGATGAGATAACATAACGATTTTAGATTTTCCGGTCGTGCCCGATGTAGGCAGCAGAATCGCACATTGATTGGGATCAGACTGATCCATTACTGAGATCGATTCGAACGAAGGCATCGATTCTTGCGATATATCCTGAGCGGTAACCCAAGGGATGTCGCAATTTAAATGTGAAGGCTGCGCAAATTTGCTAATGACCAGCTTGGCGTCGCTAGCATGTAAAATATTTTCAATTTCAGTTTTAGATGCCGAGTAAGGAATCGGTACTAGGACATAACCGCAGAACTGAATGCCAAGCGCCGCAAAAATAAACAAGGGCTCATTGTTTGTGTATACTGCAATATGACTACCGGACTCAAGATCGAAGTTCTTGTTAATATACAAAGCAATCAAATATGCTTCTGTCATCACCTCCGCGTAAGTCCAGTGTTGCTTTATATCCTGAAGAATAATTTGTTCTTTACGATCACAAGCTTCCATAAATAAACGCTCAATGATAGTCATAATCTCCTCCTCTATATGATCTATCTAGCTTCATTGCAGAATTATGCTATCGATTTCGCGGTCAAATAATTAATGATTAGTCCAGCCGTGGAGAAGTTCTCAAACAATAGATCCTCATCAGGGATCGCAATGTTAAATTTCGATTCAATTGAAACAATAAGCTTGATGAAGCCAGCCGAATCGATCCCTTGATCCAACAAATTGGTATTGTGATCATCTGGATACTCGATTTCAATCTCATCAAAAATTTCGTCTCTCAAGATAACTTCAATTGATCTAGACATCATGTTTCCTCCGTTCGATAATCTTTCGAAAGGCTGGTTTGAGAGGATGGCGCACATGGTGATATTCAGTAATGAGCAAGTGAGAGCGTTTATAAAGGAGAACAACCTCATGACGATGGATGATGTGCATTCGCACTGAAGGAGTTGTTTGCAACGATGCTGCAATGGATGCTGGAGGCGGAATTGGATACGACGCAACGAAAGTCCGAGAAGAGCAAAGCCACTAAAGAAAAGAGCATTTTCCCAAGCGACGAAGCGCTGCTGAAAATGCTCTACCTAGCTAAGATGGATGTCACAAAATGAGTTGCCCCTAAAATCCGTAATGTTAATATAAATTACAAATATACCAATTGTCAACAAACTTGAACAAGTCCGTTGATGTCCTCTAGAAGTCCATTCATCATCTGAATGTTTCTCCTCATTTGCGATTTTTTCACCTTGCTAACGCGATGAACCGATGAGGTAATTTGCTATAAAAACAGCCTGTTGAGTATCTTGAACTATGACCCGTAAGAAGGACACTTTTAAAAAAGTGACCCTCTTACGGGTCATTTGTGTTTTAATCAAGGGAAGAGGAGTGGATCGGATTGGGGAAAGTGCAACGGATCA
>NZ_QGTQ01000014.1 GCF_003182255.1 Paenibacillus cellulosilyticus | reverse complement strand
GATGGGTATTAGGACATTGATCCGTTCAACCCCCATCATACGAGGCGCTCCTTTTTTTGTCCAAGCTCAATTCTTAGACTCTACAGGAATGTTTAGCGCCAAAACATTACAGGTGCCTCCACCAAATACCTGCGCACTCAGGGACGATTGACCAGCGTTTCTCTTCAATCCACTGGGCCAGTTCGGGACCAAAGAAGAATTCCGTCCTCTCCCTCGCCTCTGCTGCATTCGCGAATGTGTAGTCCGTTCTAATCCACCGATGCTCGAACCCATATTTGTTCTCAAGCTGCTCATAGTAAGGTTTCAAGAATTCAGGTGGATCAGGCGTTTCGGCCCCAGTCCCCATCGTTTCGAAGATGATGATGGTCCCATTGGGTTTGACCACACGAGTGAGTTCATCGAGCACTGACGCTAGATTTTGCTCCCAATCGGCATTGTCCGTGTTTGTTAGATAGCAGATGCTCCAGCCTGAAACGGCCAGATCAATTGATGCGTCCGCAATCGGAAGACTGCGATGATCCGCCACTACTGTGGTCCAATTCGGAGACAAATTGCCGCGAGACAGCTTCTGATCCAGCAGTTCCAACATTGCGTTGGAGATATCTGTACAAACGACTGACTTCGCTTCTGGAGCTATAATGCTTGTTAGTCTGCCCGATCCAGCTCCTAGATCCAGCACATCGAGTCCTTGGTAGGGTCTGATCTCCTTAATCACTTCTGTAAGATCAGGCTGGCGGCTGACCATTTCCTCGTATAGATTCGATGAGTCCTGATAGATTTCTTCATGGCTTGGCAAAGGACTACCTCCGAAAATCGTATTATCTTAATATGAATGACCAATCAACATATCTCACGTTCCTCATGTACACTCATTCTATTGGAACGGTGTGGAGCGAACAATAACCGGGTAATTGAGATTTTCGATGATTCAACCTGAAGTTGAGTCATCGTATAATTGTCGATTGACCTTTTTTTCATAATAAAGGACTCAACTAGATTTAGTATCCCTTATGCTGTTGCTTTCCCTTTTTCACAAAAAAGGACTGTCAGAAGAAAAATGCAGAACGTATACGTTTTTCAGACACCTATTGAACTACGCCAGTGCAGACCTGCAGTTATGACAT
Organism: Paenibacillus cellulosilyticus; assembly: GCF_003182255.1. Classification (GTDB taxonomy): domain Bacteria; phylum Bacillota; class Bacilli; order Paenibacillales; family Paenibacillaceae; genus Paenibacillus_T; species Paenibacillus_T cellulosilyticus. Next base: position 155,172 of record NZ_QGTQ01000014.1, on the reverse strand, counting down.
GAAATTGAATCGAATCCCCTCAACTCAATGAATTTCAGGTGAAATGTATGCATGTTCTGCAGGGATTGCTAGTTACCACCGACCAACAGCGTTCAAAGCATGCATGTTCTGCATGCTTTGAACCGGAACCGGAGATTCCACTCGACAAAAAAAGCTAACCCCCAATTTTGCTTGAAGGTTAGCCCTTGAATAGTACTCGTAGTTCGTGGTGTTTTCTACTAAATTGATCCGAGTTGCACCCAGCTACGGCTCGTCTGCTCGTCGAACAGCAGCTTCACTTTCGCTGGCGATCTGCCTTCTTCATCGAATAGTACAAGCTCGTTCACGTCTTTGAGCCATGCAAGCGGAATCTTGTAGTCCTCTTGTGGACCGATCTGCCAGTAGCGGCCGAGGTTGATGCCGTTCAGCCAGACGGAGCCTTTGCTCATGCCCGTAAGACGCAGCTTCAGCTTAGCATGAACATGGGCAGGAAGCTCAGGCTTCTTGAACGCACAGCAATACCAAGTTGGCACCTTCTTATCAGCCCCGCTCAACTCTAATCCCGCTTCCGAAGGTACGCCATCTTCCAATCCCGCCATGCTCCACTCGCCGATTCCATTCGAAGAATGGTAGGACAGCAGCTCTAGGCGGTTAACCGGCGACTTCATGTATGGCATCTCAATTACATTCTCGCCCTGTTGGACGAATGCGGAGATATCAACCGTCTCATGCGAGAACCAGTTCTGATAGCCTTCCAACGGTACCTCCTTACCGTTCACGAGCAGCGGCTTGCTCACCGCACCAACGATAATGGCCCGGTCATGCCCATCAAGATGAAACGTACGCGTTAGTGTCACTTGTCCATCCAGCTTATTCACGCGATCGAGATGAACCGTTTCTTCGCCATGCGACCAGCCGCTGCGCAGATCCACCACATTGCCTTGCAGGTAGCCTGTGTCGAACAAGCCCTTCGGCTCGCCGAGGTAAGGCGAGAAGTTCAACCGGCCCATGTTCTGCACGAGAATCTGAAGGCTGTTGCTGCCTGCACGCAGCGAAATCTCGATCGAGGAAGACCCTACCTCGCGGATCAGTCCGACCTCTGTTCCATTCACGTAGACTCTCGCCGTATCTTGCAGCTTCGGCAGAATGAGCGTCGTCTTCTGGTCGGAATCGCTTTCGATCTGACTGGAGTAGACCAAATAGCCATATGGCTGCGAGAAGCTAGAGAAGTCTTGTGGGACCTCGCACGATACGCCCTGCACAGACGCCAAGTCTAACGTGCTGCTCACCCAATCTCCTAACGCAGGTGCTTTCTGATGCACTGCACCAGTACGGAGACCCGCTACCTCATCATCACTAACCACTGGGTTGAACCCGGCAGGCAATTCTCCATTCACCGCAGATTCACTCAAACAAGCAACCAGCTGCTCGCCTGCTTCGATATCTACATCAAAGCATCCGCCAACCCACTGGCCTTCCGCGATACGCCATGTCTGGTCCATGGCAGCCGTATTCATCACGACCAGCCGCAGCGTCTGATCACCAATCGTCACGCGAACATCCTGTGACTCATTGAAATGGTAGAAATCAAACGAGATCGTCTTGCCATCACCACTCCGCGTATACAAAAGTGGCTGATCATCCGAATGCACAATCTCTTCATCCGCATTCAATTCAACCAAAGATCGTTGTCCGTCCTTCGCGAACACGATTACCGTATGAATACCGTCAACCATCTCATTGCACGCGATTGCCGTGTTAGTCGTTAATCGCACTCCGCCCTGCACTTGGAATCCATCCAGCACCGGAACAATTTCTCCTGGGTTCACCATAACAGGCAGCGTCCTGCCGCTCTCAAGTGTCAGATAGACCGTGTCTCTCTCTTCCTTGTCGCTTCCAACGAACAGTATCCTTTGCTCCCCATTCTTTCTCCCGCGAACCGTAATGCCCTTCGGCGCAATAATTGCTGCTGTATCGAACGCTGCTGAGTCAAGCAATAAGGAACCTACCGCTTCCGCAAACAAAGAGAACCGTTTGGCAGCCATATACTTCGGCGTCGTTCTTCCATACTCGCTCAGTGGCGCATCATAATCATAGGACGTCACCATAAAGATGTCGCTGCTGCCGACTGTTCTGCCTCCATAGCCAGCGAAGTTCGTACCGCCGAAGAACATGTAATGGCTGATTCCCGTGAAGCCCGTCTGAATCGCTTCAAACATTCGCTTCTCATACAGCTGCGGCGTCTTCTGCGTCGCTGCTGGCGCTCCCCAATGCTCGAACCACCCGCTCCAGAACTCTGTAACGATCTTTGGTGTATCCGGCTGCTTCTTCACCAGGTTCTCGTAATGATGATCCGCGCCGCTCCAGAAGTTCGCGCCTTCTATCGCCCCGTCTACACCGCCGACACATGTGATTAGCGGCATATCAATTCCTCTGTTGAGCAGTCCATCTCTGAGATGACTCATGTAAGCAGCAGCGGATGCATCGTCCGTCAAGTAGCCATACTCATTCTCTACCTGTACGAGAATAACGGTTCCGCCTTGTGACAATTGCCGCCCACGAATGATCTCCGCGATACGATCGAAGTACAGATCAACGTACTTCAAGTACGTCTCGTTGTACTCCCGGAACTTCACGCCTTCTTTGTTGCCAAGCCACCAAGGGAAGCCCCCGAAGTCCCACTCCGCACAGATGAACGGACCAGGCCGCGCGATAACCCACAAACCAAGCTCGGCACACAAATCAAGGAATGCGCCGCAATCTGCATCGCCTTCAAAGTTCCATTCGCCTTCATTTGGCTCATGCACATTCCATGCAAAATACGTATCGATACAGTTCATGCCTGCAAGCTTTGCTTTTACAAGAACCTCCCGCCATTCTTCCTTCGGCATCCGGAAATAGTGAATGGCCGCACTGTTCAGAAACACTCTCTTGCCATTCATCATGAAACTCTTGTCGTCATACGAGAACGCCGCGCCAGTATTGGCTGCATAAGTGGTGTGCATTTCAGTCACCTTCCTTTTCTATGCTTCGCGAATGAATCGCGGTATTAAGAAAGCCTTTACCAATGAAATAGATTTCATGAAATGGGTTTCATAAGTTTCTGAAAACAAAGCTGTCGATAAACAGCTTTAGCTCCATTCCCCATTCCAAGTCACAACAGACCGCGCTGGGATTATGCCCTCAAGCGTGCCATTAGCCGATACCTTAACCTCATCCGACTGCGCCAAATCATGCTTTTCGCTCGTTACATAGGTATGCATCACCTTGACGCCGCCTTGCACATCCAAGCCTTGCAGCGAAACGCTAATGCGACGGTCCTCCCCACTATCATTGACGAACACTGCTGCGAGCGTCCGCTCTCCTTCGTGAAGATACGCCGAGCCCATTAGTCCGCTTGCGAGATCCTCATCCGTCTCATTAAGCGCAATACGAACCGCGCCTGGACGTACAAATTTGCTGTAGTTGCCCAGTGCCCACAGGATCTTCGAAGGCAAAATATTCTGCTCGTCACCTGGCTTCTTGAAGTCCGTATAGATGAGTCCGTCCTTATAATCCTCCTTGGACACCGCCGTCCACCACTGCCAAGCTGCCGCATTCGCTGCCGCCAAGTCAAAATGAATCGCTCGCGCTACTCGCAGCGCTGCATCCATTCCAAAGTCGCGGCCATGGCCGTCGTGACCCAGAATACAGTACTCCGACATCCAGTACACCGCATCTGGATCGTAACGCTCGATATTCGCTACTAGCAATTCTCTCAGCTTACCTAGACGGTCGTCGCCCGGTTTGTCATAGTCGGACCAATACGAGTGGGATGCAATCTTATGACCAATCGCTTCCTTCAGCTCGGGATCACCTAACATGCACTTGATATATTCGCGATATTTGCCCGTACCGAGCGCGTTCGCACCACTTGAGTACTGCTGCTCGCCAGAGAACTCCTCGAACAAATCATCGTCTAGCAGCGACGTAATCTCCACGCCATCGGCTGCACTAATCTTCGTCTTCAGATCTGATGCCTTCAGCTGGTTGTACACTTCAAGAAGAACGCGCTTCAAATCATCATTGTTGTAGCGGTTCCCTTCTTGTCCGGAATTGTTCCAATCCCAGGTCGGTTCATTGATTGGACTCACATACTGGAACTCAATTCCCTCATTGCGAAAATGCTTCAACACGTCGATCAAAAACGACGCAAACGCTGGTTCATAGCCCGGCTTCAGGTTGGTTGAGCCCACGCCAGGATCCGGCTGCGCGTGACCATTCTTCGTCATCCACACCGGCGGACTGTTGACGAAGGCGATCAGCGTGTTTACGCCTCTCTCCTTCGCCGCGCGGAGAAACCACTGCTGCCCAGCTTGCTTACTCCAGTCGTAATCGCTGTCCGCTGACATCCGGAACGCTTCGGCCCGACGCCACGGATTGCGAATAATTTCGCGATCCGTTTCTTCCGAACCCGCTCCAATGTTGAATCGCCAAGCGGACAATCCGATGCCGTTCTCCCGCGAGAACAAAAGATCAGCGACGCGGGTTTTATTTTCATCCGTCCAATGCTTACCAATCGGATCCATCGACCATGCGTCTGATGCTCCGAAGTTATCGATTGTTTGATAGTGTGTCGCCGCATCAATGAGCATGCTGCTCACCTGCGACTTTATTCCGACTGTCAATCTAGCCTCATCCGCCTTTCTGTTAGTGTAAGTTCACCTCTATTAGCCAACAATACCCGACTGTTCGAAGTTCTCTACAATACGCTTCTGCACCAAGAAGTAGATAAGCAGCAGTGGCAGGAGATAAATAATTGCTGCCGCTTGCTTCACGGCGTCGAAGGAGAAGGTTGTTGCCCCAGGCACTGCATACCACGTTTTGATTGCATACAAAATGTTCTGCACGTTTGCTTCCGAGAAGGTCGTCATCAATTTATTGCTCAAATATGGACCATCTGGGTGGAAGTAACCCGTATAATACGTATCCCCGTAATTCCATACGAAAGCGAGAATCGCTACCGTCATAATGGCAGGGACCGCATTGGGAAGTGCAACCCTGAAGTACGTTTTGTAGAAGCCGCAGCCATCAATGAAAGCCGCTTCCTCCAGCTCCTTCGGCAGTCCTTTGAAAAATTGGCGGAAGACGAAGATGAACATGCTCTGCTTCACACCAAACCCGAAGAACGCGATCAGGTAGAGCGTGTAAGGCTGGTTGATCAAATCGATCGTGCTGCCATGCATAGCCGAAATAATGCCGAATATATCGAAGTGCTTGAAGCTCAAGTATTGCGAAATGAGCAGCGATTGTGGTGGGACGACGAACGACAGAATGACAAGGAACGTCAACAGGTTCCGTCCCCAGAACTCCACCCTGCCGAGCGAATAGCCAGCAATCGCGCAGACAAAAATTTGGATAATCGCGATGATGACCGAATATCCGAGGGACTGCAGCATCGGCACGAAGTTGCCGAATACCAGTCGGATAGCAGCTTGGAAGCTGACCGTTGAATATTTGATAGGCACCCAGATGACGTCGGGATTACCCAGATCCTCGAGATTGTTGAACACAACCGGAAGCAGCTTAATCAAAGGATAAATGATGGCGAAGCCCAATCCGATGACCAACGAGTAGAATAAATAGCCGAATACGAATTTATGAAGCTTATCTTTGAGCACATAACCGTCAATTCGTTTTACGGTTTTCACTTCACTTGTCGCCATGATTTAACTTCACCACCTTACTCATAATAAATAGAAGCAGAACCAAATCGATCAATACGTTGAACAGATACACGACCGATAACGCGGAGCCTACGCCAATGTTGTTCTTATTGAACGCGAAGTAGTAGATTTCCGTCGAGATCGACGATTGCAGAAACATATCGACGAACGTGTAGATGAGCGCGAACAACGAGATGTTGGACAGCAGCGGAAGCGTAATTTTCCAGAACACTTCATAGCTGTTCGCACCCTCGATACGTGCGACCTCATAGAGTGATCGATTGATCGACTGCAAGCCGGCCAAGAAGATCAAGGTCTGAACCCCTGTCTGAGAGATCAGCATAAAAATGTTGCTCGCAAGATCGGAAATAAATAAAGTGACATTCAGCGGGAGAAACGTATAATTCAGCAAAAAATTAATCAGCCCGCTCGTATCAAACTGGCTGCTGACAGCTGCATCCGCCACGTCGCCGCCCGATGTGATCATGATCAGATCAACGACGACCTTCAATCCGAGTACGATCGGAAGGAAGAAGATGACCCGTGCCAGGCCGCGCCCCTTGAACTTCACGTTCACGAGAATCGCACAGAACAAGCTGAAGATGACGATGACCGGCGTATTCATGAAGATGTCGATGTTCTCGTCAGTGAACACGCGCGCGAACGTCTGGCTCTGGCTGGATACTTCCGCGCGGAACAGATTAGTGAAATTTTGCAAGCCGACATACTTGAGGGTCATGCCCCCGTTGTCTGCTACGCCGACCTCGTGAAACGAGTACTTAATCGTGTTCACGAGCGGCTTGATGAAGAACAGGATGAAGCCGATGAGCCACGGCAGCATGAAGATCAGGCCGTGGATTTTTCTCATATTTTGATGAGACACACGCAGCTTCTTGGTTTTAACCGCTGTACCCTCCACCTTCCGAACCTCCTTAAAGCAATTTTGCTAGCTTCTTCGATGTACTGCTTTGCAAGCAAAATTGCTTGCTTCGTAAGCATACGCTTAGCAATTTTGCTAGCTTCTTCGATGTACTGTCTTGCAAGCAAAATTGCTTGCTTCGTAAGCATACACTTAGCAATTTTGCTTTCTTCTAGGTGCTACTTCCTGCAAGCAAAATTGCTTGCTTCGTAAGCATTCGATTAATGTTTGGACTCGATGAAGTAGCCTAGCGCATCCAGTTGATGGCCTGCAGCCGTAACGGCGTACTTATTGTAGTTGACGATAACCGTCGATCCGGAAGCGTAGGTGGTCTCGAACACATTTTTCGCCAGCATCTGATGGCCTACGATCTCCTTTGAGCCAATCGCTTCGAGCCCCTTGCTGTAATCGGAATACAGAGACTTAATACCATCCTTAATGGCTGAATACTGAATGGAGAAATAATCGCTGTATTCTGAGTTTTTCAGCACGTCGACGTTCTCAGCGCTAATCGTAAACTTCGGTATGCTGCCCAGCTCCAGCGCTTGCAGCAGGTAGTAGCTGCTGCGATCGCCCGACATGTTCACATTCAGCGTCGTGTACTCCGTCAGTCCGTTCATAACGAGTTGACGGAACGGGATGGAGCTGTACATCGTGCCGTAATCACTGCTCTCTCTCGAGATGTTCTCTGCATACTGGCCGTAACGAATGGCATCCATATTCGGATTGTCCAGCGCAATCGTTTTGCTCTCTGACAGCTTCTTCAGATTATCTTCGACGATGGCATTGGACACGACCGGATCGATAATATCTCGCGGATTGTAGTTGCCGTAATAGGTGGAGCCCATGTCATTGACGGCAATATTCGGATAGTCATCCGAGTCCTTGATGAACTTGTTCACCGTATCGGTCAGGTACAATGGATTGAGCAAATACTGCTTCGTTCCACTCGAACTGAAGACCCCTTGTGCGAGATCGTACTTCTGGATGGCGAGCGGCTTGCCGTCATAGCCATGCAGCGCGTTCGACTTCAGCCAGAAGCCATCGCTCGTATCGGATACTCGCATCAGGTCGGCATTGAGGAACAGCTGGCTGGAGCTATTTTGCTTAAAATAGTCCATCAATGCATTCAACTGCTTGCGGCTGCCGTTCGCGCCTGTCAAGTCCGCCTTGTTCGAGATCGTGTTGTTCAAGCCTCCATTGAAGAAGCCCTTGTAGTTCACAACCTTGTTGACGTCCTGCAGGTCGTTCATGATCGACAGCAATTGATCGTATTTCGTCATCGAATAAGGCTTCGAATACGGAACACCAAGGAATCGTTTATCGAGCGTAACCGTTCCAATAACATCGAGGAACAGCTTCGGTGTCGTATCGAAGTTCGGCTTCAGGTCATACTTGTCGATCAAATACTGCTGGTAGCTCTTCGCCATGTCGTAATACGAGACGCTGCCACTAAACAGCTTATATCGAACGGCATAATCAACGTTGATCAGGCCAGTCGTAGCCAAGAACCGTGCATCGTTGTCGCTGTAAGGCCCGAACACCTTCACGCGCGAATACTGCATCGTATCGAGTGAACTGAACACCTTGTTGTACAGCGTACCGCCGGTCGAAGTGTCCTTCGTACCGAGCTGTACCTTAATCAAGCCAAGCTCCGCACCCGAGTCGATAATGCCCATGTAGCCTTGGGACTTGCCAGCCTGATCGGTATCATACATACCGAACACCGGCATCGTCAGATTCTCAGGGAATTCTGGAATGTCATACAGCTTGTCATAGTACGTGTTGTTATAAACTGGCCGCTCATACTCTGGGAATCTGCCATTAAACGTATTCAATTTGAACAAAGCACCCGAGCCGTCTGGCACGAGAATGTATCCATCGTCCACTTGCTCAGCCGATGTCAGCCCGAACGATGGCAGCACCGCAATATTTTGCAGCGTATAAAATTCGTTGCCGCCCGTGATTTCATAAGTGGGTACCTTGACGACGAGGTCGCCGTTGTCCAGCGTCGCTTCCATTGTAATGACGAATTTAGCAGGCTCCGTGATCGTTACTTGAATGCCGTACTGCTGGCTGTCCGCCATCAGCATCTCCGTCGTATAACCAACCGCCTTCGACAAATTGATCAAGTCCTTCACGAGCGATGTCGGTGGAAGGCCCGAGAACTTGTTGAAGTACAAGCCATTATCCTGATCGAGTTGATAGGTGATAGACAACGCATCATTATATCGCTGCGCGTCGACCATGCTGATTGTGCCATTCAGCAGCCCATCATTGATAGGATCAACGAACTCTTTCTTATAGTTCTCTTCTGAAATCTTCGTCGGCATATACTCGTTCAGCCGATACGATTCCGTCTCGAAGAAATCGAACACGATCTGAACGCCGTTCTCGATCTGATTCAGCGTATATCTGCCGTTCTGAATCGTATACTTGAACGCGTCCCACTCATTCATCGTGCCGTCTTTACCTAGAAACTTGATGACGAGCGGCGACTTCTCCATATCGCCGCCGTTCTCTCCAAGATACAGACTGTTCCACTCCGTGCCGGCAGCTGTATCCACGACTCGAAGGTTCAGGGTCGTCGTGTCGATGTAAAGCTGCTTCTGATTGCTGTCAGCCAGCAGAACTTCACCTGATTGGGGCTCGATCTTGCCAGCCACTGGCGACAAGCCATCCCTTGCGACGACAGGCGCCTCTTGCTTGTTGATGCTCCAATGCTTAAACACCGAAGGTGCATACCAGCCCGCCACGATGAGGACGACGACAATGGCTGCGATGGCGATCTCTCTATACCCGATATTTCTAATCCGGCGTAGTGCCGTTCCTTGTAAGCTATTTAGCATCTTGGCATCACCTTTTCATCCATTCAATGATTACGGTATACACGAATCCGATTACCTTGCTGACCAGCATGAAGTACAGCATAGCCAGGAAAACAATCATGATTGCGGAGATGAACGTAACGATTAGCGTGACGATGTTCGTTAATGGCGAATATTCGTGAATGACGCACAAACCGCAGAATAGTAAGAAATAGAACCATACCGTTCCGATCACGACGAATGAATGGAGCAGCGCCGCCTCTTCCTGAATGATCGTATTGCTTAGAATAATGCCGACAATGTCAAATAGGAGCTTCGGCACGAGTGCATACGTCATGACCATATAGATATCGCCCATTGTCCCGTTCCCATCGAACAGGGTAGTTACGCTCCAGTTGCTAAGAAGAAACAACAGGAACGGAGCCAAGGTCGTGACGAATATCATGATGCTGTTCATCGCAAACAGCGGATTGTAATTCAATATAAATCCGGTATATTGATAGCTTAAAATACCCGTAATGCCGCAGATCAGCATGATGAGCGTAGGAAGCGTATAGCTTCTTTTTCTTACATTCTTGACCGCATAGAACCCGTCGAATGGATGCAGCATTACATGGAACATATATTTGCCATCTTCAAGCATACTGGCCATATCGGAGTAACCCCATCCTTTCCATTAAAGTACGCAACTTCTTAAAGATATGAATCTATCCGTTTCTCTTGTTGTATCGGTACTCGGAATAGAATAAGGCGAAAGCGACAAGCACAAATGGTATGATCAGCCACATGAAGTTGTGCTGGATGAACAAGTTGCGGTATCCGTTATACGCCTTGGAATAGTAGCCCCGGCTGTTGCCTAACTCGAAGTAGTACATCGCATCTTCGTACATATCCTGCATCAGGTAGTTTCGGCCGACGCCTGTATAAGCGATGTCATAGTTCGAATTCAAATGAAGCGTCTTCTCATATTCCTCGCTGGCTGCTTCCCACTTGCCGTTGTAATATTGCTTCTCGGCATCCAGTGCAGCTTGACCGAACTCGGTAGGCTGGAACAAATATGCGACGCTGAACGTCTTATCCGTCACGATCAATCGGTCGCCAGCCCACGCAATTGCCGTCGGTTCCTTCAAGTCTCCCTTCAAGTTGCCGGAGCCTCCGAAAATATTCATTAAGTCTCCGTCGAAATTGTAGAGAAACACCCTTCCCATGGTCTTATCGAGCAAGGCGTATACGCCATAGTCCGATACCGCTACATCAACGAATTGGCTTTCTTGACTATTCCACCCAAATGTAAGGTCACCGATAACGCGGGCGAAGCCGTTCTGCAGCAGCACGTTCTCACCCTTGGAGTTGAAGCGGAAAACTTTATTTTTCGCGGAAGCGTCAAAGGTCGTGGCGTAGATAAGGCCTTCCGAATCAAACGTCAAGTTGTTGAATGACGGTGCGAATATTTTCTTCATCTTCTCCTTCTGTTGATTGGAAGCAATCGATTTCCAGAAGTAGTCCACCAGATTAACTCTCGGGTTATTCAAGCCAAAGTAGCGGGCAAACGTTCCATCGTGATTCAATTGAATGATGCCCTCGTAGCTGCCTTGGACAACGACACTGATCTGTCCGTCCTTGTCGACGACGATCTTGGAAGGCTTAAACTGTGTGACGCCTACCATATTCGCAGGCTTCTCAATCGTCCGACGGTAAGCATAGGTGCTTCCGTCGAGAACGACGATCCGCCCTGCCTCCGTATCTGCGATGAAGAGCTCGTTAGATGTCTCGCTGAGATACACACCTTCCGGCTTATTGAGCATTAGCTGTTGATTCGTCTCAGGGTTGACCATGATCTTCCCCGCGTCGTCTCGCACGAGCTTGATCGATATGAGCAGCTTCAGATTCATATCGAACACATCAATGCGGCTTTCCGTCGAATCGGCAAGGAAGATGCGGTTCGAGCTTACATAGACGTCATCAACACTGCCGAGCGGGATATCCCCCATACTGCTTCCATCGATGAGATTCACAAGCTCGAACGCCGGTAGACTTTTCTGCGCATTCCACCAGTAATCGTACGTATAATTGCGCTCGAATGTATTGGCAGCAAACGCGTTGGCGGATGGAAGCATCATGACAAGAATGAAGGCGAGAATAGCAGCCCATTTATATTTCATAGCTGTTGGGCCTTCCTTTCCGATTGTGAATTGATCTTTATTCTTTAATGCCAGACGTTGCCATCGTCGAAATGACATTGCTCTGCGAAATAACGAAGACGACAATCGGCACGATCAGCATAATGAGCGTAACGGCAGAGGCAACCCCGGTCCTCGCTACGCCCGCATTAACAATTTGCGATAATGCGTAGCTGATCGGCTTGAGTTTCTCGGTGTAAATAAAGCCGCCGCCTGTTGTCCCCCATAGGTTCTGGAAGGACAGAATAATCAGCGTGATCCATGCTGATTTCGAGAGTGGCATCATCACTTTCCAGAAGATCGTGAGCTCATTAGCGCCGTCCATCTTCGCCGCTTCGATCAACGCATCCGGAATTTGCACCATGAAGTTCTGCATGAGGAACAGACCCAAGGTTGAAGCTGCGGCTGGCAAAATAACAGCCCAATACGTATCAATGAGATGCAGCTTCGACATGATGACGTAGTTCGGCAGCGCGGTTACCGTACCGTTGAACATAAGCGAGTACACGATCATTTTGGACATCGTCTTCGAGCCCGGGAATACGTACTTCGCCAGCGGGAAGGCTGCCATCGAACCGATAATGACACTGCTCAGCGTACCCGCTGCCGTTAGAAACACGGTGTTGAATAGATAGCGCGACATCGGGATCCAAGAGTTGCCGATAATGATGAACAAGTCTTGGAAGTTCGTCAGCGTCGGGCTTTGCACGAACAGCTTCGGCGGGAAAATAAAGATTTCGTTCAATGGTTTGAACGCGTTATTAATGATGAAGACAAGCGGCCAGACGCTGAATAATCCGAATAGGCCTAGAAACAACGTCAGCGAAGCGTCTCCGAACATGCTCCTGTTTCGCCGCTTGAACTTCCTGGACATATACACTTTCTTAATAGCTAATGGAAGGCTGTTCACCCTAGGCACCTACCCTTCTCAGAACTTTCTGGACGATGATGTTGGTAAACACCATGATGAAGAACAGCACTGTTGCGATCGCTGATGCATAGCCCATCTCATGACGAATGAAGCCGTAGTCGTGCAAGTGCGTCAGAATCGTATGGCCTGAATATTCGACCGATGGGAAGCCCGCAAGCTCGATTGAGATTTGGGATACCGACAATGAGGCGGTTATTTGCATGACTGCACCGAACAACAGCTGCGGACGCATCGACGGAAGCGTAATGAACCACAGCTCCTGCCAACGGTTGCGAATACCGTCAATCTGTCCCGCCTCATACAGCGATTTGTCTACGTTCTGCAAGCCTGCGATGAACGCCAGGAAGCTGACGCCAAGACTGAGCCAGAGCTGTACGAGTACGAGAATCGGGAATACATATTCCTTCTTATCGAAGAATAGGATCGGCTCGCTGATGAAACCTAGCTTCAGCAGCCACGCGTTGGCGTAACCATACATATCGGAAGAGAAAATCAGCTTCCAGATCATGTAGGCGTTGCCGGAGATCGAAGGTGCGTAGAACACCAGCGTCATGACCGCGCGAACCTTCGGCGACAGCTCGTTAATGAGCCACGAGAACACGAAGCACATCAGGTAACTGATCGGACCGGTGATGAGGGCGAAGAACAAGGTGTTCTTCACCGCGATCAAGAAGACATCGTCATTCACGGTCAGGTTGATATAGTTGCGCAGCCCGATGAACACGGGCGGCTCCAACATGTTAAAGGAAGTGAAGCTAATAACGATCGAAGTGAATACAGGGATGATTGTAAACACCAGGAATAAAATCGCGAACGGCAGGATGAGCAAGTACTTGCCTTTATGCTCTTTCCAGACCTGCATAGGCGACCTTCTGACGCCGTTACTTGTCTTTACTTGTCGACTCGTCTGCATTCGCCTATTGCTCCTCTTTCAATTGATTCTGGTCCAAATATGACAAATGGAATTCCTTACGTTTCTTCGTAAGCTCCTTGTCAATCTGCTTGCTGTTCAAATAGAGCGTTTCCCGCGGATTGAGACCGCTTGTGACGACGGCACGGAATGCATAGTCGATTGCCCGCGTCGTCATATAGCCGCCCGGCACTTCAGGGATACCTACCGTATCGTTGAACTGCTGAATAATTTGCTTGGAATCTTTGCTAGCCCATGGCAACTGCTTCAACACCTCAAGATTCGCTGTCGGATAACGTGCAGCCGCGCCAATGACGGACTCCAGCGACTTCGCATATTGCGCCTGCGTATCCGTGCTCAGCCACCACTGAATAAACTTCCAGCCCGCTTCCTTATTGTCCGACGCATTCATCAGAATGCTATCGATCGTCTCGGCAGTAGCCTGATGGTTCACCGTGCCATCTTCATTAGGAACACCTGGCAGCGGGGCGAACGACCATAATCCGCGAATTTCTGGTGCGAATACTTCAAGCTGGTTGTACGTCGTATAAGGTGCAATACCTACTGGCATTTCGCCTGTACGGAAACGGTTCGAGAAGTCCGCAGACACAGGCAGACGGTTGCTTGTGAAGAAACGAGTCAGTCGGTTGAAGGCCGTCATCGCGTTGTCATTCGTTAATCCCGTTTGAAGGCCGTAATCGTTGCCACTGCCCTGATACAAATCTCCTCCGTATTGATAAACGAGCGAAGGATACAATGCCTGGCCTGGCATATAGAAATCGTAGTTGTTCGCATGCAGAATCGAGATCAGACTCTCGACTTCATCCCAAGTTGTCGGAGGCTTCAGCCCCAATTGATTGAGAATATCTGCGCGATAGAACATCATCATGAACGTTTGCTGCTCAGGAAGGCCGTACGTCCCATTCTGGTAGCCTACGGTTCGCATCGCACTATCGGTGAACTTCGCCTTCAGCTCCTCAAAGCCGTCCAGCTTCGACAGATCGACCAGCGCGTTCCGCATCGCGAAGTTGATAACCGTCGCTTGCGGTACTGCTAAAGCGACGTCAGGCCCATTGCCTGCGAGTGTTGCTGGCAGAATAACATCCTCAGGGATCAGCTGCAGATCGACGGCAATGTTCGAATTTGCCGTGAAGCCCTGATCGATCAAGTTCCGAATAATTTGAGCTTGGTCGCGTCCAGCTGAGATCCATACTTTGAGCGCTTTATTGTCGTTCGTTTCGGTCATTTTCGTTTCATCAACGAAGAAGGTGGACAAGAATCGAACCGTGCCATAATAGCTTTTCACGAAAAAGTTCGGCTTCGCCTTCGGCAGCTTCGCTCCCGGTGCGGATAGCGTGAAGCTGTCCAACTGAAGCGGCATCTCGGAGATCGATGTGATCCACGTACCCAAGGACGAGATATTGTTCTGCAAGGTTGACAGCTCGCTGATAACGCTGTCTGGCTTACGGCTCAGCCGCTCAGCCTGTACCTGCATCTTCTCGACCATAGCCGTTTTCTCGCCTTTCTCGCCCGTGATGCGAACGAGTTCATCAACGACCTTCTTCAGACGATCGCTTTCGGTTGTGAGCGTTTCCACGTAATTCGGAATCTTCGTCGTAATTTCGTAGTCGATGTATTTGTCTGGTACAAGGCCGGTAATTTGGACGGTCTTGCGATACAGTTCATTAAGCGCCAAGACGCTCTTCTCGACTTCGGACAGCGGCATTGCGAAATCGCCGAGGACAACTTCCAGCGAGATCGTGTTCTGCCCTTTCTTAAGATGAAGAAGCAGCTCGTCTTCGCCGTTCTCCAGTACATAGTTCACGAAGCCAGAATGGAAGGCGAATGGAATCGCCATCGCTTCCTCGAACGGAACCTCGCCGTTTACCTTCAACTGCCGATAAGACATAACACCGCGGTTCGTATTCTGCTCCCCTCGGAAGGATAGCCGGTACAATCCTTCCTCTGGAACGTCGATTGTCCATTGCAGGAAGTCGCCAGGGGTCCGCCAGTTGGAGCCGCCGATAGTGTTCAGCTTGATTTTGTAAGGATGATAAGGAACGGTGTTGGAATTGCTGTAATCCGTCGTCATCAGGATGTCGACGGACGACTTCTCGATATCGATCGTATGCTCATCGGTACGCTCTGCCTGATAGAGTAGATTGTCACCGTCATACACTTTATATTGCGACTCCCATTCCTTCAGGACTTCCGCATACGGCTTAACTGCCTCGGCCGCTTTGAACGTAATGTCGCTGATCACGACTGGCTCCTTAACGGACTCAAAGGAGATCGTGTGCGTGCCAGCGCTTAAGTAGAACTTATATGGCTCCAGGCTTCTGCGACGTGAATCCTTCAAATAGACCGTTGTAAGCTCAGGCTTCTCTACAGATACAGGCAGGATTTCATTGCCGTTTTTATTCACAATCGGCGTGCCGCCGCTATTGTCCCATAATTTGTTGAAGATCAATTGA
Organism: Paenibacillus cellulosilyticus; assembly: GCF_003182255.1. Classification (GTDB taxonomy): domain Bacteria; phylum Bacillota; class Bacilli; order Paenibacillales; family Paenibacillaceae; genus Paenibacillus_T; species Paenibacillus_T cellulosilyticus. The sequence continues at coordinate 139,246 of NZ_QGTQ01000014.1, read as the reverse complement.
GTGAGGCCGGTATACAAGCTTTCATGATCAATGGTCAGCTTTCGCTCGATTTTCGAGTTCGTACCTACTACGGGCAAATAAGTGATGGCCATGTTGTAAAAGCCCGCTTCCTGCACAGAGACATTCCACGTAATCGTGCCGGTATCGCCAGTTTGAACCGCGCCATTCTCTACACTCGCGGTCATGCCGTCCGTCGTCTGATACGACAATAGATCCACTTTCACTTCCGAAGAAGCCATCTGGCCCGAATACCCCGCGTCAGTGAGATATTGGCTGTAGGATTCTTCAACGTAGTCCTCATTGTTCTCCGACTGCGATGCACTCGCCGTCTTGGCGCCGCCTGAACGCAGCGAAGGTATGAGTATGACCAATGCGATGATGATGATCAGCACACTGCCAACTAACATTCTCTTCTTCTTGATCATTACCATGAACCTCCGTTATATTGCGTGTTCAAAAAGTTCGGTTTTCAGCACCGAGAAGGTTGAATGACTGCAAGGAATGAGGATCGGAGCGTAGTGATGCGCTACGCGAGAACCGGAAGTCGTTGCTTCATTCAAGATTCGATGCCGATATGCTTCCTGTGATGCTTCAAAAGCGGACTTTTTGAATAACCTCTTATAGCTGATAGGTGCTATGAAAGCCTTCATAGCACCTACCGCCTGTAGACGATTTGCAGTTAGGACCTTATCTGCTGCTTTATAACGGGAGCTTACTTCTCAACTTTAACCTTGATTGTCAGATCCGCTTTGTTGCCCGCGTAGTCCGTTACCGTAAGCTTAACGTCGTATTCGCCAGCCGTCGTAACGTCGAGGCTGCCAATATCCGCCGTAACATTGCCTTTCAAATCAAAGCCGTCTTTGTCAACTGCTTGCTCGACGAAATCGCTGCCCCAGTTAACTTTCGATGCATCTTCGTTTACTTTAATTGTGCGGTAGCCTTCCTTCGCCGTGATCGTTGGAGCTGTCGTGTTCTTCGCATCGAAGACGATAACTGCGAAGGTACCTTTGCCTTCGTTGCCTGCTGCGTCCTTAGCGGTCAGGACAACGCCGTTGTCGTACTTACCGACTTTATCCTTCGTAATACCGCTCGTATCAACCTTCACATTGGCGAATGGAATATCGCCGTCGATACCGTCCGTTGCCTTCAGAAGCGTATCCCACTTCACAGTAGCTGGATCTGTGCCTGCTGCGATTGCGATCGCTTTGCCAACAAGCGCGAAGCTTGGCGGCATGTTGTCGACCGTTTTATCCGTGCTAAGCGCTTTCTCTGTCGCGCTGATCACGTCAAGGATTTGACCTTTCTGTGCATCAATTGCGCCGCCATATTTCGGCGAGCCATTCAAACCGTAGAGCGAGTTGCCGAGAATCGTATCCGTCCACAAGTTCGACCATGGCATAATACCCGAGTACTCGTTCGGCTTGCTGCCTGCAATGCCCGTGAAGCCTTCCATAATCCCTTGACCAATCTTCTCGTTCGTTACGTCGAAGCCATAGTTTACAGCTGTCATCTTCGCTTGCTTCGTGAAGAAGTCAAGCGCTTTGTCGCTGCTTGAAAGTGTTTTGTAAACTGTCGACCAGTAGATTTGGTACGCTTTCAACGCGAGCTCTGTTTTCTCTTTCGATACGCCCTTCAGAACCGCGAATTGGTTACCTGGGGTTACGAGCTGCTCATAACGTGCATCATCTGCCGGAATGTCATCTGGTCTTGGGAATGGTACAACACCCATCGATTCGCCGCGCGCTGCGAGCGATTGACCAGCGCCGTTGGAGAGCCATGGCACCATGTTCGTGAAGACCGACTCACCGTTACCGAAGTCGCTGCCGTTCCAAGTCCAGCCTGGCACGGAAGTGTCATCGCCATAACGAACGGACATCATCAGCTTCTTGGAAATCAGACTATCAATATATTCAACGGCTTTCTTCGCTTCAGGAGCATCAGCCGTCAGACCATTCGCACCATAAACAGCGCCACCGTTCGAGTGAATCGCTTGCAATGCCGTATAGCGGTAGTCCGTTTCGAATGCTTTGATTGGGACATCCGTTCTTACAGGCGATTTCTTGTTTGCGTAGTACTCGTTAACTTTCTTCAGATAGTCCTCGAACGCGGACCAAGTCCATTTGCCTTGCTTCCACAGATCGACTGGATAAACCGTCTGGCCGTTTTCTTTCAGCGCATCGACCTTATCGAGGTAAGTTGCGTTGTACACGAGCGGCCATTGATTAACGAAATCAAGAATGTAGTTCAGGAAGTACGTGTGGCCGAACATCGGGTCACCGAACATCCAGGAGTTGTCCTCATCGCTGAAGATGTCCTTATATTCATCAAGGGATTGGAAAATGTTCTGGCCGATCAGCGTACCTTGCGAGCCGCCCCACAGCAATGCCACGTCAACAATCGGCGCGTTAGCGAGTACCGATTTCAAGAGTGATTCACGAACGTCGCCCGGATATTGCACCCATTTAATTTGCACGTTGAGTTCTTTCAGAACAGCCTCTTGCGCTTTCGTTCTTGCAAGCAGCTGATCCGGCGCCATGCCCGATTTGCCCGTGACAGGGTCCTTCCATGTCGGGTCGTCGCCCGCTTGCCAGTGGGTACCAAATACGATTGTCGTTGGTTCACCTGTAGGTTTTGTTGCTGTATCATCCGTATTAGCCTTGTCGTCGGTCGTTTCTTTCTGTGGTTCCGTCGACGAGGTTTCATTGTTCGAGCTGCTGCACGCGCCAAGAATGACGACGCAGAATGCAAGAATGATCGATATCGATAGAAACTTTCTCAGTTTTACTGACATTGTTGATCCTCCCTTTTAGTACTACCTCTTTAGATCATGCCAACTTGACTACCCTAGAATCCCTTCGAAAAAGCCCGTTGTTTGAATCTCAAAGGTTGTTACCGACTCCGCCGGAAGCACGTAGTGCTTCAGTCCTTTCACCTCCTTCACAAGCGCAAGGTCTGCGTTATTCGAAGTCTCGTAGATCGAAGCTTTGTTTCCTTTCAGCTCGCCGAAGTTAACTGGCTTCTCCTGTAAGCTCTGGTTGATCGCTACGATGACTGTCTTCTTCTTATCCGGACTGACATATGCGGACACAAGTACATCGCTGTCCTCATTGTCAGTTTGAATCCGTTGATAGCCTGGCTTGATAAACTTCGCATAATTGCCGAAGCTCCACATTCGCTTCGCCGCACCAAACTCACGAGTCGACTCATTCACATACACAAGTCCATCTCGGTAGTCTCCTTTGGCTACTGCCAGCCACTGCTCCCACGTCGATACGTTCAAAATCGTCATATCCTCGTGGATCGTCTTCGCGAGCACTAATGCTGCATCCAATGTGGCGGCGCCGCCGTTCACCATCTCGCACCACTCGGTCTGATACAGCGGGAGCATATCATCGAATTGTTCGAAATACTCGGCTGCAATCCGCTTATCTCGTTCGCTTGCCCAATAGGAGTGCACGGCGTACGAATCAATCGACTTCGACAGTACTTCGTCATCCATAATTCGCTTGTACATCGTAAGCGTGTAATTCGGATCGTTCCATGTACCTGACTCAGCGATGAGCAGCTTCACGGGAAGATCTCGTTTCTGCAGCTCCAGTGCGACTTTTCTCGATAGGCTGATTACCTGCTCGGGCTCGTAGTGATTACCTTCCTGTCCGCTCTTCCAATCCCACTGCGGCTCATTGATCGGGCTCAGATAGGTGACTGGAATGCCTTCTTTCAGGAACAGCTCCGTTATATCAACTAGATAAGTGGCGAATGCTTCCTCGTTCTCTGTCGGCAGATTGGACAATCCGTTCGGGTCGCCCGAGGAATAACCGGATTTCGTCAGCCTTGCCGGCGGGCTGTTGGCGAACAATTCGACGGAAGCTCCGCGCTTGACCGCTTCTTTCATCGCGTTGATCGCATTCTTATCTCGGCTAAGATCGTACACACCTGGCGATACCTCAACCGACTGTGTGCTGCGCCATGGATCATCTGTCACCGTAGGCTGTCCGGCTCCGATGTTGTACCGATAAATGTTGAGCCCGATGCCTTTCTTGCTGTCATACAGCAAATCCATAATGTCGCTTATGTTATCCCAGCCGCCAACATCCTGTGCCCACCAGGCGCCCGAGGCTCCAAAGCCATCGATCTTCTGATACGTCTTGTCGTAATTAAGCTGGATCGTATCCCCCACGACATCGCCACCCTCATCATTGGATCCCGTATCACGCTGCCAAACCGACCGATACACGAAAGAACTAATAACGAGACATAGAAGCAAGAACACGATGGGAATAATGACTCTTTTCTTACGGACAAACATGTAGTTCCCCCTAACCCTGCCAACAGCTGCATGATACCGCTTTCACAAAAGCTAATTAGATGCTTTTAATGATCTAGATTAGATAAGTTTCACCATTAGATAAGTTTCACCATTAGATAAGTTTCACCCTAACGTTCAAGATGCGTTTGACTCTGACTCTAACTTTCGAACGCCGGTACCGCCTAACGGTTGCTATAGCGCTAATTCAGCCTCAAACGTATGCTTCCGGGAGTTAACGGTTGCCATCGGGCTTATAACATTGATCGCTGCTTCAAATCGACCAATTTAGTCTCATTAGCCTTCATAGCAACCGTTAGAACTCCGATAGCCGTGATATCCGCCCATTAAGCGCTGCTGTATCCATTAGAATTTTGGCGAAGGACGACGGATCGAAATTTTGTTCGGTTCAGCTTGTCGAGGAATGATGTCGAAATTCATAGAAACCGGTTGCATGAAATGGGTTTCATAACGCTTGTAAAAAAACGAGCGGGCTCTTAAATACACACTCGGTGCCATATAGCAGCTGTTACAGCGCTATGAATTGTAACGCTTTCAATTGTCCCTGTTCCTGGCGGTCGACAGCTTCCAACAGAATAGAGATCTCCGCACCATCGTCACCGAACCATGGTCCCGGCAAGTAGATCGAGCTAGCATCGCCACCCGTGAGCACCGGTCGCTGCGTTCCGCCCTTCAGCCATAATCTGCTTACGATCGTTTCGTTATGGAATACCGTCATTTTCAAGCTTTGCCCATCCACGCGAACCCGCCATCCGCGGCCATTCTGCGAATTGGCAATCGTTCCATAAAGCCATGCCGCATCGCCGCTATTGAGCGATAAAGGCAATTGTACTGTGACGGCTGCGTCTCGATGACTCTGCGCATGTATCAGCAGCCCTTCTTCCGCACCGGATATGGTCCAGCTATCCGCATCCACTGCTTCGTAGACGTTAACCTTTCCTGTTCTCGCGCCAAGCGGATGCTCCAACAGTACCGTAAGCTGCAATTGTTCGCCCGGCTTTACGAGGGAGGTGATATCCAAGAATGGATCGTATGCATGCAATTCGCCAGCTACTCTACCATTGACGAACCATACCGCTTTTCCTTGAAACCCGTCCAGATGCACAATGAAGCGATTCGCATCCGCATCCGTTGTATGGGTTCTCCGATATACTTCACGAACCGGATTGTCTGGCGACATCCATCCGCCGAAGCCTGCCATCGGCCACAGGCTATCATCGAATGGTTCCGCCCATTGTTGCTCGAATGACCGATCCTGTAATCGATGTACACGCCAGTTCTGCGTAATGTCGACTGCTCTTAGAACGGCTGCAATTCCTTGCAAGCCTTTAAGCGAATGAAGCCGAAGACCAGGAAGTCTTGCATCATCGAAATTCGAATGGCCCCAAATTTCCGCCTTCGCTGTAATCGCGGACACGGATTTTGGCGACGCAAATGGGATGTACCAGCTGCTGCCCGCAGGCACTGCCGTCCCGGCATACTCTCCATCAGCATAAAGCGATACGATATCGCTGCCCTGCCGAATCAACAAACCTTGCGAATTCCGTTGTTTCGTCATTGCGACATGACCTTCATACCATGCGAAACCACGGTAAATGCCGACCTTCTCTAAGTAATCAATCGCGCCTTTCATTCGCACAATTGCACCGGCGTTCTCGTCCGCAACCATTGAAATCGCGGGGTCGAATTGTGCAAGCTGCCACTGCTGCCCGATTACCGGTTCCCCTTCGAGCGGCGATGCTGCCGGCTGCTCGATAACGAGTCCGCCCTCGAACGTATACTGTCTCATATATAACGCTTTCAACAATGTGGTTTGAACGAGAATCAATTGACGCCCATCCGTCAGGGTGATAAAAACTTGCGCGTCCTCTTGTTCGGTAGGCTTGAGCTTGAGGTGCAGTCGATCTTGATCCAACACAACCTCTGCTTGCAGCTTCTTGTCGATTGTGCAGCCTTCAAGTTCCAGCACAATCTCACTCTCTGCATCTTGATGGAACAGGAGCACCGTCTTCTGTTCGTTGGTTTCAGCATGAAACAGCTCAGCACCAGCGAAGACTATTTTGCCTTCAATTCCCCAGCGTTCAAGCGGCAGATCAACCGGGATAATAATGGAGCGACCCGATGACAATGATAGCGGATTCAATGCTGCCGATGCTTCGTTATTGCGATAACGAAGCTGGATTCGCTTCGCAGCATTCTCGCCATTCGTTACGAATAGCAGGCTGCCACCATCATGCAGCTTCAGCTCTTGCGGTCCGAATACCTGTGTCGGCTCGTCTGCCAGTTCCCAATCAGATTCGATCACCGCTTCTGCCTGTGCGATCGATTCTCCATATGTACCAATGACACGAGTCAGCAGCCTGCCTTCATACGCTTCGCCTCGTACGATGCCTTCGGGCGAAATCATCCCGCCGAAATCGTAATCCGATGTCATAAAAGCAAGCGGCCTGCCCCAATTATTCGTCGCATTCGTAAATCCGAAGTCCGTTCCCGACACTTGCAGGTAAGGTCCCAACAGCTTTGCTCCGGCTGATAACAGCCTTCGAAGCAAGTAATGCGAGCGATTCGTCTCTGTTACGAGCAGCGGATAGCCCATTCCAGCAAGGGTGCTGCGGAAGCTATGAACCTTCTGCTCGAAGATCGGGTCTCGATCGTTCGGATAAAAGTTACAGGTCGGTACGACACCTTCCGTTAAGCCTGTTGCTTCAATCAGTCCGCCTTGACCAGCGCATGCAATCAGCGGCACGGTTACTCCCGCTGCCAACGACATGTCTCTCATGGCTGCCATATATCCTTGCGGGTCTTTGCAATCAAAGAAATCTAACTCGTTATCCAGCTGAACGGCGATTATTGTACCGTCTATCCCTAGCTGGAAGCGTGACAAAAGTGGCATGATCTGATCAAACCAACGTGACACCTGTTTGAGAAAGGCGGGATCATTCTGACGAATCTTCATGTCATCCTTCGCCAGCAAGTAAGCTGGCAGCGCACCGCCATCCCATTCGGAGCAAATATACGGACCAGGTCTCGCAATGACCCATAGTCCCTCATCTCTTGCTGCCTCCAGGAATTCCTCTACATTGCGCTGTCCACTGAAATCCCATTCTCCCTCACGAAGCTCATGATAGTTCCAAGGGAAATACACATCGATACAGTTATAACCATAAGCCTTCACTTGCGAAAGCCGTTCCCTCCACAGCTCGCGTGGGATACGGAAATAAAATAAGGAAGCACTGAATAGAATAACAGACTTCCCTTGGATGGATACGCTATTCGGTGTCCATTGTACGACAGGCTCCATGTTTACTGAGTTGATCAAGCGTACCACCTCATCGGTTAGGATTCGCATGAAAATGCAGTGAAATCTATTTCATGAAATGGGTTTCATTAATCTGAGGCCATTATAGCTCCGCCTTGTATAAACTGTCAATACAGGATCTGGAACAGCTTTGAAAACGCATACATAAAAATTAGGAACAACTCAAAAGTAGGCATAAACCGTTGCTGCATAAGGATTTAAAGGAATTATGATCATTCGGTAAATGGGAATCGAAGAACAACTGAGGAAGCCATGATATAAGAAAACCGTCAACGAGGTACATGCTGAGAAAGTCGAAAACTAAAAAGTTGGTTTCATTCTCAACAGAAAAACCAGCCTACTTTGTTGCGCGCATAAACTTAATCAAGCCTGTATGGATACAAAAAACCCTTCGAATCGTGTCTTCCCATTAAGAAGAATTGGATTCAAAGGGTTTCATCACACTATTGTGCATTTATTTCTTTGGTGCCGGCCCACTGCTCTGGCGCACAATCAGCTCAGGCGTCAGCACCGTCGTCCGTTTTGTCGGCATGGCATTGTTAATTTGATAGATCCGCTCAACTGCATATTTGCCCAGCTCATGCGTGTTCTGTGTAACAGTCGTCAGCTCTGGAATGACAGCCGTTGATAATGGAGAATCGTCGAATCCCACGATAGAGATATCCTCCGGTATACGCAAGCCGCGATCGGAAGCCGCCTTAATCGCGCCAATCGCCGTAAAATCATTCACACACAAAACCGCAGTCGGCCGGTGTTCACTGTCGTCCAGCAGCTTGTTCATCAGATCGCGTCCAGCCTGGATAGAGAATTCTCCGTAAATAATCCACTCTTTCCGCAGCGTCAGGTCATGATCCTCAAGCTTCTTCTTGACCGCCTTCACCTTCTGGATCGTTGTTGTCATGAAATCCAAGCCGCCGATGAAAGCAATGTCCCGATGTCCAAGATCGATCAAATGCTGTGTCGCGAGCGCAGCACCAACCGCCTCATCGCTATATACCCGATGGAACTTTGTTTTAGCTAGATTGCCGTTCACGAGCACAACCGGGATCGTTTCCGCTGCTTCCAGTACTTCTTGGACCAGCTCCGACGGACAATTCGCCAGATTGATGCGGCCGCCAATGAAGATAATGCCGTCGACCCGTTTCTCTCGCAGAATGGTCAAATATTCGGATTCCCGATCATCGTCACCAGATGTGTTGCACAAGAAGAACGTATAGCCTTTATCTCGTGCTTCCTGATTCGCCCCATAAAACACTTCCGGGAAAAACGGGTTCGTTATATCGGGAACGATCATCGCAATCGTACCTGTTTCTTTCTTGATCAAGCTTCTTGCTAGTGCATTTGGCTGGAACTTATGCTTCTCGATCACCTTCATGATCTTGTCTCTTGTGCTGGCTTTTACCGGCGCTGTATCGTTCAGCACACGCGACACAGTCGAGACGGACACTTCCGCTTCTCTCGCAATATCGTATATGGTTGTATTCTTCACCATACTGCTTACCCATCCTTAGGATATTTGTCTTGTAACCATGATAACAGAACTATCACAACTATGAAACCCATATCATTAATAGTTGTATTAATATATTAACACAGGAAGAACATACTTATACACATCATGAAATATATATCGATAATGACAACTCTAATCATTAGTCGACTATAATGTCACGACAATGAACACTCCTCTTCTACGAATGATAAATCGTTTAACCGCTTTCACAGATACATGATATCGGAAAAAGAAGGTTTGTGCATCCCCCATGCCAGAGAAGGATCGAAGCGTTAATGGATTATATTCGGGTTAAGTAAAGCCATTTTCTTCAAGTGGCTCTAGACTGCTCTTATGATGATCATTGTCGAAAAGCAAAAAAATATTGAACCTCTTTCATTTGAGGCGTTTTCCCTATTAGACATGACCCAGTCATCCACCCATCCTACAATTATGAATATTTCACGGTCGATTGAATAGCGAAAATATTCATATAATCCATCTATCTCATTTCCTTATTCGGTATTCTATAACACAACAAAGGCAGACTCATGGTTTCATCGACCACCACAAGTCTGCCTTCATCGGCTTATGCTGAGAACTGCTTATACAACGACTGCGAAATCTCCTTCAGTTGAACGATCTCGTCGTCCACTTCCTTCGAGCTGCTCATCTGTGTCTCGCTAACCTTGAACAAATCCTCTACCGCAGCAGCACTTTGCTGGGTAATGGCGTTAATGTTGCTGATCTCACCGGCTATCTCAATAGACGCAGACTGGATCGATTGGATCGACCCATCCAAGTGATGAACGAGCTTGATCATATGCTTCAGGTCTTCATTCATCCGCTCGAAGCCAGCAATCGTTTCTTTCGCTCGGATAACCGATAGATCGGTTGCTTCTTGGCCCTTCTCAATTTGTTCGACCGAGGACAGGCTCTCCTCACGAATCAAGGACAAAATGGACTGCACTTCTCTCGTCGCATCCCCGCTCCGTTCCGCCAGCTTGCGGATTTCGGCTGCAACAACAGCGAATCCTTTGCCTTGTTCGCCTGCACGTGCAGCTTCAATCGCTGCGTTCAATGCAAGCAGATGCGTCTGATTTGCAACCTCCTGAACGGTTGCGATGATGCCTTCGACCTTCTGTGACGATTCATAAAGTGACGTAATGGTCGCTGTAGCGGTCTCGATAGATTGTGCGACGAGAACAATTTGTTCGAACAATACCTTCATTTGTTGATCATTATCGGTCACGATCGCACCAGTCTGTGCGGCGCTGCTCCTAATTTCCTCCGACGAATAGGCCGTTTGGACAATGCGATTGTTAATATCATGCAAGTTGTGCTCAATGCTGCTTACCGACTCGCGTTGTGTCTTCAAGCCAACCGCAACCTCTTTGAACGATGTATTCATCTCTTCATTCATCTCGATTGTCGTATTCGACTTCTCCGCAACCGTCGCCGAGGTCTGCTCAAGCTGGTCCGTCAGCCGCTTCACTCGCTCCAGCACCGCAACAAGCTGTTTCTCCTTCTCCGCTCGATCCGTCTCGAGTTCTTGTGTAATCTTAAGCTTCGATCGGATCTGCAATGAAGTAGCCGCAGACGTCAGAACGAGGAACCCCCCATGAATGATGAGCATCATGTATGTAGCAGACATGCCGTATACCAACGACGGGAACATATAAAATCCAGCAATATGCTGTACCGCGAACAGTACAGTCATCAATAAGATGAGCCCAATGCTCTCGTAATAAGCCACCGTTGCGATCACCATAAAGATCGAGAAATGAAACTCTACAGAGCCGCCGCTGCCGGCAATAATTGAGATGCTGCTGAAGGTTAGAACAAGTGAGATAAGAACTGGGATATAAGGATGATCCTTGCGAATTCGCATGTAGAGATAGCCGCACAAGAACAACAAAATAATTGGGATGAGCAGCATGATGTTGAGGCCAATCGGATTGGGGGTAAGGGAATCCATTTGCATCGCGCTCATATGGTGGTCTGCGAATAGTTGGAAGCCCCTTTGAAGCACATGAACAATGCAGCTTAACAACACAGCACCAAGCGACAATAACAGCATTAATTTATTTTTTTTCTGAATCATCTGTTTCACTGGTTCTCCTTCTCTTTATCAAATAAAAAAGCCGACTAAGGTCATTAGTCAGCAACATGATTTCTCTTGTATACAACGAAACTAGCAACTCGTCTATAATAGGCCAAAATGCGTCAAAACTCAACTTTAATTGCACAATTCTAATGTATAAATGTCCAGTATTAAAGCTCGATCGTTACGATAACCCCATCTTGATTGTCACCAGACAGCTCATACGTATGATTGGCTGGAATCTGGAATGCGGTCTCGCGCGGGACATCCTTATACGTTATCTCGTACCGCTTCTCGTCTACGTTCACATAGACCGTCTTATGCTCATGCAGCCAGTCCAAGTACTCTTCCAGCGTCATATTGTTGCTCTGCATAATTTTGCTGTGCGGCAAACCTACATAGCGGAAATGCCAAGGCTCGTACTGAATTCCTGTGATGTTCGTCTTATCCGCCGGATAGCGCAAAATAAACCCATAGTCAGCTGCGTGCTCCTTCAGCCACTTACCTTCTGGTGCCTGATCCATCGATTCGAGCGATGAGCCGATATCGAGCGCTAGTCCCAGGTTATGCTCGCTATTGCCTGCTGGCAGCGCGTAGTCAGCGCCTTTCTCCTGATAGAGCTGCTCCTGCTTCGCAAAATCCCGGTACCCGCTGCTGATGACAAAATGGTTCACCTCATCCTGCGCTGCTGCCGCAACCATCTTGCTGAACTGCTCGACAACATGCTGAGACAGCTCAATGGAATTATCGAGCAAGCCGAAGCCATTGACGAGTTCCGTATGGTCGATTAATGAAACAATATCCGTCTGTACGCCTTCGGGATGAACGGAATAGTCCGAATTGATAAGCAAGAGATTCCCTTGGTAAACTTGATCCTTCTGCACCCGAAGCGTTTGCATAGACGAGTCTGTTTGCGTATAGGATACGTCCTCCGCCTTCGGGTATTCGATCTTCACCTCGGAAGATGCTGGCGCATGCTTCGTGCAGCCAGACAGTAACAACATGCAGCAAGCAAGTATGAAAGCCCACTTCTTCACGTGCATTTCCTCCTCAACCTTCTGTTCCTTAAGGTTAAGTGAAAATGTTTAAGAAAGAAGAAGGGCAAATCTAAAATTTTTCTTAAATGCTACGCCTTTGGCAGCCGAACTTCAAATGCCGTACGAACCCAGCTGCTCTCCGCCGTTATCGTCCCGCCATGCTGCTTCACAATATTTCTCGCTATGAAGAGGCCAAGACCTGTACTGCCCTCATGATGGGTTCGAGATTGATCGCCAGTATAGAACATATCGAACAGATGTGGCAGTTCATTCTCCGGAATAATCTGACCATAATTAACAACCTGCACAACAGCTTCCGAGCCTTCAAGGCTGCAGCTTATGTCAACGAACTGGCCGTCCTTGCCATAACGCGCTGCGTTCGACATCAGGTTCTCGAACACACGGGCAAGCAGCTCGCCATCCCCTTCGATGACCGTATTCGGAAGCACATTGAGCCGAGCGGTCAGCTTATTTTGATCAAAAACAGGGTACATTTCTTCCGTCATTTGGCTGAGCAGTGCGTTCAGGTCGATCGGATGTTTATCGATGGTGAGCATGCCGTAGTTCATCCGAGTAATCTCGAATAACTCCTCGATCAGCCTCTCGAGCCGCTTCGACTTCGTGTACGCAATCGACGTGTAATGCCGTGATTGATCCGGGGTTAACTGATCATTCTTCAGCAGCAAATCTAGATAGCCGAGTACAGAGGTGAGTGGTGTACGTAAATCATGGGCCAAATTCAACACGAGCTGATCCTTGCTGCTCTCTGCAAAATCGCCGCGCTCGATCGCCTTCTTCAGCTGTTCGCTTGCTCGGTTGATATCATCGGCAATCGTCTCGAACTCGTCACCCGAATTCAGTACGATTCGGTTGTTGAAATCGCCGACGGCAAGGCTGCGAATCCCACCGGATATCGTGCGAAAATAGGCAGCGTACCGCTTGGTCAGCAAGAAAAAAAACATAATCGCAAGCGGAATGAAGGCGATTAAGAAGAAATTGAAGTCTCCAATATGCGCAATGATCTGCCGATAAAATACAGTCGTATCTCCCGGGTAGCGGATTCGATCATTGTAATAGGACTGGAGAATTTTATAGAGGATATAAGTCACTAGGCCCGATAATGACATGCTCAGCCCGAATAACATGAGCATTCTTGCTCGGAAGCTGCGGAAGATGCTATCCATTGAACTTATACCCTACTCCCCAAACCGTCTTAATGAACTGGTCTTTATCCTCGCCAAGCTTCTTCCGCAGCGTACGGATATGCACCATGACGGTGTTGCCGCCTTCGAAGTACGATTCACCCCATACCTGGGCAAAAAGATTGTCCGCACTGAACACTTTATTCGGATGGCTCGCCAGCAGATGGAGAATGTCGAACTCCTTCGGCGTCAACTCGACATTGCGTCCGTAGACGAGAACGATTCGCTTGTCCGAGTCAATCTTCAGCCCACCCGCTTCGAGCACGGGGCTGACTCCCTGCGGCTGCTGATTCATCAGCATCGATGAGCGGCGCAGCTGCGCCTTCACGCGGGCGACCAGCTCCATCGGGTTAAACGGCTTAGTCATATAATCGTCGGCACCGATAATGAGTCCGGTTATTTTGTCCATATCAGAAGTCTTCGCACTTAGAAAAATAATCGGCAGCGCATACTTCTCCCGTATCATACGCGTCACTTCGTGCCCGTCGAGCTTCGGCATCATAATATCGAGTATCGCCAGATCGATCGGCTGCGATTGTATGGCGCGGACCGCCGACTCGCCATCAAACACCTTAATCGTCTGATAGCCCTCGTTGCCTAGATGGATCGCGATGAGATCGGCAATTTCGGTCTCGTCATCTGCAATCAAGATTGTCGTTCGCTTCGTCATTCAACTGCTCCCCCATTTGTTTTTTAGACCTTCATCGTATCGATTGTTGGCTCTTTCCACGCATGTCCATCGGACAGCGATAACATAGCTAACCTGCACAGCTGTTGTGCGCTCTCAAGCGAGGTGCCAGGCAACCCATTCAGCAGCCAGCGTCCCATATAGGCAAGCGTTCCGCCTGCGGCGAAAGCGGCTTGTGCGTCATTCTCATAAATGCGCTGGAATCGCTCCAGCAGCTCATTATTCAACCAGCTCGTGAAACGAGGATCCTGGAACCGATTCCGATAGAAACGTTCATGGTTGCGTATATGGTCACAGATGATAACCGTGGCTGGTATCGGGATTTGTCCCTCATAAGCCTTGACGGTCTGCAGTTGTTCTTCCGTCATTCTCGCCTCATAGACAGCTAGAAGCTGACCCGTAATCGATTCTGTCATCTGCTCAAGCAGATCGAATTTATCTTGATAATGCAAATAAAAAGTCGAGCGGCTGATGCCCGCTTTATGAACGATTGCGTGCACCGATATCTTCTCGAAGGGCATTGCAGACAGCAGAGCAGTAAACGCTTCTGTTATAAGCCATCGTGCAGACAACTCATGTCGATCGGTAACGGTCATACAGCGAATGCCTCCTTGTCGGAATGGACATTTTCGATGCGATTGTCGTTTGAACCGTGCTAGGCAGCCGGCCTATGCTTACTAGGTAACCACTTTCATGATAACAACAAACGATAATGGAGGCAAAACGAATGAGCAAAGTATATGTCATTACAGGCGGTTCCGGTGGGATGGGCAAAGCAATTGCTCGACGTGTCGGCAAGCAGGGTACGGTGCTTCTTGCTGACGTAAGCGCTGAGCGATTGGATCAAGCGATCGCAGAGCTGGCTGCTGAGGGAATAACAGATGTCTCCGGCCAAGTTGTCGATATTACGAACGAAGAGCAGGTTGAGGCACTTGCCGCTTCTGCTGCCAAGCTAGGCGAGCTTGGTGCAATCATTCATACAGCCGGCCTATCTCCCACGATGGCGGATGGACGCCGCGTGATGGAAGTCAATATGGTCGGAACCGGACTTATTCTGCGAGCATTCCTGCCGCATGCCGTACCTGGCTCCGTCGCGGTATGCATCTCATCGATGTCGGCATACTTTATCCCGCGCAACGAAGCATACAACGATCTGCTCAAGCACCCGCTTGCACCCGATTTCCTCGACCGCATCGAAGTATTCACGCAAGGAAGATCGGATGCAGCCTACGGTATTTCGAAGCTTGGCGTTCATCTCATCGTAGAGGAACAGGCTTGGGATTGGGGGCTCAAAGGGGCTCGCATCGTCTCCGTCTCGCCGGGCACGATCAATACGCCAATGGGACGCCAAGAGGCAGCAGCAAACGATAGCATGAAATGGCTGCTGGACAACACGCCGCTCCGCCGCGAAGGCGAATCCAGCGAAATCGCTGGCGCCGTCGCCTTCCTCTGCAGCAGCGACAGCTCGTATATAACAGGCACCGACATCCGTGTCGATGGCGGTACCGTGGCGCGCACGCAGGACAAGCTGGCCGCGATGCGGGCGCAGCATCAGGCTTAGAATGAATACCGAAAAACCCAAGGAACAGCCGATTGTTCAGCTGCATCTTGGGTTTTTGTATTTTGGCGTTAAGCTAGCGGTTGCCACAACGACTAAACTGGTGTATTTGCTTCGTATGGAATTCTAACGGTTGCAGAAGGGCTTAATGCGGCGGAAACCGATTATTGACGGTGAAAACCTGCCTGATAAGCGCTTCAGCAACCGTTAGCCTTTAAAACATTTGATTGCTAGGCTCATAAGCACCGTGGCAACCGTTCGCGTGATCTCGCTACTCTACATATCCGAATCCAAGTATCGTAAACTTTTGATCCGATTGACCTGAAGCCATCATAATCTCTACGGTATGCTCCCTGGCGACAGGTTCATTGTACAGGATGACTGCTGTGCAGTGAGTCCAGTTGATCTCGTGCGGGTCAGCGTCTCTCGTATGTAGCCCGTCGACCCAGATTTCTGCACGGCCGAATTCGCTGCTGCCCGAATCTTTATACACGAGCAGCAGACGTCTGCTGCGAATGGTCATCCTGAAGCTTTCGCCGCCCGATTCACCGGTATGCATCCAGTTGTTCGGGAATTGCGGTGAGCCGTATGGATGATCGTCCATCTCTGCCATTTGCAGATCAGCATCCGTGGCGGTGAAGCTGCCTGGCTCGATTGTCACGAGCCCTTCCAGGCTGCTGTTTCGATCCAACAGTTTCGTGCCGACGAAATCATTGCCGATGATCGGCGGTTTGTCGATGATAATGTCCTCTGACACAGGATGTGCCTGGTCTGTCTCGGCAAACAAATGCGCCAGGCAGTCCGCCATCAGCCGATGGCCGGCATTCGTTGGGTGATAAATATCGTAGAAGAACTGCCGCTTCGAAATTATGCGGCCCTCATCCGTTCTCAGGCTGAACTGTTCAACGACAGCGTCCTTAATGCTGACCATCGGAAGTCCGTAATGGGTCCCGACGGGCGATAGACGATCCTGAAGGTTCCAATCGTTCATGAATACGGAGAATAGCAGGATCACGGCAGGTCGATTATCGGATGCCAAAGCGTTCAGAGCCAAACTCTCGTAGCAGACTCCATTCGTCTCGTCTCCCGCATCGTTCACTGCAAATTCGATAATGACAATATCCGGCTTCACTGCCCCATCACGAAGCACATCTCGATCATATCGAACGATGCCGAGTTCAGACGGCGTGCCCCCTACACCTGCTTTGATTAAATGAATGTGATCGCGGCCGACTTGACCGAACATCTGCTTGAATTGCATATAGGAACGATAAGCATAGCTTTCGGTATTTATCGGTTTGGCTCCTGCACCCTGCGTGATGGACCCGCCAATATAGGCAATCGTAACGTCCTCTCCTCGCTTCGCTTTCTCAATCGCAGCCTTCAGCCTATCGTTATTCCCTTCGCTTAGCAATGACTTCGCTAGCAATGCTCGATAGGCATCCGACTCATAGTCGACAGGAGATTCATGCTCGACCGCCTGAACCTGGTAGCCATCATGCAAATAGAAGATAATGCTTGCAGTTCCAAGCGCCCCCTGCCGATCGAATTCGATCGCCATCTTGCCCGGAACATCATCATCAGGTGACCATTCTTGTTCTTCCAGCACTAGAATCGCTTCCGTACCGTCAGTTGGAACCTTGATACGAAGCTTCGTCCCCGTCTCGCACTTCCGAGTACGTCCCCAATTCTCCATGGCAAACCATGCCGATGCTTGATCTCCGTCTTGTGCCTTCACGGATATGCCGATGCTGTGGACAAGCCGTCGGAATCCAGTGCATTCGGTCAATAGCTGAAGGATTGATTCATCGGTCACGCCTCCTGTGAATAGGACCTTATCGATAAACTGCCGCCCTTCCAAATAGATCTCCTGCGAGAAACGTCCATCCGGACGGGCTGTCGCCTCAACGATCGATTCGAACATCAGATAGAAGCTGCTGCGCTTATCGACTGGATCTCGCGGTGCGGCAGGGCCGCCTTTTACAACGTCGTTCACTGCAGCTAGGTTATGATCTGTCATTCAAGTAACTCCTCCTTGGCGAATGAAACTTAAACCATGTAAGCGGTATAGGAAATTGTAGCATCACGTGCGGCGAACGAATACCTGCCGATCTATACTTCTGCACCATTAAATCTAATGAAATGCGATGAGGCTCCTCCTCTCCTAAAAAAACGTCCCGTATGACGGACTAGACGTCATACGGGACGGACCATTCATTGTTTAAATGGAACTAATTTATTTTGACCAACTGCCATTGTTGGTTCAGGTCGCCCCGATACCAATTCTGCTGGATCAACGCTCCGTTCGACGCAGAAGCATTCGCTACCTCTACCGCCTTGTTGCTGTTCACGTTGATGATGCTGTAATAGCCGTTGCTCAGCTTCAGCAGTCGGAACTGCTGAGCCGTATTATTGTAGCTCTGCATGAGTTGAATCGCCTCGCCATTGTTGGACGTGCCGTTGCGGACATCCATCACTTTGCCATCGGATGAACTTACGCTCGTCAGTCTGTACAAGTTATTGTAAGTGCCCTGGTCTGCAATCACCCATTGCTGCGCGGTTGCGCCGTTATCCGTATACTGCTGCAGCTGCAGCGCGTTGGTATTCTGGCCGCCTGGTACGTCAATGACCTTGCCAGAGGCACGGTTGACGAACTTATAAGTCGCGCCGTTCGTCAATCCATTCCATATGCCATTCCATGGATTAAATTGCGCGCGCTCATAATACCACTCGAACAGGAAGCGCGCCATGCCATCGCGCGTTGCATCGCCATCGTACTTCAAACCTGCTGTCGGATCAGCGAACGAGCTTCGCGTGCCAGGGTCGAGAATGAAGCCGTTCATATGCGCTGCAATGCTGACGTTGCCTGCCGCAGTAAAGATCGCTTTCGTGTTCTTGCCGAAGCCCTCATTCGAACCGTTGAACAGGCTCCAATAATCGGAATCGCCTGTCTGCTTCTTAAACCAAGTCGTCTCCGTTATATTGATCGGATAGTTGTCGGCGCAAGGCTTGATGGTCGTGTTCCATATTTGCTGAAGCGTTGCGAAATCGTCATTCGCGCCATAACCTGGATACCAATGGACCGAATATCCGACATTGTTCAGCGGATCCGTCAGCGGATTCGATGCGCACAGCTGGTAGTATTGATCCCAGCCAAGTCCCGCTGCCCAGATGACGTTATCGGCGCCTTTGCCTCGAATCGTCGAAATGATCGAGTTCTGGAAATTCTTCAGCGAGTTCCAGTAGTCAACGAAATTGGACTGCGAAGGATTGCCTCCCCATACGCCATTCACATCAGATAGCACAGGCTCGTTAATGAGCTCGAACATCACGTTGTCCGCACTCTTAATGGCAGTCTGCGAGGCAAGATAGCCCCAGATTTCATTGAATTTGGCTAAGTTCGAGGACGTCGTGGCTTTGTTGTCCAGCAGCGTAAAATCCAGTCCAAGCGTTACGTACAGCCCTTTGGTCTTCGCGTAATTGATATAAGGAATGATTACATCCTGCGTCACGCTCTGCAAGCCTGCGAAGCTGTAGGTTCCCGCCGCTACATCGCCCATATCTTCGCGGTCAATGAAGAGACGTACTTGGTTCATATACCAGCCGTGCGAATTGCCATACTTAGCCGAGGTGTCCGTGAAGGTATCGGTGATGTCTTTCAAATACGCAAGAACTGCGGCATGCCGATTGTTGCCGTTCTGACTCAGGTAGTAGTTGCTGCTCTGGTATGTCCAGTAAGACCCAGATGGCTGATGCCAGCCGCTGAGCAGCACGGGCTGTCCGCTGCTGTTCACGAGCTGTTTGCCGCTGACATGGAGCTTCGACATCGGCATTCCCGACCATGCATTCGCAGATTTGCTGTTAACCAGCATCGGCGTCATGATCAGCGCTGCAAGCAGCAGCAGTTTGATGGACCAACTTGCTTTCATTAATTCCTCATCTCCTTATTTTCTTCAAATTTGAAGTATGTAAAGTCTTGGTAGTTACGAGGCTTATCCCCTTACAATGAATGCGTTTACAAGTGAAAGTGTATCACCCTCCTCTTCGATCCGAATACCTGTCTAAATTCATAGAATAACCTGTCAAAATCTAGCAGAATGTTATTTGTATCGTAACGAATTCTCTAATATGAACGTTACACAATTCCGATTCAGAATTGCTTCCGCGAAGATGGTATAATAGCTGAAACAAAGTGAAACCGATGCTTCCGTCCTTATCGGGTGCATCGCGTACCATTCCGGGAAATCCATATACTTAACCTGGATTGTTCATCAAGCCAAAGGAGACGTGCAGCAAGTGTTGGAAATCGAAAGTAAATTTCTGTTAGAGAACGATCCGAAGCAGCTCATTGAAGATGGCGTTATCACTTTCGTGTCCGAGCAGCGGATTGAGCAAACCTATCTTGCCATAGATGAGCAGCAAGAAGTACGTGTACGGCGATTGGTTGACCTCACATCCAATGAGGTGCATTACACCCATACCTTCAAGTCAGGAAATGGCCTGATCCGCGAAGAGATTGAATACGAAATTACAGCGAGCATCTACGAGCAGCTGATGAGCGGCCGCAAGCTGATTCCGCTGACGAAGAACCGAATTACCGCGAAGTGGGACGATCGTGTCGTCGAGATCGATATTTACGATCAGATTCAGCTGAGCGTGGTGGAGGTTGAATTCGATTCCGAGGATGCCGCGCATGCATTCGTGCCTCCGGCTTGGTTCGGCAAGGATATCGGCTCCGAGCGCCAATACAGCAACAAGAAGGTGTGGCGGGATTTGCAGAACGGCAGCATTTAATTGGAACTCAAAAAAAGACCAATCCCGTGAATGCAAGGGATTGGTCTTTTTGGATAGACACGGGGAGCTATGACTTCTTCGCCCGCCCTACCATTAGATAGGACAGAAGGCTGCCGCCTAACAAAAGAATGGCCGTGATGAGCAGCGACGTATGCATCCCGGACAGGAATGATTCGCGTGCACTTACGATCATCCCCATCATCGCAACGCCTAATGTTGCCCCCAGCTGCCGGCTCGAATTAATCATTCCGGAGGCTGTGCCTACTTGATCCTTAGGTGTTGAAGAGATCACGGCTGCCATCAGTGATGGAATCGTAAGCGATATTCCGTACCCCAGCAAGAGAAGCCCCGCCAAGGTGAGCCAGTAGCTTGTCGTGACATTCACTCCGACTAGCAGCGCCGTCCCTGCTGCCGCAGATGCAAAGCCAACTGTCATCGGCAGCCGCGGACCCCGTCGGCTGACAATACGGCCTGTAAAGATTGGATTAATCGCCATCGGGATCATCATCGGCAGTAAGGCAATTCCAGCTGTATGGGCAGACAGCCCTCGTTCCTGTTGGAAGAACATCGGGATAATGAATAGAATGCCTGACAGCCCGATATTAATGAGCAACCCAGCTGACATCCCTGCAGTTAGAGAAGGACTGCGAAATAGCTGAAGCGGAATGAGCGGTGTCCTGCTGCGGGCTTCAACGACGATGAATAGAGCCATACCCGCGAGCGCTAATCCGAATGCTCCTAGAATGACCATGGAGCTCCATCCGTAAGACTCCCCTTCCATCAGAGCGTAAGACAACGCCACAATCGTCACGATCGCTAGCAGCTGACCCGCAATATCGAGACCGCGCTGCGGATTGCGAGCCGTCTCTTGGACGGATACCCAAGTGATAACGAGACTTACAATGGCAATGGGGAGATTCAGTAGAAAAATGCTGCGCCATCCAAGTGAATCGACCAGCACTCCCCCTACTACCGGTCCGGCTGCTAATGCGATTCCCGTTACAGCCGCCCATATGCCGAGTGCCCGAGCCCGTTCCCCCGGATCGGGATAAGCATGTGCGATGAGCGTCAGCGAAGCCGGCAGCAGCGCTGCTCCACCGATACCTAGTACAGCTCTCATCGTTATAAGCGCGCCAATCGAAGTGACAGCTGCTGAAATGCCCGAGGCGGCTAGGATGAGCAGCAGCCCGCCGACGAATAACTTTTTGGCACCAAATTTATCGGTCAGCGTTCCCATCGACAGCAGCAATCCTGCGAATACAATCGTATAGGCATTCACCACCCATTGCAGATCAGACATTCCTCCACCCAGCTCCGAATGAATGGTGGGCAATGCCACGCTAACAACGGTCATATCCAGCAGGACCATGAAGTACCCCAGCGAAATGCCGAGCAGAAAAATAAGCTTGGCCGAACGTGTTAGAATTTTGGACTGTACCATTACTTCTTGCAATCGAATGACTCCCCTTCCTCATTGACGTGGATCTCGTGCTTGCTAAGCGTATAGCAGATCGTTTACATAAACGAGATGCCCCGTTATCCTAGGAGTAATCATCCTACCATTAAGTGTGTGTTCAAAAAGATCGGTTTTCAGCACCGAGAAAACGACCTCTTTAAGAAGGGAAATAACCGTATGCCCATGGAACAATCGGAACAGGAACGGCTGCATGAACTGGCCCTCTTCCTGAAGACACGTAGAGCCCGCCTCACACCGGAGCAGGCCGGCCTGCCGAATACCGGCCGCAGACGCACACCCGGACTTCGGCGCTCGGAGGTCGCTCAGTTGGCATGGATTAGCGTCGACTGGTATACGAGACTAGAGCAAGGACGGGACATCCAAGTATCTGCTCAAGTGCTGGACAATATCGCAAGCGCACTTCAGCTTAATGCAACAGAGCGTCGTCATTTATATGTGCTGGCACTGCAGCAGCTTCCAGCGGACTTCACGCAATGCGTCGGCACCATTAGCCCGCTTCTTCAACGTTTCCTCGATCAGCAAGGGACGAGTCCCGCTCTTGTGACCGACCAGCAATTGAACATCGTCGCATGGAACAAGGCTTCTAACCTGATATACGGGGACTACGAGAGTATGTCTGTTCGTGATCGCAACGCCCTCTGGCGGACGTTCACTTCACCGTATATCAAACAATTGCTGCAAGAGAAGTGGGAAGCGCATGCTCGCCACCGAATCGCACAGTTCCGCGCCAATTATGGCACATTCACAAGCGATCCCGAGTGGATTGCGTTAGTGGATGAGTTGAGCGAGATCAGTGAACCGTTCCGAACCTGGTGGCAGGAGCATGACGTGATCGTAGGACCCGAAGGCAAGAAGATCAACTTTCATCCTACCGTAGGACGACTCGAATTCGACCAAATCTCGTTCCTCGTATCCGATGCACCGCATCTTACCGTCATTGTCAACATGCCCTCGAACGAAGAAACGATTACGCGTGTACAGACGTTGCTTGAACTTGGTTAACATTTGACAAGGGAGACATAAGCAAACGCACATTCCATGAATATCTGTTTACAGGAATGGAAACGATTTGTTATCATAGGTCCAATATGATTCACAAGCGATGATGAGAAGAGTAGGGAAAGCCGTTCTTCTACAGAGAGCTCCGGCAGATGAGAAGGAGCGAAGAGCGTTTCGCCGAACCAAGCCTCTGAGCAGCATGTCGGAACCACGTACGGGGATGGCATGACGGGAGCTCCCGTTACAGAGCTAGAGTATAAGCATTGCCGTGACCGGTTATGCCGTACTTGAAAAGGTTAATATGGCGACATATTAATGAACCTGGGGTGGCACCGCGACGAGTTCGCCCCCAAGACCAAACGTCTTGGGGGTGAGCTCTTTTTTTGTCGGATTACAACTTCATGTTCATAAGGAGGCGCCATATATGAATGTTGAAAAAGAGCATGTAAACGAGCATTTTCTAGACCGTCTAATCCACGAGGAGCTTGAACGGAGCCCGTTCGACCGGGATATGTGCACCCGTTTCCCTCCCGAGCCGAACGGCTATCTGCATATCGGCAGCGCTTATGCGATCCATACGAATTACACGATGGCACACAAGCACGGCGGCAAGTTCCATCTGAGATTTGACGATACGAATCCGCTGAAAGAGGATCTTGAATATGTGAACGCCATTATCGGAGACATCAAGTGGCTTGGCTACGATCCAGGCTCGCATATTTATTATGGCTCGGATTATTCGGAGACGTTCTATAACGCTGCGGTGACCTTGATCAAACGTGGCAAAGCGTTCATCTGTGACCTGTCGGCAGACGAAATGACAGCCTATCGCGGAACGCTGACCGAACCGGGACGGAATAGTCCTTATCGCGATCGAACCGTGGCGGAGAACTTAGATCTGCTGACGCGTATGCGAGATGGCGAGTTCCCGAATGGAGCGAAGACCGTTCGAGCAAGGATCGATATGAGTTCGCCGAATATGAATATGCGCGACCCGGTGCTCTATCGAATCATTCATGCGGAGCATTATCGAACGGGGAACGAATGGTGCATCTATCCGATGTATGATTTTGCCCATCCGATTCAAGACGCGGTTGAAGGCATCACCTACTCCCTCTGCTCGATCGAATTCAAGGATCATCGTCCGCTGTACGAATGGGTTCTGAATGAGCTGGACATTGCTGCTCCGCCTAGGCAAAGGGAGTTCGGTCGGCTGAACTTAACGGGCGTCGTCACCAGCAAGCGATTCCTGCGGACCTTGGTGCGGGACGGTTATGTAGACGGCTGGGATGATCCTCGTCTTCCAACGCTGCAAGGCTTGCGGAGAAGAGGCTTCACGCCATCGAGCATTCGCAGCTTCGTCGAAGCCATTGGCGGCATCCGTACGGAAAGCACCGTCGATATATCGCTGCTCGACCACTGCCTCCGGCAGGATTTGAAGGAAACAACGACAAGTCTTATGGCAGTTATACGCCCGCTCAAGGTGGTTATTACCAACTATCCTGAAGGTGAAACCGAGATGCTGTCGGTCGAGAACAATAGCGACAACAAGTTGTTGGGATCGCGGGAGGTGCCATGGAGCCGAACGCTTTATATCGAGCGGGAAGATTTTATGGAGGAGCCTTCTCCGGGCTTCCATCGGCTGGTGCCTGGTGGGGAAGTTCGGCTGAAGGGCGCCTACTTCATCCGATGCGAGGACGTTATCAAGGACCCGGATACTGGTGAAGTGGTCGAGCTGCACTGCTCCTATGACCCGATTACGAAGAGCGGCACCGGGTTCACGGGGCGCAAAGTGAAAGGTACGATCCACTGGGTATGTGCAGCCTATGCGGTTAAAGCAGATGTTCAACTGTATGAAAAGCTGCTGTTGGAACAAGACATTCCGAAGACGAATGATGGAGATTGGGCGGACATCATTAACCCGGAATCGAAGGTGATCATTCGCGATGTGCTCATTGAACCTTCGGTTGCCGACGCTATTAGTGTGGGTGTGGGTGCCGGAAGGGATCGAAGATATCAGTTCATGCGGCATGGTTACTTCTGCGTCGATACGAAGCTGACAACCGATGAACGGCTGACGTTTAACCGGATTGTGCCATTGAAGGATAGCTGGAATCGGAAGTGATTCGTTCGAGGATTGATGTGGGGTCGTGCGGTTGCTGATGATTGTGTCGCCTTGATAGTGTCGCCATTGAGGTTGCGCTACGCAGCATACGCAGCTGTACACAACGCCGAATTCAGCTATACGCAGATGGTGGGCAGCCGCAGTAGTCGTGGGCAGCCGCAGGTGTCGGTAGGCAGCTTGTAACGGCTGCCACAGCGGCTATTGTGGGGTTTATGTGTTTATAAAAAATCTAACGGTTGCAGCGGGCCTTATTGGTGCAGAATCAATGGATTCCGTTCGCAAATACACCGAATAGGCTCCCATGCAACCGTTAGTGTTCGAAAAGCTGCTATTGACGCTAGGGAAGCGCTGCTGCAACCGTTAGAGGTGTCAGCGACATTTTACAAATCAATAGGTTAGTCGTTAAACCGATACGTCCAGAAGCGCTCTCTGCCAAAGCGGTCCTCCAGCTCTCGATCCGACAGCTTGTTCTTACCCATCAACTCCGGCGCTTGGAACTGGGAGCGATGCGCTCGAATCGACGCAATCTTATTCTCAAGGAAGCCTCTCACGTCAACGATAACGTCCGCATGACCGATGTCCTCCGTCGTATTCTTGGAGAAGGCCATGCAATGAACAATTGGCCGGTCCTTCTTCGGCATCGCGGCAACCGCACGAATAACCGCCGCACCGGTGGCATCATGGTCAGGATGCACAGCGTAGCCAGGATAGAACGTAACGACTAATGTTGGACGAAGCTCCTCGAGAAGTTCGCTGATCTTCCCGTCCAGCAGCTGCGGTTCCTCGAACTCGATCATTTTGTCATGGAATCCGAGCAGCCTCAAATCTTGTATACCGATCGCTTTGCAGGAAGCCTTCAATTCTTCCAGGCGAATCGCTGGCAGCGTCACACGATTGGCAAAAGGCGGAACGCCCATATTCCGGCCCATCTCGCCCAATGTCAGACAAGCGTAAGTCACCTTGGCACCATTATAAATATGGATCGCCAGCGTGCCGGATGCTCCAAACGCCTCATCATCCGGATGCGGCAAAACGACGAGAATTTGTTCGTGGTTCATATGTCTCCCCCTCTTCCCTTAGAACGGCTGCTTGCTCAGCTGCAGTGCGACAACAAGTTTCCCCTGACCGTCATGGCCCGCCATGATCAGTCTCTCCGTGTCCAGCTGCTCGTAGTGAGTCAGCCCTTCGGTGTAGATCCAGCCAAGCTCCATTTTCAAACCGATCCGATAGGGCCCGTCACCTGATATTGCTCCGTGACCGAAGCGAATCTTCGTATTCGTAATGAAGATCGAAGCCGGATGCTTGTTGCTATCGAAATGAGCAGCATATGCGCCCGTCGTCATCTCCAGATGGATGTATAGATCCTGATTCTTCAAGGCTTCGATTCTTGCTTCAACGTCTGATTTATTAATAAGCTCCATCTCAGCGCCTCCTCAACTGACCACTTGTACATGTACATAACAAACACTACTTACAAAAGCATAGCGTAAATTAAAAGGAAGGGCAACGTTGACGCTTGTTCGACTTTCATTCTATGCGCTGATAATCGTATGCGACTGGGGATCTGGTGTTCGAATTATACTAGTTTGGTCTAACGGTTGCCCGAGCGCTTAATTGGCACGTATCAGCGTTTTCCCAGCTCTAACGGATGCGATCGCGCTTAACCAACTATTATCTCCTCGGATTGACGCCAT
This sequence comes from Paenibacillus cellulosilyticus, assembly GCF_003182255.1. GTDB lineage: Bacteria > Bacillota > Bacilli > Paenibacillales > Paenibacillaceae > Paenibacillus_T > Paenibacillus_T cellulosilyticus. The sequence continues at coordinate 112,430 of NZ_QGTQ01000014.1, read as the reverse complement.
ACTGACGCTTTAAGCTCAACTGCACCCCTTAGCCATCAGAAGCAGCCTATTTCCGCTCATTAGGCTGTGGCAACCGCTAGGTCATTAAAGTTAAGGCCGATGCCAACTGAACGGTCGAGCTCCCCTACCATCCAGCATCCATCCATCCATTCATCTATCCATCCATTCATACATCATCCTCCATTCATTACTTATTAGGCTGCCATCTTGTACAATTCCATCCGGTATGTTACAGTCGTCTCATATTAATCGGTGTGAAGAACATACCGCTTCGATACGTCCTGCTCCAGTGAGCGTCGGCGTATAGGGGCGGTTTTTGTTTTTTAGTCCAACATTTCGATAGGACGGTGACGTATGAGTAGGTTTGACGAGGCTTATAAGCGTTGGATGGAGCAGCAAGTTGCGGAAGCCGGGAGCGTTAGACGAAGGGAATTGTTGCAGAAGGAATTGAGCAGAGGGTCGATCGATTTCTTGCAGTATATCTGGTTTCCCGTTATCGGTCATTTCGATCACTTATATCCGGAATATGAGATTCGAGATTTCAATAACGGTTATCGCTACCTAGACTTCGCCTATATGCCGGGCAATGCAAAGGGCTGCATAGAAATCCAAGACTATCGGAGCCATGCGCGGGACATCGAAGTCAGCCGCTTCAAAGATCTATGTATGAAGCAATCGCTCCTGGTGCTCGATGATTGGCTTTTTCTCCCGATCGCTTATTTATCGATTCACGATGATCCTGGAATGATCAAGCAGCTTGTCCTTTCGTTCGTCGGAAAATTTCTGGCCAACGCCGTGTCTTCCGATCTTCACTGGGCGGAAGCCGAAACGCTAAGGTTCGCTCATCGTCTGCTGCGTCCAATTACGCCTAGCGAGTTGTCCAATCACTTGCAGCTGTCGGATAATCGCACGCGTGTCTTTCTACGAAGGCTGCTGGATAAGAAGCTGATTGAAGTTGCAAGCGGGAATATGCGATATCGCACCTATCGTCTCTCCGGCAATAGTGGAATCGGGGATTTCGCATCATCATCGCGTTAACGGTTCTCACCGTTGCTATTGCACATAAATCGCGGGTTAGAAAATTGTAATGGTTGCTATAGAGGTTAGTTCGTCCAAATGATGTTGTTATCGATGGAAAATGACCATTTAAGCTCTCCGGCATCCTTTATCCATATCAATCATAGGTTTTATTCAAAATAAGCCTCAACACAACCGTTGCTAAGAAAGTGCTGGCAGCGTTCAGGCGGGCAAGCCGGGCGGGCGGGCAAGCCGGGCGGGCGGGCAAGCCGGGCGGGCGGGCAAGCCGGGCGGGCGGGCAAGCCGGGCGGGCGGGCAAGCCGGTCAGGCTGCCGAGAATCTCGACAGCCTGACCGGCTTCGTTTTCTTAACAATAAAATAATTACGACCAAATAAACCGAGGAATTTGTCCCAACGTAGAAGGTATGACGCTCACATGTTCTGTATCTGCGAACGTAAACCGTTCCAGTGCAATCCCCTTATCCAGCAGCGGCTCCATTCCTTGCGCGACAAGTGCTGTCCCTTCCAGCATGTCCGGAAGCTCATTCGCGCCTATCGCAAGCAGCAGCCGAACGTTTCTGTTCTGCTGCCAGCTTGCCCGGAACGATTCGAGCTCCTGCAGCACCTTGTTATCGGCCCACCACACCGAGGAGCTCCCAGCGATATAGTGTGAGAATAGGTGTGATCTCGTGAATAACGTATGCAGCACCAGCAATCCGCCAAGTGAATGCCCGACAATGGCTTGCCGATCCCGATTAATCGGCCAACGTTCCGCGATAACGGACATCAGTTCATTTTCGATAAAATCGAGAAAATGATCTGCTTCGCCGTTCGGCGGCCAAGCTCTTCCATCTGGACGCACGGGCAAGGCGGCGCCACCTACGTTCATAGTGAAATCGCGGCATCTGCGATCGACATCGAACGGCTCGCGTGACGGATAACCGATGCCAATCACGAGAATAGGGTCATACCCTTTTGGCTTGCGCGTCTGAAGTCTGACTGTCTCCGCGAGTGTCAGGAATAAGGCATCGCCATCAAGCGCGAACACTACCCCGTAACCTTCTGCAGGTGCCTCAACCGACGGAGTCGCTGCCATAATACGATAATCCAATCCTCTGTCCGAGGTCACTTCAAATTCCGTATATCGATCCATTAGGTAAGGCACTTCTGTCCACTTACTCATTGCTGCAGAAACCCGATCACATCGTCGATGACCTTCCCTTGTGCGTTATAACCGCCGCTGAGCCAGTAGTCGCTTGTTGTCTCAAACACATGTCCCGCTTTCACTGCAGAAGCACTCTGCCACAACGCGCTGTCCTTCAGCTCCTTCAACGCGCTGTCGCCTTGATGCCCATCATTGACTAGGAAAATATAATCGGCGTCCAGCTCAGGCAGAATCTCCAGCGATACCTCAAGCGCACCGCCTGTTACGACTTCGCTCTGTGCGAACCCGAGCTCTTTCGAAAGAACGGCTCCGCTATAGTAATCGCCGTTCATGAAGAACATCCCTTTGGCATTGAACCGGATAATGACCGCCTTATGCCCTTCTATGCTACTTGCCAGCTTCTCCTTGGCATCTGCCACTTTATTCGCATACGCGGTGATAGCCGCCTCAGCCTGACTTTCCGCTCCAACAATCGTTCCAAGCTTCTCGATCGAGCTGTTCACATTAGCTGAGGCATTATCGAACACATAGGTCGGGGCGATCTTCGAATACTGCTCATAGATGCCCTTCTCCGCGTAATACTTGTTGTGCAATACGATTAGGTCCGGCTTATACGCCAACACCTGCTCAGCAGACGGAAGTCCGCTTGCGAAGCTAAGCGCTGGAACGCTGCCCAATTTATCCTGCAAATAGTTTTGCGGTTCTACCCCATTGGACCATTGCGCTATCGGCAGGATGTCCAAGGAGATTAGCTGATCCTCCAGCATCGGTGCAAATATGCGAAGCGGCTTGGCTGGGAGCGTTACCTCATGCCCCAGCTCATCGGTTAGCTTGATCGGATAAGCAGCGGCTTCTTCTTCCGTCTTCGCACTCTCTTGATCTGACGATGTATCTGTTGAATCATTTTGCGCCTCAGTCGTCGTCTTCGTCTCTGCGTCACTGCTTTGCTTCTCGTCTGTACCACATGCGCTCAATACTGTAAAAGAAAGCAGCAATGCACTCAGCCATAATAGATGTTTCCCCGTTGTTGTTCTCATTCTAGACCCTTTCTTGCTAAGCATCCTTCGTCACAACCCCTGTCGTTGATAATGATTCTCACTAAAGGAATTATAGAGTAACGAGTTTGGCTGCTCCATGGACTAGAACAGGAAGAGGGGATGGATTATTACCTGTTAGCATCACATGTGCTTCCTCCAACATTCGTCGAACGGCAATGGCCGAATATTCGAACCACGGGTTCGATGGGAGAATATACACCTGTCCATTCTGCACCGCTTTGAGACTTCTCCATCTACTCTCATGCTGAAGCTTCAGCCAGTACATGCGAGTTTCCGCATTGGGACAAATAATGAGCATTAATCGTTCCGGATTCAACTCGCATAGCTGTTCGATCGTCATTGGCATATTTACGACTTCTCGCTGTTCAGGCACACCTCCTAGAGCTAAATCCGTATACAGCACATCCCGAATACCCGGATTGCTATACAGGAATAGCTGTTCGTCGAACAAACGCAGCGTAACGAACCGTTCGCTTCCCGCCTCCGCTGTGATCGTCTCCTTCACCTCAGCGAGCCGTGATTCATAATCGGCTATCCATCGTTCGCCTTCCTGCCTTCTCCCCAGCACACGGGCCATCTCTCTCAGCTGGCTTCTCCAATCCGTTCTACTAACGTTAAGCAGCTTGACGCCGCTCGCTGCGACCAGCTCTGAGCCTTGCGAGGATAACGCTTTATCGGTAATAAGCACATCTGCTTTGGCGTGCTGAATAAGCGCTAGATTGTCCGCCTCCTTCACATTCTCTGCGCAATCTAGATGAACTTGAATATCCTCTCGGTACAAGCCGTAATAGTAAGGTGTCCATTTGGGATCAATCGGAGCAGCCACCGGCAGCTTGCCGAGCGCGAGCAAATTGCCAAGCGATGACGTTGTCCATACCGCGACGCGCCTCCATGCCTGCTTGCTGTATACGGAGGGTGAGACACCCACTTCTTTCTTAAATTTTCGGCTAAAATAATACTCGTCGCTATACCCGACCCGACTGGCAACCTCGCGGACATATAGATTCGTGTCCCGAATGAGCTGCTTGGCATGTCCCATTCGAATGGCAGTCAAGTACTCCATCACGTTCTGACCAAATGCTTTGCGAAACGCCTCGCCAAAATAATTGGGACTAAGCCCCGCAAGCCTAGACAATTGGTCAATTGTTAAAGGTCTGTCGTAATGACTGACCATATAGGAACGAACACCCTCCAGCGTCAGTTGTCCCTCTTCTTCGTTCGAATGTAAGGCTTCCATCTCCATACCACTCATCCACCGTGCCTCTTGTCATTTATTTACTGCGACGTATGTCAGAAGACATTGTGAGCGTAGCATATTTAAGTGATAATGAAAATCATTATTATTATAAAAAGTAGGGAAGATGAAGAAACGCGCCCGTCGATTGGCGCGTTTCTTCATTTACATACGATTCGGTGTGGGTAATCCAAGAACGGATAATGCATCGCCGATCGTCTCTTTGCATTTCAGAGTGAGCCACAGTCTTAAAGGCTTCTTATGTTCTTCAGCCTTCAGAATCGGACAAGCCGCATAGAAATTGCTGAACAAAGCAGCCAGCTCATGCGTGTAATGGCATATCCCATTCGGGGACAATTCGCGACTTGCTGCATATAACGTATCCGGCCAAGCCGCGATTTGTCTAAGCAGCGCATATTCGGCTTTTTCAAGCTGCTCTATCGTGTCTGGAACAGTAGGCTGCATATTAAAATCTGACTCCGCTCTGCTCAATATATGAACGGCACGGGCATAGGCATACATTAAATACACGCCTGTATTACCCGTTATTTCGGTCGCTTGCTGGATATCGAATACAACCTCTGTAGACAGATTATAGCGAAGCAGATAGTAACGAATCGCCGCAGCGGCAATGATTCTGCTCGATAGACCGCTTTTATCTGAGCGTTTGTTTTCAATAACAGTCTCCATACGGTCGAGCAAATCGGATATTTTGATCCCGATCCCTTGTCTGCCCGACATGGCATACGATGCCTTACCGTCCGATGTATCAATCCCTAGCTCTCTTGCAGCCGCAGGACTTAAGGAGACGACGCCATAACTAACATGACGAAGCTTATCCGCTTGCTCGGTATAGCCCAATATCTCAAGCGCCTGTTTCACCATTGCTTGCGGGTATTCCTGTCTATAGTCAATCACATTGATGACCATATCCGCCTTCCCATAAGAAGCGCCAGCTCCATTGCCGCTTGTCGTCCACAGCGCATCAGCAAAGCGTTTATACTTAAAGTCCTGGTCCAGCAATCCGAACTTCCATAGATGATAGGCGATGTCCTTCGCCGTATAGGTCAAGATTCCGTTGGAACGAACCAGCACTTTATCTGCCTGATGTTCCGCATCAGCAGCGTCCTCATCTGCAGAAGCTTGTTTTAGCACCCAGCATCCTTCAAGCTTACCTTCGGTTTCTTTATAGAACTGTTTTGTCCCCTTTAGTAATGAAAATGCCGCGGTCCAGAACCCTTCCCTCACAATACTGCTTTCCCAAACGAGGAGATCATAGCTGATCCCAAACGCGCTCATCTCTTCGAGATGCTCACGTACGATACGTTCCGCTACTAGCAGCCCCACCCATGATAGGTTCTCATCCCCCTCTTCAAGTGAAAGAAGCACGTTGGTTCTTTCTTCAATTAATTGCGGATTGGTTTTACCTTGATACGCTTTATTCACGCTCGAATAAACATCCCAGCAGAAGTCGCCGAAACGATCATGTTCCTTCTTGTGTGTAATGTTCAACAATCCCACCACTGTATCGGCAAGTTGATTGCCTAAGTCATCGATATAGTTATGGACTTCAACAATGAAGCCCGTTCTTCTCAACATGCGGACGAGCGCATCACCGATACAGGCATTTCTCAAATGTCCAATATGTGCCGACTTGTTCGGGTTAATCGACGTATGCTCAATAACGACCTTCTCAGCTTGATGCGTCGGCAGCTGGAATTGTCTCTGCGCCCATTGCCCCCAGTTGATATACAAATTGATAAAACCCGGTTGCGCCACTTCTACTCTGCTGATCAATTGATCAACGTTCCCGTCCTGCTCTAGCTTAGTCTTCAATAAAGTAGCGATTTGGATCGGCGCCTTCCTTAATACCTTCGCAAGCTGCATGGCGGCGTTCGTCGAATAATCGCCATGGTCAAGGTGGGCGGGCTGTTCAATCTGAATTCGGATGTTGGCAGCACCGTCTTCTACCCCTAGCTCAACGAACAATGCCTGAACTGACTTCTCGATACGGTTAACAATCAACTGACTTATCATGGGATAACCCCCTATGTGTAAAATAAAAAAAGCTTTCGTCTCCATAAAAGAGACGAAAGCTTCTGCCAACGCGGTACCACTCTTGTTGTTAAACATCGATATGTTTAACCCCTCGTCAGATAACGGTCTTCGCCGTGACTTCCTACTCCATCGTTCAGAAGTCATTCTCATGGGTCCGCTTCGCCATGCTCGCAGTACCGGCTCTCACCAATCCCGGCTCTCTTTGACTTGCGTACACAGCTACTCTCCCAATCTTAGAATTTATTGTATTTCGTAAATTATATCCGAATGTTCTGAAAAGTCAATCATCTAGTGATGCATATGACCTCTTCGCTGGTAGCGGCAGCATCTGAACGTTAAATTGCCGTAAACCTTGTTATCTGGTTGAATCGATAAATGAACAAAGGCAACCGACCTTGTGGCCGGCTGCCTTCTAGTTAATTGAAAAATTCGTTTCCCGTTGCGTAACGTCCCGTGTCGACAATTATCCTTTCACGCCGCCAACCGTCATCCCTTTGACGAAATACTTCTGCAGGAACGGGTAAATGATGATCATCGGTACGGATGCTACGATCGTCATCGTCGCACGAATGGAGAGCGGCGACACTTTGTTCGAATCCGCGCTCGAGTTCGCAAACCCGGACTCCGCGCTCGAAGTCGTGTTCGAGTTTTGCAGAATCTTTTGCAGTTCATATTGCAAGGTGCTCAGATGTTCATTGGACGAGTTGTATAAGAATACATCAAACCAAGAGTTCCATTGCGAGACGGTCGAGAACAGCGCCACTGTCGCAAGCACAGGAAGACAGAGCGGCAGCACGATGTTAATGAACGTTCTAAAATCTCCCGCTCCATCAATTCTAGCCGACTCGAGTATGCTGTCTGGCAATTGTTCGATGAAGGAACGAATGATGATCAAGTTAAACACGCCGATGACACCTGGAAGAATGTAAACCCAGAAGCTGTCGAGCAAGCCCAAATCCCGGATGAGCAAGAAATTCGGGATGAGTCCGCCGTTAATATACATTGTAATAATAAAGGCGATAGTGACGAATTTGCGAAGCACGTATTCCGGCCGGCTAATCGTGTAAGCGACCATTGCTGAAGCGAACACGGTAACGATTGTACCAATGACACTGCGAAGAACGGAGATCATGGTCGCATTGTATACCGAGTTATCAGCGAACACGAACTTATAGTTCTCCAATGAGAACTGCCGCGGTAACAGGTGAATACCACCCTTCATCGAATCGGTTGCGGTATTGAAAGAAACGGCCAAAGTATTGATGAAAGGGTACAAGGTAACGATCATGAGTATAGTGAGAATTGCGTAAATGCTTATATCGAATATTTTGTCGCCAAGTGAAGAGTTCCGGCTCGAGAACTTTCTTGGCTTGGATACAGACGCCAAATTCGCCATGTTGAAACCCTCCTTCTAGAACAATCTGTCTTGTCCCATACGCTTAGCGACATTATTCGCTGCAAATAACAGAATGAAGCTGACCACCGTCTTAAACATGCCTGCCGCAGTAGCAAGTGGGAAATTGAATTGCTGAAGACCGTACTTCAGTACAAATATGTCAATGTTCTCGGAATAATCGACGTTCATACCGTTACCGAGCAGGTATTGCGGTTCGAATCCCGATTCCATCAAATATCCGATATTCATTATTAACAATACGATAATGACCGGTTTGATGCCTGGCAATGTAATGCTCCACATCCGTCGCAACCGGCCCGCTCCATCCATTTCCGCCGCTTCATATTGTGCTGGATCGATGGAGGAGATAGCAGCCAAATAAACGATCGCATTCCATCCGATATCTTTCCATACCGAGCTTGCGCCGAAGATCCCCCAGAACCACTCTGCCTTGCCGAGGAACAAGTATTCCTGACCTTTATCAATGACACCTATCCACTTCAATAGCTCATTAATGATACCGTCCGGAGCCAGCGTCGTTTGAATAATGCCCGCAGCGACAACCCAGGAGATAAAGTGCGGCAAGTAACTCACCGTTTGCACGACGCGTTTGAACGCCATCTTCTTAACTTCATTGAGAAGCAATGCCAGCGTAATAGCCGTAACGAAGCCCAGTATTAGATTAATACCGCTCATCGCCAGCGTATTTCTTACAGCTCTCAGAAATTGCTCAGAGAATGTTTCGTCCGTGAACAAAATCTTGAAATGCTTAAACCCGACCCATTTCTGTTCAGAAAATTTCAATCCCGGCTGATAGTCTTGGAAAGCGATCGTCCAGCCCCAAATCGGCACATACTTAAAGATGATCAGCCAGATCACAAAAGGAATGGACATGAGGACTAGCATCCGCTGCTGCACGAGTCTCGTGAAAAACAGTTTCAGCCCTGTTGGTTTATTCTCCAACGTCGAAGGAGACGTTGTAAGCATAGCGTCATTCTCCATGATTCTCTCTCCCTCCGTTGGGCACAAGAAATTAGGAAAGGAAAGGCCAGACTTATGCGCGGAACAGCACGTTAAGCCGGCCTTTCGCTTTATTCCTAGTTATAGCCCATTACTTTGCCTTAGCAATTGCTACGAGTTTCTGGAGTTGTTCCTTGTACCACTTCTCGTAGCCGGCGGTATCAAGCTTGTCGAACTCCTTCTTGTAATCGGCCCAGATGCCTTCGAAGTCTTCTGGCTTCGCAAGCGCGAGCTTCGCGTAGTATTTCTTGAGGAGATCGTCTTTCTTCGTTTCCCACAGTTGCTGCGCCGAGCCTTGCTCCTTCGGAATACTCCAAGCTGGGAACCACGGACGGTCTTCCGGCTTATCGAAGATGTCGGAATACGTTTTAATACCGTATTTGCCGAGAATCGTTTTGTCGCCTTCCGTCAAGCTCATCTCGAACACTTCCGGCTGGAAGCCAACCGAGCGCGCGTTGCCGTCTGCAAACGTGGACGTTGAATTGTATTGCGGGAAGTCCCAGTCATAAGTAACGAAACCGTATTTCTCTTTGAACGTTTGGTCGATTTTGTCGATTTGTTCCTGCGTACGGTAGAAGCGGCCTTGATCATTGACTTCGTACGTTTCGCCTTTGATTCCCCAGTTGATCAGAACTTGGTTCTCTTCTTTGAGCATATTATCCCAGTATTGAATGATGCGAGCGGGATCTTTCGCGCTCTTCGTGATACCGATACCGCGGTTGCTCGTCCATCCTGGTGGATCCTGGTATTGATCTTTCGTTCCATCCCACGTTACTGCGAGCGGGTAGTACACATAATCGTCTTGGCTCGGATCTTTTCTCGCAGCGTCCTTAAGAGCTGCTGTCGCTGTACCGATCTGCCAGCCGTAGTCGAAGAAGCCTACAACTTTCTTGGAAGACAGCTTAGCGATATATTGGTCATAGTTGTCTACGAAGGAAGACTTGTCGAACAGTCCCTTAGCATTCAACGTATTCAACGTTTGCAGCCAACGCTTCTCAGAGTCGGAACCAGCATAGGTTTTGGCATCCAGCGTATCGATGTTAACCTCAACGTTGCCGTCATTCGGGAAGCCATCCAAGTGCATCGGAACGTTGGACGTTGCGAAGAATCTCCAGTCATTCGTCAGCGTAAGCGTACCCGTCAGATCTTCGTCTGGGTGCTTGGCAACGAAATCTTCAATCAACTTCGTGTATTGATCCATCGTTTTAATTACCGGATATCCCGCTTCTTTCAACACGCGGCGTTGTACCCAGAATGCGCCTTGGTTGATGTTTGGATCCGAAGTGACTTCTCCGACTTGAGCGGAGTATGGCAGGAAGTAGATGTGACCGCCGTAATCAGATTTCATCCGCTCGAAATACGGGCCGTATACGCGTTTAATATTCGGGCCATACTGTTCGATCAAGTCATCCAGCGGAATGAATGCATTCGCTTTCATAACCTCTTCGATCGCAGCGTCTGGAACCATTACGTCAGGATATTTATCGCCTGCGATCATCGTACCGATCTTCGTATTGAGATCCCCGACCAAATGTTCGAGCTTGAAGTTGACGCCAGTTTGATCCTCAAGCACTTTACCGATCGTCGTTTCATTGGTGTTAACATCCTTCTCACCGGATACACCAAGGAACATCGAGAACGTTACTTTGTCTTTAGGCGTCTCGGTCGCTGATGCGCCGTCAGTTGTCGAAGCACTTTCAGTAGAAGGAGTGGTAGCCTTTTCTGTAGTAGACGAATTGTTGTCATCGTTTTTGTCACTTCCACAAGCAGCTACGGACATTGCCATTACAGCAGCCATCCCCGCAACTAGCAATTTCTTTGCCATACTGTCGAACCCCTCTCAATGCGATTTGTATTTGTAAGCACTTTCATTATAAAAGCATTTCAAGGGTTCGTTTACCGAATAAACTAAAGATTAAGCTTTGTAAATTATATAGGTTGCTATGTAATTAACGATTCTTTAACCATGATTCGGAACACGGTGCCCTCGCCTTCTTCACTTGCCACTTCAAAATGGACCTTCTCTTTGTAATAAAGTTTTAATCGGTAATAGACATTTTTGATGCCAACGCTTTCTCCAATATCCTCATCATTCTCCAGACCGCTAACGATCATATCCAGCCTCTCGGCCGGAATTCCCGCCCCGTTGTCTTGTACCGTGCAGACGAGTCCCTCTGCGGTCATCTCGACCGTAACCCGGATCAAGCCTGCCTTCTTCGACTTCTCAATGCCGTGAATACTGGCATTCTCGACAAGCGGCTGAAGCGTCATCTTCGGAATCATCAAGTCCAGCACCGACTCATCCGCTTCAATACGGAAATCCAGCTTGTCTCCGAATCGGTATCTCTGAATTTCAAGGAAGCATGCGACAAGGTCAAGCTCGTCCTTGATCGTTACCCAATCCTTGCCCCAGGTGAGCGATTTGCGGAAAATCTTAGCCATGTTATGAATGATCTTAGCGGTTTCCTCTTCCTTCTTTATCAAGCTGCGCATTCGGATGGTTTCGAGCGAATTGAACAGGAAATGGGGATTGATCTGGCTCTGCAAGGCGTGAAGCTGCGATTGGTTGCGCTCCAGCTGCAGCTCCTTCTTCTGAATGTCGGCAATGTAAACGTCATGAATCAGACTCTTGATTTGCAGCGTCATCCGGTTGAATTCAGCGGTCAACTGCCCGATTTCGTCTTTGGTGTCCTGTCGTTCGATCGTTTCGAACGAATGATTCTTTACTCTCTTCATTTGCTTTAATATTCGAATCAGCCTCACGTTAAGCGACCGTGTAAACCAGATGATAACAAGCGTCGAGAGAAGAAGATTCGGAACAGCCAAATACAAAACGAAGTTTCTCGATTTGTGTACCTCTTTCAGCACTGCAGACTCTTGAAACTCTCCGACGATCCGCCAGCCGCTCAGGTAGGATACGTTCAGGAAATCTTCGTCTATCACGATCGTTCCCTTCGGAACAGGGGCTGAGGAGAAGTCGGCCATTCTGGACGGATCGATTGAAGAGTTCGTTGAATATTGCACTTCATTGTCGTGAAGCAAGTACAGATTGCCGCCTTCCAGTATAACGTTGTTGAAAATCTCTTTGATCGCTTCCGGGTGCAGATCGATCCTCATCAGTTTCTCCCATTGCTCCGATCCTCCGGAATCGCTGATCTTGCTTATGACGCTCAGCACATCGCCCGAAGCGCCTAAATAATCGATTGTTGTCTTCAGCAGGTATGGAGTTGAAGGCTTAGAATCACGGATCAATTGATACCAAGGCTGCTGTCTTGTCTGATCCGTTATCGGTTCAACTTGCCCGCCGTAAATGATAGAGTTGTTGTTCGTATAAAGCGTAATTCGTTGGATGGTTTCGTAGACAGGGCTGTATTTGCTGAGCACGCTTATAATATAGGACTGATAATTAAGCACGTATGCGGCTGGAACCTCGTAGTTCTCCTCCAAATACTGGTTCAAGTAGGGATCATTATAGATGACCGCGGAGATCCCGACAGCTGCGTCAACTTGCGCCATAAAATCGTTGCGAATCTCCTCGATGGCGAGCGAGATGTCTTTCATTTTCTGATGCTTGACGTTTGTGGTCGTAATGTCGTAGAAAATGACGTTGGTCAGAATGACCGGAATAAACACGGACAAGAAATAAACGATCAGCATCTTGTTTCGCAGTCTAACGTTGTTTAGGCTAAACACTTCTCGTAAGTTCACTCGCATCGACCCCACCGCCGCTTAATTCTTCTGCAATAAAGCATTCTTGTATTCGGTCGGCGTTTTCCGTTCGACCTTCTCGAATTGGGTTACGAAGTAGTCGGCGTTGCTGAAGCCCACGCTCGAAGCAATCTCGTACACCTTCTTGTCGGTCTGCCGCAGCTGACGTTTCGCTTCATTAATTCGAAGCTGCAGCAGAAAATCATTGAAATAGACGCCATAGGTTTTCTTGAAAAGTTGTCCCAAATATACCGAGTTCATGTAGAAGCGCTCGGCGATGCTCTTTAAGCTAATATTCTCGTTATAATGATTCTCGATATAAGCTTTGATCTTGCCGATGTCTCCCTTGCCCATCATGCATCGAAGCTCCGATATGTACCCTGCGGATTCGGTCAGGAACGCTAGAAGCAAATTACGAAGACCCCGCAGCGTACGAGGCTCCGTCTTCCACTCGAGCATTGGTTTAAGCGAGGCCAGCTTCTTCTCGTCGCCTTGCATCGTCTGAATGATTCGCGTCGCTCCATGAACGCACCGGGACATCGCGGTTGTGATCGATTCGAAGGCGAAGCTCTGCTCACGGAATGTTGCGAATATCGTCTCCGTCGCCGCCTTCATCGCGTCTATATCATTCTCCTCCAAACGCTCCATAAGCTCGGTGAACAGTACGGATTCGATTTCTTTGTAATGCAGAACGCTATCCTTGACGTCGTCGTACAGGATCACACTTCGATCATCTCTAGCATATTTATGCTTCATCGCTTCCAGGGCGGATAAGTACGATTTGCGAACCTGAGCAAGATTCGACACAGCTTCCCCGATAAAAATCTTCGGAACGGCATTCCCGATGCCTCCGCAAGCCCGGGAAAGCTCTTCGCCGATCCGCCTTGCTTCTTGCGTGTCGACATTCATTTGCACAAGCAGGCTCCATTCAAACTCTCCTCGAAGATGAATGTATGGCTCGTTTCGGGAAGCCGTTCGTGTCAGCACTCGGGCGACTGCTCTCATCGCGCGCTCCGTCCACTCGATTCGTTCCGCGTCGCTTACTTTCCCCGGCACGTCATTCAGCTCTACGGCAATATACCTGATCGGCAATCGCTCCGGCAATCCGAATGTATTCGCCGCTTCATGAATCGACTCTTCCTCCGCCCTGCCGGAGAGCAGCTTCTCGAACAGGGAAGCATGCAGCAGGGCATTGCCCGCTTCGGTTCGGGGCTGCTCTTTTCTCAGCAATTCGCCGATTCGAACGAGCGAATCTACTAGCTCATTCTCGTCAATCGGCTTCAGCAAGTAATCCTGAACGCCATACCTGACGGCTTGCTGCGCATATTTGAAATCGCCGTATCCGCTAATGATGATGAACCGAATCGCCTTGCCTTGGCGAGCCTGTACCGCTTGAATCAATTCGAGCCCGTCCAGAACGGGCATGCGAATGTCCGTAATGACAAGATCCGGCTCCATTTGCTCGATCAGGGCAAGAGCTTCTTCTCCATCTTCCGCTTCCCCTACGACCTCGAAGCCGCAATTTTCCCATGGAATCAAGCCCACCAGCCCTTTGCGGGCAAACATCTCGTCGTCGACCAGAATGACTTTTCTCATGAGCTCCTCCTGTGTCCTAGACGGCATATGACCGTCCGGCATTTATTGAAATCGCTTTCAAACTATGAATCCTATATTAGCATAGGCTGTGTCTAAAGGTAATGTATGACATCGTTCTTCCTCCATTTAACAAATGGTACAAACGCAAATGGGATGAAGCAGAAATGCCGCTGCTTCATCCCGTTATACGTTTCATGCTTCTTTTTTGGAGCTATTCGTTCATTTTAACGATTACTTGCTCCACAGCCGGTACAGGATGACGGCAGCTTCAGCGCGGGTCAAAGGAGACTGCGGAGCGAGCTTGCCGTTGTTGCCTTGTACGATGCCGGCAGTAACGAGTGCGGCGACGCTGTCTTGTGCGTACGCTGCTACTTTAGAAGCGTCGCCGAACGCGCTCAGTGAGCCGGTTTGCTGCAACGATTTGCCTGCTGCTGCAGCAGCGCGAGCGGCGAGAACCATCATGTCTTGGCGGGAGATACTGCTGTTTGGATTAAACCGATTATCGCCCGTACCGTTCACGATACCGAGCTGTCGCGCGATGTTCACGGCATCGTAGTAGTAATCAGACTCGTTCACATCGTCGAACTTCGCCGCTTGCTCATTCGTGCCCTTTAGTTCAAGCGCGCGAACGAGCAGTACGAGGAAGTCGGCTCTCTTTATATTAGCTTGCGGAGCGAACGTCGTGTCCGTAGTACCGGTGATGATGCCGCGGGCAGCCATCGCTTCGATTGCCGGCTTCGCCCATGTTACAGATTGAATATCGCCGAATGTTTTTACAACGAATGCTACAGCGTAGTTACTGAAGTGTGTCGTCGTAAATACGACCGTTCCAGCTGCCGCATCGTAATGACTGTTAGGAACTGGAATGACTTGACCGCTACCATCGACGTACCAGACGATGATCTGATCAGGGTTAAGCAGCTCCTCAGCCGTTGGCTTATACGGGATGGATACCGTAATCGGCGCGTTCGGATCGTTCCAAGAGATGACGCTGCCGTCAACTAATACTTCAAGGTTGATAACCGGTCTGTCGCCGATTTGCTGGCGAACGGCTTCGTTTAGCGCTGCCGTCGATACATCGGATACGCGGATTGTTACATGATCCGCAGCACCAATGTCCGTTTTAGCGAGCATGTTGCTTGGGATGTCGATCGTAGCTTTATCGGTCTTAACCGAGATGACGCTCGCGCCCGAATCTGACAAGCTGGCTGCCGGCAATTGCACACCGTAAGACGTTGCGCCTGCTTGCGCAGCAATCTCCACAGTAACTTGCTTTTTGCCTTTAGCATTCGCTGCAGCTTGCTTCCACGCTTTCGTCAGATCATCGTTCGATACGACTGCTGCAGCTGCGCCATCCTTCATTTCAACCTTAGGTTTAATCGTTACTTGGCCAGCTTTCGTGTCGCTTGAAGTTTCCTCTGTTACTGATGGAACATAGCTGATTACACTTCCACCGCCACTGCTACTGCCACTTCCACTTCCACTTCCACTTTCACTACCGCCGCTGCTAGTGGTATCACCTAAACCTATAACCGTCCAGAATGCCGCCTTAGGCGCATAACTGTTGTCGAACAGCAAAGGCATGCCTGAACTGCGCCAGCTTTGTAAATCCGCTTTGCCCCAGAACGTAACGCGGTCGATATTGTCGGCATATTTTTTGTAAATTTCAAATAATGTGCCATACAACGCTGCTTGCTGCGCTTGTCTAGCTTCGTCAAGATGATAATTGTTATTGGCCGCGAATGAAATGTCCAGCTCAGAAACGCTGATTCTTAAGCCTGCTTGAACGAAGCGCGCAATTGTCGTTTCAACTTCAGTTGCATCAACATCGGGGTCTTGACCAACCCAGAAGTGGGATTGCATACCAATGCCCTCTACAAGCTTACGCGCTGGATCGGTGTTTCTGGAATCGGTCGCCCACTTCTCGTTAAGGCTTTCCGCCATTTGCGCGATTTCCTCAAACTTATAAGTTTCGTTATAGTCGTTGTAATAAAGTGTTGCGTCAGGGTCAGCCAAGCGAGCGGCTACATACGCATCATAGATATAATCCGCGCCGCTTTCGCCTTTGCTTGCGTCTGCGCCGCTCTCATAAGCGATATACCAAGGCGAATCTTTGCGCAGGCCTGTTCTCCAGTCGCTGCCGTCAAAGGTTGAGGTATTGTCGCTAAACGCTTCGTTTACAACGTCCCACGAAATGACTTCACCTTTGAAATGCCCCGCTACGTTAGCGATGTAGCTTTCAAGGTTCGCTTTCGCGCTTGCGCGGTTAGCTGCATCGCCTTTATTTAACCATGCAGGGGATTGTTGATGCCATACAAGCGTATGCGCATGAACGGCTATGTTGTTAGCCTTGGACCAAGCGATTAACTTATCGGCTGCAGTGTAGTCGTAAGTATTTGCCGCTTTGGAAATGTTCTCAGGCTTCATTACGTTTTCAGGCGTAACTACGTTATATTGAGCCTTAAACATAGCTTCGGTTTGAGAGATAATGCTTGCATCTTTCAATGCCGGGTCTGCTTGGTCGTTTTCTTGACCCCAAGGCGTTGCATCGGCATTACTACCCCAACCAAGAATATTGCCAATTAAGAAATAGTTGCTGTAAGCGTCTTTAAGAGATGGAAGGGTTGTTAAATCCCACTTAGATGCTGGCCATTCATAATCATCAGGAACAAACGGAGCTTCTGTGCTTGACCATTCAACCAGAACATTGCCGTTGTCGTCTGTAATTGTGAGGCTGTTGATTGTAAAATCGTTGCTGCCTGCTGTTCCCCGAATACCAATGTTTCCGATAAGCCCATTAGCAACTTCGCTGCCGCTCATTACGAAATCAACGGCATAATCTGAAGCCTCGTCCTTCACTACGCCGCTTGTGAATGAACCCGGAATGGTCGTAGCTAGCGTTCCGGCTGCGTAAGTATGAGCCGCGTCGCTTACAACAGCTGCGTCGCCGCCTGTATAACCACCGTTCTCATTGCCTGTAATCCAACGCACACGATAACCGTTTGCGCCTGTTGATGTAGCATTGAATGTAAGGTGATATTTCGCGTCTTTAACAGGTGTGAAAGCTACAACATCGCCCTCAGTACTAGAGGAGAATGGCCATTGTGTATTGTCTAAACCCAATATAATGTTGGCGCCTGACCAACCATCACCGTATGCCGTTGATACGACGTGAACGCCAGGAACAGTCGGCAGCGGTTTGGCCGGCATTTCATTGCCGCCTTGAACACGGATGATAAGGCTGTCTATTACAAAATCAGCTAAACCCGCGCTGGCTTGTATTCTAAGTCCTGCGCCTGATTCCCAAGCGCCTTCATAGCTCAATATGAAGTCTGTGGCTGCGGCAACCGATTTGAATTCCGTATAAGGGTCGCTCGCAAGACCTAATACAATGTTCGCGTCGCTTGGAATCGTAACGCCAGCAGGAATATGTCGGCCAATTCAACGCTGTACTCCGCACCTGTTGTTAAACCTAATTTGGCAGCGTTAACGTCAATGCCGTCCCAACTGTTTGCACGGTTAGAAATGTCAAGGGCTGCCGTGCCGTCGACGTTAGATATGGGTGTAAGCGTAGGATTGCCAGCTCTTGTAATATAATCGGTTCCGCCATTCGTCATGATGTCAACAAGCCCTGCATCTTCTTGAAGATCGTAGGCTACAACAACCTCATCCGAAACCGGAGTTGTGTCTGTCGGGTCTGTTGGGGTTGTTGGGATCGTTGAAGCATCACTCGTTGTAATGATGATGCTGTCAACAATAAACTTATCGATAACGGTGTTGGATTGCACTCGCAGATTAGTGCCTGCAGCAACATAAGTATCCACCTGAGCAGCATCTATCGTATATTCCAATGTGAAGCTGTCGCCAGCTTGTACCGCAACATTGTTTAACCAGGAATACTTGCCGTTGCTCTCGCCAAGTATCATTTGCGAATCGTTTGGTACGATAGCGTCAGAAGGTATTCGTCCTTGTACTTGAATATGAAACGAAGTACCTACAGCCGCGTTCAATAGCGAGGTCTTGATATCAACGCCATTATAGTTGCCCGTTCTGCCAAAAATCTCAATCGCTTTGGCCCCGTTATTGTCTACAACATTGAACTTAACGCCAGAGTTTTGCAGAGCATCCGTATACTCGACTGCGCTTCCAACTAATTGGCTGTCCTGCTGCATATCGTAGATGACATTCGAGCCGCTTTCAGTTGCCGCACTCGCCTTCTGCGCGATCCCAAACTGCGGCAATAACAATGTAACCGCAAACACTAACATCAAAATCTTCTTCAACCGTTTGTTCATCGTGTGACTTCCCCTCTAAAGTATTTTAAAGCGCTTACACAACGAAAAAGGACGTAAACTTCTTTTCCACATCCCTCATCTTATCGTTCCAATGTAAGCGTTAAAATGTAAAAAATAGAGGTTATACTAAAGAAATTAAAGAATATTCGAAAAGTCAAATGAAAGTGAGATGACCCAAACCATCTGAATGGACAGTTTGGGTCATCTCACTTTAAGAAGCTCTATTACACGCTTAACCGTCCGTCACTTTCCTGCAGCGGGATGAAGATTGGACGCTCGTCGGGCGTGCTATTCGGCGTATGCAGCGCGAGCAGAAGATCGCCTGCGAATGTGCGGAAAATCATACCGTGACCGCCGTCGCTATCGAAAAGCGGCTTAGGATCATGCACCCAAGGACCAAGAATGCTGCCCGATGTCGAGCGAGCGGTCGCTTGCGCATATCTTCCTTGTCGGAAGCTGGACCAGAGCAGCAGCAATTCGCCGTTGTCACAGCGATACGCGAACGGACCATCGGTCACGTAGCCCGTGCCATGCTTGTTCGAATGAACCGGATCGACCCATGCTGCGTCGTGTGCGGAGAACAGCACGACCGGCTCACCAATGGCGCGATCAAGCTCCGGCGACAGACGCAGCGCACAGACGGTTCCATTCTTGATCTGTACCCACTCGTGGCAAAATATGATCCACGGCACTCCCTCATCATCGATGAACAGCGTACCGTCCAAGCACTCCCAGTCTCGCGGCGTCACAGGTTCCTCACTATGTGGGACAAACGGACCAAGCGGATTGTCTGAAACTAAAATTTGCGTTCCACGACATACGCCATCTGCTTTAAACGTCGCAAACATATAATAGCGCCCACGATACGGATGCACTTCGGGTGCCCAGTAGTTTAAATCCGCCCAGAATGTAGGCGTCGGACGGAATGCGGGGAACGGTCCTTCCCAGTTCACTAGGTCCTTGCTGTGATAAGCGTCGAAACCAATACCTTTCGCCTTCCAAATATCCGCATCGGTCGATCCGTATAAATAATAGGTTCCATCCGTTTCGTGCGGCAATACGAACGGATCACGCATCTGAATCTGATCTTTCGTTAGCACAGGCATAGGTCGACTATCCCTTCCTTCCGCTCATTCATAGGTCGGCATAACGACGCCGGGCGCTGACTCGACTTCGAACCGTCCATCTTGCAACCGCAGCACTTCGTTCCCAGCGATCCGCAGCGGCAGTTCAACGCCGCCTTGAACCAATCGCCCTTCCACCATCTGGACCGACATACCGATTGCTTTACGTATCTTGCCAACACGGTCGGTCACAACACGGACACCTGCCGGAAACTCGCACAATAGCTCACCCTCGCGATAAATCGCACACATCGAATGCGTGTTATGCAGCTCAAACCGTACGCCATCCACATTCCGCGTATACGCCGTTTCATCTGCCAGCTTCACTCCGTGATCTCGCGTTTGCGGCAGCAGAGCGGTGAACCACAGTTCCCCTTCTGGCGTTGGGACAATGCCGCACAGCCGCTCGATGTAATCAAGCACGCATAGAATCGCTGGTGAATACGTTTCCGTGAAACCTTCCTCCCCCGTCCACGGACTCAGGCATTGACCGAAACGTTTCATACGCGAAATCGCCGAAACAATCGGCTGCAGGATCCAAGTTAGCTCTACGTACCGACCATGCCGCTCGAAGGCTTGTGGCGCGCGTATAAGGCTAAGGAAATTAACCGCCCCTGCCCACGTGTTATAGCTCGAGAATGGATCGAAGCGCGGATCATCAATCGCAATCGAGGTCAACGGATACTTGGCGAAAAACTTGCGCGTATTGAGCAAATACCGCTTTAGCGCAGCAGCGAATAACGCATCATCCCCTACCTCGCAAGCGAGTACGCGCAGCAGCACATCCGACTGAATGCGTACGAATGCGTTATGTCGATCCACATCGTAAAAGAAACCGTCCTCTTCATGGAAGCAATGTTCGAGCAGGCTCTCATGCGTCCGCTGTGCCTTCTGTTCCCAAGCGATCGCCGCATCTTCATGC
The DNA here is from genome assembly GCF_003182255.1 of Paenibacillus cellulosilyticus. Taxonomy (GTDB): domain Bacteria; phylum Bacillota; class Bacilli; order Paenibacillales; family Paenibacillaceae; genus Paenibacillus_T; species Paenibacillus_T cellulosilyticus. The sequence continues at coordinate 91,837 of NZ_QGTQ01000014.1, read as the reverse complement.
CCTAGTTCTGCCGCCATTTTCGCTAGATATTTTCTACCGCAATAGACGCTTGCTGTCAGATCAGGTGCGAGCAGCGGCAAGCTGGGAACAGCCGGATCATACCGCTTCGGATCGTCCATATACGGCGTATCCGGTATATGCCAGAAACGCGGCGAGAGATCATGCCCCGTGTCGTACGCGCAGAACGCTTCGACGCAGCCTGTACCGCGCGTATCGCGGTATAACGCGAGCCAATCATCGTACTTCGCGAGCGCCTCATACATCTGCGTCAGGAACAGACGGTCTCGTCCGTTCAACTTATAATGGTTCCACGCGCATCGCGCCAGCGGCGTCACCAGTTGAATTTGCTTGAACACAGCGCCCTCAGCCGTTACCTTATAGGGCAACAAGCCGTCTTCACGTTGTAAGCGAGCGAACTGTGCGAATGTCGATTGCGCCGTCTCCGGCGCAAATCGCGCTAACAGCTCGGCATTGATCGTCCCGGTGCTTTCCAACCAACAGCCAAAGTAAATACCGCCCTCTTGCAAAATCGCGTTCCCTTGCGCATCCGTCTTTACACAATCTGCCAACTTGTCTACGGCAGCGTAGTAGACATCCTCCAACCCTTGGGGAGAGGCGGCGAACTTCACGCCCGACCGGACAAATTCCTCTTGCAACACATACCCTGCTTCCTTACCACGCACACCTGCTCGGGTTGCCACATCAATAGCTCTCATTGTTGCCAACAAATTGCTCATGTCAGGCTGCTCTCCTTTATCCTACTGCCGCTTGTACTCGGACGGACTACAACCAGTGATCGATTTGAACACCTGACTGAAATACGTCGAATTCTGAAAACCAACTCGCTCGCTTACCTCGTATACCATGTAGTTGCCGGTTTCGATCAGCTCGATCGCTTTGCGAATGCGGAATTTATTGAAATAAGTGACGAAGGGCTCGCCCGTCACTCGTTTGAACAGCTGGCTCAAGTAATTGCGGTTCACATGTAAGCTCTCCGCAATTCGCTCCAGCGTAATATCCTCATGGTAGCACTTTTCAATATGGTCGCGAATGACTTTGTCCACCAGCACATGGCTCTTCTTGCTGCTATGCTCCTCGCGAATTTGCATGAGCAGTCGCGATACGATCTCATCCATCCACTCAGTCATCCGCCGGACAGAACCACAGCGATTGAGCTGTACGAGCAGCTCCTCCAACCTCATCTCCGACGGTTCTTTCTGCGGGTCCGTAGAATGCAGCACTGTCCATAGCGAGCTGGCAATGCCCGAACAGATCCCCCGGCACACAGGAAGCGATACGCCGCTGCACGCAAGCTCCATTCGCACGATGTTCCACAACTCTTCTGCCCGCTGCCATTGCTTCTGGAAGATGGCATCATGCAGCAACCGCACATCGTCCATCGACAGATTGTTGCTCCCATCGGACTTCGCCACAGCCGAGTAGGTGTAGACACGATTCCACTCGTTCATCTCCGCGACTTCGACGGCGACGCGGCTTTCCAAGTAGGTATCGATTAACTGCTCATAACCTGCCTTGCCTGTACCCAGTCCCGCCAGCACCGATAACTTCATATATTGCAAAATATTGTCCAGCATTTCGTTCGATAGGCTTGTGATGAACGACAATCCGCTGTTTTCAAAGCCCCGATCAGGATCTTCCAAGAAGAGGACGACGAATTCTTGATCCGAATATTCCAGCACTTCCGCGGTCAGTCCCGGCCGCCGAGGCAAGTTCCCCTCTAACATCTCGCGAATAATATTGCCTGTGCCAAAACGAAGTAATTGCCAGTCCCGCTCTTCCCTGCGCACAGATACATCTGGACGTACAAGACTTAGCGTTAACGCTCGCACAATCGTTCGCTCGGGCAAGCCCATGAACGCAATACGGCTATGCGGAAGCTCCTCTGGACGGTATCGCGTGGTGATCAGATCGCGAAAAAATGCGGCCTTCATCGAGCGCTGCACAACTTCCTGCTGCTGCAAGTAGCTTGTAAGAAGCTGTTCTTGCTCATTCGATTCATTCAACAATTGCACGACCTCGCGCACGACGAATTCAATCTCTGTTGTGCTCGGCGGCTTCAGTAGAAAGTGATGGACGCCAGACGACACCGCCTTGCGCGCGTTCATGAGATCATCGTATCCGCTTAGGATGACAATCGGCACATTCGGGTTCAGCTTGTGGATCTCCTCCGTTAACTGAAATCCATCCATAATGGGCATGTATACATCCGTAATGATGAAATCAGGCTTCAGTTCGCGGTATTTCGCAAGTCCTTCTGCCCCGTCAGCCGCCGTGCCAATAATATGTACGCCCATATCTTCCCACGGGATATGCTTCAATAAGCCGTTAATGACGTATTCGTCGTCATCCACCAACAGAATCGTATTCATGGCTCAAACTCCTTCTTAGTTGCTCCATCTCTTCCTCGTGGTATATGAGCGGCAGCTTAATGACAACCCGTGTGCCCTGTTCGCCTCGCATGATTTGTACGCCATACATTTTTCCGCAATACAACTGGATGCGATCGATGACATTACGGATGCCGATACCTCTTGCTCGCTCCGCATCAAAGTCCTCCGGCACACCACAGCCATTGTCAGTAATCGTGACGACCAGATGCTTGCCTACTATCCTATCACTATGCGTCTCAAAGCTCACGGTGACGACTGCTTGTTCCCCTCGCTGCCAGTTGCCGTGAATGACCGCATTTTCGAGAAATGGCTGAAGGATAATCTTCGGCACAAGCACGTCGTGCAGATCGTTCTCGACATGCTCAACGCATCGAATGTTAAAGTTTTGCCGATATTCTTGTATCGCGATGTAACAACGGGCATGCAGCATCTCGTCGCGCAGCGCGACATACCACTTGTTATTGCTCAGACCGATGCGGAACAGCTTAGAGAGCTGTTGAACCATCCCGCTGATCTCATGCGCATTGTGATCGAGCGCCCGCCAGTGAATCAGATCAAGCGTATTGTATAGAAAATGCGGCTTAATCTGCGATTGCAATAGTTGAATCTCCGCTTCACGTCGGTCGCGGTGCTCTTGATTCAGCCTGCCGATCAAGTCCTTCAAACGATACACCATTCGGTTGAAATGCATGGCGAGATGCGAATATTCCTGAATGCTGGACATCTGCATCCGTACATTGAAATCGCCCTTCTCAACCGTTCGCATTCCTCTGACGATGCCATAGATCGGTGCTGTCAGCTTGCGCGAAAGCCAGAATGCTAGCGGAATCGTGACGAGCAGCAGGCCTGCCAGCAGCTCAACGATGAGCGTTCGAATCTCATGTGCTCCCTGCTGGAGAACATCCTTCGTAATCAACTGCTGCAGAACCCAATATTCCGTGTTGGCTCGACTCTGAATGACGCTGTAATGCGACCCCACCGTGTCTTGCACCGATGCTCCTTCTCGAATCGATATTTCCAATTCAGCGTTAGGCAGATTTGAAGCAATATACTGACCGCGTGAATCCCGAATAATATAGAAGTCGTCGCTCGCCTTCTGCGCGTCGTTACCGCTTACAATATCAAATAGATGCTGCTCTGGAATGTTAATCTTCACAATGCCAAGCAATTGACCGCGATTACCAGCAATCCGCTGGACGTAACTGATAAGCCGCAAGCCATCCTCACCGTCAGTACGCGCATGTGCGGCGATCCAGAAGCCGTCCGACGCCTCCATTCTCTCCAGCCAGCCGTCACTCGCCGCGTCCTCCATCGGATGCATAAAGTCGCCCGGCGGTGACGGATAATCATACTGGTCCAGCCAGTTCGTATACAATTCAATAGAGTACAGTCCACCTTTCACGGCGGTCAGTCGCTTGAATTCATCGCTGATCTGCCGGTTCTTCGTCACGAAATCATAGGCATTATCCGGTGGCATAGACAACACCTGCTGGATCATCGAATTCGTCACGATAAACCGTGCCGTATCTTGAATACCCGCCACGTAGTTAGATAAGTTCTGCGACTTCTCGTCAAGCAAATCCGTCTTCGTTGCGCGGATCTCCCGATAGGCAATGCTAGAATACGTCTCGTAATAGACAATGCCGCTTGCAAGCAGCAGCAAGCTACTGAAGCCCATGAAGCAGAGCATCATTAAGGTGAATAACTTCGTTGGGTACCTCACTAGTTTGCGCATGATCATCATCTATCCTTTTATCCCCGTTGTCGCAATTCCTTGTGTAAAATATTTTTGACCGAGGAAGAAGATTAGCAGGCTCGGCACGATCGACAATACGCTCATCGCGAATACCGAACCCCAATTCGAGCTCCCGCTAGAGTCAAGGAACAGTCGAAGTCCCAACGGTACCGTATATTTATTCACGTCGCTCAAGTATATCATCTGACCGAAGAAATCGTCCCAGGTTCCCATGAAAGTGAAGATCGCTGCCGTAATGAGCGCAGGCGAGCTAAGCGGCAGAATGATGCGCACGAACAGCGTAAGCCAGCCGCAACCGTCAATCTTCGCACTCTCATCGAGCTCACGTGGAATACCGCGGATAAATTGCACGATCAGGAAAATGAAGAACGCATCCCCCAAAAATTTCGGTACGGTCAACGGCAAGAACGTATCTACCCAACCAAGCTTATGGAAAAAGATATATTGCGGAATGAGCGTGACATGTCCCGGAAGCATGATCGTGCCGAGCATAAGCGCGAAGAACAACTTCTTCAACGGGAAATCGATTCGTGCGAATGAGAATGCCGCCATCGACGAGCTGATAATCGTTCCGATGACCGCAAGGACACATATCATGATCGAGTTCAAGAAAAATCGCCCGAATTGGATGTTTCGCAAGCCAAACCAGCCGTTATGATAATGCTCGAACGTGATCGCGCTCGGCCATAATCCTTTCGAAGTGAAAATTTCCGTTGTTGGCTTAACCGAGCTGCTAAGGAGCCAGAACACGGGATAGAGCATAAGAAGTCCGAGACCTAGCACGATGATATGGAACAATAACGGTTTGAGCCGATTCTGAAGTGCCATCCCCTACTCCCTCCCATCCGAATAAAAGACCCAATAACGCGAGCTTAAGAACATGATGCCTGTAATAAGTGCGACGACGACGAGCAGCACCCATGCCATGGCCGATGCGTAGCCCATTTCATGGAAGGAGAAACCCTTGATATATAAATACAGGGAATATAGCAACGTAGAATTAATCGGTCCGCCTGTACCATTACTTATGATGAACGCCTTCGTAAAGGTCTGGAACGACTGAATCAACGTAATCGTCAAGTTGAAAAAAATAACCGGTGTAAGCAGCGGCATCGTAATGCGCCAAAACTTACGCATAACGCCTGCACCATCGACAGTAGCCGCCTCGTATAATTCGCCCGGAATTTGTTTAATGCCTGCCAGAAAAATAATCATGACCGATCCGAATTGCCAGACGGACAACCCGACGAGCGAGAAAATCGCATATCGCGGATCGGCAACCCAGTTCGGTCCGTCGATACCAAACCATGCAAGCGCCTGATTGAAGATACCTTCCTTGCCGAACACTTGCTTCCATAGCACCGAGATCGCGACGCTGCCGCCAAGCAGCGAAGGGATGTAATAAATCGTGCGGTAGAAGCCCAGCAGCCGTATCCCTTGATTGAGCACTACGGCCACAACCAGCGCGAACACCAGACGGAGTGGTACCGATAAAAACACATATTGGAACGTAACCTTAATCGAATCCATCATCCGATAATCATCCGTGAACATCGCGCGGTAATTCGCCAGACCGACCCACTTCGGCGACGTTAGCAGATCGTAATTGGTGAACGATAAATACAAGGAAGCGGCAATGGGACTCAAGCACAGAAAGACGAACCCGATCAACCATGGCAGCAGGAACAAGTAACCAGCCAAATACGTTTTATATTTCTGCATCGTATACGCTCTCCAATCCGTGAGGCAAGAAGGAGCCTTGCATGAATAGCAATGGCTCCTCCTGTCTCATGTTCTCATTATGCTTATTGTGGTGTGTGCGCCTTCTCGATCAATTTATCAACCTCGGTCATGAACTCATCGGCAGCCTTGTCAATGGAACTCGCATTGAAGCTAATCTTCTCTTGCGTGGTTTGCAGCAGCTTGATGAGTTCATTGTCGAGTGGGAACTGTGTCCAGACAACCGGCGGCGCAGTGTCGGCTACGAGCGAGATAAAATCGTACATGACCTGATCGACCGGTGTTGCTTGCGTCGAGAGTTGATCACGGATTTTGCCTGCAGGCGGTACGCCGCGTGTCGCACCAAGGATGTCGCCAGCTTCAGGATCATTGACCATGAAGTCGATAAACTTCGCGACCATCTCCGGATGCTTCGTGCCCTCATACGCGACGATATACTGACCGGATTGCGGCGGAACCATGCCATTGCCAGCCGTCCCCTTCGGGTACATGAGCAAGCCTAACTTCTCTTCCGTTAATGCCTGCCAGCCGGCAAGCTGCGAAGCGGAGGCGCTTTGGATCGCAACTTGACCTTTCACAACAAGTGAAGTATCAGCAGCCGTTGCGGGGCTCGACACTTGCTCGTCGGCTGGAACTACCGCTCCTGCTTCACGCAATTCAGACCAGAACGTAAACCAATTGATGATGTCTTCCTTCTCGAAATGACGTTTGCCATCCACTCCGTATAGCTCTTTGCCGTAAGCGCCGAGATAAGAAGCCAATGCACCTGATTCGCTCGACAAGTCGTAGACGCCGTAGTTGCCTTTGCCTAATTTCGTGCTGATGTCTATCGCAGCTTGTTTCAGATCGTCATAAGTCCAATCCTTTGTCGGTATAGCAACGCCTGCCTTCTCGAACATCGTGGCATTGTACAGCAGCCCCGTCGAGTTAACGCCGAGCGTCACACCGTACAGCTTGTCGTTAAACGTTGCAGACTGAACCAGACCTTGGTTGAAATCTTCTAGGTTAATGACCGAGCCAACGTAGGGTGTAAGATCAAGCAGAGAGTTCTTGTCCACATACTCTTTGATGTTCCCACCCATCTGGATTAGATCTGGCGCGTTGCCAGCAGCGATCTGCGTGTTCAACTTATCCATGTAGCCGTCGAAACCTGAATATTCCGGCGTAATTGTCACGCCTGGATTGCGCGATTCGAACAGCTCAATCGCCTTCTGCGTCTTCTCGTGACGATCATCTGATCCCCACCAAGACATGCGAAGCTCCACTTTCTCTGCAGTCGGTGTCGTTGTGGTCGACGAAGATGTCGTCGAGCTGTTCTCCGCTGGCTTCGAAGCTGACGAGCTGGAGCTCCCGTCATTACTTGAGCTTCCGCAAGCGGTGAGCAGCATCGTCGCAGCAAGTGTGCTTATCGCGACGACCGATGTCTTTTTACTCAACATACTATAAATCCCCCCACTATCAAGATTACTTCATTACGGAATAGCTCTTCATCCCAGTCGAACTGAATGCGCTTTCATTGTATCGAAAACAACAAGAGAGATATATAAACAAAAGTAAGGCAATCGTTAAAAAATTACAGGAGCACGCCAAGGTAGGATGAATCGTCTTACGCTGCTCCTTGGTTAGACGCGGCCTAAACACCACAAAAAGACCTCAATTTCCACCGTAACGTGGACGTTGAGGTCTTTTTGCTGAAAGCTTCAATCCATTAATCAATCACTTGGTCTGACGACATCGCATTCGCGATATCATAATCGCTCAGCTCGATGTCGAGTGCCTCACCGAGCGCCAGCTTCGCTAGCTGGCTGCCAAGATAGGGGCCAACCGTAAGTCCCGATGCGCCAAGTCCGTTGGCGGCATATGCGCCATCCCATCCCGGAATAGCACCAATAACCGGCAGGAAGCCCGGAGTGAATGGACGGAAGCCTACTCGCGTCTCCAACACCGTGCTATTCGCAAGTGCAGGCGCTAGGGATAGCCCCTTATTCAGCACCTCTTGCATACCGCCCGCGGTAATTCTCGTATCGTAGCCAGCCACGTCATTCTCGTGCGTCGCACCGATCACGATCCGCTGCTCCTCGAAGCCGAGCAAATATTGATCGGTCGGCGGCATAATGACCGGCCAAGCGCCGGTGTCATACTCATCCTGCACCTGTAGATGAATAATCTGCGCCTTCTGATAGCTGACTCGAAACTCGATTCCGAGCGGCTGCAGCAGCTGTCTTGCCCACGCTCCTGCGCACACAATCACTGCGTCAGCCGTAATCGTCTGCCCTTCAACGACGACGCCTGTCACACGATTTGCAGCCGCATCAAATACGAGCTTAGCGTCTCCGTGCAACAGCTCCGCCCCATGCCGCTGCGCCGCTGAAATCATCGCATCGCGAAGCGCGCGTCCGTCCACTCGTGCTGCACCGCTGATCCGCACGGCATGATAGCCTTCTGCAAGCAGCGGAAACTGCTCAATCGTCTCGTTCTCATCGTGCCGAGAGATGTCGCCGATCTCTGGCGCATCCTCTCTGCGCAAACGCGCACGCTCTTCCATCTTATCAACCTTCACGATGTCCTCATGAATGCTGAGCGCACCTACCCGTGCATAGCCAGTATCCGTCTCTCCATCGCTATGTAATTGTTCAATGAGTTCAGGATAATAACGCGCTCCAGCCTTCGCCAGTCTGTACCACACTTGATTCCGCCGTTGAGACAGCCAAGGGCAAATAATGCCGGCCGCCGCCGCAGTCGCCTGCCCTTGATCTTGCCGGTCTACGAGCAGCACCTTCGCGCCCGATCGCGCCAGCTGATAGGCGGTCGAAGCGCCTAATATCCCCGCTCCGATGACGATAACGTTCTTCATTGCTGCAATCCTCTCCACTGTACGCTTGATCAATTCACGAGTAACTAGATTCATTGCCTACAAGCGTAACATCCCTTCCTCCTGTTTGCCAGTGGAACAGGCGCTTATCCTATTGCCCTGCGACTACTGTGATTGTATTGGACGTTTGCCGCCATTCCTATCGAGCAAATAGCTTGTAATAGCATTCAAATCGTCATCAAGCTCATATACAAGCGGAATTCCAGTCGGGACGCTGATTCCGACAATGCCATCGGAGGAGCGGTGGTCTAAATATTTGATCAGTGCTCTTATCGTATTGCCATGGGCCGCAATCAGGATATGATGATTATGCAGCAGCGCATCCTTAATATAGTGATTCCAATATTTCAGCACCCGCTCCTCGGTATCGATCAAGCTTTCTGTGAGCGGTATCTCTTCATCTGACAATGCATCGTACTTCGATTCGAATCTCGCATTTCTCGGATCGCCCGCTTCTAATGCCGGAGGCCGCACATCGGCTGATCTGCGCCAGGTCCGCACTTGTTCCTTGCCGTATTGCTCCTCTGTTTCTGTTTTATTCAGTCCTTCAAGCGCTCCGTAATGCCGCTCATTCAACATCCATGTTTTCTCAACAGGAATCCACGCGAGATCCAGATGGTATAACACAATCCATGTCGTTCGGATGGCTCTCTTTAGATAGGAAGAGTAGGCGATGTCAAACTGATAACCGTTCGCTTTCAAAATTTCAGCCGCCTGCCTAGCCTCATTAAGCCCGCCTTCCGACAGATCCACATCCGTCCAGCCTGTAAAGCGATTCGTCAAATTCCACTCGCTTTGACCATGCCGCAGCAGTACAATCTTCTTCATTTGGTTCATCCCCTCCCGTGTTTAGTTACATCTTAGGATTCCAAATCCATCCTGTAATTAGTCCGAAAGCATGGCGATTTTTCACCGCTTAGGCTTACCCTATCCCATCCAAATTTCATTAACCTCTTTAATTGATTAAACCTGCATGAAGATTGAATGAAACTTTCCATTCTAGCGTTGATTTCAGATGCGAATAGCCTTATAACTGGGAGTAAGAGCAATTTAATTTGCTACTATATTACAACCAATAGGAGATGATTCGATGGACGCTACAGCTTCTACTAACGCAGGAAAATGCCCGGTTATGCATGGCAGTGCTACGAGTTACAAATCTAGCGGCACTTCAAATAGAGATTGGTGGCCAAATCAGTTAAACCTGAGCATTCTTCATCAGCATGACAAAAAATCAAATCCTATGGGTGAAGAATTTGATTATGCAGAAGAGTTCCAAAAGCTCGACTACAACGCTCTTAAACAAGATCTTCGCGATCTGATGACTGATAGCCAAGACTGGTGGCCAGCGGACTATGGTCACTACGGTCCATTCTTCATCCGTATGGCATGGCACTCTGCTGGTACGTATCGTACAGGTGACGGACGTGGCGGCGCTGGTAACGGCACGCAGCGTTTTGCTCCGCTGAACAGCTGGCCTGATAACGTCAACCTCGATAAAGCACGCCGTCTGCTGTGGCCAATTAAACAAAAGTACGGCAACAAAATCTCTTGGGCAGACTTGTTCATCCTGACGGGTAACGTTGCACTCGAGTCGATGGGCTTTAAAACGTTTGGCTTCGGCGGCGGCCGTGCAGACGTCTGGCATCCAGAGGAAGACATCTACTGGGGCAATGAAAAAGAGTGGCTCTCGGACAACCGTTACTCGGGCGACCGTCAACTCGAAGATCCCCTTGCAGCCGTACAAATGGGTCTGATCTACGTGAACCCAGAAGGTCCAAACGGACAACCAAATCCGCTTGCAAGCGCTCGCGACATCCGCGAAACATTCGGCCGTATGGGGATGAACGATGAAGAAACGGTTGCACTCATTGCCGGTGGCCACACATTCGGTAAAGCGCACGGTGCAGGCAATGCTGCATTGGTTGGACCAGACCCTGAGGCAGCTCCAATTCATGCGCAAGGCTTGGGCTGGATCAGCAAGCACGGCAAAGGCAACGGCCGCGACACGATCAGCAGTGGCCTTGAGGGTGCGTGGACGCCAACGCCTACTCAATGGGACAACTCGTTCTTCGAAATGCTGTTCGAATATGAGTGGGTACTGGAGAAGAGCCCAGCAGGCGCACAACAGTGGGTTGCTGTTAATCCAGACGCTGACCATTTGGCTCCAGACGCAGAAGACGCCTCCGTTCGTGTTCCGACAGTCTTGTTCACATCGGACTTGGCACTTCGAATTGATCCGATCTACGAGAAAATTTCTCGTCGGTTCTATGCAGATCCTGAGGCATTCGCAGACGCATTCGCTCGTGCATGGTTCAAGCTGACGCACCGCGACATGGGTCCGCGCGCAAGATACCTCGGTCCAGAAGTACCAGCTGAAGAGCTGATCTGGCAGGACGTTGTACCAGCAGGTGACAACTCATTGACGGATGCTGACATTGCCGATATTAAAGCGAAAGTTCTCGACTCCGGCCTGTCGATCGGCCAATTGGTTTCGACGGCTTGGGCTTCGGCTAGCACATACCGTGGCTCTGACCACCGCGGTGGCGCTAACGGCGCTCGTATCGCTCTCTCGCCACAGAAGTTCTGGGAAGCAAACGAGCCTCAGAAGCTCGACAAAGTGCTGCGTGTGTTGGAAGGTGTTCGTGCAAGTCTGTCGAAGCAAATTAGCCTCGCCGATCTGATCGTTCTCGCCGGTACTGCCGCAGTTGAGAAAGCTGCTCAGAACGCAGGCTATGATGTAACGGTTCCATTCACGGCAGGTCGTGGCGATGCTACGCAAGAGCAAACGGACGTTGATAGCTTCGCAGTGCTCGAGCCAATCGCGGACGGCTTCCGAAACTACCAGAAGAAGCAATACAGCGTAAGCCCAGAAGAGCTGCTTATCGATAAAGCGCAGCTGCTTGGTCTGACTGCTCCTGAAATGACGGCTCTCGTCGGAGGCTTGCGTGTACTCGGCGCGAACTACAATGATACGAAGCATGGCGTTCTGACGGATCGGGTAGGCACGCTCACGAACGACTTCTTCGTGAAGCTGCTCGACATGAGCGTAGCATGGTGCCCAGTAGGCGAGAACGAGTACGCAGCACACCACCGTCAAACGGGTCAAGTAATGGGTACCGCTACGCGAGTTGACCTCGTGTTTGGATCGAACTCCATCCTGCGTGCGATTGCTGAAGTATATGCACAGAACGACAACCAAGAGAAGTTCGTCCGCGACTTCATCGCTGCTTGGACGAAAGTGATGAACGCTGACCGTTATGATCTGAAACGCAATCATTAATATTAATTTTGTAGTCGTATTGGATTAATAAAGTCTTATGAAAAAACCATCAATCCCTGTTCATTAAACAAGGATTGATGGTTTTTTCGTCTCTGCGCATGAATGAAGTCCGGCTTTTGCAGCACACTATGAACTGGAATAACCTTCAGATTAAGGACAAGGGTGGGTATAAGCAATGACACGCGGGAAGGGGCTGCTTTTATGACACTATTCAGAAGAACGAATCGCCTTCCCGGTAAGGACGCAAGACGAGATGATAATAGGCCAAACGATGATGCCGATGTCCCGCCAAGCTTGCAGCATACACTGGACAACTTCAAGGATTGCATGGATCTTGTCCATCACGCTTTCCCCGAAATCAATGTGAACCTTGTATACTTCGGGCATTTAGTTGGTGCTGAAGAGCTTTCCCGAGATGTCACTATACCACTGACAAACATTCGTGAGAATGAAGTACAGGCATTGCTAACGAGAAATCAATATAAGCTGACAACGAACTCCAAATCGCTGATCAAAGGCATATTAAATGGCGAAGCGGCTATTTTCCATAACGACAATGTATATCTGATGGATGTCTACAAGCCCGAAGCCCGCTCGATTCAACAATCCGAGACTGAAACGGTTATCACAGGACCACATGATTCCTTCATCGAGACGGCCTCTGCGAATTTATCGTTAATTAGACGCAGGGTCAAAAGCTCGCATCTAAAGGTAATCAAGCTGGAGGTCGGAGAAGTAACCAAAAGCATCGTGTATCTTCTATACATTGAAGGTATTGCGAACATGGAATACGTTCGGGAATTAACCGATCGGATTAACTTAATTGAAATCGATGCTGTACATGACGGCAACATGCTGATTCAATATATCGACGATTTTCCAAATTCCGTCTTTCCCTTATTCTCAACAACGGAAAGAACAGATACGGCGGTTTCAAAATTAGTGGCGGGCAGAATCGTAGGCATTCTGGATGGCAGCCCTTCGGTATTCTCAGCTCCCTCATCCTTTTTCGAATTCATGGCGTCCCCCGACGATTATTATCAGCGATGGGCGACCGGAACGTCACTTCGAGTGCTGCGATTCATCGCATTATTTATTACCCTTACATTCACTGCGTTGTATGTATCAGTAACGACATTCCACTACGAGATGATACCCGAAGCACTTCTATTAACGATAACTGAGTCTCGGAGCAAGGTGCCGTTCCCTCCGATTTATGAAGCGCTGCTTATGGAGGTAACGATTGAGCTGCTTCGAGAAGCAGGAGCACGGCTTCCAACGAAGATTGGCCAGACCATCGGCATCGTCGGCGGTATTGTCATTGGACAAGCTGCCGTGCAAGCCGGATTCACCAGCAATATACTCATTATTGCGGTCGCTTCTTCTGCAATCGCATCGTTCGTTATCCCGAGTTACGTCATGAGTGCTTCTATACGTTTAGTCCGCTTTGGTCTGATTATTATGGCAGGCATTCTTGGTGATTTAGGCATAGCACTCGGGATCGCCTATCTTGTTGTTCACTTGTCAGGGCTGACAAGCCTGAATTCGTCCTATTTGACACCTGTTTCACCGAACAACTTCAAAGATTGGCGCGATGTATTCATTCGTGCTCCCTTCTGGGCACTGCGAAGAAGACCTTCACAATCAAGAAGTCCGAACCTTGTGAGGAACAGAATGAAGAAGTAGCGCAGGAGGTCATGATGAGAGAGAAGCTGCATCCGTTTCATGTCGGTTTGCTTGTATTTATGGTTCAAGCAGGAGTGGTCAGCATCTTCCTCCCAAGGATGCTGGCACAGTATATGGGGTATAACGGTTGGGTATCGCTCCTGCTATTTTCTGCTGTTGCAACATTCAACATCTTTCTGATTTCCGTCGTTTATCGGCTAAGCGATGGCAAGTCCATTTTTCAGATCATTGAACAAAGCTTGCCAAAGGTTATCGTTTTCCCGCTGTATACCGTTTTGGTATCCGTATGGACATTAATAGGGTGCATAGCTGCAAAGCAGTACATTCTCCTTTTTACAGTGTTCGTTTTTCCGACTACTCCTCCCATGTATATGAAGTTCCTATTTGATATTATTGCCTACAGTCTGATTACGAAGGGCATATATAATATATCAAAAGCAGCAACTGTTTTTTTCTGGATGGTAATTTGGACCGCTTTATTGCTTCTTTTCTTTCTGAAGGGCTTTGAGTGGGTGAACCTGACTCCATTCTTTTTCAAAGAATCCTCTGATGTAATCGTAGGAGGACTCTCCATCTTCACAGCCTTTTTAGGGTATGAACTCGTATTGCTGCTCTTCCCCTATGTCAATTCGAAGAAGGGGTTTATGAGCGCCGTTTATTTCGGCAACTTCTTGACCACCTTTATCTATTTAGCAATATGCTTAACCTGTTTTGGCTTTTACAGCTTCAAACAATTAACAAGGATGAAATTCCCGCTAATCGACTTACTAGCCTACATCAGGCTTCCTTTTGTTGAACGGGTTGAGAACATCTTCATCGCCTTGTACCTAGTCTCAGCCTTGATGAGCATCACCATGTATATCTGGGCTGCTTCCGAAACGGCCCAAAGCCTCATACCCCGGGCGAGTAAACGTTGGATTACAGGAGTCCTCGTATGCGGTGCGTTTGCGGTCTCTTGGATTCCTGATGTGCTCAGCGAAGTGGAGCTATGGCTGAAATACCTTGGATACATGGCGTCCGGGATTGCATTCGGATTACCGCTCTTGTTAATCGCCATATTGGCAATCAATAACGGGGGAAAAAAACTTGTATAAAGTACTTCGTCTTTTCCTTACTGTGCTGCTGTTTGGGATCGTTACGGGCTGCGGTGATCAACGTATATTGGAGAAGCTTGGTCTCATCCAAACAACAAGTTACGACATAGCACCTGGCAGCGATGAAGACGAATCCAAGCAAAAACTATTGATTAGTGTGACGATACCAAGACCTGATTCTGGAACTGGAACCGGATCTGGTGGTGTGAACAGAGAGTTCCTAACCGCGATCGCGCAGACCAGCAAAGGAGGGAGAGTGAATCTGTCGAGACAAACCGAATTGCAGCTTGTTAGCGGGCAATTGCGGAACACGCTCTTCGGCTTAAGCTTGGCTAAACAAGGGATATGGGAGCATATTGATACGCTAGTTCGTGATCCCTCCATATCCCCTAAAGTAAAAATTACAGTCGTAAATGGAAATGCCCATGACCTGTTAGCCAAAAATTACCCCTTTCATCCCAGAACGGGACAGTACATCGATCGCATGCTGGAAAAGGAATCCCATTCCCAAGTCGTACCGAGCACGACTCTGTATCAATTCACAAAGGATTACTTCGATGACGGCATTGATCCTATAGCGCCTATGATCAAGGAGGCAGGTGACAACGTTAAGATCGATGGAGTGGCGCTGTTTCAGAAGGACCGTTATATCATGAAGATCGAGCCTAAACAGGCGCTGATTTTTGCGATGATGCGCACTGATATTAAGCAAGGGGATCTTAACGTTGACCTATCCGGGCAGAATCGAAACAATGAGCATGTTACGTTAAGTTCATTGGTCAGCCACCGCTCCGTACACGTAACGCCTCACAATGGCAATTTTCGAGTCGATATAAACATCAAAGTTTCTGGCTCGGTTCTAGAGTACATAGGCGTACTTGATCTTGAGAACGATAAAGACCGATCCACAATCGAGAAGCTGGTCTCTGAATATGTTCAAGCTAATGCGAATGAGATGATTGCAGTCATGCAAAAAAATCGTGTCGACAGTCTTGGGCTAGGAAAAAATATAAGGAGCACCCTTCATTATGCTCAGTGGCATAAGATGAATTGGCCGGATACTTACCAACGCATAGAAGTCAAATTTCATGTGAACGTTCGAATTAAGGACTATGGGATGTTTACCAAATAAAAAGCAAAAAACACGCCGAGTTTCGGCGTGTTTTTTGCTAGGAATGACTTTAGATCGTTCTATAAATTGCGGAAAGCATCTGCAGCCTTTATATCCTTCGACAGCTGCCCATGCTCGGTCAGCCACTCAATGACGGTGGTCCATGACTGCTCCGATTGGCTGCCGAAAGGCTCTTGTCCAGCATCCATTAACGGAAGCAGAATGTCCAGGCTCTTCTTCTCGATATCCGCTTCGAGCGGGAACTCGCTATTTTGCTTATCCAAAAGCAGCTGCAGCGCCTCAGCCGGATGTTCTTGCGTATATTGCTGGCCTTTGGCGGATGCTTCTACAAACTTCTTGATGGCATCCCCTTTGCTCGTCAACCCGTCTTCACTCGCGGTCAGCACGAGCTCGTAGTAATCTGGAACGCCAAACTGAGCGGGATCGAATGCCGTCACCTTCACGCCATCCTTCTCGAGCAGCAGCTTCTCGTGGTTGATGTAACCGCCAATAATCGCGTCCACTCGCTTGGTCGTCATGGATGGAATCAAATCCCAAGAGACGTCCGTATAGGCGATCTTCGAGGGATCTCCACCGTCTGTCTGTACCATCGTATTCACGATCGCTTGATCCAGCGGAATGGACGGGTAACCGATCTTCTGCCCGACAAGATCCTTCGGGCTGCTGATCTTATCCGAATCCAGCACCATCAATTGATTAAGCGGGTGACGGACAATCGCACCTACGGATACGACGGGAATGTCTTCTGCGCGTGCAATTGCGACTTGCATCTGATAGCTGAGCGCGAGATCCGCTTTGCCCGTCGCAACCAGCTTAAGCGCATCATTCGTATCTGCAGGCGTGACCAGATTGACCTTCAAGCCTGCTTCTTTGAAATAGCCTTGCTCCTCAGCCGCATACAGGAAAGTATGTACCGCATTCGGGTACCAGTCCAACAGCACCGTCAGCTCAGTCTCGGCAGGCGACGCTTCGGATTTCTTGTCCGATTCGGATGAGCAGCCAACGATGCTAATAAGAACTGCTGTGATTGCGAGGGATAACCCTGCTTTTCGTTTCCAATTGCTGAATTTCAATGTCATTCTCCTTTAGAGGTTGTTCAAAAAGTCCGCTTTTGATCACGAAGCATCACAGGAAGCGTATTCGGCATCGAATCTTGAATGAATCCGAGACTTCCGGTTCTCACGTAGCACATCACTACGCTCCGATCCTCATTCCCTGCTTCGTCCAACCTTCTCGGTGCTGAAAACCGAACTTTTTGAACACAACCCTTTAGCTATTTATGTTCTGCGGTATGCAAGAACCGCTTTCTCCAACCATAACGCTGCGAGAAACAGTAGAATCCCCATCGCTGATAGCAGCAGTACACCTGAGAACACCGCATCCGCACGCAGCATATTCGATGCCCGTTTCGTGTAAACACCCAGGCCGTTCTCTCCGCCGAGCCATTCCCCTAGCGTAGCGCCGCCAACGCTGAATGCGGCAGCCATCTTCAAGCCGGTAAAAAATCCTGGAAGCGCCGATGGCAGCTTCCACTTCAGCAGCAGATCACGTTTGCTCGCTCCCATCGTCTTCATCAACGCCCCGATATCCGGATCGGCCGATCGGAATCCGTCCGCCGTGTTAACGGCGATCGAGAAGAACGTGAACAGAATGACGACCGTAATTTTGCTCCAAATTTCATAACCGAACCACATGACCATAATTGGCGACAATACAATGATCGGGATCGTCTGCGAGCCAACAATGAGCGGATAGATCGTCTTCCGCGCTAACGTCGAACGATCAATCCATATCGCAGCCAGCGTTCCTATGACGATGGAGATCCCAAGACCCAGCAATGCCTCCCACAAGGTAACAAGCCAATGCTTGCCAAGCAGCGCCCGATTGTCCCACATGGAGACGAATACGTCGGACAGCTTAGGGATAATGTAGTGCGGGACGTCGAATACGCTTGTCCCCACTTCCCATATCACAGCCAGCAGCAGCACGAAAACAATAACGGGAATCGACGCGCTTACCTTCCGTTTCATACGCTGCCTCCCACCCGGCTTGCAGCCGTCCGGCCAAGCATCTCCAGCAGGTGCCGCTTCAGTTCGAGGAACGTATGATCCAGCGCCGCTTCATAGCTGCGTGGACGCTCAAGATTTATCTTCAGCTCACTGAGTTTCGCAATCGGCGACTCTGCCGCTACAAGAACCCGGTCCGACAAGAGGATCGCCTCATCGACGTCATGGGTAATGAACAGAATCGTTTTGCGGTGCTGCTCCCACACCTGCAGCAGCCATTCCTGCATGCCGACGCGTGTCATCGCATCCAATGCGCTGAAAGGCTCGTCCAACAGAAACAGCTCGCCTCCTCCGAGAAGAGAGCGCAGGAACGATACCCGCTGGCGCATACCACCGGACAGCTCATGCGGATATTTGCTTTCCGTTCCTTCCAGCCCCAAGCTCGGCAGCAGCTCCATCACTTGCCGTCTTGCTTCGCGTTTCGCCGTTCCTGCTAATTCGAGACCTAACGCCGCATTATCCAGCACCGTCCGCCATGGCATCAGGCTGTCCTTCTGCGGCATATAGCCGATCTTCCTCTTCGCAGCCGCCTCTGCAGCCGAATGCGCAGCTTCGCCAATGGCAATGGTTCCCGACTGAGGAGCAATGAGCCCTGACAGCAGCCGGAATAGCGTGGTCTTGCCAATCCCGCTCGCTGCTAGAATGCTAACGAATTCGCCTTGTTTAATGTCGAAGTCCAGCCCATGAAATAAGGGAAGCTGTCCATCGAAAGAGAAGTTCAGCCCGCGAACCGATAAGGCGAGCGGCTTCCCTTCGTTTGCTGCATGGTTCAAATCGGCCACTCTTCTTTCCGATAAGCCATATCCCAGAACATATATTCAAGCTTGGAAGCCACAAGGAAACGCTCTTCAAGCCGCGCCAGCTCCGATTCCGGCAAGCCTTCCGCGACACGATCCATGTAGTCGATCGTCCAATCGGTCAGCTCCCCGAATTCCTCCGAGCTGTACATCAGGATCCATTCCCGATACAGCGGATGGTCCAGCGCGCCTGGGATCTTCGCATATGCGACGCCGATCACCCGATAGCTCCACATACATGGAAGCAGCGCAGCTACCACCTCTGCCAACGACCCTTGCGAAGCCGTATCCAGCAGGAACTTCGTGTAGGCAATCGTCGTCGGTGCCGGAACGGTCTGCTCCAGCTCTTCACGCGATACGCCGAAGCGTGCGGCATAGTCTCTATGCAGCGACATCTCTACGTGCAGCGTGGAATGAAGCAGCTCTGCAAATTTCGTCATCGTCTCCAGATCGCGAGCTTTCATGCTTGCCATCGCGAACAGCTTGGCATAATCGATGAGATACACATAGTCCTGCTTCAAGTAATAAATGAAACGTTCAGGATCGAGCGTCCCTTCGCGCATCTCCACCAGAAACGGATGCTCGTGGCATTTGTCCCAAATGGCCTGGGTTGATTCATATAGTCTTTCGCTAAATCGACTCATCTATATCCTCCGTCCTCATATCGTTGTCTCTATGGTTTGTCTTAACGGATATTCTCTTTCTCTCGGTTGCACCAGTCTGCGATGAAGGCAATCATGATCTTGGTGTAATCGATCAGCTCCTGCATGTCCGTGCTTTCATCAACAGCATGGGCATGCGCAAGTTCGCCGGGACCGTAGATTACCGTCGGAATACCCGCACGACCAATCCAGCCCGCATCCGTAACCGTCGGGCTCATGCCCGCCTCGGGTTCGCTTCCGCGTACTTGCCGGTGACTAGCGAATAACGTCTTGAAGCCTTCGCTTTCCCGATCCAGCTCTAAAGATGGGAAGACCTCGCCTCGATCCTCAATCATCGATCGGCCTCCCCAGCGGAAGGTCGGGGGATGGTTCCGCAGCCAAGGATCTCCGGCTGCCACGCGCAGCAGATGCTCTTCGATCTCTGCAGCGACTGTCTCATAATCTTCGTCCGGGTAAAAATGCACCGTAATCCATAAGGCACAGCGGTCTGCAACAAACGCTGCATGACGGCCTCCTTCAATTACTGCCGGGTTAATCGTATTCGAACCGGCAGGGAAGCCAGGGTACGATTTGGTCACGGCCCAATGGCGCTCAAGCTCTTGGAGCCCATTAATAAGCTTGGCCATTTTCTCAATCGCGCTAGCCCCGTCGACACCGCCGCCTGCATGAATCATTCTGGATCGCATACCATCATGGTAAGTAACCGGACTTTGTACCGTTACCCAGCCGGTAATGACGCCGCCTTGCCCTTGAATCGCTAATGCGCTCGTATCCGCCACTACGGCGAAGTCCGCCGTACAGCCTCTCTCCATGCAAGCTCGCGTTCCCGCTTCGCCCGCCTCTTCGCCAATAACCGAATGGAACAACAAGTCTCCCTTCAGCTCCACGCCTGCCTCGCTAAGCAGCTTAACAGCGAATAATAGTGCCGCAAGGCCGCCCTTCATATCTGCGGTTCCTCGTCCGTAAGCTCTGCCATCGTGCAGAGTCAGCTGGAACGGATCAACCTTCCACTCCCCGCTGTCTCCGACCTCAGCAACGTCCATATGCCCGTTCAAGAGCAAGCTTCGATAACGTTCACGATCCGTACCGCGCTTCGTTGCCGTCACATTCGGATCACCGGGGTATACGTCCCACAGCTCCGTCTCAAAGCCGCAGGCTTTCAATTGCTCCTCCATAAACTGCTGTGCCTTCAGCGTATTCCTCGCTGGCGGACTAACCGTTGGAAAGGCAATCAATTCGCCCAGCAGCGCGAACAGCTCCTCCTGCCGTGCTTCCACTTGTTCCTGCAGTTGAGAAATGACTGAATGGCTCATCACTAATGTTCTCCTTTGGTTGGAACACAGGCGGGACAACGTAAAAAACCACTCGAAAATATACGAATGGTTACGATTCAATACATTCTCTACGCCAGCATTACCTGGTTCAGATTAACGGTCAGGGAAATAACGTTCCCAATCTCAGCCAGACTCCATCCAGCCCCCGCAGCCCTATATGAATAATTATTCTCACTATAGCTTATATGCCCGGCATTGACAACTAGAGGTGTACATTGCCGCGTTATATTGTGCTGCCTTCAGCTGTAGGCTGCCGATCTTGTACCAACGGAATGTCAAGCTTATATCCTATTCCTCTAATCGTATGGATCACGAATTCGCGTTCGCGCTCCGAGAATCGCTTGCGAAGCCGTTGAATATGTACATCTATCGTCCGTTCGTCCCCATTATAATCCGTCCCCCAAATAATTCGAATAAGCTCATCCCGCGAAAATACACGTCCCGGATATTCCGCAAGCTGAGCTAGCAGCTCGAATTCCTTGAGCGGGATAATCTGAACCTCTTCCCCATCGATGATCTCATAATTCTTCCTGTCAATGATCAGTTGATTCAGACGAATCTTGTCGCTGGATGCCAATGAATAGCGGCGGAATAACGCTTTTACACGGAATAATAGTTCCGGCAGCTCGAATGGCTTCGTTACGTAATCATCCGTTCCGCTCAAGTAGCCTTGCTCCTTATCGCTTAATTGGTCTCGCGCTGTAAGTAGAATAATAGGAATATCATAATTTTTACGAATAAATTCGCATAAGGTCAATCCGTCTACCATAGGGAGCACAACATCCATAATCGCAAGATCAACAGGCTGCTTCTCGAGTACAGCAATCGCTTCAAGTCCGTTCTGTACTTCCAATACGCGGAAGCCTTCACGTGTCAAATAATGACCGAGCAGCGTCCGCGTTTCGGAATCATCGTCCGCTATCAGCAATTGTTTCATTTACTCTTCTCACCTCTTATGCTGGTTTATAACGTGCTATGTTCTATCAAGGAAGACTCCTTGATATCATTCTGATAATGATAATTATTATCAGTAACATCCTACCAATTTTTTCTTTTCCCTGTCAACACCTGAATTCGGAGCAGAAGGACCGATTTAAACTGCTCTCCACCTTCTCCCAAAGTTGTAATCTAGAATTTATACTCCGTTCATATTCAACGTTTACAATTCGGCTCGTAGTCAAATATTGGGTTCGGGCAAGGCCTTATTTTTTTAAATTATCATTGATAATGATAATCATTATCCGGTATATCACCCGCATTGTGCCGTTCCCCGAGCCATGAAGAAAGGAGCAGATGCCCGTAAGCCATCATAATCGGATCGTACTAGCGCAGCATTCCACGACAATCGCAGCATCAACCGCAACATAATCCAAATTTAAGAGGAGCGATAATTGTATGAAACAAACTTTTAAAAAATCGATGGTTGCAATGCTTATGGCAGTAGTACTCGTAATGGTGATGGCGACTTCAGCCTTCGCTTCGTCTGAATCTTATCAATTCTATTACCAAGACGAATACCACGCACATTCTAGTTCATACATTGCAGGACCTGCAGATGTTGATGGTGGTAATGTGACGATTACATTGACGGGCAACTACTTCCCCGAGATTAAAGTAAGCGGCATCTCTTACTATGGTTCTTACAGCTCAACTACCGGTCTAACTACTTTCACATTCCCAGGAACCGCATCAGCCGATATTCCTCTCGATCTGAATGTTGTGGCCGGACCACATAGTGCATGGTATAGCTTAACGCTCACGTGGATCTAACGAACGTAAGCGTCGATTAAGTAAGGAAGCGTTGATCGATTACATCAACGCTTCCTACCATGTTCAATAAAACTAAAGGAGTATATCCCGTGATACGATCCATTAGAAGGTCAATAGCTATTCTGATTGCATTCACATTATTGCTTGGTCTCGTACATATCTCCCCTGCCGCTGCAGCGTCAACGGTTCGCGACGGCACATTCAACGTCTCCTTCCGATACGTCAAGGATGGCGAAAGCTCCACATCTGCTGCTGACAGCTTCATGTTGAAAGATACCGGCATGCTGATTATTACGAACGGCAAAGCCGTATTCGAGCATCAAATTACCAAACATAACTATGCGACCTTCGAATATTTCGGTGCACGACAACCCGGCGCAGCCAAGGCTGTCATCTCGACGAGCAGCGATGTTGAAACCGTCAGCGGAGCTGATGGCTATACGGCAGCTGTTGCAAGGGATGCGGAGAACGCCGATAACGTCGTCATTCAATTAGAGATTGAAGACGTCTATAAATCACAAGATATTCTGATGCACATCAACGACAAGGAAAACATTTTCGGTCTGCCTACCAGCTACAATCACTGGTACAATGCGCAGCTGGAGCTTCAATTGGATGGAATCGATCTCTCCCCTATTGACGACGTTGACAACGGCAGCGGCGGCAATGTCGATGTTACGCTCGATACGTTCAATGCACGCGTGGCAGCTGGCAAAGAGATTTATAACAATGCTGTTGAAGGCGAAACAGACGGTCTGTATCCTGCGGGATCGAGACAAGAGCTGCTCTCTCAGATCACCACAGCAGAAGCCATTGTGACAGGAGCGCCGAGCAATACCATTTTGCTGCAAGCGGCTTACACTATCGTGGATCAGGCCATCAAGAAATTCGAAGCGTCACGTATCGTTGTGAACAGAACTGTACTATCCAATTGGATTGCAGCTGCTAACGCGTGGCTTGCAACCAATCCGGTAGATACAGGTGTTACCGAAACCGGAGCCGTGGCTACCCTCACAGTGGGCGGAGCCTTCTCGGATGGCGAGTACCCTACCGATTTCCCCGACACCCAACGTGATGCGGACGGCAATCTGCTTGGCCTTACGGACAAAGTGAAATTGAACATCGCTGCCGCTGAACAGCTGCTGGCTGACCCGCTGGCGACGCAGTCCCAAGTCAATACGATGTACAATAACCAGTTGGCCCCATATAACTGGGACGCCATTGCTGCTCAACAATACCAATCGTCCGAAGTTGAGATTTACGTATTAGATTCGATGGCGCAAGGAACGAATGTTCCATCCATTTACGCTTCTGAGATCGCCGATACGGCCGTGTTCCTGAAACAAGCGGGGACGACAAGAACGGTTGCGAATATCACATTCCTGGATAATCCGGATGATGAGATCGAATTCACGGAGAAGGTCATTGCACAACCTTCCCTTAGCGCAAATACGGGACTATTCGGCAAATCCTATTCGAGCTCACCAGCTAAGCTTGTCACGCTGAGTACCAATGACATTGAGAAGGTATATCAGACGTACATCCGAGCAGAGAACGCAACCTATCCGCAAACGGATATGCTGTGGCAAGGTATCACAAAGCTCAAATACCCGATGACATTCGAAAATAATACGATCAAAGAAATTCCAGGCGTCACGCCAAGGGAAATCTTCATCAGTTTCAACGCATCCCAGCATAAAGCACTGCTAGCCTTGATTGATCAAGCCCAGCAGCTGCATGATGATGCCGTGGAAGGCAGCGCAGACGGACAGTATGCGACTGGCTCCAAGGAGGAGCTCCAAGCAGCGATTGATGCTTCTACCGAGCAAGGCGGATGGATGGCCGCTCCTCGCCCTCAAATTCTCGCTGCGACCACTTCGTTGCAAGCAGCGGTTGATCAGTTCAATACACAGCAAACGAGAAACGTGTCCTACTCTGTTGCCCATACATCGGATGAAGCGTTCTCGACGCTGGACAGCTATTTTGCCAAACCGGCTCAAGTCTCATATGTGGACGTGAATTCATTCAACGTGAAACTGACGATCAACAACAGTTCTTCGGTTTCGGCATTCAAAATCAAAACGGACAGCGATTATGCAGACGTCGACGTGGTTAGTGAGGACACAACAGCGAACACAAGAGTCATCTCGTTCGAAGTTAGCGATCTCGCTGCCCTGCTTGACGCACAGCTCACCATTGTAAACGCAACAACAAAAGCCGAGGAAACAAGCTCCGTTCGACTCAACTTCAATAATGTTGATAACGGTGCTCTCCTGACGCTGATCAAGGAAGCAACCACGGCACATGACAGTGCCGTAACAGGCACAGCAGCTGGTCAATATTCTGAAGTGGCCAAGACGGCTTTGCAGACTGCCATTACGGCAGCTAACAAAGAAGCTGTACGGACGCCAGCCGCTGCATCCGATACAACGGCGGCTATCCAATCCTTGCAGCGCGCCTTCGATACGTTCAAGGAATCGTATGTAAGCGGCGGCGGCACGGGCTCGAATTCGGGTACGACGACGCCATCCACCGGTCAAACGCCTCAGTATCCGGCTAACGGCAGCTACTATATGTCGTTCGAGATACTGAAGAATGGAACGAACGAGAGCTCCATTATGAACACTTACGTGTACACAACAGCGCTAGTCACGGTGTCGGGTAACACAAAGACCGTATCCTTCACGGTGAAACAGAGCAAAGAAATCGTTGGACTGAAGCTCAATGGCAGCAGCGGAACGGTAACGAGTGCAGATACGGCAAGTAATACCCGTGTTGTCACCTTCAAACTGTCCAGCTTATCTTCCAAGCTAAGCGGCTGGGTGAGCGTTAATTGGCCGGCAGTCAATTATGTTCACAGCTATGACGTGCAATATTTGTTCGATGAGGACTCTGCTTCGTACGCAGGCGATAACCCTACTGTCCCAGGCGGCGACGGCAATGTAGGCGCTCCTTCAGGTTTAGACAATCCGGGCAGCACGACGGGGGGCAGCAGTTCCGTAGACGACGAGGGCGATGAAGAGACTGCTCAAGAGAACGACAATGGGTCTGACAGTGAAGGAACGACTTCAACTGAACCAAACAACGGTTCGGAAGAAACAACGAATGCCGTGCAATTCTCGGATATTAATAACCACTGGGCGAAGTCCAGCATTGAGACAGCTGTGAAGCTCGGAATCGTAAATGGCTTCTCCGATGGCAGCTTC
This sequence comes from Paenibacillus cellulosilyticus, assembly GCF_003182255.1. Lineage (GTDB taxonomy): Bacteria > Bacillota > Bacilli > Paenibacillales > Paenibacillaceae > Paenibacillus_T > Paenibacillus_T cellulosilyticus. Next base: position 66,028 of record NZ_QGTQ01000014.1, on the reverse strand, counting down.
CGTCCGAACAATATCGTAACTCGAGGAGAGTTTGCAGCAATGATCAGCCGTGCATTGAAACTCGAAGATGAGGGTACGAATCCTGCATTCCAGGACTCGATTCCGGATTGGGCGAAGTCCCCTATCGCCCGCACCGTAGTTGCAGGACTCATGCAAGGCTTCTCGGATAACACGTTCCGTCCATCGGAACAGCTATCCCGTGCTCAGCTTGCCGTTATTATTGCAAGAGCCGCAAACCTTGAGCTGTCGGACAGCAGTACCACCAGCTTCAGTGACTGGGCTGACGTCCCGGCATGGGCGAAGAAAGAGGTAGCAGCCGCTGCGGATGCCGGTCTGATCCTGGGCAAAGGCAACAACTTTGCGCCTAACGATACAGCTACACGCGCAGAAGCACTGACACTCATTATTCGACTGCTGGAGTACCTTGGAACGAAATAATCGAAGCGTAGTTAAGCAATACGTTTTATGATGAGAGACAAAGCAAAGGCCGTCTTCGGTTTTCGAAGATGGCCTTTGCTCTTTGCTAATGTTGTTATTCCGTTATGAAGCGCATTAGGACAGATTGATTTGACGAATGAGTTCAAGCGGAACCTTCGGTTTCCGATCCTCCGTCAACAGGCCGTTAACCTCCTGCTGTACGTCTGTAATTTGCGTATAACAATACCCAACGAAATAGTCGGTTTCCTTGATCGCCTCGTGAATGCGACGGAACCGTTCGAGGAACCCCTCCTCCGTCGCCACCTGATTGCCGTAGCCCCAGCCCTTGTCGGACTTAAAGGCGATACCGCCGAATTCGCTCATCATGATGGGCTGTCCTTTGTACGAATAGCCGTCCGCGAACGCATACTTCCAATTGTTGAACGAGATGCTGTTGTTGACGACCGCATCCTTGTCCGCATAGGAGCGCATGAACTGCTCCTTCGTCTCCGCATAGTCATGAAGCGTAAGGATATCCGATACCGTATGCTCCCATCCGTCGTTCGTAATGACCGGTCGATTCGGATCATAGGCTTTGGTCAGATGATAGATCGCTTCTGTAAATTGCTGCTGGCGTTTGTTCTTGCGTATGTTCGCGACGCCCCAGGATTCGTTGAATGGCACCCAGGTAATAATCGACGGGTGATTATATTGCTGACGAACGACCCCCATCCACTCTTCTGTAAAGGTTTGTACCGCGTTATCGTTGAACTCGAATGTCGCAGCCATCTCGGACCAGACGAGCAGGCCTTTCACATCACACCAGTACAAGTAACGGGCATCCTCAACCTTCATATGCTTGCGCACGCCATTGTAGCCCATCTCGAGCGTCTTCTCGATATCTTCGAGAATCGCTTCTTCGGAAGGCGGCGTCAGATGACTATCCGGCCAATAGCCTTGATCAAGGATGAGCCGCTGGTAGATTGGCGTATTGTTCAGCAGCACCTTTCCCTGCTCGATCGAAATTTTGCGCATGCCGAAGTACGAGTACACATGGTCGACAACCGCATCGTTCTCATACAGGACGAACTCCACATCATACAGATTCGGGTGAGCAGGCGCCCAGTGGGTTTGCTTCCAAGGACCGTTCGCCTCGTGTACGAGATCAACCTCAAGCTGCATCCACGGGCGGTCAATCGTCAAGCCCACCTGCTTCACAGGTTGTCCCTTCAGTGAGATGATCGTCTCCAGGCGCAGTCGATTGGAGGCTGAATAGCCCTTCACTTGATATTCGAAGCGGATCGCGTTCGCATCGAAATCTGGCGTCATTTTGACTTGGTCGACGTGTGCAGGATGAACAGCTTCTAGCCATACGGATTGCCAAATGCCCGTCGTCTGTACATAGAAGCATTCGAAGTTGTCCTGTACCCAACGCTGCTTGCCGCGCGGCTGCGTCGCATCGAGACTATCCTCGACCTTGACCGTCAGCTCGTTAGCCGCTCCGAACGTTATATACGGCGTAATATCAAATGAGAACGCCACATAACCGCCTCGATGGCAGCCCACGTATTCACCGTTCACCCATACCTTCGCATCGTAATCGACCGCTTGGAAATTCAACACAATGCGCTTGCCTGCTTCGTCAGCCGGAACGTCGAAGCTGCGATTGTACCACACATTCGAATGATGCGCTTCTTCTCCAATGCCGCTCGCTTTCGTCTCGTAAGTGAAAGGAACGTTAATGATCAAATCGCCGCCAAACTGACGGTGCCAACCTGCCGCCTCACCTGCGTTGTCGTCGTCGAAGCCGAAGTTCCATTCCCCGTTCAAATTCGTCCAATTGTCCCGAACAAACTGGGGACGCGGATAATCTTTCATATATTTCTTAGTCGTCACAATGTTCAGTTCTCCTTTGCGATGATTTATTACAATATTATTGTTTTTATTGATAATATAAAGGCCATATAGCAGATGTGTCAATAATCACCTTATATTTATTGCATTCGTCAACAATATCTCGCAACCAATCTGGTCAATGAATTCGATTTTCGAGCGTGATCCGCTCTATTAATACAATATTATTGTAACAAATAGAATGACAGAATAAACCGACCCTTTTCGAGTAGTCCGTCTATTCATGCTATAGTGAATACAGGGGCTTGTTAGTCCATCACATTTGAACGTTTTAGCTACAAGGAGGATGGTTTGCAATGAAGGTCAGTCTTGATCTGATTGTTCGTTCCACCGAGATCGATGTGAACGGGCATGTGAATAATGCCAAGTATTTGGAGTATCTGGAGTGGGGCCGTGAAGAGTGGTATGACGAGAACCAGCTGCACTATGAAACGCTGCTAGGGCATGGCGTTCAAACGGTAACCGTCAACATTAATATCAATTACCGCAAAGAATGCAAACAAGGTGATCGGCTCACGGTGACGACTGAATCGCAATCGATCGGACGCAGCAGCTACGTGCTTCGCCAAGAGATCGTGAACGATCGCGGAGAGCTATGTGCAGATGCATTCGTAACAAGCGTGACGATGGACGTCGAGACGAGGAAAAGCCGTGCTGTTCCCGATGTGCTGCGCGCCTTGTTTGAATAGATTTCTTGTGGGGAGGACTTGGGCGTGACTACTGTGACCTCGGAGTGGATAAACTCGCATTTTCCAATCTATTCGGCTGCCAATATTCAATCGTTATACACCACGACGAATATGCCGACGCATAAAATAAACGAGCCTTCGCCCGTGCTAATTGGCGTCGCCCGTGGCAAAGGCATCCTTCGCATCGATGATCACGCCCACGAGCTGGCCGAAGGGAAGGTCGTCCTGCTTCCAGCGCACAGTCACGCTGTCCTAATTGCGAATCCTCAGCATCCGCTTCATGCTTATCGACTTTCCATCCATACGATGGAACAGACAGCTCCTCTGCTTGCTGGGGCAATGATTCAGAAGAGCGAGATGACTTCCCATTCCAATATGAAGCTTTTCTCTCATGTATCCGGCCTCGTCGCCCTGATGGAGGAGCTCTATATCCATCGAGCGACGGCAAGTGAAATACGCCATGTTCAGAATCAGATCGTCTTTCATCAAATCATCCTTCAGCTGTTGAAGCAGAACAATGAAAACGATGCAGCAGGCGATCAACCGTCGCTGGAGCGCAGCATTGCCTATCTAGAGAACCATTATATGGACAAAATATCTCGCGAGCATCTGGCTGAAATTGCTGGCGTCAGCCATTCGCATTACTCGATTTTGTTTAAACGAATGACCGGCTTCTCCCCTAAGGAATACTTGTCCAGACTGCGTATTCATCGTGCCATGGAACTGCTTATTAGCGGGTCAGGCACGCTTAGAGAAATTGCACTGGAAGTCGGCTACAAGGATGAGTTCTATCTCAGCCGCCGTTTTAAGCAGCACACCGGTACTTCGCCTTCCGGCTATAACCATCGGACGAACCCGCGTGTAGCTGTACTGCTCCCGCCTTATGCCAGTCACCTGATAACGCTTGGCTTGGAGCCGACTGTTATTATTGCTGAGAGCAATGAATACGTGAATACGACGGAGCTGGAGCCGCCGCAGTCGATCACGTTCATTAATGCATCAAGCTCGTCCGAGCAAATCGATGCAGCACTACTCCACAACGGCATCGAGCTCATTATTGCAGCCAACATGCATTTGGATATGAACGACTTGAACCTCGAACATCTGCGGGCGATTGCGCCTGTCATTGATATTTCGTGGATGGATCTCGGCTGGAAGGAGCATCTGCGGCTCATTGCCAAGGCCGTTCATCGGAGCGAGCTTGCGGAGCAGTGGCTTGCGGCTTTCGAACAAGAGGAACAGGAAGCACGCCCACGCGTGCAACAAAGTGCTGCAGCAAACGAAATTATTACGGTTCTTGTGAGCAAAACGGATGGGTTGTATGTATATGGCGCTCGTAATGCCGGATATGTCCTGTATCAATCGCTTGGACTGCGTCCTCCTGAACGAATACGGCGCGAGATCGATAAGCTCGGAGATCGGTTTCACTCCATCCCGATCGAACTGTCCGAGCTGCGCGATTATGCTGGGGATCGAATCTTAGTTAGTGTGTACCCGGATGAGAAAGGCTCAAGCTCACATTCGGATGCCTTATTCAACTCCTCCTATTGGCGTGCGCTTCCAGCCGTTCAGCGAAAGAACGTACATCTACTTGAGCTGGATGAATGGATTCCTTACAATCCGATATCCATCCGATTGCAGCTTCAACGGGCCATCGCTTTATTCGTCACCAATCAATAGTACAAGCCCATCTCCAAACAAAAAGGCATGGTTTGGCGTAAGTTGGATGCCTATAATAATCCTTGCGAGTGAGAATGATTTTCACAATCAAAGAGCATATCACAAGGGAGAGGCATCATTATATGAAAAAGCTTTTCGTTCCAATTATTTTATCGTTCATCCTTCTTCTGAGCGCTTGTGGAGAGTCCGCGACGAACAGTACGGATAACGCAAGCAATACGTCCGCGACGACTTCCGCGGTTCCTTCGACCGATACGACATCTGATGCATCGGCTGCGCAATCCGGCACAAGAACTTATGAGTCTGATAACGGTCCTGTTGAAGTTCCAGCTAATCCGCAGCGTGTTGTCGTTATTACCCGCTTCCTAACGGGCAACGTCATGCAGCTTGGCGTACCGCTGATCGGCGTAGACGAAATGTCCAAGGACAACCCGAATTTTGCAGATAAACTGAAAGATGTTGAAGTCGTAACGGAAGACAGCGTCGAGAAAATTATGGAGCTGAATCCGGACCTCATTATCGGCATGTCCGATATGAAGAACATCGACAAGTTCAAGCAAATCGCACCAACGGTTACGTATACGTATGGCAAGGTCGACTACTTAACGCAGCAGATCGAGATCGGCAAGCTGTTGAACAAAGAGAAGGAAGCACAAGCATGGGTTGATGATTTCTCTGCAAGATCGAAGAAAGCCGGCGAAGAAATCCGTGCAAAAATCGGTGAAGATGCAACCGTATCGGTTATCGAGACATTCAACAAACAGCTTTTATGTGTATGGCAATAACTTCGGCCGCGGAACGGAAATACTGTACCAGCCATTTGGCCTGAAGATGCCGAAGAAGGTTGAAGAAGCAACAGCAACGGATGGCTACTTCGCTCTCTCGTCGGAAGTGATGGGCGATTACTTCGGCGACTATGTCATCTTCAGTAAAAATGCAGAAGAAGACAACTCCTTCCAAGATACGGAGACGTACAAAAACACGACTGCTGCGAAAAACAATCACGTATTCGAAGCTGACGCAACCGCATTCTACTTCAATGACCCGCTTAGCATGGAATACCAGCTGCAGTTCTTTATCGATCACTTTCTTGGTGAATAAAATGAATAGATAGAAACAACAAGCAAGCCACGTCCCTTGACGTGGCTTGCTTGTTGTTTCTTAGCTTTCACTTAGCATCTTGTCGGTAGATTTACTAAGTTGATTCAGAATAAATTGCGGTGCAATTCGATTCATCATCATCAACGTATTGCTCTGGCCAGGCCGGATCTCATAACGATCCTGTTCCAGACCCTTGATCGCTTGTCCAACCATTGCGACGACATCCATCGGCTTGGAGCCTTTCATATCATCCGCATCGAACGAATCAAGCAACGTCGTCTGCGTCAATGGAGGCGCCAATTCAAATACTTTCACGTTCGTATTTCTTAGTTGGACGCGCAATGACTTCGTATACGAGTGCAGACCCGCTTTAGAAGCACAGTAGATTGGCGACATCGGCAGCGGAACAAACGCAAGTCCAGATGTGACATTCATAATCGCAGCAGCTTCCTGCTTCTTCAGATGTGGCAGAAATTGCTTCACCATGCGGATCGGACCGTTGAGATTTGTTTCGGTTTCGATGCTGATATCGAGTAGATCGATTTGGCTATCATGCAGATTGATTTTGCGCATAGTGCCTGCATTATTGATCAGGACATTTAACTGAGGAAACTGACCGACCACTGTATCGTGCAGAGCAATAATTGCTTCTGGGTCGCTTACGTCACTTTGAATCGTATGTACCTGTGGCAGCTGCTTCTTCGCTTTCTCCAATCGAGACTGGTCGCGCCCCGTAATAATAACGGTATTGCCAAGCTGAATAAGCCGCTTCGCCAATTCAAATCCAATGCCCGAGCTCCCGCCCGTGATCAGTACTGTGTTAGACGCTAGTTTCATGCTGTTTGTTTATCCTCTCCGTAGGGATGATAGGTAGCGAGACTTTAGTACTATAGTACAACAAGTTTTTATTAAAAAATACGTGTATTTCATACACAAATGACCCACGAGAGGGGCACTTGGTCAAAGTGTCCTTCTTGTGGGTCACGGTTCGGGTTCTTATTCCGTCATCCAATCGCGAATAAATAACTGAACATCAACACGGCTCTTCCTTTCGCCAAGCTCTTGGGCCGTATCGGCGATGCGCTGCTCCTCCTGCACAATGCTTGTGAGAAAAGGGGCGGTGCCGTACGCTTTGCGATCGAACGAACCTAACCAGCCGGCATGCTCGATGCTGGTCAAGCCTGCGAACAGCTCGGCCGCGTCGTGGACTTGTGCGCCGATCCAATCATCGTATTCGCTGATCGAATCAATCGCAAGCTTGAACAACGCCTCCCTCCCCTGCAAGCTTTCAGGTGTCGTTACGTAAATGTCTCGCTGAGCCACAGACTGTGAGCTATCTGCGATAATCCGTATGCCGAGCGGTTCAACATGGCTAAGCTCCGGCTCGCTTATTGCCCAAGCATCTGCCTCCCTCTGTTCCATGGCATGCAGCGTATCGGCAGGCGCAAGCTCAACTGCCTTGATGTCATGCTGCGACAAATTCGCTGCATCAAGCGCCTGCAGCAGCAGCAAATGCTCGTTGGAGGAAGGCGCGTATGCGACCTTCTTTCCTTTCAAATCGGCCATTGTGTAGATATCGGAATCCAGCGGGACAACGATCGCATAAGCGGCTGGATTGGCCGGTTCGGCTGCCAAATAAACGAGCGAGGCGTCCTCCCGGCGCAGTAGTGCGGGAACAGCATCCCCGATGGCGCCAATGTCGACGCGGCCTTCCTCGATGGCTCGAAACAACGAAGCGTCGTCATCGAACTGCTGCCACTCAACAGCAACCGATGACGACTGCTTCGCTAGCTTTGCTTCCAGATCGCCACGATCCTGCAAGCCGATCAAGGCACTGCTGCCGCTGTAACCGAGCTTCAGCTTACCGTTGTCGATAGGCTGTCTAACTAACTTATCGACTTCGGCATCCTGCTCTCCGCAGCCGGACAGAAGCAGCGCGATCGACAAGAGCGCGAGACCTAGCTGCAACCATAGCTGCGACCTTCTCATCGATCATCAGACTTACCGTTAACCATTGTTGGCAAGTCCTTTCCGCCAACGTGTAAACCGCGACTCAATGACCGCCAACAGGTAGTTAAGCAGCAGGCCGAGAACAGCGAGCAGAATAATGCCCGCGTACATATCGGGTATTTGGAAGACCTCCTGCGAATTCAAAATATAAAACCCGAGACCTGCCGACGAACCGATCATCTCGGCGGCAACTAACGCCGTAATGCAGTACGCTCCTCCCAGCCGAATGCCCGTGAAGATACTCGGCGCAGCCGCAGGCAGAATGACGCGGAAGAATAGAAATAACTGTGATCCACCCATCGACTTGGCGGAATCGATCAGCAGCTTATCAACTTGCTTCGTTCCACTAACCGTGTTCAACAGAATCGGCCAGAACGATGCCCAGAATATAATCGCTGTCTTGGATGATTCGCCAATGCCGAGAAACAAGATAAACACGGGGAACAAGGCAAATGCCGACACTTGTCTCGCTAGCTGGAGCAGCGGATCGAGAATTCTCTCGAACCGCTTGAACCAGCCAAGCAACAGCCCCGTAATTGTCCCTGCTGCGATGGCTAGCAAGAGGCCGGACAAGGAACGGCGCAAGCTTGCCGTCACATGCTTCCACAGCTCGCCGTTCTGGATGAGCTTACCGATCGCAACGACGACATCCGACGGCGGGCTTAAGTATGCGGAGTTAACGATGTCCAGTCGAGGCAGCAGCTCCCAGATCACGAAGAACGAGACGATCGCCAGGCTGCGATCGACAATTTTATTTAACCGTTTGGCTTTGCCGCTCATGAAGTCCCTCTCCTCTCCCCGGGAGCCTACAACGAAGCTTTGGTTGCAAACTCGTTAAATTCGTTCGTATAGACGTCCTTGACGGACACTTTGCCTTTCGGAATCTTGTCGTATTCTTCTAAGATATCGATGTAGTACTGAATCGGCTCTTCCGTCACGACCAGATCGTCCACGTAGGCGTACCGATCCACGTACTTCACGTCTATCCCGATTCGCTTCGCGATAATTTTCTTCGCTTCCTCCGGATTGGCGTTCACCCAGTTCGCCGTCTTCGCGATGGCCGATACGAAATCTCTTACCGCTTCCGGATGGTTCCGTGCGAACTTGCCGTTTACGCTGTATGGCGCCATTCCGCCAAGACCGCCGTCCAAGTCGTAGTCGCTCCATAATTTGACCAGCTTCTCGTTGTATTCTGCCTTGCCTGAGTATGGCGCGTGGATAATGGCAAGGTCGATGCCGCCCTGCTCCAACGTTTGCTCCTGCTTGTCGTCTGGAACGACGAGGAAGTTGATCTTGCTGATGTCAACGCCCTGCTCCTTGAACCACTTCTTGGAGACGAACTCGGCGCAAGCGCCGAAGCTATTGAATCCGATCGTCTTTCCTTCCAGATCCTTCGGCGTCTTGATCGAACCGTCGTTGCGCACAAAATATTTCATATGCGGCGCTTCCTGCAGCGTCTTGCCCCCCGCGGATACAACTTTAATGTCCGCGCCGCTGGCAATTGCCGATATGACGAGCGGCACCATCCGAGCGCCGAAATCAATGTCCCCTGTTCCGACGAGCGGAATGACTTGCGGTGCAGCAACCTTACCGACGTATTTCGGCCTTGTGCTCGTACCGTCGAAGTAACCAAGCTCATCGGCCAAATAGACAAGGTCAAAGCCGGGGTTGTCAGGATATTTGAATTCGACGATTTCCTTCTCTCCTCCCGCCCCTGCAGCTCCCGTATTCGCCGCTTCTTCTTTGTTCGTGGAATTGCCGCAGGAAGATAAGGCGACCGCAATCGTAAGAATCGCGGCAAGCTTCGTCCAATTTCTATTCCTTCTCCAAACCTTATTCAACATTTGCGTTCTCTCCTTCTATTAGACAATTGGTCTACATCACGAAGCCGTATGTTTGCTCCCACGCGAGCGCTGCGTCAGCAGCAATGCGATTACACCAATAAGGAGTGCGGCCAACGATATGTAAAAGGCAGACGACCTTAGCAGGCTATCATTGATGTCATTGCTCCCGCCGCCGCTTTCTACTGAGACGTGTTCCTCATGTTCTTGCTGAGCAACGGCCGCGCCGTGATGGTCAGCTTCCCCCGTTCCAGGAAGCACCTTCGTAACGGAAGCCGGCGTCTCCGCCTCGGCTCCGCCAGCCCATTCCACGACCGTGCCGTTCGCGTAGGTCTGTACCGCTTTCCACACAAGCTCCTGCGCGTCGTCTCCTACCTTGCCTTGCAGCTTGAATTCAGCAAACTCGCCATCCTTGAGTCCCGCGCCTTCTGCCGTCCAGACGATGGACGTTTTGGCTCCATTAGAGTCGTTGCCATATACATAGCTCCAGCCCGACAGCGGCTGGACGCGGCTGATCGCCACGCCGTCAGGGAATAACAGCTCGACCTTCGTCGTCTCCGATTCCAGCTCTGTCGGCACGCGGACCGTGAACACCTCGTAAGCGCCCTGCGTCGTTTCGTTGGGCGACACCGTTACATGCGCAGATGCCGTTCCGGCCAATGCCAGTATGAGCGCGAACAGAACAACCGCTCCGACCGTCCACTTCACCAAAATGTTCCTTCTGCTATTCTGCTTCGTTCTTACTATAAAAGGTTGTGTCCGTAACAATTTCGTCGAGCTTCTCATCCTGCACCCGCACCTCCAACTTCCACTTGCCCGGCAGCGACAAGTAGTTTCCTTCCGCCTCGTAATTGTAGTCGTACAGACTCAGCTTATTGCCGTCCGTCTGCATGATCGCTAGCGGCACGTCAATCGGTGGAATTTCCGGCTGATTGATCGATTGAAGCCGCAGCGTTACTTTCCTTGGCGCCTCATTCTCTTGTGCCGAAGCTTTCGCAGCTGTCTTACCCGATGCACTCTTCCATCCACCGATCGATACATGGAACTGGTTCGACACCCCGGCTTTGTTCGGCGTAATGATCGCTGCAAGATGTACGCCCTCTACCTTCTCATGCCAGAACACTGGACCTGTCGCCGCCAAAGGATTCAAGTAGGTAAACACGGCGGTAATGCCGACTATGACGAAGAACAAGCTGCCGTCAATCAACAGCCAAGTCGACCCGCGGCGCAATTTGCCACTTCGAAGTGATCGCCGGATACAAGCGCCCGTCATGATGACGAGAACGACTGCGCCTGTCTTGACCAGCATCAGCCTGCCCCATTGCGAGTCGAGCAAACGGTCGAAGCCGTCCGTATACAATGCAGCGGTCACGAGACCGCTGACGGCCAATATTGCAATCGCGATGAATGCTGCACGCGATAACAGCGCAGCGTCTGAGCCGTCACTTTCAGTCAGTCGCTTGACGCCGACGATTGCAAAGCCGAGCAATGCACCTGTCCATAGGCTTGCTGCAGTCAAATGCAGCACATCAAGTATGTATGTAAGCTGTGCAGCAGCATAACCGACAGCATGCCCGTTGAAGCCTTTAGCCGCGAATACGAGCAATATCCAACCGGCGTCTACGATCCGCCATCTTCCAGTTAACCAGAAGCCTAACAGCGCAACAGGGATTGCTATTGCGTACGACAACCCAATTGAGGTGCCAAACAGAAGGTCCAACCTTTCGGATGAATCAAAGCCGACACGCAGCTTGCCGTAGTCCTGCCATGCGAGCACCAGCAGTGCGAGCAGATGATACCCAACCAGCAGCATGCGGAACGTGTCGTAACGCCGTCTGTTCAGGTCGCTGATTCCCGGAGCGTACGCGCGTAAGCCCACCCACCCCGTTGCAACGAGCAGCCCGACGTAATATAAACCACGCGCGATCCAGTAAGGAACATTTTTGCCAAGCTCATGTTCGTCGTGCAAACGCGATGCCGATACATACTCCGTGTTCGCTTCTGTCGTCCTTCCGACCGTGAATACGTAAGAGGCACGAACCGGATGTCCGTCCGCCGACAATAGATGATAGGCGACCGTATAGCTTCCGTCCGAAAGCGATGGCAGCAATAATCGCATCGCCCGACGGTCAGGATCGAGAGCAGCTTCGTCACCCGTGACAGGCTGCCCTTTGCGGTCGTACACTTGAATAGCGAAGCCTTTGTTCTCTAGTCGCTCGTTGAATTGCAGCACGATGGCCGAGGGAGCTGCTTCGAGGCGGCTGTCCGGCGCTGGAGCCGCGTCCGTCAACGATGAATGGGCCGATCCGATGCCGCTAGGGAGCACCAACCAGATCGCCGATATGATCGCGAGGATGACAACGAGTCGAGGCGGCCTCCAGCGGAGCGGTTCGCTCATCCCGTTCTTCGACCCGCCTTCTCGAGCAGATGCTGCTTGTCGTACTCGACGTACTGCCCGGCATAAGTCCTCACCGGATCACCTGCGTAGAACCGCTCATAGAGCTCATGCCTAGCACCGAGGCGGCTGCCAACCAGCTCCCAGCTCAACTTCAGCAGCTTCACCCGCTCCTCCGCGTCCCGGTCTGCACCACGGTACACCTTCTGCAAGTGCAAGCCGAGTGGACCGTTCAATTCAGCGATGGTCGAAGGCACCTGAAGCATGCCTGCGCCAGACAATTGCTGCAATATTTCCAGCGCTCTTGGGTAGTAGCGGTTGCCTAAGTTCTTCGCAGTAACGATTGGCTCAAGCATAGGCTCCCACACGCCTAACGGATGAAGAGTCGCCCGATGCTCAGCAGATACCAGCAGCGCTCGTATGGACTCCAATTGGAAATACAGCTCCGCAAGCTTTTCCTGAACATGTGCGAATTTGCGGATGCCAATCGACTCAGCCAATTCGGTTCCAACCGCAGCTGTAAATTCGAGTTTACTCGTCAGTCGAACGATATTCTCGTGAAGACTGAGCGCTTTCCCCAGCCGATCCGAGCGAATGCTCCAGATCGCTTCCGGATCATCCTTAATAAACACTCTCTCCCACGGAATGAGTGCGTCGTCGAAGACGAGAACGGCGTCCATCTCGTCGAAGCGCGAGCTGAGCGGGTGATCCTCCTTCCGATTGGAAGCGAATGATTCGCGGCAGATCAGATGCACGCCTGGATAGCTGACCGGAACCGCGAACATGACCGCATACCGCTGCTCGTCGTTCGTTTTCTTGCTATGAGGCGACACGATGATTTCATCCATATAAGGAGCACCGGTCGCGATCATTTTGGCCCCTCTGACGATGATGCCATCTGCCGTCTCACGGACGATTCTCAATGCCGTATACAAATCGCCGAGCTCATGAGCCAGCTTCGTCCGATCGATCTGGGGGTCATGACCAGCTGCGGTCAACAGCAGATCGTTATCTCGAACGAACGCGTAGTAATCAGCCATTTTTTGCGGAAAATACGGCTGCTCCCCGCGGATGAGATTCCGTGCGATATACCAGCACGTCAACTGCGTGCGGTAGAAGCCGCCAACCCGGCTCATGACGCCAAACGTCGCGTCCGACCAGATTTGGAGCCCGCGGCTCCGTCTGAACAAATCGTCCTTCGACTCTGGAATGAGATAGGCAATATTAGCCTTAGCTCCGGTATCAGTCACGAAGGTGACTTGCGATTCGGTCGCCGCATTATCCTGTAAATCGAGTATGGCCGCTACAGACCGGACTGTGCCCCGGAACGCCGGATCGCTGCGGATATCGGGGACGATACCTCCGTCCAGCCATACCCGACGGCCGTCATTCAATCGATCGAGATATGCCTTGCCAGCCGACATATGCGTTCTCCTCCTCCTCTCCGGTCAGCCATGGCTTACTGCCTGCTCCGGCAATTGCTCTACCTCGATCTCTGCAAATGACTGTGGCTTGACAATGGCGGCAGGCTTGCCCAATTGCTGCGATTTGTCCACTTCATCCTTCAGAATTTCCCAAGCCCGCTGACGAAGATTGACGAATGCTTCCGAGTTGCGAATTTCCGCGGCGCGCGGACGCTCCAGCGGAATATCGATCAACTCCTTCACCTTGCCCGGCCTTGCCGTCATAACGGCGACCCGATCTGCCAGATAGATCGCTTCATCCAGGCTGTGCGTAATGAAGATAATCGTGTTCTTCTTCGCCTCCCAAATGCGGAGCAGCTCCGATTGCAATATTTCCCTCGTCTGCGCGTCTAGCGCTGCGAACGGCTCATCCATGAGCAGGACATCCGGATCGTAAGCGAGTGAACGGGCAATCGCGACGCGCTGCTTCATCCCGCCGGACAGCTCATGCGGATAACGGTTCTCGAAATCCTGCAAGCCAACGAGCTGGATGTATTCCCTCGCGATCGCCTTCCGCTCTTTCGACCGGACGCCACGGATTTGAAGTCCAACCTCAACATTTTGCAGAACAGTACGCCAAGGAAACAGCGCGTAGCCTTGAAACACAACGCCGTGCTTCTTGTTGACGCCATCGATCGGCACGCCATCCACCACTATTTCGCCGGACGTCTGCTTGGAAAGCCCTGCTAGAATAGAGAGCAAGGTTGATTTGCCGCATCCGCTAGGGCCAAGCACGGCGAGAAACTCCCCTTCTTTCACATCCAGGTCGAAGTCTGCCAATACGTGGATTGCATCCTTGTTCTTCGCTTCATTCGTCGATTTGAATTGCATTTGTACCTGTCTTGCCGATATTTTGACCGTCATGTTCGCACCTCCGCATCGTTATCGCTGTCTATCGATTGCACTGTCTGCCAGAATTCGAGATAACGGTTCCGAAGCCGCTGCACAGGGTATAGCCGATGCAGCTCCTGCGATTGCAGCAGCGGATCGCCGAATGCATGCTGCTCGCGCAGCTTTGTGACCGCTGCATCGGAGCTCCCCGCAAGCTGCCATGCCAATTGGAGCAGCGTAGGCTTGCCATTGTCACCGCTAGGCGCAGCCGACACGCTTGGATCGCTTAAGAAAGCGGCAGCTCCGATATGCTGTAAGACGTTCACCGCTGTGCCATAAAGCTCGCCACCTGCTTTGCGGGCTGATTGCAGCGGCGCAAGCGCTGGAAGCAGCACTCCTGCAGGACTCAGCGCAGCTCCTATCTCTGCCGCATGCAGCAGCGCCTTCAACGTCTCAATGCCTTGAATCAGCTCGCCGAGCTCTCCTTGGATATGGAGCTCGCCACTATGACCCGTTTGCTCCGCGAGCGCGAAGGCGACGCCCGCGATCAGCTCGATTGCTTCAAGCTGTCTGGAAGCCCACTGATAATCGGCGAGAGATTTGGTAAGAGGATGACTAAGCAGCCTCTTCAGACCTTCCGCATCCTGTCCGATCAACAACCTTTCTTGCGGGATTTTAACGTCTTCGTAGAGTGCAGTAACGCTGCCTCCGGTAGAAGTCGGAACGCCGCTCACGACAGGAAGCAGCTGCAGCCCCTCCGCATTCTTCGAAATAAGTGCCGCCGTCGTCGGTTCTGCCGCTCCTTCCTCGCGGACGAAGACGAGCAGCTCCTCCGCGAGCAGCGCGTCAGACCCGAACGTCTGCCTGCCATTTAGGCGAATTAATCCATCCGAATCTGTTCGGACAATCGGATGGTCCCCACTATGACGGGCGATCGGATGCAGCGAGGTCGTAATCACCGACAGCTGCCGTGCGCTTTGCCAATAAAGCTGCTTCCATGAGCTGGTCGTTCCGATCGTATACTCCTCTTCAACGTTCTCGCCCTCACCCCGCACATATCGCTCATGGGCGTACCATCCTGCAAGAAGGGAGTGAGCGTAATCGGACCAACCGTTCGCGAAGGCGCTAGAGCCTTCCGCTAGTCCGAAGAAACCAGACCGTTTTAACCGAAGCTCTTCTGGAGAACGCGGCAGCAAATACGCTTGCTCAAGCAACTGCTCAACCCTGTGCTCCCTTTGATCGTCGCCGAATTGCGGACGCGGTTCCAACTCTTGATTAATCGCCATGCTTATCGTCTCGCCTCTTCCTCTCGAATGTTAATGACCCGGCGTCTTCTGCATCGCCTTGAACATCAAATAAGATTGGTCGTTCGCCGCCCCAGGCGTTCGTCCTTTGCCCCAGCCTACCTGCTTACGATAGCTGCCCAATAAACCACTCTCGACTAACACCGACTCGGCAGGGGCCTCCACCGGATGATCGTGAGGAGACACGAATAAAGCATCCACTGGACAATACAGCTCGCACATGAAACAAGTCTGGCAGTCATCCTGCCTTGCGATAACCGGAATGCCGCTCGGTGATATGTCGAATACGCGAGTCGGGCACGCGCTGACGCATTGGCCGCACGCGATGCATCGAGTATTGCTAACGAGTTCGATCATCTCTCATGTACCTCCGTCGTTCGATGTAAGGCTGCTTCAGGCTTCACCCACACCTCATTCAAGCCTCCGGTCAAAATCCGGTAATGCTGGGCATCGTCGGTGCCGGGATAATCGAGCCGCTTATGCATGCCCCGCGACTCACGTCTTGCTAACGCCGACGCATACATCCACCTCGCGGTCGCCGTCATCGCCTGCGCTTCTCGCAGTCTTACTGCATCGGCGGCGTTCGCAGCTAAGGCGTGCTGCACCTTGCGCCATAGGCTGTTCAACCGTCCCAGCGACTGATTCAGCGTCGCTTCTGTCCGGAACAGGTTGATGTCGAACGGTTCGACCTCCCGTTTCACAGCAGCGACCCACTCCGACACATCGTCTGTGCTTGCGAGTGCGGACACCGATCCTTGGGCACTTACTCCCTTCAGTTCCCGTCTATCGCTTCTGCTGCCGAGACCAGTCGCATATGCGGATGCAGCTTCCCCTGCCCAATACCCCGAGGACATCGCCCATGCTGCGTTATGGCTGCCGCCTCCCGTGAATCCTCCGCATATGAACTGACGCGTCGCCGCATCGCCTGCTGCATACAAACCTGGAACTGCCGACGCGCACGATTCATCGATCAAATGAATGCCTCCGGTCCCGCGAACGGTGCCCTCTAGACGCAGCGTCACCGGAAACATCTGCGTGAAAGGATCGATGCCGAGTCGGTCGAACGGCAGGAAGAAGTTCGGCTGCGCCGCACGCATCCAACGCTGCATCTCTTCCGTCGCTCGGTCAAGGCGCGCATATACGGGCTGTGTCTTCAGCGTATGGGCAATGACTGAACGGCCTTGTTGCGAGCCTGCGCCTTCAATGATTGATCCGTCCTCGTAGTAGAAGGTCGCCCACGTATAAAAGGCCGTCTTCGTAACCGTTGCGAACGTCGGGCTAATCCCATAAGCGTTGGAGAATTCCATGCCGGACAAGCTGGCTCCCGCTTCCGCCGCGATGAGGTAGCCGTCCCCCGTCAGTACGTTGCAGCCAAGCGCTTTACTTAGAAAAGCGCAGCCGCCAGACGCGATGACGACCGCACCAGCCTTGACCGTCCAAGTCTCGCCGGTCTCGGTTCGCACGCCGCTCGCGCCGCCGACGCCATGCTCGTCAGCCAGCAGCTCCAGCGCCGGACTATGGTCCATAATGATGACGCCGGCTTTCTTGACCCGTTTGCGCATCAGCCTCATATATTCCGGTCCTTGCAGGCTGCGCCGATACGATTGACCTTCATCGTCGAGTGAATAGGGATACCCAGCCAGTGCCAGATCATTCATGTTGGCGTACGTTTGGTTAAGAACCCGCTTCATCCAACCGCGGTCGGCTAGGTATCCGCCAAGCGCTTCCCGGCTTTTCATCGCTGCCTCTTGCTGTTCCTCAGTTGGCTCGACATACCAGACGCCGGTTCCTGAAGGCGCAGTCGCCCCGCTCGTTCCGCAATAGCCTTTATCGACGAGAACGACGCTTGCTCCTTGAGCTGCTGCGGTGAGCGCCGCCCAAGTGCCGGCTGGGCCACCTCCGATTACCAACACGTCGGCGATCCGTTCCACATCGGATTGAATAGCTGCATTTCCCATGTTCAAACCCTCCTGTCTGAATTAATTAAAAGAGGCCTCGTCACCCGAGCTGGGTTACAAGGCCTCCGGTTTCCCGGTCGGTGCGGTGCTCGTATTGTGTTCTTCGAAGCAGCATCCTGCCTAGAAGCAGTATGCGAGTGCGAGACTATTGTGCCAGCACCACAGAATAGGGTATAGAGATACAAAAAACCGGAGACACGCTCTCTTCAAGAGGCGGAGTCTCCGGTTTTCCGGTATCCCTTTAGTTCCTATATGTTTAATATGAATTAATTACGAAGATCCTATCATGAATGCTAGCGAGCGTCAACGATTTGTTAGGACACGACCGATCTATAGATAGGATGAGACAAATCCCTTGTCAAGGGGAGCAAGCTATGTTACTGTAATTGCGACAATACGTATTAATCACATGAATATAGTTGGATATAAATTTGACCAGTCCACTGGAAAACATAACGGAATCGTTATGTTTTTTTTGTTTTTATACACCCTAAATTACTACATATGGAGAGGAAGCAGCACATATGACAGTAAACGGATTGTCCAACGGTTCCTTGGTTATAGCAGGTGGCGGTCGTCTTCCTGAGGGGATTATTAAGCGATTCATCGAATTAGCAGGTGGACCCGATCGTTCAATTGTTGTTATTCCTACTGCACAAGAAGAAGTAGACGTGACGAAGAAAGGGCACGAGATAAGTGCGTTCGAAGAAGCCGGCGTGCACAATATTACGGTTCTCCATACGAATGATCGGGAATTGGCCGATACGGAGGATTTCACAGCCCCCCTACGGTCGGCCGATGCCGTGTGGTTCACGGGCGGGCGGCAATGGCGACTTGCAGACGCCTATCTTCATACGGAGGTTCATCGCGAGCTTCATGCACTTCTCGAACGAGGTGGTGTGATCGGTGGATCTTCAGCCGGAGCAACAATTCAGGGCTCCTATTTGGTAAGAGGCGATACGAAGACCAATACGATACTAATGGGAGATCATGAGGAAGGCTTCGGATTCCTCAAGAACGTAACGATTGACCAGCATTTGATCAGAAGGAACCGGCAATTTGATCTTGTTCAAGTGATTGCCGCGCGTCCTGAATTGCTCGGTATCGGTATAGACGAAGCGACGGCTATCGTCGTACAGGGAGAAACCTTCGAGGTAGTGGGCAACAGCTATGTTTCCATTTACGATTCCAACTATTTGAACGATCATAACGGACAGTTTTATTTCTTGTCGCCGGGCGATACGTTTAACTTAGAGACGCGCGAAGCGCAATTATCGTACAACATTCAAGCGGCTTCTCTGTAGGACTCCACTGAACACCAAAAGCACACCAGCCATGGCGTGCTTTTTTCATTTTAAAGCGAACGCCAGTTCAATACTGCTGCAGATGATGTAGGGACCACTGCTGACGATTCATTGCAGAAACCCACCTCGAGAACCGCCACTATTCTTTCTTTGTCCATCACACCAAGCTGTTGGCAGTTTCTTCGATCATACATCCATTCATAGAAACAAACATTTGCACCTAACTTCTGCTCCCAAGCAAGCAGCCTGAAATTCTGAATGAGGCAGAATACAGCTGCCAAATTCTCATTCTGTTTATTTGCATCGTTCTCATTATTCATCGTGATGATTAAATATCCTGGCGCCTGTGCCTGGATAAAATCTAGTCCCCCCGTATTGTTGCGGCTAATATAAATAAATCTCCACGGCTCCCTGTTCCGATGATTCGGAGCCCATACTGCATGATTTAGCAGCTCAAGAATGAGCGCTTGTGGAACCGGACTCATATCCCATTGGCGATTGCTTATCCACTCATTACTTCTAACCATCAGTTTCATGGGTTGTGAAGCTCCTCTCATTGCTATCTCTCATTCCAGACGAATTCGGTCCAATTCCGTTCAGCGGGCGTACGCGAGCGACCCTTGGGTGCTTTATCGAAGTAACCCATCTGCACAATACCGACAAATCGTTCTCCCTCCTGTAAACCGATTCGTTTATAGAAACGTTCATTTTGAATCATCGGGTCTGTGATCCACACCATTCCTATCCGCTCCTCCCATCCGAGCAGTTGAAGGTTCTGCATGATACGGCATACAGCGCCATAAGTTTGATCATGAATGATGGGATTTGAATCGGTTTTTGCAATGACAATAAGGCTAGCTGGCACCTCAAGAACCCGTTTATGAAGGGCATCAGTCACTTTGCTTAGAACCAACTTCACGATTTTATTATCCTGTAATTTCTCCACCATATAGTCAGCCAGCCGTTCACGCGCTTCAGGTGTACCCACGTAAACATAACGCCAGCGTGCCTCTCCATCATAAGAACATAATCGTTCAGCTTGTTGCAGCAGCTTTATAATTAAATCCTGAGATACAGGCAAGTTGTTATATTTCCGGATACTGCGTCGTTCCCTGATTAACTGTTCCAACTGCATGTTTTCTCCTCCTACGCGTTCTGACGTTACTGCGGACAGTCACATCGTATTCGAAAGGAAAATCATCGTCAACGGAAAGCGGGAAGGTGCCATAAATAGTCCGGTTAATCACCTATTTTGTCTGGATATTGAATAAAGCCGCCCTCCCGTTGCTTACACGGAAAGCCGACTTTATAGATACACGCATCAATCTTGTTTGCGAAATTCAGTCGGTGAAACGCCGACATTCTTCTTGAATAAACGCCCGAAGTAAGAGGGGTCCTTGTAGCATAATTGATTTGCAATCTCATCAACTGATGCTGCGGAGTAGCGCAGCATACGCTTGGCCTCTAACAATTTACGTTCACGAAGCACTCCTCCTGCTGACTTTCCGAGCGTCTTACGCACCGATTCAATCAAGTGATTCGATGTGACATACAGCATCGAGGCATAATCAGACATACTATTCACCGATCGAAAATGGGATTCGACCAACGTAAGAAACTGTTTCGTTAGACGAAATCCGGCTTCTTCCTTATGGGTCTGCTCTAGACTTTCATTGATTCGACCTATTTCAATTAATAACAGCTGGACGTAGCGACATACCGCGGCCACTTGGTCCTTATGTGCTAACGATTGTTCTCGTTCCAATAAAAAGAAGAGATTCTGAACAACCGAATTTTGATCCGAACTAAGCGAGTAGAACGGATTCTCTCCCATCAAATGCAACGGAGATGGTGATGGCATTTCGGTAAGCATATCCTTGGAGAAAACAAGCAGGTATCCGCTGATCTGCTCATCCGAATCACTTTCCAACCAACCGTGCATTTGACCAGGGGAAATCAGACATAGTGTATGAGGTGCGAAGCTGTAGGTTTGAAAATCGATTTGCGCCTTCCCATACCCGCTTGTAACCAAAAAGATTTCAAAACAATCATGCCGATGCATAGCCAGATGCGAAGCGAGATCATAGTCATGCTGCTTCAAACTTAAAGAGAACAGTCTGAAATTGTACGCTTCTAACTCCTCAGCAGAAATAACAGGCAACGTTTTGTTCATGATTCACCTCTATATCCCATTCTATCTTTCTCCCACACAAAATCATATAAAATTAAGCACTGCCATTAGGTAACCCGATCCGAATCCTCCACGAAACCGCAAAAAAAGCACGCCAGCTTATTGCTTGTTGGCGCGCTTCATCTTCATTATACAAACCGAACTTTCTTCATTAACTTCCTGATCCCTTTAGGTAATAAATAGGCCGTAGGAAATGCAATCACAAATGAATTTCTCCACGCAGCAAGCCATTTACTAACGAAAGACTCGTCAAAACCGAGATTAATTAGACAATTAAAAAATGAAATGATACAAGACATGCCAAATGCCATCATAAAGGTAAACAGGATAAATTCGCACTTCTTATTCAGCTTCAAATGCTTGTTCCTCTGGATTCTAGTTAAGCCTGTCTTATAGTTAGATAATTGTAAAAAACCTTCACATTCCTAGCTTTTTCGATACTGGCGTTTAATTTTACCTATATTTTGTCCAAAAGCATAGTCTCCTCATGATCCAAATCACTCATAACAGCATTCGGTATCGCTTTCTATTCAACTCATCGCCGACTCCCCTATACCTTAAGTTCATTACCCGTTTCGCACTAAGGAATATCGCTTTGTTTCACTCTATTTTCAATATTGCCTTTAACCCCTCTGGAGATCATCTAGTTCACTTAATGTTATTACTTTACTTTTATTGTTACTATAAGTACATTCAATTGTTTCATTTCTACATTCGTAAGAAGAATGTGCAGCAATGTTTCTCCATTGGTTTATAGAAATATTCTTTAGTTTGTTTTGGTCCATACTCTTGAAGTACTCAAATGGTAGTATAAGCAAAGTCTCAACTATCTCATTTAATTTTGTATCTTTTACTACGTTTTTTTTATTTGCTACTTGAAATGCAAAATATAATAGATTTGATTCACGTTTCAACATGTGTTCAACGATCTGGTGAATCATGTTAAATCTATAAGCGGTTTTCTTCCTAAAAGATATCTTTTTATCTTTCAAAAGCCTTGCTGTCGAAGTATATTCCCAAAAAAAGTGCAGCGCCTCCTCTTGCTTTTTAATAGAATCTATAACAATATCATTCATTATTTTCGAATTTACATTATACGTTTTGATAATAAACTCTACTGCATCTATTAATGTTCCACTTAGTTTATCGATTTTATTTGGATTAAGCATAATCAGAAGCCTTATCAATTTGTAATTATGAAGTGAACGGCTCATATCCATTTTATAATTAGTTTGGAAATATTCTAGTACGAACTTTGTTACTGCTTTTGAAAAATCAGTGATCTTCTTTGGAAAAAGATCTTCTTCATATTCAAAATCTACCTTCATATATATAACTCCTCACAATATTGTATTGGTGGCTATATTAAACTAACACTTACAATTAGTTAGTTTTTCTATCCTCATATTATTTTGGGTCTGTGAGAACTCTCCGTGACTAGTTGAACCTTATAATTTCTACGTTGTTTATGAAAAAGATTTACATACAAACTCTATATTATTACATATAGATATTATTTGGTTCTTTATAAGTTCCAACGTCACCCACTAAAATGCGGAAATATGTATTCCGCATTTTAGTCATCATATCAAAAACATCAAAAAAATTCATTATTGTAAATAAACACAAAAGTAAACCTTTTGGGATCCATCGCCCCTCGGAAATCAACCAATAAACAACTTGTCCAACGGGGTATCATTATTAGCTACTCACCCAAAATAATAAAAAGCACGCCTATAATGGCGTGCTTCAAAATCTACGAAACTGTATAAGAAAGTGTATTCCGGTTGCGCGGAACCGGAAGTCCAAGGTTGCCGCGAAGCGTATTGCTCTCGTACTCTGTACGGAACAAACCCCGCTGCTGCAGGACCGGTACGACCAAATCAACAAAATCGATCAAGCCATTAGGCACGGCCGTATAGATATTGAAACCATCCGCCGCTCCCCCTTCGAACCATTCTTGTATTCGATCGGCCACCTTGTCCGGCGTGCCGAAAAACGCCGTACGAGGCGTAGAGACCCGAAGCGCTATTTGACGAAGCGTCAGCTTCTGGTCCCTGGCATCACGCTTGATCATATCAGTCGTGCTGCGGAAGCTGTTGCTGCCCACATCGCCGATATCGGGAAACGGCTCATCCAATGGGAATGCAGAGAAATCGAAGTGATCGAAGAAACGTCCCAAATAATTAAGGGCTTGATTGATCTCTACCAATTCGACGATCTCCTGATACTTGCGTTCGGCCTCTTCTTCGGTTCTGCCGACGATCGGACTCATACCCGGGAAAATCAAGATATCCTCAGCCTTCCGTCCATGCGCCACAGCTCTTGCTTTGACATCCTGATAATACGCCTTCGCCTCTTCGAATGTTCCATATGGCGTATAGATGGCATCCGCGGACTTGGCGGCGAGATCTCTTCCAGATTCCGAAGCTCCGGCTTGAAACACAATGGGATATCCTTGCTTGGATCGTCCTACATTTAGCGGTCCCCGAACCGAGAAATGAGTACCCTTGTGATTCAGGGTGTGCATTTTGGATGGCTCGAAGAAAACGCCCTTCGTTTTGTCCCCGATAAAAGCATCGTCTTCCCACGAATCCCACAAGCCCTTGACAACCCCCAGATGCTCTTCCGCTATTTCGTAGCGCAAGCCGTGATTCGGGTGCTCGCCCTTGCCGAAATTGTGTGCCGAGCCTTCCAATGACGAAGTGACTACGTTCCATCCGGCCCGTCCTCCGCTCAATTGATCGATCGATGCGAATTGCCGGGCAACCGTGAACGGTTCGCTATAAGATGTAGAAACCGTCGCAACAAGTCCGATGTTCGATGTAGCTCCAGCCAAATTGGACAGCAGCGTCAACGGTTCAAATCGGTTTAGAAAATGAGGATTGGATTTCTCGTTAATAAACAACCCGTCTGCGATGAATATAAAATCGAATTTGCCTTCTTCCGCCTTCAACGCCTGCTTCTTGTAATATTCAATGCTTACACTGGCATTAATCGGGATCTCCGGATGGCGCCAGAAGGCGATGCTGTTGCCCACTCCGTTTAATTCCGCCCCTAGCCTTAATTGTCTTCGAGACATCGATATCCTCCCATATATTCATGCGTAATGACCGCCGCAGCCTCTACAACACGGATTCTGAGCTCAGACGGTTCACAACCAATTGGCCTTCAATTTGCTGGGGATTGCGAAGCAGATTGAAGATCGGGCAGACCTGTTCGATCGCTTGATGGAACGCCCGCAGCGTTTCCTCTGATTCATCGGATTGTATAATCAGCTTGTATTGAATGTTATGAGGGTGAATCGGAATATGCTCGTAGCCAGGACGACCAGCCAGCGGGTGCATCTCTCCTGTTACTTCAACCTCAAGCGAGTGGAGAGAGACTTGTCGTTCGGCCGCTTGAATTAACGCGATGTGCGTCAAGCAGCTTCCCAGCACCCCAAGCTGAAGCTCTGGGGAGGAAGGGCCAAGATTATAACCTGCAAAATCCGGCGGACTGTCGCTGATCACTTGAAAATCGCGAATTCGGATTTCCCGAACACCGCTTCTTCCCGCTGCTCTTACCTTGGCACTGAACACAGAGCGAGCTTGATCCGGCTGTCTCTCTGCATTAGCCCTGCGCTCAAGCAGCGCTTCTCTTTTCTGCTGCAAATATTCATTAAGGGTTCCCATGCTTCTCCTATCCCCTTCCTATGCCTATGTACTCAAACAAATCAAATAATCCACCTAGAAATAGTTGGTTATCAATAATATAGAATGATCTAACGGCAGCGTCTAATATAAAAGATCAATACGAGCATCTTACATTTCTATACGAAGGCTTCGCCCATACAAAAAAGCACGCCAGCTTAAGGCGTGCTTTCTCTTGCTCCACATTGTCATATGTTCTAAGAAGCGGACTCGAATTGGCTGTTGTACAGATCGGCATAAAATCCGTGTTTGGCCAGCAGCTCCTCATGGCTTCCGGTTTCTAATATATCTCCGTCTTTCATGACCAGAATCAGATCCGCATTCTTAATGGTCGACAGCCGATGAGCTATGACGAACGAGGTTTTGCCGACCATCAACTGATCCATCGCTTGTTGAATCTGCACTTCCGTTCGTGTATCAACAGAGCTTGTTGCTTCATCGAGTATTAACATAGGCGCATTCTCAATCAATGCCCGAGCAATCGTTACAAGCTGCTTCTGCCCGACAGACAAATTGACTTTATCATTCAGAACCGTATCATAACCGTTCGGCAAAGCTTGAATGGTATGATGGATACCAACCGCTTTACATGCTGCAACTACTTCTTCATTCGTCACATTTGGTTTGGAATATATGATATTCTCACGAATCGTCCCTTCGAAGAGCCAGGTATCCTGCAGCACCATGCAGAACATTTGATGCACCTGTTCACGCGTTAATTGATGAGTAGGCAAACCATCAATCGTGATTTCCCCGCGATTGATCTCGTAGAATCGCATCAACAGGTTCACCAGCGTCGTTTTTCCGGCTCCTGTCGGTCCAACGATCGCAATTTTTTGACCTGCCTTGACATCTAAGGAGAAGTCTTTAATGATAAGCTTGTCATCCAGATAACCGAACGACACGTTCTTAAACGCAACATCACCTTTGACATGTTTAACTTTCAGCGATTTATTCGTTTCATCTTCAAGCTCTTCTTCTTCCATGAATTCAAATACACGCTCACTTGCTGCGGCAGTCGATTGTAAATTGGTCGCTGCTTGTGCGATCTGTGCAAGAGGTTGTGTGAATAGTCGAATATAGACCATAAACGCAACAATGGTACCGATCGAAATAACATCATTGGTCACAAGCAATCCACCGACAATACATACCGCAACATAGCCGAAATTTCCGATAAATTGCATGATCGGCATCATGATACCGGATAAAAACTGCGATTTCCATGCGTTGTCATACAGGCGATCATTAATCGCGTGGAATTTTTCTTTTGCTTCTTTCTCACCGTTGTACACTTTCACAATCTGATGTCCCGCATACATTTCTTCAATATGACCGTTAATATCTCCGAGCTGTTTCTGTTGTTGAACGAAATACTTCTGGGAATTCTTCATAATCACGGTCATCAGCATAAAGCCGATCAGCGTGGAGAAAATTGCCGTTAAAGCCATGACCCAGTTCGTATAGAACATCATGATCAGTACGCCGACAAAAGTTGCCGCGGAAGTAACCAATTGTCCTAAACTATTGTTTAACGTTTGACCGATTGTATCAATATCATTTGTAATGCGGCTTAATACATTACCAATGCTTGTTTTATCAAAGTATTTCAATGGAATCCGATTCATTTTCTCTGATAATTCGGTACGCATTCTTTTCGTAATCTTTTGGGTTACTGTCGCCATAATGTAGCCTTGAAAATAACTGAAGATGAAGCCTAGGCCATATAGCGCAGCCAAGATGAAGCCGACCCTCTGAATCGCAGACAAATCAATCGATGCCGTCAGGCCTTCTTGAATAAGGTCTGTCATATCGCTTAATAAATGGGGGCCATAAACGTTAAACGCGGATCCAACAAATGCCAGCAGTAATGCAATTAGAATAAAAAGCATATACGATTTACAGAAAGCGACTAGCTTCTTCATCGTTCCTTTAAAGTTGTTAGCCTTTTGACCTGGCCCCATATTCGGACCAAAGCCGCCTCCTGGCGGACCTGGGGGTCTCATCTTTTCATCGTGACGCTCGTTCGGCACTTTATTTTTTGACATGATCCAATTCCTCCTCCGAAAGCTGTGAATAGGCAATTTCTTGATAAGTCGTACAGCTTTCCATCAATTGTTCATGCGTACCTTTACCGATAATTTCTCCATCTTCTAAGACAATAATTTGATCCGCTTCTTTAATCGTTCCAATTCGCTGCGCCACAATGAGCGTAGTGGCATTCGCCGTCTCTTTGTTCAGTTCACTGCGCAGCGCTCGATCGGTCTTATAATCTAACGCAGAGAAAGAATCATCGAAAATATAAATGTCGGGCTTCCGATAAATCGCACGTGCGATCGATATACGCTGTTTTTGCCCGCCGGATACGTTTTTTCCTCCTTGCGCAATTTCACCTTCATACTGGCCATCAAAGTTCTCTACGAATTCCTTGCCTTGGGCGATTTCGATAGCTTCCTTCACTTGTTGCAGACCCTGTTCCGTCTGATTCGCATTGCCATAAGCGACATTGGATGCTACGGTACCTCTGAATATCACGGCGGATTGGGAAACATAACCTATTTTCTCGTGTAGCGCTTCTTGGGCATACTCCCTGACATTCACGCCATCCACTAACACTTCTCCTTCAGTAGCATCGTAGAAACGTGGAATCAAATTCATCACGCTTGATTTGCCGCTGCCCGTTGCGCCGATAAATGCGACAACTTCACCTCTCCTTGCCTTAAAGCTAATATTCTGAAGGATCGGTTCGTCCGAGTCCGGATAAGTGAAGCTGACATTTCTAAACTCAACTTCCCCAATAGAACCTGGATGTCCCTCTGACACCTTACCATCGGTTATCGAAACGGACATATTCAGCACTTCCAGAATACGTTTGGCAGATACCGCGGCACGAGGCAGCATAATGAAAATCATACTGACCATCATGAAGGCCATCACGACTTGCATGGCATACGACGAAAACACGACCATATTAGCGAACAGCGGCAATCGATCCATCTGTCCTGTGTTATTAATTAAATAGGCGCCAATCCAATAAATCGATACGCTTAAGCCCGACATAATCAAGGTCATTCCAGGACCCATAAGTGCCATCATACGATTCGCAAATAAGTTCGTCTTGGTAAGGTCCAGATTGGCTTGTTCGAACTTTTGCTGCTGATAGTGTTCCGCATTATAGGCGCGTACAACTCGAATGCCTGTTAGATTCTCGCGTGTCACACGATTCAAGTTATCCGTTAACGTCTGAATGATCTTAAATTTAGGGATTGCAAAAATGATAATGACAGCAAGCATAATACAAAGCACGAGAATCGCGAGCCCTGTTGCTGTCGTCCATTCCAAGTTTTTATTCGCGATCTTAATGATCGCCCAGACGGCTAGAATTGGAGCTTTGACGATGACCTGCATGCCCATCGCTACAATCAATTGAATTTGTGTAATATCGTTGGTTGAACGAGTAATTAAACTTGACGTCGAGAAGCGATTCATCTCGGCCATCGAGAATGATAATGTTTGTTCAAATACTAATCCACGAAGTCGTTTCGCCAGGCTCGCGGCAATTCGGGCTGCAAAGTAACCAACAATGACCGCTGCAACCATACTGCCAACTGCACAAAGCAGCATGTAACTGCCTGGTACGACCAGATCAGACATCGTTGTCCCTTCGGCTTGGATAAGCATCGTAATATCCGCCATATAATCTGGCAGCCTTAAATCCAGAAAAACCTGGGCAACAATGAACACGACGCTGACTAAGATTAGAAGCCAATCTTTTTGTGTGAGATACTTAAATATTTTCAGCATGCTGTCTCTCCTTTTATCTTATACTATAAGATATTTGATCTAATAAAAGCCGTCACGAATTAACGGCATGTATGACCACTCGAATTTTATGAGAAAAACCGCATGGACAGCTCTACAAATTTCTTCGCATCTTCTTCCCCAAGCTTCTCCAAGCTTTTCTCCATTCGCTCAATCGCTTCTTCGTGCTTCTTCAGTATTGTACTTCTTCCCTTATCTGTAATAAAGACATTCACCCGCCGTTTATCGGACAGATCCTCACGTCTTTCGATAAGCTGTTTTTTCTCCAAAGTTTTGAGCGCGCTCGCGATTCGTCCCGTACTTACATGGAGAGCCTCACTCAATAACCCGGAAGTGACACCATCTTTTCTAAACGCTAAATGAATTAATATGCCCACTTCTCCACGAGAATAATCTTTGGGATCCGGAGGCTCCATGGGCCCGATATTTGTTGTAACCATATAATCGAAAAAATGTTTAGCTAATTGCTTGTAGTACATGCTGCTCACCCCTTTAAATTTTGTTTCGTGATAATATCTTATACTATAAGATATTATTTTTCAACTCAGCCAAAAACCTGCCAATCAGTGCCAGGTTTGATTCGATGACAACTATAACATTGGATCTCATCCCTGTACCAATCGCTCGACTAGCCATATGCCTCCCCGCATAAAGGCGACTGTTTATAAGGGTAACTTCCTCATAACACGGATGACGGCATCCACAAACATAATCAAGAACGAGATTTGTTAATACCGTGTAAAATCATAAAAAAGTAATCCCTTTGTAAGGATCACCTTTGCTTCATTCATGTTCAGTTACCGATCAACCCATCACAAGGTACTTGTGAACCATAGCAAATCCGAACCCCGACCACTTCGATGCCCTTATACAAACTGTACTTTCCTTAACAATTTCCTTATTCCTTTAGGTAAGAAATAAGCGGCAGGAAATGCGATCACAAATGATTTCCCCCATGCTGTAAGCCACTTCTCTAGGAGCATGGACTGGAAGCCGAAATTGATTAAGCAATTAAAAAATGAAATGATACAAGACATGCCAAATGCCATCAAAAAGGTAAAAAGGATAAATTCGAACTTCTTATTCAGCTTCAAATGCTTGTTCCTCCGAGTTCTAGTTGTGCTTATCTTCTAGTTAGATAATCTAATTATATGGTCAAAAAATTATCTTCCCATTCCCAGCTTCTTTTCGATACCAGCGTTTAACTTTACTAATATTTTGTCCAAAAACATAGTCTCCTCCTGATCCAAATCACTCATGACAGTGGAGCATGCGGACCAAAATGTGGGCAAGGTTTTATCCAGTAGTTCTAAACCTTCAGCTGTAATCTTGACGTAAACCATGCGCCGATCGAGCTTGCTTTGCTCACGGGCGATTAGATCCCGCTTCTCCAGCCACTCCAACAATGCCGTAACCGAAGCTCGCCTGATTCCCAGCCTGTCTGCAAGCGAAGATGGAGTAATCCCTTCTCTGTTCTCATGAAGTTTAAGCAGCAGCAGCAAATCCAATTTGCTTTCGGTAATGCCAAATGGTGATAACGCCAAATCGACGGCATCCAAATAATTATCACTAAACCATAGCATTAATAGTCCCAAACGAGCAGATGCGCCTTTGCTCTCATGCTTAGCAGTTGTTTTCATTAACTCCAAATAAGGCTGAATTCCGAGCTTGGGCAGTTGTTCTGAGCAATGGTCCTTGTTATTTTTCATTATGATCATCTCATTTGACATATAATTAGATTGTCTAACTAAAATTAATATATCGAATTTCGCCCATGTATGCAATAGTCAAACGAAAAAGCGATGTGAACCGCCTCACTGAATTAGAAACGGTTCACATCATCATCTACGACTTCAATCTCCATCCCTTTCATCCTCCTAGAAGTGGTTTATCTATTTCAATTCCACCGTTTTTGTTGCGATATGCTTGCAAAACTCGCTGTCATGCTCTACAAAGAGGATCGTTGGAGAATGCTCCAGCAGCACTTCTTCGATTTGCATCCGGGAAATAACGTCGATAAAATTGAGCGGTTCGTCCCAAACATGCAAATGAACCTTCTCGCAGAGGCTTTTCGCGATCAGCACCTTCTTCTTCTGACCGCCGCTAAATGAGGCAATGTCCTTCTCGAATTGTAAACGCGAAAAATCGAATTTCCTTAATATCGATTTGAATAAGCTTTCATCAATTCCACTGTTTCTGGCGAAGTCCGACAAATTGCCATGCAAGTATGAGGTGTCCTGCGAAACGTAAGATATTTTCAACTGGCTCCCAATTCGGAGAATTCCGGAATAAGGAATATCCTCACCGCAGATCAATTTGAGCAAGCTGGATTTTCCCGAGCCGTTCGGGCCGGAGAGCACAATGCGGTCCCCTTGCTCGACAGTAAAGCTTATGTCGCGGCAAACTTTCTTCTCGCCATAATGAATCGAAACGCGGTCGAGCTCGATTAATTGCTGTTTGTGATACGCTAGCTGAGAAATTTTCAAACTCTCTGAGCTTTCAACGTTGTTGAGCAGCCGGGATCTTTCCTCGATCTGGGATTGCTGCCTTTGTTCGATCGATTTGGATCTCTTCATCATTTTGGCAGCCTTGTGACCAATGTACCCTTTATCGACCTTAGAGCCGGAGTTGCGGGTGCCGTTCTTCGTTTTCTCCACTTCATGCGACCAGTTACTCGTCCGCTGGGCTGCTTCCGATAGACGCTTAATGTCCTTCTTCAGTTTGTCGTTCTCGGCCAGCTCAAAGTTATCCTGCCGTTGTTTGGTCTCCCGCCAGTCCGTAAAATTTCCTTTCTGGATTTCGATACTCGTCTTGTTGATCGACAGAACATGATCCACGCAGTTGTCTAGAAACGCCCGGTCGTGCGACACCAATATAAAACCGCTTTTGCCTTTCAAATAATCGCTGACCAGCTTCCGAGCATGGATATCCAGATGGTTGGTCGGTTCATCAATGAGCAAAAAATGGTTTTCCTTCAAAAACAGAGCCGCCAGCAGCACCTTCGTTTGTTCTCCATTGGACAGCGATTCGAATGGCCGATATAACACATCATCCGACACATTCAACAGCGATAACTCGCGAAGCAGCTGCCAGTGCTCATAGTCCGGATCGATGTCGGCGACAACGTCGATGGTATTCATCGCTTTGTCTTCCACATGGAATGGAAAGTAATCAAAACTCACGTTGGCCGAAATCGTTCCGCTGTATTCGTGCTTACCGAGCAGCAGATTAAGAAACGTGGTCTTGCCTCGGCCGTTTCTCCCTGTAAAGCCTAATTTCCAGTCGGTATCAATTTGAAAGCTTACATTCTCAAAAATGTTGTCATAACTGCCGTCATAAGCAAACGTCAGATTCGTTACCCTGATCAATGACATATGTGGGCAACCTCCTTTGTCATAATAAAAAAGAGCCACAAGAAAGTTACCCTTCTTGTAGCTCAAAAAATATGACAAATCCAACCCACGCAGGGCAGGAAAAGGCTATATTTTAAGAGTCAAAAAGAATAAGGTAACTTTCTTGCCCATAGAGAATAAAACATATGCTGCTCTATTCTTCAGAAAAGTGGCAAGAAATATTACATTATCCTCTTCAACTCCAATCGTTAAATGTAAGACCGATTTTAGCATAGCCGGAATTACATTACAAGCTTGGTTCATCATCCGACCCACTCAGACTTTTTAAGTATCAGATTTTCTGAATACCTCTAAATAAGTCCCCAGTATCCATGCCGTAAACCCAAATAGACTCCAATAAAAAATCGCCCAAAATGAAAAATCCCATTTAATAAGCCAAAATGCAAACAAAATCTCACAAGCA
The DNA here is from genome assembly GCF_003182255.1 of Paenibacillus cellulosilyticus. GTDB lineage: Bacteria > Bacillota > Bacilli > Paenibacillales > Paenibacillaceae > Paenibacillus_T > Paenibacillus_T cellulosilyticus. Next base: position 33,600 of record NZ_QGTQ01000014.1, on the reverse strand, counting down.
ATAATTCCAAAAGCATTACCATGTTCACGCAAATGTCTATACGATTCAATATACTGCTCTCTGGCTTCACCAAATTTATTGTCTTTACTTGACGCCCTAAAACTACTTATTCCTTCATAAGAGGCTTTAATATAAGAACCCCTTTTGAAAGAAATCACCCATAACGAAATTAATAACATAATACTAAAAATATGATTAAACAACATATCTGGTATACTAGACGATATTAGTTTTGAAATTAAAATTAAAATAAAAGCTCCAAGCAAAAAGATAATCACGCATTTTGAAAGCGAATAAGATTGCAGTGCTTTTTGTTTTTTGACTGTTAAGATGATTAATCTCAATCGTTCAAAAACTACAAATCTTAGTCCATGAATAACTAATATGATCATACTCGAAAAATACATATACAAAAAACCAGATATCGCAATAATAATAGCTGCTAATATTGGAAAGCCAGATTGTTTGACTTGAACAACATCATTCTTCACTGTTAAGTCTGGTATAAAACCCTCACTTTTCTCATTAAACAACTTAGCGATAATATTTGCATCGCTTTTATTAATACTGTATGTTGTGTCATATAAGAGGCTCTCGATATGCTCCATGATACTTTGGGGGTGGTCAACATGAAAAAAGAATCTGTTTGTGAGTTCTTTATTATAATTGATCACCAAAAAGAAGAGAATGATAACTCCAAAAATTGTACCAAGTAAGTATCGAACCAAATAAAACTCCCAAAAACGACTACCTTTCATGACTCTCCTCCGAGATATTCTTTGTTTTTGAACTCATATATCAGCTCTTTATTAGTTCTATCTACTTACATTCACAAGCACTATTATACTACCGCTGTCCCAGTTTAGCGATATATGGAAAAATACATAAAAACACGGCCCCACCAAAGTACAGTGAAAGCCGTTTACATTGATGGGATTTGCTTTCCTAGGACGCCATCGTAAAAACCTATAAAAATATGCCAACCAGAAATCTTTGTTTTATGGTGGAGCCTAGGGGGCTTCATCTCGCTCAGTTCGATGATCCATCATGGGATGTATGAATCCTTATTGTAGACTGACGAATTCCATCCTTCGCAGACTTTAGCAGTAGATTCAGACGCCGTGCTCGTCCGTTCGTTGTTTCCCTTTGAAGCTTACTCACTCCACTCCCTCCGCGCGGACTGAACCCCGGGGTATCGAAATTTTTTATTTATTGTTCCATGATGCGCACTCAATGAAGAAGATCAGCGGTAAATTTCGATGCCGTGCTCCTCCGCTACGCTCCTTCCGCGCGGTCTGCCCCCTTTAACGGCTCCACCAAATACAAAAAACACGCCTTAATTAGGCGTGTTTAATTTTGTATTTGGTGGAGCCTAGGGGGTTGTATCAATCCTTATTGTAGGCTGACGAAGCCCATCCTTCGCAGACTTTAGCGGTAGATTCAGACGCCGTGCGCCTCCGTTTGATGATCTATCTTCGAAGCATATACACTCCGCTCCGTCCGCGCGGACGAACCCCATTAGGGTTTCTCACCCCTAGGCAGTCCACCAATAAACAAAAAACCACGTCCGTTGGACGTGGTTCGATTGTTTATCTTGGTGGAGCCTAGGGGGCTTCATCTCGTTCAGCTCGATGATCCATCATGGGATGTATGAATCCTTATTGTAGGCTGTCGAAGCTTATCCTTCGCAGACTTTAGCGGTAGATTCAGACGCCGTGCTCGTCCGTTTGATGTTTTCTCTTAGAAGCTTACTCACTCCACTCCCTCCGCGCGGACTGAACCCCGGGGTATCGAATTTTTTTATTTATTGTTCCATGATGCGCACTCAATGAAGAAGATCAGCGGTAAATTTCGATGCCGTGCTCCTCCGCTACGCTCCGTCCGCGCGGTCTGCCCCCTTCATCGGCTCCACCAAACAACAAAAAAGCACGCCAATCAATGGCGTGCTTCATTTTTGTTGTTTGGTGGAGCCTAGGGGGATGTATGAATCCTTATTGTAGGCTGACGAAGCCCCTCCTTCGCAGACTTTAGCGGTAGATTCAGACGCCGTGCTCCTCCGTTTGATGATCTATCTTCGAAGCATATACACTCCACTCCGTCCGCGCGGGCGAACCCCATTAGGGGTTCTCACCCCTAGGCAGTCCACCAATAAACAAAAAACCACGTCCGTTGGACGTGGTTCGATTGTTTATCTTGGTGGAGCCTAGGGGGCTCGAACCCCTGACCTATTCGCTGCCAGCGAATCGCTCTCCCAGCTGAGCTAAGGCCCCGTGGGCTGCTCACGCAGCCAAAATGTTGTCAGCAGGTAAATTCTAGCACGCAACCTAGAAAAGCGTCAATCTCCAATCACTCTTCATGAATCGCGCAAATCAATCCAACGCTGACCTTCATCTTACTCCTTCGACCCGCCTATCGCACCTGCGCCGCCCGACAATGGGTGCTTGGACAACAGCGTATTAAGCTCCTTCATGAACATGTCGATGTCCTTGAACTGGCGGTAAACGGACGCGAAGCGGACGTAAGCGACTTCGTCGACGGGATAGAGCTGTTCCATGACAAGCTCGCCAATGATGCGGCTTTCGATCTCGGCATGGGCCGTTGTGCGGAGCTCCTTCTCGACCTCGGAGACGACGACTTCAAGTCGTTCGGCCGGGACTGGACGCTTCTCGCAGGCGCGGATCAAACCGCGCAGCAGCTTCTCGCGGCTGAATTCTTCGCGGCTGCCGTCCTTCTTGATGACGATGAGCGGTGTTTCTTCAATCATCTCGAATGTCGTGAATCGGCGGCTGCACTTCTCGCACTCACGTCTGCGACGTATGGATTTGTTCTCGTTGGCCGGCCTCGAATCGAGCACCTTGGAGCCGGCATAATCACAATATGGACATCTCATTTGGCGAATCCTCCAAGACGCTTTAATATTTTTTTACAATTCCAATCGTTACCTGTAATGAAGTTCGAAATAACGCACATAATACAGTTACCAACCGCAAGGAGGTGAACGACAATGAGCCAAGGTAACAGTAACCAACTGGTTGTGCCACAAGCTTCTGCAGCACTCGACCAACTGAAATATGAGGTTGCAGCCGAATTGGGTATTACCCTTTCGCAAGACGGCTACTATGGTAACCTCACGACTAAAGACGCAGGCTCCATCGGGGGCAGCATCACGCGTAAGCTCGTGCAAATCGCTGAGCAATCGCTCGCAGGCACGACTCGCTAATATCTTCTAGATATGCTTGGGACAGCCCATTAAGACGTGCATAACGTCTTGATGGGCTTGTCCGAGGCCTTTATTGCATTTTACCCCGACAATACGCCTTCTAAGCGACAATGCTGCATTTGTACGTCCGCCTACCTAACCGACTTCCTGTTCAGCGAACTCCGGATACAATTGTTTATATTTATTATAATAATAAAAGACCCGTTGTACATAGTGCCGCGTCTCGCCGTAAGGAATATCGCTCACCGCTTCCTTCGTACCATCCCATGTTCCGTTGTTTAACCACTTGTTCACATTACCCGGTCCCGCATTATAGGCTGCGACCGCAACCGTTGTGTTGCCATCAAACTGTCTATGCAAGCTGCTCAAATACCACGATCCAATTTGTATACTTACATCAGCGCGGTGCCGCAGCATATCTTCTGATACGTTGGAGAATCCTGCCTTCTCTATGACCCAATCGGCCGTATCCGGCATGATTTGCATCAAGCCAAGCGCGCCCTTCTTGGATTCCTTACCTGTCGAAAAATTCGTCTCTACCCGTATGATCGCTGCAATGAGCAGCGGATCCAGGTCGTAATTCAACGCGCTGGCCCGTATATCTGCTTGGTAATGAATCGGATACATCCATTTGCCTATCCAATCCGATCGGATGAACAGGAATGCAAGGAACCCAATAATGAGCAGCAGCAGCAGTCGCTTTCGCTTCCGACGTCGTCTCATACCTTTAGCCCCTTTTACTTTCTCCTAAGCGAATTCCACAGCTGCTCCACTTGCTTCCGTGTTTCTTCCAGCGTCCCGCTGTTATCAATGACCCAGTTGGCCATGCTGCGCTTGCGCTCGATATCCATCTGCAGCCCTATCCGCCGCTCTGCTTCTTCTACCGCGAGTGAATTCCGTTTCATTAATCGGTCACGCTGCACCTCATGCGGGACGTATACGACGATAACGCCTTCATAGGAGGATTGCTGCTCGGTCTCGTATAACAACGGAATGTCCGCCACAACGATGGGATCCGCTTCAAGGCTCTCAGCCTGCTCCATCTGTGCACGCATTCGCTTCCGAATCGCCGGGTGTGTAATAGCCTCCAACTCCCGCAGTCGATCAGCTTGTCCAAACACAATGCTGCCCAGCGCTGGCCGGTTCAATGTTCCATCCTCGCTGAGCACAGCTTGTCCGAACTTCTCCACAATCGCTTGCAGCGCCGGCTCCCCGGGAAGGACCACCTCTCTGGCCACCCGGTCGGCATCGACTACATGTGCGCCAAGCTCAGTGAGCATTGCAGATACTGTGCTCTTGCCGCAGGCGATGCCGCCGGTTAACCCGATTCTCATACCTGTACCCCTCTCGTCAATGACCACTAGAACAGCTTTATAATTCCCATCACAATGAGCATCATTCCAGGCAGTGCGGACAATGCTTGCATGCCCCGCCAGCCTGCATATTTGAATCCTACCCGCATCCCTGCGACTAGAAACACCGCACTGGATAGCGCTATTGCAATCGCGGTTATGGTTGGCTGAAGGCCAATCATGGCCGCGCCGAGACCTGCGCCGAATGCGTCGAATGACAAGGCAACACCTAGCAGCAATGCCTCCGATGCCGAGATGCTTCCTGACTTATCGACGTCGGCAACTTGTGGCTTTCGCAAAATCTGAATGACAATGCCCAGCTGCTTCAGTTCCAAGCTTACAAGCGTTTTCCCGCTGGCTGCATCGTACTCAGATTCCACAGACACCATCGCAGCTTCAACTGCCTTGTCATTCTCGTTCTCGGCTTCTTCCTGTGCACGGTCCCGCTCCCGATTGCGCTTCAGCTGCATCAATGCCCACAAGCCAATTGCAATTAGAATGGATGCGCCAATGATACGAGCAACAACAGGTGACAGATAGTCCGTAATAAACCCGCCAACTGCCATCGACAACCAGATCACAATGCCGGAGCAGCAAGCAATGATGACTACAGAAATAATTGGAATTCGGATGCGCCGCAGTCCATACGTTACGCCAACGCCGAAGCCGTCAAGGCTGACGGCGAACGACAGTAGCAGCAGTGATGCCAAATGCGCGAACAACCGTTGTCCCTCCCCGCAGAGGATCGTTCCATTCCGTACGCTGAAGCCTATGCGAACAGCTGTGCGTGGAACAATCGCCTATGTCGATAGACCATCATATGCGGGGATTACGCGCATGTGCCAACCGTGGCAATCCGTCTGGGCTGACAGCACATCCTTAATGAATTTTTGGTGAACTGCCCTTCGGTCTCTCTTGCCGGCCGGCGATCTTCGCTGAAGCGCCGCGCGGCTTAGGTTGACACTTCGGACAAATATGCGTGCCGCGACCGCTAAGAACAAACTTCTCGATCGTCGTTCCACAGGTTCGGCAAGGCTCGCCGCCGCGTCCATAAGCTAGCAGCGAGTGTTGGAACATCCCCATCTCGCCTTGCCCGTTCACGTACGACTTGATGGATGAACCCCCCGCTTCGACCGCTCTGCCGAGTGTATCGCGAATGGCATTATACAATCGATCCCACTCCGCAGCCTTAAGTGAATCCGCTGTCCGCTCGGGATGCAGTCCCGCCTGGAACAGCGCTTCATCGACATAGATATTGCCTAGACCAACGACATACGCCTGATCCAGCAGCAGCGGCTTTATCTTCGTCGACCGTTTGCCGAGCGCCTCACGAAGTGCTTGCAGCGTGAACGTCTCATCCAATGGCTCTAAACCAAGCTTATTCAGCGGAGGCAGTACCCATTCCTCTCCCGGCGCGAATAAGTCCATTGTGCCAAACTGGCGTACATCTTTATATCGAAGCTCTGTCCCATCGGTAAAATGAAATATGACATGCGTATGCTTCTCGACAGGCTCGTCCGATTGATACAAACCATACCGTCCCTCCATCCGCAGATGAGAGACGAGAATGAGATCGTCCAAGACGATCCGAATAAATTTGCCCCGACGCTCAACCGAGCGCATCGTCTGACCGGCAAGTGCGCCGGCGAATTCGACTGGCTCATCAGGACGTCTTATAATACGCGGCAAGCTCACCGTAACGTTCGCGATTTTCTTGCCTGCGACCAATTGATTCAATGTTCGGCAGACCGTTTCTACCTCTGGCAATTCTGGCATGATGTCTTCACCTCATTGCCTATTATACCGCATCATAAAGCGCAGATGGATGTTACATAACATTAATCCTTCAGAACCCTCTGGCAATTGGTATTGTACATGCTTTCGCTGGTATTAATTATAGATTGTTTTACAAGCACAGTACAGTTAAGGAATGCCGTATCATTCCAAATCCAACACAAAAACCGCTATTCAAATAGCGGTTTTGTCCTGCTCATCTTTATTGCCCATCCATATCCGCTTGCGGACATTTCTCGCTTCTAGTTTACGAAGTACTTAAATTGATATTTCCCGCTTCCCGCTTGAATGGTCAATCCTCCCTGGTGTAAGGAAACCGCAAGCTCCGGCACAACCGAGAGCGCTGCTCCTGATTCCTGGATTTGATCGATGCTTGCTCCTGACAGTACAATCTCTGCTGTCGTGTTCTCAGGAATTGTCACGTCTACGGTCATTATATTCCCTTCTTTTCTCCAACTCGAAAGGATCGTTCCGTACATGCATTCGTGATAAGCTTCTGCCCAAGTCATCCCACAGTCTTGATGCGGGTGTATGATAAAATGTTTGTAAGCGGGTTCTATTGCTTTAATTCCAGCAATGTGCGTATAAAGCCAGTTGCCCACGCAACCAAAAGCATAGTGGTTTTGTGATACAGGCAGCACGGTGCCATTCGGCATAATCGTATTCCATGCCTCCCAGATGGTCGTTGCACCTTTCTCGATTTCATACAACCACGACGGACATTGTGTTTGATACAACAGCTTGTAGGCAACATCCGCACGTCCATTATTGCTTAATACATCCATTAAGAACGGAATGGACATAAACCCTGTATCCAGTCGATAACCATTACCTTCAATCAATCCAACAAGATGGTCCAGCAAGCGTTCTCTTTGATTATCGGGAATCATTTGATGCTGTAAAGCAAGTACATAAATCCCTTGTAAATGTGCTTTTAGACTACCATCCTCATGCAAGTATTCTTCCGCGAAAGCTTGTCGTACACGATCACTTAGCTGCCGATAGCGTACGGCATCCTCCTCATAACCTAGAATCTCTGCGGTCTTCGCGAGAAGACTGGTACTATATGCATAAAAGCAGGTAGATACAAGCTCACTCGTCTGGAAAGCACTCTTCATCATATCGACTCGTTCGCCATCGAGACTCATGCTTAGGCTTGGCGTGAGCCAGTCACCAAAATGAAATCCTGTATTCCACAGATATTTCTGTCTCTCGAGCCGCTCGGGATCCTCACAATCCTTTAAACGATTCGGTATATTATCCGCTGACGCTGTAATAACATACTCGACCCATTTCACCATGGACGAATAGCTAGCTTTAAGAAGACTTTTGTCCCCATAGGCCTCATACATTCTCCAAGGTACAATGACAGCAGCGTCTCCCCAACCGGCGGAAGACACATTCAAGCTCTCGTCATGTTCCCGATCACTTCGGTTCCATGGTACCGTGTTTGGCACTTGCCCATCCTCTCGCTGCTCTAATCTCAAATTGTCCAGCCAACGAGAAATGATCGACTGCATTCCCATATTCAAAGCAGCGGTAGGGGCAAACACCTGAAAATCGCCCGTATATCCTTGTCTTTCACGTTGAGGGCAATCGGTCGGAATCGAAAGCATATTACCGCGCTGACTCCAGACGATATTGTTCTGAAGCTGGTTTATTCGTTCATCGGAACAATGAAAATGTCCGGTTTGACGCAGGTCCGATGCTAAGACAACCGCTTTGAAGCGATCCGTAGTTAATTCACCAGGATAGCCTGTAACCTTTACATACCGGAACCCGTGGAACGTGAACTTTGGTTCGAACGTTTCCTCCTCGCCTCCACGCAGCACGTAAATATCCTTTTGATGCTTATGCCGGCCGTTAATGTTAAATAAATAATTCCCCTCTTGGTCGAGCGTTTCACTATGTTCCAGTACGATCTCCGTTCCAGCTGATCCAGAGACAGTCATACGAACTCTGCCGGCTATGACCTGACCGAAATCGACGATTGTTTCACCATTCGGCGTCACGAGAACTTTGTGTGCGTCCAGCGTCATTACAGCACGAACGGGCTCTCCGGCGTCAGCGATCAGATTGTTAAGCGAGTAGCTTGCTTCATGAACCGGAAGCCAGTCTGAATCATTAAAGTCCGCCGTGCTGAAGCCCAATTGTTCGAGACGAGCGTCGTACTTTTCTCCGATGAATATATCCGAATAGATCCAAGGACCCCTACTTGAACGAAACGTATGATCAGAAGAAATGATCTCCGTTGAACCGTCTGCATATTCCAGCTCCAGCTGCGTAAGCAAACCAAGCCGGTCTCCATACTGACAGCTGCTTCCGGTTAAACTGACCCGACCAGCATACCAGCCATCCGCTAGAACAACTCCTATCGCATTGTCACCAGCATTCAGAAGCTCCGTCACATCATAGGTCTGCACCATCAAATATTTATGGTAATTCGTAAATTCTGGCGCAAACTCACGGTCACCAACCCGCTTCCCATTAAGCTCCATATGATAAATGCCATGAGCCGTCGTATATATTCTCGCTCGAACGACCTCTTGGTTTGCATGGAATGACCTTCGCAGCAATTGACAAGGATGAAGTCTGTCCGTCACCTCTGGATCGTTATTATATTTGCCGCTGAACATGACAAACAGATTAATGGTTTCCTCTGGCGTGACCGGTGTTTGTTCGGGTTCAATCCATTTCGCCTTCCAGTCTTCTTCCCGCAGCAATCCCATCTCCCAGCTAGCCGAACGACTCCATTCCGAAGCTTCGCCTGTGGAGCTCCAAACCATGACCTTCCACACATAACGCCCCCGAGAAATAACGGACCGACCTTGGTACTCGAGATGAATCGATTGATCCGATAACACCTTGCCACTGTCCCACAATAAATTCGTCTCCAGACTTAAATCCGAATCATTCCCTGCGACGATAATCCGGTAAGCCCCTTGCAGCATGCCTCTTGCGGATGATTGGATTTTCCAACTAAGCTTGGGTCTTAGAACGCCGATCCCCATCGGATTGCGAAGGGACTCGACTGTTAAATCTACAGGTATCATTTCTTCTTTATTCATATCCATTGCTCACTCCATTCTTAATCCGTTGGTTCCGGCGACATTTCAGGTATTGGCGCAACCGCGGCCGCACTTAGTAGTCCAGCAACTGCCAGGATACCGAAGAACAATGGAAACCCGCCTAACGCAACCAATGTGCTCGAGAACGTAGGCACAATAGACGACGGCAAATTCCCCGCGATGTTCATAATGCCAAAGTCCTTAGCAGCATTCTTCTTGTCTGGTAAAATTCTCGTAATTAGCGCGATATCAACTGCGATGTACGCTCCGTATCCAAGCCCCAGCACCGCATTGGCAATGTATACATAGATCAAACTTGGCGCTAGTGCCAGGATGAATATTGCAATTGCAACGACAATCGCTGCGCCGGCCACAAACGGTTTTTGCTTGCGCAGCTTGTCCGACAGCATGCCGCCTAGAACACCCGACAATGCCAAAAATACGGTCTGAATGAGCGTTACAAGTGAGACGATTCCCGTCACCTGCTCTTGTGGAACATTGAACTTCTGAATAACGAATAGCGCGGTGAACGTTTGCGTCGAGTAAGCTACGCCAATTAGAAAGCGTGTCACAAAGCCCCAGGTGAAAGCAGGATATTTCTTAGGACTTGGAAAGAAAGCGCTTTGGGATTTCTCCTTCCGACGATCTCCATATTGCTGCGGCGATTCCTTAATTAAACAGCAAGCAATAATTGCTGTCACAACAGATACTGCTGCTAAGACGTTAAATTTCATAGCAAGTGGAAGATTGTTGATTGCCGTCATGAGCATCATGCCCATCATGATCGCTACCGGGGTAAAAATGCCGAGAATTCCTGATGCCGTACCACGCTTCGATTCTTCAACCTGGTCCGGCACTAAAGCGCCAACAGCCGCAATACCGAAGTAATAGAACGTCAGCGCAAGGCTCCAGCAGAGGCAGACAGCCCAAACGGAAGTTGCCAGGCCAATCCCAACCATGCTGATTGCGCCTACAAGGTTGCCGATAAAAATCCAAGAGCGTCTGCGGCCAAATGACCATCGGGTCCGATCGCTGATATATCCCCCCACATAGTTTGCGACGATACTAACAAAGGAACCGATTCCCGCACACAAACTGAAGTTAGCGGTTACATTTTGTGGCGTAAGCTCGATGAATTTGAATGTCAGCAATATAAGAGTTGGTACGATCGTTGCCATGTACACCCCAAAGTTGCCGAATACGAGCCCTGTAATAAGTCTAACAAAAGGCGTTGCGTCGCCTCGCTTTGTCGTTACACTCGTGACTGATGCGGAATTATGCATAGGTCTCCTCCTCAAAAGAGCATGAATATTTTAGCAATTTCAATCAGTTCGATAATCAGTTGATGTAAGCGCTTATACGGTTATATTAATACATATCTTCGTTAGTAGAAATAACAGAAACATTGAAGTTTTTATATCGTTTTCAAACCTAATTCGTTGTGACATAATAGGATTTATAATCAGAAAAGGGGCATCTAAATGGAGGAAATGGACTTAAGGGCTCTGTTGTTTGAGCTCAGTGATATAGAACGAGAAGCCTTAATTGACCCTCATGTCCCAAGGTTATTCTCGACGAATGAAGATACCTACGTGCTGTCGAGGCTCGAAGAAGAAATTTTCAAATCTGATCAAAAAATCGCATTTATGAAGCATCCCCGCTACATGATTACAACCGAACACAAACATGACTTTCTTGAAATGAACTATGTATTTGCCGGTCGCTGCACGCAGAAGATAAACGGCAAGCAGGTTATATTAAAGGAAGGCGAGTTCTGTCTTCTTGACACGGACGTCACTCATTACATTGATCCCGCGGGTGAACAGGACATTATTATTAACTGTCTTTTCCGCAAAAATTATTTTGATGCTGATCTATTGAAACGTTTGTCGGGTAACGATTTGATTTCAGAATTTATTACGGCTACCTTCTACAAGAAGAAAGCCAGCAACCAGTATTTCGTTTTCCCTTCTGGCGACAACCAGAAAATCAAGCACATCATGAACGAAATTCTTGCCGAATATTTCGATCCTGGCTTATGTTCGGAGGAAATCATTACGAGCTACCTCGTGATTCTGTTCGCTGAACTGCTTCGTCTATACAAAAACTCATCCGAAATAAGTCGATCTTCCGGCATCCAAAAGGTTCAAATAACGGATGTTCTGCTGTATATCGAACAAAACTATATAGAAGTTACACTAACGAGCGCCGCCAAACATTTCGGATTTCATCCCAATTATTTAAGCCGCCTGCTCAAAACACATCTTGGTGTCACTTTTATCAAAATTGTTCAAGAGGTAAAGCTCAGTCGCGCTTGCTCCATCCTCGAAAACACAAATATCCCCATTGCAAGGCTTGCGCAAGAGGTCGGGTTCTCAAACATTAATGTCTTTTATGATTTGTTTAAAGAGCATTATGGATTAACACCAAGGGAATATCGGGTAAATAAGCGGCAAATGGTTTAGACAAAAAAAGGCAGCCTGAACATCATACGGACCACAACAAACAAAAGCGCCCAATCTTGCAATGCTGCAAGGTTGGGCGCTTTTGTTTCGTATGATCAGCCGCGGTTGTAACGAAACTTCCCGATCGTAATAGGCATATTAAATCGATAACCTTGTAAGCGAAGCTCAGGCAAGATTGGGTGCCCCCGCTGTTGCTGCAGTCAATTGGACCCGAACATTGTGTAATCGCCTACGTAAATATAAGTATCATCGAGGAGAGCAGCCTCTAATATGGACGCACATTCACAATCCCCCCCCCCCTGCATGACGAAATTTCAATATATATGTCGTATTTGCCATTTTATGAAGAAATCCGTTGATTCCTAACGTGCGCATACAAACGACAAATTGTGGAAACTATTTAGTCATGGGGTGAGTAGCATGAATTTATTTTCTTGGCTTGGACGGAAGAAATATTCGCACACAACCAAATCAAAGCCAGATCATCCTTTGCCACCATCTGCCCGTTCCGAACCAATCTCGCTCAGTCTGGAACATAATCTTCATAAGCTTGGCGACTTGTTTACAGATACGCCAGATATGATCATTCGCACGCTCGTACTGCCCGATACGGGAGAACAGGCGGCACTTGTCTACTTGGAAGGGTTATCCGACAAGAACGCCATTAACAATAACGTCATCAAGCCGATTGCAGGCGGCATTGGCAGCATCGAATCTGCCTCCGTCACCGTCGGGCGAGTCGGCAGGCTTCGGGAATGGGGACCGATCACAAACGCGATTCTGAAAGGAAGCAGCGTTTTATTCATCGATGGAAGAACAGATGCGATATTATTGGGGACGGAAGGATGGCCTCAGCGTGCAATCGAGGATCCTCAGCTAGAAACCTCGCTCAAGGGCGCTCATCAAGGGTTCATCGAGTCCAGTGGGCAGAATATTGCGCTCTTGCGTCGATATCTCCCGCATCAGGAGCTCAAAATCCGCGAGCATCAAGTTGGCCGCAGGGGGGATACCCGGGTTAGTATAATCTATATTGCAGATGTTACCAACCCTGAGGTGCTCAAGGAACTGGAGGATCGTATCAGGCATCTCGATGTCGATGTCATCATCAATACAGGAGAGCTGGCGGAGCTAATCGAGGATAATCCATATTCGCCTTTCCCGCAACTGCTCTTGACCGAGCGTCCGGATACGGCGGCATCCCAACTCGTTCAAGGGAGAATCGTCGTCCTTGTCGACCGCTCGCCTAGCGTCATCGTGGGACCCGCTACCTTTGTTTCGTTCTTTCAATCGGTTGATGACTACAGCACACGCTGGTCGATTGCTACCTTTATCCGCATGCTCCGCTTCTTTGCTTTTTTTGTGGCCATCTGCTTACCGGCGTTCTATATCGCAGTCAGCTCTTACAATTTCGAGCTTATTCCGGTCAAGCTGCTGCTTACGATCGGCGAATACAGGGGCAGCGTGCCGTTCTCTCCATTTATTGAGGCGATCTTTATGGAGATCACACTGGAGATGATGCGTGAGGCCGGTGTCCGTCTGCCCGCTCCCGTTGGTCAAACCGTCGGCATCGTTGGCGGCATCGTCATTGGCCAAGCGATCGTCCAAGCAGGTCTGATCAGCAACATTATGGTAATTGTCGTATCGTTTACGGCAATCGCCTCATTTATTCTCCCCAACTACGATTTTGTCGCAGGCGTAAGGATAATCCGATTTCTAATGATGATCGCCGCTTCGTTCTTCGGTTTGTTCGGCATCGTCGTCGGACTAATGACGCTTACCGGACACTTGATCTCACTCGAATCGCTCGGCACGCCGTTCGGCAGCCCATTTGCACCAATGCGCTGGTCTGATTGGAAGGACACCTTCGTTCGAGCTCCGCTGTGGAAGATGATAAAACGACCGGTAAGCACGAAAGCCTTACAATCCATTCGACAAGGCGATAATAAACACAAAGGTGAGGGATCGTGAAAAAATATAAGCTGAACGAGATTACGATGATGCAATATATCATGTTCAACAGCGGCATGGCGGTCAGCTTCGCTTTTATTGATATTCCGACCATTATGGCGAACAAAGCCGGTACCGATGGATGGATCCCTATCTTAATCGGCGGTCTCGTCACCATGCTCGCAAGCGTGATCATCATTCAGCTCATGAAGAGGTATCCCGACGGCACCTTGTTCGACTTACTGACGCATTATGTTGGAAGATGGGCCGGAATAACCGTTGCGGCTATCTTTACCATCTATTTTTTGCTGTTCTCTTATGTTGGAATCGTCTATACGGTGCGGTTGATTAAAGGCCGGCTGCTTATCGAGACGCCGGCCATTCTAATACTAGTGATGCTTATGATACCAACCTATACTATTGCCCGCAGCGGACTTCGCATTATCGGCCGGTATGCGGAATTCGTCGTTTTCATTTCACTGTATATTCCATTCATATACATCTACACGTACAAGAATATGCATCCGCTCTTTCTACTTCCCATACTGAAGGACGGATGGCAGCCGGTCTTATCCGCCGTGCCGAGCACCTTCTTCGGTTACATAGGATTCGTAAGTTCTATTATCCTGTATCCGTTCTTGAAAAATAAAAAGCAGGCGTCTGCCGCAATTCTAATCTCAAATGGCTTAACAATGTTGGCCTATTTGTTTATTACACTTGTCTGCTTCGTCTCTCTTAGCCCGGATGAAAGCATGAAAATTCACCAGCCAACCATCTACGTACTCAAGTCGATCGAGCTGTCCTTCATCGAACAGGTTGAAGGTTTATTCATCGCCTTCTACACATTCATTTTCTCGATGTCCTGGATACCGACCTTGTTCATGATGGCCTTCTCCTTTACCTGGATCATCAGGAAACAGGATCATCGGCCGACTCTAAGGGCAGTTATCGCGTTGATCGTTGTGAGTATGCTATTTTTCTTTCCCACATACGATCAGCTCCTGACGCTTATCAAACTTTCGAGCTTGCTTGTGGCGATGAAGTGCGTAAGCAACTGGAAGCGTTATTGAAGAAGCTCCAGAAGAATAAGCTTGATCCGATCGGGATCGGCGACTATGCAAGAGCCTATGAATACACAGCTTTCTCAAAGGTACAGGAGCATTGGGAAGACGCATTCAAAGAAGCGGAGATTCATTACGACGTACGGGTTACCTTAGCCGATGTCGGAGCGATTGAATAACGGGGGTATATCAGAAGAAGTTCCCTCGGTCAGCAACGATTTGTATCTCCCAAGCTAACATCCAAACGGATGTCCGGCTTATTTGAATGTTATTCCAAATCTATGAAAGAAACTTCGACAGATGATGCTTGCCTGAGCACTCGGATGTCCGGCCATACATTGAGGAGGATATTAGTATCTTCGAGACCGAAGAACAGAGTAAAACAGTACTTAAAAACGAAGAAAGAGCACTTCGGACTTTAGCCTGAAGTGCTCTAAAACAAATAGGTGCTGGTTCCATTGGCCAATCCTACTTCGCTTCGTACCAGTTGTGCCCGTAGCTGACGTCTGCCTTCAGCGGAACATCCAGCTCAATCGCGCTCTCCATCACTTCCGGCACGAGACTCTTCATCATCTCCAGCTCGTCTTCTGGCACTTCGAATACAAGTTCGTCATGCACCTGCAGCAGCATGCGGCTCTTCAGTCCGCGGTTGCGAAGCTCTTGATCCATCTTAACCATTGCAAGCTTAATAATATCTGCAGCCGTACCTTGGATCGGCGTATTCATCGCGGTCCGTTCAGCGAACGAGCGCAGGTTGAAGTTCGATGCCTTGATCTCTGGCAGATAACGGCGGCGCTCCAGCAGCGTTGTCACATAACCATCGTGACGTGCTTGCATGACGATGTCGTCCATGTACTTGCGAACCCCTTGGAATGCGGCAAAATATTGCTCGATGAACTGTGCCGCTTCCTTCCGCGTAATGCCGAGGTTGTTCGAGAGACCGAAGTCGCTAATGCCGTAGACGATACCAAAGTTAACCGCCTTTGCTTGGCGGCGCATATTCGAATCAACATCTTCTGGTTGAACGCCGAATACGTCGGATGCCGTCTTCGTATGGATGTCCATATCGTGCAGGAATGCATCCTTCAAGCCTTGGTCACCCGAGATGTGTGCGAGCACGCGCAGCTCGATCTGCGAATAGTCGGCAGCGAGCATGTACCAGCCCGGCTCGGATGGCACGAACGCTTTACGGATCTTACGTCCTTCTTCCAGACGGATTGGAATGTTCTGCAGATTCGGATATTGACTGCTCAGACGTCCCGTCGCGGCGATCGTCTGCCGATAGAACGTATGGATATGTCCGGTATTCGGACGAATTTCCTTGAGCAAGCCTTCCACATACGTCGATTGCAGCTTAGACAGCTGGCGGTACATCAGAATCGACGGAATAATGTCATGGTACGGCGCCAGCTCTTCGAGCACGTCCGCATCGGTAGAGTAACCCGTCTTTGTTTTCTTTTTCACCGGCAAACCAAGCTTCTCGAACAACACTTCACCAAGTTGCTTCGGCGAACCAATGTTGAACTCCATACCCGCAAGCTCATAGATTTTACCTTTCAGCTCCAGCACGCGGCCTTCCAGCTCCGCACCAAGCTGCTCAATAACGGATGCATCGGCCTTAATGCCCTGCAGCTCCATACCTGCAAGAACACGAGACAACGGCTGCTCTAGGTCGTAATACAGCTTGTACATGCCCGACTTCTCCAGCTCCGCACGCTGCTTGTCCGCTAGATGGCGAACCGCATCCGCCTTTGCTGCGATGAACGCATGCAGTGCTTCTGTTTCTGGCAGCTTGAACTTCGCTCCCTTGCCGTAGACCGCTTCATCCGAAGCGACACCTGGCAGGCCATATTTGCCGCATAAGCCGCTGATCGTCTGTGCCGAATCCGTCGACGTTGGATCCAGCAGGTACGCAGCAAGCTGCACATCAAATGCGATACCCTTGATCGACACGCCATGCCAAGCGAGCGACAGCTCGACGCGATGCATATCGAAGCCGGTCTTAGACGCATCCGCCGACGCAAGCCATTCGCGGAAGAACCCGAGTGCCTCCGTCTGCACCTCAGCAAGCGGCACCACATGAATCACATCAGGCGATGCGACTGCAATGGCAACCGTCTCGCTCTGATGCGGGTTATCGCCAATCACTTCGGAGTAAATGCTCTCTACCTTCGGGAGCATGCTCGCCAGTGATGCGAGTGCATCGTCATCTTCAGCGGTTACAGATACGATGGTCAGATTCGCCGCTTCCTGCGCAGCACCCTCTGCTCCAACCGCTTCTCCCGTCAGATCAAGACGCTCCATCAGCGATTTGAACTCCAGCTTACGGAACGCCTCAGCCAGCACCGGCTTCTCGTAGCCGCTGTACTTCATTTCCTCGACACCCTGCTCCAGCGGCACCTCGCGGAAAATCGTCGCCAGCTTCTTGCTCATGATCGCATCGTCTTTGTGCTGCTCGACCTTCTCCTTCATCTTGCCTTTCAAATCACCGGAATGCTCGAGCACCTGCTCAACCGAGCCGTATTCATGCAGCAGCTTTAGCGCGGTTTTCTCGCCGACACCCGGAATGCCCGGGATGTTGTCGGACGTATCGCCCATAAGACCTTTCAGGTCTATAATTTGCAGCGGCACAAGACCGTACTTTTCTTGAATTTCAGCTGGCGAATAGCGCTCAACCTCACTTACACCTTTGCGTGTGATCGCAACCGTTACTTGATTAGAAGCGAGCTGCAGCATATCCTTATCGCCGGATACGACAAGCGCTTCTGCACCTTGTTCGTCCGCCATGCGCGTCAGCGTACCGATAATGTCATCAGCCTCATAGCCGGATAGCTCGAACTGGCTGATGCCAAACGATTTGAGCAGCTCTTTGATAAGCGGGAATTGTTCGGATAGCTCGGACGGCGTCTTCTGACGCCCACCTTTGTAATCGCCATACCCTTCGTGACGGAACGTCACCTTGCCGGCATCGAAAGCGACTAACATGTGAGTCGGCTTCTCTTCCTCTAACAGCTTAAGCAGCATAGTCGTGAAGCCATATACTGCATTCGTATGTAATCCGCTTGCATTCGTCAGCGGCGGCATCGCGTAGAAAGCCCGGTTAGCAATACTGTTGCCGTCGATCAATATCCACTTGTCCATTGGCGGCATCTCTCCTGCATCATTAATAAGTACATTTCTGCCTTTTACTGCTTACTATCATACCATAAATGGACATCGCTCTGCCTCGTCATCGCTTTGCCTTCGAAGAGCAAAGAAAGCCGTAACATCCCGTGCATACGCGCAGGATGATACGGCCGTCTATTAATCGTTATTGAAGAGATTGAAGCTGTTGAAGCAGGCGATACATCAGAACTGCTGCTTCTCCGCGATTCGCTTGATCTTGCGCACCGAATGTTCCATTCGGACGGCCTTGTACAATACCCGCTTGCACAAGCTGTTCTACAGCGTCCGCCGCATAGGCAGCAATGGAGTCAGCGTCCTTAAATGCGGAAGATGTTCCACTACCAATGCCATCAAGCGTATAACCTTTGGCTTGCAGCGCACGAAGCAAAATGACACACAGCTCTTGTCTAGTAATCGGCCGATTCGGATCGAAATTCCCATTGCCGCCGCCAGTAACGATTCCCGCTTCCTGCGCTGCTCCGATATACCCTGCATACCATGCTGTAGATGCTACATCATTGAAGCTGGACGTACCGCCGGGTTCAATGCCGAGTGCCCGTAGAATCATCGTAATAAACTGAGCGCGAGTAAGCTGAGCTTGTGGAGCGAATGTTGTGCTCGTAATACCATTTACAACCCCCTGCTTGTACAAATAGTGAATCGCATCCTGCATCTCTGTCGACAGCGAACCAATGTCCTTGAACGAATCTGTTGGGAGATTATTCGACTCTTCTCCTCCGCTCTGATCAATCGGATTCGTCGTGCCCTGACCCGAATCAGTCGAATCTGCTGCTACAAACCGTCCACCCGATGTCGTCGGTGTTGTTGGTGTTGTCGGTGTAATTGGATCTGTTGGCGTCGTCGGGTTCGGAATCGTCGTATCACCGACTACAATACCGAATCCGTTCGTTGCGATGTAGACGCGTCCGTATACATTAGGATCGCCTGTAATGGCACGATTAGCGTTCGCATATTGATGCTGGTCATCATTAATTCGGACCCAAGTCGATCCTCCGTCGTTCGAACGATAGAAGCCATAGTTTCCATCCAGCTTCGCGTTCATATAGATGGCCGGGTACGTTTGATTCGGAGCTGCCTTACCGAAACCAACCGTTGCTGCTTCTACAACAGAACTCACCTTCGTAAACGTGCTTCCTGAATCCGTAGAGTGGAACAAGCCATATGGAAGCTCTGGATGATCTTCGTTCTTCGCTCCAGCAATCCAGATGTCGCCTTCTTTGCCCGGCACAGCTTTGAACTTGCTATTTAGTCCTTCTGGCAGTCCCGTCGCTTGAGCCGAGAACGTAGCGCCGCCATCCGTACTGACATAGAAAGTGCCTTCGTACGTGCCATAAATCTTGTTCGGATTAACGCGGTCCGAGGATACGACTGCTCCTTGCGGAATGCCTTGCGATTCCGTCCACGTCGAGCCAAGATCGGTAGAATAATTAACAGGATCATTAGATGACGACCATACGATAGAACCGCCGTTCGCGCTGACTGCAACCCAGCCTGCGCCGGATTGCGAACCAACATTCGTCCCCGGCGTCCATGTTACACCGTTATCCTGCGAGATGCCGATATCCGGCGAGTCACCATCAGCATAACCAACGCGGACAACAATATTCGAATTGAGCTCGGCGTAATCAATATCGGTTGCCGACCCAATATACGGATTCGTAATCATCGATGGTGCCTTCGTAAGATCTTCATGCCGGAAGCCTCCGATGTCGCCCATCGCACTGAGCAGCGAGGCTCCTTCAGGCGTACTAATCAGACCATTAACCGCCGTCTCTTCAATTCCGCTCGCCATCACTTCAATATTAACGTTCTCATCTGAATCAAGTGCAGTCGCATTAAGCGATCCGTACAACGTTGCGCCTGTTCCATACATCATCCGATCCGAGTTGAATGGATCGATCTCCAGATCACCCATCATCCAACCCAGCTTCGGACTGCGCTCTGGTGTCTGCGTTGGATCCTTGATTTCGCCCCAATCGAGCCAAGGTGCCTTACTGTAATCGATCGTATAGTTGTTATCGCGTGCCGGCGGCCAGCCTACTGAATAGTCTAGCGTGAAGAATGGCTTCCATGTTGCGCCGCCGTCTGTACTGCGATAAATATTATCGTCCGGGTACCATTTGTTCAACGTCGACACCATAATCGTATCTGGATGCTGTGCATCAACCGCTAATCCACCGTATGGATTCTCCGTATTGCCTACCCCACTAGGGCTAATGTCGGTCCATACGCCAGTCGTCGTATCGAACTTCCAGACCGATCCCGTTCCACCGTCATAAGGACCGATTTCAGAGTTATACGTAATGTACAGCTGGCCGGTGGAGGACAATACGCCATGATGCGGCAAGAAGCCCTGCTTCGGCTGGTCTGGTACCGGTTCCCACGTTGTACCGCCATCTGTGCTTCGATAAATGCTTGTATCTCTATCAGCTACCCCGACATAGATCGTTTGAGTCGTTTGACCAGCCGAGCCCGTTGTAGGATCGAATGTAATCCATACAGGTCCTACCGTTCCGCCATAATATTCCTTCACATCTGTTGGTGCTGTGAAGCTCTCAACCTTACTCCATGTTGCACCATAGTCTGTACTACGCCAGAGCCCATTGTCGTTACGCGCTCCAAAATAGAGCACACTGTTATTGTTCGGGTCAATGACCAACCGTTCACCCATCGAGCGTCCTGGCATGTTGCCGCCGAACTTGAAAGGCAGTTCGGTTCGCTGCCAGGTCTCGCCTTTATCCGTTGAACGAAGCATGACGCCGTTCATTTTCGTAAAGTCATTCGAATACGTACCCGCAGCAACATACAGTCGATTCGGTTCAACCGGGTCAGTCGCAAGACTTTCGACCCCCATCATATTCCACTCTTCCATACTTACGAAGTCAAGCAGCTGCTTCCATGTGCTCGTTGCAGCATCCCAGCGGTATGCACCGCCCATATCCGTCCGTGCGTAGATGAGATCCTTTTCCTTCTGGTTGAAAATAATACCCGGAATGAAGCCACCGCCTACAACGGTCGCTCTTCCCCAATTGTACTGCTCGCTTGCAATCGACTGATCAGCAGCCGATGCCTTCGGCGCAGCGCCAGTTAAACCGATTGAACCGGTTAACAGTACCGCTGCAACGCTCACACTTAACCATTTCTTGATCATGCTGTGCATTCCCCCAACAAATGAATTTGTCTAGCACGCCAATCACCTAAAAGCGCTGTTCTTGTCATTCTATTTCTGTTCCCACACTCAATTCCGAAATCGTTTTCGAAAATGACTGCAAAGATAGCGCTTACAAAACGAATTATAGCAACAACTACCAATATTGTATAGCCCCTTCTTTCCATTCCTAAAAAATATAAAAGCGTTTTCGTTACAACGCGTTTTTCCATATCTTTTCAGCATCCTTCCAGATAGAAAAAGACCGGCCAACAGCTCAAATCCAAAGCTGCTAGCCGATCCTCAAAACCATATTCTAGTTCAAATCCGGGCGCTTACCCGTTACGAGATACACAACGCTCTCACCAATGTTCGTCGCATGATCGGCGATACGCTCGATGAAACGACCAACGAAGTTCAGCTGCATCGATTGTGAGATCGTCTGCGGATTCTCGAACATGAGAGACCACAGCTCGCGCGTGATTTGCTTGTACAGGGCGTCAACATGATCGTCGTCCTTCGCCATTTTGTAAGCAAGACCGACATCTTCTCTAACGAACGATTGGATCGATTCGTTGATCATCACTTGTACGATTTCTGCCATGCGAGGCAGGTCGATCAACGGCTTGATCAACGTTTGACCTTCGAGGCGCAGCGTTACTTTCGCGATATCGAGCGATAAGTCGCCCATCCGCTCCAGGTCGCTGGCGATCTTGAATGCGGACAGAATGCGGCGAAGATCCTTCGCTACCGGCTGCTGCGTCACAATCAGCTTAGAGCCGAGTTCTTCAATTTTCTCCTCGAGGCGGTTAACCTCTGGATCGGATGCAATAACGCTCGTTGCACGGGCCGTATCCAATGTTTTGAGCGATTCCATCGCCTCGCTCAGTGCACGCTCTACTCGTTCACCCATCTCAACGAGCATTGCATGGAGCTGGTCCAAACCATGGTCAAATTCTTTACGCGGTGTCATCCAAATACAACTCCTTCAAGCTTAGCCGAAACGGCCGCTAATATAATCTTCTGTTCGTTGATCCGTCGGGTTTGAGAACAGCTTCTCCGTCTCGTCATATTCAACAACTTCGCCATTGAGGAAAAATACCGTTTGATTCGATACGCGTGCTGCCTGATGCATGTTGTGCGTAACCATGACGATCGTGTAGCGGTCCTTCAGCTCTTGCGCCAACTCTTCAATTTTCAATGTCGAGATGGGGTCAAGTGCCGATGTTGCTTCGTCCATAAGCAGAATGTCTGGATTAACGGCCAGTGCACGCGCAATGCACAGACGCTGCTGCTGACCGCCCGACAGACTGAATGCCGAACGCTTCAGGTAATCCTTCACTTCTTCCCACAGTACAGCGGAGCGAAGCGACGTCTCGACGATTTCGTCGAGCTTCTTACGGTCGTGAATACCATGCAGGCGTGGACCGTAAGCGATGTTGTCGTAGATCGATTTGGGAAAAGGATTCGGCTGCTGGAACACCATGCCGACCTTCTTCCTCAGCGTCTCGACGTCCACATCACCGGAATAGATGTCCGTTCCGGAAATCGCAATCCCGCCCTCAATGCGAGTGCCAGGGATCATGTCGTTCATCCGGTTCAACGTCCGCAGGAGCGTCGATTTACCGCAGCCGGATGGACCGATGAAAGCGGTGATCGCTTTCTCAGGAATACGAAGCGATACGTTCTTCAGGGCATGGAATGCGCCGTAGAACAGGTTTAATTGGTTAATTTCGATTAAGGTTTGATTTTTAGTTAGCGTTTGCATCGGATGACCTCCGCGTTATAGATAGTTCTGGACCAAATTACTAAGAAACGTGACAAGTGAATTACATGTGCTTGTTATATTTGTTGCGAAGCAGAATCGCTGATAAGTTCATAAGCAGCAGCATGACGAGCAGTACGATAATGCCGGATGCAGCAAGTGCTTGGAACGAAGCTTGCGGCCTCGATACCCAGTTGTAAATCTGGATCGGCATAACCGTGAACGAATCCATAGGCCCTGTTGGTAAGAAGGCCACGAATGTGAGTGCACCGATCATAACGAGCGGCGCCGTCTCGCCGATTGCCCGTGACATCGCGAGGATGACACCTGTCAGGATGCCGGAGATGCTAGATGGAAGCACCGAACGCGATACCGTCTGCCACTTCGTTGCGCCAAGCGCGTACGATGCGTCACGACGCGACTTCGGCACCGCACGAATCGCCTCCTGCGCCGATACGATAATGATCGGCAGCACGAGCAGCGTCATTGTGAACGCGCCAGCCAGCAGGCTGCGGCCGAGATGAAGTTCGCGAACGAACAGCGTCAGGCCAAGAATACCGTAGACAATCGACGGCACACCTGCCAGCGTACTGATATTAAGCTGGATCATACGTGTAATCCGATTTTTCTTCGCATACTCTTCCAAGTAGATTGCAGCACCTACACCTAGCAGGAACGACAGCGGCGCCATAATAAGCAGCATGTACAGGGAGCCAACGATAGCTGACTTCATGCCAGCCTCGCTTGCCCGTCTGGACGGGAAGTTATTGAACAGCTCCGGCCGCAGCATCGATATGCCATCACTGATGATGTCGATAAGAAGCGCCATCAAAGCAATGACGCCAATTGACGTCGCGATCAGGAAGAGCAGCCGCAAAGTAAAGTCGATTCGCCGGCGTCCGGCAATCTGCTTACGATTGGCATCTACAAAGATGTTGTTCATCTTAGTACTCCTCCCGGAAACGTCTTGCTACATACTGTGCAAGGATGTTGAGCAAGAATGTAATCACGAACAGCGTCATACCGACTGCGAAGATCGTGCCGTACTCAACGCTGCCATGCGGCGTATCGCCAAGGCTGACTTGCACGATGTAAGCCGTCATCGTCTGAATACTTTCAAGCGGATTCGCCGTCAGCTTCGGTGTCGAACCTGCAGCAACGGTCACGATCATCGTCTCGCCGATTGCGCGGGAGAACGCAAGTACAGCAGAAGCGACAATACCGGAGAACGCGGCTGGAACGACGATCTTCAATGCAACTTCGAACCGTGTAGCCCCGAGTGCGTAAGCGCCATCGCGCAAACTGCGCGGCACTGCCGTCATCGCATCCTCACTAAGCGAGCAGACCATCGGGATGATCATGATGCCAACCACGATGCCGGCAGACAGTGCATTGAACACGCCGGCATCAGCGAAAATGCCGCGAACCATCGGTGTGATGAAGCTAAGTGCGAAGTAGCCGTAGACGATCGTTGGAACGCCGGCGAGTATTTCGAGAATGGGCTTCACGATATTGCGTACCTTCTTCGGCGCATACTCACTTAAGTAGATGGCGCTTGCCAGTCCGAGCGGAACGGCAACGAGGCAGGCAATAACCGTGATCAGCAGCGTGCCGCAGATGAGCGGCCAGATACCGAAGCTCTTCGGTTCAATAAGCGGTGACCATTTGGTACCCGTTATAAAATCGACGAAAGGAACTTGCTCGAAGAAATGATACGTTTCGCCGATCAGTGTAGCAACGATGCCGATCGTCGTCGCGATCGATAGTGCTGCGCACAGGAACAACGCGACCGGCATGATTTTATCCATAAGATGAGACTTCTCATTGCGGAATGCGTGATTCCGCTTCGCAGCATCTACGAGCTGCTTCGAGCTATTCGTGCTCAGCGCCTCGTTAGGCATGTACGTTTCTCTCCCTGCCTGGATTAGTGAAGCTTCGTGGCTTCTTCGCTATATTTGTCATCAGGCAGTGGAACGTAGCCAACCTCGCTAGCGAGGCTACCGATATTGTTGATGTAGTAATCTGCGAATGCGTACACTTCCGGGCGCGAAATTTCAGCTTTGTTCACATAGATGTACAGCGGGCGGGACAGTGGTGCATACGTGCCGTCTTTGATCGTCTCTGGGGATGGAGCAATTGCGCCTTTGCCAGCATCGATCGGAACAACTTTCAGCTTGTCAGCATTCTCTTCATAGTAAGCGAAGCCGAAGTAGCCGATAGCGTACTTGCTGCCTTCTACACCTTGAACGAGTGTGTTGTCATCTTCGCTGAAGGAGATTTGCGTATCGTTACGGATCCCTTTCTTGGCAAGAATCGTTTCGTTGAAGTAATCGTACGTACCGGATTCTGCACCTGGCGAGTACATCAGGATTTTCTCAGCGGGCCAGCCAGCACGAACGTCAGCCCAAGTCTTAACAGTCGAGCCCGTCGTAAAAATTTTGTTCAGCTCTTCTACTGTCAGATGGTCGATAAAATCATTGTCTTTGCTTACAACAAGCGACAGTCCGTCATACGCGATCGTCAGATCGGAGTACTCGATGCCGTTGTCGCTGCATGTTTTGGCTTCTTCGTCCGTAATTGGGCGCGATGCATCGCTGATTGCCAGTTCGCCTGCACAGAAGCGCTTGAAGCCGCCGCCCGTACCGGAAATCCCTACTGTAACGCGAACTTCAGGATTGAATTTGCCGAAATCTTCAGCAACAGCTTCCGTCAGCGGGTATACCGTACTGGAGCCGTCAATCTCGATCTCGCCACCCATTTCAACCTCTACATCCTCATCGTCGGCCGACTCATCATCAAGAGCCGTATCTTCGCTTTGATCATCGCTCGTCTGCTCTGTATCGCTCGAACCATTCGATGTCGAATCCTCCGCTTTATTCCCGCAAGCTGCTGTCAGAATCAGCAGGCCCATCATCATGATCATCATCAAACTTTTAAGGCCTTTACGCTTCAACAACACGACCACTCCTCAAGGTTTCTATGTCAGGTAGTTATGAACAAGTTCTTCTTGGTCCTAATAGTAAGAGATGATTGTAAATCGGGTACAAGTAGAATGTTAACTATATGTAAAAATCGACTCTATCCATTACATATTCTTCACAAAATACAAGAAGACGGCTGGCGCCGTCTTCTTGTACGAACGTTTCTTAGGGGGTTATCGATTATTTCAGCTTGCTCGCTTGCGAAGTGTAGAAGCCTTTGGAGAGCGGGATGTAGCCAACTTCCTTCGACAGCTTACCTGCGTTCTCCAGGTAGAATTGCGAGAAAGCTTTAACCTCTGCACGATTAGCCAGATCCGCTTTGTTTACATAGAAGAAGATTGGACGGGAGAGGAAGTACATGCCTTTAGCAATCGTTTGAGCCGAAGGACCTACAGCACGCTTGCCATTGTCAACAACAACCGCTTTCAGCTTCGCTTTGTTCTCAACATAGTAAGCATAACCGAAGTAACCAATTGCATATTTGTCGTTTGTAATACCTTCAACGAGTACGTTGTCGTCTTCGCTGAACGTGATTTGGCTGTCGTTACGGCTCGACTTGGATTTGCCGTTCACTTTTTCAGTGAAGAAGTCGAATGTACCGGAGTCACTGCCTGGCGAGTAGATTTTAATTTCTTCATTCGGGAAGCCTTTACGAACATCAGACCATTTTTTCACTGTGGAGCCGCTTTTGAAAATCGATTTCAGCTCAGCCGTTGTCAGCTTTTGAGCCCACGTGTTGTTTTTGTTGATTGCGATCGTGACACCGTCATAAGCTACCGTAATATCCGTATACGTAATGCCTTTTGCTTTACAAGCTGTTTTCTCAGCATCCGTAATTGGACGCGATGCGTCAGCGATTGGAATTTCACCATTGCAGAAACGTTTGAAGCCGCCACCCGTACCGGAAATACCGACCGTTACGCGAACGTCCTTGTGAACTTTGCCGAACTCTTCTGCTACAGCTTCCGTGATCGGATATACTGTACTGGAACCATCGATTTCAATCGTGCCTTTCAGGTTGTCAGCAGCGCCTGCTTGACCCGTCAACAGAAGCGACAAGCTAGCCGCAACCACTGCAAGCTTCAAAGTCAATTTCTTAAACAACAAAGACCACTCCCCAATTAGTATCGTACATCTTATGTACAAGCCTAATCTTAGAGGTGGTCTGTTAAGGGAAAATTATCGCGTTATGAATAATTAGTAAAGTTTTCCTATAAATTCATGTTCAAAAGTACGGTTTTCAGCACCAAGAAGGTTGGATTAAGCGGGGAATGAGGATCGGAGCGTAGTGATGTGCTACGTGAGAACCGGAAGTCTCAGCTTGATCCAAGATTCGATGCCGAATACTCTTCTTGTGATGCTTCGTGATCAAAAGCGGACTTTTTGAACAACCTCTATAATGCCTTTAATCGTTCTTGTACGCTTACGGAATGCGTATAGGCCTGGTTTGTTAGTTGTGCAACAAGTCGACTGCTATCGTGGTTATGCTCAGCCGATTCGCATAGCTTGTCGAATGCTGCAGCAGCGGACGCTACAAACTGATTGCTAGCTTTCGTATCCGCTTGACTTTGATCGTGTAAACGACTTGTCTCCTCGATCGCACGTTGAATACCGCGCACAAGTGAAGCGATCATATCGGCGGATTGCTTCGTCTGTACGGCAAGCTTCATGACCTCGTCTGCGACAACCGCAAAGCTGCGGCCATGCTCGCCCGCTCTAGCTGCTTCAATCGCAGCGTTAAGCGACAGAAGATTCGACGATTCTGCTAAATCTCGAATAAGCGATGTCACTTGTCCAACATCCTGCGCACACTGCTTCAGCTCGCTGTAATGCGTCTGCTGCGCAGATGAAAGCTGTGTCAGCCTCTCAAACATCGCTTTTACTTGATCCAGCTCCGTCTTTCCCTGCTGCGTCATGTAGACCATATCGGTAGAAAGGCTTGCACCGTCTGCTGAAGATTGTTTAACCTCTGCAATTTCACGTTCAATGGAGGACATTAGTCCCTGCGTCTCACGCAATACAACGGATTTCTGCTGTACAGCGGCGTCTTGAATATCGCGTGAGATTCGCAGCAAATCGCCAACTGTCAGCACACCTGCAAACTTGGCACCTTCCGTCACGATAACACAATTATACAAGGTCGCTTCGTCGCGGCCGAGTGCCTGTCCGATCAAATTCGAAGGCTCCATTGCAATATCGATCTTTAATGGGTCCGCATCCATCAGTTTCGTGACAGGTTTGTTGTAATAAAGCTCGGATCCGAATCGCTGGCTGAGATAATGATAAAACCGATTACGCATAATAAGTCCAAGTGGCTCGCCAGCTTGCCCCGTTACGACAGCACATTCCTCATGTACGCGATTCTTGAACAACCGGAGCAGTTGCAGGCAGTCCGTATCAGTCGACACGGTCAAAGGATGGCCCAAGTAGGCTTCAAGTTGGATAGATGGGATAATGGCGGGTTCCGGTTCAGCTGCGTTTGCCAATCTGGCAGCTTCCACTAATGTAGGTGCAGGTGCAGGTTCAGGCGTTTTAACCTCTGCGATTTCTGGCTCTGGTGCAGGTGCCGGCTTTGATCGTAGCATTAGCATTTGCATGGTTATCTACTCTCCACTCCATCGACAATTTCTGTATCTTTGTACCCACTATAAACTGGCAAATTAAATAACAATGCAGCATTTTGTAATTGGAGTGTAAACTTTCGACAACGTTCGCAAAATTGTCGGATGTTTACTAACGATTGCTTGAAGGTGCGGCACATGATTTGCACCGTTTGGGACGATGATAGTGGAGCGGCAATAACCACAGCCGCAGACGCTTGAACAGCACTCATTTCTTATAAGCGGAAGGGAGCCATTATTAATGACGACTTCGAAAAACCGCCGCCTAAACGCTTGGCACCAACGGAAGCACAATCAACAGCCTCACGGCAAAATCAAATCGTTCGCCGAGCTTGCTGAAGAGCCTGGTACACTGACGGCTGCGAATGCTACGACAGCTAAAGCTTATGAGCATGCGAAGCAGGCTATTCAGCAGTTTCCGTCGACCTAGGGGATTCTACCCACCTAGAGATTTTCTACCCACCTAATCCTCCCTGCTAGGGAGGACCCCAGGGAACTCCCGTCCCCTGGACCCCGGAAGGTTGGCGATTGGTGGAATTGAGGTGCTGGGTAAGATGATGCGTGCTGGGACTCGCGTGCCCCTGTGGGGCAAAGCTTACTTGTTGCGCGTGAAAAAGATTTAAACTTACTTGGCTTAATAGAAAGAAGCTGTCGCCTGTGGCGACAGCTTCTTTCTATTGGGATGTCTGAAAACAGACAACCGTCTTGCTACAATACTTTGCTAAGGAACAGTTT
The DNA here is from genome assembly GCF_003182255.1 of Paenibacillus cellulosilyticus. GTDB lineage: Bacteria > Bacillota > Bacilli > Paenibacillales > Paenibacillaceae > Paenibacillus_T > Paenibacillus_T cellulosilyticus. Next base: position 4,257 of record NZ_QGTQ01000014.1, on the reverse strand, counting down.
GGTGCGGGGCTGCTTCGGATGGTCGAAGACCTCTTCTGGTGTACCCTCTTCAATGATTTGGCCCTGATCGATGAACAAGACGCGGTCGCCTACCTCGCGAGCGAAGCCCATTTCATGGGTAACGATGACCATCGTCATCCCCTGGGCAGCAAGCTTCTTCATGACGTCGAGCACTTCGCCAACCATCTCGGGATCGAGTGCTGATGTTGGCTCATCGAACAGCATAACGCTTGGCTGCATCGCGAGTGCACGCGCGATGGCGATGCGCTGCTTTTGTCCGCCGGACAGTTTGGCCGGATAGGTGTCTCGTTTGTCAGCCAGGCCGACGGAAGCGAGCAGCGACAGCGCTTGAGCCTCAGCCTGTTCTTTGCCCAGCTTCTTCAGCTTACGCGGCGCGAGCGTCACGTTCTCAAGCACCGTCATGTGCGGGAACAGATTGAACTGCTGGAACACCATCCCCATCCGCTGGCGGATTTGGTTCAAGTCACGCTGTTTGCCTGTAACGAGCTGCTTTTCGAACCAAATCTCGCCGCTCGTTGGCTCCTCCATCCGGTTCAAGCAGCGAAGGAATGTACTTTTACCAGAACCGCTTGGCCCGATGACAACGACAACCTCGCCTTTGCTAATCTCGGTATCGATACCCTTCAATATTTCATGTTTACCGTATGATTTGTGCAAACCTTGTACGTGGATCATTGATTATTCAACTTCCTTTCCAGCAAACCGAGCAGCCTAGACAGGGTGAATGTCATGACGAAGTATACAGCTGCAGAGACGAGCAGCGGCTCAAGCGGCTTGAAGGTCAGTGAGGATACTGTATTCGTGTTGTACATCAATTCTGCAATACCGATTGTAGAAACAAGCGATGAATCTTTTATAATGACGATAAACTCGTTCCCAATGGCTGGCAGCATGTTGCGAAATGCCTGCGGCAATACAATTAATCGAAGGGACATTCCATGTGTCATACCAAGTGACCGCGCGGCCTCATTCTGCCCTTTATCAATCGCATTAATGCCCGCCCGGAATACCTCTGCCATATAAGCTGCACTATTGATCGTGAGCGCAATGACACCGGAAGTAAAACCAGGCAGATTGATGCCAAAATTCGTTAAACCATAGTAAATAATAACGATCTGAACGAGCATCGGCGTTCCGCGAATAACCTCGATGTAGACCGACGCCAAAAAACGCAGAATACCGATTTTTGATATTCGGAGCAATGCAAAGCCTACGCCAAGCAATGTCCCGAACAATACGCCGAAAAACGACAGCTGAAGCGTCAGCCAAGCGCCTTTGAGAAAGTACGACCAATATTCCGATAAAAATCCAAAATCCATCGTCGGCTCCTTACTCGCTCAGCAGCTCGTTAGCGTCAACGATATATTTATCGAGCGAGCCGTCCTGCTTCAGCTTATCCAGCGTAGCGTTAAGCGCATCGACGAGCGACTTATTGTTCTTCTTAACAGCAATAGCTGCGCTGCCTTCCTCGGAGGTTGGGACAGCAATGTTCGTCAGCTCGAGTGTAGGTTGGTTCGCTGCGTATAGCTTCGTAACAGGCATTTCGGCGATAACAGCGTCAACACGGCCGCTTTGCAGCTCCATGACCAGATCGCTAATTTTACTCAAAGAAGTAAGCTGGGCGCCTTCGATACCTTTCGCTATGCCTTCTTGAATACTGCCCTTTTGCACACCGATACGTTTGCCCTTCAGGTCGTCGAACGATTGGTATGAAGCGGCGGCGTCCTTTTTGACGAGAACCCCTTGTTCTGCCGTATAATAAACGTTAGAGAAATCAACGCTCTTCGCGCGCTCTTCCGTCGGTGTCATACCAGAAATAACGAGGTCTACTTTGCCTGAGTTGAGTGCGAGCAGCAGTCCATCGAACTTCATGTCTTGAATTTCGAGCTCTACGCCAAGGTCCTTCGCTATTTGCTGCGCGATCGCGATGTCGAAACCAACGATCTCGTCTTGTCCGTCCTTCGTGTGATGGAACTCGTATGGCGGATAATCCGCGCTTGTCCCGAGCACGAGCTTGCCGCTTTTTTGAATTGAAGCGAGCTTGTCCTCTTTGCTTCCGCACGCTGCGATTGTAAAGACCATTGCAACGGCCAGCAGCATCATTAACCAACGTCTCATGATGTTCTCTCCTCTTGATGTAGCTTGGCAACAACTCTACAATTATAATGGGCAATTCGACAAAAACAAGTACATTTCGACATCATTCGAATGTGTTAATTATACCCAACCCATCAATTGACAGAAGGCATCTATAGTACAAAAAGGAGTGATTTCCAATGACTTTGAAATCTGCTATTTTCGAAACAATCGATAAGCATGCCGCCGACTGGACTACGATGTCGCTCGACATCGGCGCTCACCCAGAGCTAGGACACGAAGAATTCCGTTCCTCTGCCCTGCTGGCCGATGAACTGGAGAAACACGGCTTCACCGTCGAGCGCGGGACGCTTGGACTGCCAACCGCTTTTATCGGCACTTACGATTCCGGTAAACCGGGGCCAATTGCCGCGTTCCTGTGTGAATATGATGCGCTGCCTGAGATTGGACATGCATGCGGTCACCACATCATCGGCGTAATGGGCGTTGCGGCAGCAGTAGGCCTGAAGTCCGTCATCGACGAGACCGGCGGCATCATTCGCGTGTATGGAACCCCCGCCGAAGAGACGAAAGGCGCGAAGGTGACAATGGCGGAGGCTGGATTGTTCGATGACTGCTCGTTCGCGCTTATGGCGCATCCGTATCACGCCTACGAGAAGTCCGGCGAATCGCTGGCGATGGATGCGGTGCAGTTCGAATTTTTCGGCAAAACGGCGCATGCGGCAGCCAATCCACATGATGGCGTGAACGCACTCGACGCGGTCGTTCAGTTGTTCAACTCGTTGAACGCACTTCGCCAGCAGGTGCGCAGCGACGCAAGGCTGCACGGCATTATCGATGCCGGCGGACAAGCGCCGAACATCATTCCCGACTATGCGTCGGCAAAATTTTATTTCCGCTCCGCCGATCGCGCGTACACGAACGAGCTGACACAGCGCGCGCTTCGCTGCGCAGAAGGTGCCGCGCTGCAGACAGGCTGCACGCTCAAGACGAATGCATACGAATATTCATACGACGAGCTTCGAACGAACGAGACGTTATCCGGCCTGTTCTCGGCTAACTTGATCGCAGGCGGCGTTCCAGCCGATGCGATTCAATCCGGCAAAGACAACGGCTCGCTTGATCTGGGCAACGTCTCCGTTCGCTGCCCGGCTATCCATCCTTATGTGCAAGTTGTCGATGATCCGTTCCAGCTGCACACCATCGAGTTCCGCGACGCGGCAATGCAGCCGCGCGCGATGCAAGGTCTGCTGTTCGGGGCGAAGATACTCGCCGCAACGGCCTACGATGTATGCGCCGATCCGGCGCTGCTCCGCCAGGTGCGCGAGGAGTTCGAGCGCACGAGGAAGTGAAATGAATAAAGCGGCGATCCCTTGATTGATCGCTGCTTTTTTGTTGAAAAGACATCGCCGATGGTTTGGCTGTATGGGGCTGTCCCAAAAGTAGGTCAGCTTACTTATAATTCAGCCCAATTTATTGAAAAAAGCAAGAAAAGACGGTTCAGGGAGGTCATTCCTGAACCATCTTTTCTATTTTTCTATCGGCTGCCACCTTCTTGAGCAAATTATGGGCAAGCGAAAGCCACCCGACCTCAAGGCTTACTTTTTGCAAGCCTCGAAGCAGAAACCGCCGGAATCCCCGGTTATTCTTTATTTGCCCAAACACACTCTCCGGTTCGATCATTCGCCTTACTGATAATGCGTAGCCTTCCTCGCTCCGAAGCTTTTCCCGTGCCTGCTCTTTGTAACGCTTGTATGCGAGACTTATACTAATTTCTCGGTCTCCTTGCGCTTTGGTGCAATCTGCTCTAAGTAGGCACCCTTCACAGCTTTCACTTCGGTAGTGACGCTTTCTGATTTCGAATCCACTTTCGGTCTTTCCCTTGCTTTCATAGCGAAATAGCAGTGTGCGTCCAGCTGTACATGTCCATGTATCTTCAGACTCGTCGTACTGCCAGTTGTCTACCTTGCTGATATCTTTCTGCCAGCTTTTCGTTTTTTCCTTGTGGTAGGTACTGTACTTGACTAAGGCTTCAAGGTTTTCATTTTCCAAATACGCGTAGTTTTCTTCACTGCCGTATCCTGCATCGGCGATGATGGTCCTCGGCAGCTTACCTAACGTTACTTTAACTTTCTCCAA
>NZ_QGTQ01000013.1 GCF_003182255.1 Paenibacillus cellulosilyticus | reverse complement strand
TGCAGTAGAACTTAAAGAGAAGTGCGCATCAACGCAACTTCTGTTCCTGCATACCCCGACTGTGTCATCAACAACTGTCAGCCCTAATTCCATCGCTTCATCCGACATCTTAATAGTTGAAATCCTGCGAATGGTTGAGCATTCGTGAGAGAAACCCTTAAATACGAGGGACGGTTGCGGTGGAGCTTATTTCGCCTCAATCGTCTGTTTCAGGAATCTAGTGGTTGCCACAGGGCTTATCTACATATTTACTAGGCAAAAACCTCTCATTTCGCCGCAATAGCGATCCTGACAACCGTTACCCGGCAAACTGGAGCGAAACAACCGCAATAGCCACGCTGGCAACCGTTAGCCGCGAATCCAGAAGTAGTTTAACGTAGAACCAGCCGCAAACGAGGCTCTTGCGCTCTAGCTGTCCACCAACAAGAGGTTTCCCCAATCATTTATTTCGCATGCAGCTTCCGCCAAGCGAGCGGGCTCATCGTCGTATGTCGCTTGAAGCAGCTCGAGAAATAGGGCACATAGTTGAACCCCACGTACTCAGCAACATGCGCGACGGACCACTCGGTCTTGAGCAGCAGCAGCTTGGCCTGTTCGAGCCGGTAGCGCATCAGATACTCCATCGGCGTACATTGGTAGATTTCCTTCATGCAGCGCACTACATAATTCGGGTGAAAATGCAGCGCCTCCGCCAGCGTCTCATTCGACAGTTCCTTCTGATAATTCGTGCGAAGATAAGCCTCCGTCCGCTCCGCCAGCCGCATGACCGCGTTGGTCGTGCTATCTCCCGTGTCATCCTCTTCTAATAGATGAATCAGGTCCATAAAATGCTGCTGCTCCCGCCAATAGGCGGACGAGCCGGTCGTCTCCGTGTAAGCAAGCATTTGCTCCAGCAGCCGCTCGATGCGCGCGAACTGCCGCGGCGCCGTATACTGCGGCACTCTCAGCTTATAAGGATTCGCCCACGCATGCCGGATCATCATGGAATAATCCGCGTCACGATACGAGCTAAACTTCCCTTCATATACAAAATGAATCCAATAAAACACCATCTCTTCATCGCAAGGTGCGGTTGAATAGTGGTAGCGATCCGGGAGCAGCAGCAGCGATTGTCCGGGCCCGACCTCCCATTGCGACTCATCTTCCCCGATATATAGCGTCCCTTTCACAACGAATATCCAGTCGAAAATGCCAAGGTTCCGCCGATTCGGATGCTGTTCGCCTTTTATGTATTCGTTGCGTCCAATTGTTATGTAATAAGGTAGAGGAGGGAGCTCGAATAGGATTTTGCTCATCGATAAATCACCTGCGCAGTTGTGTGAAATATTATAAGAAATCGTTTGGTTCATTCGTAGAATATCGCTAGACTAAAGGATAAACTTATACTCGTAAATAATCAAATCGTATATATTGGAGCGATATAGACATGACGAGAACAACACTCCTTGATGGTATATTCCAAGCATCGCAAGAAATGGGCAAGAGCTACTTGATCACGCATGATGTGGATCGTCTCATGGCGCCTTGCTACGAGGCTGCTGGCCTTCAACCGAAAAATGAACGTTACGGCGGCTGGGAGTCGACAGCAATCGCGGGCCACTCCGTTGGACACTTCCTGTCGGCAGCTGCTGCGATGTATGCGGTAACGGGCGATGAAGTGATTCTCGCTAAGCTGAACTACACGGTTGATGAGCTGGCTCACGTGCAGTCGCATGATCCGGACGGTTATGTAAGCGGCTTCCCAAGGCAGTGCTTCGATAATGTGTTCTTCGGCAATGGGGACTTCGAGGTTCATAACTTTGGTCTGGGCGGTTCATGGGTTCCATGGTACAGCATTCACAAGATTTACGCAGGTCTGATCGATGCCTACAAGCTGACGGGTAATGAGAAGGCGCTGCAAGTTGTTGTGAAGCTGTCGGATTGGGCCAAGAGGGGTTCCGACAATCTGTCGGACGAGCTGTTCCAACGCATGCTCATCTGCGAGCATGGCGGCATGAATGAAGCGATGGCCGACCTTTATACCATTACGGGCAACAAAGACTATCTCGATTTGGCCATCCGTTTCTGCCATGAAGCGATTCTTGAGCCGCTCTCCAACGGTGTCGACGAGCTGGAAGGTAAGCATGCCAATACGCAAATCCCTAAAGTCATCGGCGCAGCGAAGCTGTATGACATTACAGGCGAAGAGAAATACCGGAGAATGGCGGAGTATTTCTGGGATGAAGTCACGAACAACCGCTCGTACATTATCGGCGGTAACAGTATTTTCGAACATTTCCGTGCGAAGAACACCGAGAAGCTTGGCGTAGAGACAGCGGAGACGTGCAACACGTACAACATGCTGAAGCTGACGCGCCTTCTGTTCCGTTGGACGCCGAAAGCCGAATATATGGATTTCTACGAGCGCGCGCTCTACAACCATATTCTCGCATCGCAAGATCCTGAGACAGGTGCGAAAATGTACTTCATCTCTACTGAGCCGGGCCATTTCAAAGTGTACGGCACGCATGACCATTCGTTCTGGTGCTGCACAGGTACGGGCATGGAGAATCCAGCGCTTTATCCGCGCGATATTTATTACTCGGATAAAGAAGCGGTATACGTCAATCTGTTCATCGGTTCCAGAGCGGTGCTGGAAGATCGCAATGTGGTCATCAAGCAGCATACGGAATTCCCTACGACAAACTCAACGAAAGTCGTTATCGAGCAAGCAGACAATGCAAGCTTCAAGCTCCGCATTCGCGTCCCTTACTGGGTAGCAGGTGCAGTGACGGCTGTCGTCAACGGCACGGACACATTCTCCAGTTCGACGAACGGTTATCTTGAAATCGACCGCAGCTGGAACACGGGCGATTCGATCGAAGTGACGCTGCCGATGGATCTGCATGTCCATCGTGCGAAGGACGACGAGAAGAAAGTTGGCTTCATGTACGGCCCGATCGTTCTGGCAGGTGCGCTTGGCACAGAGAATTTCCCAGAGTGCGATATTATCGATAACCACCTGAAGCTGCACCATCATCCAATCATTCAAGTTCCCGTTCTTGTGACGGACGAGACAGACCTGAAGTCGTGGATCAAGCCGGTTGAAGGCACTCCATTGACGTTCATCACCGATCCAGTGGGCGAACCAGGCGAGCAGCGCATTACGCTCATTCCATTCTTCCAGCTGCATCATCAGCGTTACACGATCTACTGGACATTGATGAACAAAGAGCAGTACGTCAACTATGTTGATGAAGAGAAGGCGGAGCGCGAATACCTGCATGCCATCACGATCGACGTTGTGAAGCCGCATGAGCAGCAGTCCGAGGTTGAGCACAACGGTCAGTCACACCATTCGGATTCTGGCTACTCCGCGCATGCCCATGAAGGCTATCGCGTGGCTGAGCCGGACGGCTTCTTCAGCTACCGGATGAAGGTACAGGCTGACAAGACACATGCGCTGCAAGTGACTTACTTCGGCAGCGACGGTGCGGTTCATCGGGAAAATGGACGCGTGGAGCGCGAGTTCGACATCCTCGTAAACGGCCAAGCGATTGGACGTCAGCGTCTCGAAGCTGAGCATCGCGAGAAGCTGTTCGACGTTCTTTACGATATCCCTAGCGAGCTGATCAGCGGCGCTGAGCAAGTGGAAGTGAAGTTCGTATCGGCGAACGGCGGTATCGTCGGCGGCGTATTCGGCATCCGCATGATCGACCGTGCACTGCATGATGAGTTGAGCAAATCCTAGTTCTATACAATTAGATGGCGAACGCCCTGATAGAGGGTGTTCGCCTCTGTTTGTTTATGGTAATCTATTGCTTCTTGTCATGTCTAATCCAATCGAAAGGGAACCTATCAATGGACAATCTGTTGATTGAAGCTTACAACCCTGAACGTGATAGAGCGGCTGCTCATGAAATGCTGCGAGAGGATAAACACTTCCGCGATATTTTTGAACAAAATGAACGGAACTACCCAGAAGGCTTGCATGTTGCTCGTTATGGAGGCGTAATGGCGGGATTCCTGTCGTTGAGCGGACTCAAACGAGGGACGGGCACAACGGTTTACGTCAGTCCACCCTACAGAAGAACAGGCATCGGCACGAGGCTGATGGAGAAAGCGCATCAACTGTTGGCGAGCAGTGAAGCAGTCGAACGTTCTTCTGGCCTATGTATCGATGGCGATTCCGACACGCTGCAATTTCTGTACAAGCATGGCTATTATGTGGTTCATTCCTCTTATCTAATGGAGCGTGAAGGAGAGCCATTGCCAGGGTCCTCGTTTACGATTCGACAATATGAAGATGAGGATTACCTCACTTGCCACTATGTAAGCGAGTTTGCTTTCTATCTCATGCGGGAGTGCGTGGGCATCATGCCAACTTTTTATTACGAGCCTGAAGAGTGGGAACGTATCAGCTTCGCAGAGGATCGCAATAATCGGTTTGTGATGCTGTCAGACGGCGAGATCGTGGCAGTAGGTGTCATTGATGGCCCGGATATTCGTCATGTGGCGGTGCGGCCAGATCGGCAAGCTAGAGGTTATGGCGGTGCAATGGTGTCGTTCCTCGTTAACGAGATCATGCGCCGAGGTGAATCAACGGTAGAACTGTGGGTTGTCAAAGGCAATCCAGCGCAGAAGCTTTACGAACGTCTCGGCTTTAAGACGAGGTCCTTGCACCACATTGTACAACGATACTATAGGCCGGAAAGTCGTTTAAGCAGACCGCCAGAACTATGGCTTCACGAATTGAAGAAAATATAGATGGATCACATGCGTCATTTTCGATATAGGACTCAGTACCTACTTAATTGGCACGCTGATACTTTTGACCCGTGCAGCGAATCATGCTATCCGATTGTGAAGACATACTCGGCATCCGATACGGATGTGACAACATTAGCGCTTAACAATACGGGTGCCCGTGAAAGCTGAAAGTAAGCTTAAATATTGACTATCCAGCGCTTGCAAGTTATCTGCAATAAATGAAAATCTTCTGAGAGAACTCTCATAATTTAGGGAAACGAGGCTATCTATTTCGAGAGGGCCTCGTTGTTATTTTGCCCGAAAACACGGGGGGAAAATCATTCCGAGGTGAATTCTGTGAAAAGCTTAATGCCGCCTTGGACGAAAACCATGGTACAATTTGCCTAGCCCGAAAGAGAGTGGAAGCCTTAACCCTCATATCTGAGCTGGGAGGTACACATGATCAGAGGAATCAAGATTAAACATAAAATAACTTTCATAGTAGCACTTGCGATGTTGATATTGAGCATTGCCGGCCCACAATCACTCGCGTTCGCAGCCCAATCAACGGCGACTGCGGATACATCGATATGGCTCAATGGCAAAGAAGTGCAGCTCGGCAATCCGATCCGGGTTCAGGATGATCGGATGTACGTACCTGCAGGACGCATTGCGACGCTGCTCGGCGCTAGTGTCAGCTGGGACAGTGACAATGAAGAGCTGACGATTGAGACTGCATTGAACGATACGATTGTGTTCGGTAACGGAGTGCCGGTCGTATATTTCAACGATGTGCGTTATCGTATGGATGCGCTTCCTTTTACGGAGGATGGCAGACTCTATGTGCCGATCCGTACACTTGCTGAAGTGCTGCACGCGCAGCTGCAATACAATACGAACAGCAATGTGGTTGCGATTGCATCGGTACAGCCTGCTGTTATTACGGATACGTATACGATTGAACAAGCCGCTAAGGATAATGAGATCAGCAAGGCTTCGCTGTTGAACCGCAATGGTTTGTCCGGCAAGTCGACGATTAAGGAAGGTACGAAGCTTCGTGTCGTGCTTCCATCGTTCTGGGACCAACCCGCAGCGTCTTACACGAAGGCGGACTTGATTCTGCTCGCGAAGATTACGACGATCGAAGCGGGGTACGAATCTTATGAAGGTCAGCTTGCTGTAGCGAACGTGATTCTTAATCGCGTGAAGAGTGGACGTTTCCCGAACACGATTCACGACGTTATCTACTCCGGCAAGCAGTTCCCGCCGGCCCATGACGGCACACTCGACAAAGTCGAGCCGAAGGCAAGCGCACTGCGCGCCGCTAAGGACGCCCTGAATGGGAAAAATAACGTTGAAGACGCCGTCTACTTCTTCAACCCTGATGTCACAAGCGGATCATTCTGGTCCTCGCTCGATGTCGTTGCTACAATTGGCCATCATAGCTTCGCCAAGTAAATATATAAAGAATGCAGCCCCACTTGCCACAGGCAGGTGGGGCTTTGTTGTTCCGGGACTTCTACATATTTACGCTCGAACGAAAGTTGTGCCCCATAGGGCACACGACTCCCACCACGCAGTAACTCACCATCGCCACTGTCCATCCCACAGCAACTTTCCGGGGTCCAGGGGTAAAGGTTTCCGTAAGGAAACCACATCGGGAGCATAAGCTGAAACCCCGGGGCCCTCCCTAGCAGGGAGGGTTTGGGTGGGTAGAACTCTCGGATTGGGTGGGTAGAAAACCCGGTTTGGGCCGGTAGAATACTTCATTTATAATTAAAAATAATAAATCTAATAAGATTGTTTATAGACAAATATCGACGAATGGATTGAACCTAGCGTGAGACTAGGTTACTATGAAGATAAGGTCAAAACACAGTAACGTAGTCGGATTTTAAAGATTGATGTGAGGTGGATGTTGTTGCAACTTCAAGTGACGAACAGCCCGTTTACGAGTGAGCAAGCGGAACTAATCAATAAGCTGCTCCCAACACTGACGGAAGCTCAAATTAACTGGTTAAGCGGATTTCTAACATTTTATCGTGCTGGCAATGCTGGCGGCGCAGCAGCTCAAATTGCTTCTGCTGTAGCATTCGAAGCACCTGCTGCAGTCGTGGAAGCACCAGCAGCCCCGCAATTGCCTCGTGAAGCGACGATCCTGTTCGGATCGCAGACGGGCAACTCGCAGCGTCTGGCTGGACGTCTGGCTGAGAAGCTGAAAGGTCAAGGCTTTGACGTAACGCTTTCGGCGATGAACCAATATAAAACGAACAAGCTTAAAGAAGTACCTTACCTGTTCATCGTAGCGAGCACGCACGGTGAAGGAGATCCACCAGATAACGCGCTCACGTTCCACGAATTCCTGCTCGGCAAACGTGCGCCGAAGCTCGAAGGTACGAAATTCGCTGTTCTTGCGCTTGGGGATACTTCGTATGAGTTCTTCTGCAAAACAGGCCAAGACTTCGACGTGAGACTTGCTGAACTCGGCGCTGAGCGCATCGTTGATCGTGTTGACTGCGACGTTGATTTCGAAGACGCAGCTGCTGGCTGGCTCTCAGCTGTTGAGGGCGCAGTAAGCGCTGCTGCAGCATCCGCTGCACCAGCTGCATCCGGTACGGCATCGGCGGCTGCACCAACAGCTGCTGTTGAATCGGAATATACACGTGCAAATCCGTTCATGGCGGAAGTGCTCGACAACCTCAACCTGAACGGCAGAGGTTCGGATCGCGAGACACGCCACCTCGAGCTGTCGCTCGAAGGCTCGGGCTTGACGTATGCGCCAGGTGACGCTGTAGGCGTTTACCCGCAGAACGATCCAGCGCTCGTTGACGATATCATCGCAGAACTGAAATTCAACGCAGACGAAGCAGTTGTAACGGGCAAAGCAGGCGAAACGTCGTCGCTCCGTTCGGCGCTGCTGCATCACTTTGAAATTACAGTATTGACGAAGCCGCTGCTGGAGAAAGCCGTTGCCTTCTCGGGTAACAGCAAACTCGCAGAGCTGGTTAACAATAAAGAAGAACTCAAAGCTTACATGAACGGCCGCGACCTGCTCGATCTGCTGCGCGACTTTGCACCATGGACGCTGAAGGCTGCTGACATCGCGAACCTGCTTCGCAAGCTGCCACCACGCCTGTATTCTATCGCGAGCAGCGTGGAAGCACATCCAGAAGAAGTGCATCTGACGATTCGCAAGGTCGAGTACGAAGCGCATGGCCGCGAGCGCAAAGGTGTATGCTCCGTATATACGTCCGAGCGTCTCCAGCCAGGCGATAAGCTGCCGATCTTCATTCAGCAGAACCCGAACTTCAAGCCGCCGGTTAATCCGGATACGCCAGTTATCATGGTCGGCCCAGGTACAGGCGTAGCACCTTTCCGTGCATTCCTTGAAGATCGTGAAGAGTCGGGCGCACAAGGCCAAACGTGGTTGTTCTACGGCGACCGCCATTTCGTAACAGACTTCCTGTATCAGACGGACTGGCAGCGCATGCTGAAAGACGGCGTTCTGACGAAGCTGGACGTTGCGTTCTCCCGTGATTCGAAAGAGAAAGTGTACGTACAGCAGCGGATGCTGGAGAATGGCGCACAACTGTATCAATGGCTCGAGAACGGTGCTCATGTTTATGTGTGCGGCGACGAGAAGCATATGGCACATGATGTGCACAAGGCTCTTCTGTCGATCATCGAACAACATGGCGGTAAATCCGCTGACGAAGCGGCTGCATACGTATCGGCGCTGCAAGAGCAAGGCCGTTATCAACGCGACGTATATTAAGCGCTGGGGATAGAGCGCATATCGATAGAAACGTGTTACGCAAGAGCATGGACCCATCATGGGGGCAAAGGAGCTAATGGCAATGAGTAAAAAAGTTAAGGTACAGCCTATTGGCGGCAAGCCGAGCGACGTTGAAGAACTTAAGCTCGAGAGCAACTACCTGCGCGGATCGCTGACGGAATCGCTCTCGAACCGCATCACGGGTGGTCTGCCAGAGCTGGACAACCGTCTGTTGAAATTCCATGGCAGCTACATGCAGGACGATCGTGACCATCGCAACGAGCGTCAGAAGCAGAAGCTTGAGCCATACTATCAATTCATGCTTCGCGTCGTTACGCCAGGTGGTCTGTCGACGCCGGCACAATGGCTTCTTATGGACGAACTCGCTGACAAATACGGCACAGGCAGCCTGAAGCTGACGACGCGTCAAGCGTTCCAGCTGCACGGCGTACTGAAATGGAATCTGAAAGACACCATTCAAGAAATCAATCAAGCGCTGCTCACGACGCTGGCAGCTTGCGGCGACGTAAGCCGTAACGTTATGTGTAACCCGAATCCGTACCAATCCGACATCCATAGCGAAGTGTTCGGCTGGTCCCAGAAGCTGACGTCGCATCTGGCGCCGAAGACGCCTGCATACCACGAGATTTGGCTCGACGGCGAGAAAGTAGAGAGCGGCGAAGAGGAAGTTGAGCCGATCTACGGCAAGGTTTATCTGCCGCGTAAGTTCAAGATCGGTATTGCAGTACCGCCTATGAATGATGTAGACGTTTACTCGCAAGACCTTGGCTACATCGCAATCGTCGAGAACGACAAGCTTGTTGGCTTCAACGTAAGCGTAGGCGGCGGCATGGGCATGACGCATGGCGATACAGCAACGTATCCGCAGCTTGCGAAGGTTATCGGCTTCGTAACGCCGGATCAAATTCTCGATGTTGCAGAGAAAACAGTAATGATCCAACGCGACTATGGCAACCGTTCCGTTCGTAAGAACGCGCGCTTCAAATATACGATCGACCGTCACGGTCTCGACTGGTTCGTTGACGAGCTGCATGACCGCCTTGGCTGGGAGCTTCAGCCAGCACGCGAGTTCAGCTTCGACAACACAGGCGACCGCTACGGCTGGGTTAAAGGCGTAGGCGGCAAATGGAATTTGACGCTGTATGTACAAGGCGGCCGCGTCGTTGATACGGCGGGCATCAAGCTGAGAACAGCGCTGCGCGAAATCGCGAAGATCCATACGGGCGATTTCCGTCTGACGGCGAACCAGAACCTGGTTATTGCTAACGTGACGAGCCAGAAGAAAACGAAGATTGCTGCACTGCTCAAAGAGCACGGTGTTGAAGAAGGCGGCAACTATTCGGCACTTCGCCGCAGCGCGCTGTCGTGCGTCGCGCTTCCGACTTGCGGTCTGGCGATGGCTGAGGCTGAGCGCTACCTGCCAACGCTGATCGACAAGCTCGAGCCGATTCTCGAGGAAGCTGGCCTGCGTGATGAAGAAATCAACATCCGTATGACGGGCTGCCCGAACGGCTGCGCGCGTCCTGCACTTGGCGAGATCGCGTTTATCGGTAAGGCACAAGGCCGCTACAACATATACATGGGCGCTGGCTTCTCCGGTGATCGTCTGAGCAAGCTGTACCGCGAGAACATCGCAGAAGACGAGATTATCGAGACGCTCAAGCCAATCATCAATCACTTTGCGGTAGAACGTGACAAAGGCGAGCACTTCGGCGACTTTGTCGTTCGCACAGGTTATGTGAAGGCCGTAACGGACGGCACGAACTTCCACGATTAATCACTTGTTATAGAAAAGATCGCCCCATTCTGCTAACTAAGCAGGGTGGGGCGATCTTTTTGCGTTTAGTTAAGCACCGGCTTACGGTTGCAGCTGCGCTTATTCGGCTCATAATCGACGTGGCACATCTTGAACGGTTGCAGCTGAGCTTATTTACGCTAGAATCCACGCTCTGGAGCGTTTTCGACCGTTTAGCCTCACATACAACCGTTAGCGCGCAGAATGACTGCTTTTAGCCCAAATAGCCACTGCAGCATCCGTTAAGCCATCATGTGATCGGACAATGATCGTTGAGAGCTGTGTGAAAAGCAGAATTCAGAGATCCGCGCATCAGCCCGACCTCACGAAACCGTACCGAGGAACAACGTCGACGCACATCGACCTACACCTAGTCGTACAGACAATACCGTTCGAATATGGTTTTTAACACATTTCATCTTTAGTATATCTTTGTTTAAATTCAGTTTATATACGCTCGCTAAGATAGCACTATAAACGAGTTGAGCAAACGGATGGAGGAATTCGAAATGAGTAAGAGCAATCGGATCTATGAGCCGAACAACGGCGATTGGGCTGTTGAAGCGAGCGGCTTGGTGAAAGTATTCGGGGACAATAAAGCGGTAGATGGTGTAAATTTGAACGTCAAAGCCGGTACAATCTACGGCGTGCTTGGGCCAAACGGCGCTGGCAAAACAACAACGATTCGCATGTTGGCGACGCTGCTGCGACCGGACGCGGGATCGGCGCGAATTTTTGGCCGTGATGTGGTGAAGGAGTCGCAAGTCGTGCGTCAATTGATTGGTGTAACGGGACAGTATGCATCGGTCGATGAGTCGCTGAGCGCAACGGAGAATCTCGTGATTTTCTCAAGGCTGCTTGGACTTGGGCGTGCAGAGGCGAAGAAGAAGGCAGCGGACCTGCTGGAGGAATTCGGCCTGACGGAAGCGGCGAAGCGTCCGCTGAAGAACTTCTCCGGCGGCATGCGCCGCAGACTGGACTTGGCAGCGAGCTTGATTGCGCAGCCGCCGCTTATTTTCCTCGATGAGCCAACGACAGGTTTGGACCCGCGTACGCGGACGCAAATGTGGGAGACGATTCGCCGCCTTGTGAAGACGGGCTCGACGGTGCTGCTGACAACGCAATACCTCGACGAGGCGGACCAGTTGGCTGACCGGGTTGCCGTTATCGACCTTGGCCACGTTGTCGCGGAAGGTACGGTAGATGAACTGAAGGCTTCCGTTGGTACGTCCTCGCTTCACCTGCGTCTGCAGGATGCTAAGGATATCGTTCAAACTCGCCGCCTCATTGAGAAGGTGCTTCAGGTTCAGACGAGTGTATCCTCGGAAGCGGCGAAGATTACAGCGCCGATGAAGGATGCGGATCTTGTGACGGACCTGCTCATCGCACTACGCGCTGAGGGCATTCATCTGGCTGAGATGAGCGTACAGAAGCCGACACTTGACGAGGTGTTCCTGACCATTACAGGACAGGGTGCAAGAGAGGACGCACAGGAGCAGTCGGCATCGGAACAATCGAATAAGAAAGCAGTGGGGGTAAGAGGATGAGAACAACAACAGCAGCAACGCAGCAACTGAAAAATCGCACGAGCTTCTCGCAGACGATACGCAACTCATTAACGATGGCCTATCGTGGCCTGCTCAAAATCAAACGGACGCCGGAGCAGCTATTCGACGTGACGCTGCAGCCCATTATTTTCACGCTCATGTTCACGTACATCTTCGGTGGAGCAATCGCAGGTGACGTACAGAGCTACTTGCCGGTCATTATTCCAGGGATATTGGTTCAGACCGTCATTACGACCTCTGTCGTAACAGGTACCCAGCTTCGCGAAGACATGGACAAAGGCGTGTTCGACCGATTCAAGTCGCTGCCAACCGCACGTATAGCACCACTCGCAGGAGCGCTGCTTGCAGATACGGTCCGTTATACGATTGCGACGGTTCTGACGTTCTCGATGGGCTACATCATGGGCTACCGTCCGGAAGGCGGCCTTGGTTATGTCGCGCTTGCAGCCCTTATTGTTATTGCGTGCTCGTGGGCACTTAGCTGGATCTTCGCATTTTTTGGTGTTATCGCACGTACGGCGTCCAGCGTACAAGGCATCTCGATGCTTGTTCTGTTCCCGCTGACATTCCTGTCCAACGCATTCGTTTCCGTCGATACGATGCCGAACTGGCTGCAATGGTTTGCCAAAATCAATCCGGTCTCGCATCTTATTACCGCTGTTCGAGATTTGACGAACTCGGCTACAATCGGCTCGGATCTTGGTATAACCCTTATTGGAGCAGCTGTTATCGTAGCGATCTTCGCTCCTCTTACCGTTCGCGCTTATATGCGCCGCACGTAATCCTTATGAAGCACGCCATAACATGGGCGTGCTTTTCCAGAAACTTAACGAACACTGTTCTTTACGAACGATGTTCGTTAACGTATAATCAAAACCAAGACAGTAGATAATCGAATCGCACATTAAAGGAGCGGATTAGAATATGACAGCATCGGCACAACAAACACAAGCCCAACGTAAACAACGAATCGCCATTATCGGCGGGGGTCCGGGCGGACTGACGCTTGCAATGATTTTGCAGAAGAACGGGATTGAGGCAGTTATTTACGAACGCGAGCTGCATGACACGAATCGGGAACGCGGCGGGTCACTCGATATTCATGAGGAATCGGGTCAAGTCGCATTGAAGGAAGCGGGTCTCTATGAGAGGTTTCAATCGTTGGCCCGCTATGAAGGAGAAGACTTCCGTCTATTCGATAAGACGGGCAAGCTCTACATGGATGAAGCAGCCGAAGGAGATGCACATGGCGCTCGTCCCGAGATTGATCGCGGCGTCCTCTGCGGGATGCTGCTCGAAGCTTTGAACCCGAATGTCATTCGGTATGGTTATAAATTGACCGAGGCTGTGCCGCTGGGTAATGGACAGCACGAGCTGCGATTCGAGAATGGTTTTACCGATATTGTGGATCTGGTCGTTGGTGCAGACGGGGCCTTCTCGCATGTCCGTCCGCTGCTGACAGATGTTAACGCGGCTTATGCCGGCATCACAATGATTGAGCTGAACATTCCCGATGTGGCGAATGCGCATCCTGATCTTATGGCGCTGAATGCTCGTGGCAAAATGTTCGCCTTATCGGACGAGAAAGCGATCATGGGTCAACTGAACGGGAATGGATCGCTCAAAGTGTACCTTTGCTTCAAGGCGGAGCGCGATTGGCTTGATACTTGCGGTATCGATCTCAATAGCCCGGAAGTGGCGAAGCAGCAGCTGCTGAGCCTCTTCGAAGATTGGGATCCATCGCTTCAGAAGTACATTCGCTATGCGAGCGATAAGTTAGTCGGCAGACGCGTCTATATGCTGCCTGTTGGCCACCAGTGGGAACGTCGTTCAGGCGTCACGCTGATCGGGGATGCAGCGCATTTGATGTCCCCTTTTGCCGGAGAGGGCGTGAACATGGCGATGCAGGATGCCGCGGAGCTGGCGCTTGCGATCATCCGTCATGGCAGTGATCTCGATCAGGCAATTGCACAATACGAGCCAAGCATGTATCGTTATTCGTCTGAATCAGCTAGACAGTCTCGAGACAACCTGGAGTTAATATTCGGCGCCAACGCTGCCCAGCGGTTAAAGGAGCAGTTCGATCAGATCTACCAAGAGTTTGCCCAGCAATCAAACGTATAATTGAAGCGTTACAAGCGACGCTTCTCTTACATTTACGAACCGATGCCAAACATGATATAAGTGTTGTATGGACAACTCAAACCGTACGATTGTTAGCCGCCGTTCGCGGCCCGCTAAGGAACCGCTTAGCAGAGAAATTATTGTGAAGACCGCCCTGGAGCTGCTGAAGCAGGAAGGGGCAGACGGTCTTAGCATGCGCCGAATTGCCAAAGCACTCGATACAGGTGCATCCTCGTTATACGTGTATGTAACGAATGTGCAGGAGCTCAGCGCCTATGTGCTGGATTACAGCTTAGCGCAAGTACAGCTTCCAGACCCTTCGGCAGGCAGCTGGTCGGACAACCTGTTCGAAGCATTATTTTCTTACGTTCAAGTGCTCCACGAGACGCCAGGCATCGCTTCTCTCGCCATGTCCACCATGCCGAACGGTCCTCATTCGCTAGCGTTAACGGAGTACGTGCTAGGTCGATTGCATGAAGGAGGCATCCGCTCTGCCGCCGCCGCTTGGGGCGCGGACATGGTGCTGCTGTACGCGTCTTCGGTCGCTTTCGAGCAGGCGTCGCGAGATCAACAAGGAACGACGTTGCAATCGTTAACGGCTTCTTACGAGAAGCTTGATCCTCGGCAATATCCGATGCTCACCGCCATGCGGGACGAGTTTCTGACCGGAGGACATCCAGACAACGGCAAGGTGCGATTCCGCTGGGGATTCGATGTCATTGTGCAAGGATTACTGAAACAAACGACCTAGGGCGTGTCTGAAAACCGTTCAAGGGCATCTCTTGCCGCCTTTTCGCCCCATGCTGCGTTGCATTTCCTTGACGTACCTCCGGTACGCCTGCAAAAAAGCGCCTTGCCTGGAACGAAAATTCGACTAGATCTGCTCCGTTCAGCGTTTTCAGACACGCCCTAAAAAGCTGATTCGTTCACTATCGCAATTACAGTGATGCTGAGCGAGTCAGCTTTTTTTCTTTTGCTTATATGTGAGCTTATAGTTCTTCGGAATGAAAGACGCTGTACCGCTAAGAGGATGACGTCAGCCGAATCACCTTGAATGTTAACGTTAAACCACATCTTGATGAATGCGCTTACTTGGTATACGCTGGTTATTACTCACCTTACATGGAAACGGAGATTGACCCCTTGCGTAAATCGATCGTCGCTATACTCGGTTTGATATGCATCATTCTTATTTATTTTACGTCGTTGTCCGCGGGCAAAGTATTCCGTTCTGAGGTCAAGCTGCCGCCGCGCACCCCTGTTTCCGATCAACCGGAATATCGTCTTGTCCTGATTACGCAGGAGCTGGAGACGCCATTCTGGAATAAAGTCAGCCAAGGTGCACAGGAGGAAGCAGAGAAGGATGGAGCGAGCATTGAGGTATGGGGAAGCTACGACAAGAACGAAGAGGATTTTTTGAAAAAAATCGAGATCGCCATCGACTCGAAGGTTGACGGTATTATTGTTCAAGGGCTGGATTCAGACGAATTCAAGAACCTGACGAAGATCAAAGCGGCCTTCAACGGTATTCCGATCATCACGGTAGCCAATGATGTCCCGATGGTAGACAGCTTAAGGCGAACGTATGTCGGTTCTAATCAGTATCTGGCTGGACAGATGATCGCTAATCAGCTGCTCACGGATATGGGTGACTCCGGCAAAGTCATATTAATGGGCGACAGCCGCAATGAGTATTATCAGCAGCAGAGATTGAAAGGCATTGACGATATTCTCAAGAATCATCCGAACATCTATACGAAATATGCAGAGACCGAAGACACGAAGGAGCAGGTCATTGCCACGACGCAAAATGCAATGAACGAGCTTCCGACCGTAGATGCGTTTATTGCCGTTAACGCGAATCTTGCCGGCGCGATGGTGCAGGAGATCGGCCGACGAGCAAGGGTAGGGCCTTATTTTATTTATTCCTTCGATGACAGCCAAGATGCGATGTCGCTGCTGGAGTCCGGTAATCTAGACGGCATGATCGAGCAGTCGCCTGAGGATATGGGACGCATAAGCGTTGATCGGATGATCCAATGGCTAGGTGGGACAACAGTGCCGCTGAATACGGAAGGTTATTTGACGGACATTCGGATGCTCAAGCGGGCGGAGCGGCCATGAACAGCATTCAGAAGAAAATATGGATTCTCGCCGGTGTTGTTTTGTCTATTATGGCTGCCATTTGGATTACGCTTACTTACTATAATCAGAAGACGATGGATCAATATAATGAAATCCTGCAGCGCTACTTGAGCATGAACGAAGTGACGAACGCCAGTCAGCAGACGATAACGTCGCTGTACAACTACTTGCTCACGCCCACGGAGGTCAATCTAGCCCAGATCGATGCGAGCAAAGTGCGCCTGCGGAAGGCACGAATTGCGATGCTTGATTTGCGCAGCGAGGAAAGCGACTTTGCGTTGACGAATTATATGAATCTAATCGACAGTTTAATCGAGACGACCGATCGCTCGCTCTTGTTCCAATCGGAGAAAGAGTCGGAGGATTCCGATAAAGCGTTCTCCGAGGCGACGCGTATATCCAAATACATATCGGAGACGACGCTTACGCTGCTCGATGATGATTTGAAGACGTATGATCGGTTTTACCGCGATATGATCAACCAATCGACGGAGCTGAAGAAGCTTGGCATTTGGCTCATGCTGACGATTACATTCATGCTGCTGCTCTTCACTTACTGGTTCTCTTCGAGTATTACGAGGCCGATACTCAAGTTGACGCAGGCAGCAAGAGAACTATCGCGAGGACGCTTCGATCTGCAGGTCGAGGTATCATCGAATGACGAAATTTCGTTCCTTGCCAAAATGTTCGAACGGATGCGCATCAACATCAACAATCTGATCTCCGAGATTCAGCAGAAAGCCCAGCTCGAGAATGAGCTGCAGCAGAACAAGCTGCTGCTGCGCGAGAGTCAGCTGCGGAGTCTGCAGAGCCAGATTAATCCGCACTTCTTATTCAATACGCTTGATATGTTATCGAAGAAAGCCTATCTCGAAGGGTCAGAAGAGACGAGCGATCTTCTCGCCAGCGTCGCGGGGTTGCTTAGATATAACTTGAAGCGGCTCGATCGAACGATGATGCTTAAGGATGAGGTCAAAGTACTTGGTCAGTATATCGAAATTCAGAAAGCTAGGTTCACCGAACGGCTGCAATTCAATCTAGAGATTGATGAGAGCTGTCTGTCGATTCAACTGCCTGGCTTGACCTTGCAGCCGATTGTTGAGAATGCTGTCATTCACGCGGTGGAGCCGCGAGAGGATGGCGGTAAGATCACGTTTCGCGTGATAGACAGCGGGGAGCGGGTCACGATTGAGATCGAGGACGACGGTCCCGGCATGTCGGAGGTTAAGATTCGGCAAATTCTCGACGAGGATAATTTCGAGACGGAAGGGCACTCGACAGGGATAGGGTTCAGCAACGTGGTGAAGCGTCTGCGTATTTTTGTCGGACAAGATGACGTCATAGATATTAAGAGCGAGCTGGGGCACGGCACAAAGGTAATATTGACGATTCCGAAGACGAAAGGATCGGTGAAGGATGACGAAGCTCCTGATCGTAGATGATGAGCAGATTGAGCGGGAAGGTTTGCAGGCGATTTTGCTGAAGGGGATTCCTGATCTCGACATTCGACAGGCGAAGAATGGCATGATGGCGATCGAAATCGCCGAGCAGTTCCAGCCTGATCTGGTGTTGATGGATATTAAGATGCCGGGTATGAACGGGATTGAGGCGATTGAGCATCTGTCGACCGATTATCCGGATATGAAATTCATTATGGTGACGGCTTACGATACATTCGAATATGCGCGGAAGGCGATCAAGCTGGGGGTCAAGGATTACCTGCTGAAGCCGAGCAAGGCAAGCGAGATTGTAGCGACGGTTGCGAAAGCGCTGGCGCAGATCGAGGAGGAGCGCAGGAGTGCACAGACGAGCCTGCTTCATCGTGATACGCTGAACAAGGTGCTGCCGATCGTCGAGACTGATATCGTAACGCAGCTGCTGTTCGATCATGTGCACGAGGTGCATTTGGACGAGCTGGTTGGGCTGCTTGGCGTTGGGACGAACAACGATAAGTTTGCGATGACGGTTCTGCTGCCGCCGGGATCGGAGTCACTTTATACGGTCGTTAAGGACAAGGTGCGTTCGATGAAAAATGGTTGGGTCGGCGCCCTGTATGGACGGCAAATTCCGATCATCGCGTTCCGCGATCCGAGCCAGTCGTTCCGTGCACAGGCTGGGTCCATCGCTCGCGAGCTGCTCGCTGCTGCGAAGGCGGATGCCGGCTCCGGCTGGTTCGTCGGCATCGGCAACGTGTGCGAATCGCTAGAACAGATTCGGCAGTCCTACCAGGAGGCGCTGGTCGCGTCTATGGACACGACCGTACCCGTGAAATTCCGCTTCTTCGCCGATACGCCAGTGCTGGGTGTTACGAGTGATGGTTATCCAGCGAAGCAGCTGGAGAAGCAGCTGTTCGAGCTCATTCGCCTTGGACAGTGGGACCAGGTGAATGCGGAGGTGACGGAATTCATTCGGCGCTATGAGCACGAGGGTGCAGACCTCCTGCAGGCGCAGCAGCGTGTGCTTGAGCTGCTCTGGCTTATAACGCGTGCATTGCTGGAGCTTGGTGTTGAGACGGATACGCCTGTGTTCTCGTTCCAATCGCAGGATTATCGCCAGCTGCGCGCCGAGTCTGGCCTGCTGCTGGATCGGATGCGTCAGTCGCTTGCAGAGCATCAGGATCATGTGGCACCGGATACGATACAGCTGATTAAGCAGTTCATTATGGACAACTCGCATAAAGATATTTCGCTCGATACAATCGGCAAGCGCGTAGGCTTAAGCCCCTTCTATATCAGCAAAATGTTCAAGGAGCAGCTAGGCGTCAACTATATCGATTTCTTAACCGAATGCCGGATTGAGAAGGCGAAGAAGCTGATGGGCAACCCCGAGTGGAGTCTGAAAAAAATTACGTTCGAGGTCGGCTATCATGATCCGAATTACTTCAGCAAGGTGTTCAAAAAAATGTGCGACGTCTCGCCGACTGAATATCGGAAGACGCTGCTTGGCCGAAGGGGATAGACAGGCGGATGAGACAACGCGTGAAGCGGGTCAGGCTGCTCGTGCTCGTCCTGCTGCTTATGCTGTCCTGCGTGGCGGTAGGAGCCTGCGATAGTGGCAATGGCAACAGCAGCAGCGGTGAAACGTCAGAGCAAGGTGGAACAGGAACTACTGCTGGTTCAGGTGGTACTTCGAGTAGTGGGAGCGATGGCAGCCATGCTGCTGGCGGCAATGTGCAAGATACGAGTCACAAAAAAATCAAAATCGGCTTCTCGATGGATACGCTGCTCGAAGAGCGCTGGCTGAAGGACCGTGATTTGTTCAAGGACGCGGCCGAGGCGCTTGGCGCTGAGGTTGTGATCATGGCGGCGAACGGCGATGATGCCAAGCAGATCTCGCAGGCGGAGACGATGATTGCCCAAGGCGTCGATATTCTTGTTATTGTGCCCCATAATGCCGATGCGACCGCAGCGATTGTGCAGAAGGCGCATGCCTCCGGCATTAAGGTGCTTGCTTATGACCGGCTCGTGAAGAACTCCGACATCGACTTATATGTCTCGTTCGATAACGAGCAGGTAGGAGAGCTGCAGGCGAAGGCGATCACGTCGCTAGTGCCGAAGGGCAAGTACGTCTATATCGGAGGAGCCGATACGGACAATAACGCGCATCTATTCAAAAAAGGCGTCTTCAACGTGCTGCAGCCTTTGATCGATAAAGGTGACATTACGGTCGTATACGATCAGTGGACGAAGGATTGGACGCCTGTTAATGCATTGGCGAATATGAAGGATGCGCTTAGCGCGAACGGTAACAACATCGACGCCGTCATCGCGGCGAATGATGCGACGGCAGGAGGGGTCGTTCAGGCGCTTCAATTGCAAGGACTAGCAGGGAAGATTCCGGTTGCGGGTCAGGATGCTGATCTCGCGGCTGCCCAGCGGATCGTCGAAGGAACGCAAGTGATGACGGTGTACAAGCCGATCAAGCTGCTGGCGGATAAGGCGGCGGAGCTTGCGATGAGACTTGCCTTAGGAGAGCCATCCGGTGCTGACCGTAAGGTGAATAACGGCAAGATCGAGGTGCCGTCCGTGCTGCTTTCTCCAATCGCTGTAAACAAGTTCAATATCGATGAGACGATCATCGCCGATAACTTCCATTCGCATGCGGACGTGTATAAGAACGTGAAGGAGCAGACGGAAGTGGATGGGATCCAATCATAGAGGGCAATCTCGTGAGAGATTGTACCGCCTGGTCAGACTAAACATAACGAACAACGTTTCATTAGACAGTCGTACCTACGCGTACGGCTGTCTTTTTTATGCAGAGATATCACTATGGAACGCTATTTCGTCGCTTGTGCCTCGCTAACCTAGCAAATTAACCCCCTCTGAACCTGTCCGTGTTAAAAATGTCCAGATGGTCGTAAAAGAGTGCTATATTATAACGCTTTCATTGGAAGTTCAGGGTGTTATATTTGCATCTGTAAGGGATGCAGACCATTACCGAGAGGGGTTAAGAAAGATGAAGAAGGGCTTCAAAACAGTTGCAATTGTATTGGTCATTATGCTATTCGCGGCAATCGTAACGGCGTGCGGCAAAGACAACAAAGTAAGCGTTGGTATCGTGCTCCCGACGAAGGATGAGCCAAGATGGGTGCAGGATGAGCAGCGCTTCAAGGACGCGCTGAGCGGCTCGAAATATACGACGGAAATTCTGTTCAGCCAAGGCTCTTCCAACAAAGAGAAAGAGAACGTAGAGACGTTGATCAACAAAGGCATCAAAGTGCTGATCATCTGCCCGCAGGACGGCGCTGCAGCGGCAGCAGCAGTGGAAGATGCGAAGAAAGAAGGCATCACGGTTATCGCGTATGACCGTCTCATTACGAACACGGACGCAGTGGATTACTACGTAACGTTCGACAGCCTTGCAGTAGGTGCTGCACAAGCGCAATACCTTGTTGATCATGCAAAAGGCTCCGGCGAACCGCTGTACCTGTACGCTGGCGCAGCATCCGACAACAACGCATTCATCTTCTTCCAAGGCGCTTGGAACGTTCTGCAGCCTAAAATCGCGGACGGCACATTCAAAGTTGCTAACTCCAGCGAAGCGATTGCGCTGAAAGACAAGAAAGAGCTGTCGCGCGAGGAGCTCGCGAAGATCATTGGCCAAGTGACGACGAACTGGGATCCGAACGAAGCGAAAAACAAAGCGCAAACGCATCTTACGTCTGCAGCAGCAGATATGAAAGGCGACGTTGCCATCCTCGCTCCGAACGACGGCACGGCTCGCTCCATTGCAGACGTATTCGCTTCCGATAGCGCAATTAAGAGCTACGTAGTAACCGGTCAAGACGCTGAGATTGCTTCGATTCAATATGTAATCGACAGCAAACAGCAGATGACGGTATTCAAAGACGTTCGTACGCTCGTTAAAGACGCAATGGGCCTCGCAGTTGACATCCTCGACGGCAAAAGCCCTGAAACGCAAGGCTCGTATAACAATGGCAAAATCGATGTGAAAGCGAAGCAAACGACGGTAATCCCAGTGGATAAAGACAATGTCAAGAAAGAACTCATCGATTCGGGCTATTACAAAGCAGATCAATTCAAAGGTCTGTAAGCTTCGGATTAAACAGATTAATCGTGAAGTAAGTTCGGGAATAGTGATAGATTCGTCTATCACTATTCCGCTTGTATTCGTGGTTTGGCTAAGGAGTGCATACGATGAGCGACTATATTTTAGAGATGAACAATATCTCCAAAGAATTCACGGGCGTCAAAGCGCTCGCCGACGTTAATTTCAAGGTCGCCAGAGGCGAGATTCACTGCCTGATCGGCGAGAATGGCGCGGGCAAGTCCACGCTGATGAAGGTGCTTAGCGGCGTCTATCCGCACGGCTCGTACAAGGGCGATATCGTCTTCGAGGGTCAGGTGCAGACGTTCGGCCGAATCGCGGACAGCGTGAAGGCAGGCATCGCGATCATCTATCAGGAGCTGGCGTTGTTCCCGGACCTGACGGTGTACGAGAATATTTTCGCGGGGAATGAAGTGCGGCGTGGTGCGGTGGTCAATTGGAATCAGACGATCGTACAGGCGAAGCAGATGCTCGACAAAGTGAAGCTGGATGTGAATCCGGAAACGTTGATTAAAGATCTTGGCGTGGGCAAGCAGCAGCTTGTCGAAATCGCGAAGGCACTTAGCAAAAATGTTAAGCTGCTCATCCTCGATGAGCCGACGGCAGCACTCAATGAGAATGACAGTGAAAACCTGCTCGCGCTGCTGCGTGAGCTGAAGAGTCAAGGCATTACGTGCATCATGATCTCGCACAAGCTGAAGGAAGTCATCTCGATCGCGGATAAGGCGACCGTGCTCCGCGATGGGCGTACGATCTGTACGCTGGATGCGTCCAAAGGAGAAATATCCGAGAGCGTCATCATCAAGAACATGGTTGGCCGTGAGATTGAAGATATTTATCCGAAGCGTGCGAACAAGTCGTTCGGCAGTACGATTCTTGAAGTACGCGATTGGTCGGCGTACGATTCCAAGCTCGGCAGAGCCGTCGTGAAGAACGTGAACTTGCATGTCAAACAGGGAGAAATCGTCGGGATCGCCGGCTTGATGGGCTCCGGAAGGACGGAGCTTGCGCTGAGCATCTTCGGCAATCCGAAGTCTTATAAACTGCAGGGACAACTATCGGTGAATGGCAAGCCAGCCACGTTCCGGCATACCAGCGATGCGATTCGTGCAGGCATTGCGTATGTGACCGAGGATCGCAAGGGAGACGGGCTGTTCCTCATTCAAGACATTAAGAGCAACGTTACGGCCGCGAACTTGCATGGCGTATCCTCCAAGGGCGTGATTAACGCCAACGAAGAAGTGAAGGTCGCGCAGTCGTACAAGGATTCACTGTATGTAAAGGCGCCGTCCATCGAGCAAATCGTCGGCAATCTAAGCGGCGGCAATCAGCAGAAGGTATCGCTTGGCAAGTGGCTGTTCGTTGGCCCGAAGCTGCTTATTCTGGATGAGCCGACACGCGGCATCGACGTTGGCGCCAAGTTCGAGATTTATACGATTATGAACCGTCTGATCAGCGAAGGGATGAGCATCATCATGATCTCGTCCGAGCTTGGCGAGGTGCTCGGGATGAGCGACCGCGTGTACGTCATGGCGGAAGGTCGTATGAAGGGCGAGCTGTCGATTGAAGAGGCCGATCAGGAAAAAATCATGCAATTTGCAACGCAATAGGAGGATCATCGATGACCAACACGCTCAAAAACGCCAATACATCGTCGGTTCGTGGGGGGCGGCATAAGCTGCCAGCTTCGGAAGGAACACAGGCGAACATGTTCAATGAGGCGAAATCGCTGCTTAAAGTAAACATTCGGGAATACGGGATGTACATCGCCTTGTTCGTCATTATGCTTACATTCTCGATCATGACGGATGGACTGTTCATGTCCTCCCGCAACATCAGTAACCTGCTGGACGCTACAGGCTACACGGCGGTTCTGGCAGTTGGCATGACGCTCGTCATCATTATCCGGCACATCGACCTGTCGGTCGGCTTCGCGGCCGGCTTCATGGGGGCGATTGCCGCCATTCTCATGACGCAGGCGGGAATGCCGTTCTATGTAACGATTCCAGTCATTCTTGTGCTTGGCGTTGTGATCGGCATGTTTAACGGTGTGCTGGTCGCATCCGTTGGTATTCCATCGTTCGTCGCTTCGCTTGCAGGTATGTTGATTTTCCGCGGGGCGCTCCTGCAGGTGACCGAGAAGACGGGTACGATCAACGTTGACGATAGTCATTTCAACGCAATTGGCAATGGCTATCTGCCGGAGCTTGCGGAAGTTTCCGGATTGAAGCTGTTGTCGCTCATTCTCGGCGTAGTCGTTATTCTGCTCTACATTTATTTTGAATTCGCGAAGCGCCGCAACAAGCAGCGTTATCAATTTGAAGTGGTGTCGAAGAGTATATTCGCCATCAAGCTGGTGTTCGTATCAGCGATCATCGCTTATATCACTTGGATTCTTGCGGGATACAATGGCTTCTCCTGGACAGTTATCATTATGCTGGCGGTAGTTGTGATCTACCACTTCTTGATGAATAACACAGTGCTCGGGCGTCACATCTACGCGGTTGGCAGTAACCCAGAGGCAGCGCATTTGAGCGGCATTAACGTCAAGAAGATCACGTATATCGTGTTCGGTTCGATGGGCATGCTGACAGCGCTGTCGGGCATTTTGTA
Source organism: Paenibacillus cellulosilyticus (assembly GCF_003182255.1). Lineage (GTDB taxonomy): Bacteria > Bacillota > Bacilli > Paenibacillales > Paenibacillaceae > Paenibacillus_T > Paenibacillus_T cellulosilyticus. The sequence continues at coordinate 141,291 of NZ_QGTQ01000013.1, read as the reverse complement.
CACAGCACGCCTGCAGTCGGCAACAACGACAGCAGGTACGCTGTTCGAGCTTGATGCGATCGCGGCAGCCTATGTTGGCGGCGTGTCTGCAGCAGGCGGCGTTGGCAAAGTAACCGGCTCCATCATCGGCGCTATCGTCATGGCATCGCTGTCCAGCGGTATGAATCTGCTCGGCGTCGGCATCTCCTACCAGTACATGATCCGCGGCGGCGTCCTCGCCGCAGCCGTCATCTTCGATGTCATGACGCGCAAGAAAAGAGGGTAAAGGGCAGCCGACGCGGGTGGACGCGAGGAGCTCATTTATCTACATTGCGCCCGCCTTGGCGCTCAGCAAGCCGCGCTCAACTTAGCACGAAGTACGTGCCGGGTCGAGCGCGGCTTTGTTGTGTTGCGATAAATTCCGCCAGCCGCAGCTTTCCGCTCGATTGTAGGCTAGAAGACAAACGTAAGCCCCTTCGCCAGAAAAGTAACGCTGATCTTGACACTAGAAGCACCTGTGCAGACTCGTAATCCCTGCGTTAGAAAGCAATTGTAAAAACCTTTCCAGATAAGTAACGCTGCTTCTTCCGCTAGAAACACTCGAGCGCCCCCTCCAGTCCCTAGCGCAAGAACATATCAACGCCGTTCCCCGCGCTAACGGACTATAGAGACCTTAATTGACCGCATTGGTCACTTTATATGCATAACGGACCTCACGAACCTTATTTGCATCAAAACCATGCGGAAACAAGATAAATTGGGCGAATAGTGACTTCTCAGTCCGTAAGCGTGTAAATGAATTGAATAGTTCAGCAATAGTGGCATCTGTGTCCGTTAGCACCATTCGTTTATCTGAGTAGCAACAAAGGTACCTCACGGTTGCCAGCTAATCGACTCGCAGCCCATATGTACGATACCTTCGCTTCCCGCTCGCGACATGAATCATTTCGAGATCAACAAGTGTTTTTAGTGTTCGCCTAGCATGACGGTCCGTTACGCGCAGATGCTCGGCTAGTTCATTGGGGGTGAACGGACGCAGTATCCGCCGTGCGTATCGAATCGCTTCCGCTTCAAAAGCGTTCAACTTGGATGGTGCATTCATCGATAAGAATTTGCCGACGAACGCCAGAACGAGCTGGTGGCAGCGCCACGGTTCTTCTTTAATGGATGGGTAAGCAATGGGGAGAAAGATCCAATCATCCAGCGCCATTAGGCTGTGCCGCCAGCACAAGTCTTTGAATCGCTTCACATCGAGATCTCTTGCATGTGGCCCATACCCTTTAATCTCGATCCCACCTTTAACGCCGCCACCTGGCATATAGGCAAGATCAACATAGCGGTAGCCGCTGTTGAAATCGCGAACCTCCCACTCAGGGTATAGGTGGTCGAAATTCCCTACCGTAGGGAACCAGACGGAACGCAGAAACTCGACCGTACCGTGGCCAAGCTCTTTCTCCAACAATTCTCGCCTCCGATGATGGTCCTCTTGTTCAATTTGCTGCAGCAGCCATTCCTCGTATTTGAGCTCAAACCTAGTCATTACGCTCCTCCTTATGGTCAGCTGGACGTAAAAAAGCCGCCCCGATACCAAGTATCGAAGCGCGTGTGCTTCACGACCGAATGTGATGCTACTAGTGTAGCTGGCAGCGACGCTACAAGAGGAGTGTGATTGTTACGGACTAGAGAGACCTTATTTGGTCAAATCGATCACGTTATAGATGTAATGGACCTCACGAACCTTATTTGCTTCAAAACCGTGCGGAAACGAGATACATTGGGCGAATAGTGACTTTTCAGTCCGTAAGCGAAGAAATATGTTTCATATTCGAGCATTAGCGTCACTGGAGTCCGTTAGCATAGGTAGGAACACAAAATCTTATCATCCGAGTCCGTCACAGTCAGTATCCGTCCGTAACAGCGCAATAAGCTCTGATCAGCCAGAGAAGATGGGCTCTAAGGCCGGAATTTGCCGAAATATCGTGAGTAGGAACGAACTTTCTTTGTCGAATCGCTCGATAAAATGAGACTCTGACTAGACTGGCTAATCCATCGAATGATATGATGGAAGCGGGTGATGAAAAGGATGAACAACGAGACGACCAATGATGAAGTTAAAGGCAATCAAACAGCCGAACCTGATCCGCAGTTGGTTGAACTGGTCAAGGCTGTTCATCATAACTGCCTTGTAGCACTGCGTATGCATTACAACGAAGTGGAAGGACATGTGGTAACACAGGAAATGTACGGCCCTGTATTCATTTATCACGTGAAGAACGCATCGAATCAAGTTTATTCCTGTGGCTTCTTCCTGCGTGAGCTGGTCAACCGATTCCAATCGGGCAACGATCCAGCTGAATGGCTCGCTTCCTTCTTCGTGGAACTGATGAAGCAAGAAGGTGGCAGAGGGATTCCTACGCCGCCGAAGAGCGAGGATGAAGCGAAATTCATCGTCGACAAAGTACTCGTACCGCAATGCGTAGCGTTAATTCGTGAAGAATTCGCTCCAGAGCCCGTACATGTCGATCTCGCGCTGCACGAGAAGTTTGGACCTGTCCTTGAAGCAGGATTCCCAAGTATTGTCGATGGGAATAATGTTTGCGCTTTCCCGCTGCATCTGCTGATTACGCACTTGCTGCTGAACCGCGACCCTGCGGAGCTGCTCATTCAAGGCTTGTACAACATTCGCGAAGAGCATGGCATTGAGTAATCTCATTCATGATGATCACACGAGCATTACGCTGTAAGCGAACCACGTCCTCTGACGTGGTTTTTTTTCATACACATGCGCAACAAAAAAATGCCCTAGGTATGTGCCCAGGGCAGGTGGAGAAGGCGTTTACAATTTGCTTTTGAGCGATAGCAAATATTTGAGTGCGATTCCGAAGGCACCAATATAGTAGCCTGTCAGTACGATCCAGCCGGTCGAGTCGAGAACAGAGATGCTGGCAAGCAGCAGCAGTGGGAGGACGTAATAGAGCATGTCTTGCAGGTAGCTGAGAATGAGCGATGGCGTAAAGTCTTTCGTTTTAAGTGCGTGATAGAGACCGACGAGGAAATCGAGTGCCATGAAGCCAAGCACGACCCAAAGTGAGTAGAGCATCCAGCCTGTGAGCAGCATAGTCATTATGCATCACCTCCTTGTAGGAGGAGTGGTTTGTGTTTCTAATCTATCATATGTAGCGGGATGTACATTTGCGCTAGGACAACTATACCTATTTGGCAAACTCCGTTGAGGGTTGGCGAAGAAAGTAACGAATGCAAAGGAAGAAGCCGTATGAAGACGTATTCATGCTTTGAAATGAGATTATATCTGTGAACGCCGTTCATGTTTGTCTTTACTACCGCTTTTGATAAGATGGATCGTGTAAGCTACCTAATGAACAGGGACGTGATTCGTAAGTGGCGAAGCTGACACCGTATTTTTACTCCGAGGATGCTAGATCGCAGGCCAATTTCTACGTGCAGGCGCTTGGTGGACAGATCAATGATCAGATGACCTATGGACAAGCACCAGGAACCGATGAAGCGCTCAAGGATCGAATCATACATATGTCGTTTACTGCTGCAGGCGTTAACTTCTTCATTGCGGATACGATGCATGAGCAGCCAGAACCAAGCAATGGATACGACCTGAACCTCGAATTTAAGACAGATGAAGAAGCGCAGCGCGCATTTGCGAATTTGTCGGAAGGTGGCCGCGTCATTATGGCGCTTGAGAAGCAGTTCTGGGGTACACTCTTCGGACGGCTGGCGGACAAATTCGGCATCAAATGGCAAATCAGCACAGAGGCGCAGCAGCCACAGCGTTAGTTGGTTGAAGTAAAAGGATCAAAGCTCAACGCGAATAGCGGTGAGCTTTATTTTTTTGAGTAGACAGAGAAAAACTTTGCGCATCAAGGTAGGCTATAGCTGCAACATTTTTCCCATAATAACGTCGGTATAGGAGAGTAATGACAAAGATCGGCAGAGAGGGGCATTTCACTTGCAAGGTTCAAAGTTCCGCAAACGAGCATCATTTCTAATCGTGTCATGTATGGCAGTCAGCCTCTTATTGTCGGCCTGTGGTGCCCAGAATGAACAGTCGGCAGCATCGCAGGATACTAATCCGCAGACTGAACAGGTCGAAAACTCGACAGCAGCGTCTGACGGAGCGAATGATGCTGCGAATGAAACGCAAGAAGAGGCGCCAGACGACAGCCAATCGTCAACAACAGATGAAGGCAAGGAAGACGGCGCGGAATCGAAATTAATTGCATCCATCCCTGAGAACAACATTTATATGTATGGCCTCGATAACGGAGTTGAGCTTCATATCGGCGACCTCGTTCAACAATACGATTGGATCTACAATACGCCAAGAGGAATCGAGCCTAGATTGGCTGTGAAAGATTACGATGCCGATGGTCATGATGAACTCGCCATCATTCTGTACATTGGTTCTGGCACCGGCGTTTCCGTCGAACAGCTGCATATGATCGAGATGGAGGAAGATCCGAAGCTGCAGGACCATCAATTCCTGGAGAATGACTACTTGGATCAAGTCTATCCGGCTATCTCATTCAAACCGATCAAGGAAGCGGAAGAGCTCACGGCAGAAGTGAAGGTCGGGGACAAGAAGACAGAAGTTATCATGAAGAATTATTATGATCATGATGAGTTCGGGGCGGCTAGAGATAACCTGGGAATTCGCGACATTGTGGGATATGGATTTGATGATAATAAAGATATTCAGGCGAGTTTTGGTATTGGTGTTTTATTCGAGAAGATTGCAACACCACAGTACATTGGTTATTTAAATGCCAATGTTTCCTATCAGGATGGACAATTTAAGCTGTCGAACTTCGAATTTGACGCTGAGAGGAATCTATAGCGATTGAGGAAACCTGCAGCAGCTATCTGACGCGGGTTTTCTTTCTGAATGAATTCTCTTCGAGATTTCTCCGCGAACAGCACTTGACAGGATGATCGATTGGAGATTAAAATCTAACCAGTTAGTTAGAAATGTTGCGAAGGCGGGAGCGGGCATTACACAGAAGGAACGAAAGTCGAAGAAAACGTATGATGCGGCGCGAACAAGAGAGCTTATTCTCGATGCGGCGGAACAGATTTTTGCGGAGCAGGGCTTTTCGGCTGCTCGGATTGATGCGATAGCGAGCGCTTCGGGCTATAACAAGAGCCTGATCTATCAGTATTTTACCGATAAATTAGGGCTGTACATGGAAGTCGTCAAGCGTGCCGATCAGCTCGGTGATCAGATGCTTGCAGATGTGTCGGGCGATCTCTTGAATGATGAGCAGCTAACGAAGGATGCTGGCAAATTCAGATTGTTTCTTGAAACAGTCGTACGCAGCACGTATGACTTCTTAGTGCAGAACCCGCGTTTCTTAAAGATTTATTCGTGGGAAGCCGCGGAAGGCTGGAAGACGTGGAATCAGATTGCGTATCGACCGGACGATATTACGCAATTCTACAATCTGGCTAAGCAAGCGAAGGAGAGCGGGCTGATTAGGGTGGATCTGGACCCTTATTATTTGCCGATTCTGCTGCTCAGTAACGTGGGCTTCTCTATGCAGCATTTTGCACGCTTCAATATTGATATGACAGGTGATATCGATGGCGAGTCTGGCATGGGCGGCAATTCCGTATATGCGCGAGAGCAGCTCGTTAAATTCGTTGTTTATGGGCTAATGGAACCGTCTTTATTGTAAGGAAATAAAGGCGGTATTCTTTTAACCAAAATATAAATAACTAGTTAGTTTTAAAATGAAGAAAGGTGATGATGAAGTTGAAGGTGCTCAATTTGCACAACAGTAAGACCAGATGGTGGGTGCTGGCGGTACTTGCGTTAAGTGTGTTAACAATCGGGCTTGATACAACCGTGCTTAATCTTGCGCTCCCGGTCCTTGCCACTGATCTTGATGCAACGACAAGTCAACTGCAATGGTTTGCGAATGCGTATAATTTAGTATTGGCCGCTATGCTGCTGCCCGCTGGAATGTTGGGGGATCGATATAGTCGGAAAAAGCTGCTGCTGCTCTCGCTAGTTATGTTCGGCGCAGCGTCCGTTGCTTGTGCGTACTCGTCGACCTCAGAGGCACTCATTATTTCTCGGGCAATACTCGGTCTAGGAGCAGCACTCCTCATGCCGTTATCACTATCACTTATTCCATTCTTGTTCGCTGAGCAAGAACGTCCGAAGGCGATGACTTTATGGGTAACAGCAAGTGCTTTGGGCCTGCCGCTAGGTCCCATTCTTGGAGGCTGGCTGTTGGAGCACTACAACTGGGGGACGATCTTCCTCATTAACGTTCCGATTATTATCGTCGCACTTGCAGCACTAATGGCGCTTCTGCCGGAGTCAACAGCTGAGAAGCGCAAGCAGCGAATCGATTGGTCTGGAATCGTCGCATCGAGCTTGGGTTTGACGGCGATAACGTATGGTGTCACACGTTCGGGTGACGAAGGCTGGAACGATGGCATTACGCTTGTTTCGGTTATTGTAGGCGTGCTGTTGCTAGGCGTATTCATTTGGCTTGGACGAAGATCAGCACATCCGCTCGTAGATATGAAGTTATTCGGTCGAGCAGGTTTCACATGGGGAGCTTCCCTGGCGACGCTCGTTAATTTCTCTTTATTCGGCATATTGTTTGGGCTGCCACTCTATCTGCAAGTGGTGCAGGGATTCGATGCACAAGCGGCGGGGCTGCGTATACTGCCGCTAATCGGCGGTGTCGTAGTTGGTTCGAGACTATCCGGTCTGCTATCTGCTCGTGCAGGAGAGAAGCTGACGATAGCGTTAGGATTTCTAATTGTTACAACAGGCTTTGGGTTAGCGGGTCTGACGGAGGTGTCGACGGGATATGGCTATACGGCAGCATGGCTCGTATGCGTTGGCGTTGGTTTAAGCTTTGTTCTGCCTGTTGCGATGAACGCTGCAATAGGCGCATTGCCTGAAGATCGGGCAGGAGTCGGTTCGGCGGTTATTATGGCGATGCGTCAGATCGGCGGCACGATCGGAGTTGCTTTTCTAGGCGCACTGCTCAACAGTATTTACAGCCGCAATGTGGATGTTAGTGCTCTGCCCGATGCGACGGCGGAAGCCGTCCATCACAATGTATCGTCTGGCGTTATCGCAGCCAGCGAGCTAAACGATGCTTCACTCCTCAAGTCTGTACACGAAGCGTTCGTCAGCGGACTTGATGTGATGATGTTTGTCTGCGGCGGTATTGCAATTGTTGGGGTTGCACTAACTGTACTTTTTTGGCCGAGGAAGGTAGAGGTTGTAAAAGGGAACGGGTTGGAGCAGTAGTAGTGTGAAATTGCAGTATGATTAGAAGTAAACAAAGCAAACAAAACAAACAAAACAAACAAAACAAACAAAGCCCTCATCACGAGGGCTTTGTTTGCTGCTGGATATACCGATTGATTATGGCGTCGTACCCCAGACTAATGTGCCGTTCTGGAATAAAGCAACCTTGTTCCAATCGGTGAACGAGGTTTTCGTCCCATCGTACGAGTAGTCGTTGCTCTCGTCGAAATTGGACCAATCCGATTTGGACATCCGCAGCTGGATTTCCCCGCTTTGCCCTGCGGCAAGGATGGAGCCCGCTCCAGAGGTGAAGCTCAGTTCGACATAAGTGTCTGCATTCGTGCCGCTGGTGGTGCCGAACGTAATGTTGACGTTCGAAGAACCGATCTGTGCCCAATCAATCCAACCATTCATTGCTGCCGTGCCATCCTTAGTGAAATAATACCTGATCTTTAACGTGCTTAAATCTACGGAGGTGCTTCCTGTATTTTTAATGACGAAAGAGGCTTTGATCTGGTTGTCGGCAGCGTTGGTGTCAGTAGCGCGATATTGAACGATTAAACCGCCTGTCGTACTGCTTCCGCTGGTTGGCGCCGCGCTGGCTTGAGAGGAGTTGGCGCTGCTGCCCATACTATTCGATGCACTCACAACGTAATAGTATGTCGTGCCATTCGTTAGACCGGTATTCACGTAACTCGTCGTTGTGACGGTCGCGACATCCGTATAAGGCCCACCCGAGACGAGTGCACGTTTCACGGTGTAGCTCGTTGCATCAGCCGAAGCTGACCAAGTGAGTGTCACTTGCGCATTGCCCGCCGTCGCGGTTACTCCCGTTGGCGCAGCTGGTGCTTCCATTGCAGCACCGCTTGTTGGTGTCGCACTCGCCTGTGCGGAATTGGCGCTTGTGCCCACGCTATTCGATGCGCTTACGACATAATAGTATGTCGTGCCATTGGTCACACCTAAGTCGGTATAGTTAGTGGACGTTACCGTTGCAATGTCCGTGTATGGCCCGCCCGAGACAGTTGCGCGCTTCACCGTATAGCTTGTTGCGTCGGTCGAAGCAGCCCAAGACAGCATGACATGCGAGTCATGGCCCATCGTCGACAGACCTGTTGGTGCTGCTGGCGCCTGGGTCGCCGCACCAGCCGGCGTTGCGGTTGCCTGCGTGGAGTTTCCACTGCTGCCAACGCTATTGGCAGCGCTTACGACATAATAGTACGTCGTGCCGTTCGTTAGACCCGTGTCCAGGTAGCTTGTCGTCGTAACGGTAGCTACATCAGTGTACGGACCGCCCGAAGTCGTGGAGCGCTTCAACGTATAACTTGTCGCGCCGGTAGTAGCTGCCCAAGAAAGCGAGACTTGCGTGTTGCCCGCCGTCGCCGTCAGGTTGGTTGGTTCTCCTGGCAAGGTTGGGTTCTCCGTAACCGGACCGATCTGCTGCCATGCATCGGCCGTTCCTGGCTCTTGTCCAAGGTTCCACCATTTCGCCTGCCAGATATAGCCGTTGTAAACGACTTGCTCTCCGGCATTATAAGGGCGAATGACGCTCCAATCACGGATTTCGCCAAAACGGTTCGGGTCGCCCGCGTAGCCTGGCGCAGGCGTTGTCGGCTGGGAAGGATCGATCGATAGGTTCACGTCTATCGCTTGGTAGAAGGCGTTGATTGTATCAAAGATGTCCCATACTCCGATGATGACATGATAACCTTCCCGATCGTTTGGAATGACGCAGTCATGATAGACATCGTCTGGTGGAATGGCGCTGTTGTCCTCATAACGGCAAAATAGCTCCAAATCGTCACGAGTGATTGGTTCGTTCGGATCCCAGTCTGGCTTCGTGATGTAGTAGTCCCAACGGTTGGTGCTGTGGTGCGCGACGATTGACCAGTGGAAAGTAAAAGGTCCGCCGCTCATGTCCACTTTGGCCCAGCGTGTCGCGGTTTGTTCAAACAGCGGCGCGTACTTGCCTCCACCAGTAATCTGGCCGTCCGGCACCCCAATCTCCGGGAAGTCCCCGCGGCCTTCCACACTCCATGGCTCATACATTACAGCACCGCAGTTCACGTTAACGCCGTCCATACATAAATCCGCTCGGCTGTCATCCACCCAGCCATGCGCCCAGGCGCGGTCCGTTAGCAGTAGGGAACATACGAGAACTAGAAGCAGAGCACTTGAGCCAACGATAAGCCTCATAATCTTGGATGATGGTTGTTTCAACCCAAATCGTAACGTCATTCATACGCCTCCCTTACGCTTAAATTGATTGATCGTACAGCAGTTCCGACTAGTCGATCACGCCAATTCGTTAATGAAAGGAACCACCTCCTTTCTCGGAATGGAGTCGCGGATGGAAGGACGCTTGGGAATTACTTCAGAGATATTTTACACATCGCGATCTTCAAGCAATGTTCTTTTGGTAACCTAATCCATGTTCTTAATGTTGCGAATGTATGGATGCAAAAAAAACGATCGATATTCCGAACATTGTTCGGAAATCGATCGTCTCTTGTTGTTACTATCGTACGCGCGCTTCCGTCAGCTTGAATTGGCCAACGAGCTGCTGCATAAGGACCGTAATAGCTTCGACGGTCTGTGACGTATGTCGGACGCTCATGATCTCGCTCATGAGCTCTTGTACCTTGGACTCGACATCAGTGGAGAGCGCACGGTTCTCCATACTGATTGCTGCGATTTTCTCCATCAGGGCGACAACCTCGTCGACGACCTGCGATTTACGGCTTTCCTCAGCGGTTGCAGCAGAGAGGAGGCTGGATGCGGCGGCAACGAGTTGGTTGCCTTCTTCAACAGCCTTCGTGCCATCGTCCATCGATTGGTAGGCTTGCTGCGCTTCTTTATAGATGAGCTGAATAATGCCATGAACTTCACTTGTCGAGCGGGTCGTCATGTCGGCAAGCTTACGAATTTCAGCAGCGACAACGGCGAAGCCTCGTCCATGCTCGCCTACGCGAGCGGCTTCAATTGAAGCGTTCAAAGCGAGAAGGTGCGTCTGTGCCGAGATTTCCTCGATCGTGTTCAGGACGGTACGGATCTGTTCGGCGGTATGGATAAATGTCCGAATGGTTTCGTTCGATTGCTGTACTTTGGCCGAAATATGGTGCATTTTATCGCCAATCCGTTCCACTTCGCCTTGTGCGGTAGCGATCTGACGATCTGCCTCTTGTTCGATGTAGCGAAGCTGTTCCCTCATTTCGCCGGCTACGTCTTTCGCCACGTCAATGTCCTTCAGCTGTCTGCGGATACTTCGCAGCATGACGTGCATATTCTGATTCACACGCTCGGTGGACTCCGCGGTGACGGTAGTGGAATGAATGAGTGCATGCTGGCTCGATCGCACATCGTCTGACGCGTGTTTGACGCGCAGCATAATATTTTCGAGAGAATCGATCATGTTGTTGATCCACTTCGCAAGTTCTCTCGTCTCGTCATTCTCGAAGTCGTTTGGTCTAAGACGCTGTGTGAGATCACCCTCGCCTTCAGCATTAATGCGGATAAAGCGATTGATTGCTTGCAGCCGCTCGACGACTCGCGTAGTAGCCCGCTTATGGACGAACGCGATCGACAACAATCCGAAGATGAGATGGGACAAACCAGCCGATACTACGATTGCCCAGAGAGGGGCTTGCGATGCAATGATCCAGATGAGCGCGGCTGCAGCAATTGCGGATACAGCTACAGCGGCTGCACCAAGCTTGAATTGGCGCCAGCCGACGCTGCGCTGACGGTACACTTCCTCCAAGTCACCTTCGCACATCATGCCCCATAGATCCGGACAATGCGGCAGCTGGAATGTAACGCCTTTGCCGATAACCGGAATGTGCCGGTAATCCGAGTAGCCAGGGAATTCGACGAACAGATTGCTGCCATTGCGTATCGTATTGGCAACGCCGGGGTGGAGCATGCCGGTTGCAGGGTCGGTGAACATTAACTCCAGCTCCGTGTGCTCTTTGACGGAGACGACACCCCAATCTGTCGTAATCCCATCCTTCAGGTTCTCGCCATGCGTGAAGGTTCGATCTTCAAACCGGCTGCGTGACAGTGCCGTTCCGGGTTGGATATGCTTGCTCAGCATCGGCTTGGCCATGAAGATGTAGTTATCGCCGGAATCCGGATAGACGTGTCCAGACTCCCGTTGAATGAGATCGCCAAGAACATCGTTTGGAACTCGGCCGCACAGTGCTCCGACCATACGGTCACCGCTGTTGATTGGTAGAATGAACATCACCGTCATGGCATCATGAAACGTTGAAGATCTAGCGCCGATTCGAAGCGTCATAGGATCGCTGTATGGTCCGAATAGGCAGGGGCGGCCTTGTGCTGGCTCCGCAGCGTAAGCAATGCCGGCGTTGAATGCTTGTCCTTTCTCATAGGTAGAGCCGATATGTACAGGGTAGGTCGAGTAGACGACGCTGTTCTTGTCGTCAAGCAGGAACAACTCCGTAAAGTCCGTTCCTCGGCTGTATGTTTCCGTAAACGTATGATCCAAATCGCTACGGTTATGATTGCTCAATAGGGCTGCTGCATCGGAAGTGGATAACAGCTGCTCACGAAGCCGCTCCAGGTGGCGCCAATAATCTCTCGCCCAGGAATGGAGCACGTTCATCCTTGTCTCTGCGATACCTTCGAATATCTCCTCAGCATCGGATTTTAAGCTTTCGTTCAAGCGATAAGAGCGCCATAGCGGAAGTCCTTTTTTGAATCCAAGCCACCCGAACATATCTACCACTCCTCATAAGTCAAGCTGTCTAAAGGTGTTATTTTACCTAACATAAGATCGATATTATAGGTATTATATATTAATAACGACAATTATGTCATGTAATATTACATATAAATCGAAATTTAAAATAAAACAGCCCCAACGTCCATCAAGGACGTAGGGGCTGCATTTGTTAGATCATCATAACAAGCATACGCATCATTAAGCATTCCGCTGCGCATTCAGCATGCTGAATGCTTTCTTATTGTTCCGATACAGCGTCTTGAACACCACGAAATCATGATCATACACGGCCTTGTTCGCTAGATTAGGCGTGTAACGAGCCTTCACCTTGATCAGCTGCTTCGCCTCATCTAAGCTTGCGATGCAGCCAAGACCAACTGCGATGACAACGGCAGCGCCGATCGCGCCGGCATTTTGTGGACTGTCGACCGTCTCAATCTCGCGCCCAAGCACATCAGCAAGCATCTGACAGGTGAGCGGAGCAAGCGCACCGCCGCCGACCAACCGGATGGCAGAGGATGTCTTGACCTTCAGGTCCTGGGCTTCCAGCTGCCAACGGAGATGATAACAGATGCCTTCGAGCACGGCGTGGATCATCTCGGTTTTGCCCGTATCAATGCCGATATTGAAAAACAGACCGCGCGCATTCGGATCCTCAAACGGAGAACGGTTGCCGTGCAGCCAAGGAGCAAATAGGACGCCGTTGCTGCCGGCAGGCACATCCTTGATTGCGTGCATCATGTAATCATACAGGCTCCGATGAATCGACTCCTGCGAGTCGGAGATCTGTTTCTTTTCTAAATAAACGCCAATCTCATCAAGTGCTAGATGATTCTTCACCCACTCCAGACACTTGCCGGCCGTCTCCAGCTCACTGAAGTAGTGGAAGCCGGTCGTGTTCGCTCCGACGATGGAGGCAATCATATGCTTCGCGTCGAGAATTTGCTTGCCAACGACTGTCGATACCCACCCGGATGTGCCGAGATAAATATGGGTGTCGCCTTGTGCAACGGCTCCCGCTCCAACCCCGATCAGTGCCGCGTCGCCGCCGCCGCCGAACACAGGCGTTCCTTCACGAAGCCCAAGCGCCTCTGCAGCCTCGCTTGTCAGCTTCCCGACCTGCGCTGTAGACGGCACGACCTTCGGCATGTGCTCAACCGCAACACCAAACAGCTTGCACAGTCGCGCACTGAACTGTTTACGGCCTTCACGAGGATCGTACAGCAGCGTCGCATAGGCGCTGTCTTCCGTCATGACGAACTCGCCTGTGCACCGATGGAGCAGAAACTCCTTCACATCGAGCCACTTATACACTCGTTCGAATAGGGCCGGTTCGTTGCGTTGCACCCACTTGTATTTCCAGACCGGATCTTTGACGCTGGCGGGGACGGCACGTGTAATGATGAGAGACTGGGCCAGCTTGCGAAGGTTCATCCCGCTGACGCGCAGCCCGTGAACAAGTCCTTCCCGATGCTCGCGCACCGCGCGGCTGTCCATATAACTCATCGCACGGCGAAGCGGTTCACCGTGCTGATCCACTAGAACTAACCCTTGCATTTGTGCGCAAAATGAAAGCCCCTGTATTTGCTCGGCCGCTATATCATGCGATTGCAGCAGCTGTCTCGTCGTTCGGCGCATGGCGTGCCACCAATCCATCGGTTCTTGCTCGGCGCCGCCGCCTTCGAGGATTGTCAGCTTATATCCTTCCATCGAACTCGCGACAAGCTTGATCGATTCATCGATCGCATACACACATGTTTTGACGCCGGAGGTTCCAACATCATACGTAATGACATAATGGCTCATCGCTTGTTAGTCTGCACCTGCCTTCATCGGCTCGAGCCAGGATCGAGCGGAGTTTGATTGGTCGTGTTAGCAGCTGACTGTCTCACACTAGCTTTCATGCGGAAGGTGAGCGGCAGCAGTATGGCGGTCATTCCTGCGAAAATCAACATCGGCGGTACGATCGATCCCGATGAATCAACGAGCAGCTGAAAAAGATAGACGAACACGGCTCCCGATACTTGACCCATGAGGAGAATCATCCCGAGCGAGGTTCCCTCTGGAATCGGGTAAGCAGCCTCGGAGCCGTGCTGGAACAAAATCGGTGCAACGCCCATAATGGCGAAGCCCGCGATGCCTGCAATAATAGCGACCCATGCCAGCTCTTTCCCATAGGTCAGACCAATGAGCGCAGGGAGGAGGATCGCAATCGCACCGATGAAGAATGGAACGCGAATCTGTTTTTTATCGGATAAGAGCGGCAGTACGACGGCACCGATAATACCCGCAACGATGAACACGGCACCAACGATACCGGATTGTTCCGATGTAAACCCACGTGGACCAAGAATCGTCTCGAGCAGCGTAAGCAGGGTATTGAAGATGCCAATGGAAACAAAGCTGACGAACAGAATAAGCGAATAATGACGGTTTGCTACAAGCGACTTGATCGATTCGAGCCGTACAGCCTCCCGAGGTGGCGTTTCATCAGAGATAGCGGATAACGGCTTTTCCTTCGTGAAGGCAATAGCAATAACTGCCGAGACGATGCCGATGATGGCGAACACCATGAGCATATCAGGAATACCGGAGCTCTCAGCGACGATAGGCGCTACGACCATCGGTACGACGAATCCGAGATATTGGGCCATCGTCAGAATGCCTGCTGCGGTTGACCGCTCGGACATCGGGAACCAGTTGGCTGCAGCTTTGGTCGTAATGTTCAACAGGAACGGCTGACCAATCGCGATAATGAACTGCATGATGAGCACGAGTGTCCAATGCTCCGCGAATATCGCTCGCAGCAGCCCGAACACCGCTGTAAGTACAGCGCCGATGATGAGGGAAGGGCGGTATCCCCACCGATCGATGACCCATGAAGCGGGAAGTGAGAATAGAATGAACATAAGCATATAGCTTAGCGAGCTCCACGTTATTGCTAGACTGCTTACGCCATAGTAGGCTTCGGCTTGACTAGCAATTGGAGCGAAGGACAGCCACATCGTCTCGGTCGAAATAATAATAGGCACCATCGCCAAAAGAATGATCCATCGGTAGAAGGAATCTCTTCGTATTCGAAACGCCGCCTTTCAACGGGAAGGTTTAGTGGCTTGCTTAGAATATTGCTTGAGATAGACGAAACGCATGAGCAAGCTTTCCCAATAATGAATCGGCTTCACGGTCCCGAGAAGGCTTGCGCCGATATGCGCTTTACAGTTTTTATCCAGCACCATACTGACTGCCGCAGCATCCTCTTGCGTGCTGCCGCAGCATAGCGCGCCTCGCCCGCGAATGAATACAGCAGAGGAGCGGCCTAAGGCAGCAACGACTGCAGCAGGATCAGCATCCGACACACGTGCGGAAGTACCGATTAATTGGGCAAAATCGTCCAGCAGCGGCTTCAGCTTCAGGTTCGTCTGCGAGAACGCCACGACTTCCGGGCTGCGGTTCCATGTCACGTACTGAACGTGCTTATGCTTCTGATAGATCGCTTCGTGAAGCTGAGCTTCTTCCGGCGCGCAGCTGTTTCGCTCGTCAAACCGAATCATTATTTCCTCACGCGGAGACTCCTGACTGAGTACGAAGCCGTTTTCGATACGGCGGCTGTTGTAAAACGGCCCATCCCCGCGACTCATTGCGTCCTGACGCATATCGCCCGCAAGCACGAATTGACTAATAGCTGCTGGTTCAGCGTGTGTATCACCGCTTAGTTGACGATAGACATCGGCCAAGAAACGTTGGCAGCCGCTCTCTAACGCCAGAGCGACGTTGAACGCTTCTTCATCGTTGACGCCGTAGCAGATCGCACCGTGATTTTTCATAATGACGGCACGACTGGTTGTATTCGCAAGAGAAGAAGCGATGTTCCGCGCCAGCTTCTTCGTGCTCGGCAGCGCATAAGCGCCGCAGAGCACTTCGCCAGCGAGCGGCCCCTCAGCAAGGACAACGGAATTAAATCCGCTTGCGCTGATGACCGAGGCCTCTGTCTGGTGCGTATGAATGACGAAGTTAACGTCTGGGAACTGTCGATAGACTGCTGCATGCGCGCCGCGCTCCGACGAAGGCTTAATGCTGCCGCTGTAAGCGCCGTCCGCAATCTGCACCGTTACGATATCATCGGGTGTAAGGGAGCGATAGTCCCGTCCGCTCGGTGTAATAACGAATTGTTCATGACTGATGCGATGGCTCACATTGCCCCAAGTACGAGCGATCAATCCGCTGTCGACGAGTCGGATACCCGCCGCAACGACGCGCTGTTTCGCTTCCTCGATATCGAAGCTGCTGCGGCTCATTGGTGTGCCTGCAATTCTGCCACATTGGCAAATACACGATCGAACCGGACGAGCGCATCATCAATCATTTCTTCCGTATACGCACCGCTCGTGTACATCCGGCTGCCCGCCAGCGTGACGATGCCTTCCGCCATATAAGCCGCGCCCATGTGTTCCATTTCGCGCTTGCGCTTGGACGTTTCCTTCAGTACATGTGGAATTTGCCATGGCTTCATCCAATCGATGGCGAAATGCATCGTGCCAACCGTCTCCAAGTGGCAGATGGAGCCTTGGTTGAATGCGACGAATGGCAGGTTGTATTTGGCGATGAGTTGTTGTAACCCAGCGGTGAGACGATCGGCCATTCGGCCGGACTTCTGAATCGCACCTGTACGTTCAATCTCGCACAACGTATAGTAGCCAGCTACGCAGCTTAGCGGGTTCGCCGCCATCGTTCCGCCGACCATCGCTTTTTTGCCGCCTCCACCGATGCCTGCACCTAGATACTTCATATATTCTTTCTTGCCGCCAAGTCCGCCGGCTGCTGGGTAACCGCCAGCAACCACCTTACCGAATACGGTCAGGTCAGGGGAAACCCCGTAATAGCCCTGTGCACCAGACATCCCGATACGGAATGCAGTAACTACCTCGTCGAAAATGAGCAATGCGCCGTACTTTCGGCACAGCTGTTCGACCCCTTTGTTGAATTCATAATCGACAAGCCGCGTGCCGCTCTCAGGACCAACTGGCTCGATCATAACGGCAGCCGTACCGCCGCGCAGCTTGTTGAAGCGGAGCTTCCGCTCCAGATCGTTCAAGTCATTCGGGAAAAATTCCTGCGTATGCTTGAAAACATACCGTGGAACGCCATGCGCCTGCGTCCACTTGGAGCCTGGGATGCGGATGCCGTAGGCAAGCTGGTCACTCCAGCCATGATAGGCGCCGCCCATCTTAATGATGTTCTTGTGCTTCGTTGCGAGCCGCGCGACGCGAATTGCGGCCATGCATGCTTCGGTCCCTGATCCGAGCATACGGAACATGTCGACGGACTCGATGCTGTCTGCGATTTTGCGGCCGAGCTTATATTCGTATTCATGGAACAGACCTGTTGATGGACCGCAGTCATTCAACAGCTCGATGACTTTCTCACGAACTTCAATCGGATTGCTGCCAAGTACCGTAGGGCCGCCAGCCTGCAGGAAATCATAGTAGCGATTGCCGTCAATATCGTACAAGTAAGCGCCTTCAGCTTTGGTGAACACTAATGGGAACGGATGGTTGAAGGCTAGGTTGTGCTGAACACCGCCGGGAATGATGCCGACCGCTTCGTCGATCATTTCTTTGGACTTTGTGCATTTTGCCGCGAAATACTCCTGTTCATAACGCTTCAATACTTCAGGCTTAATGGAATAGATCGGCAATTGAATCAATCGGTCCAGCTGGCTGGTCACAGCCTTTACATCAGGGTATTGCGAAATCGAAAATGTCCGGTCCATACATACCTCCGTTTAGTGTCTTATTGTGGCATTTCTTGCATGAACGGTTGCTTGCCCTGTCTGGATTCCATTCGTTCCCTCTATGAAATAGAATATGAGGGATTATTCGAGGTCTATACACGTTTGTCTAACGGGTAAACTCCAAATATATACCAAATCATTACGATTATATCGAACAATGTCGTATTCTGCTAGATTGCAGATAAAGAACGGAAACGGACATATTCCGCTCCTTACGTTTGTATGATGGAGGCATCAGCGTGAAGGAGGGGAGCGCATTGATACCGTTAATTGCGTTGATCGTGTCGTGGGCGTTGTTTCGTGTGATCGGTCTGCTTGGCGCTTCGTATTTTGATGAGTGGCATACCACACTGCAGGCGGCCGTTGCGATTATGCTGCTGTTGACGGCTTCCGCCCATTGGGGAGCGAAGCGCAAAGACCTGGTGCGGATGGTGCCGCCAGCTTTTCCGCAGCCTGGTCGGATCGTGTCGATTACTGGCTATCTCGAAATCGCTGGCGCGATTGGGATTATGATCCCAGCACTTTCGCTCTACGCATCGATTGGCCTTGTGCTGCTGCTCATCGCGATGTTCCCGGCGAATATATACGCGGCTCGTCACAAGCTTACGCTCAGCGGCAGGCCCGTACCATCGCTGCCGGTAAGGACGCTCATTCAGATTATATTCCTGACTGTTGTTGTGCTGGCGTCCCCATTGTTCAACTAATGGAATGGTGCTGTAATTATGCCAGCGGCCGATGGATTCGGCGGCTGGCTTTTATATGGGCGTGAGGCAATGTGTCCGACAGCATGAAGCGGATGAACGACTTCGTAGGCGATCTCAAGCAATCGCTCGATCAGATGAAGGGCATCACGTCGCTCGTGAAGGAAATTGCTGACCAGACGGCGGAGAAGCTGAACACACAGACGGCATTGCTGTAGCAAATAAACAAGGCTATCTCAGCGATGAACAGACCGGTAACGGCTGCGGCGCTGGATAGCCTTTTTTTCGTAGACGAATATATGCGGTATCAGATCCGGCATACTTCCTTCGGGCATGCAGGGCAATCCGGGCACTTGCAAATTTGCCGAAGGGCGTTCAGCTTGAGGACGACAATCCGGCCTTTGCGAATGTCGATCGTGCCTTCGTCCTTAAGGGCATTGAGCATCCGGTTCACGCTTTCGCGTGTCGTGCCGATGAAATCAGCCAGCTCCGTGTTCGTTAGCTTGAGCGTAATAAGAATGCCGTCTGCACAAGGAGCGCCATACGTATTGGTCAAACGGATGAGCGTCGAAGCGAGTGCGCCAGGCTTGCCGAACAGCAGCAAATCACGGAATTTCGAATCGGTTACACGGTGCATGAGCCCGACCCAGTTCAAGAAACGGACTGCCAAATCACCGTGCCGATAGAGTAGAATCTCAAGGTCGCTCCATTGGATAACTCCCAGCTCCGCCTCTTCCATTACTTCCGCACTGAAGCTATGAACGGTCCGCATGCCGTCCTCCGGCTCGAATACGATATCGCCTGCCTGCAGAATCGATAGAATGAAATCTTTGCCTTCCTCCGTCGACTTGCGAAGCTTCACTTTGCCCGAATGTATATAGTAGAGCTTGCCTGTTGGCTCGCCTTCCCAGAATAGATAGCTGCCAGCCTCAGCCCGTCTCGGATACATGAGCTCTTCCAGACGAGTGAACTGCTCCTTCGTGAAGAAGCGATCCATGCGAAGAGGACTTTCTGTCCGTTCTACGATAGGTTGTTTATAATTAATCGCTAGTTTATTCATAACGATCGGCACCCCTTTTATATAGCTGATACTTAAATTGTAAGGCAGCGGCACGGATTCGTAATCGGGGAACTTCCTGATTAAGGGATAAGAATTACCACTATTTTCGTGATGAAAATCACACTTAGGCATAGGGGAGTCGATCGAAATTTGTCAAAATTGTGTAATCCCTAAATATGTGATAGAAATCACATAATAAACCGATGGAACGGATTATGATGGACCTGTAACCGAAACGAAGGAGGACTCCACAATGAATAAATGGGTAGTGACTCTGGGCATCGTGCTCACGATTGCATTGACGATGACTGGCTGCGGGGGCGGCGACAAAGATACGAAAGATTCCACAGCAGCAACCACTTCCACTGCGGTGTCCGAAGGAACAGGGGCAACGAAGGCAATTACGATTGAAGCGAAGAACTTTGAGTTCGATCAGCCTGAAATTAAAGTCAACAAGGGCGACACTGTGACAATCACGCTGAAGAACAGCCAGGGCAATCACGGAATCGAGCTGTCGGGCTACGATCAAGAAATTAAAGGCGACCAGACGGTAACGTTCGTGGCGGACAAAGCAGGCGAGTTCGAGTTCCATTGCTCGATCATGTGCGGTGGCGGCCATGCGAAGATGACGGGTAAACTGATCGTTCAATAAGATCAGCGGATCGCCGAAATCGCCCGTCTACTAGATGGAAGGAGCAGCTTCCGAGGCGGGCGCTTTTTCAAAGGGTAGTACGTGATTTTTTTCACAATAAAATAGAATGGGATATTCGAGAGGAGATGCCGATTATGGCTATGAAATGGTACAAACAAAATGTGTGGGCTGCAGCTATCGTTACATTGATTAGAATCTATCTGGGGTGGAAATGGCTGGAGCCGGGCTGGCACAAGCTGACGGGTGGATTCGATGCTTCGGGCTTCCTGAATAACGCGGTCAAAACACCGTTGGCGGACAAAACGACAGGTGAACTGCTCTATCCGAACTACACGTATTTCATTGAGCATTTTGCACTGCCGAATGTGAAGCTCATTAACATTATGATCCCGCTTGGCGAGTTTCTGATTGGACTTGGACTCATCGTTGGTGGTCTGACATTGATTGCTGGATTTTTCGGCATCATGCTCAATACGTTGTTCCTTCTGGCAGGTACGGTAAGCACGAACCCTTGGCTGATCGTCATTGGATTCATCGTCTTCACGGCTGGTACGAACGCAGGACGCTTCGGACTTGATGCATATCTGCTGCCGCTCATCGGCAAATATTGGGCGAAACTGACGCATCGTGATCGTAAAGAAGTAGAAGAAGTCGGCACGGGCAGAATTGTTCTGAAATAATGGGAAGCACCTTAAGGAGGACGATACCTGATGGAGCGAACGAATTCCCCGCTGCTCGACCTGTACCTCACCTATGATCAATGGAAGGAAGAGCACCAGGCGCTATCCGTCCGATTAAGGGAGCTGTGCATGCTAATCAATTGGCATCCGGGTAATTACAATTACGCTGCCTGGGATGACCACCACCGCGAAGTAAGGGAACTGTTCGTCTCGTTCATGCAGGACTGGCAAAAGCATTTGCATTGCGAACGGCAGACGATCTTCCCACTGGCCAAATCTGCCATATGCGGCGGCGGGATCGGTCCCGTCGCCGTACTGGAGCAGGATGGCTTGATCGCGATTCAGTTCTACGAATCCTACCTGCAAGTAACCGCAGATGGAGCCGCTTCGGAAGAAGGGCTTCGTCTGCTCCAGCAGGTGCTTATGATCGTAACCGAACACTTCCGCGTAGAAGACGAGAACATCGTCCCCGTAACCGAGAAGCTTATGGAGGAGATTGACTACAACGGGCTGTGAGGTGATTAGGCTGCTGCTGATGCATGCCGCCGCTAGCTTGGGGAAGGTGGGAGGCGCGTGCGGGCGTGCGCGTGTGCGTGTGCGTGTGCGTGGATTGTAACGGACTGAGATGACGCTAATGCGCTGCAATCGCCTAATCCTCAGTCCTAACGGACCCAGATGACACTATTGAAGGTCAAACGAGCGAATTCTACTCAAAAATAGCCAAATAGCGCTCCCGTGGTCCGTTAGCGTAAATTATCTGGGAGAAACGACCAATAGCGCTCGTGATGTCCGTTAGAGCTCAGCATGCGAGCGAACGCTATAGGTCGAACCATAAAGCCGCCCCGAAAGTTGTAACCAGACTTTGGAGGCGGCCTTTCAATTGCTATGGGGAAGTGGATTGTAACGGACTGAGATGACGCTAATGCGCTGCAATCGCCTAATCCTCAGTCCTAACGGACCCAGATGACACTATTGAAGGTCAAACGAGCGAATTCTACTCAAAAATAGCCAAATAGCGCTCCCGTGGTCCGTTAGCGTAAATTATCTGTAAGAAACGACCAATAGCGCTCGTGATGTCCGTTAGAGCTATAACAAGGGGCATCGGTAGAAAGTTAAGCGTGTCCCGCAGGGACGAAAGCGAGTATACGCACGCATGAGGCAGAACACCGAACACCGAACACGTATGCACCAGAAGTGTCCATAGAGCCAAACAAGATCATATGGGAGCGTGTCCCACAGGGACGAAAGCGGGCAGACGCTCCTGCGTATCTAGACCAGTCCTTCGGGTGTCCAGAGGGCAGCGCCCTTGGGGCCCTCCCTAGCAGGGAGGGTTTGGGTGGGTAGGGTCCCGAGGGTTAGGGTGGGTTGGGTCCCGAGGGTTTGGGTGGGTAGAACTCAAGGGGTCATAAGGGGCGAAGCCCCTAATTTTAACTCATGTGACGTTTCGCACAGTGTACAAAGGCTCGCAGCCCTACAATGAAAGTATCCGAACCAAACAGGAGGTTATCGCATGACTGAAATCCGACCTCAAGAGAAGCACAAAGCGGGGGCGCTAAGCAAGGCGGAGCTGGAAAAGAGAGAGCCGGGAGGATTATCTGGCACATTCGTCTCCGTCTTAATCCTAGGGGCATTCATTGCCATCAGCTGGATCGGGGTATTCTTACTATTCATCGCTCGAAATTAGAGAAGGAGTGTATCGCATGCATGTTCATCGTCTGGAAAAGATTTGGCTGAGCATCGGCATATCCATGCTCGCACTATTTTTAGTCGTTATCGGCGCGACAGCGTTCGGTATGGGCATGTCACCACCGAGTGAGCATCACCATACGATTGATCCGACGCAGGTGACGAGTACGGCCCCGTTCGACAACCCAGGCCTGAAGCAGACGGGCGACAACCGATATGAAGCGGTTATGATCGCCTACGCATTCGGCTATGAGCCGCAAACACTGGAAGTACCGGTGGGGGCTACGATTGATTTTACAGTGACGAGCTCGGATGTTGTTCATGGCTTCGAGATTGTCGGCACGAACGTTAACATGATGATCGAGCCTGGCGAAGTCAGCCATATTAGCCACAAGTTCGATAAGCCGGGTGAATACCTCGTGCTGTGTAACGAGTACTGCGGTACAGGCCATGAATATATGAAGACTACCATTGTCGTCAAGTAGGAGGAGTATGAATGAAACAACCTTTTGATCGAAGGGATGGCAAGCTGGTGCTCGCGCACATCCTGTTCGCATTCGTCGCGCTGCTGCTTGGCGGCGTTGCGGGTATGCTGCAGGGAACGGTGCGAAGCGGGATGATCACCTTGCCTGCGAACATCGGGTATTACGAGCTGCTGACGGCACACGGCGTGCTGATGGCGCTTATTTTTACAACCTACTTCATTATCGGTTTCTTGTATTCCGGCGTGTCGCATACGCTGGGCGGCAAGCTGCTTCCGTCAGCCCGTAAGCTCGGATGGATCGGCTACTGGACGATGTCGGTCGGTACGGTAATCGGCGTTATCGTCATCCTGCTCGGCAAAGCAACGGTGCTCTACACATTCTACGCACCGATGAAAGCATCCCCTTGGTTCTACATCGCGCTGGCGCTTGTCGTTGTGGGCAGCTGGCTGAGCGGCTTCGGTATATTCCGTCAGTACATGACGTGGCGCAAAACGAATAAAGGCAAAGTATCGCCGCTGTTCGCCTATATGTCAGTCGTAACGATGCTGCTGTGGCAAATCGCAACGATCGGCGTTGCCGTTGAAGTCGTCGTTCAGCTCATTCCGTGGTCGTTCGGTTGGGTGGATACGGTCAACGTTGTCCTAAGCCGCACGTTGTTCTGGTATTTTGGCCATCCGCTCGTATACTTCTGGTTGCTGCCGGCGTACATTTGCTGGTATGTCATCATTCCGAAGATCATCGGAGGCAAAATCTTCAGCGACTCGCTTGCGAGAATGTCGTTCATTTTGTTCCTGCTGTTCTCAATACCAGTTGGCTTCCACCATCAGCTGATGGAGCCCGGCATTAGCGGCTTCTGGAAATACACGCAGGTCGTATTGACCTTCATGGTTATTATTCCATCGCTTATGACGGCTTTCTCGTTGTTCGCTACATTCGAGCTGTATGGTCGTTCCAAAGGTGCAAAAGGCCTGTTCGGTTGGTTCAAAATGCTGCCGTGGAAGGATGCTCGCTTCTTCGCGCCATTCATGGGCATGCTCGTATTCATCCCGGCCGGAGCGGGCGGGATCATTAACGCAAGTAACCAGATGAATGCAGTCGTCCATAATACATTGTGGGTTACAGGCCACTTCCACCTTACAGTTGCAACCAGCGTCGCACTTACGTTTTTCGGCATTACGTATTGGCTTATTCCGCATATTACAGGCCGCGTGCTGACAGCGAGAATGAACCGACTGGGCATTGCGCAGACGATCTGCTGGTGCATCGGGATGTTCTTCATGTCCGGCTCCATGCATACGGTTGGCCTGCTGGGCGATCCAAGACGTACAGCTTACACGACATACGATGATCATCCGGATGCGATTCTGTGGATGCCATACCATGTGGCAATGGCGATCGGCGGTATGATTTTGTTCATCGGTCTGCTGATTCTGGCTTACATCGTGTACAATCTGATGCGTGGTCCGAAAGGCGAGACGGAGTATCCAATCGGCGAAACGGCGGAAGGAGCGGAGGAGACGCCACGCTACTTGGAGCGCTGGGGGCTGTGGGTCGGCATTGCAGTTGTCCTCATTCTGTTCGCATACACGCTGCCGCTGATCGATATGTTCCAGACGACGGTCAAGTCGCCGGGTTATGTGACGTGGTGATAGAGAGAGAAGAATAAGGTTAGAGGCGGGAGGGCCATCCATTACGGATGGTCCTTTCATAGTTTCTCTCGCATTCAATCATTTATTTATAATGATTTGGAAGTAAACGATCGAATAATATAGTGATTTATTGATGGTATATAGTACAATTTGGTAGATTGTACAGAAAACGACCGTTAGGGGTGTTCGTATACTCAGCTACAGAAACACAACAAAAGAACTTAGGGATAGCGGGATAGATACGGCTATTCTATCCGTTGGTGCTACGGAACAATTTGGGCCGTATTTGCCTATGCATCTAGATACGTTGATCGCTGAATTATATGCGACTGCATACGGACGCGAATTAAATGCCTATGTGCTGCCTGCCATTCCGTTCAATACTTCGGAGGAGCATGCCAATTTCAAAGGTACTGTCACCGTAAGCCCGAACATACTAACCGCAATGTTAGAAGACATTGTTTGCAATTTAGTCAGACAAGGGTTTCGTAAGTTTGTGGTCTGCACCGGGCATGGAGGCTCTTATTGGGAAGGCGCATTCATTAAACACATCAATTACAAATACCCCGAAATTATCGTAATTACCGCAAACCATCATAATCATCTTGCATGGGAAGAAGCGGTAGCAGCGGCGGGATTAACAGGACTAAACGAAATTCACGGCGGATTGTTATCCGTGTGTACGGCAATGTGGCTTTGTCCTGATTTAGTCAAGACGCAATCCATGGGCTCAGAGGTCCCGTCAGACAATCGTCTTTATGCCGATTATATGGGATGGGACAAGCTGACGGAGGATGGCTGCTGGGGGAGGTTTGAGGAAGGCGTCTATTCACCGGAAGAGCTGGCCGAGAAAGGCGAGATTTTCTGGAGCGTGTTTATTAAGAAGAGAACAGAGGGACTTAAACAAATCCTCGAGGAAGGCTATCGTCGGAAAACGGAAGTTTGACTTGAATCTTTACGAAATGAATCCAACGAGATCAAGGAGAGCACATGGATCCTAAAATAAAGCAATTGCTATTGGACGAGCATGTAACAGCTGGCGCAGCGCGGTTTGGTGTCAGCTTTAGTGAATTATCTTTCATTGGAGGCTTTCAGAACTTCATCTATACCTATATCCGTGAAGGTGTAAAATATATTTTACGCTTCACGCCGGGTACGCTGCGCTCACCAGAAGGACTTGCCGCTGAGATCGACTGGGTCCGCTATCTAGCGGACAAGGGACTATCGGTAGCCAATTCAATTTCTTCGGCTGCCGGACTAGATTTTGAACGAATAGAAGGAGAGTCAATCAATTTCTACGTATCTTCCTTCCAATTCGCTCCCGGTCGCAAAATCGGATATCCGGAATGTCTCGATAACCCCACCCTTTATGAGCAATGCGGGCGTATAACGAGCCGTCTTCATAAGCTTTCCATGCAGTATGAGCCTTCGGTTAAACGTCATACATGGGAGAGTAATGAATACCTGCTGCGAGCTAACGATTATTTGCCGCAAGAGCATCCAGCT
The DNA here is from genome assembly GCF_003182255.1 of Paenibacillus cellulosilyticus. GTDB lineage: Bacteria > Bacillota > Bacilli > Paenibacillales > Paenibacillaceae > Paenibacillus_T > Paenibacillus_T cellulosilyticus. Next base: position 115,049 of record NZ_QGTQ01000013.1, on the reverse strand, counting down.
CTTCAAGCTCTTGAAGCAATTCGAACGGAATTGTCTAGCTTGTCGGTTACAGCACAAACCTTTGGTCTAATACATGGCGATATTAGTGTAGGTAATTTCATGGTTGATGAAGCTGCGGGTATAACGCTCTTCGATTTCGATGAATGCCAGTACAGCTGGTATATCGAGGACATCGCGATCCAGCTCTATTATCTATTGTATGTATTCGGGGAAGACTCGAAGTCCAAACGTAAGGAGCAGTATGAACAGTTCATGGTGCATTTCGAACGTGGATACACAGCTGCCGGTCTTCATATGCCTGACCGCTGGAGGGAGCAGTTGGAGCTGTTCCTGAGACTTCGTGAGATTATTGTCGTCATTGGCATGCATCGGAGCTGGGATTTAAGTCAGCCGGATGAGTGGACACGGGATTTCTTGCGGGACAGCACAATGCGCATTGCGAGAGGAATATCTGTAATCGATGGATTTTAGAAACAGCACATAGTAGTTAATGCTGCCGTCACTTGCTGCCAAGTGGCGGTTTTTGTATTGGACCATCCGTAATGGATGGCCCTCCCGTATCTAACCCGTATATGCAATGAAGTAATTTTCCTGAAATATGGAACCAATACGTATATTCTTCGGTCTTATTAAGTGGGGTGAAGGCTGTGACGGAACAATGGGATTACTTAAAGCATTTGGCGCATGGCTATGATCGGAGTGTCGTGCTTCGTGAATTAATGGATACGTTCGGGGATGACGTGTGGAACTTTGCCTATTTCATTACGAAGCGATCTGATGTTGCCGACGACATATCACAAGAGGTATTCATAGCCGCATATAACGGATTGTACGATTTTCGAGGAAATAGCTCGGTCAAAGGCTGGTTATTAACGATCACGAGAAACAAAGCGCTGCATTATTTGCAAAGCGCCTTCATCCGTAAGGTAACACTAACCGACAAATGGATGGGCGGAACCGCACCAGCTGCGGAACAGGTTGTTATGGACAGACTCGCTAACGTAACTGTTTGGAATGCAGTTATGCAGCTCCCTCGCAAATATAGAGAGGTATTAGTGCTTGATTATCATTATGGTCTTAAGCATAAAGAAATCGCTAGTCTGTTGAAAGTATCAGAAGGAACGGTTAAATCGAGATCACATCGAGCTAAAAAATATATGAGCGGGATACTATCTCGTGAGGAGGTGTAGAGTATGAGCGAGGAAAAACCAGATTGGGCTCACAAAATGGCAGAAGCGCCTTTTTCCAGTAATCGGTTCACAGCGAGGTTCAAGGAAAATGTATTGCAGCGTACAGGTAGGAAGAATAGAAGAAGTATTCCAATGTTAAGAAACATATGTGTCCCGTTGGTCATTGCATCGCTTGGTATTGGGCTGCTATTTCTCAGTAAGGTGGAGATTCTTCCATGGAGTGAATCGACAACTACAGGATACAGTGGGACCGCGGTACAAAATTCTTATTATGAGAATGATCGTCTATTATTTACCTTAAACCCAGAACCGAATGCGAGAGCTGGTGAAATTGCAGGCTATATGATTCATTTTGAAGAACCGTTAGAAACCTTCATGGGCAGAACATTAACTCTCCGTGCAGTACATCTATTGACAGGAGCGGCGGAGGAGGTGTCTAGTGAGGTTATTACGAAGCCCAGCTCAGGATACTCGGGATTGGAACGATATACTGTCAGCTTCGCGCTGCCGCTAGAGGGGATGTGGGAGCTGCAGGTGTTATTGGATGATCGACCTTATGGCAGCGTGCAGTTGCGAATAGAGGAGCCGTCATGGGATGTTTCGCCCGAATTCAGGTCGGGAGCCTATCTGATGCGCGGCGTAGAGCAAAAGGTCGGATTCATTGATGCCGGGTTCACAGCTAACAAACCTCAGAAATATATGTGGCATTTCTGGGGGGACGAAGATCTTCTTAACGGGCCTTTCGAGGTTAAAGCAGTAAAACAAGGTACAGACAAGATCATCGATGTATATTCCTCCAATCCGATTAGCTCAGCGAATGCATTGGATGGTGAATTGAATGGTGCTGACCGACATACCATCACCACAATGGAACTGCCTGAGGCAGGGCGCTGGCGGTTGCTTCCTTATGTAAAAGGAAGACTCCTAGATACGATAGTCGTCGAAGTAACCAAATAAGTATGGATGCAACAATCAGCACTATAAATCTAACGCCCCTTCCAAGGGGCGTTTTCTTATAAAGGAAGTCCGATTTTCTAAAAATCATACTATTGCATGTTTCGAAAGGATCATCGAAAATAAACCTACTGTTCTCGTAGAGACGGACGTTTGTTGTGTTATTCACACGAATGTATAGAATGCAGCGCAGATAGAGTATCGGTCTGGTCTTCATCCGCTAATAGATGGTATGACGATCTAATAACAGTCGACCTTTCCAATTATTTTCACCCTTCTGTGCATTTTCAATGAAATGGATTCAACATACAATAAGAGTAGATTCTTTCAACGGATCAAGCAGTCGAAGGAGATGATCGCATCATGCCAGCAGCAACAAGCGGACTTGAAGTGTTGATCGTTGACGATGAACCAAAGCAACGGCGCGGTTTGGCCGCATTGGTGCGGTCGTTGCGTCCGGACTATCGCGTTCACGAAGCGAAGAACGGCAAAGAAGCACTGGAGATGACGCAGAGCCGAGCATTGGATATCGTGTTCACGGATATTCAGATGCCGCTCATGAATGGGATGGAATTTCTGGAGTCGCTGAACACGATTTCGTTGAAACGACGAACCAAAGTCATTTTTGTAAGCGTATTCCACGAATTTGGTTTAGCACAGCAAGCGCTGCGGCTAGGCGCAAATGATTATCTTGTGAAGCCAGTGAGCACGGATCATCTTCAGCCGCTATTAGAAGACTTGGAAAAGCAGATCGCCAAAGAGATCAGTCATCATACAGAGGCGGAAAGCCTCACGAATCAGCTGGCGCATACGAAACCTGTTTATGTTGAGCATCTCGTCTATAAATGGATGACAGAGGAGCTATCCGTATCCGAACAAATCGAGCTTCGCAGTCATACGACATTCGCGGGGCATGGAACGGTTCTGATCGCGGAGACGAAGTCCGGCAGTACGAAGGACAGCGACCGCGAGTGGAGAAGCATGCTGAAGCGCGCGATTACGCAGTCGCTAGCTCCTTATGCGAATACGCTCGTTCTTTCACCTGAGCATGAGAGGGAACGGCTCTATACCGTCATCGAATGGAAAGACCACGAATCGAGCCAAACGGGACTTGCGCGCCTGCGTACTTCACTCTCGCAGCTTGAAGGCATCTATAACCGTTCAGTTGGTGTAGGCATCGGCCTGGATACGATGAGCTTGGAGCGCGACATCCGCAATTGCTGCGATTCGGCGAAGAGCGCGTTGGCGCATCTTTATTACTCGCCAGAGGGCATGTGGGTTGCAGCGAAAGAACTTGAGCAGCTGCTTCGTCAGGCGCCAACGTCGATGATTGCGGTCAAAGACACGACAGCACTAGAAGAAGCCGTAACTGCCGGAAGTTTGGAGCAGGCTTGCGACGCGCTTCGAGCCATGATGGAGCGGATTGCAGCAGGCTACCCGACACCCTTCCGGATGAAATGCAGTGCGATTCAGCTGCTGCTTACCTGTATGAAGCGGGCGGAGCTTGTCATCGGTGATGAGATGCATCGTCAGATTGCGGACCGGATCGACCGTGAGATCATGGAAGCGGATACGCTGCGCGAGACTGTCGTTATTGCCGTTCAGCTGCTCAGTGATATTATCGTGCAGATGAAGAAGGACAAGTCTTCGCGAAGCGAGCTCATTATGCAGAAGTGTAAGGAGTACCTGGAGGACAATTTGCACGAGGATTTGGGGCTTGAAACGGTCGCACAGCGGTTTTATTACAACTCATCGTATTTCAGCATCTTGTTCAAAAATCATTTTGGCCAATCGTTTACGGATTTCCTCGTCAAAAGCCGCATGCAGAAGGCGCGCAGCATGCTGCTGCAATCGGATTTGAAGGTTTCGGACATTGCCAAGCAGGTTGGCTATAAGGACATTAAATATTTCAACAAGGTGTTCAAAAAGCTGTATCTCTATCCGCCGGACGAGTTTCGCCGCATGTTCTCATCTTGATGAATCGAGGCTACCCGACCGATGCCTATATTTAGACAAATGACGGAATGGACAGGTAATGTCAAATTCCGTCTTAAACTGTTTATATCTTATTTTTTACTCGTCAGCTTCATTATAATTATACTCGGCTTCACCTACTATCAGATTAGCGCCAGCAACATGCTGCGGAACGTGCAGGAGAGTCTAGGCAATGTTGTGATGAACAACAACCAGCTGCTGGACGAGAAGCTGCGAGACATTCGCGACAAGAGCGAAGTGCTCCCGATTGACAATGAGCTGTACCAGGCCATTATTGATGTGAAATCGTACGATAGCGAGTCGCTCGTTATTGCAGATCGTAAGATCACGAATATTTTGTTCAAATATTTCGGCAGCGACGACATTTATTCTTCCTTCATCGTTACGCCTGAATTTACGTTCGGCAACACGGTGCGGATGTTCGTTGCGCCGGATAATTTCTTTTCTTCCAAGCTGTATCGAGCTTCCATTGAGAGCCAAGGCGACTTGGCCTGGGTTCCGACGTATTCGTATGCAGACACCTTCCAAGAAGAGGGGATGAACGATCTGTCGTTCGAGTTCGATCGGCTCATCTCAGCCGTGAAAGAACTCAATTTGACCTTTATCGATGAGAAGGGAATCTTCCGCACCATGCCGCAAGGCATCAAACGGCCCGTGCTGATGGTCAGCTTAACACCTGAATTCATCGGGAGATTGTTCACTGAATATGCGCAGAAGAGCAACTTGACGCATCTGTCCTACGGCATTCTGAACAAGGACGGCGACTCCGTCGTCAGCTCTGCAGGCGACCCAATCGCGGAGCGGAAGCCTTCATGGTTCGATGCGGCGGCGGTGAATAAGCGCGGCAGCATGCAGCAAGTAATTAACGGGCAGAAAATGCTGATCAGCTACAGTCAGATGGAGAGCACGGGCTGGATCTCGTATATTGAGGTGCCGGTTGCCGATGCGCTGCAGGAGCTGAAGGCGATACGTTCGTATTCCATCGTGTTCCTTGCTATTATGCTGATCGTTTCCGCTATTCTTGCTTATCTGCTGTCGATTATGATTACGAAGCCGATCATCCGACTGCGTAAAGCGATGAAGATGATGGAACGCGGTCAGTTCCAGGTTCATGTACCTGAACGCGGACATGACGAGATTGGCGAGCTCGTCCGAACCTTTAACGGGATGAATGTACGCATTCAGACGCTCATTGAGGAGAACTATGCTTCCCTGCTGCGGCAAAAAGAAGCGGAGCTGATGGCGCTCAATTTGCAGCTTAACCCACATTTTCTATATAACACGCTTACGACATTGTATTGGATTGCCGTGGAGAACAATCAGACTGAGATGAGCCGCATTATGCTTAGCCTTGCCGAGATGCTGCAGACGACAACGCGCAATAAGGACGAGACATGGCCGCTGCAGACCGATCTGGGCTGGCTGGACAAGTATATGTATATAATGGCTTCTCGATTCGAGAATCTGTTCACCATCACCTATGAGGTGGATGAACGACTTCATAATATGAATGTACCGAAGCTGTTCCTTCAGCCATTCGTTGAGAATGCCATCATCCATGGGCTTGCTGAGATGGAGGAAGGCGGCATCATTGCGGTCAAAGGCTGGATCGACGAGGATCGCGTCATTTTCTCCGTTGAGGACAATGGGGTTGGGATTTCAAGAGAGCATATCGATGGCATTAGGTCTGGCAAAGTGCGCTCGACAGGCATGGCGAACGTCGAGAAGAGGATTAAGCTGCTGTATGGAGCCAGCTACGGTATCGATATCTATTCCACAGAAGGACAAGGGACACGAATTGTTATTCAGATGGGAACATTTCAAGAAACGAGCATGATGAAGGAGGGGGCCAGCGCATGAAGAAGGGACCGCTGCTGCTGTTATTAAGCGTCCTGCTGCTTGCTGCCGGCTGCCAGCCAGAAGGTAGTTCAGAGAAGGCTGCGGCAAGTCAGCCCGCTTCAGCGACAGGGCAGCCGAAAGTCGAGTTGTCCTATGCGTTCTGGGGAACGGCGAACGAACGGGCTGCCCAAGAGCGGATGATTGCGAAGTTTATGGAGCAATATCCGAACATCCATGTCAGCAGCATCTATGCCCCGGGCGATTACGCGACGAAGCTGACGACGCTGTATGCGAGCAACAAAGCACCGGACGTATTCCTGCTGCACAAGGAGTCGGCGCTGCAATGGGCGGAGCAGGGCAAGCTGCACAACCTGAAGGAGTTCATGGATGCTGATCCTGAGGTGAATGAGCAGACGCTTATTCCGAATGCCGTCATGTATTGGGATGAAGGCAAAATTGCCGGCGTCAAAGTAACCGAGGAATCGTTCGCGATCTATTACAACAAGGACATGTTCGAAGAAGCGAACGTCCCGCTGCCGCCAGTCAAAGCGGAGGATGCATGGACATGGGACGAGTTCGTCACGACGGCCAAGCGGCTGACGTTTGACCGTAATGGCAACAACGCGCTAAGCGCCAACTTCGATCCTGCACATATCAAGCAATATGGCGTAAGGCTTCCAACCTACTTGTGGCATTTGTTCGTACCTTCCAACGATGCCAGCATGATTGCGGCAGACGGCAGCCATTTGAATCTCGATGATCCGGCCGTTATCGATGCGGTGCAGAAGATGGTCGATTTGATTTATGTCCATCATGTTGCGCCTTCACCTATTGAGACGAAAAATATACCGGAGCCAACGCTGTCTCTTCAGAGCAAAAAGGTTGCGATGAACATTGACGGCCAGTGGATTCAACTGGATCTAGCCGCGGCCAAAGTAAATTTCGGAGTAGGTGTTCTGCCCAAGCTGAAGAAGAGCACGACGATTCAGTTCGGTGAACCAATCGTCATGTCAGCCACATCCAAGCATCCGAAGGAAGCATGGCTGCTGTACAAATGGCTGCTCGATGCGGAGCACGCCATTGACATGTATGCGAGCGGCCTCTGGATGCCGCTGCTCAAGGACTATTACACGAAGCCGGAGCTCATTGCCAAATGGGCGACGGTCAAGCCTGGTCATCCGGACGGCTACGAGGACGCTGTTATGCGGCAGACGTATGAGAACGGCGTAAACTCGTTCGACTACTATTTGCGCAACATTGAGCAGATCAATTTGATTCTAAGTCCTGCAATTGACGATATTTTCCTTGGCAATAAACCAGTGAAGGAAGCTTTCGAAGAGATTGCGTCACAGGTGAATGCAGTGTTTAAGGGAACTTATCCATAGGAAATGGGGGAGCCGTCCGCGATTATGCGGGCGGCTTCTATTGTGATTGGTGATCTGCTTGGTTTGATACGTCAATAGGTGGAATAAACATAATAGCAGTAATCATGATTATTACGAGTATTGTTAGGAATAGGATTGCCCGATATAATGGTTGTAATTATTTGGAACGACAATGCTGGAAGGAGGGATGAATTTGGTTCAAATTAAACCGTTTCATGCATCGAAAGCCGGTGCATTGGTTGGTACGATTATGGATATTCGCGAGCTGCTTCGAGCGATTTATGCAACCCTTGGCAATCGAGCTGATGGCAGCAGCGTACCACTCGATTTTGCCCAGAGCCGATTGGATGGGACGTGTACGGTATGTAACGGGTTCGGGACGGTGATCGATATTGTACCGGAGCGTATGATCGCGCCGGAGCTGTCATTGAAGCAGGGTGCTGTTCTGATGTGGGCGGGCTCCTATTGCGCGCCTGTAGAGATGATCAAACAGCTGGCCAGAATGCTCGACATTTATTATGACAAGCCGCTGATTGAGCAGGATAAGAGGTTTATAGATTATCTGCTGTATGGATATAATCAGAGGCCCGTCTCTTACGTGTATAAGAAAAAGGCTGCTACAGCCTATTATCGCGGATGTGTAAATGATCTTCGGCATATGCGTGACGCAGGCACGAAGTCGAAGGGTAATCGTAAGCTTATCCATTATTTTACGGGTCCTGTTGTGTGTCCGCTATGCGAAGGCACGAAGCTAAGTCCGGAGAGCCGGTCCGTTACGATACAAGGCCGCACCTATGCGGCTGCATCGCAAATGTCCGTCCAGCAGCTTCTTGCATTCGTGCGCAGGCTTCCTTCATCCCTCGACTCCAGCGATATCGAATTAGCAGGCGACCTCATCGCTGAACTGGAAGCGCGCCTCGCCTATTTGGACAAAATCGGTCTCAAGCGGCTCATTCAAGGTACGCAAGGTACGAACTAAACGATATAACGATATAAATGCTAAATGTCGCAACGCACACAAAAGCCTCCTTTCGCAAGGAGGCTTTTGTGTATTAGATCTCATCAGCGTTATGAGAACGCATATCCGTAATACTTCTCCGCATTGCGCAGGCTCGTCCAAATATCGGTGCTTTCGGCGCCCACGTACCAGACAGCCCAGCCGGCTAGGTTCGCATTGGCGATCAGCCGATACTTGGCGGTCAAGGAACGGCCATCCTCAATCCATAAGCGATGCTTGGCCCCATTAGCTGTATACTGAACGGTATACAGGCCGAGGCTCTCATTCCATACCGGACGAAGCGAGGAAGAGGTAATCTTCTTGTTCTGCTCTTTAATCGTCATATAACTTGAGGAAGAAACGCTGCCATTGCTTTTCAATGTCCAATCCATCAAATACAACGGCATTGCAAGTATGATTTTGTTATCCGCCACCGACTTGCGCAGCTTCTCGACGGCATTGCTTACGAACGTAATCGAAGCATTAGGGCCTGCCGTCGTGCTCTCACTCCAATACTCGTCATAGCCCATCATAACGATATAATCGGCTTGCTTGCCAAGAGCGGCGTAGTCGAACGCATCCGTCCAATCCGTACCGAGATCCGGCGATACGCTGACCGAGAGCACTGCTTTTATCGCCGACAGCTTTGTTTTCAGCTCGGTAATGAAAGTGGTGAAATTAGAACGGTCTTCTGGCGCTACATTTTCAAAATCGATATTCAGTCCAGCTAAGCCGTAGCTTTTGACAGCGGATGCTAAGCTATTCACGACCTTAGTTCTTGTCGTAGAGTCCGATAACATCTCATGCGTCATCTGCTGATCGCTGTGATTGCCGACCATCGCCCAAATCTTTTTGTTGTTTTTGTTCGCCCATGTGACAAGTGATTTATCCGTATTATCCGTTATCGTTCCCGAAGACTCGATAAAATACCATCGAGGAGACAACGTATTCACATTCGATTGAAGCACGGTTTGCTCGAATTCCGCCGTCGTCTGGCCGTATTGCCAGCCAAGCCGGATCGAATCTGCCGTTTCCTTCTTGAGCTGGGCGGACCACTCGTCGTTCTGAAGCACCCGGTCCAGCATCGCGGCGGCTTCCTCCCTAGTGATCGAATCGGTCGGCCGGAATTTGCCGTCGCTGTCGCCATTCATTAGTCCGAGCTTCTTGGCCGTGGCTACGGCTGGCTGTGCCCAGCTTGCGATGCTGCCGGCATCCTTGAAATCATTCACGCCCGCGCTGCTCGATGTCGTTTGCTGCAGCGCGCGAACGAGCAGTTGAGCCGCCTCTTGCCTCGTTACCGATTTTGTAGGCGAGAACGTGCTTGCACTCGTTCCGTTGGCGATGCCGAGCTGCACGGCCGCTTGTATCCAGCCGTAATACCATGCAGTCTTGGGAACATCCGTGAATGGCGATACGTCGCTTGCAACGCTATCGAGGCCAAGCAGCGTGTCGAGCGATTTGGTAAACTCGGCGCGGGTAATGGGTTTATCCGGCGAGAACGTTGAAATCGTCGTGCCGTTCATAATATTTTTCGAATATAAATCTATGATTGCTTCTTTGGCGTAGCTGCTAGATATGTCTGTAAAAGGCAGCGTGCTTTGCGTCGATGTGCCGTAAACAGATTGTCCGATCAAGCACAGACCTACAAATGCCGCCGCTATTTTCCCGATGACACGCTTCACGAACATCCTCCTCTTTCGTAAAGTTTATATCCTCGTATACTATCATTTATTGCGCGGCGGCTCACGGCTTAAAAAATACCAACACCGATAGACTCCAGTGTTTATCGTGCAAAAATGGTCTCAATCTAGCAATGAGTTAAGTAACTTGGATCTATCTACTGAAGCTAAGCGCAGCGCAAGCGAAAGTCTCTCACCTCCACACCCCCAAGGAGAATGTTTAGGCGGAGCCGTGTGCCAACGAGCGAAGCGAGGGAATTGTTCTGGAGAAGCGCCAGCGGTCGCTTTGGTTTTCGGATGCCCACAATAACCCTTGTCGTTCAAGGCATCCGAAAACCACGGCGATCGGAAGAACATTCCCTCGCGAAGCGACCCCGCACACAATGGTTACCAGGCTCCACCTAATCATTCTCCCCCTTATCCAATGATTTTCCGAATTGTTCCTCTGTGAAAGCGCTTGCTATGATGAAAGTGTCAAGCACACGGTGACACATACAAGTGGCACAGCACGAATGACACAACTTTATAGAATCAGGGGGAATTGAAGCTATGAAGAAGACAAAGTGGTTAACGCTTGCGCTCGCTACTTCCTTGACGGCGCTCGCACTGACAGGGTGCGGAAGCGATAGCGACAATAACAGCAGCAGCGATACGAGCAGCACGAGCAGTGACACGACAACGAGTACGGATACACAGAGCTCCGCGCCTGTTAAACTGACGGCTGTCTTTACGAAGCACCCATTGACGCAAGAGCTTGCTAAGATGGAGTGGCTCACGGAAGCTGCTAAAAAAGCAAACGTCGAGATCAAATGGCAAGAGATTTCAGCCGACTGGGGTCAGAAGAAAGCTGCAATGCTCGCAAGTGGCGACATTCCGGACATCATTATTGGACCTAACGCCATTACGGACGCAGATTATGCTCAATTCCCTGGCCTGTTCGCAGACCTGACGGATCTGATCGCGAAGGACGCGCCGAACGTACAAGCGATGTTCGATGCGAAGCCAGAGACGAAGACGATCTCTACGCAAACAGATGGCAAAATTTACGGCTTGTCGAAGTATCAACGCTTCTGGCCGGCAACGGTCTCGAGACAATATATTAACCAGCAATGGCTGGACAACCTTGGCCTGCAAATGCCAACGAACTGGGATGAGCTGTACAACGTCCTGCTCGCGTTCAAAGAGAAGGACGCGAATGGGGATGGCGACCCGAACGACGAAATCCCAATGGACTTCTCGCCGGTAGGAACGGGCGGTTTCGGTTACTTCCAGCCAACGGTTCTGCTCGGAAGCCTCGGCATCACGCTGACGGATGCCAGCGGCCAAGGCTACTTCGTAGAAGATGGCAAAGTGAAAAACTTCTTCACAGACGAGCGCTACAAAACGTTTGTTGAATTCCTCAACAAATGCTTCGCAGCGGGTCTGATCAACAAAGAAGCATTCACGCAAGACTACTCGAAATATCAATCGGTTGCTCGCGGCGATGGCGACAAGGCGAAAGTCGGCTTCTCGTGGGGCTGGGAAGTAACAGACCGCTTCGGTAACCAGCTGGCACCGCAATACACGTCAATGGCGCCGCTGAAGTACTCGGCTGATGACAACACGCAATTGGGCTGGGACTATGACTATAACTCTCTGAACTACGGCGTGAACATGGTATCGATCTCGGAAAAATCGAAAAACAAAGACGCAGCAATGCGCTTCGTGAACGAGCTGTACGATCCTAAAGTAAGTATGCAAGTGCTGTTCGGCTCCCTCGGAACGAACATCAAAGACAATGGCGACGATACGTACGCGGTACTTCCGCCAACGGATGCAGCGATGGACCCGGGTACTTGGAAATGGACGTCGACTTGGGCAGACAACGGCCCCATGTACATTGCAGACTCGCTTAACCTGACGCTGGGTACGGATATGCAATCGGTTGGCCAACAAACGGAACCTCTTATGGATACAATCAACGCAATCGACAAGGACAATGACGTGCTGCCAAGCATGTTCATCAAGTACAGCGCTGCCGACAACAACATGATGGCACTGAACAACACGAACCTGTTGAACCTGACGATGGCGAAATTCTCGCAATGGGTGACCAAGGGCGGCATCGACAAAGAATGGGATAGCTACGTTAAGAACGTGCAGAAAACAGGCGTAGAGCAAAATCTTCAAATCATGCAGAAATACTATGATGACTACAAGGCTAATAAGTAAAAACTACCAGTGACGTAGATGCTGTGCACCAGTCACATCTTGGTGCACAGCATCTTTATTCACAAGGGAGATCGATCAAATGTCTACGCAAACGAAGCTAACAGTCCCGAATCGGGAAACGAGCATAATAGCTAAAAAGCCGAACATATTTAATACATTCCGCCGCGACTATCAGCTGTGGATCATGGTCATCCCTGCGATTATTGTTATTTTCATTTTCAACTACATTCCGATGTATGGCATTCAGCTTGCATTCCGTGACTACGACTATACCAAAGGTCTGACGGGTGGCGCTTGGCATGGACTCTATTATTTCAAGATGTTTATTGACAACTACCTGTTCAAAGATCTTATGTGGAATACAGTCAAAATCAGCTTGGCCACCATCATTATCGGCTTCCCTGCTCCGATCCTTCTAGCGCTGCTTATCAACCAGATTCGCTCGAAGCGGGCGAAGAAGACGCTGCAGACGACGGTGTATATGCCTCACTTTATTTCGATCGTCGTAATGGTCGGTATGCTGAACGTTATGCTGTCGCCGAACACAGGGATCATCGGTAACCTGATGAATCGCCTCGGCTACGGTGATGTAAACCTGCTGGCAAGCGTGAACAGTTTTATTCCGGTCTATGTGCTATCGGATATTTGGCAGCACTGCGGCTGGAACAGCATTATCTACTTGGCTGCTTTGTCTAGCGTTGACCCGCAGCTGTACGACTCGTCCAAGATCGACGGCGCAAACCGCTGGCAGACGATTCGTCATATTGATTTGCCGTCCATCGTGCCTACGATGATTATCCTGTTCATTCTCAGTATGGGTAACGTGCTCAGCACGGGCTTCGAGAAAATCTTCCTGATGCAGAATACGCTTAATTTGCCTGTATCCGAGGTTATTGCGACCTACGTGTACAAGATCGGTATCCTATCGAATCAAATTAGCTACTCCTCTGCGATCGGCCTGTTCAATACGCTCATTAACTTCTTCTTCTTGTTCGCTACGAACGCGATTGCTAAGCGGGTATCGAACATAAGTTTATGGTAGAGCGAGAGGGGGTAGCAAGCTGTGGAAATGATCCGTTATCGAAAAAAATCAGCCAATGACATGATCTTCGACATTGGTGTCGCCGTACTGTCTGTAATAGCGTTTCTGATTGTCGCATATCCGCTATATTTCATCTGTATCGCTTCGATCAGTGATTCGACGCTCGTCTCGACAGGCAAAGTGCTGCTCTTTCCAAGAGGCATCAGCATGTTCGGTTTCAAAGAAATATTCGGTGACTCCCGGATTTGGACGGGTTACCGCAACACGATCGTATACACGCTGCTTGGCACGTTCGTGAACCTGCTGTTCACGCTGCCGGCTGCCTATGCGCTGTCGAGACCCGAGTTCCGCGCTAGACGGTTTATCATGCTCGCCTTCGTTATTACGATGTTTTTCGGCGGCGGCCTGATACCAACGTACCTGCTGATCAAGAGTCTGCACATGACAAATACGATGTGGGTATTCATCTTCCCGTTCTGCGTTAACGTATTCAACCTGATCATTACACGTACATTTTTCGAAACCTCGCTTCCGAAGGAATTGTACGAGGCAGCATCCATTGATGGCTGCAGCCACTTCACGTTCTTCCGGACGGTTGCACTGCCGCTGTCCAAGGCTGTCGTATCGGTAATTGCTCTGTATTATCTCGTTGCGCATTGGAATGACTTTTTTACCGCACTCATTTATATTCGAGACAATGAGCTGCAGCCGCTCCAAATTATTTTGCGTGACATCCTATTGTCCAACCAAGTATTCCAGAGCGGTGCAGGCGCTGGCGGCGCGGCTGGCGGCTACGCTCAGAAATTCGCTGACCAAGTCAAATACGGGGTCATTCTCGTATCGACGCTGCCGATTCTGATCGTGTATCCGTTCATTCAGAAGTACTTTGAGAAGGGTGTTATGATTGGTTCGGTAAAAGGATAATGAAGCGGCTGGCGCCTCTAGTTTCTGCAGTTTTTTCTGCGGAAAAGGGAGGCGTTTTTTTTGTTGGGTTTCCACCCAAACCCTCGAAGGCCACCCACCCAAACCCTCGGGATGCACCCCACCCAAAACCTCGGGATGCACCCCACCCAAAACCTCGGGGCCCACCCACCCAAACCCTCCCTGAGAGGGAGGGCCCCAAAGGGCGCCGCCCTCTGGACACCCGCAGGACTGGTTTAGATACGTTGGTACGTGTGCCCGCTTTGTCCCTCTTTGAGGGACATGCTCTTGGCTGGATATAACTATAAAGGTTCGATCGTCTGCCTACGTGTTCGATGTGATACTCCATGCGTGCGGGTACTCGCTATTGTCCCTGCGGGACGCGCTTTACTGTAGAGGTATGAGGAAAGTTTGAAATTACGGGATAAAAGCTAAGTGCGACTGCAAATTCCTGAATGTCAACGAAAAAGGTTTTATAATACGCAAAAAGGGAGGGATTAGGATTTAAAAGGCTAATACAATAACTATAGCTAGTCTGTTCATTTAATGAAGGAGGAATCGATCGAGTGGATGCGCTTATTCGACTATACATCGAGCAGCTGCAATCATCCGATAAGAACATACGCAACGCGGGCTATACGGGGCTGTTGGCAGCGGCGGATGAGGTTGTGGATTGGGCTTATGAATGCTGGGATTTGCTGAAGAACGATCTTACGCATTCGGACCATCATCGCAGAACGATTGCCGTGCAGTTGCTGAGCAAGTTGGCGAAGAGTGACCCTGAGAAGCGAATGATGGACGATTTCCCGAGTCTGATGGCCGTTACGAGAGACGAGAAGTTTGCTACGGTGAGGCATAGCCTGCAGTCCTTGTGGCAGATTGGCTTAGCAGGACCGGAACAGCGAGAGCTTCTCATCGAAGGATTGTGTTTGCGCTATGAGGACTGCATCGACGAGAAGAACTATACCTTGATTCGTTACGATATTGTTCATAGCATGCGTCGGTTGTATGACCAAGTACCGGAGCCGTTCATTCGGCAGACGGCGCTCGATTTGATCGAGAAGGAATCCGACGTGAAATATCGGCGCAAATATGCAGGCGAATGGAAGAAAGCAGTGAAGGGTCCGACCTAACGGCGGATGTCATACATAAGCAATCAATCATGAACGGGCAGGTGCTGACAGGTGGGTGTTACGGTTCAAACCGTCATAGATTTAATGGTGAAGCAGCCGATACCGAATACGGTGGACGGATTGCTAGCAGGCAAGCCAGACGATAAAGTAGAGGCGATTGCAGTCGCATTCATGGCCTCGCAGCAGGTTATTGAAGAAGCAGCGGCGCTAGGCGCAAGCCTGCTCATTACGCATGAAGGACTGCACTACGCCCATCGTGATCCGGTGGAAGAGCTGAAGCAGGACGCTGTATTTTTGGATAAAAATGAACGGGTTCGGCAATCCGGCATCGCCATCTACCGCAACCATGACAGCGTGCATCGGGCACAGCCTGATCTCATAACAGCAGGTCTTGTTGAGCATCTTGGCTGGAGCGGCAGTGTGGAAGAGGTACGAGATTATGCCTCGATCGTCACCCTCTCTGCGGCACAACCGTTAGTTGAAATCGTGCAAGAAGTGAAACAAAAGCTAGGCATCCATTATGTGCGCGTCATTGGAGATCCTAATTCCCTTTGCCAACGTATCGGGCTGTCGGCGGGTTATCGGGGCGGAGCCTCCATCATGCTGCCGCTCAACGATCCCGAGCCGATTGATTTGTTCATTATTGGTGAAGGCATGGAGTGGGAGGTGCCTGCTTATGTTACCGATGCTGTTCAGCAGGGGAGGGACAAGGCGCTTATCGTGCTGGGGCATGCAGAGAGCGAAGTGCCCGGCATGAAGCTGCTGGCGGATCAGCTGCGAACTGCGCTGGACGGGGTGCCGGTATATTTTATTTCTGAAAAACCGCTTTTCCAGCTGATGTAACGTTGCCAAAAATATCCTTGTGCGCTACACTTTCAGCATCATCGCTCAGTGTGAGGGACCTCCTCGAGAGGACCTATTAAGGAGGGCACATGGAAACACAATTACCGGATGGGTTTGCGCCTGTCAAATCAATGCGACAGCTGGTTGGACCGCTAATTGCTATTATCGTTGGGATATTCATGGTTATTCTCGATTCGACGGCGATGAACGTTGCGATTCCGGTATTAAGCGACGACTTCGGCCGTTCGCTGCTGGATGTGCAGTGGACGGTTACTGGCTATGCGCTTGCGCAAGCGGCGGTTATTCCGCTCGCTGGCTGGATGTCGGATAAGTTCGGAGCGAAGCAAATCTTCATCATCTCACTGCTGCTGTTCACGATTGGTTCTGTTTTGTGCGCGCAGGCGAACACGCTGGAGCAGTTGATCGTATTCCGTGTGCTGCAAGGGCTTGGCGGCGGCATGGTACTGCCGATTGCATTCGCGATGACGTTCCGCATGAGTCCGCCAGATAAGGCGGGCAGCATTATGGGGATGATGGGCTTTCCAATTCTAATGGCGCCGGCACTCGGACCGATGCTGGCTGGTTATTTGGTCGACTACGTCAATTGGCAGTGGATCTTCCTTATTAACTTGCCAATTGGCATCATTGGACTGGCGCTTGCAATCTGGCAGCTGCCGAAGCTGCCAAAGCAGTCATCAACATCACTCGATATGCTGGGCATTGTGCTTGGACCTCTTGCCTTCGCCGGCTTGTCTTATGGGCTTAGCGAAGGAGGAGTCAGCTGGTCTTCAGATAAGACGATTATCGGGCTAGTGGGCGGTGCGATCGCACTCATTCTGTTCGCTGTCGTCGAGCTGACGCGTAAGCAGCAGCCGCTGCTAGAGCTGCGAGTATTCCGTTCGGCCCTGTTCACACGCGGCATTATCGTGCAGTGGGTGATGCAGTTTACAATGTTCGGCATCATCTTCATGATTCCTTATTTCATGCAGAAGCTGATGGGGATGGATGCATTCCATGCGGGGATGTGGACGCTGCCGCAGGCGCTTGCCGCTGCAACGTTCATGCCGATCGGCGGCAGACTGTACGACCGCATCGGAGCACGGCCGCTGTTATTCGTTGGCCTGCTGCTCGTATCGGCCGGCGCATTCCTGATCGCGCAGATCGATCCCGATCAAAGTCCTTGGGCGTTCCTATTGCCGCGTATTCTGTTAGGAGCAGGCTTCGGGATGTCGTTCATTCCGCTCAATACGTATTTGATTCAATCCGCACCACCAAGTCTAGTTAGCCGTGTCACATCGCTGACAAGCGCTACGCAGCAGGTCATTACGTCCTTCTCTGTCGCAGGTTTGACGACTATTATTGCGAATCGAACAACGGCGCATATCAAGGATGGCTTGAAGCCCGTTCCGGATGCAATGTCCTCTGCGTTCCATGATGCCTATCTGCTGCTGTCCATCCTTGCGTTGGTTGGCTTTGTTCTTGGTCTGACGCTGCGGAAGCCGAAAGTATCGGTATCTGCTGACCAGCAAAATATCGCCGTCAATGAGTCGATGATGGGCTAGACCGAGGTTGGTGTATAACAACATCTATATTCGAGGCTGTATGGGGGTCATCGTAGGATGGCAGCCATCAGCCTTTTGACGTTTAGTAGGATAGACAAGAATGGGAGAAGAGAAGTGAAAATTGAGGAGGCGTGGTAGACAATGGAGCTGCGGCACTTAGGAGCAACAGACCTGAGATTAACACCGATTGGGCTTGGTACCTGGCAGTTCAGCGGTGGACGTGGCGGTATAGTCGGCAAATATTGGCCTACGCTGCCAGAGGAGCAGGTTCGCGAGATCATTCGAATTTGCTTGGAGGGCGGCATCAACTGGTTCGATACGGCAGAGGTCTATGGGAACGGGGAGTCGGAGCGGGTGCTTGCCGCATCGCTTCAAGCGCTGGCACCACTCAGTAACGAGTCGCGCATCGCGACCAAGTGGTGGCCGATCATGCGAACAGCCGCCAACATACCACAATCGATTGGAGAGCGGAAGAAGGCATTGGCTGATAGAACGATCGACCTTTATCAGGTGCATCAGCCGTTCTCTTTCTCCTCGGCAACCAGCGAGATGAAGCAGATGGCCAAGTTGGCGGAACAAGGACATATTCGTCATATCGGCGTTAGTAACTTCTCTGCTAAGAAGATGCGAGAGGCGGATCGGACGCTGCGTGATTATGGCTTGCGGCTCGCTTCAAATCAAGTTAAGTATAGTTTGCTGGATCGACAAATCGAGCATAACGGCATTCTGGAGACGGCCAAGGAGCTTGGTGTTGCGATTATTGCCTACAGTCCGTTGAAGCAGGGCCTGCTGAGCGGCAAATTTCATCGTAACCCGGAGCTGCTTCAAGGAATCTCGGCTGCACGCCGGATCAACGGTGGCGTGAAGCGGGAGACAGTTGAACGCTCGCGACCACTGATGACACGTATGGAACAATTGGCCGAGCAGTATGGCGTATCGCCGACGCAGATTGCGCTCAACTGGCTCATTCATGCGAATGGCGAGACCGTGTTCGCCATCCCGGGTGCCTCTAAGCCGCATCATGCGGAGGAGCTGGCTGGAGCGATGCGCTTCAAGCTGACATCCGAGGAGTTATCCGAGCTCGGAAGCTTCAAGGTGTAGTGCGCGTAAGCCTGAATGGAACGGAACCAAAAAGGGAAGAGCGTCAACGAAGACGCCCTTCCCTTATTCAATATAGGATTAGTCCACTCCTATTGTCTTCTTGTACAAATTCAGCATCGGCTTCGTAACCGGATCGAATTTGCTCTCGTCGTCAAGGCTGATCCACGCAACGTCGATAATATCCTCATTGTAGGCGCTTGCAAGATGAAGCAGCAGCTCGCCGCCCGTAATGCGAGCGACGAAAGTGTACTTGTCGAACTGCTCATGTAGCAGCTGCACAATCTGTATGTCATAGCCGGTTTCTTCACGCAGTTCACGAACGCAGGCTTGTTCCGGCGTCTCGCCATCTTCAATTCCGCCTCCGGGAAAATTCCATACGATGTCGCCGCGCTGAACGTACTGTTTGACCATGAGCACCTGTTGGTCTTGAATCACGATAGCTTGAGCAATCATAGCTGCGCCTCACTTTGGTTGTAGTTGTAAGTATGAGTCAACTGCTTCGCGTTCCAAGCGTCCCGCATCCTATTCACAGGCGACGCCATCGCCGTCACGATCGAGCTTCTTGCTGTAGCCAGGATCGCCTTTATGCAGCGGCGCGGCACCGGCTGCGCGTACGTCGGTACAGTTCTTGTACACGATTTCGGTCTGTGTACTGCTCGTATGGTTCGAGGCGACGTCGGATGCGACGTTAGTTTCAACGGAAGGGTTCGCCTTTGTAGTCGATTCATTCTCATTACTACTGCTGGTTGTGCCACTTGTATTGGAGCCAGAGCTCGCATTCGATTTCGTTCCGGAGCCCGCTGCTGCGTTGTTGTCAGTTCCTACAGCTGCATCCGCTGCCTTGCTTGCGCCTGAGTTAGACGCTGAGCTTGCAACCGCTCGAGCAGTTGCATCTAAATCCGAACCAATTTCGTTCGACGCCTCCGTATTATCAATCACGATCCATACGCGAGTGCCGTCGGCATAATCATTGAGCTGACCGCCGATCCATGAGCCTGCCCCGCGGTTATCGCTCGGTGTCACGTAGCGGATGTCAGCGCCAGAGCCTCCTTCGGCGCACATCGCCATCGGCCACTCATCGCGGTCATAGCCCTTCTTCGTCGGGATGCCTGCCAGCGACGCGTCACGGTGCGTATCGGACTCGCTTCGATCGATCGTACAGATCGGCGATTCGCCCTTCGCGATTGCATCTTGAATATGGTCAGCCGTCTCGGGATACCGATCAGCTGGGAAGACGAGCTTTACATCATATTGATCGCTTGTTGGCGTGCCAACAGTACCGCCTGTGTCCTGCGGCATGGTTTGAACCGTGCTAATAATAATGATCGCAATTCCGATCGTCCAAATCATGCCGAATATACGAGCCGGGCCGCTAAGTCGCCGCCACCTGAAGAGCAGATGCAGGAACGGGACAACCAGCCATCCAACGATGCGCCACATGTCGGAGTCATTCCTTTCGTATGTAAAGGTGCTTTAGTCTCTACTATTCTACCACATAAGAATTTATTAAGATTTCAAATCTATTACGAAAGAACAAAATCTTAGTAACAAAAAACAACTTCTCAGCCCAGCCGCTTATTCTAGAATGCCTCGTATAGAGGTTTTCTCGCGATATAAGTATATCAGTTGCAGGGATATATTCGAATATCAAGCCTGTTTATGTAAGATATAACATTAGAACTATTGCTTTGATATCCGAATCTGCAAATAATAGCTATAATTGAATGTTAAAAGCGCTGTCTCATTCACCTGTAGTGTGTAGAGTGAAAGGGGGGAGAACGGTTGTACAAAGTATTTCTAGTAGACGATGAACCGTTTGTGCTAGAGGGGCTGAAGCTGCTGGTCGATTGGAAATCAAGAGGCTTTGAAGTATGCGGCGAAGCGTCCAATGGCGAAGAAGCGCTTGCAGCAATCGTTCAATACTGTCCCGATCTTGTTATTACCGACATTCGAATGCCGGTCATGGATGGACTGGAGCTGATTCGTCAAACACGAGAATATTTGGCGGATTCAATTCGATTTATCGTGCTGAGCGGCATGTGAAACCACTTCCACTCGTTATTCCTTTCATTCTCAGCCTGCCCGCCTGGGAACTTTGCTTAAGAAAGAGATAGAACCATCCCTCCATGACCCACTCCACCGTGACCGGACCGTTCCTTCCATGTACCGAAGCCACTTCGGATGGGAGGCGACATCATGCAAGCCAGTAACGGCTTTTTTCCAACCCTAAACGATATGCTTACGGCACGACGACCTGCGAGCCGCTGACGGTGAAAGTAACGGATGCGAATCCAGGTAAGCCTGTACTGTCGCATAACAACCGGGTACGTATGTATACCGAGCCGAGTTAGCCAATGAGAACAGTGTTACGTCGAGTGCTGAGATTACGGTGAAAGTGAAATAGAAGGCGGCTGCGTTGCGCCCAGGTGGAAGATCCGCTTGGGCGTGTTTGTGTTGTTATTCGATTGCCTTAATCATTCTTCTAAAGACGTCTTCCCAGTTATGATCTTTATTGTCGATTGTATAGGTGGGGAATGGTAGTTTATCAAGCAGTTCCAGTTCAATCCGTTTACGGTTCTCCATAAATTTAATATTTTGTTCAGATGCAAAGCGAGGTTTCGAACGTACAGAAGCAATCCACGTCTGTTGTTCTCGGACACTTGGCTGAGTTAAATAAATAAGCACAGGGTTCATGGCTGTGATCTGATTGGCGATTTCACGAATATGGTGCTCGATTTGGTGATCAGTCGCTTGATAATGACGCAGTAGATCGTGAATCTGATGCTGTAAAAATACCGCTTCGAGCACATACACATCCTCAGCATCGCTCTTGAGTTCGGCGAAACGCGTCCAATGCTGCTGGATCGAACAGGTAAACTCTGATTGAGAAGCAGGTGGTGAGTCTGTCCAGCATAACTCACATGACTTCAATTCAGTGAAGAGCGGCTCCATCTCTTTGAATTCTTTAACTTCCCGATAAGGGATCAGATAGCTGCTTCCATCCGTTATGACTCGTGAACGAACTACATCTGCTGCAATCTGGATATCGCCTTAGAAGCCCCGCGAATTCCTCTTTTCTAAAAAACGCGTGCCCATTCAAGCTCACCGGATGCCCGGGTGCACCTTCATCGTAGAAGTGAGAAGAGATACCCTGAAGTGTCAGGTACTGATGCAGACGTTCTGCCAGCGTTGATTTGCCTGTGCCGCACAGGCCTTCAACTAGTATTACTCTGTGTTTCCCTGCCATTTGATTTGCTCCTATGAACTTGAGAGTAGTAGATTCGCCATATCATTGCTATCTTCTCTTCATTTTTTGAGGCGTTCACTCCTTAGTTTAACACTCTCTATCACCTCACTCATCCTTCATTTTCTTTAGCTGGTAGATATGGTATGATGAGTATATCGGAAGTTTGAATTAAGTAACCCAATTCATATTGAGGTGGTGTAAATGCTAATGAATGATGATCCGATCAAGATCGGCGTAGCGAACAAGGAAGGACAGCTCGGCTTCGTCTTTACGAGAGGTGGGATGCGGGAGGGAGCAGGGCGCAAGGGCATCGGGGTGACGAAGAAGGTGTCGCTTACTCTATCAGACGAGATGTGGGATAAGCTGGAGCAGCATTGTCATGACCAAGGGATATCTCGTTCTGAAGCGATTCGCCATATGATAGAGACGCATTATTCCTCGTAGATTCATGCAGAGAGGCAGGAGAGGTTGTTGCTAGTTCATATCACGAAGGAGCGTCTCATGCATGCCCTTCAGCATGTCCTGAAGGCGGTATCTGTGAACCATCCGATACCGATTCTGACAGGCATACATATCGAGGCGACAGCAGAAGGGTTGATTCTGACGGGCAGTCACACAAGCATGTCGATTGAAGCATGGATACAGCAGGATGGGACGGCGGTGATCGTGGAAGCAGCGGGCAGTATCGTTGTCCCTGCGCGTTATTTCTATGAAATCGTACGTAAGCTGGATGACGGCATGATCGTGATCGATGGGACGGAATCGATTGTAGCCGCGATCTCGACCGAGGGCTCCTCGATTCGATTGTGCGGGATGGATGCGGATGAATACCCGAAGCGCAATCGAAGCGCGAATGCTGCTGCTACTTACCGTCTTCGTATTGAAAGTGAATCACTGAAGTCAGCTATTAGACAGGTGGCGACAGCTGCATCGACTTCAGAAAGCAGACCTGTTCTCACTGGCGTATGCATGTCCTACCTAGGTGGCAGCGAGCTTAGGCTAACGGCGACAGACGGGATTCGGCTCGCGACTTGTACGATTCCAGTTGAGATTCGAGGCAGTATGCCGCAGTCTGCAGAGTTCATCGTTTCTAGCCGGAGCATGCTCGATATGGCAGGTATGTTAGATGGCCAAGGCGAACCTATTGAGCTGCAAGCAAGCAGCGACTTGATCATATTCAGGACGGCGAATTTACATATTCAGTTGGCACCAATCGAAGGGACTTTCCCTTCGACCCATTCGATTATCCCTCGAACTTATCAATCTGAGATTACAATCGAGACGGCTCGCCTGCAGCATGCATTGGAGCGTGCAACAGTGTTGGCAGGGGATCGGATCGTTAGGATGACGGCTACTCGCGAACAGCTAGGAATCGTGTCGCGTACTGCGGCTATTGGTGATGGTAAGGAATGCGTACCGGTCGCAGCGATGGAAGGCGACGAGTTCTCGCTTTCTCTTAACGGTAAAATGCTGACCGATATCGTACGGTGCTTAGCGTACACGTATGTTAGGCTTCGGTATACAGGCGAGCGAGGTCCGATTGTTTTGCAGCCAACGGATAGGGATGGAGAGGGTGATTCGTCTGCGTTATTTTTGCTCACGCCCGTTCGTACCGCGGTGCAAGTGAATTAGATTAGGTTCTGACCGTTACGTTCGGCCCTATTGACCTACATTGACGTCCTTGGTTTTTTCTATCCATCGGCGATAACCACCACTACTGTAACGGTTTCCACAGCGCTTATGATGCGAGAAAGATGACGTATTGAATTCTACCGGTTGCAGCAGCGGTTATTCGGATGGAACGCGGACTTTTTATCGAAAAATGACCGCATAGGCGCAATGGCAACCGTTAGCCGGGAAAACAGCCGATTTCACACCCAATAGGCGCTGTCGCAACCGTTTAGTATTATGCTGGAGCGGGCGGGGGCCACCGGGCCACACCAAACCTGGCTGCTCAACGTCCCGCTAGCGTGCTTGAGGCGTTAGATAGGATACATAAAAGTATACTATCCTCCCGAGAACGTTATTGGAGGGTAGATTAGTATACAGAAAAGCATCCTAACTACCCGCCAGCGTGCTTGAGATGTAGATAGGCCACATAAAAGTATACTATCCATTCACAAACGGTCTCGGGGTGGAGATAGAAAACGGAAAAGTATCCTATCCCTACACGAACGGCAGCAAGTTACACCAATA
Organism: Paenibacillus cellulosilyticus; assembly: GCF_003182255.1. Taxonomy (GTDB): domain Bacteria; phylum Bacillota; class Bacilli; order Paenibacillales; family Paenibacillaceae; genus Paenibacillus_T; species Paenibacillus_T cellulosilyticus. The sequence continues at coordinate 90,754 of NZ_QGTQ01000013.1, read as the reverse complement.
GCCAGCACAAAAAAAGGCACCGCGTTCGCGGTGCCTTTCACTATACCTATCGATTAACGAAGGTTCTGGATGTCTACTTCCGCATTCGTATCTGCTTCGTAGTCGACGCCTTCCGTCTCGAAGCCGAACAGCTGGAAGAACTCGCGGTGGTAGCCTTTCAGATCGGACAGGTCGTATACGTTCTCCGTCGTCAGGTCAGCCCACAGCTGAGCAACCTCGGCTTGTACATCGTCGCGCATTTCCCAGTCGTCGAGGCGGATGCGGCCTTGTGCGTCAACTGGCGCTTCGGCGCCGTTGTACAGGCGGTCGCTGAACAGGCGGTACATTTGCTCGATGCAGCCTTCGTGGATGCCTTTTTCCTTCATGACTTTGTACAGTGCGGAAATGTACAGCGGCACGACTGGAATAGCCGAGCTCGATTGCGTAACGAGTGCTTTGTTCACGGAGATGAACGAACGGCCGCCCGTTTCTTTCAGCTTCGCGTCCAGACGCTTCGACGTTGCGTCGAGATCGTCCTTCGCTGCGCCGATCGTACCTTCTTTGTATACCGCGTGCGTAATTTCTGGTCCGATGTAGGAGTAAGCGATCGTCGTAGCACCGTCAGCCAGTACGCCAGCCTTCTGGAGCTCTTCGATCCACATTTCCCAATCTTCGCCGCCCATTACGGCGATCGTCTGACGACGCTCATCTTCCGTAGCTGGCTCGATCGTAGCGATCGAAACTTCACCGTTGTGGAAGTTAACCGTTTTGTTCGAGTACGTTTCGCCCAGCGGCTTAATAACCGATGCGAACGATTCGCCTGTTTTTGGATGCGTACGGCGCGGGGAAGCTACGCTGTAGACAACCAGATCGATCTGACCAAGCTCCGTGCGGATCAGGTCGATCGTTTTTGCTTTGATCTCGTCGGAGAATGCGTCGCCAACGATGCTGAACGATTTGCGTCCTGCTTCAGCAGCAGCTGCTTCGAAAGCAGCCGAGTTGTACCAGCCAGCTGTTGCTGTACGAGCGCCTTCTGCCCCTTTGTCAAAATAAACGCCGACCGTGTTCGCGCCAGCGCCAAACGATGCGACGATACGCGATGCCAGGCCGTAGCCCGTCGATGCACCAACAACGAGTACGTTGCGAGGTCCGTTAATAGCGGGCTTCGACGTGACGTAGTCGATCTGGCGTTGAACTTGTCCAGCGCAGCCTTGCGGGTGCGCGGTCGTGCAAATAAACCCGCGGGATTTCGGTTGAATAATCATTAGGAACGTTCCTTTCTGTATGCAGCATAATTTAGATTCTTATATTTGCTTTCATAGCAGCTCCTTCCTATTTTATATGAAAACCGCCTCCAAGCGAAAGTGTAAGGCCCAAAAATGTTCAAATCGTTGCACGGTGGCCGCGACAATAGAGGGGGCTACTTGCATACAATGAACGGGTTGTCTTAAGCAGCAATTGCTAAGCGTATTCTTACGAAGCAAGTAATTTGCTTGCATGGAGCAGGACCTACGATGAAAGCAAATTACTTTTAGGAGGGAGGAGTCAAGATGCAGCCAAGACGCGAAGGTAATGCACAGGGGATCGATGTCTCGCATTATCAGGGGGATATCAACTGGGCGAAGGTGAAAGCGGACGGCATTTCTTTTGCTTTTCTGAAAGCAAGTCAAGGTCAGACGTTCCGCGACTCCATGTTCATAAAAAATGCAGCAGGCGCACGTAATGCAGGTATACTTGTTGGCGCCTATCACTACATCGATGCAGCATCGACGGATGCAGCCAAGAAGGAGGCTGCTAACTTCGCTGCTGCCATCGCAGACGCGGGTGGGATCGAAGCGTTCCAGCTGCCGCCGGTGATGGACTACGAAGAGATTCAGGACGGTATGAACGTCTCGGATGTTCATGCTGTAGCGATGGCATTCTTAACAGAGATCGAACGGCTGACAGGCGTTCGTCCGATCATCTATACCTATATCGGATTTGCTTCGAATTTTGACGCTTCGTTCAGCGCTTATGATGTTTGGATGGCAAGATACTCCACTGATCCGCCAGCTGATACATTGGCCTGGAAAAGGTGGACGTTTCTTCAGTACAGCGACGGTACAGTTGGCGATGAACGGCCAGGCGGCGGCAAACAAGTTGATGGCGTTGCCGGACCGGTTGATTTGAATGAATATGACGGAACGGAAGAGGAGCTTGAAGCGGCATATCGCAATGACAGCGATGATACGGATGAAGGGGGAGACGAAATGACAGACGCAGAGAAGCAGCAAATGGAGGATTTAACGAACAGGGTGGCTGCACTGGAGAAGCGCGTGAACATGTCGGGCAATCAGACGCCGCCGGCATGGGCGAACGATGCGATTGTCGCGGCTAAGAAATCGGGTTATATTACGACGTCCAACGATAAGGGGCACGCCGAACTGGTCATGATTCAGATGTTGTACAACGCAGGATTGTGCAATGAGGAGTTGGTAGCTTTCTTTCGGAGCTTTAGCGCCGAGACGAAAGCAGCAATCGATGCACTTGTGAACGGTCAAGGGTAACAGAGCTGCGGAAGCGCAGCATTCTCATACACTGGCGGACCTGTGAGAAACGGAGGCAGGTTCGTCTTTTTGTCGTGCCAATAACTCTCAGCTAGTCATTAACCGGGCATAACCGATCGTCGAGGACGATTACACCGCTCAGTTGGCCGTCTTTCGTTACAATGACATAACGCTGCTTGAGCCGCATAGGCATCCGCATTAGCTGCTCTTTGAGCTGGGTAAGCGTACATGCTGCATCAATAATAAGAGGCTCGTTCATGAGCTTAGTGATCGGCATTGTGTTCATCGTGTGCCAGTCGCCGGTCGTGATTTGCAGAAAATAGCGATCCCGCACAATGAGGCCGACTGGACGATCCTTGGTATCACATACAACAGCGCATGGTGATGTGGTGTAGCTGTTCAGCAATTGAGTGGTCTGTTTGCAGGTCCATTTGGTAGTCAGTCGAGGGACTGGACGAGCCAGATCACCGGCAGACATTTGCAAGCCACGTGCTCCGTTAGACGATGGGTGAACAACAGAACGCTGCAAAAACTTTGAAACGAGTGACTTCATCATAATGTTCATCCTTTGCAAGTGAATTGTAAGAGTCTTTCTCCCCCGTGCGAGTGGCAGTGCACTTATATTGGGTACTGCCAGCATATATCGTTTGTATTAAATGCAATGCCGATTCACGTAAAGCGATTGTAAAGGTTGTTGGGAGTAACTCTCGAAATTTCGTCGATTCCATAATGAAAAAAATCCGATAAGTATGCTATTATTTAAGGACGAGTCTGTATTTGACCATTAAAGAATATCGATAGACGAAGGAGCGAAAATGAATCATGGCAAAAGTGCTAGTTTTCGGCCATAAAAATCCGGATACGGATACGATTTGTTCGGCAATCGCGTACGCGGAGCTGAAGAAGCAAATCGGTGTTGACGCAGAGGCGATCCGCCTTGGCGAAGTAAACGGTGAAACGCAATACGCGCTTAACTATTTCGGTATCGAAGCACCGCGTCTGGTTGAAGCGGTAGCAGCAGAAGCGAAAGAAGTTATTCTCGTTGACCATAACGAGCGCCAACAAAGCGCTAACGACATCGCGGACGTTCGCGTTCTCGAAGTTATCGACCACCACCGTATCGCAAACTTCGAAACGAGCGATCCGCTTTACTATCGCGCTGAGCCAGTTGGCTGCACGGCGACGATTCTGAACAAAATCTACAAAGAAAAAGGCGTTAAAATCAGCAAAGAAATCGCAGGCCTGATGCTGTCCGCTATCATCTCCGATTCCCTGCTGTTCAAATCGCCAACTTGCACGCAAGAAGACGTTGACGCAGCTCGCGAGCTCGCAGCAATCGCTGGCGTAGACGCTGACGTGTATGGCCTTGCCATGCTCAAAGCTGGTGCAGATCTGAGCGACAAAACAGTTGCACAACTGATCTCCATCGACTCCAAAGAGTTCACGATGGGCAGCGCGAAAGTTGAAATCGCACAAGTTAACGCGGTAGACACAAACGATGTTTTGTCCCGCCAAGGCGAAGTGGAAGCAGGCCTGAACGCGATCATTGAAGAGAAAGGTCTTGACCTCTTCCTGTTCGTTGTAACGGACATTCTGACGAACGATTCCGTAGCTATCGCGCTCGGCCGTTCCGCGAACATCGTTGAACAAGCTTACAACGTAACGCTGTCGAACAACACGGCAGTTCTGAAAGGCGTTGTATCCCGCAAGAAACAAATCGTGCCTATTCTCACAGACACGTTCAATAAGTAAGATTTGCACCCAGAAGAACGGTAAGAGACAGTCTAACGGCTGTCTCTTACCGTTTTTTATTTGTTGTTTTATGCGGTCCAAACCGCTTGGAATGATTTCTAGCTGCCTCTTCCTATCGCTTACACCCTTAATGCGTTCTTCAAGCCAGCGGCGTGCGGGATAATCGAACGGCAAGCTTGGCGTAGACCGGCAATAAAGCCAAAGGCGGGACCGTGCGTGTGGCTGGCAAGCGGTCCTGCAAAATAAAGTCCAGGTACACTGCATTCGAAATGCTCGTTTAGGAGGGGATATCCTTGGAAGGGTTGAGGTTCCCGATGGATCGTGCTGCGCAGCTCAGGCGCAAGGAAAGGGAGGAGATTCAGGTTCATGCGGTAGCCGGTGGCGGAGATCACGTGGTCGACCAATCTGGTCTCGCCATTGGAGAGGATGAGATGCACTTTGCTGTCTTCATGAACGTCTGCTCGAACGATCTCGACGCTGCCGGTCACTTTCACTTTGCCTTCCACATATGGCTTTAGGAATAAAGCGACACTGCCCTGTCTAGGCGTATTCCAACGTTCCGTTTTCTCTTCGATTGACTGCCTATAAAACTGCTCGGCTGATTCGATTAAACGAAGTCCAGAGGCGGCATTGTCTTCCCCAGCAAAGCGAACCTCCTCACGACGAAACAGCAGCTCCGCATCACTACCAGCCCTATGAAGCAGTGCGGCTGCTTCCCATGCGCTTTGGCCGCTTCCGACGATGGCTACCGAACGGCCTCGGAATTGATCAAATCCAGTCTGACCGAAGGTATGCGTCACCCGATTAGAGGGGAGCGAGCGCAGCACGTCGGGGATGTAGCTGAAATGCTGCAAGCCTGTAGCAATTACAATACGAGAAGCTGTAAGGCACCCGCCTGATTGCGTAGTGATGACCCAACCGTTCGGAGCTTGTGAGAATGCAGCCGCCAGCTCGGAGGTAAACTCGACACCAGCGTGACGCGCGAACCAGAAGCCGTAATCGACGAATGCGGGTCGAGGAAATGGGGAAGCAAGCGGGATGCCGTTCTCCCTGCAATAACGTTCAATCGTCCATTTGTCTTCACTGTCCGAAAGGCTGATATACAACGGGTTCGTGCGAATAAACATGTTCTGCGGCATTTGTTCTTTCCAGAAGTGCATCGGCAGCCCAAGCAGCGCATAAGAAAGACCAGCTGCTCTAGCATGTGCGGCTAGTGAGATGCCGTATGGACCGGCTCCGATAATCGCAAGATCAATGATAGGAACCTCCTCCTCCTTGTTTATATTAACTTATACCGACTATTATAAGTGGATTAATATGGATTACAAGTGTCAGATGCAAGGTAACTAGATGTATCGTCATTTGTTGTTGTTTATTGCTGAATTCCGTTATAATGATCGATAGCTAATTATCATCAACGGAATATTAGGAGGAATGAGCTTATGTTCGCAGCCCATCGTCGGGAACAAATATTACAGCTGCTCCAGCAGCATAAACAGGTCATTGTGAAGGAGTTAGCTCGCCAATTGAACGTGTCGGAAGGGACGCTTCGCACCGATTTGCGCCAGCTAGAGGAGGAGGGATTACTAGAGCGGACACACGGAGGCGCGGTGCCTGTCCGGTCGAAGAAGCCAGCCTCATCGGTGCAGGATATGCGGGTTACATCCCGCAGTGAATTGAATGCGAACCTGAAGCAAGCGATCGGCAGGAAGGCAGCCGAACTCGTTCATCAAGGACAATGCATTTTGCTCGATGCAAGCTCGACCGTGCTGGAGCTTGCCAAGTCACTTGTCGATTGCGATTATTTGACAGTCGTGACGAACGGCGTGGAAGCCGCGCTGACACTCAATCGCAATCCGCGAATTAACGTTATTCTGATCGGTGGCGTACTGCGTCCGGGCTCTGGTTCGGTGGAAGGCGTGCTCGGTCGAACGATTCTTGAAGAGATTCACGCTGACCTGTTCTTTACCTCTTCGCTTGGCTTCACGCTCGAAGAAGGCATGACAGACTTCAGCTTATATGAGGCAGAGTTGAAGAAGCTGATGGCAGCTAACGCATCGCGCATTGTAGCGATGCTGGACCATACGAAACTAGGCCGTCGTTCGATCGCGACAAGCGTACAGACACGCGCAGTTCATTCGCTTATTACGGACGAAGGAGCCGATCCGAATTTCCTTCGGGGGATTACAGGAATCGAAGTGCACATTGCTAACACTGCTGATTACCGTCATTTGATGGAATAATGACGATAAATCAACGAAATTAGATGTATTAAACGTTGGTATTCGCTTATCGAACGAAGAGTGGATGAAAACGTCAATAAAAGTAAACAATCGTTGACATTCGAATGGCGCGGGACGGACAATAGAAGGTAAGGATCGCCACTAGATCAGCGATTGTATGAATGGGTATAAGTGTTCGTTTTGTACGTACACTTTTCTATCAGAATCTATAACGCTCTATTGTTTTATTCATGCGCTTCAAGCACGCACAACAAGTAAGCTATGCCCGAAAGGGCACGCGATTCCTCTTACCGTAGTACGCAGCCACGCCTTTGTCTATCCTACGTTCCCCCTTCCGGGGTCCAGGGGACGGGAGTCTCATGGGGTCCTCCCTAGCAGGGAGGATTTAGGTGGTCCTGATTTAGGTGGGTAGAATTATAAAAGGATGTGCATCCATCAATGATTGCGACGACATTGGACGGATTCGTAATCGATCTGGACGGAACGGTGTTCCGAGGGGATCAAATTATTGAAGGCGCGCCAGAAGCAATTGCTGCATTGCGAGAAGCGGGCAAGCGGCTTGTCTTCCTAAGTAACCGCGGCAATATCTCTCGTGCAATGTGTCAGGAACGGCTTAGCCGGTATGGCATTGCGGCAGCGATGGATGAGATTGTGCTTTCCTCAACGGTAACAGCTCGTTATTTGTGCAAGCATGCACCAGGCTGCCGAGTATGGACGCTTGGCGATCCCGGTTTGCGCGAAGAGCTGGAATCGTTCGATATTGTGCATGCTGAGCAGCCAGAGAATGCGGATTGGCTTGTCATTACACTTCACGAGACGTTGACATACCGAGATTTGAACGATGCCTTCCGCGCTGTACGACATGGCGCGCGCATCATTGCTACGAACGCCGATCGGTCATTCCCTGGTATTACAGGCGACCAGATTGACGTTGCAGGTATGATTGGGGCCATTACGGCTTCGACAGGTGCGGAGGTAGAGCTTGTCGTCGGCAAGCCTTCGGCTTTAATGGCGGAAGCGGCGCTGTCGGCACTTGGACTTGCGGCGAATCAATGCCTCGTCATCGGCGACAGCATGGAATCGGATATTGGGCTCGGCAAGCGTGCGGGTATGAAGACTGCACTTGTGCTGACGGGTTCGACGGTACAAGCGCCAGTAGGATTGTGGCCGGCGCGGCCGGACTGGATATGGCCATCCATCGCGGAGTTGGCCAGCATTGCAAGGGATAAAGGAGAGAGAACGGTATGAGTCAAGTGTTGAACAATTTGAAGGAAGCAGCACCGTGGCTGGATGATGCAGCGCTCGGCGCGATTGCAATCGATCCGATCGTGATCGAGTCAGGTGCGCTCAGACAGGTAGCACCCTATTTGTACGACCGCGGCTTTAAGCGTGTGTTGATTGCAGCTGACTATAACACGCATGCAGCGGCAGGTACGCAGCTGTGGCCTCGAATTGCCGACGCAGGCATATCGGTCCAGACGACGCTTATTAAGCCGGATGCACAAGGTGATGTAATCGCCGATGAAGCATCGCTTGTTCAATTGATGATGGACATTCGTCAGACCCGTGCAGAGGCAGTCATTGCTGTCGGTTCGGGAACGATTCATGATATTTCGCGTTATTCGGCTTACTTGACGGGCATACCGTTCATTTCGGTACCAACTGCCCCTTCGGTTGATGGCTTCAACTCCAAGGGTGCGCCGCTCATTATTCGCGGCGAGAAGAAGACGTTCGCGGCAATTGCGCCGGATGCGATTTTTGCTGATTTGGATATTTTGTGCGAGGCACCAGCAGCTATGGCTGCAGCGGGCTTCGGAGATATGCTTGGCAAATATACGTCGCTGTTCGACTGGACGTATGGCACTGCTGCGGCTAACGAGCCGTATGACAAGGCCGTTGCAGCTATTACAGCACAGGCGCTGCGCAAGTGTGTGGATCACGCTGAGTCGATCGGCCGCCGCGAGACGGCAGGCATTCGTGCGCTGACAGAGGCGCTGATTGAGTCCGGGCTTGCGATGCTGTTGTTCGGCCAATCGCACCCAGCGTCGGGTGCGGAGCATCATTTGTCCCACTATTGGGAAATGGAGTTTCTGCGGCTTGGACGCCGTGCGCTGCTCCACGGTGCGAAGGTTGGCGTAGCTTGCGCAACGATTTCTGCGTATTACCGCCGTGTGGCGGCAGAGTATCCAGAATTGCTCGCTGCAGATCCGCAGCTGGAACAAGCGCTCGCCGCTGTTCCTGCAGCTGAAGAATTGAAGCGGCTGCTCGCCATTGTTGGGGGTCCAACAACGCCGGAAGAGCTTGGTATCGACGAAGAGCTGCTGCAGCGCAGCTTGCTGGAGGCGCATCTGATCCGCGCGAATCGCAGCACGCTGCTGCGTGCTTATAATGAAATGCCGGCACCTGCAGCCGCAGTAAGCTAACCAACGCAATCTTATTTTCGATATATAGATAAAGAGAAGGCCTCGAACACGCATGCATAGGCATGATGTACTCGAGGCTTTCTTTCGTTCTCTAGAAAAAATGATTACTTGTTCAGCATGTGGAAGACTTGCTCCACGTCTTTGTCGCCGCGGCCGGACAAGTTGACAATGATGATGCTGTCCTTGCTCATCGTTGGTGCAAGCTTCTTCGCATGGGCAACAGCGTGCGCGCTCTCGAGCGCTGGGATGATGCCTTCCGTTCGGGACAGCTCTTGGAACGCAGCGAGCACTTCTTCATTCGTAACCGTTACGTACTTCGCACGGCCGATTTCTTGCAGGTAGCTGTGCTCAGGTCCGATACCCGGGTAGTCGAGACCGGCAGCGATCGAATAGGTTGGCTTCGGATTCCCCTCTTCATCGAGGAGGACGAGACATTTGAAGCCATGGATAACAGCAGGTACGCCTTCCGTCATTGTAGGCGCTTGGTCTGGCTCGACGCCGATCAGTTGAACAGACGGCTCGTCAATATAGTTGGCGAAGGAGCCGATTGCGTTGCTGCCGCCGCCAGCACATGCGATAACGGCATCCGGCAGACGACCTTCCTTCTCGATAATTTGACGCTTCGATTCTTCACTGATGATCGATTGGAAATGTTTAACCATCGTAGGGTATGGATGTGGCCCTACTGCCGAACCGAGCAGGTAGAACGTTGTTTTGTAGTTCATAACGAGATCGTTAAGCGCTTCGTCGACGGCATCCTTCAGGCGGCCTTGGCCTTTATCGACAGCAACGACCTTCGCGCCGAGCAGTTCCATGCGGAATACGTTAAGTGCTTGGCGGCGAGTATCCTCAGCGCCCATATATATGATGCATTCCATGCCGAACATTGCACATGCCGTCGCCGTAGCAACACCGTGCTGTCCAGCGCCGGTTTCAGCGATGACGCGTTTCGCGCCCATGCGTTTTGCCAGCAGAATTTGACCAACTACGTTGTTAATTTTGTGAGAGCCTGTATGATTCAAATCTTCGCGCTTCAGGTACACCTTAGCGCCGCCCCATTGCTCAGTCAAATGCTCAGCGTACGTCAGTGGGTTTTCCCGTCCGACATACTCTTTCAAGTAGTAGCGAAGCTCCTCGTTGAACGCTGGATCGTTCTTGAATGTGTTGAATTGTTCTGCTAGATAATCCAGTACCTCTTGCAGCTCTGGCGGCACGAAGCTTCCGCCGAATTGGCCGAAATAGCCTACTGCCGTTTGTTGATCTGCCGTCAATGAAACCGCCTCCAATAGGGTGTCTTTTGAACGAGCTTCTGCTCACCTCTATATCCTACCATAAAAAAGTACAAGCAGCAGGAATATCAAGGAAAGAAGTGATCGAAATAGGCAGATGGCTGGGACAACCCTGTCGAGGCTTACATATAAATAGGATATATTCCCGATGCTGCGTCGACGGCTTGTTTGATCAAGCAAGCGTCAGATGCAGGCAATCATGAAGGAGGGGGGAATATGCCGCTTGCCTGGCTTTGCTCGATGGCTGCTGTAGTCGGTACCACATTTACGTATGCATTTGGCGCATGGCCTCAATCACTTACGGTGCTGCTTATTGCAATGGGGGTCGACTACTTGACTGGAATCGCTGCTTCGATGAAGGAGAAGAAAGGATTGAACAGTCATGTCGGCTCTTGGGGGCTTACTCGTAAAGGGTTGACGTTGTTGATTGTACTGCTTGCGCATCAGATAGATTTGCTGCTCCATCTGGAGGGTGTCACGATGTCCGGCGCGATTTATTTCTATCTGGCCAATGAGTTGATCTCGATTACAGAGAACTACGGAAGGATTGGACTGCCGCTTCCTGATAGCTTGAGACAAATGATTGAAGTGCTCAAGGATAAGGGGGGGAGCAAAGACAATGACCAAGATGACGAAAGTCAAACCGGTCAACATGAAGAAAAGGGCGACTCGAAAGGCGACAATTCCAAATGAATGATTAATGATATAGTCCGCTTGCATAAGCGGGCTGTTTGTCGTTATAATAAGAACAAGTGTTCTGTTTTTTTGAACTGGTTTGAAGGGGGTTGCCGATCAATGGCGGTAACGAACGAGAAGCCTGCGCCTGCAGATCGGCGCACAGCGCCTCCGCCGGTACAGAGTGAGGCGGAGCAGTCGATGGTGAAGCGGTATGTGCTGCTCGGCATCGTCATGCGCATATTAGACCATGACATTCGCGTCGTCGCACGCTCAGGCATGAAGCTGCCTCGACTGTACGAATCGATGCTGAGAGCGGTGCAGGACCGTGTCCTGCTTGATCTGGCTGCGCTGCGCAAGCAGTTTCGCGATGCGGGCATTAAGATTTATGAGGAGAGCCAGCAGCACGACAGCATGGTTGCCAAATATGTATGCCGCGGTTATCATCATCAATTTGCGATGGTGTGGGGATTCGTGAAGGCGGAATCGGAACGGCTGATGAAAACGTATTTACGCGACTAATTTTGTTCATACATTTGTCACATTCGGTAGAAAAAAGTTTGTGCTCCTGGGAGTTAGAGGTTGAGAAGATTGGACGAAGTTGGGTATTATAAGGAGTAGACTAATGCCTGCAAGGGGGAGCACAGATTTATGCACAAGTGGATTATGTTCGTCGTGTTTTCAGCGGCAGCTTTACTCAGCGTATACCTGCTCACGTTCGGTCTTCCTGAGAAACCGAAGGATGAGACGGCAGGATTGCCAGAAGGCATGCAATTGCTGAAGGTTGAAGCGTCGAACGACTTCGTATTCGACCAGCAAGAATATCATGTCAAAGCCGGTCAACCGGTTCGACTGATCCTGAAGAACAAGAGCGGTATCCACGGCCTCGAGATCAAAGACTTCAACATCGACCTACAAGGTGAGACGTTGACGCAGGACGTAACGTTCGACAAGCCTGGCACGTATGAAATTCACTGCTCCGTTATGTGCGGTGTCGGCCACGCGGACATGAAATCGGTATTGATTGTAGAATAAGAGAAAAAGGAGCCGACTCGGCTCCTTTTCCTTGTTATGTCTCAATCATGTGCGCCTTGCCGAACGCGCTGGCGGCTAATGATGGTGTCGACTACGAAGCCAAGTACCGCCCAGGTAAGAACCGTCAATATATACAGGGGCAGGATGGCGACGTTGTGAACGTCGAACAGCAGCTCTGCAAGCCATGCAGGGACGCTCAACATGAAGAAGACGAAGTTGTGCGAATCATATCCTGTAGCGTTAAATAAGCAAATCGCCAGCCCGATAAGGGTGGCTGCTATCGTAACTGAATAGCGCATCGAATGGCCGATCCCCTTTGTACGTCAATTTGTAGGTGACGTTATTATGTGAAGGCGGCGGCTGGATTATTGGCGATAAAACCTGCCTTATGCTTACGAAGCTGCTGTGCTCCATAATGCAGTAGATCGCTCATCCTGCATTAGCATCGGCAGTGGTTTTCTCATCGGAGCTTTTCAAACGCCATCCCGGCGTTCTAAACTATATACGAAGAGGTGGATATGAATGATTACACATATCGTTATGTTCAAATTGAAGGATCGCAGTGCGGAGAGCATTGAGCGTACAGCTCAAGTGCTTCGTGACATGGAAGGCAAGATTGATGTACTGAAGCATCTGGAGGTCGGCGTCGACGTCCTGCACTCGGAGCGTTCGTATGACATCGCGCTTGTGACGAAATTTGAATCGATGGAGGCGCTTGAGGCGTATCAAGTGCATCCGGTTCATAAGAAAGTAATCGAGCATATGTCGCAGGTGCGCGATGCATCTGTGAGCGTCGATTACGTAAGCTAAGGAGCAGCAGCACATGGGAGACGTATACGAGCCGCTGACTTATCTCATTATTGTGATAATCAGCAGCATTATTATGGTAGCTTGGCTGAAGCGTCGGGGACGCAAGTCGGGCTCCGATCACAACGCAGAATAAGCATCAGCCATACGGGCTTGGAAAGGAGCGCCAGCCGACAATGTATTATGTAAATGTCGAGCAGATTCAACAACGGTTGCAGGCGATTCCTGCTATAGCCGAGACACTAACGGACTTAACGGCAAGCTGGAGCGGCTCGCAGCTGGAAGGAATGGCGCAGGAGAGAGCGCTGCATCTTGCCATTGAAACCGTAACCGATGTGGGAAGCTTTCTGATTGACGGATTTATTATGCGCGATGCTAGCAGCTACGAGGACCTGGTCGATATTATCGTTGAGGAGAACGTACTGCCAGCTGAGCTGGTAGCGCCGCTGACGGCGCTTGTGAAGCTTCGCAAACCACTTGTCCAATACTACTACGAGTGGCCGCGTACGGAGCTGCATGAGCTTTCGCCAGTATTGCCAACTGTGCTTGCGCGGTTTAAGGCAGCAGTAGAGCGTTACTTAGCAGAGGAGCTGCAGCTGTAATTGGTATGACCTTAGGCGAGGGCGGTGGATAGGATGGACCGAAGCGAACCAAGAGACGATATGGAACATCCATCGCTGCGAAGCGGGCAATCGACCAGGCGGGCAGTCTTGGAGCTGCTCAAGACAAGAGGTGTACAGAGTGCAGGCGAGCTCGCGAGCAGCTTGGGCTTGACGGAGATGGCAGTACGCAGACATCTCTACGCACTTGAGAGCGATGGCTTTATTCATCAGACATCTGTCAAACGCGGAGCGGGCAGACCGAAGCATATGTACGAGCTGACCGAAGAGTCCGAAGCGTTGTTTCCAAAAAATTATCACGGGCTGACGCTGGAGATACTGGACGAGCTGTCTGCGGATACCGAGACAGCGCCGCTGGTCGATAAGCTGTTCCAGAGCCGCAAGCGCAAGCTTATCGAACGCTACTCGCCACGTATGGCAGGTAAGTCGCTGGACGGCCGGGTCAAGGAGCTAGCGGCCATTCAGCACGCAGGTGGTTATATGGTGGAGGTCGAAGAGCTCCAGGCAGGCAGCTACCAGCTGCATGAGTACAACTGTCCGATTGCACAGGTCGCAAAGCCATATCAGCAGGCGTGTGCTTGCGAGCTGCAGCTGTTCGCCGAGCTGCTGCAGGCGAAGGTGGAGCGCACGGAGTGTCTCGCGAAGGGCGGCGCCAAGTGCACTTATGCCATTCAAGCGTCTGTCGGTGACGATTTACAACCTTAGCCATGGGCTTGTATCGACAATGCCCAATCATAAGAACATCGTACGTAACCGTAAGGTTATTGCGATGTTCTTTTTTATGCTCGTCCGTTGTGTCGAGTCAAGCCCAGACTGATTATACTGTCATTACAAATTAGGCATTCGTCTACTACCACCGGGGAGACGATGCGGGAAAGGAGCAACTTAGATCATGATTACGGTATTGTGCGAGGTTGCGGCGACGGTTGTATTCGTTATTTTGACAATCGGCCTGTTAATCGGGCTGCGGATCATCGTGATTCGGCTGAAGCAGATGCAGCAGGCGGCTGAGCGGCTGGAGCAGGAAATGCACACGCTCATACGCAGGATGCAGGGGACGACAGAGCGGGCCGAAGTCGCACTTGATCTGGTCAGCACGCAGCTTAAGGCGGTAAGCGGCCTATTCCAGGCAGCATCCGTGCTTGGCGAGTCCGTGGAGAACGCCTCTGCTGCCGTCAATGCTATGACGGCGGCGATGGCGAATAAAGCACGGCAGCAAGCGGAGCGGATTGAGAACAAACGGCTTAAAGGGCTTGATGAAGCGCTTGATTGGGCAGAGGTTGGGATGACGGCTTGGCAGCTATGGCAATCCGTACGTGACAAAGTTGTAAAGAAGCCTGCATGCTCCGGTGAGGGCGATGGGCACGCTAACAACGGAGGGAGCGATTTATAATGGCAAAATCAACGAGTGGTAAAGGATTTCTGCTAGGCGCATTGGCAGGGGCGGTTGTCGGTTCTATTACGGCATTGCTGTTTGCACCTAAGGCGGGCAAAGAGCTGCGTCATGACATTGCGGAAGGCGCGCAAAAAGTGGGAGATACAACATCACGCTTCGCGCATCAAGTAGGCGAGACGACAGGCCGTATTGCAAAGCAGGTTGGCGGCGGTGCTTCGGAAGTTGCGGATCGTGCGAAGAATGCTGCATCGGCAGTTGTATCGAGCGTGAAGTCGTGGCGTGGCGTTGGATCGAAGGCAGAAGCGGAGCTGGAAGCCGCTATCGTTAGCACACTGACGGCAGGTATCGCTAACGGCGCGGAGGACTCGGTAGAAGACGTAACAGAAGGCGCGCTTGAGGAGTTGGAGCCTGAGACGGAGCAGGTACAATTCCAGGCTATTGAAGAGAAGCCCCTTCAAACGATTGGTTAAATAATAGTTGCTCGGCTGAAGGCGACCGTCCGATGGATGCGGTCGTCTTCTTGCTGCATATGCTGTAAAAGCACACGCGTAGAGACAGGTACATTTCGATGCGGGCGTTCATATGCTAATGCAATCTGTACAATTGCTGAAAAAGAAAGCGGTGTGGATGTGCAGCAGCCGATTGCGATACTAGATTCTGGCGTTGGCGGACTTACCGTTGCCAAAGAAATTATGCGACAGCTCCCACAAGAGAAAATTGTTTATTTCGGCGATACCGCCCGCACGCCATACGGAACAAGACCGGCAGATGAAGTTGTACAATTTACGCGAGAAATTGTAGATTATTTGATTCAGTATGATCCGAAGATGATTGTCATTGCATGCAATACTGCGACAGCGTTTGCCCTTGAAGATATTAAGAAGCAGGTGAATGTTCCGGTTGTTGGTGTTATTCACCCAGGCGCCAGAGCAGCAATCGGCAGAACGAATTCAGGTATTATTGGTGTTATCGGTACAGATGGAACGATTAAGAGCGGTGCCTACGAGCTGGCGCTGAAGCAGCTGGATCCTCAAGTTCATGTCGTTAGCAGAGCGTGTCCTACGTTCGTTCCACTCGTGGAGCGGGGCAATTTTCGTTCGGAGGAGACATACATTACCGTACATGCAGCGCTTGGCGGCTTGCGAGATTATCCGATGGACTGCATGATATTAGGCTGTACACATTATCCGTTTCTGGCCGAAACAATTGGCGAAGTAATGGGACCTGAAGTTGTACTCATAAGCTCGGCTGAGGAAACAGCACGTGAAATAAGCACGATTCTCCATGAGCAAAATAATCTTTCTGACGTCGAGGTAATGCCCGTTCACCAGTTTTTTTGCAGCGGGCAGCCAGCGATGTTCCGAGTTATAGCCAAACAGTGGCTTGGAAAGCAGATTGAACTGACACCGGTCGTCTGGCAAGTTTCGCAGATCGGCTAATTATATGTGTCCCATTAGCGCTTCGTCAGAACGCTAATGGGCAGCAATAAACGCTCAAGGCAGGCAAGCATGTATCAGCGGTCATGAGCCGTCATGAAAACGAATATTATGTATGGATAAGCATCGCAAGATGAAGATCATGAATGACAATTGTGATCGTAATCGATCGATCAAAGGGAGGAAGATCCCGTGCTATCCTATACTGTTCGCCCAGGCGACACGCTTTTGCGTGTCGCACGACATTTTGGCGTGTCCGCTGCTTCATTGCTTGCCTGCAATCCTCGTATTAGCGAAAATGAACCGATTCCACCAGGCGTAGTGCTGCGTGTGCCCCCTACCTCTGACGTTTGGTATGCCATTCAAGAGGGCGATACGCTGGAGAGGCTGTCGAACCTGTTCGGCATTGCTTCTTCGGCAATTGAAGCTGCCAACCGCAGCCTAGGGGCTGCCAGCCAATGGGCGGCAGGCACACTGCTGCGTATTCCGGCAGGACCGCCGAATCGAATTGTTGATGCACAGGCGGAATATGGTCCTGAAGAGCTGCAGCGTGACTGCGGCTTATTGGCGCGCCGTTACGAGACGGTCGAGACATCGATCATCGGCCATAGTGTAATGGGCAGGCCGATCACGGCGCTAAAGCTTGGCAGCGGACCTTATGTTATACACGCGAATGGCGCCTTTCATGCGAATGAATGGATTACAAGTGTGCTGTTGATGACTTTTGTTGAAGATGCTGCACAAGCCTGCGAGTCCGGTGCTAGTTGGCGCAATGCGAACGTTCGGCAGCTGCTAAGCGAGGTGACGCTGTGGCTTGTCCCGATGGTTAATCCAGACGGCGTAGCGCTCGTGCAGGAAGGGCTGCATCCTGGTCATCCGATGTATAACGAGCTGCTCGAGATGAATCGCGGCTCGCATCGGTTCAGCCGCTGGAAGGCTAACATACGAGGCGTCGACCTGAATGACCAGTTCCCGGCTTTCTGGGAAGAGGAATGCAGCCGTCGCGGCACGCCAGGCCCAGGTCCACGCGATTACCCGGGGCCGCGGCCGCTCAGTGAGCCGGAAGCGGCGGCAATGGCTGCTTTTACAGAGGAGCAGCAGTTCGAGCTTGTGTTGGCTATGCATACGCAGGGACAGGAAATTTATTGGAATTATCGCGACTACGAGCCTGCCGAGTCAGAAGCATTGGCATGCAGGCTCGGCGTCTCGAGCAGCTATCGTCCGGTTAAGCTGACAGGCAGTGATGCAGGTTATAAAGACTGGTTTATCCAAACGTTCCGGAAGCCGGGCTTTACGATTGAAGCCGGTATTGGCGTTAATCCGCTCCCGCTCACCCAATTCGAGGACATGTACGAAGATATCGCCAAGCTGCTGCTTGAAGCGATGACATTCCGCGTTTAAGGCAAGATGAAACCGAAGAGGCTGCTGAACGTAATGTTTAGCAGCTTTATTTGGCGTGGAATACTATTCGTATATCCGAACTGATTCGGAGATGGAGATGGAGTGAACCGTATGAACAAATGGTTGTCGTTTCGCCGATGGAAGCATATACTGAGCCGTGTATGGGTATTACTGAGCAATCCGCAGATTGCTTTTCGAGATAAACTATTGTTCCTTATACCCGTCGGTTTGTACTGGGTACTACCTGATATCCTGCTGCCGATTCCTTTTTTTCCAATCGATGATATTGCCGTTACATTGCTTGCATCGACGTGGTTCGCAAGGTGGATCGAGCGCAAGTATGGCATACATGGACCCGGCTCGGGATCGGATGTTGGTTGAGGGGAATATACAGCTTCGGGTTGAACTTAGATGATGGATTCTATACAATGAATAAGATAAGTGGACTTTTTATTTCATCACATAGATTGAAGGAGCGACATGACTATGAAATGCAAAATTTCCCGTGCTGCGGCGAAAGTTCTTCGTGCGGAGCTGGACAAGCAGGAGAATGAAGGATTGATGGTTCGCGTAAATGTGACGCATGCGCATGGCGATCACGCACACTACGGCTTGGGCATGGACACGCCTACGGATAAAGATGAAGTGGTAACGACGGATGCAGGCATCGATGTTCTTTTGGAAAAAGGCGTCGATTTCCTCGACGGTGTTCGGATCGACTATTTCTACGTACCGCAAGAAGGCTTTGCCGTGACGAACCCGTCCCGTGGCAACCACGGCGATCACTAATCGGAAACCATTATGCCTAACGACATAAGAATTTGCGATAAGTGCAATCACATCCGCGTCAAGACGATGCTGCCAAAGCTGGCGAAGCTGGTACCGGAATCTGAGATCAAGGTCGGCTGCAAGAATTACTGCGGACCATGCGCCAAGTACCCGTTTATTTTCATTAACGGCCGTTACTTGAAGGCGACCTCAGAGGACGAGGCGATCGAGAAGGCGAAGCAGTATATCAAATAATGCGCAGCAAAATAAAACGGCTGGTCGTCCTATGAACGGCGACAGCCGTTTTATTCCGCAAGAAGGCCTCTCATCATCCGATTACTCGGAGGATGAGAGGCCTTCTTTGCGTTCTGTCTGCAGGTCGTTAAGACGCTTTCGCAGTCGAATTGTTCTGTGCTTCGGCTGCGATTTCGTTCAGCCTGCCGATAATGTTGTACTGCACCGTCATATCGGAGATGCTCAGCTCCTTGCGTGCTTCCTTCGCACCGTCGATACAGCCGGCTATGTCGACGGTTTTGCCGGAGTTTGCATCATAACAAGTGCCGTGCTCGAGGATACCGTCCGTCGGTGGCGCGTAGTACACGTTCCCATCCGTAAAGGCGCCGTTGCGATAGACGACCTTCTTGCCTTCTAATGGCTTCGATAGAACGAGCGGTGTTCCGACTTTATGAAGATCTGCACTGGAGATGTCGAGCAGATGCATAATCGTTGGCGATACATCGAGCTGTCCGCCGACGTTATGATACGTTCCCGCATGCTTGCCGTCCGGCAGATGGACAAGGAATGGCACTTCTTTGAGTACTTGCTCGCGCTCGACTTCGTTCAACGGATGGCCAAGCAGCTGCTCGAACGGTTCCCAATCGCGAATCGAATTATCATGGTCGCCATAGAACAAGAAGATGGTATGGTCCCACAGCCCTTCCTGCTTCAGCTGCTCGACGAAGTTGCCTAGCGATTCGTCCACATAATGGACAGCCTGCAGGTAGTCACCGAACATGGTGCCTTTGAAGGACCCAACGTCCAGCTTCTGATAGCTTGCTGGCAGCGTGTAAGGATGGTGACTCGACAGTGTAATCAGGAACGAGTAGAACGGCTCCTTCTGTTCGCTCATGACGTCAGCCGATTGACGGAAGAACGAGTTGTCGCCGAGCGACCAGCCGAGCGGTTCATCAATCGTGAAATGCTTACGGCTGTAGAACGTGTCGTATTGCATCCGCTCGTACATCGTATTCCGGTTCCAGAAGCCGCCGTCATAAGCGTGGAATACCGAAGTCGAGTAGCCCGCCGCCTTTAGCGCTGCTGGTGTACAGTCGAAATCATTTTGCGCATATTGGATAAATACCGAGCCGCTTGGCTGCGGCTGCACCGAGCACTGTACGGCAAAATCGGCGTCCGACGTACGACCCTGCGACGTCTGGTGCGAGAAATTATCGAAATAGGCGCTTTCTGTAATGAGCTTATTCAAGTTCGGCGTAATTTCTTGCCCGCCAATCGATTGGCCAATAACGAAGTTCATGAACGCTTCGGCTTGCACCATGATGACGTTGCTGCCTTTGTATTCACCGAAGGTTGGATCAGCCTCAAGCGAGCGTCGAACATCTCCGCGCTCCTTGAACCATTCCTCCGCTTGGTTAATCTGGTCATCGGATGCGACGGCCTTGTGGATCCAATGCTGATTCGCATAGCGATAAACATCGTAGCCATGGAAGCCGAGAACGCCAGTCACGTTGTAGATCGATAGGTTCCACCAGTTGCCGACGAACAATCCTTGCGCCCACGTCCGCTTCGCAATGTTGACCGGTACGAACACAAGCGTAATGCCTGTTGCGAACACGATCAGCATGAACGATACGCGGAACAGCCAGCGGCGCAGCGCAGGCGATTTGCGGGTGTTGAAGCTAAGGCGCGCTGCTTTGTTCTTACGGCCGATCGCTCGGAATCCGATAATCGACAGCGCGATGACGAAGGGCCAATCCGCGAAGAACCAGAGGTCTCGCCATCCGAGCAGCGAGTCGATGCTGTCTCCCAGCGACTCTACTTGGCCGGCCTGCGTCAGCACAGGCACGGAAATTAAATCTTGGAAGTAGCGAAAATAAACAAGGTCCGCATAGACGACAGACGTTAAAATCAGGTTCAATACGACAAGCGTGATCATTCTACCGCGTTTCGGCAGCAGAATGGTCCAGAACGAGGCAAGCGCGAGCGTGCCCAGCGCAACGAAGACGTCATCGACGTTCATTGCCATGTTCGGAACGTTAATAAAGCGGTCAAACATAAACAGCTTCAGCATCATCAATACGTAAAAGGACAACAGGTCCGCCGCAAGGAAACGGACAAGAAGTCCGGCGGACACGTGCAATCCGCGTCTTGCAGCTTGTTGCAGCGGTCTTTCCATCACTTCGATTAAGCCTTCTTTCTTAACAAATAATTAATAAGCCATATATCATTATAGTCTAGCAAATCGACATTGCAAGGTTTTGGGAATGGTTGGATACTGTCATTGTTGCCTTATTAGCGTCGTTATAAGCAAGGAGGCGCGGCCATTTGTATTAGACGAGTCAGCCCTGGAATGCGAATGAAGTGTAGAGCAGCCGCTCTTATTTATACACAAAAGGGACTTCCGCTTATCTAAGCGTACCTGAACCACTCTTAGTGCTCCGTGTATGTATCAATAACCCGTCTTGCGCTTGATTAAGCGCGATTTAGCCGTACTTATCCAGCGCTGAAGTAGGGTGAGAACGAATTAAGTGCGGTTTTGCCACGCTAAAAAACGAAAAAGAGGGTAAAGCAGACGATCATCTGCTTTACCCTCTCTCCATGCTCAAATAAAACCTATTACAAATCCGATTCCCTGTTGCGCGGAGGAAGCGGGCCCATGTACTGATACAGCTGACACTCGATGCGGCCGTTGTACAGCTTGCGTTTCTTGTCTGCATTTCTCGTGAACGATTGCTCGAACTGCTTCGACGGACTCATCGCGAACAGCGACCAGTTCTGCAGCATCAAGTAGACGAAGCCGAGCTGTTTGATCGTTTTCTCCGCTTCTTTGTCATCGAGAAGGCGCTCGCCGTATGGTGGGTTCGTCACGATGACGCCGTAGGAGCCTTGCGGCTGCGCCTTTGATACAGGGAGCGTACGCAGCTTGATCTCTTTGGCGAAACCGGCCTTCTTCACCGCAGCTTCTGCAACCTCGATGGCAGCTGGGTCAATGTCGGAGCCGGCAATATCGAGCGGGATGTCATCGTTCACGAGATCGTACGCTTCCTCGCGAGCTTGCTCCCACAGCTCTTCTGGAACGAGCGGCCAATGCTCGCTGTTGAACGAGCGGCGCAGTCCGGGCGCCACGTTCCAGCCCATCATGGCAGCTTCAACGAGGAAGGTTCCGGAGCCGCAGAATGGATCGTACAGCGGACGATGAGGCGCCCAGCGGCTGAGCTGCAGGATGGCAGCGGCCATCGTTTCCTTCAGCGGCGCTTCCGTTACGAGCTTCCGGTAGCCGCGCTTGTGAAGGCCTGGACCTGTCGTATCGAGCGTCAGCAGCGCCTTATCGTTAAGCAGATTGACTTCGATGACGAAGCGGGCGCCGTCCTCTGGGAACCATTCGGTGCCGTAGCGCTCTTTCATTTTCTCAACGACGGCCTTCTTCACGATCTTCTGACACGCCGGTACGCTGGACAGCTGCGACTTGAGGGAGCGGCCCTCAACAGGGAACTCGCCATCGCCTGGAATCCAGTCCGGCCAATCGAGCGCCTTCGTTCCTTCGAACAGATCGTCGAAGGTGGTAGCCTCGAATTCCCCCATCTTTACAAGCACCCGGTCTGCCGTCCGCAGCCACAGGTTTGTCCGGCAAATATCAGCAGGCACTCCCGTGAAGGTCACTCTGCCGTTCTCCACTTTCTGATCTGTATAGCCAAGCTCCTTGAGCTCGCGCGCGACGATTGCTTCCAGTCCCATCGGCGCTGTTGCAATCAGTTGAATCTTACGTTCTGTCATCGTCATCCCCGTTCCCTATCGTAAGCGGCAATTGCTATTTGTACACCGCTCTTAGAAATCATACAATCAAGTATAGGGTAAAAGCGTATAATTGTACAAATGTACATAAGAACAATACAAAGATACACGTAGGAGGAACTACAATGGCGAATGAGCAACGTAATGAAGGACAGGCCCATACGGGCGCTAACCTAGATGGAGAAGCGTCCAGCCCAACGGCAGAGCGTTATGTGGACGAGCTGTTCCCAGTTGATGAACAATGGACACGCGTACGTGAGCAGCTGGCAGCACATGATATGCCGGACATTTCGGTGGAGCCGGGGTATGGCCGCTTGCTGACCTTGCTCGTGCATGCTTCTGGCGTGCAGGATGCGCTGGAAATTGGTGCGTTGGGAGGTTATAGCGGGATTTGTCTAGCGCGTGGTTTGAAGCCGGGTGGAAGTCTTGTATCGCTTGAGCTAAAGCAGGAGTTCGCTGATGTGGCGCGCCGCAATATGGAGGCAGCGGGTTTCGGTGAGGTCGTTGAATACCGAATCGGCGATGCGAAGCAGTCGCTCGTGATGCTGGAAGAGGAGGGGCGGAAGTTCGACTTCTTCTTTATCGATGCGGATAAAGGGAGCTATCTGGACTATCTGGAATGGGCGATTAAGCTGGCGCGTCCGGGAGCAATCATTGCGGCGGACAATACGCTTCTTCGTGGCAAAACAATCGATCCTACTCGCAATGGCCCATCCGTTCTGGCGATCCGAGCATTCAATGAACGAATCGCCAACGATGAGCGGCTGATCGGTGCGATGCTGCCAGCCTATGATGGGCTTGCGCTTGCGGTTGTGAAGTAATATTGGCGCTCGCTAAGGGCTGCGGCAGCCTTCTGGCTTTGTTCAATCAGCCCTTGGCAGGTACCTTCAAACGTTTCAACAGCGTCTGATACACCCAGATGGAATTAGCGAACATGAGCACCGCCGACAGCAGGAACAGTCCCTGAATGCCAATCCAACCGGACAAAATGCCGCCTGTAATCGGACCAACCATGTTGCCGAGTCCGAGCGTACTGCTGTTGAAGCCGAATGCGCGCGATGCCATGCCATCGGGTGCATATTTGCGCAGCAAGGAGTTAACGGATGGGACGAGCCCGCCTAGAAAAATACCAAGTGCGAACCGAGCCAGCAGCAGCTGCCAGACGGTTTGCGCGAAAGCCTGCGGAATGAACATGACCGCGGCGCCAACGAGCGCGATGCCCAGTATTTTCTCGCTGCCAATTCGGTCGCTCAGCTTGCCGAGTATCGGCGAGGCGATCATATTGGACAAGCCTGTGACAGAGCCGACGAAGCCGGAGTAGAAGGCTAGATTTTCGGTCGTGCCGTGAAGCTTCTGGACGAGCAGCGGGATAAGCGTCATCGGGCTCATCATCGCGAATTGAATTAGGAACGTTGCGGCGAACAACGCTGGTATTTGCGGGACGCGGCTCAGCCTCTTGAATCCTTCTCGAATGGTCATTTGAGCAGCAGTGGCTGCTGCCTGCTTGTCAAACCGCTCTTTCACGATGAACATCGAGAGCAGCGAAGCTAGGAACATCATAATACCGGTTATGTAGAAAATCGGTCGGAAACCAACCGCATCAGCCATTAATCCGCCGATGAAAGGACCGAGAATCGTGCCTGCGATGCCGCCCGACTGCAGCGTGCCCATGGCGAAGCCGATCTTTTCCTTCGGTGTGGTAGAAGAGACCAGCGAGACCGAAGCAGGGTTGAATCCGGAAATCGTACCGTTCACCATACGAAGGACGAGCAGCTGCCAGGGCTGGGTGGCAAAGCCCATCATGACCATAACGATCGCCATTCCGAAGCCTGAACGAAGCAGCATCGGCTTGCGGCCGTAACGGTCAGACAGCTTGCCCCAGAACGGCTGGAATAAGAATGAGGTCACGAAATTGGCGGCGAAGATGAAGCCCGACCACATGGAAGTTTCATGCTCGCCTTTTAGCCCTAGGTCGCTCTGCAGGTAGAGTGTTAAGAACGGAACGATCATTGTCATTCCTGCCATTACGAGAAACTGGCCGACCCAGAGGACTGCCAGATTTTTTTTCCATTGCTCCACAATCATCTGCCTCCGTTCTCATGGTTGATGCGACAAGTGCTACCAGTATAGCATAACGCTTTATGGCGATTTTACGTATGGGCGCTACTTGAATTTCATCTGATCCTCATGTGATTGTCAAAGTATTGTCAACGATGGTCGAAGTATGACGGTTGTTAGCTCTTCCCAAAACGGGCATAATGGAAACGAAGAGATAATAGCGGAAATGGGGAACGGAAATGAGCTTCAACGACCGATTTATTCGTGCCGTACGGCAGGAGCCTGTCGATCGCGTGCCTGTGTGGTACATGCGGCAGGCGGGACGTTACGACCCCGATTATCGGAAAATTAAAGAGAAATACTCGCTGCTTGAGATTTGCCGGCAGCCGGAGCTAGCCGCTGAGGTAACGATGATGCCGATACGGAAGCTCGGTGTGGACGCGGCTATTTTATATTCGGATATTATGAACCCAGTAGCATCGATCGGGATCGATTTTGATATTGTAGCCAATATCGGTCCAGTTATTGCGAACCCGATTCGCAGCGCAGAAGATGTGGAGCGGCTGAAGCCGATTGACGTTGAGGGCGATCTCGGCCATGTAATCGAGACGATCCGTATTCTCGACCGTGAGCTTGATGTGCCGCTTATTACGTTCGCAGGCGCGCCGTTTACGATTGCGAGCTACTTGATAGAAGGACGTCCGTCGAAAAATTACTTGCGTACGAAAGCGCTTATGTATAGCGAACCGCAAGTATGGTTTAAGCTGATGGACAAGCTTGGCGATATGGTTATCGCATACCTGCGTGCGCACATGGCGGCAGGCGGCAAAGCATTCCAGCTGTTCGACAGCTGGGTAGGCGCACTCGCGCCGCATGACTTCCGCACGTTCGTATTGCCGACCATTGAACGGATCTTCGCGGAGCTGTCTGATTTGCCGCAGCCGAAAATTTACTTCCCAGGTGTCGCATCTGGCGAGCTATTGACAGAACTTCATAACGTGCAAGCTAATGCGATCGGACTCGATTGGCGTGTATCGATTCCAGAAGGCAGACGCCGTCTGGGCGGCAAGTTTGCCGTACAAGGCAATCTTGATCCGGTTGTACTGACAGCACCGCAGTCTGTAATTGAAGCGCATGCCAAATCTATTATTGATCAAGGTCTGGAGCAGCCAGGTTTCGTGTTCAACCTCGGACATGGCTTGTTCCCAGAAGCTTCGCTGGAGAAGCTGAAGGATTTGACCGCATTCGTGCATCAATATTCGGCTGATGCAATTGCAGCAAGCCGCCCAGAGGGAGCGAAAAGTCATGTCTAATCGAATCGGCGTTCTTGTGATGTCTTACGGGACACCACAAAGCATGGATGATATTGAAGCGTATTACACGCATATTCGCCGTGGTCACGCACCTACGCCAGAGCTGCTTGAGGAGCTGCGCGGTCGTTACGAAGCGATTGTAGGCGGGGTGTTCCCGCTGCGCGAGAATACGGATCGCCAAGTCGCAACGCTGCAGGATAAGCTGGAGCAGGTGGCACCGGGCCGCTATGTATGCTATCAAGGACTGAAACATGCGCATCCGCTTATTGAAGAAGGCGTGCAGGCCATGGCGGCTGATGGCATCAAGCAGGCGATCGGCATCGTATTGGCGCCGCATTATTCGGTTATGAGCGTAGGCTCTTATTTGAAGCGTGCGAAGGAGCAGGCGTCGGAACTCGGCATTGAATTTACTGGCGTTGAATCGTACCACCTGCATCCGAAGCTCGTTGCAGCACTGACGGAACGCGTAACGGATGGACTGCAGAAGCTTGCCGATACAGTGCGTGCCGAGAAGAACCATGCAGAAGGCGTGAAAACGAAAGTATTGTTCAGCGCGCACAGCCTGCCGGAGAAAATCCGCGAGATGAACGATCCCTATGAGAAGCAACTGCTGGAAACGTCCGAAGCTGTTGCGCAAGCAGCAGGGGTAAAGGACTGGCAGTTTACGTGGCAAAGCGCAGGCAGAACGCGCGAGCCGTGGCTTGGACCAGACATTCTGGAGACGTTCCGCACGCTGCGTGAGGAAGGCTATGAAGCAGCGCTTGTAGCTCCGATCGGCTTCGTATCGGACCATCTAGAGGTGCTGTATGACCTCGACATCGAGGCCAAAGCATTCACAGCTGAGCTGGGCATGTCGATGGAACGTATCGCGATGCTGAACAGCGATCCATACTACATGGAGGCGCTGGCAGATTCAATCGCCGAAGCGGCTGCTAATCTGGGTAACGCTTAATAGAATAGCTCAGGAACAAGCGGGGATTGAAGACAATTGTGCTAGTCCAATAGGACGGTATGGTTGATCTTCAATCTCCGTTTTTTATTGCAACATTTCATCTTTACGCACAACAAGTAAGCTTTGCCCCGCAGGGGCACGCGACTCCCAGCACGCCGCGACTTTCCGCACCTCTGTCCATCCCACGTTTTTCCTTCCGGGGTCCCGGGGTTGGGAAACCCCGGGGGTCCTCCCTAGCAGGGAGGATTTAGGTGGGTAGAACTCTTGAGGAAAAAACAGGGGTTAAAAGGGGCAGAGCCCATTTGCCTCCTTCATGGACGATTGGAATACTGGTATAATGGGTAAGTCCCTAAGAACTACCTATTCTATTAGAGATAACTGTTCATAACGGAGGTTATTCGTTCATGTATGTATCGCGTTCGGACACTCACCAGCAGAACAAGAAGAGGCGAAGCCGTCGCTTTCGAAAACTAGCGGCTATTAATCTAGCAATGTTAGCCGTTATTCTTATTCTCGGCGCTGTATTCTGGTCCACGATTTTCCCTAATAAACAATCGGGATCGAATACGGAAACGGCTCAGCACAACGATTCATCTGCAAATGAAGAACAGAAAGATGAAGCGACTCATACAGATGATGCGTCTACACCAAATGCAGCAACTGACGAGCAGACGTCCTCGGATGAGGATGCTGCTGAGCAATCGGCTTCAACAACCGACACCGACACCGACACCGACACCGACACCGTAACAGATGGGAGCGGGACGGAAGCGAATGAAGGCAACGCAACGACAGATTCAAGCGTTGAGGGAGCAGGTTCGACAGGCGCCATTGGAAGCAGCACAGGTTCCACAGGTTCAATTCGCCTCGCATTTGTAGGTGATCTATTGTTAGGCTCGAGTGTTGAAACGACAATGCGCAAGCAGGGGCTGGATTATCCGTTCTCTGGCGCACTTGATTATTTGTTAAGTCCGGATATAACGGCTGGCAATTTGGAGAATCCGATTACGACAAGAGGCATACCAGCGGCCAATAAGCAATATGTGTTCAAGGGGTCACCTGATTTGCTTCCGCCGCTGAAGGAAGCCGGTTTCGATATTGTAAGTCTCGCCAACAACCATACGCTGGATCAAGGGACAGAAGGGCTGCTTGATACGATTGCAGCTTTAAAAGATGCTGGAATTGCGAATGTAGGCGGCGGCAATGATGATACGGAGGCATTCGCGCCTGTCGTGCTTGAGGCCAATGGGATTAAGGTTGCGTATCTTAGCGTTAGCCGCGTCGTGCCAGAAGGCAGCTGGAAAGCCGATAAGAACCATCCAGGTGTAGCAGAGGCTTATGATTCTACGAGGGCGGTTGCAGCAATCGCTAAGGCGAAGCAAGAGGCTGATCTCGTCGTAATGATGGTGCACTGGGGAGTTGAGCGTGCAGATCAGCCCGTTGAGCATCAGACGACGCTGGCGCGGCAGTTTATTGATGCTGGCGCCGATCTCGTCATTGGCAGCCACCCGCATGTCATGCAGGGCTTTGAACAGTATAAAGGCAAATGGATCGCATACAGCCTTGGCAATTTTATATTCAATGTAACGACAACGCCTCGGACGAAGGAGACCGGTGTGCTGGATGCGGTCTGCACGAAAGACGGGGAATGTAATCTTACCTTCCATCCGATGGTATCGGATCAATCAAGACCTGCGCCTGTGGAGCCGGAGAAGGCGAAGGAGCTAACGGATTATTTGACGAGCATTTCGAAAGCATTCGGCGTGAAAGTCGATGAGGCTGGCATTATTACTGCACAATGATGTAAAGCGGAATGACTTTGATTAAGCAGAGTGACTTTGAGTAAACGGAGTGACTTTGAGCTCCGCTCAAAGATCCTGATGTCACGCTCAAAGGTCCTGATGTCATGCTCAAAGATCCTGATGTCAAAGAGGAGTGACTTTGAGCTCCGCTCAAAGATCCTGATGTAAGGAGGAATGCAGCCGTGCGTAATCCATGCGTGGCGCATCGTGGCTGGTCTGGTAGAGCGCCTGAGAATACATTGGCAGCCATCTCGCTGGCATTAGAGGAGAAGCATTTATTTTGGATTGAGATTGATGTGCAGCTGTCGAAGGACAACATTCCAGTCGTCATCCATGACTATACACTGAGCCGCACCACGAATGGAATGGGAGAAGTGAAAGCCTATACCGCTGATCAGCTCCAGCAGCTGGACGCTGGGGAATGGTATAGTGATTCATACCGCGGAGAGCCTGTTCCTACTTTGGAGCAGGTCCTTGCGCTTACCTGTGGCCGCTGTCGTCTCAACGTCGAGTTGAAGACAGACGGACGATATCCAGGTCTTGCACATGAGGTGCTAAAACTGCTGTATCAATATGGCCTTCAGCATGATGTGGTCATTACTTCTTTCTATAAGCCAATCCTTCAAGAGGTGCGGGCATTGTCTCCGGACATTTCGGTTGGTCTCATCATTGACGGTTGGCGGGATACGCTTATCGATGAGTTGAAGGAACTTAGGGCAGACTTCTTATCGCTTGGATATCGGCAGTTGAATACAGAGCGTCTGCAAGCGCTGCGCACAGCGTCAATTCGGACGATGCTTTGGACGATTAATGATGTTCGAACGATCAAGAAATACGCAGCTATGGATGCTGAAATTATGATTTGTACCAACTACCCTGAGAAGTGGCGCGAAGCAGTTATTCCGAAGAAGAAGAACTAGTGGAGCGAAACGGATAAGGTGAAAGGTAAGGCGAAAGTATGATAAATGGATTAATAGATACACTCCAGCCGCCGATTTGGCTGTTCGATGATCCTTCTGGCATTGGTTATCGAGCCATTATTGGTGCAGTAGGAGGAGCTGCGATTGCGTGGGTATCAGTTCGGCATCGAGCCTTGTCGAAACGAGGCGCAATTGCTGCAGCCGTAATGGGGATGGGCTATACGGCATTTGGCGGGCTAGTGTGGATGGGCACGCTGCTCGCCTTTTTCATGACGTCTTCCTTGCTTTCCAAATGGAAACGAAAACAGCATCGAAAAGCAGCGGCGGAATCGTTATACGAAAAAACGGGCGCAAGGGATGCGAGCCAGGTATGGGCGAATGGAGGCATCGGATTAGCGCTTTGTATCGGGAATGCACTGTTCCCTCATATCGGCTGGTTATATGCATTCGTTGGTGTTATGGCAGCAGTCAATGGCGATACTTGGGCGACTGAGCTGGGCTCGTTGAGCCGAAAACCGCCAGTGTCTATACGGACAGGGAAGCGCGTTCCGCCTGGGACGAGCGGTGGAATTACAGCGGCTGGCAGTCTTGCAGCCGCGGCAGGGTCGTTGTTAATTGGTTTGGCTGCCGCTTGTTTGATGTTAGTTGGGTCGGCTTGGCAGGGGTATGGTGGATGGACAGATCTACCGATTTTTAGCGTTATCGTGGCAGCATTGTTCGGTGGGATCGCTGGAACTTTTTTCGATTCACTGCTCGGTGCCTATGCACAAGTTATGTTTCGATGCTCGGTGTGCGGTTCTGAAACAGAACGTAGCATTCACTGTGATGCGGCTTCTCAGCCTCTGCGGGGGTGGCGAATCATGGATAATGATGCGGTCAATATCGTCTCTTCTTTTGTCGGAGGAGTCATTGCATGGGGAATCAGCCAATGATTTGGCTGATTTTTTTGTTTCGAAAAGCATTTATGTAGTGCAACAAAATGTATCCGAAAACGGTTTATAAAAGCATTGACAAGATCGTAAAGCAATCCTATAATCACGAGTATAAGCGTTTGTAAGCAGTTACATTACCAAAATAGTTATCAATAACATCGTGATGATGGCTGACA
Source organism: Paenibacillus cellulosilyticus (assembly GCF_003182255.1). Lineage (GTDB taxonomy): Bacteria > Bacillota > Bacilli > Paenibacillales > Paenibacillaceae > Paenibacillus_T > Paenibacillus_T cellulosilyticus. The sequence continues at coordinate 60,202 of NZ_QGTQ01000013.1, read as the reverse complement.
CTTGTGGAATGCGGTTCAATTCGCTTATTTTTATTCACACCACACGAAAACGATTTCGAAGCATCGACAAAATCTGCTTCACCTGCCTGAATCGTTACCCTTCTTTAATCTCTCTTTAATCTCTAAAGAAATCTTGTAATACCTCTCGCATCAATTCATTAAACAATGAATGCCCGCATTTACCTCTTACACAATCGTTTAAACCGAATGAACCGAATCGAACAAGTTTTGCAAATGGAATAGTGATGCATAAATCTGCTAATTGTCGTCATTTATGGCGGCTTTTAAATAATGAAATGGGAGCAGTGTGTGGATCGCAGCAAGTTAATTACAACTGTTGGAGTCGAGCATTTTTAATTATTCAGTTTAAAGGGGGAACAACATGAATGAAAACGCTGCCATCTGCTGGAACAACCCAAAATGTTGACGTACCCGGCCTTAAGAAGAAACAACGCTTTTGGGCCGGAATCGTACGTGAGAAATATTTGTTGTTGATGTCTATTCCTTTTGTCTTATGGTTGTTCGTCTTCAATTACCTCCCCATCTGGGGCTGGACCATGGCGTTTCAGAATTACAAACCAGCGAAATCTTTCAGTGAACAGAAATGGGTTGGCTTCGATCAATTCAAAACGCTTTTTCATGATCATGATTTCTATTTGGTGCTTCGAAATACGCTTGCGATGAGCGTGTTGGGGTTGATCGCGGGATTCACGATTCCGATCTTGTTCGCGATATTGCTGAATGAAGTGAAGAGCATGCCTTTCAAGCGAGTAGCCCAGACGATCACTTATTTGCCTCACTTCGTGTCCTGGGTCGTCGTAGCCGGCATTGTCACGAGCATGCTGTCGCTCGATGGCGTCGTCAACAATTTGCTGATATGGCTGCACATCATCCACGAGCCAATCCAATTTATGGCCAAGGAGCATTGGTTCTGGGGCATCGTAACGGGTTCTGATATTTGGAAGGAAACGGGCTGGAATGCGATCATCTTCTTATCGGCTATCACAGGTATCGATAAGGAACTCTATGAGGCGGCCAAAGTCGACGGAGCCGGTCGGTTCAGGCAGATGTGGAACATTACGCTTCCGGGTATCCGATCCACCATCATGGTGCTGTTCATTTTGAGCGTCGGCCATCTGCTCAACAACGGATATGAAAAGCAATTGCTGCTCGGGAACAGTTTGGTTGTTGATTATTCGCAAGTGCTCGACTTGTATGCACTAAACTACGGGATAAAAATCGCACACTTCTCTTATGGTACCGCTATCAGCATGTTTAATTCCGTAGTCAGCATCCTCCTGTTGTTTACGGCGAACGGCTTCTTCAAGAAATTCGCGAAAGAAAGCATCATGTAAGGGGGACAGGCATATGTTCAGCAAATCTATTAACTTGAATTGGGGCGAACGCTCCTTCAATATCATCAACTACACGGTGATAGCACTGATGGTCGCCGTCACGCTCTATCCGTTTATAAACGTGCTCGCTATATCCTTCAACGATTCAATCGACACCGTTCGCGGCGGCATTTATTTATGGCCAAGGGAGTTTACGCTGAAAAACTATAATACGATTTTCAGTTATACCTCTCTTCTCACCGGATTCAAAATCTCGGTCCTTCGGACGTTGATCGGCACGTTGATCGGCCTGATGAGCGCTTCGATGCTGGCATACACGCTAAGCCGGACGGACTTCAGGAGCCGAAAATTCATATCGGTGTTCTTGGCGCTCACGATGTACTTCTCCGGGGGTTTGGTTCCGATTTATATTCTGATGCGTGACCTGCACTTAATCGGCACATTCGCCATTTATGTGCTGCCGGGATTGGTTAGCGCCTTTAACGTATTCGTTATTCGCTCCTATATCGATGGATTGCCTTATGCGCTGCAAGAATCCGCCAAGCTAGACGGTGCCAACGATTTTCAAATTTACTACAAAGTGATTCTTCCACTCTGCAAGCCGGTGCTGGCGACAATCGCCTTGTTCTTGGCCGTCGGACAGTGGAATGCCTGGTTTGATACTTATTTGTACAATGGCAACAAACCGTCGCTCACGACCTTGCAATATGAGCTGCAGAAAATATTGGACAGCACGCAGCAAGGCAGCGCAATGAACAATGCGAATGACTTGGCGAAACAAATGGCGCAAGTATCGCCGGAATCTATCAAGATGGCCATTACGATCGTCGTCACCGTACCGATCTTGGTCGTGTATCCGTTCCTGCAGCGGTATTTCGTAGGTGGTATGACGCTTGGAGCCGTAAAGTCTTAACCTCCGGCTCGTCTGCGCTCATTCGGTACAAACAGGCAATTGCCTGAGTACAATATATGCTTGATCATCTATAAGGGGGAAGTACAATGAAGTGGAACAGCACAAAAACACTTTCAGTGCTAACGCTTTCAAGTATCCTGCTGCTTAGCGGATGCGGTGGTGGAAACAACGACAACAGCAGCTCTACGAGCAGTCCTACAACGAGTACTAGCGACACAAGCAGCTCTACGAGCAGTCCTACAACGAGTACTAGCGACACAAGCAGCTCTAGCGACAACACAAGCAGTCCTTCTGATTCGGCCGACTCCACGAAAATGGACACGTCTCCGATTGCGTTCTCGTTCTTTGGAGCAGATATAAGCCCGAACTGGAACAATATGCAGGATGACGTAGGCAAGGCAATCACCGCGGCAACAGGCGTTACGATCAACGCGGAATTCGACGTCGGCGGCGGCGGCGGCGAAGATAAAATCTCTTTGATGGCTGCTAGTGACCAATATCCAGATATCATCTTTTCTAAGGGCAATCTTGGCAAATTGGTTGACGCCGGCGCCATCATCGACTTGACCGATCTGATTGATAAATATGCTCCGCACATTAAAGAAATTATGAAAGACAGCATGAATCGCATGAAATATAGCCTGGACGACCAAGCGATCTATGCGATCCCGACGAACGGCGGCGTTAATAACGAAAGCTTCGACGCGACCGGCGGATTCCAAGTTCAGCTTCGCGTTCTGAAGGAGCTCGGCTATCCGCAAATCAAGACCGTTCAAGATTATGAGAACGTGCTCAAGGAATATGTGGCGAAGCATCCGACGACGGACGGCCAACCAACAATTCCGCTTCTGCTCAACGGCGATGGCTGGAAGAGAATGATCACGGTAACGAACCCTGCCTTTATCGCGACCGGAGCACCGGACGACGGCGAATATTACGTCAATCCGGAGACGTACGAAGCGCAGCTGCATTATTATCGTCCGGAAGAAAAGGAATATTTCAGATGGCTGAATCACATGTATAATGAAGGTCTGCTCGACAAAAATTCCTTCGTTCAGAAGGATGACCAGTATCAAGCTAAGATCGCGAGCGGCGCTGTTTTGGGTCTGATTTCGCAAGAGTGGGAATACGGCAATGCCGAGAACTCGCTCAAGTCGGCTGGAAAGAATGATGCGACGTACGGCCACTTCCCGGTAACGCTGAGCGACCAATACCAAGATCATGAACTGGTATCTGCAGGCGTAGATTTCTACGGCATCAGCATCACGAAGGCGTGCAAGGATCCGGTTCGCGCCATTCAGTTCCTGGATTGGCTGGCTTCCGATGAAGGCCAAGTCCTCAACAACTGGGGTGTGGAAGGCAAGCAATATACACTTGATGCGAGCGGCAAACGCGTTATTCCAGATGATGTGAACAATGCGAAAGTAAACGACAACGCCAACTTCTCTAAGTCCACTGGTATTGGTCTGTATACGGCCTTCGCTCCGCACTACGGCGACGGCGTGAAGGATTCGACGGGCAACTACTACACGACGAATTTCCCAGAACAAATTATTGCGAGCTATTCGGACGCAGAGAAGGAAGCGTTGGCAGGCTACAACGCGACGACGTGGAAAGACCTGTGGCCGAAGGATCTTCCGGTCAAGGAATGGGGCGCTCTGTACAACATGCAAGTTCCGACGGACGGAGAGTACCAAGTCATCTATACGAAAACGCAGGCTATCGTCGACAAAGATGTTCCGAAGGTAGTTCTGGCTAAGACGGAAGACTTCGACAAAGTTTACGACGAGTTCATCGCCGATCTCGACAATGCTGGCGCGAAGAAGATGGGCGAAATGTACACGGCACTCGTTAAGAACAGAGTTAAGCTGTTCACAGGCAAGGACGTTCAGTAAAACAATAAACGTTAAACTAGATGAGTTGAAAGCAATACTCGGCATTCAATACTCTATTTTAACTAGTGGATAAAGGGTCGTCCCACTGACGACCCTTTTCTAATACCACTTCATGCTACCTTATGCTTACGTAGCTGCTATGCTGCGCAAAGCTATAGGTCACAGTGTAGTATATGATGTATAATAGACTCTAAAATAGGATTCATTCCGACTTGATGAGGTGATAGCGGTGGCTTCGATTACGGATGTGGCCAAGCATGCGGGAGTTTCCGTTACGACCGTATCCAAAGTGATCAATAACTATACGGATGTAAGTGAAAAGACGAGGAAGAAAGTAAATGAATCCATTCGGCTGCTCCGATATGAACCTAACGTTGTAGCAAGAGGACTTGTAAAGAAGCGCTCGTGGACGATTGGTATTTTGCTGCATAACATTATGACGAACCCTTTCGTCTCTGAGATGATGTCAGGGATGCAGAAGGCATTGGCTTCAAGTGGCTACGATTTACTTCACTTGTCAGCTAATTTCAACGACCCGGATTACTCGGTTATTCGTCATTGTTCAAGCCGCAACGTAGACGGGATGGTCGTATTTGGTATCGGCAGAGATAACAAGATTCCAATGGATCTGGTTAAGGCTGAGCTGCCGACTATGTTCGTCGACACCGACTTGATTGGACGTCGCGCGGGATATATAACGGCTGATAACCGCAATGGTATTCTGACTGTTATGGAGCATCTGTATAACCTTGGACATCGCAAAATTGCGTTTGTTTCGGGTTACTTAGGATATGTAGCTGGACGGACACGTTTCGAGGGATATCAACAGGGCTTGCGCCAATTCCAGCTTCCGTATTATTCTAATTATGTTGAGATTAGTAACTTTGATATGGCCGGCGGCTATAATGCGATGCAAAATTTGTTGAAGCTTCCCGATCGACCGACAGCTGTAGTTTGTACGTCCGACGTCATGGCGCTTGGTGTCATGAATGCGGTTACAGACGCAGGTCTGGGTGTACCCGGCGATATTTCTGTAGTCGGATTCGATAATACAGCTTTTGCATCGATCGTCAAACCAGGTCTAACGACAGTGAGCCAGAACATATTCTCAATCGGCGAAAGGGTTATTCATCAGTTGATAGAGCTGGTAGAGAACCCGGACTATTCGCCGCCTGTTCTCGTTGAGCCTGTCGAGTTAATTATACGTGAGTCGACATCAGCTCCTCGATAATGCTTTGCTAGGAACATGAAAGGAGGACAAGCTGATGACAGTCGAGCAGGCGCGTACAGCTATGGTCATCGCAGATCAAGTAACGCGCGTTTTCGGCAGAGGCGACGGTGCAGTCAAAGCATTGAATGAAATAAGCTTTACAGCAGAGCAAGGGACGATTACAGCGCTCCGAGGGCGTTCGGGCTCGGGGAAGACAACACTTTTGAACATAATCGGTGCGCTGGATCGGCCTTCTGAAGGAAGGCTTTTGCTGCAAGGTGAGGATTTGACCGTATTATCGGAGAAGCAGCGCAATCAGCTGCGTCGGAAGCGAATCGGTCTTATTTTTCAATCTTACGCTTTGATGCCGTTAATGTCTGCGTACGAGAATGTTGAATTTGGTTTGCGCATTGCAGGAATTTCTTCATCTCAGACACGGCGAATGGCTGAAGAGGCGCTTGAACAAGTCGGAATGAAAGAACGAATGAAGCATCGTCCGGGTGAATTGTCAGGTGGTGAACAGCAGCGAGTCGCGATTGCAAGGGCGATCGCCCATCATCCTGTTTTACTATTGGCAGATGAACCGACAGCTGAGTTGGATTCAAAAACAGGACGGTCCGTTATCCGGCTATTTCGTGAGCTTGTAGATCGGCTTGGCATGACAATTATTATGACAACGCATGATCTTAGCGTGCTCAGTATGATGGATCAGACGATCGCATTGGAGGATGGGCATATTGGTAAGGCCAGTGAAGAATAAGTTGAAAACGGTTGCAACAAGTGTCGGTGTCGCAACTCTGGTCATCGCAGCGTTGTCAGGCTGCTCCTTGCTTCCTAAGGAAGAAGAGCCAATTCCTCCGCCGCTTGTGAAGCCAGCAGAACAGAAATTTGATGTAGTAGATGTGAAGAAAGGCGAACTATCTATATATTTTAAAGGTTTCGCTACAGTAGTCTCCAAATCGCAGGAAGATGTATTCTTCAAGCAAGGCGGCGGCAGACTCTCCGCTATACATGTATCGCAGGGGGATAAGGTTAAGAAAGGACAACTTATCGCGGAGCTTGGAAGCGATGATTTGAAGCTGAGGCTGGATCTTCAGCATATTTCGTATGAACGGGCACAGCTTGATCTCCAGCGAGCAATTAAAAGCGGCAATGAGGATGACATCGCAGACGCGAAGCTGGATTTGAAATCTGTCAAACTACAATTGGAAGCGCTTCAGCAGCAATGGGACAGCTTGAGCCTTGTCGCACCGATTGATGGTGTCGTCACCTATTTGGCAGATGTTTCCCCCGGACAAATTATGAACGCGTACGATACGATCGTCACAATCGCAGATCCGTCGCGTATTCAGTTGGTATATACAGCGGATGACCCCTCAGAACTTTCTTCTCTACAACCGAACATGCCAGTTGAAATTAAGATCGATGACAAAGAACTGACAGGTAAAGTCGTACAGACCCCAAGCTCAGCACCTTACTCCAGCGACCAATCTGTGAACGAAAAGAACGCCAAGCTGCTTATTGTTGACGGAGATAGCCTAAAGGGCGAAATCGGCGAAATGGCAGAACTCAAAATTTTTAAACAGCGTCAGCAAAATGTACTTATCATCCCGAAATCCGGCCTTCGTACTTATCTCGATCGGAAGTATGTACAAGTGCTTGATGGCGATCGTCGCAAGGAAGTGGACGTCGAGGTGGGGATGTCCACGCCAACAGAGGTTGAAATTCGGCGCGGCCTAGCAGAAGGCGACCAAATCGTTCTTAACAACTAACAAGCTGCTAGCCAGCTAGAAGCGGAGTGACTTTTTGCCCCGCGAAAAGATCCTGATGTTAGGGGGTGATAAGTGTGGCGATCTTGACAATGATCATTCGCAAAATGCGCAAGAACAGCTGGCTGCAGTTGAACCTGCTGATCGGCTTGCTCATATGCGCAGCATTGTTCAGTTCAATGCCAATGTATACGGATGCGATTCTACAGCAGACGATGCAGAAACAGCTTCAGAACTTGCAGAAAACGTCCGGACAATATCCAGGCTGGTTCCGTGCATCGACGTCGGTATCACCAGACGTCACGCAAATTCCGCAGCGGGTCGTGGCCGCCGATGCATTCATGAACAGGGAATTCGGGCGCTTCAACATGGGTGTCCTTGCTTATCAGAAATATCGGGCAACTCGAACCTATACGACATTTGCTGCTGACGCAACCGACGCAGAGAAGAAGATAAATCGATTAGCTGCAGTCGTTGCGGTATCGGACTTGGATAAACATATCAAGCTGCTGGACGGCAGAATGCCGGCGGCAGAACCGGTTGACGGCGTCATCGAGACGCTCGTTACCCAGAAGTTCCTCATTGAATTCAAGCGCGATCTAAACAGCATCCTCGAGATCAACAATAGCAAAACAGGCGAGACTCTCCGCTTCAAGCCTGTTGGTCTGATCGAACAGCAGGAGGATGAGAACGGTACATACTTACGGTTCAAGCTCGAAGGCGTCGGCAATCTCATGTTTGTTCCATTCGAATGGTTCGACCGAGAGATCGTCGGCTCATCTAGACTTGAGCTATCCTCACTGCAATATCAAGTTGCACTTCATTACCCTGATTTGAAAGCAGCGAATCTTACGACCTTCATGGGTGAAGCGGGACGTATCGATAAGTACTTCGATAATCGTCTTGGCACCCACCAGCTCGAATTCCCTGCACTCCGTACACTCAAAGGTTACGGGGATACGAAGGAACGACTCACCCGATTGCTCTGGGCGTTGTATGCTCCACTGATGTTGATGCTCGTATTCTACCTGCTTCTTATCTCGAACAAAATGATAGAAGGGCAGAAGACCGAAATATCCGTCCTTCGAAGCCGTGGAGCCAGCAAAATCCAAATTGTCGGTATATATGCCATAGAGGCGATATTATTAGCGATCCCCGCACTTACTATTGGTGTTTTCGGCGGACTTATGTTTACGAAGGTGCTTGGTTCTGCGAACGGTTTCTTGCAATTCGTTGATCGTTCGGCACTTGAGGTGCATTTGACAGAAGATGCGATTCGGCTTGCTGCTTATGCGATGGGCGGCGCTATTCTGCTTGTCCTTATTCCTGTCATTCACGCTGCGAATGTCTCGATCGTTGACCGCAAGCGCAACTTGTCACGTGGAGAAGGGACATCCGTCTGGCATAAGCTTGTCCTCGACGTCATTCTGCTCGGCGTCTCTATCTACCTGTTGAACGGTTTCCGCAAGCAGATGGATAACTTCGATAAGCTTGGGATCGACAGCGGCTCCTTGCAGATTGACCCGATGCTGTTCCTGACGCCGGCTATGTTCGCCTTTGGTGGCGGCTTGCTGCTGCTGCGTGTGTATCCCTGGCTGCTTCGCCTTATATATCGAATCGGCAGGAGATGGTGGCCGCCAGCGCTATACGCGGTACTCACTCAGACGAGCCGTTCATCGAAGCAGTTTCTTACGATTCAGCTATTCCTCGTCCTGACCGTTGCAACAGGTCTGTTCAGCGCCCACTCGGCACGAACGATTAACAACAACTTAGAGGACAAGATCAATTATGCGATGGGCGCCGATGTGACGCTCACGGAATATTGGCAGAACGATGCGCCGCCTCCGCAGACGGGAGCTCCTACACAGGCTCAAGTGACGGTAGATCCGAATAAGCGCGTTCAATACACAGAGCCGGACTTCGGCAGCTATCAGAAGCTGACGAGTGTTGAGGCTGCGGCACAGGTGTTCATTAAGGAGGATGCAACGGTTTCGGTAGGCAAAGGTACGATCGATACGGAGCTGATGGGCATCAAAACGGATGATTTCGGCAAAGTAGCGAGCCTGCGCAGCGACTTGCTTGATCATCATATGAATCTATACTTGAATCTAATCGCGCCAGAGCCGACAGCGGTCCTCATCTCGAGAACATTAGCGGAGGCAGATGGAATCAATGTTGGTGACACAATCAATGTTGGATGGCAAAAGCTTAGTTCCTCACCATTCGTTGTGTATGGCATTGTGGATTATTGGTCTTCATGGAATCCAACAGCGGATTTAACAACGGACGGCAAGACAGGGGAGCTTCCGAAGCTCATTATCGGGCACCTGGACACGATCAAGAACCGTCTTGCTGTAGAGCCATATGAAGTATGGCTGAAGCTTAAGGACGGCAAGACAGCCAGCGACGTGTATCAGGAACTCCAAGATAAGAAGATTCAAATTGTCAAAGTCGCGGACCGCAAGTCTGCGCTAATCGAATCGCGTAACGATCCGTTCCGGCTTGCGATCAACGGTGTTATGACGTTGGGCTTCGTCATATCTATGCTTATTAGCTTGAGCGGTTTCCTGCTGTTCTGGATTCTGACCTTGTCAGGCAGAACGCTGCAATACGGTATTCTACGTGCAATGGGTATTCCTTTCGGCCAATTAATTGGCATGCTCATCAGTGAACAGCTGTTAACATCCGGGGTTGCCGTTGTAATCGGGTTAATCTCCGGTCGTGTAACGAGTGAATGGTTCGTTCCACTGTTTAGAATGTCGTTCGACACGAAGGTACAGATGCTTCCGTTCCGCATCGCGCACAGTACGTCGGATTATATCCAGCTGCTTACGGTCGTCTTGTTCATGCTTGCGATTGGATTGGTCGTACTCGGCATTCGACTGTTCCGCATCCGTGTCCATCAAGCTCTGAAGCTGGGAGAGGAGTAACTGCATGATTCATTGCGATGGGCTTGTCAAAATTTATAAAACAGCAGATCTTGAAGTCGTAGCGCTTCAAGGTTTGGACTTGCGAGTGGAGGACGGCGAGCTGATGGCGATCATCGGCTCGAGCGGCAGCGGCAAGTCCACACTCTTGAATATGCTCGGCGGGCTTGATCGCCCATCGGCAGGGAAGCTATTCGTCGATGGCAAGGACATGCTGACGATGTCTGAACGGCAGCTTATCCGTTATAAACGGGAATCGGTCGGCTTCGTCTGGCAGAACAACGCACGCAACTTGATTCCGTACTTGACCGCGCAAGAAAATGTGGAGCTTCCGGTTCTCCTGAAGGGTCGCCGCAAGAAGGAGAGAGCGCTTGAACTGCTTGATGCAGTTGGCCTTCAGCACCGCCGTCATAATCGACTTAGCGAGCTGTCCGGTGGTGAACAGCAGCGTGTTGCGATTGCGATCGCATTGGCGAATCAGCCGCGTTTGCTGCTGGCCGATGAGCCAACAGGCTCACTGGACTCGAAGACCGCAAGTCAAGTGCTGGACCTATTCCGCCGTTTGAACCGAGAGATGGGATTAACGATTGTTATCGTAACGCACGATCCGCAGCTAGCACGTAAGGTCGATCGTGTCGTTTCGATCCGTGACGGACGTACGTCGTCGGAGATGATCCGAACACAAGCCGATATCGAGGAAGAAGATAACATTGCAGATGTGTATGGCCATGTTGAACAGGCTGAAACGCATGTGGAATATGCCGTCATCGATAAGGCTGGCCGCCTGCAAATTCCAGCTGCTTATCTCGATAATGAAGCGTTCAAGGATCATACACGCGTGAAAGTCGAATGGGAAGACGGCCGCATCATTTTGTCTCCTCCGGAGACGGCTAAGATCGAACGATAATGATTACTCCGCAACCGCTTAGGGAATGTAACAATTCCTTTAGTGCTTGGTTGTGGAGTTTTTTTATTTCATAATGAACTTTATTGGCCTCTGCGATCTCTTATCTAGGTAAAGGGGGGGAGAACATGAACATCAGCCGTCTTGTCAAACAAGCACAGAGAGGCAACAAGGAAGCATTGCTACAGCTCATCATAGCCGAACAAGACGCTTACTATCGTCTTGCCTATAGCTACATGAAGAACGAGCATGACGCGATGGATGCGATGGAAGATATGATCGTCAAGCTGTATGAGAAGCTGGACCAGCTGCAGAAGGGAGAGGCATTCTACAGCTGGAGCAAAACGATTCTGGTCAATCGTTGCAAAGCGATGCTTCGTTCCAAGGATCGATTTCATCCACTAGGGGACGAGGAAGCACCAGATTATGTTGAATTAACAGATGACAATCCATATCGTGAAACGGAATCAGAAATGGACATGGAAGTGCTGCTCTCGCATCTGAATACGAGACAGCGTGAAGCGATCGAGCTTCGCTACATACATGATCTTCCCTATCAGGTGATAGCAGATATGACAGATTCGCCGATCGGGACGATCAAATCAAGAATTTCGCAAGGGATTCAAAAACTAAAAGCCGTGATCGGAGGTGATCGTCGTGAGAACGATCGAAGAGAGGTTGCAGGAGCACAAGCAGAATCGGAGTGTCATCCAGGCGCCGTCAGAACTTGAAAACAGGCTTCGGCATGCACTGGAGCAAGTTCCTGCTAAGACAAAACATAAACCTAGAGCGATGGTATGGGGCGCTGCAATGGCTGCCGCATTTCTACTAATCGTTGGGACTTACCAGTATCCGGCATTTGCTTATTTGGGAGGCAAGCTGCTGAGCAAGATTGAGCTTTCCTCGTTAAGCTTCTCTGAAGTAGCGGACCAAGGCTATGGCCAGACCGTCAACAAAAGCAAAACGCTGGACGATGGAACGGTCATTATGATTGAAGGGGTCATTGCGGACGATAATGCCTTGTTAATGTACTACACGATTGATGCACCGGGAGGCTCCGTATTGAAGAATGAATACGATCTACGTTTCAACGTTGGCGACTTACATAGCTTTCTGAAGAACTCGAGGATGAAAGAAGGTTATGGTAACCATAGCCCAGACGCGACCCACTTCGAAGGCGTATATAAATTCGAGCCGGTTAGCCCATTTGCTAGAAAGCTAACGGTTACCTTCAGTGAGTGGATCAGTGACAAGGAACGGGCATCTTATCCGATCAGCTTCAACTATGAAGCGAATAAAGCGATGAACAGCATCATTAAAGAGAAGCTAACGGCATCCGTTGCAGTTGACCGAGGGAAGGTAGTCTATGATTCTATAACAGCCTCGCCTACGTCAACTGTCATTAAAGGACATTATGAAATGTCAAATGGGGAATATCCGAGGTTTATGGGGAATACAAGGCTCTACGTCAATGGTACCGAATTGAAGGCATGGGGTGGGGAATCGAATATATCCGGCGATACGAAGGGATTTATTCTCGAATATGATGTGCTTCCTACCGACAAAGTAGAGTCGATGTCCCTTGTTCTCGATAATTTCGACGGCTACCAGAAGGTAGATCAGCCGATCTCGCTAGCTTCGCCATCCGATCGTTCCATTCTAATTGGCAATGAGAAGCTGTGGATTCGAAGTGTAACCAAAACCACTTCCGGCTACGATATCGTAATCGCTAGAAAACAATTCACGATCCTTGATAACGACACGATCGCCGTTCAAGCGGGGGGGACTGTCGTTCCAGCAGCATCAATTTCCCAAGCACGTCCTTGGGATTTGAAGAACGGCAACATCATGTGGGAGCAGACGTTTTCCTTTAAGACGGATGTGAAGCCAGAGAGCTTATTGCTAGGCGGATACCATTACATCAAAACCTATAACCAGACCCTTACAATTCCTATTCAATCAAGCAAATAGAAAAGAAAAGCCCGAGCCATCAACTGGCTCGGGCTTTCCTTATTGATCCCGATTACGAGATTACTTGGTCAACTGTTCCATTTGACTGATCAGATCCTCGAACACCGCCATCGCTTGTTCGATTGGTTCTGGCGTCGACATGTCAACGCCAGCACGCTTCAGGATGTTGATCGAATAGTCGCTGCCGCCGCTCTTCAGGAAGCCGAGGTAACGATCAACAGCCGGCTTACCTTCGTCAAGGATTTGTTTCGCGAAGCTTGTTGCGGCCGAGAAGCCTGTTGCGTATTTGTACACATAGAAGCTCGTGTAGAAGTGTGGAATGCGCGCCCATTCGATCTCGATGTCCTTGTCAACGACCATGCCGCTGCCGTAGTACAGCACGTTGAGGTCGTAGTAGATTTTGGACAGATCCGCCGGTGTCAGCGATTCGCCTGCTTCGGTACGCTCGTGAACGATCTTCTCGAACTCCGCGAACATCGTCTGACGGAATACCGTCGTACGGAATTGGTCCGCGTAGTACGTGAGCAGGTACATTTTCTCCTTCGGATCCGTCGATTTCTTCAAGAGATAGTCCATAAGAAGTGCTTCGTTCAGCGTCGAAGCAACCTCAGCGAGGAAGATCGTATACTGTGCGTCGCGGTAATTTTGCGTGCTGTCCGAATAATAGGAATGAAGCGCATGGCCCATCTCATGGGTGAGCGTGAACATGCTGTTCAGGTTATCTTTATGGTTGAGCAGGACGTAAGGGTGAGTGCCGTATGCACCCCAGCTGTAAGCGCCATTACGCTTGCCTTCGTTCTCATAGACGTCGATCCAGCCGTTGTCGAAGCCGTCCTGCAGGACGTCCAGATAGTCGCTGCCAAGCGGCTGAAGGCTTTCCTTAACCGTCGTTTTCGCTTGCTCATACGTAATGTCGAGCTTAAACTCGTCAACGAGCGGTGCGAACAGATCGTACATGTGCAGTTCATCGACGCCAAGCAGCTTCTTGCGAAGCTCCATATAGCGGTACATGAGCGGCAGATGCTTGTGGATCGTATCGATCAGGTTCGTGTACACTTCCTTCGGAATGTTATCGCCGAACAGCGACATTTCCAGAACGGAAGGATACTTGCGAGCGCGGGAGTAGAAGACGTTCTTCGAAACGTTTGCGTTCAGCGTTGCCCCAATCGTGTTGCGCAGCTTGCCATATGTATCGTACATCGCTTTGAATCCGTTTTTGCGAACTTCGCGGTCCTTGCTCTCGAGGAACTGGATATAACGGCCTTGTGTCAGCTCGACTTCTTCGCCTTCCTCGTTCTTCACTTTCGGGAACTTCAGATCCGCATTGTTCAGCATGCTGTAGATCGTATTCGCGGATTGGCTGATATTGCCGACTTGAGCGAGCAGCGCTTCTTCTGTCTTGGACAAAATGTGCGCTTTCTGCCGACGCATTTCTTCGAGCGTTTTGCGATAAATCGCAAGGTCTTGATTGTTGATGAGTGCGTCCAATTCAGCATCCGCTAGGCTTAGCACCTCTGGCGTGATATAGGACATCGCTTCGCCGGATTCAACGCTCAGCTTCTTCGATTTCTCGGAGAGGGACTGGAACGTCGGCTCAGCTGTATCTTCATGATGCTTCATATTCGCATAAACATAGAGGCGTTCTACATGCAGCGAAAGCTCGTCTTCGAGCTCGAAGCACGCTTTTAGCTGAGCAGGATCAGCGAGCTTGCCTTCAAAGCCAGCCAGCTTGCCGATTTGCTCCTTCGCAAGTGCATATTCACGGTCCCAGGAAGGCTGGTCGGCGAATAGATCCTCCAGTTTCCAACGGGTTTCAACAGCAGATTCAGCACGCTTCGGTACGCTTGTCATTGTATTCCTCCTAATTTGAGAATAAGGCCTCCACAGCAGCTCGGTTGCTGCTTGATGCGGCGTTTCATAGGATGTGCCAGCCTTGGCTTGCGGAGCAGAGCCGCCAATTAGCGCTGCTGGCAGCACCACAGACAGTAGAGCAGGAAGCCATCTCATCGGCTTTCACCTCACGGCATATTTTGCCGCTAGTATGCCGTATGAGCTTGCTTCCTATCCATCCTGCATGTGACAATTCTGTTAGCTGCCCATCGTGGTCAAACTGTACACAATGAGAAAGAAAGCAAACAAAATAAACACGATTGCTGTTATGGCCAGCGGACGACGGAGCGGGGCAGATAACGAATTGCGATACATAAGAATAACTCCGCCGAGCACAAAAGCCGCGATGATGAAAATAATGGATGCTTCAGTGTTCATCGTTCAAACGGATCCTCTCGTAGTGACTTGTATGCACAGGCTGTATCCGATATGTTCGCCGCTGTACAAGGAAATTCCTTCCTTGACAGCAGGATCGCGGCTACACTTCCCGGAATGCCGTCAGAATTGCTTCGCGTTCTTCTTCGCGGCCAGCGAAATCGTCAGCGCGGAACCGGTTCTGAGCCCAGTGAAGCATCTCTGGACGACTTACGAATGTGTGGCACTCCTCGCCCCATTGATCGGATATTTCTCTTACAACCAATGTTTTGCCTTGAACCTCAACGGTTAACATGTTGTAATTATCGGTCTTATAAATCTGATGTTTCTTAATCATGGGTGCTTGACCCCTCTCACAGGTTTGCATTCATCATAGCCAAAGTTTAGGGTGGAAATCAATCTAATCTAATGGTAATATAAGGTACCCAGATCACGTGCGGCGGCTTGATCGTCCGGCGCTGGACCAGATGAAGATAGAGGAGACGAGAAGAGATGAGTATGAATCGACAAGATGTGTATGAGCAAGCAGGGGTAGCCGCTACATGCAGAGGCTATGAAGAGTACCAGAGAATGTTCGACTTGCCCGATCAATTGGAAGGCAAGCATGTTCTCGACATTGCTGGCGGCGCTTCGTCATTCACGGCGGATTGCAGCGGCAGAGGGATTTATGCACAAGCGGTTGACCCACGGTATGCTTATGACCCTGAGATTGTCCTGGCGGATGCAAGAGAGGAAATCGAGACGTCAACGGAGAAGCTGCGGTCGCTCGCTCATCGCTTCGACTGGAGCTATTATGGCGGTATCGATCAACATCGTACCGGCCGATTGGAATCGTTCCATCGTTTCGCTGCGGACTACTCGGCACCGGATGCGAAGCAGCGTTACATTGCGGGATCGCTTCCAGCGCTTCCTTTTGCAGATCGATCGTTTGATTTGGTATTGTGCAGTCATTTTTTATTCCTATATGCCGATCAATTCGATGCTGATTTTCACGAGCGCGCTGTGCTTGATATGATTCGGATATGCCGCCCTGGCGGCCAGGTTCGCATCTATCCGCTGCTGTCTCTTCGGTGGGAGCCATACCCCCATATGAACAGATTGCTCGCTGCCATTTGCAACACTGGAGCTGTCCCATCTATTGAGGATTCGCTGCTTCCATTTATCCCGAAATCCTCCAAAATGTTGGTCGTTAATGTTTAATTGCAATTTACCATCGGTACATGTATAATGGGGTTATTCGTCGTATACGGCGATTAAGTTTAGGAGGTTGTTCAATTGAAAGGAACAGTTAAGTGGTTTAACGCAGAAAAAGGCTATGGCTTCATCCAAGTTGAGAACGGTGAAGACGTATTCGTTCACTTCTCCGCTATCACGGGCGACGGTTTCAAAACCCTCGACGAAGGCCAAGCAGTAGAATTCGACATCACCGACGGTAACCGCGGTCCACAAGCAGCTAACGTCATTAAATTATAAGATCAAAGCTTCTTATAATAGATGCCCTAGCACGAACAAGAAGCTCCCTGCCATGCAGGGGGCTTTTTTTGATGAATTTCTACTCAGCTGAATTCATGCTTTTGACCAGCCAAACAAGCAGGTGTACACTAGCATTATTAGCACATGAAGGAGTTGTACATATCCGATGAGCAATACGATTTATTTATGGCCTGAAGGCGCGCCGTTTGCGAAGGGCAACGAGGACAGCGATCAGCCGACATTGACTTCTTATTTGGTTGAATCCGACCGTCCGCGAGGGGCTGTCATTGTATGCCCGGGTGGTGGCTATGAATTTCTAGCTGATCATGAAGGTGAACCTATCGCGAAGCGTCTTAATGAGCTTGGGTTCTCCGCGTTTGTGCTTCGTTACCGTTTTGCACCATACAGTCACCCTGTGCCGCTCACCGACGTGCAGCGTGCCATTCGTCTCGTTCGCTTGCGTGCGCAAGAGTGGAACATCGATCCAGAGCATATCGGCATTCTCGGCTTCTCAGCGGGCGGACACCTCGCATCGTCGGCAGCAACGCATTTTGACCATGGTCAAGCCGATGCGAATGATCCGATTGATCGGATGTCCTGCCGTCCGGATGCCGCAATTGTCTGCTATCCGGTTATCTCCATGGGCGAATTCCGACATGATGGTTCGCGCCGTAACCTGCTAGGCGAGAACCCTTCGCAAGCGGACATTGATCTTATGTCTAACGAGCTGCAAGTAACGCCGCAGACGCCGCCTACGTTTATCTGGCACACGATGGAGGATGACCTGGTACCAGTTGAGAACGCTCTGCTGTTCGCGACGGCGCTGCGCCGCAACAAAGTACCGTTTGAGCTTCATGTGTATGAGCGTCACGGCCATGGCATGGGATTGGCAGAGTGGGAACCTTCGGCGCGCACATGGATGCCGCTTTGTGGCGAATGGCTGATTAAGCAAGGGTTCTAGCTATCATCTATAAACAATAAAAAGGGTAGTTTTCAAGTCGCTCGTAGCGATCTGGAAACTACCCTTTGTCATGCGCTTAAACGGAATTTCGGGTCTCGACGTAATGTTTCGAGATAAATCCAAGTGCAGCAAGGCCCGCAAGGCCAGCTGCGATTATATAGAACGTCTCGCGTCCGAACATTTCATAGATGATGCCGCCGAACAAACCGCTCAGTACGCCGGATACGCCATTCCATACGATAGCGAATACGGCCTGCCCGGAGGAACGGTACTCATCTGGGATCATTTGCGTAATGTATCGCAGCGCAGTAGAGAAGAAGATGCCGAACGTAATGCTGTGCATAAGTTGTGTAGCGACGACCATCCAAGGCTCGGACAGCTCGGCAATGAGCAGCAGCCGTACGCCGTAGAGCAGGCTCGCTATAAATAGCAGAGGCAGCTCTTTGAACTTATGTCCGTACTTGCCGAGCAGGAAGAAAACCGGTATTTCGCTGAAGGCCGAGAACATCCAGCCAAGGCCCACGAGTGAATCCGACGCGCCCATCTGGCGCAGCGTAACGGCTAGAAATCCATCATACATTCGATGAGCCGTCGAGATCACGAGCAGTATTGTGAAGAAAGCGACGACGTTTGGCTTCCGCAGCAGCTTGAGGAAACCGGAAAACTCCATTTTACGCATCGAGCCTTGATAATCTCGCAGTAGAAACGTAAGCAGCAGCGTGATGCTGACGGTTGCTATTGTTAATGGAAGCGTATATTCAGAGCCGGTATGCCTTAATATTAATCCGAATAGATAGGCAGATACGGCAAAGCCTAGCGAACCAAAGATGCGTATCAACGCATAAGGTGTACCTGTGTAGGTGCTGGATAGCAGAGACAGGCTGTCGGTTAGCGGGTTAATAGGCGTCTGGAAGAAATAAAAGCAGATCATGACCAGACACGTGAGCGCAAAGGTGTTGATCGGGAAGAGCAGCGAAATCATGACCAGCTGTCCGAATACCAATATATGAAGCAGCTTCTTGATCGTACGATATTTATCGCTGGCTATGCCCATTAATAGATTGGCGAAGATCGAAATGAATGGGCCAGTCGAATAAATGACGCCAATCTGTTGGCTGGAGAATCCATGGTCAAGAAAGTAGAGCGGGAAATAAGAGGTGATAAGTGCTTGCGTCGAATAGGCAGCGAATGTGAAGGACCGGAGAGCGGTCGTTTCCTTTGCTGCTGAGCGGGGTCGGATTACGACTCGCTGCGGCGATGACGGTGGTGACGATGTGAATGACATGTTGAAAAGCTCACTCCTCGGAGTCTGCATGTAGGGTCTTCTGTTCGTCCATCAGTATACCACAGCATGAAGCCGACGGGGGAATAGGGTTGAAAGGTGCAAGGCTAGATTTATGTCTTTCAAAATGATAAAATTGAGGGCGGAGGATTGCAGGAGATGGAGAAATATCGATTTGTATGGAATAATCGCTTAGGCATCTCGCTGCCGGTTCTCGACCACGACTGGGATGATTACGCCGAGTCGGAGCGTGTACACATCGTCGAACAATGGGAGACGATACGAGGCACGATTCCAGACCGGATTATCGCACTTGAGCAGCAAATTCAAACCCGGCAAGCCCAGCTGTACGAAGAAGACGATTTCGAAGTCAGCTGTTCGCTTAATTACGATATTGCCGAGCTCGCCAGCCGGATTAACGATTTACATATTTGGTACCGCATCAATCAAGAGATTGAATCGCGGCGTCATTCCTGACGGATCGACATAAAGGGGGCGCCAAGCAAGGACATGCCGGCTACACGCAAACGTGCTGCCAAGCCGGGCGGTGCGCTTCGTATGATGTATCAGGTGTACAAATATGTACTGCCTGACGTTCGTAAAGAGCTCGCAGGCTGGAAGCAGCATGCGGCATCGATACCTGATCGAGAGCTGCGGGAGCAGGCGGTTGCCAGTATTGCAACCAAGCAGTTCCACTGCGAGGGCGGTGCGATCTATGCTGCTGCTAACGCTGCTTATCGGCCGATTCTGATTCCGTTAATTGTAGCACTGCAGACGATCAGCGATTATTTGGACAACTTGTGCGATCGAAGCACGTCGCTTGATCCAGATGATTTTCGACTGCTGCATCAATCCATGTTGGATGCGATAGACCCAAGTGAGCCTATTCGTGATTATTATGCCAATCGAGCAGAGCGCGAAGATGGTGGCTATTTGCAAGCGCTTGTTCGAACATGCCAGCAGGCAATTAAACAGCTGCCTTCCTATCCAAGTGTACAGCCTTATGTAACGGAGCTCGTCGGATTGTATGCAGACTTGCAAGTCTACAAGCATATTCGGATCGATCTCCGAGAGTTTGAGCTTGTCGCTTGGCGGGATCGGAACGGAACGCTTAGTCCGCATCTGCAATGGAATGAATTCGCGGCTGCAACAGGGTCTACGCTTGGAATGTTCATGCTGTTCCTCGCTGCTTCGATGGAAGATTTGAAGCCGGAGGATGCGCTGCTCATTCGCAATTGTTATTTTCCGCATGTATGCGGCCTTCACATTATGCTCGATTACTTGATCGATCAAGAAGAAGACCGACATGGCGGCGACCTGAATTTCTGTACGTATTATCCGGACCAGGAGACGCTGTTGTCCCGTATTGGCCTCATCGTGGAACGCGCACGAGAGGATGTAGGGCAGCTGCCGGATGCCAGCTTTCATCGCCTCATTATTGAAGGGCTGCTGGCACTGTACTTGTCCGATCCGAAGGTTAGAAACCAACGGGATGTGCGACTTGTTGCGCGTAGGCTAATGCGGAACAGTCCATGGACCCGATTGTTTTTTTATATGAATAGTATATGGATTAGAACAAGACAAGCATAAGAGTGATAGGGGGAGACGAATATGTCAGCTGTTAAATCGATTGCCGTCCTTACGAGTGGAGGCGATTCGCAAGGGATGAACGCCGCAGTGCGTGCAGTAGTCCGTAGCGCAATCTTCCATGGAATCGATGTATATGGCGTTCAGCGCGGTTACCAAGGCCTGCTGAACAATGACCTGCGTCCAATGGATCTGCGCAGCGTGGGCGATATTATTCAACGCGGAGGTACGGTGCTGCAGACGGCTCGCTGCAAAGAGTTCATGACAGCGGAAGGCCAACAGCGCGGAGCAGAAATTTTGCGTGAGCGCGGTATCGACGGTCTCGTCGTTATCGGCGGCGACGGCTCGTACCAAGGTGCGAATAAACTGAGTAAGCTCGGTATCAAAACGATGGGTCTGCCGGGAACGATCGACAACGATATTCCGTTCACGGACTTCACGATCGGCTTCGATACGGCTGTCAGCATCGTAGTTGACGCAATCAACAAGCTTCGCGATACGATGACGTCGCACGAGCGTTCGTCGATCGTAGAAGTTATGGGCCGCCATTGTGGCGATATCGCGTTGTACGCGGGTCTTGCAAGTGGCGCTGAGACGATTCTCGTACCAGAGGTACCATTTGATCTGACGGAAGTATCGAATCGGATGGCGGACAACTTCCGCGCAGGCAAGCGTCACAGTATTATCGTCGTTGCAGAGGGTGCAGCGAAGGGCGATGATATTGCAGAAGCGATTACGAAGAGCAATGGCATCGAGCCACGCGTTACGGTGCTTGGCCACATTCAGCGTGGTGGCACACCGACGCATAATGACCGGATTCTCGCAAGCCGCTTGGGCGACTTCGCGGTTCGTAAGCTGATCGAGGGCGACTCGGCTAAGTCGTGCGGTATTATCAAAGGCGAACTTGTCGCTACGGATATCGATTTGGTTGTAAGCACGAAGAAATCGTTCAACATGGATCTGTACGAACTGGCGCTCCGCCTGTCGCAATAAGCGAATACGCAACATAAACATAGAGAGCCTTATGTACGGCCAATTGTCCCGAGGGACGATAAGCAGACATAAGGCTCTTTCTGTATGTTTAGGCTTTGGTTGATAGCGATTGGAGTACGCCTAGAATTTCTTCGGTCGGACGAAGACCCTTCTCTGCGAAGACGATCTTGCCTTCCTGATCGATAATGAAGACGACGCGCTGCTGCGCGATGAGACCGAGGAATTTGCCAACGTCATACGACTTGCGGATTTCTCCGCCATTGTCAACGACGAGCGGGAAGTCATAGTTATGCTTCTCTGCGAATTGACGGTGGCCTTCGAGTGTTCCGGGATTGACGCCAAGAACTACGGCATTATGACGTGCGTAGAGCGCACGCGAGTCGCGTACCGCGCACAGCTGCTTCGTGCAGCCTGGTGTTTCGTCCATCGGGTAGAAGATCAGTACGATCGGCTGTTTGCCAACATAGTGTGCGAGGTTAATCGTGCCCTGGGTGCTCTCCGCTTCGAATAGGGGGGCTTTTGTACCAACTGACAGCATGCTCATACTCCTCCTTATCTTTATTGTATACAATTGTATTGTATACTATTTAATTCGAGGAAACAAATGAAAATGAATGTCGCTGTAATAATAAAGCCCGTGGATCACAGGCAGATTGCCTAATGCTCCACGGGCCTTCGTAATAAAGATATGATAGCGGTACTAGTCTAGCTTAGAAATTCGCATCTCCGGTATAGTTGTTATTCGCATTCCAGAGCAAATATTCATCGATGTTCGTATCCTTGAGCGCCTTCAGCTGCGCATCAACTTCCGCTTTGCCGTACTTGATGTAATGCCCTTTGCCAAGCCAGCTTGCCGTGAAATCTTGAATCCATGGCCGGATAGCTGGGGTATACGAGCCGAGCGGCTGCAGCTTCTTATGCGTATCTTCCATCGCGCCTTTGATTACGGCATATGGATTCGTATCGGGTTCCTTCACTTTGAACCAACCGGTGCTGTAATGGCTCGGATAAACCATCGGGCTGATAACGTTGACCTGCTTCGAAATCTTGACGAAGTCTTGGCCGATGCCCTCTGCGGCTGGAACAGATGCTGCATAGCCAAAAATATCAACCGAGACGCGGACACCAAGCGGCTCGAGCTGCTCGCGTGCGTATTGGACGAAGTCGGCGATGACGTCGGTACGTTTCTCATCGGTTTTATCGAACGTCAGAGACGCTTCCTTCTTCTCGAAGCCTTCCGGGAATCGTACATAGTCGAACTGGATTTCTTTGAAGCCCAGCTTCGCGGCTTCCTTGGCAATCGCAACGTTATACTCCCACACCTCACGGCGATACGGGTTGACGAAGCTGTCGCCCTTGCCATTCTCCCATACCGTTCCGTCCGACTTGCGATAGGACAACTCAGGATGATTGCGGGCAAGTACAGTGTCCTTGAACACAACGATACGCGCGATCGGATAAACTTGGTGCTTCTCCAGCAGCTGCATCGTTGCAGAGATGTCCTTGATGTACTTCTGCGACGTTCCGAGCTTCAGCAGCTCTTGATTGTCGGTCGGGTATGTAATGTACCCATTGTCATCCTTGATGTCGATAACCATGCTGTTCAATTCGGTGCGATCCAGCAAATCTAGCAGCTTGGTCATACGTGCGCCCCCCGCGCTGTGAGCGGTTACATAGATGCCCTTCACTTTCGGCGCATCAGGCTGAGGATCTTTTTTTACGAACACATTGGACGACGGGTTGGCCTGGTCTCCGCTATCATCAGCGGTGGTAGTAGGGGTTGTCGTCTGTCCGCCAGAATTCGCCAGGGTGACGGCTTTGACGACGGTGTTAGCGGCAGTACTTTGTTCGTTAGTACCCGTTAACAGGTGGTTAAATAAGAGTAAAACTGTGAGCAAGATGTCCATTGTGTTCTCTCCCCGTATGTAATCTATCTGATTATAAAGCAGAAAGAGGACGAGCAACAGACATCTAAAGATCGATTTTTGATGAAAATTAATGAAAATTGAAGATAGACGTCGTGAGAGGAAGATTGTGTTATTACACACGTTACGCAAGGCGTATAAAGAAGAAAAGCCCGCCGCCGATTAGGCGACAGGCTGTAGGAAGCGGATCACCGCTTCTTGCTTGCAATTGCAATCCTTCATCCATCAATGCAGACTTGTGTCTCTTTGCTGTTCACAAATGCTCAGCTGCACAATCTCCATTGCATCTTCCGGTTCTAACACACCCAGACCATCCCGCAGCACGATGTTCAGTTGACGTTCTCGTTCTGTAAGGAAAGGTTCGAGTTCAGGTGCCAGCTTTTCCACTATCCTCGACAATTTGACTGTTTCCATATCCATCTGGCATCACCCTTTCATTATCATGTTCAGGGCAAAACATCAGGCTAGAAACGCAAAAAACTACGGGATAGCTTTATTATAGCAGTGTGGAATGTAAATGGATAGTCGATTCCATGAAAATCCATTCATGCCCGTATTATGGAAGCGGTTTATGAAACTGTCCGATGACGCCTACCGTTTCGACAATGTTAACGAACGCTTTCGGGTCAATGGATAAGACGGTTTTGCGAAGCTCGGAAAGCTCATACCGCGTTGTAACGGTCATAAGCATGTCCTGTTCATTGGCGGTGAAGGCACCTCGGGTACGGATGATGGTGATGCCGCGCTTATGCTCCAACATTTTGGTCAGAATACGATCGCTTTCCTTCGTGACGATGAACGCGGTGATTTTAATGTGCCGGACATGAATGAGATCGACGACCTTGCCCGCTGTAAAAATCGAGATCAGCGAGTAGAGTGCAATATCCGGATCGCCCGTGAAAATCGCAAGCGCAGCAATCACGCCCCCGTTCAAGACGAAGATGATCATGCCAATCGGCAGATCTCGTTTACGGGACACGATGGACGCTATAATATCAAAGCCGCCAGTTGAACCTCCATAACGGAGCGCAAGTCCGCTTCCGAAGCCAACGGTGAGTCCGCCGAATACGGATGCTAACACAATGTCATCGGCGAGCTGTTTCACGGGAACGAATTGAAGAGCGATCGTAGTGCCGATAACCGACAGCATGCTGAGCAGAACAAAGCGCCGTCCGAGTATCATCCACCCCCAGATCAGAACAGGCAGGTTAAGGACGAAGTACAGCCAGCTAATGTTGCCGCCGAATATATAGCCGATCATCATCGAGATACCGGAGATACCTCCGCTGAGCAGTTGATGCGGAATGAGCAGAAGATTGAAGCCGATCGCAACGAGAGTAGCGCTGACAAGTGTCAGCAGAATGCTCGGAAGCTGTCTTGCAGCATTTCGCGCATTGAAAGGCATGAGATAGTCAGCTCCTTCCGTGCAACAGATTGTAGAATAAATTTACTGTCGAGCGTCAGCAGATGAACAGGATTTAGTTCTTTTCTTGTCGAATGCTTTAAAGGCTGTTACCAAACAGGCGATGGAGGGGCAACAAGATGTTGTTCAATACGTATTCGTTTATTTTCGTATTTTTGCCGATTACGGCGATCGTCTATTTCGTACTGGGCAGGCTGCGCTTAACAATCGCCGCAAAGTGCTGGCTGGCAGCAGCGTCCATCTTCTTCTATGGTTACTGGGATTACCGCTATGTACCGCTTATTATCGCATCGATCGCCTTTAACTATACGATTGGACGCCTGCTCGGGGCTCGCAGCGCCGATGATACCGTTCGCATAGCAGGCACGCGCAGGCTAGCGGTTCTTACTGCAGGCCTAGCTATCAATCTTCTGTTACTGGCTTACTATAAGTACGCCGACTTCTTCCTTCAGAACTTCGCCGACGCAACAGGGGCACATATCTCATTACTCCACATTACGCTTCCGCTGGGCATTAGCTTTTTTACCTTCACCCAAATCGCGTACCTTGTAGACGTTTATAAGGAGAAAGCACGCGAAGCGAATTTGATTCAGTACATCTTGTTCGTTACATTCTTCCCACATCTTATAGCGGGTCCGATTCTACATCACAGCGAGATGATGCCTCAGTTCGATCGTCTTCGCAGCAAGCTGTGGAATTGGCGCAATGCCGCGTCTGGGCTTTACCTATTCGTGCTTGGTTTGTTCAAAAAGGTTGTCGTGGCCGATACGCTCGCGGGATATGCGAACGACGGGTTCGCGACAGCAACGCAGTTCGTTGAGAGCTGGACCGCTTCGCTTGCCTATACGTTCCAGCTGTATTTTGACTTTAGCGGCTATACCGATATGGCTATTGGACTTGCGCTCATTTTCAACATTCGACTGCCTCAGAACTTTAATTCGCCCTACAAGGCACTCAATATTCAAGACTTCTGGCGTCGCTGGCATATGACGCTGAGCCGGTTCTTGAGGGAATATATTTACATTCCACTCGGCGGCAATCGGAAGGGCGAAATCCGAATGCTGATGAACCTGATGATTACGTTCCTGCTGGGCGGTTTATGGCATGGAGCGGGATGGACGTTCTTGTTCTGGGGCTTCCTGCATGGAGGCGCTCAGATCGTTCAGCGGCTATGGTCGCGTTATGGGTCGGGCATGCCGAAGTGGCTCTCTTGGTTCATTACGTTCCAGTTCGTCAACTTCGCTTGGATCTTCTTCCGTGCAGACTCGTGGACGGAAGCCATTCGAATCATCCGCGGGATGCTGGGCTTGTCCGGCATTGCGTTGACGTCCTATCGTTTGGAGCTTGTCGCCTTTCCGATATTGTTGATAATGGTTCTATTGCCATGTGTCCTGCTGCTGCGCAACAGCGGGGAGCGGGAATTGAGCTTCCGTCCCAGCTGGCAGGCAGCTGCTCTGATCGGGTTTATATTCATCTATTCGCTGCTGTACTTTAATCAGATCAGTACCTTCCTTTATTTCAACTTCTAATGCTTGCGTATATGGAGGTATTCCGAATATGACTCAATCTTCGCCGCGGGATCTACAAACGGCATCTATATCAGCAGCAACAATGCCAACTGTAACGGTACAACGTCCGTTGCCCAAACGAAGACGTACGGCGAAGCAGATGGTCCTGCTGTCTGGAACGTTCGCTATCGGTTTCGCAGGCTTAGCTATATGGCTATCGTGGGCAATAGATCCGCTGCAGCATTATCATAAAGCGTGGTTTAATCCGGTATTCTCCACTGAAGAGCGGTATCAGAACGCTGGACTTGCCCGCAACTATGACTACGATACGATCATTCTGGGTACCTCGATGACGGAGAATTTCCTGCCTTCTGTTGTCGGCAAGGAGCTGGGCGGGCAAGTCATGAAGCTGTCGCTTCGCGGCTCATTAATGCCAGAGCAGTACGAGACGGCGAAGCTTGCGTTATCCACCGGCAAAGTGAAGCAGGTGCTGTGGGGAATTGACTATTTTGCCCTGCGGCAGCCCGATGAGGAAGGCGAAGCGTTTCCGTCTTATTTGTACGACGATAATTGGTGGAATGATTATTCCTATTGGTTCAGCATCACACCTTATGAGCAGCTCGTGGAAGGATGGACGAAGAAGGCGATGCGCCACGGGGATCAGAGCCTGGAGAAGCTCGACAACTGGAATAACGCTGTCAAATTCAGCAGCAAGCTGGTCATGAACGACTATCGGAATGCTCAGCAGTCGGAGTACTATTTTGGTGCAAATGAGGATCCGCTATCGAGCGTACAGCAAACCTTCAACACCTACGTATTAGCGCTCGTACAAGCCCATCCGGAAGTCAAGTTTACTTTCTATTATCCGCCTTACTCGATCTTGCGGCAGGCGGTGTGGCAGCAGACGAATCCGGTTCGATATGAAAATCAGCTGATTATGCGCAAATGGATGTTCGAGCAACTGCAAACATTCGCGAACACGCGGCTCTATGATTTTCAAGCGGAGAGCCGCTGGACGTTCGATTTGGACCGATACAAAGATTTGTCTCATCATACGGAGGCCCTTAATACTGCGATTGCCGAGGCGATTGGACGAGACGACGCGGCTTATCGAGTAACGTCTGATAATGTGGATACGCTCAATGCAATGTTGAAGGAACAGGTCGACTCGCTCGTGATCGACGAGAAGAATAATACAGTTGCTGCTTATCCGATCACGATCGATGGAAGCGAAGTGAGCTTCTCGAATCGGGTATCCGCAGGGGAAGGCGAGGTGCTTGTTCCTGCCAAAGAAGCAGCGGCGGCAATCGGAGCAACGATGGCTTGGGATGCGGGTTCGAAATCCGTATCGATGAGACGCGGCAGCATTCGAATGACGCTTTCTACCGGGAAAGCGGTTGCAGTAGTGAACGGTACGCAAATGGAAGCGTCGTCACCTGCTCAATTAGTTGACAATAAGTTGAACATTCCACTTATTTTTGTAGCGGAATGTTTGGGTATGCATGTTGAGAAGACGGTGAAAGGCCCCGCCGTTACTGCATTTTCCATCGAATGACATCTTGAAAAAGGCCGTCGCGACGGCCTCGGCGCAAATCCTTCCAATCTTCGTTTGCTGGTATTCATCGTTCAAGGTGTGTTATAATGAACTGGATATTTTTAAGTAGGCTGAAGATAGAAGGAGTTTGAAGAAGTTTGAGTACATTTGCTGAATTCGGACTGGAGCCTAAAGTGCTTCAGGCCATTACGGAGCTTGGATTCGAGGAAGCAACCCCGATCCAGTCCAAATCGATTCCAATTGCGTTGACGGGCAGCGACCTGATCGGCCAAGCGCAAACGGGCACAGGGAAAACAGCTGCATTCGGTATCCCACTGATTAACAAAATCCCGACAAGCGAAGATCGGATTGTCGCACTAATTATGACGCCAACTCGTGAGCTTGCGATCCAAGTAGCTGAAGAGATCGGAAAATTGACGCGTTACAAGGGTCTTCGCACGCTGCCAATCTACGGCGGCCAAGAGATCGGACGTCAAATCCGTGCACTTAAGAAACACCCGCAAATCATCATTGGTACGCCGGGCCGCTTGCTCGACCATATCAACCGTAAGACGATCAAGCTTGCTGACGTACAAACGGTTGTCCTGGACGAAGCAGACGAAATGCTCGATATGGGCTTCATGGAAGACATTACTTCCATCCTGAGCATGGTACCAGAAGAACGCCAGACGATGCTGTTCTCGGCAACGATGCCTCCGAACATTCAACGTCTTGCTCAGCAATTCCTGAGCAACCCAGAGCATGTATCGGTTATCCCGAAACAAGTCAGCGCTCCGCTGATCGATCAAGCATATATCGAAGTGCATGAGCGTCAGAAGTTCGAAGCACTTAGCCGTCTGATCGATATGGAATCGCCAGAGCTTGCCATCATCTTCGGTCGTACGAAGCGCCGTGTTGATGAGCTCTCCGAAGCGCTCCAGAAGCGTGGCTATTCGGCAGAAGGTCTCCATGGCGACCTTTCACAGAACCAACGCGATAACGTCATGCGCAAGTTCCGCGACGGAAGCATTGACGTTCTCGTAGCAACGGACGTTGCAGCTCGTGGTCTTGACGTATCGGGCGTAACACACGTTATTAACTTCGACCTTCCACAAGACCCTGAGAGCTACGTTCACCGTATCGGCCGTACAGGTCGTGCTGGTAAAGAGGGTACAGCTTGGTCGTTCGTGACACCACGCGAGATTGATCATCTGCACTTTATCGAGAAAGTTACTCGCCACAAAATTACGCGCAAGCCGCTCCCAAGCATCGCGGAAGCGATCGAGGGCAAGCAACGCGTAACGGCTGAGCGTCTCATCGAGAATGTTCAGAATGATGATACGCAAGAATACAAAGGCATCGCAATTCATCTGCTTGAGCAGTACGACTCCGTCAACCTGCTGGCAGCAGCGATTAAGCTGCTGACGGGCGAGAAGAAGGACGTTAACATTGAATTGACGCCTGAAGATCCGATTCGTGCGAAGAAGCGTCGTCCAGACGTTCGCGCAAGCGGTCGTCGTTACACGGGCAACTCGTTTGGCGGCAACCGCAGCGGTGGCAGCTCTTCTAACCGTGGCGAAGGCGGCGGCGGATACCGTGGCGGCAATCGCAGTGAAGGTGGTCGCGGCGGTTATGGCGGCGGCGGACGCAGCTATGGCGGCAACCGCAGCAGCAGCAATAGCGAAGGCGGCAAAGGACGCAGCGAGCGTTCCGGCGAGTCGCGCCGTAAGTATTCTTCTTCGGATGACTTCGTAAACAAGTAAGAAAAGGTTCATCCGGGTGTCTAGGCTGCGCTTCTGGCGCAGCCGCCTCCCGGATTTTCTTTATATTGTTATACTGGACATCTAGGACTTATTTGTTGCAATGAATTGACACCGCTTACCTACACAATAGCCGATGCAAAATTGGAGGAAACGTCTATGGAAATGAGAGGCCTCATGGGTGGGTTCTATCGAATCTCCGAATGGATTATGCGCCTTGCGGTAACAAACGTGCTGTGGGCTATTTGTTCGATCCCGTTCTTGTTTATGATCTTGTCAGCTGTCTTTGTTACGACGGATGCGGCGACGCAGACATCGATGCTGATTGTAGCGGCTGTGCTGGCACCGTTCACGCTATTCCCTGCAACGGCTGCGCTGTTCACGCTGACACGCAAGTGGGTCATGGGCGAGGTTGACGTTCCGCTGCTTAAGACATTCTTCCGCGGCTATAAAGAGAACTACAAGCAAAGCATGCTGGGCGGCCTGTTGTATGCAGCGCTGTACACGATTATTTTCGTCGATTTCAAGGTGTATTGGAATCAGCCAAACATGCAGCTTATCTCGTACTTGTTCGTCGGATTCCTGTTCGTCCTGCTCGTATCGATGTTTAACTTCTTCTCCATGTTGGTACATTACCATATGAAGACGATGCAGCTTATCAAGAATGCGCTGCTCATCTCGATCGGACGACCATTCCGTTCTATTAGTACACTTATTATGGCGTGCGTTGTGTTCTACATCAGCTTGCGCTTTACGTTCTTGTTCCCGTTCTTCACCGCAAGCATCATCGGTTACATCTCTTTCTGGAACTTCAACTTCATCTATCAGAAGATGCAAGCGCAGATGGAGAAACAGCGTGAGGCGGCGGAGAAGAATGACGAGGCTTCCGAGGATGATGTGGATTCAGATGATCTCGTTCACGTCACAGGCAAAAAATAGATTCGGTTGAATCGTTTACATTTGCTTACGATCCGTCTATAATACAAATACATCCTGCGATGTTCGTTACGGTTCATAATTGTTTTGAACCAATGGCTGTTTTACGGGAGACCTAAATCGAAGCGCGGCTGACACGCCTTCATTTTATGAAGGACCTCAAAAATGCTTCTGCGGACACCCACCTGCGAGAGCGGGTTCAGAAACAAGCGAGTCGGACGGCATTAGCGGGTACTAGCAGCAAATGAATCCCGATCCTAACGGATCGGGATTTTTTGTTTGATTGTGTGTTAAAATTGTCGGAAACGGCTAAAACGTGTTATGATAAGAAATAGCGTTCATAGATGTTGGAGGGGGAGATCTCGTTGTTGAAGCGGACCTTGATGGGGCTACTGCGCAGTCATGAGCAAACGGGGGACAAGGCAAAGGATCCGTTGTTGAAATCCCATTATTACAAACTATCGAAAGATAAGTCTTGGGAAGAAGTTCTGTCTACGCTTAAGAAAATTCAAGGCTTTCGGGTTATTCATGAAGTGCCATCCGTAGGTGAGATCGTTCTTGAGAAGCGTACTGTTACAGGGCGTACGATGGATATTACAGTGTCGGTCATTGGTGTTAACCCGTTGACGAGTGCTGTCGACATTTACTCGGCTTCTCGCGGCTCGCTCGGCGATCTTGGCTCCAATTATCGCGTGATCATCGAACTATATCGTGTATTGGACAAGAAGCTATCTGCCTATAAGACGACGGCTCAAAGATAAGGGTTTGAATTAGATTAATGGACATGAAAAAAAGCGAGGAAGGAAGCTCCTTCTCTCGCTTTGTCTATGAGATGGGTTATTAGGCGAGCGCTTTAACAGCGTCGATTGCTGCTTCGTAGTTCGGATGCTCTGTCATTTCGCCCAGGTACTCCACGTACTTGATCGTGTTGTTGGCATCAAGAACGAAGATGGAGCGCATGTCGAGACCGAGCTCTTGGATGTATACGCCGTATGCATCGCCGAAGCTGTGCGATTTGTAATCGGAGAGCAGTACGACGCGATCTACGCCGGCTGCACCGCACCAGCGGGATTGCGCGAATGGAAGGTCAACACTGACCGTAATAATGACAACATTGTCGCCAAGGTTGCTTGCTGCTTCGTTGAAACGGCGAGTTTGCGCGTCGCATACGCCCGTATCGATCGAAGGAACAACGCTAATCAGTTTTACTTTACCGGCAAAGTCGCTCAGCGATGCATTTTCGAGCAGGTTCTTGTTGATTTGGAAGTCTGGAGCTTGATCTCCAACTTTAAGTTCTGGTCCGATCAGCGTGATCGGGTTACCTTTGAAAGTGGCTGCACCATTGCGTGCTTGAGACATAATGGATTCGTCCTCCTTAATTGATTTTGGTGGATTAACATCCATTATTATATACGTTTTGATTTGGACTTGTCCAATTCATACCAAGGTGGAATGTACATGATCTTTTTTCGATATGAATCGTTTCGCGCTTATCTGCGTATGTATCCTGTCACGGCTGCGCTCATTGCGATTAACCTTGTTCTGTACGGGATTGTGGAACTCGATGGTGGCCCATATGAGAGTGATATTTTACTCCGCTATGGGTTCCTGCAGATGGAAACAGATCCGTATGTGACGACAGAATGGTGGCGCTATGTGACTTCGATGTTCCTGCATGCGAGTTTCATGCATCTTTTCTTCAATATGACCTCGCTGCTCATTTTCGCGCCGCCACTGGAACGATTGTTAGGACATGTGCGGTATTTCCTGTTGTACATGGTTGCAGGTATTGTTGGCAATCTGTTCTCGGCGATCATGCACCATGGGAACATATTGTCTGTTGGTGCATCGGGTGCGATTTATGGTATTGATGGAGCTTTTCTGTTCTTTGCCATTTTCGGCAAGCATCTGCTTGATGAGGCTTCTCGCAAAACGGTGTACGGTATTATTGCAATTGGACTGTTATATTCGTTTATGAATACGAATGTGAATGCATCGGCCCATATTGGCGGTGCGATTGCAGGCTTTATTCTGTTCGGGTTATTCACTTGGAAGAAGCTGCGCCGCCGCTAATAGGATGAGGAATGTGCACGCGGATACGAGCGATCAGTGAGAGGGAGCAAATTGATTTAATATGGAACTTCGTCAGTTACATTATTTTGTAAAAGTAGCAAAGAAAGAGCATGTTACGCAGGCAGCAGAGGAGCTTCACGTCGCACAGTCGGCAGTGAGTCGACAAATTCATCAACTGGAAGAAGAGCTTGGGGTCAAGCTGTTCTTACAGAAAGGCCGCAACTTGCAGCTGACACCAGCTGGACAGCTGTTCTTGAAGCGTGCAGAGGTCATTCTGGACGATCTAGAGAAGGCTGTAGTAGAAATTCATGAGTTTATGGACCCGGAACGCGGAGAGATCCGTCTGGGCTTCCCGCATAGCCTTGGCATGTCGCTCGTGCCGCAAGTCGTTGCCGCATTCCGCAAACAGCATCCGAAGGTGCAATTTCGCTTCAAGCAGGGGATGTTCCCGAGTTTGCTAAGGGATATGATGCAAGGTGACATTGACCTGGCGTTCATTTCACCATTCCCGGACGATCATCAATCGGTATGCGGAGAGGTGCTGTTGACAGAGCAGCTGTTGGCTATTCTGCCGCCGAGCCATCCGCTTGCAGGCAGTGAGGAGATTGACCTGGCGCAGCTTAAGGATGAAACATTCGTTATGTTCAGTGAAGGGTACTCACTGCGTCCAATCGTCCTGGAGGCGTGCTTAGAGGCTGGCTTTACGCCGAAGGTTGGCTTTGAGGGAGAAGAAACGGATACGATCCGTGGTCTCGTAGCGGCAGGTATGGGCGTCAGCTTGCTTCCTGATATGGCGCTCAGCCAGACGGGGCCGCTGCAGCCGGCGAAGGTGAAGCTGAAGTCGCCAGCGGTTACGCGCACGATCGGTTTGATCCGTCGGTCGAATGAAAAGCTGCCGAAAGTTGCCAATGTATTCCGGACCTTCTTAATCGAGTATTTCCAGAAGGAAATTCAAGACAAGAAGCTTGAGAAATAGGGTATTCAGGACGGTATCTGCCAATAACTTAACATTATATTAACATCAAGCTGACGCGGATTGTCCAATGTCAGCTTTTTTGTTTCTTCTGACTCGTGTTTTGTCTTATCTATGCGCGTAGCTTCCCCAGTTTATGTTAAAATCCAGCTTTGAAAGGTCTTGATACTGAAATACAACAATTACATCACTTAATTCTCCTATGGACGATACATCTCACAAACAAGCAAACAAAAAGAAGCGCTGCTCAGCAGCGCTTCTTTTTTATAATCTCGAACGAAAGTTATGGCCCAAAGGGGCATACGACACCTAGCACGTAGCATCTCACACCCGTCTCTGTCACGCCACCGCCCCCTTCCGGGAGTCCCCTGGGGTCCTCCCTAGCAGGGAGGATTTAGGTGGGTAGAAACTCTTTAATCGTCGTTATTGGACGAAGTGAAGATCATTATATATTTAATGAGCTCCAGCAAGGAGATAAGCGCCGCTGCGACGTAAGTGAGTGCCGCCGCATTGAGTACCTTGGCTACGCCGCGCTCTTCCTCATTGCGAATGAAGCCTTCGGCGACCATGATGTCGCGCGCGCGATTGCTGGCGTTGAATTCGACTGGCAGCGTGACAAGCTGGAACGCGACGGCTACCGAGAAGAAGATGATGCCTACACCGATCAGGCCTGTCGCATGGAACAGGAAACCTGCTAACAGCAAAAATGGCGCAAGCCCAGAGGCGGAATTGACGACAGGGAATATTTTATGCCGCAACACAAGCATGGGGTAATGCTTCTGGTGTTGAATCGCATGGCCAACCTCGTGGCACGCGACAGAAATTGCTGAGATCGAACGTTCGAAGTATACCGATTCCGATAGTCGAACGACACGATGGATCGGATCGTAATGGTCAGACAATGTTCCGCGTACAGCTTCAATTGGTATGTTGTGCAGTCCATTGGCGTCAAGCATACGGCGAGCGGCGTCATACCCCGTCATTCCACTGGAGACCGGTACTCCGGCCCATCGGTTGAAGGTGCCGCGTACACGGAATTGAGCCCAAATTGAGATGACGAAGGCGATCAGGATTAAGAAATCCATCGGATGAAAAAACATAGCTGCAACCCCTCCATGTATGAATTTGGCTAAATGTAGTCTGCACGCAAATTCGCTAGCTCATTACATAAGGTTGCTCTTGTTCATAATCAGCATCAAGGCTTCGATACAAGCCGCTGTTTGCGGCAGCAGTCTCGTGTAAAGACGATTGGCTTGCCGTGGCTTAAGCTGCTCAATGACAGGCTCAAGCTCCTTCACTTCACGTTCCAGCTTGGCAAGCTGATGCTGCAGCTCACTTAGCTTATGAGAAACCTCTTCTTCAGACGACACGCGATCCCAATCGGTTAAGGTGCGTTTGATTTCGTCTAGCGAATATTTGTCGTGCTTCATTTGTTCAATACGTTTGAGCCGTCGAATCGTTTCGTCATTATATAGTCTGTAGTTTTTGTCTGAACGGCTTGCAGCTTCAATTAGTCCCATGGAAGTGTAGTAGTCGATTGTTCGTGGACTGATATTCGTCTTCTTGGCTAGTTCGCCGATACGGTACAGTGATTGATCTGCCACAGTTCGCACCTGCTTTCTTTCAATTCTTCTATATTCATGATAATAGGTAACGAACCATACAGTCAAACGTCATGCTTTAATGTTGACGAATTTGTAACAATCTCGTCACTCCTTATTCACATGTATGAAAACCTCACATTCGATCGTCCGAGAATAACGTCTGCTATCTTATGTCAGGTATTTTGGAAAAAACGTATTGTCAAACCACATAATCCTAACTATAATGACATTAAGTCTTTCGTTAGATGTTATGTAATATGACATTAAGGGAGTGGTTGTTGTGGTCAAAAAGTTGATGCTTTCAGTAGTAGCTTTACTTATGCTGTTCCCGGCAATGGCCTTCGCAGCAGATGAAGGTCCGTCGACAAGTTTGCTAAACATGGGACTGAACTCGGTGTGGATCGTCGTCGCATTCGTACTCGTCCTCCTCATGCAAGGTGGATTTATACTTCTCGAGACGGGTTCTACTCGAATGAAAAACGCAGGTCACGTAGCCGGCAAGACGATCTTCACGATTGGTTTATGTACCCTGATATACTGGGCTTTCGGTTACGGTATTTTCAACGGTGGTGCTGACATTAGTGAAGGCTTGAGGAAATTCATCGGTTGGGGCGATTTCTTCTATAGTCCTGTAACGTCAGCTGGAGAAGGCGATAGCTTCCCGGTTACGGCATTCTTCTTGTTCCAATTGGCATTCGCAACAATCTCGCTGTCGATCGCATGGGGCGGCTTCGCCGAACGTGCGAAATTGTCGGTGTACCTCGTGTTCACGATCTTCTTCACAGCAGTGGTATATCCGGTTATCGCACACTGGATCTGGGGCGGCGGCTGGCTCGCTGCAGATGGTGCGCAAGACTACGCAGGTTCGACGGTTGTTCACTTAACAGGTGCACTTGCAGCAATGGCAGCTACGATCTTGCTCAAACCTCGTATTGGCAAATACAATAAAGATGGCTCCGCGAACGAAATTCTCGGTCACAACCAAGTGTTCAGCGCATTGTCTGTCCTTCTTCTGTGGGTTGGCTGGTTCGGTTTCAACGCAGGCAGCGCATTGAGCGTAGGCGATGGCTTCTTCGGTTTCGTTGCATTCAACACGATGCTTGGTGCAGGTGCAGGTACGGTGTCAGCATTGCTCATCTCGTGGGCGATTACAGGTAAAGCAGACATTTCGACGACGCTGAACGGCGCACTCGCAGGTCTCGTTGCCATTACAGCTTCTTGTGCATTCGTTGATCCT
The DNA here is from genome assembly GCF_003182255.1 of Paenibacillus cellulosilyticus. Lineage (GTDB taxonomy): Bacteria > Bacillota > Bacilli > Paenibacillales > Paenibacillaceae > Paenibacillus_T > Paenibacillus_T cellulosilyticus. Next base: position 23,724 of record NZ_QGTQ01000013.1, on the reverse strand, counting down.
TGGGCAGCAGTCGTCATTGGTCTCGTAGCAGGTGTGCTTGTATTCTTCAGCGCGAAGCTGTTCGAGAAATTGCGTATTGACGATCCAATCTACGCAATGTCGGTTCATGGTGCAGCAGGTGTCTGGGGTACGCTGGCGAACGGTTTGTTCGCAACGGATGAGTTGGCAACAAAGGTTGGCGTTGGTCAAGGTGGGTTGTTCGATACAGGCAGCTGGCATCAATTCGGCGTACAGCTTGAATCGGTAGTTGTGTGCGGCTTGTATGTGCTTATCGCATCGTTCATTATCCTTGGTGTGATGAAACTTGTCATGGGTCTTCGTGTTACGGAAGAGCAAGAAATCGTTGGTCTGGATTTGAGCGAGCATGGTACGTATGGCTATCCAGAGCAAATGAAAAAAGCACAAAATAACAATCTTCAAGCATAATGCTTCCTGTTCGTAAATTGACGGAGGGGAGAGGACAGCGCATGAGCGATCCGCAGCGGTTGCAGCTTCTGCGATCCATCAATGAAGCAGCCGATGCAGAGCTGCTTCGCAGCCTGCGGGATCATGCGAACGATCGCATGGCGAGCAAGCGGTCCGAACTGCCGATCGATCAATTTTATACGGAGCTGAACGAGGCTTACGATGCAATGATCAGACGCGCGATAAGCCTCGCAGAAGCACATATGGCACGGGTCGGGATGGGTTTTCCCCCCGTGCCTTATGCGTATTTGTTGTTCGGCAGCGGAGGAAGATGCGAGCAGACGCTGTCCAGTGATCAAGATAGCGGACTCGTCTATGAGGATGAGCCTGATGTGGAGAAGGCAGAGGCGAATCGTAATTATTTTGCAAAGTTATCGAGACAGGTTGTCCTTGTCTTAGAGCGGCTTGGATTTCCTCGCTGTGAGGGCAATGTTCTTAGCGATAATCCCGCTTGGAGTATGTCCTTATCGAGCTGGAACAAGCAGCTGGATGAATGGTTCGAACATCCGGCCTGGGAGTCGGTTCGTTATTTGCTCATCGTAGCAGACGGACGTTGTGTGTATGGAGATTCGTTGTTGTTGGATCGAATGCAGGACCATTTCTTCGCGAATATGGGGAAGCATCCGATTATCATTGGACGAATGCTCGAGAATACGATGCGTCATAAGGTGCTTGTCGGTATATTTGGCCAGCTGCTCAAGGAACGTTACGGTGAAGATACAGGCAGTATTGATATGAAATATGGAGCCTATATTCCGATGGTGAATGCGATACGGCTGATGGCGATTCAGCAGGAGATTCGAAATACATCCACGCTGGAGCGGATGAAAGCGCTGCAGAAAGCAGGTGTGTTATCGGATGAGGATGCAAGATCGTACAGCGAAGCGTTTCTGTTGTTCCTGCAGCTTCGTCTAATGACGACGGAGAAGCAGGAAATGGGGATGTATGCGAATAACGGCAAGCTGGCAGTCCGAACGTTAACGCGTGACACGATTGAACAATTGAAGAGAGGTCTTCGAATCGGCAAAAGGCTGCAGCGTCGCGTCTTCAAACAGGCATCAGTCAGGCTTAGGTAATTCGGAGGGGAAGTGCGATGAAGGATCAGAAGAGCGCCGGGCGTATGTGGCATTTGTACAAAATGGGCGGCATTACGCCTGCTATCGCTTCCATGTTCGGCTCTCCGAATGCACAGCAAATGGCATTTATTCGTTCTATGGCGAAGGATCAGCGCAATCATTCTACGTTAGATATGCCGCTCCGCGAGCTTCCGATCGTTGTATTCGATCTGGAGACGACGGGATTTTATCCGAATAATGATGATGAAATTATTTCGTTTGGCGGCGTAGCTGTTCAAGGAGAAGAGATCGATGAGCAGAACACCTTCTACAGTCTCGTTAATCCAAAGCGTCGCATACCGCTGCATATTACGGAGTTGACAGGCATAACGAACGAAATGGCAGGGTCAGCGCCGGAATTAATGCAAGCGCTGCACGACTTTATGGAATTCATCGGAAGACGGATGCTGATTGCACATGGGTCTGGGCATGACAAGCAGTTTCTTAACGCGGCGCTGTGGCGTACATCGAAGGTTCATCTCACTCATCGTGTTATCGATACGATGATGGTAGCCAAGTGGCTGGAGCCGCGTCGAAGCGATGGATATGGACTTGATGAGCTGTTAATGAGTGCAGGCATACCGATCGAGAATCGGCATCATGCGCTCCATGACTCGATCATGACGGCTAAGCTCTGGGTGCAATATTTGAGGCGGATGAAGGATCGGAATATTATTACGCTCGGTGATCTGTATGCGTACTTGAGTAGATAGGTCGATTGAAAATGACAGGCAGACTGGTTTCGGCGAACAATTGCCAAAGTCAGTCTGCCTGTTTGTTGTCTGGTTGTACATGTTCGATACATAGTTCAACTGGCAGCCACTCATCCGAAGGTTTCCAGTACGCACGTATGACTGGTTCGTGGGTGAAGAAGGACACAATAAGCGTAATCGCACCTGCCTGAGGCGGCGATCCTGCTGAGTCAGAGGTGGACGGAATAGGTATGCTTCTCGGATGGCTGTGGTAGTATCCGACTAGGTGCTGCTTGTTGACCTGAAGTTGATACATGGCCGAAATCCATGCGGCAGGCTCGAATGCGAAAGCGCTGCGCGGGTTCGGATGAACATTTTTGATGGGAAGTACCCCATCGATGATCGCGTGATTGGTATTGCTGCCGATGAGCAGACCGCAGGCTTCATTCGGAAGTTCGGAGCGGCAGCGTGCCAGCAGCTCTGTATAAGCGTTAGCGGATAAGGTATAGGTTAACGAACCGTCATCTTGTGTCATAAAGGACTCCTAGTCTAGTTAGTACTCACTTAAACCTAAGTATATCGAATTATGAAGATGTCGGCATAATCGATTGGTCGTTGGCAAGTGTAAGTACCTAAGTTTGTGGCATATTCTTGAACTTCGGTTATGGACCGCCCGGCTTGCGTCGGCATTGGCTTGAGCGAATGACAGGGGCATGGTAACATGTTAGACAATGGCATCATAGGAGAAGGAAGGTACACAAGATGGATCGTAAACGAAGATTAATACTTGTATTTCTATGTGCTGCGGCGTTAGTTGTCGTTGCCATTGTCCAATATACGAACAGCAAATCCGATACGGCCGCTGCTTCAGCCTCGAAGCCGAAAGCGGGTTATCCAGCGCCGGTCATCGATCTGCCGAACTTGCAGGATGAGACGGTTACCGTTGGCGGGAAAAGCGATCAGATTCAGCTCATCAACTTTTGGGCGGCTTGGTGTGGTCCTTGTGAGCTGGAAGCGCCGGATCTTCAAAGCGCATTTGAGAAATATGGCGATCAAATCGCTTTCCGCGGTGTGAACTCGACAAAGTACGACCGAGAGCGGGATGCACGTAATTTTGTAGACGAGCAGAAGCTGACGTTCCCGATTCTGATGGATCGCGAAGGTGATGCAACGGATGAATATAAGGTTAAATCGTACCCGACTACATTTGTCGTGGACAAGAATGGTACAATCGTTGAACGGATCGAGGGCGTCATGACGGAAGAAGATGTGGCGCGCATTGTGAAGGAGTATGCGAATACGTAACCTGTTGAAGCTGCAGCAGCTGTTGATCAAACAGTTGCTGCAGTTTTTTTGCTGCCGAATAGCAGTTATCAAAAAACCTCCAACCCGCGATGGGATTGGAGGTTTGTCGTATGTTGATTAGTGATTCACAAGCCCGAGGCGTTCCTTCGATTCGTTGATGACCTCGATTTTCGACATGCCGAGCAGCGCATAACGAATGCTGTCCACGAGTGCTTCCCAGCTTGCTTCAATGACGTTGCTTGAAACGCCGACCGTGCTCCATGTACTGCTGAAGTCGGAGGACTCGACGAGTACACGTACTTTCGCAGCCGTTGCATCCTTCTCATCGATAACCCGAACCTTGTAGTCCGATAGGTGGAAGTTCTCGATCTCTGGATAAAATTGTACAAGCGCTTTGCGGAGTGCGTTATCAAGTGCGTTTACTGGGCCGTTGCCTTCTGCAGCGGTGTAAACCGTTTGACCATCGACCGAAATCTTAACGATTGCTTCGGATACCATATGACCATTCGTTTTATCGACGAGCATTTTGAAAGACTCGACTTTGAACAGTTCTGTCGTCTCGCCATACGCTTCACGGAGCAGCAGCTCAAGCGATGCGTCAGCGCCTTCGAATTGGTAGCCTTGATGCTCAAGGTCTTTGATGTGGTTCATGATGTCCTTCGTCTTCTCCGTGTTCGCATTGACATCAAGACCAAGCTCTTGTGCTTTGGACAAAATGTTGCTCTGGCCAGCAAGCTCGGACACGAGAATACGCTGCTTGTTGCCAACGAGCTCAGGGGCGATGTGCTCGTACGTCTTCGAATCCTTCATGATCGCAGAGACGTGAATGCCGCCTTTATGCGCGAACGCAGCGTTGCCGACGTAGGCTTGTCCCACTGGCATATTCACGTTCGCAATTTCGCTTACATAACGAGCTGTACCTGTAAGGGACTGAAGCTGCTGATCCGTTACGCAGTTGTAGTTCATTTTCAACTGCAGCGTCGGAATGATCGAGCACAGGTTCGCGTTACCGCAGCGCTCGCCATATCCATTAATCGTACCTTGAACTTGACGCGCACCTGCTTGTACGGCTGCCAATGAGTTGGCTACTGCCAGCTCACAGTCATTGTGTGTGTGGATACCGATCGGTGCGTTGATCTCTTGACGTACGCGCGTAACGATGTCATGGATCTCGCCTGGCAGTGTACCGCCGTTCGTATCGCATAGAACGAGCCAGTCTGCGCCGGCGTTATGAGCATTCTTCAATACGGACAGCGCGTATTCGGGGTTGTTCTTGAAACCATCGAAGAAATGCTCGGCGTCGAACATGGCTTCAAGTCCGTTACGCTTCAAGAATCCAATCGAATCGTAAATCATCGCAAGATTCTCTTCGAGTGTCGTCTGCAGGGCGGTATGTACGTGGAAATCCCACGATTTGCCGACCAACGTCGCTGCAGGAACACCGGATTCAATAATGCGCACGAGGCTTGAATCCTGCTCGGCAAGGCTGTTCTTCCGACGTGTGCTGCCGAAAGCAGTCAGCTTGGCGCGCAGTCCAAGGGATTTGGCACGCTGGAAGAACTCGATGTCCTTCCCGTTGCTGCCTGGATTGCCGCCTTCAATATAATGAACGCCCAATGCGTCGAGTTTCAGGGCGATTTTGATTTTGTCTTCCGCAGACAAGCTGATCCCTTCACCTTGTGTGCCGTCACGCAGCGTCGTGTCAAAGATCGAGATGGCATTTGTCATAGTCAGGACGCTCCTCCTTCATTAACCGTTTACGTTGTTTCTACAATGTTCGGCAAGTCATAATTTTAAACCATTCGTGCTTTCCCTCATTATAACACTCGTGCTTTAGGGAATTGATTCGTCAACATAATTTCCTATTATAACACTTGTACGTTCGAAAGTAGAGAGGAAAGCGCTATTTTTTTGCTCAGCTCCTCGCATTGATCCATATGGCATAAGATTGTATGCTGGAAGAGAGTCGAAACGTCTTATTATTTGGGTAACAATAACGTGTGCGAAGAGGTGTTAGGCATGGAGCAGACAGATCGATTTTACCCGACGAAAGGCAGAGTCATTCTGCATCTCGACATGAATGCGTTCTACTGCTCTGTGCATGAGGCGGAGGAACCGCATCTGTATCGGGACAAGCCAACTGCCGTCGCTGGCAGTGTCGAACTGCGCAAAGGCATAGTCGTTACCTGCTCGTATGCAGCAAGGCGCAAAGGCGTTCGAACGGGAATGACGGTTCGGCAGGCGACGCGGTTGTGCCCGGAGCTTATCCTCATCCGGCCGGACTTCGATATGTATCGCAAATATTCGCGTGGCTTCATGAACATTGCGATGCAGTATACGCCGCAGGTAGAGGCAACATCAATCGATGAATGTTACCTCGATATTACGGGATCGAAGCAATTCGGCACACCGCTCGAAATCGCGCGTACTATACAGCAGCGGATCTGGAATGAATGGTCGCTTCCATGTTCAATTGGCGTTGCGCCGAATAAGCTGCTGGCGAAGATGGCCTCTGATATGCACAAACCCAACGGTCTTACCGTGCTTCGGCTGCGGGATGTGCCGGAGGTGCTATGGAATAAGCCGTGCGATACGTTGTTTGGCGTCGGGCGCAAGTCAGCGGAGAAGCTTCGCAAGCTGAACATTATGACGATCGGCGAGCTGGCGGCAGCAGAGGAGTCATTGCTCGTTCGTCACTTCGGCGTTTATGGCCACTGGATGAAAGAAGCGGCACATGGACATGACCATTCTCCGGTGAAGGAAGGCCGAGAACGGAATAAGTCGATTGGCCATGCGACGACGCTGGCTGCGGACGTGATCAAGCGGGAGGATGCGCACCGCGTGCTCTTGAACCTGGCGGATCAGACGGGCCGAAGGCTTAGACGTCAGAAGCTGATGGCCAAGACGGTACAGGTGACGATTCGGCGGCCAGATATGTCGACCATTCAGCGGTCGGCGACGCTCGAGGTACCGAGCGAGACAGCGGATTTATTTTATAAGGAAGCGTGTAAGCTGTTCGATGCGAATTGGCGGGAGGGTGAGCCGGTCCGGCTGCTTGGCATTACGCTTGCACAGCTGTCGCCACGTGAAGAAACGGCGGTACAGCTCGATCTGTTCAGCTATGAGGAGCAGCCGAAGAAGGAGGCGCTGACGCGTGTGATGGACGCGCTTCGGGACAAATTCGGAGAGGCTGCAGTGCTTACCGCGGGCATGTTGGGCGACGATCCGTCAGCCTTAATTCGAAATAAACGAATTAGGGGGACATCCTTGCAAACAGACGAGCATATGTTATATAGTGAGGAGTAAGAGTCATGGATTATGGCGAATTCGTTCTAATCTGTATAAGATATCTGCTTGTCAATGCATCAATTTAGGAGGGTTCAAAATGGGCAAATTTACGTGGGTCGAGAAAGATACTTGCATCGCATGCGGCGCTTGCGGGGCAACGGCTCCTGACATTTATGATTACGACGACGAAGGTCTTGCTGAAACGATCTATAATGGCGACGGAAACACCGGTAACCAAGAAATTCCGGAAGATCTGTACGACGATCTGCAAGATGCAGCTGACGGCTGCCCGACGGATTCCATCAAGATCGCAGACGTGCCATTCAACGCTTAATTTATATGAGATAACAATAAGCCTTGCCCATTTACGTGGGCAAGGCTTATTTATTATGTCCGACGGTCTCACTGCGAAGAGCGGATGCTTCAACGCAAATAGGGCTGCGCGGCATATATCATCGCAGTCGCAAGCGAGGCAAATTGCTTGCGCTGATCTTCGGTTAGAACGGCCGCCATATCCGTTAGTTGCTGCTCGATCATGGCCTCTCCTTCTTCAATCAGCCGCATGCCGTCGCTCGTCAACCGAACGTTGAAGCCGCGTTTGTCGGTAGGGGATGCGACACGTTCAACAAGACCTCGACGCTGGGCTCGATCGATGAGTCCGGTAATACTCGACTTGTCCAAGCCCAGATGCTGAGCGAGCTGCTGCATGCTTGGTTCACGATCTCGAAGAATGCCAAGCAGCCTGATCTGAATGATCGATAGATCGTGCTGGGCTCCGATTTTGTTCAGAGCGTTATGAATGAGGAAGGAGAACTGTACCATGCTGTCGACAAGAGGAAGCTCATGCGGCGATGGTGTAAAGGGATTCGTCACGGTCAATCACTCCATACAGATTGTTATCCACTTATTGTAACACAGAATATAACATATTGACTTAGTACGCGTCACAAACTATTATTGTTTGTGTGACAAACTAAATGAGCGATGTTGCTCCAATGGAGGTTTGACTGATGATGCATGCAGTAGTTGTCCGTTCATACGATAAAGGTCCGGTATATGAGAAAGTTGAGGAGCCGCAGCCGCAAGGGCCGCATGAAGCGGTCGTTGAAGTGCTCGCCGCAGGCTTGCACCATTATGTACGGGCACAGGCTGATGGCTCGCATTATACAAGCAAAGATAGCAGCGGACTGCCGTTAATTCCGGGCATCGACGGCGTCGGTCGACTGGCAGATGGTAAAATGGTCTATTTCGTAGCTCCGGACACATCATTTGGGACGATGGCAGAGAAGACGGTTATTGACCTCCGCCGAAGCGTGCCGCTGCCGGAAGGAGCAGACGCTGTTCGTATCGCTGCAACGATGAACCCTGCGATGTCCGCCTGGGTGGCGTTGCGACGACGCATTCATTTTGAACAGGGGCAGAAGGTGCTTGTGTTAGGTGCAACTGGTAGTTCGGGGCAAATGGCAGTTCAGATTGCGAAGCTGATGGGAGCAAGTGAGGTTATTGCTGCTGGGCGTGATCAGGAGCGGCTGGAATCGTTACGTGCACGAGGGGCTGATGTTCTAGTATCGCTGGCAGGCGATATTGGGGAAGCAGCTGCGCGATTAGGTGAAGCGGCTGCAGAGGTCGATGTCGTTATTGACTATCTATGGGGAAAACCGGCTGAGCTCGCGATGGTTCCAATGCTGATGAAACGATCGGACCGCAGCCGGTCATTAACTTGGATTCAAATCGGCTCCGTTGCAGGGGCTTCTGCTGCAATCCCTTCCGCCGCATTGCGTTCTGCTAATTTCCAGCTGCTCGGCAGCGGGCAGGGCTCGGTCACGGCAGCGGGTTATCTGGCTGAGTTCCCAGCGTTGATCGAAGCGATACTGGATGGCAAGCTTCAAGTGCATGCAGTCACCTGCCCGTTGTCGAAGGCAGAAGAAGTATGGAGTGCGCCTTCATCCGCAGAACAACGAATCGTATTCGTTCCTGGACTGGATTCGGGCGCAAACGTAAAGTTTATTTGGTCGCGATGATCATGAAGCGTTTGGCATTCGTTCTTATTCCATGCTCCGTCCGATTATCTGCGATGAACTGCTCGAGTACGGCAAAATCATGCACGTCATGACCGAAATTCGGAATGATCGGCGTATGCTTGAGCAAGAAGAGCAAGTCTTCGGCGCTGTGGTAGTATTCCGCAGCATCGTATTCGAATGATTGCACTGAGCGAAAGCCTGCTTCGCGAAGCTCCGACTGGTACTGCTTCAATAAGGTGCCATCAGGAATGCCGAAGGCTTGTCCACGAGAGAAGGCCTGCTTTAGGTTCATTTTGTCGCCTTCACTGACCTGCTGTGTTAAGAAGAAGCCACCGGCTGCCAATACTCGCGAAACTTCAGAAGCAAAGAAGCCGCAATGGCGGTTCGAAACGATGTTGAAGAACGAATCAGGAAAGTTCAACAGCTGGTCAGCGTCCATCGGCAGGATGCGCACGTTGGATTTTCCTGATCGTGTTATATTCAAGTTTGCCGTCTCCAGCATGCCGGAAGCATTATCAATGCCGATGAGCAGCAGTGCTGCATCCGCGATCGACAACAGCGCTTCCCCGCCGCCAGTTCCGATATCGAGTAAAATGTCAGATGGACGGCATCGCGAAGCAACCTCTTCGTAAAAATTCCACTGTACGCCCGTCGTTGTGCATTTCACATGGCTGAAATTCCAGCCGTTCAGTCTTCCTACTTGTTCATAGAATTGCTTGTATTCCGTTGGATTCATATCATTCATCCTCTCATGAGATTCGTTCCAGATTGAAGGGTTTGCGGTAAGAAGTCAGGTCAAAAGGGCAGAAAAACCCCTTGTTAGCTGGTACGCGTTGTGCCCAGCCCGACTACTAGCTACCTCGAACGCTCTGGAACATATCCCTTTCACCCCATGCAGAAGAATGTACCTATTATATAGGTAGTAACACCGATCGTTCAAGTATCGAAACAAGTTCAACGAAACGGCCCTTCTGACCGATATATAGAGTGAGGAAAGGTGACGCGATCGGAGGGGGATGAGATAGAGATGGAGCCAATTCGGAATTCCGAGCATTTGAAGGAGTATGTGAAGCTGCACCCTGACAATCGAATGGCTTGGTATTTGCTTGGCAAGCAATATGAGCAGCAGGGCAGAGCGGCGAAAGCTAACTATTGTTTCATCCAGGCAGGTGATATTTACGAAGCCTATGAGCAAAAGCCGGATCCACTGTCCGAGGCGCAGGAGCAGGTGCGCGCCCAAGCGGAGCATGCGATGGAATGGCTGCGCAAAGAACGGCTGCGTCGAATTCGTTGGCGTGGCATATATGTGCTGGCTGCGATACTTCTGCTAATCGCCGTATTCTCATTCAGTCGATCGAAGACTAATAATGTAGCTGCGCCTGCGGCAGGTCCGTATTCGGGGAATGCAGTTGGTGTAGAACTCGTCGAGGCAACGACTGCCGATGAGATTGGCACAGCGATGCAGCGTTTAATGGTTGGAGACGACCGTGCAGCGCTCGGTATTGCGGCACGACTGCAGCAGGATGGAGAATGGCGTAACTGGAATGGCACAACAGAGCTGCTGTTTGCCGTTGAACAGCAGTCGCAAGGTGGTGTCATGCAGCTCAGCTGGTATGAGTCGCGGTTGTGCAGCTGCTCGCCAGCTGACGCTTCGAAGTCGTATGCCGCATATGGACAGTGGGCGCAAGAGCAGGAGCAGCGGTGGACGCTGGCAAGCGGGATTCGATATTACTATACCCGGACAGGTCAATGGCCGACATCGGTTGACGATCTAGCCCAGTCTTATCCGAACAACTACATTGCTGGAGATACACCGCTAATGCAGGCGATGTTCGAATCGCTGCTGTCGGATCTGAAGGATAAGAGTAAAGGGCAAAGTGTTGAGTCGGGAGCTGTGGGTACGAAAGAGGAGAAGGACGCACAGATGGCTGCCTCTGTCGGAAACGGGAAAGCGGGAGCGGGACAAAAGGATGATGCGACGCAAGAGGCCGCTGCAGCGTGGATGTACGAACCGCTTCAAATTCGTGTCGACAAAAAGACGCATCGACTTGCCGTTATTAGCGGCGATATTATAATCCGTTCTTACAAGGTAGGGCTTGGAGGCGATCGGACGCCGGAAGGATCGTTCCTAATTAGCGAGAAGGTGAAAAACCCGAATGGCCGGGATGACGGACCTTATGGCAGCCGGGGAATGACGCTGTCGGATACGAAGTATGCGATCCATGGAACGGATGAACCGCAAAGCATTGGCGTAGATGATTCGCTTGGCTGTATCCGAATGAGCCAAGAGGATCTCGAGGAGCTGTACGATCTCGTGCCATTGGGCACGAAGGTGACGATACAGCAAGGGGGCTTGTCCGCCACTGTATCAGTACCGGCGGAACGTTTCCGCCTGGAGCCAAAGCAGGACGAGACAAACCCCCGTCGTACGTATGCATGGTTAAATTGATGGAATTTCAATTAGGTGAAAATAAGCAGCAAAATCATGGCGATAAGAATTACGCCAAAGATTGCAACCCACCACACTAACATTTTTTTGTTAACGGACTCAGGTTGCTTGGCCTTCATCGCCGGTGCTTTACGTTTCGGTGCGCTCATGCACTTCACCCTTTCTATCGAAACAAAGTAATGATCTACCAATGCTATTATTGTAATCGTTTACTTCCATAGCTGCAATACTTGGGCTTGTCGATGGTGTTGTTCCATATGACTGAAGGGCTGCAATCTGACGCTGCAGCCCTTTTCTTTTCGTTTAGAAACAGATAAACTGAAGAGTAGAGGATTGAGACATACATAGAGGAAAGAACGGAGTGAACACATCAGTGCTGTATTCCAAAATATTCAAGCCGTTTATGTTCCGGCTGGATGCTGAACGTGCGCATCATTTGACAATCGACAGTTTGGCGGCCGCAGGACGTATACCTGGCGCAACGTCGATTCTGAATGCGATGTACGGCGTCAAACCTTCACCGGAGCTGGCGGTTGATTTGTTCGGCTTGCATTTTGACCATCCTGTCGGCTTGGCGGCCGGTCTAGATAAGAACGGCGAAGCGACGGATGGCTTCTCAAACACCGGCCTTGCATTCATGGAGGTAGGTACGGTAACGCCGAAGGGGCAGGCAGGTAATGATCTGCCGCGGTTGTTCCGTCTGCCATCTGACGAGGCGCTGATCAACCGAATGGGCTTCAACAATAAAGGGGCCGAAGCAATGGCGGACAAGCTGTCGCGCCGTCGCAGCCGCAAAGTGCCGCTCGCGGTTAACATCGGCAAGAACAAAGTAACGCCAAACGAGCTTGCGCATGAGGACTATCGGAGCTGCATTCAGACGTTGTACGATCAAGGCGATTTCTTCGTCGTCAACATCAGCTCGCCGAATACACCGGATTTGCGCGCCTTGCAGCATGGCGATGAACTGAAGCTCCTGCTGTCCACAGTAAACGAAGAGATGGGCAAGCAGGCGGCGAAGCGTAAAGCAGCCGTGAAGCCGATTCTGGTGAAGATTGCGCCAGATATGACAGACGAGCAGCTCGAATATACGGTCGATACGATTGCTTCTAGCGGCGTGTCTGGCATTATCGCGACGAATACGACGTTGTCCCGCGAAGGACTGACGCATCCGAATGCGAAAGAAGCTGGCGGCATGAGCGGCAAGCTTCTCTGTGCTCGTTCGACAGAAGTCATATCGGCTGTCTATCGCCAGACGGGCGGCAAGCTGCCTATTATTGGCTCCGGAGGCATCTTTACGGCTGATGACGCATACGATAAAATTTGCGCAGGTGCGAGTCTGGTCGAGGTTTATACAGCTCTCATTTATAAAGGGCCGGATTTGTTCCGCGAGCTGACCGATGGATTGAAGGAACGGCTGAAGCGTGACGGATTCCGATCGATCCAAGAAGCGGTAGGCTCCAATCACCACTAATCGAATCAGGAGGCGGCCGGATGGACGGAAGGAACTGGACATTATTTCTACAACCTTATGAACAGACGGTAGAGGAGCTAAAAGTCAAATTCAAGACGATGCGTGCCGAGTTGAAGATGCGTGAGGCATACGCTCCGATCGAGTTCGTAACCGGCAGGGTTAAGAAAATATCAAGTGTCTTGGAGAAAGCGAAGAGGCTGAACGTTGCGCCCGATCAGCTGGAACAAGGAATTGAAGATATTGCGGGCATCCGCATTATGTGCCAATTCGTCGATGATATTCATCGCGTGGCGTCACTCATTCGTTCGAGGCACGATCTAGCGCTCGTATACGAGAAAGACTATATAACGAATTATAAGGACAGCGGATATCGCAGCTACCATATGATTATCGAGTATCCGGTTCAGACGGCGCTCGGTCTCAAGAAGGTGCTGGCTGAGATTCAGATTCGGACGCTCGCGATGAATTTCTGGGCGACGATCGAGCATTCGCTGAACTATAAATATAAGGAAAGCTTGCCGGACGAGGTCAAGGAGCGGCTGAAGAAAGCGGCGGAAGCCGCATCGCTGCTCGATACGGAGATGTCGAGCATCCGGCAGGAAATTATCGATGCACAGCGCGATTTCGAGGAGAACTCCAACGTTGTATCGCGCGTGCTGACTGGCATTCAGCATCTGTACTTCTATAACCGCTTCCGCGAAGCGGCGCAGTTCCAGCTTAAGTTCAACGAGCTGTGGGAGCACGAGGATGTATTCGGCTTGAAGCAGCTGTCAGACGATATTGAACAGGCAATTGTACGAGCTAAGCGCGGCAATTAGCCTTCACCATTCACATGAAGACCGGGCCGGCCTTGCGGTGAGCCCGGTTTTTCATTTGTGAAAGGCCTATTATGGAAGTGAATTCGGGAGATGGCAGGCAGTTAGGATACATAAAAGTACTCTATTCGACTCTTCTAGCTGCTGGAGGATGGTTAAAATACATTTATGTGCTCTATCCACTACGTTCGATGAATGGCGGGCAGTTAGGATACTGTAAAGTATTCTATCCCGCACAAAAGTAAGCTTGCCCCAACGGGGCACGCGATTCCGAGCACGCAGTAACGAATCCGCGCCTCTGTTCATCCCACGTTTCTCCTTCCGGGGTCCAGGGGACGGGAGTCCCCTGGGGTCCTCCCTAGCAGGGAGGATTTAGGTGGGTAGAACTCCTGAGGATTTAGGTGGGTAGAGCTCCTGAGGATTTAGGTGGTTAGAATCCCTAGGTGGGTAGAGCTCTTTAAGAATATTATTTAAATAAGCGGGGTCATAGGGGCAGCGCCCCCCTATTTGTTCAGGAGGACAATCAATGAAACAACAGTTGCCGGAAGCGTTCGTCGAAGGAATGAGAACGCTGCTCGGCGAGCAATTCGATGCTTTTATGGCATCTTACGATGCGCCAAGATTATACGGCTTGCGTTCCAACAGCTTGAAGATTGATCCGAAGCAGTGGCGGGAACTGTCGCCATTCCAGCTTCGTCCGATCCCATGGTGCGAGACGGGCAGCTATTATGATGGCGACGATCGACCAGGCAAGCATCCGTATTATCATGCGGGCCTCTACTATATACAAGAACCAAGCGCGATGGCGCCTGTTGAGCTCCTTGATGTGCAGCCCGGTCATCGCGTGCTCGATCTGTGCGCGGCGCCTGGCGGCAAATCGACGCAAATTGCGGCGAAGCTGCAGGGCAGCGGCGTACTCGTTACGAATGACAACGCTGGAGAGCGAACGAAAGCTTTGGCTAAAAATGTAGAGCTCGCCGGTGTTCGCAACGCTGTCGTGTTGAATGAGGAGCCTTCGTCGCTCGCGCCAGTGTTCGCAGGCTGGTTCGATCGGATTCTCGTCGATGCGCCATGCTCCGGCGAAGGCATGTTCCGTAAGGACGAGTCCATGATTGCCGCATGGGAGCGGCATTCGGTCGAGCGATGCGCAGGCATGCAGCGAGATATTGTACGTCATGCAGCGAAGATGCTGGCGCCGGGCGGCATTCTGGTCTATTCGACCTGCACGTTCTCTCCGGCGGAGAACGAGGTGCAAATTGCGGCGCTTCTCGCTGGCGAGCCTGAGCTGGAGCGGGTGACGATTCAGCTTGCGCCGGGCTTCGTCGAGGGTCGCCTGGATTGGGGACAAGCTGGCGAAGTTGGTTCCGAGGGTGATGCACCAGAGGGCAACAGTCAAGACGATCAACCGGCTCAGACAGAAGCGGATGCTAGTGGGGAGAAGCATGTTGGTCAAGCAGGCACTGATGCAGGAGATCGAGTCGCGGAGTCAGGCATGGCACGTTTGTGGCCGCATTTGCTTGACGGCGAAGGGCACTTTGTTGCCGTTGTACGGCGGAAGCCGCGTACAATAGATGGACAAGCCGATATGGATGCTGCGGCTGAGGCAGCCGCGGTTAGCCGTCGTAGCGAGACACTCGCTGCTAGCGAGCAGTCCGCGAGCCGTGGGAAACGCGATCGGCTTGAACGCCGCGATGAAGGACGCAGCGGACGCGGCGATCGCTCGCCGCGCGGAGGCGGCAGTGGTAAAGGCGCGCCTGGCAAACACGCCGCGAAAGGCGGTAAAGCCGGTGGTGTGGCTGCAACTGTGGTGGATTCAGCAGAAGCATGGCGCAGCTTCGCGGAAGAGCATTTGATCGGCGCGGACGAATGGGCAGGCAGGCTCGTCGCATTCGGCTCGCGCGTTTATTGGCAGCCGGAAGGGCTGCCATTGCTGGACGGGCTGCGAGTAGTTCGAGCAGGCTGGTACTTAGGCGATGCGGGGCCGCATCGCTTCGAGCCATCGCAGGCGTTGGCCCTTGGCTTACGTCGAAGCGAGATCAAGCGGTCATGGAGTGCGGGAGCAGATGATGCGGCGATCGTGCGATTTTTGAAAGGGGAAACCCTTCATCTGGCGCCTGAGGAGCTGACCATTACCGGTGATGACACACCGCTTAAAGGGTATACGTTAATCTGTGTCGACGGCTATCCGATCGGATGGGGCAAATATGCGTCAGGCATGCTCAAGAACGAGCTGCCGGCGGGTTGGAGATGGGTGTAACGATGGCGAAAAAGGATAAAGCGGCAGGGGCAAGGCTTCGGCTGGACAAGCTGCTGTCGAATATGGGCTATGGTACGCGCAGCGAGATCAAGCGGGCAGTGAAGCAGGGACTCGTCACGGTCGATGGTAAAATCGTCAAGGACAGCGGCATGCAAATTCAGCCCAACGAGCAGCAGGTTGCTTATGCAGGTGAAACGGTTGTGTACCGTGACGTTATCTATATCATGATGCACAAGCCGCCGGGCGTCGTCTCGGCAACGGAAGATACGCGCGATGAGACGGTGATCGACTTGCTGGAGCCGGATGATCGGGTGCTGGCGCCTTTTCCTGTAGGGCGATTGGATAAAGATACAGAAGGACTGCTGGTGCTGACGAATGATGGTCAACTCGCGCATGATCTGTTGTCGCCGAAAAAGCATGTACCCAAAACTTATATCGCGAAGATTCATGGCAGCCAGCCGGTGAGCCTCAATGATAAGAAGTTGTTCGAGGAGGGCGTTGAGCTGGATGACGGCTATGTGACGCTGCCCGCTCAGCTTGTTGTCGACTCGGCCGAGTTGCATGGCGAGATGTATGAGTGCTGGATTACAATTACGATCCATGAAGGCAAATTTCATCAGATCAAGCGGATGTTCCAAGCGGTTGGCAAGCAGGTTGTTTATTTGAAACGGGTATCGATGGGGCCGCTTGTGTTGGACGAAACGCTTCCTATTGGTACGTATCGAGAGCTGACCGAGGAAGAGGTCGAGCTGCTGCGATCGCATAAGAATAGTGACCGACCATAATAACAAAGAGCGGAGAGTGAGAAATATGGTGACAAGAGAAGTGCTGCCATTCGAGTTGATTGCATTGGATGTAGACGGTACGCTGTTAACGGACGATCATGAGCTGACGGAAGGCACTCGCGAGGCGGTACGCGCGGCTGGCCTGCGCGGTGCTGAGATTATGGTATGTACGGGCCGAGGTCCTGGCGGTGCTTTTCAAATTATGGACAAGCTTGGCCTGCAAGGGATCGTTATTACGCATAATGGCGCAGCTACGATTGATGCCGACGACAAGCGCATTGTCCATCAGTATGAATTCACAGTGGAGCAGGCTACTCGCTATATGAACTACTGCTGGGAGCAGGGAATCCATTTTGACCTGAATACGGCGTTCGATCTGTATCTGTTCAACCAG
This sequence comes from Paenibacillus cellulosilyticus, assembly GCF_003182255.1. Lineage (GTDB taxonomy): Bacteria > Bacillota > Bacilli > Paenibacillales > Paenibacillaceae > Paenibacillus_T > Paenibacillus_T cellulosilyticus. The sequence goes on along the minus strand of NZ_QGTQ01000013.1, from coordinate 6,667 downwards.
ATTGATCAAGAGGGACTCGACATGTATGCGAAGTACGGCATCGTGCCAATCGTCATTGCGAAGGATCAGATCCCAACGGGTCTGGTCAAAATGACGGTATTCGCGGATCCCAAGACGCTCGATAAGGTCGAGGCCGAATGGCGCAATTGGGATACGGAGCTGCAAATTATCCGGAGCGGGGAATACTTCATCGATATTCAGCATCCTGCGGCTAACAAAGGCAGTGCGCTGGAGCAGTATGCGAAGCAGCAAAACATTCCGCGCGAGCGCGTCATGGCGATCGGCAACTACTATAATGACATCGGCATGCTGCATTTCGCAGGATTGGGCGTTGCGATGGATAATTCGCCTGAAGAGGTGAAGGAAGCAGCCGACGAGCAGACGCTCTCGAATGCAGAGGACGGCGTGATGCACGCGCTGAACAAGTTCGTGTTAAACGTATAGGGTGATTAGAACGGAAAAAACGCCAAGCAGCTAAGCTGCTTGGCGTTTTCTGTATTGGTGTCGCAATGCTCAGGTGATTAGTACAAGATTCCGCGAGTAACAATTACCAGCAGAATGAACAGAACCAGGATGACACCTGCCGTCGTGAAACCTCCACCGCCGTATACACCGGACATGCGATATTCCTCCCTGACTCGAAATTCCGGCACCCGAGGCTGCTTTGTCTGTTGTTTCGTCTTCCTCGTTGCTCGGTATACAGTATCATATGTCGATCAGCCCGTAACGTTTGGACATTTGCCCTGTATCCCGCAAGATTGGGCATAAACCTAAGGGATGAACCTAGTCGAAGCGCCAGATACATGAAGGACGTTCATCCGTGCATGACGGCAGCATCGGAGACGGCTATCCGATGCTGTGGCAGTTGGTTAGGACATGCGTCAATGATTATGTCAGGCGGCGAAGGCCCTTAGGCAAATGGTTCTTGAGCTGACCGCCGCTTGCCTTGGCCCAGCCGAGTGGGAAGTTGTCTGTTGCGACGATCGTCCAGCCAGAAAGATTGCCGCTCATGTCGGTTAAGGCTTCGCCGCGAAGGTAAGCTGCCGTCTCAGGCGAATCCGCTTCGAAGCTGGCGATACGAGCTGCCTCTTCAGCCCGAACGGCGAGCGCAAGGGCATGAGCGGGCTCGATCCGCTTAGTCTTGAGCTCACCGAGCTGGAGGCCGGGCCGCACGACCTTTAGCCCTTCAATGAGAGACGCGTTGAATCGGCCTTCCTTGTCGTGAGGCAGCCAGTAGAGCGCATCGCCGAAACGAACGGGTTCACCAGGACCAAGCTTGAAGCCGGGCAATGCTTCTTCGGCGAATGCATTGAACAATTCCATGTCGACAGCAAGCGAGCTGCTGTTGCCGGGTTTGGTTTTGCCTTTGCTGCGCTGTGGCGCGTTTCGATTGTCCCTGCTTCGTGCTTGATCAATCGGGACGAAGGTGGTGTAACCCATTGATGCATCCTTCGTCAGCACGGCTACAAAATGCCCCTCGCCTTCGCATTGATGCGGCCACAGCCGTTCCGATATTTCTAACCTGAACTCGGGATGTGCGGCGATGAAGGCTGCCATTGCGTCTTCATTTTCCGAGCGATTGAACGTACAGGTTGAATAAACGAGACGCCCGCCGGGCTTCAGCATCATCGCCGCGTGCTCGAGAATGTCGGCCTGGCGATCCGCGCACATTTGCACATGATCCGGCGACCACTCGCCGATGGCATCAGGATCCTTGCGGAACATCCCCTCGCCAGAGCAAGGTGCATCAAGCATGATGCGATCGAAAAATAGCGGGAAACGTGCGGTTAACACATCCGGCGATGCGCAGGTGACGACGGCATTACGAATGCCGCAGCGCTCGACATTTTCGCTAAGGATGCGGGCACGGGCTGGATGAATCTCATTGGTGATCAGGAGGCCTTCGCCTTGCATACGGCCGGCGATTTGTGTGGTTTTGCCGCCGGGTGCTGCTGCAAGATCAAGGATCGTCTCGCCTGGCTGTGGATCGAGTGCCTGAGCAGCCGACATAGCGGAAGGCTCCTGGATATAATAGATGCCTGCGGCATGGTAAGGATGCTTGCCGGGACGTGTCGCTTCATCATAGTAGTAGCCGGTCTCGCACCAAGGGATCGGCCGAAGCGTGAACTGTTGTTGTAGATGTTGAATGGCTGGTTGATCTGCGCTGCTGCTCAGTTTCAACGGATTCAGACGCAGGCCGTATGCGCGCGGCGCGTGGAAGCTGGTGAGAAACTCGTCAGCTTCCTTCTCGCCGAGCAGCTCCCGCATCTGATGGACGTAAGTATCTGGCAGCGTAATGTTGGATTGTAGTTCGGATGTATCGGACAACGTAACGCACTCCTTCGATGTATTGGAACAAGTTCGATTATGATGGAATAAGGGTCAAAAGCAGAAGAAGCCAAGGCATCCGCGATCGGGCCTTGGCGTTCTGCTATACGAAAGGCAGGAGCCGGCGATTACCGTCCGCGCCGTCCGCCTCCGTTATTGGATCGGCCGCCGCTGCGACCGCCGCCTTCAGAACGACCGCGGCCACCGCCGCCACCGCGTGGTGCGTCGGAACGTCCACGACCGCCGGCATTGCCGCCGCGTCCCTCTGAATTGCCGCGCCTGCCGCCTGCTGCGCCTGCTCCGCCACGGCCGCTCGCTGGAGCGGATTCCCATGGATTCGCATTCGCATCAGCACCGCGCTTATTCGAAAGAACACTGCCACCTGCGTATGAACCACTGCGTGGTGCGGATGAACCGCCACCGCGTCCTGCAGGCGCATTGCCGCCGCGCGGAGCGGAGCCGCCACGGCCCAGTGTCGGTGATGGTTCGTTCCAAGCCTCGGCGTCGAAGCCGCGCTTGCCGCCAGCTGCTGAGCCGCCGGAGCGCGAAGCGCCGCCGCGTCCACTAGCGGGTACTGCGCTCCAAGAGCCGGCTTTCGCTGCGCCGCGACCGCGGCCATTAGCGGATTCGCCACGACCACCGCGACCTGGCGCGGATTCGCCGCGTCCTGCTGCGCCGCCACGACCGCCAGCACCGCCACGACCGCCAGCACCGCCGGAGCGTTGGTCTGCACCGTTCGCTCTGCCTCTGCCGCGTGGACCGCCGGATTGACCGCCGCGGCTTGCCGATTCTCGTTCTTCCTGAGCTCGGCGGCCTTGCTTGTCGGGCTTAACGCGAATCGGCAGATCGCCGCGTGCAACAGCCGAATCGTCACGGCGTTCAATTCTTGTGTTGAGCGCGCGCTCGATGTGAGCTACAGCTGCTGCATCGCGTGACGTCATAAGCGTAACGGACATGCCGTTGTTGCCGGCACGGCCCGTCCGGCCAATACGGTGAACATACGATTCCGCATCCATCGGCAGATCGTAGTTGAATACGTGCGTGACGCCCTCGACGTCGAGACCGCGCGCAGCAACGTCTGTCGCAACGAGGACTTGGAGGCGAGCATCGCGGAACCGTTTCATAACCTGCTCGCGCTTCGCCTGCGACAGGTCACCATGCAATTCATCACTCTCGATGCCACGTTCTTGCAGCGCTTCGTTCAGCTTCTTTGCACGAACCTTCGTCCGGCAGAATACGACCGCGAGGTACGGACGGTAGCGTCCGATCAGCTCGATGAGCGTATCTTCCTTGCGGCGATCCGTCGTCTCAATCGCGATCTGCTTGATCGTATCAACCGTTACACGTTCCGGCGTGATGCGTACATCCTCCGGGTTGTTCATATATTCAGAACCAAGCCTGCGGATCTGGTCTGGTATCGTCGCGGAGAACAGCATCGTCTGACGATTCTGTCTAGGCATCTGCGAGATGATCGATTCAACATCCGTAAGGAAGCCCATGTGCAGCATTTGATCCGCTTCGTCGAGGACGAGCATGCGGACTTTGCCTAGCGATACCGTCTCACGGCGCAGGTGATCGAGCAGACGTCCAGGCGTTGCTACAATAATATGCGGCTGGCGGTTAGCCAGCTTGCGGATTTGGGATTCCACGTCCTGCCCGCCGTAGGCAGCGAGGACGCTTGCACCTGCAGCAGGGGCGAGCTTCGCCATCTCTGCTGTAATCTGCAGCGCCAGCTCACGCGTTGGCGTGAGCACAAGTGCTTGCGTTTGGTTCTTGCTCGTGTCGATGCGGGAAAGCAGCGGAAGCGCGAACGCAAATGTTTTGCCCGTACCGGTCTGCGCTTGTACGATCACGTCCACGCCTTTGAGCGCGAGCGGGATTGCTTTCGTCTGAACCGGCGTAGGCACCGTAATCCCATATGATGTGAGAACACTCGTCAGCTCTTGCGAGACGCCAAGTGTTGCGAACGTAGTTGCCATTGTCGTAAAAACTCCTCTTTGTTACGGTTGTCAATAACCGTCTTAATCCTATCCAGTATACCAGTAACCGCGTTTTGGTGCACCTTTCCTAGTCTGGATGATCGGGTTTGCTTTCGAAGATGCCTATGCTATACTATTGCCCAACACAGATAGACAACGGATTAGTGGCTTCATTAATAGTCTAGATAAAATGAAGGTGATTACGGCATGGCATTCGGCGTAAGCAGACAGGAGCTGCAGGAGTGGAAAAAGCGTGTGCTGCGCGGCGAAATCGCTCTGCTGACCCATTACTGGTACGATGAACGTTTTCCAGACAATCGGACGATTACGAAGGTTGGATGTATCGACCTGGATCGACTAGCGGACTGGTGCCGCACGCACGGCCTCGATCCGAAGTACATTCATCGGCGGGAGCAGTTCCCGCATTTTGACCTGATCGGGCCAAGGCAGCGGGTGATACTGGAGCAGTTGGGCAGACAGGATACGGTGGAAAAGTTTCGATTATAAGTGGATACAGCGGATATGTCCGAAAGCATCGGAGACTTCTCTTGGGAGAGGTCTCTTTTTTGTTGGGTTCTACCCATCTAAATCCTCCCTGCTAGGGAGGACCCCATGGGTTTAAGGTTATGCTTCCGATGTGGTTTCCTTACGGAAACCTTTATCCCTGGACCCCGGAAGTTTGGTGGAGTGACGGACTCGGGAGCGTGTGAGTTGCTTGCCCCGTTGGGGGATTACATTTTGACAGGATGAAGATTACAAAAAAGAGAATGAGAGGTGCACAATATGTTGAAGGTTTTCAGTTCTGAGCAACTGCCGGAGCGGATTTTGTTAGCTTTTGAATATGCGCATAAATCGATATTGCTGGATGAAATTCGTCGGCTGCCAGGGCGGGCATGGCATCCGGACTTGCTGGCTTGGTCAATACCGACAAGCGCGATGAGTCGCGAGGCATTGATCACAATGTGCAAGCGGAAATCTGTTGTCTGCGAAGTTGCACCCGATCTGCTGTTCAGAACTCCTCAGCTTGCGATGCTTATGGAGATAGGGATGTTGAAAAATGATGTGGAGCGGGATATTCGAGGCATTATCACAAAGGTTGACGAGCATATGCGAAGACGTGGATATGGCGTGCGGACGCGAAAAGCGTATCGTGGACATATCGAGCGTTTCCTGAATGACTATGGCGGAGGAGAGGAAGACATTCATAATGAGCATATCAAAGCTTATACGCTGAAGCTGATGGATGCGGGCAGAGCACATGCTTACGTGAATCAGGCGATAAGTGCGCTGCGCTTCTGGCTGTGCGAGGTTGAGGGGAGAAAGGATTTTCCGAACAAATGGGAGCGGCCCCGTCGTCAGCGCAAACTGCCAAACGTACTATCAACTGATGAAGTGCTCCGGTTGATCGGGACGGTCACTAATCTGAAGCACAGGACCTTGTTGTCGCTCGTTTACTCCGCAGGCCTTCGAATCGGGGAGGCAGTGCGACTGAAGCCGCAGGACATCGATCCAGTACGCAAAGTAATCAAGATTCGACAGTCCAAAGGAGCCAAGGATCGCTACACGGTTCTATCGGGAGCTGCTTACGAGATACTTAAAGTCTACATGGTGCGGGAAAAGCCGGTCCACTGGCTCTTCCCAGGAGCCGAACCAACCAAACATCTGACCGAGCGCACGATGCAGCACGTGTTCGAGCGTACACGGGATCAGTTGGGTCTCAGATCCTCGGCAACTTTGCATACGTTGAGGCATTCTTTTGCCACCCATCTACTAGAAGAAGGCACCGACCTGCGCTACATCCAAGAGCTGCTCGGCCACGCCAGCCCCAAAACAACCCAAATCTACACCCACGTCACCGTCCGCGACGTCCGCCGCATCCAAAGCCCGCTAGACCGTGCTTTAGCTGCTCATCAAGATGGTAGTACGTTACTAGATGGGGATAACACAGAGAGAAGCCGAGGGCGTGATTGATAAGATAATGATTTCTCCAGTATGGAATTATATAGTAAAATAGTATGAAGGTAGTTGGAGGTGCGTGGAGGAGGGGCGCGGAGAGACGCGGGTTCATGTGTATTAACGACATTCAGAGATACAAACGATGAAAGTATATCAATGAATTACAGAGACAAAGACGTTATCGGACAGACTCGCAATGGTTTTGAAAACCTAGATAATAAGGGAAAGATCGAAGAGTGATTAAAGATCAAAGAACATGTTGGAGATCGAAGAGCGATTAAAGATCAAAGGACTGTTGAAGATCGAAGAGCAGTTAAAGATCAAAGGGCATTATTGCAGAGCGAAGACGATTGAAGAACGGTATGAATGTAGCTCGAAGAAGGCGAGACCGTCCGATAACACCG
>NZ_QGTQ01000012.1 GCF_003182255.1 Paenibacillus cellulosilyticus | reverse complement strand
AAAACCGAGTGCGTCCTTGAGAATCTCATTCGCTCTACGCAACTCGCCTATTTCTCTTTCTAGTTCGATTTCACGCGCTGTCTTATCAGCAGATGAATAAGCGCGGCCGCTCCCTATGTGCGCTCCGTCGCCGTGTAGGGTTCTACGCCTTCTCCATTCTTGCAACGTATAGTAGGCCACGCCTAATTGCTCGGCGGCTTTCTTTGGTCCAATCTCATCACTCAATCTTACTGCTTCTTCTTTGAATACTTTGTCGTACCGTTTCATTGTCTCCCGTCCCCTCGTCAGCTTTCATTTTATTTCATACGAGGGTGTTTTTCGACTGCATTTTTATCGTAGCACTCCATACCTAGCTGGCCACAAATTCAATATAAATGAAAAGTGGTGAAGCAGACTCTACCTGATATGAAATGTAGCGGATTGGTGTGAAATCATATGAATAAAAAAGTACGGATCATAATATTCATTGTTGCTTTAATTGTATGTCTATTACCGTTGTCCTTGTTAATAGCAGGTGTGGGGAAAGAAGGGGAAACCTAAATACTGGATGCAACAGGGCGTCTCATTTTACTGGATTTTCGCTAGATAACAATAAGTGAAACAGCGGAAGTCCAGGACTTATAAAGTCCTAAACTGCCGCTGCACTGAGCCATTCAACGATCGTTAAAAGTCCGAATAAGCTGCTGCATTAAAGCTTTCCGGACCGACCCGTGACGGCAGCGTGCTGCTGGAGCTAATGAATGCGGAATACGTAAGCTGGTTGTTAAGAGGAGCCGGGACGTTGTAATCCGATCCTGTAGCGGACATAGGAATAATAAGAGGCCCGGCTCCCGGTGCTGTTGCCGGTACGGTTAGATTAGCCGAGTACACTACGGGATCCGATATCAAGGTTCCTCTTACAACATGGAATAAGATAGGCATATTTGTTGCGACGGTGCCTGGAAACGAAATGGTCGCAGTTACAGTAAATTGAACACGTATAATTCCGCCTGGATTTACGCATTCCAACCCCACCTGTCCAAATAATACAGGAACAAGTGTGATCGGCGTACTGATCGATTGTTGTAGACTGGCATTTTGCGATGTTCTGACATCTAGTAATCTTGGCATTAAAATCACTTCCTTACTTTCAAGCTACTCTATTATATGAAGCCTAGTGGGACAAGGTGCGCTGCTGATCGCCCGAGAATGCCCTAAGAAGCAAATGTTATAGAGTCATACTTAAACGTGAAGCAGAACTTCGCTCCCACATGCTTCATTACCAAAAGGATATTCATTAGTTACATTCAAGTCAGGGGATGAAGTAGCGTGGGCAGAAATTGAAGCTTCTGTCTTGGAATTTGATACGAAGGATGTTGCATTGGAAAATTGCTACATTTACAGCTTGGTGGAATTATACGGGAATTCGTCGATGTCCATTTGTTCATTGGGTTGCAGTGAAACCACATTTTCAAGGACAGGGAATTGGTAAAGCGATCATTGCTGCAGGCGTGAGACATATGATCGATTTAGAAGTTGATACTTTCCTGGTGGATACAATTCGGTTATAAACTGCGTTGCGCGTGCGCGTAAGAGGGAAACGGGAATGTTATAAAGTTCTTGTCATTTACTTAAAATCATTTGAGAAACTGCTTTTTAAGAAAACCTTAGCTAAACACAAACATTGCATTAAAAGATTCACTGGCTTACATTTAACGTGGCAACTGGCAAGAAATTCATATGAGGCATGGCTTAACGTTGCAAGAGAGCATGCAGCGCAAGCAATACGGCCAATTACAAAGTACGATGATGTAGGATGACAAGAACTTATATCGTTAGCCGAAAAGGGACAAGAACTTATATCGTTAACCGACGACAACATAGGCTTCGTAAATAATTGTCCTTGGAACTTCATGCAGGCACCAAGGTCAAATACCGTACGGACGTTCAAAGCCTTATTTTACTTAAATTTCGTATATAAGGAGTTAACTTTCTAAACGCTTCAGCCATTTCGTCTACAGATTTAAAACGAATATTGATCTCAGGATTTGTGGCAGTTTCAAAAAAACGGAAAATCATCTCATCCTTTATAGCAGAAAGTTCTTTTTTTCCAGTAAGGATATAGCAGATGATGAACGCAAGAGCAAATACTTCATGTCGTACTTCGTATTTTTCAAACCCGATTACTCTCAAGTTAGAATCGTTCAATGAACCTTTAAACTCTGTTCCTGGACGAGTCAATCGAATATGTGGGTGTTTGGCTAAGCCAAAATCGGCAACCTTCAAAAAGACACTGTCATCATCAAAGGACTTGATAAGAATATTGGTGTAAGAAATATCACGATGTAAGAAGCCTTTAGCGTGGATGTAGGAGAAGGCCCGAAACAGCTGTGTTATAAGTCGAATTCGTTCTTGCATAAATAACCGATCATTCCATATAAAGATGTATTTGTCGAGCGTATGAGAAGCTAATTCCATTGTGTACGAATTATTTGTATCGTCGTACTCATACGCCTTGATAATGAAAGGAGAGTCAAGTTGTTTCAAGTCATCAAATTCATTTCGAAATCGTATGAGTTCTTTAGAAGTTAGGTTACTTAGTGCTCGTTTATGAGCGACCCATAGGTCATAACACTCATCTCTATATTTAAATACATGAGCATATGAACCTTCTCCGACCAAAATCAACGGATACGCCTTCAAAGGATTGTTTGGTACTGAAACCGATTGTTTTATATAGAAAATATTTCTATGGTCAATCAGCTCGATCTCTTCCAGATCATCCGGGATAGGGCTGCCGTTGGTTGGTCGTAGAAATGATTTACATTTCTTTAATAGCTCATCATAGGTTGAGTCCAGATCAAACTCAAATTCCGTCTTTTTTAATGTTGACTTTAGTGAAACAATCATTTGAATAATAGCTGATAGCCTACGGCTTTCTTCTGCATTATAATGGCCATTTCCTTTGAATTTTGCAAATAGATGTCGTAAAAGTTGGTTCACCTCATAATGTAACGCGGAGAATAACCATTGCTGATCCTGATGGGGGAACGAGGCATAATAATCTTCATATATCCTGAGATTATCAGGTCCAAATGTATCTTTGACATCACGCAGCTTACGTTTCATCAGAACAACACTATCGTTATGAGCATGAATAGAACTCACAGATTATTCAACTCCTTAGGGCTGTTATAATTCAGGATATATATTTTTCTATTCTATCACAACAATCTACAGAAAATGGGAATGATTAAATCATATCTAGATACGCTCTCCTGATAGGCTTCTTGAAGCATTGACCTAGTATGCAAACCCGTCGGTACCGAGGGCGCTTGCTTATATTCAAACAAAAGGTAACCAGCACCATAAAGTCATCCAATAAAACCCACATAGATAGACAATGATGTGCTAAAATTATCCAAGTGTACATCGCTATTAACCATGAATGGAGATAACCTGACATGACTAACTATGACTTCACTTCGCTGTCAAGTTTTGACTTCGAGGTATTGGTCAGAGATATATTACAGAAGGAACTATCTTATATCACTTTGGAAAGTTTCAAAAGTGGTAGAGATGAGGGAATTGATCTTAGGTACAGTAAAGATAGAAAAAATGAGATTATAGTACAATGCAAACATTATGCGAATTCAAAGTTTTCAGACTTAATAAATTCTTTAAAAAACGAATTACCCAAAATACAAAAATTAAAACCAAAAAGGTATTTAATTGTAACATCATTAGGATTAACACCTGCTAATAAAACTACAATTATCAATTTATGTAACCCTTATATCCAAGATACGGGCGATATCATAGGTGGTACAGATCTAAATAACTTACTAGGGAAGTTTCCTGAAATAGAAAAAAAACACTTCAAGTTATGGTTATCAAGTGAAGCAGTTTTAAGTAGGGTACTACATAACGATATCTACAATATCACTAACATCGGCATTGATAATATAAAAGATAAAATTAAATACTATGTTCAAAATCAAAGTTTTTCAAATGCTAAGAGAATTCTGGATGACAGTAATTACTGTATCATCGCAGGATCTCCTGGAATAGGAAAAACAACATTAGCTGAGATGTTGATTCTAGACTACTTGGCACATGGATATGGAGCTTTTAAAATTTCTAGTATAAATGATGCTCTAAAAGTGTATAATCCAGCAATTAAACAAGTTTTTTATTTCGATGATTTTTTGGGTCAGACTAGTCTTGAACAGAAACTAAATATTAATGATGATGAAATTCTAATCTCCTTTATTACTAGGATTAGAAGAACAAAGAACACAAAGTTCATTTTAACTACGAGAGAATATATATTAAATCAAGCAAAGATGACATATGAGAAACTATCACATTCTGATTTCGACCATAATAAATGCATAATCAATCTATCTGATTATACTTCTTTTAATAAAGCTGAAATTCTATACAATCACTTATATTTTTCTGGTATGCCAAAAATGAATATTGAAAAAATCATTGAAAATAAAAACTACTTAAGAATAATTACGCATCCAAATTACAGCCCTCGAATTATCGAGTGGATGACCAAACTAAACACTACTGAGGACACAAAGTATGTTAGTACATTTTTAGGCCATCTAGATAACCCCTCCAAACTATGGGAACATGCTTTTGAATATCAAATTACAGAAGATGCACAAAGAATATTAATCGTATTAAGTACCCTGACTGATAGTGTATTAATTAATGATCTTGAAACAGCATTTAATGAATACAACAAAACTAATTCAAGGAATTCTAGTAATACTGAATTTAAAAAAGCATTACGTCAATTAGAAGGTAATTTTATCAACATAAGAAAAGTAAGCCATGAGTTCATAATCTCTTATAGCAACCCTTCAATCAGAGATTTTATTGAAAATTACTTAAATGACAATTTATACGAACTTAGGAAGCTGTGCCATTCACTTTATTTTTTTGATCAACACATATCACTATGGAATAACAAAAAATGCATTAACAAAATACATCAAAATTTATCTCAACAGTATATGAACTCTATACTAAAGCAATTTAACAACGACACTTTTAGATTACGAAATCTTGGAGTAGGAAATAATCACAAAAAAGAATCCTTAAAATTGATTGATAGGTTTGTTTTTATAATTTCGGCTGCAATTGGTTTTAACTATCCTCTTGATTGTCAGGACTTTATAGATATCGAAAATCAGTTATATAATGAAATCAGAACTACGAATTATACAGATAATTCAAAGTTACCACAGTTGCTTGAAAAACTTACTATAATTAATTTTCAAATAGGTATTTCTAAAGATAAATGGATAGATGCTGTTAAAGATTTAGTATTTCGTGCTTTAGATGAGTTTGATACTTATGAACTCATAAATAAAATAGACAACATCATTCCCGATTTTCTAGACTCTAATGAAATTCAAATATTAAGAAATAAGTTTAATGATGTTATTGATTCCGAACATAGATATTATCTGGATCAGGTAAATGAAAAGGATTATATTGAGGGCTTTTGTTCGACTCTAGAAGAGGTTTCTAGCTTTCTTAATGTAGATTCACAAGTAATAATGGACTCGTTATCTCGCAAAGTTCAACAAATGGATGAGAGCTCTCAAGAATTTGATGGGTCTGATTTCGAGTATGATTACTGGAAAGAATCTAGATATGATAAAGAAAGTACAACATCAATCGAATCCCTTTTTGATTCATTAAAATAATTCAGCATAATTAAATATAGGGAATTACTTGAAAGTATTTAATGACAGAATTCATCAACGTATAACAAAAAGAAGCGCGCGATAGATCGCAAGCTTCTTTTTGTTTGTTGACCTTAGATATTCTATTTGCAATCGGAAGGGCCGGGGGAGGTGGTACTCACTTGGCTTTGTGTGTGCTGCAGTAATCGTCGTCCGTTCCCTTTGGCGCCCGGATCGTGGTGCAAACTGGCCAAAGGCATTAAGCTCCCTCGAAATGATTCGGTTTCCTCACTCAGACTCATGAATTCGCAGGATTTCATCCTGTAGTTAAAGTGAAGAAGATGATGATGAAGGAGCCAGTAGCTGGGAGATAGAGAATTGGGTATGCGGAAATAAAGGTGTATAAGGATCACCCATAATGTTCCATTATACGCACGTCTCCACTTCGCCCTAGCGATTCTCACTCCCATGTCTCAACGGGTCTTAGCCCTTTCATTCCTTCGTCACATCTAACTACGGGGTGGAGGTCGGTCTTTCTAACGGAACGGGTCCGAGCCCTTTTGCGCAATGTCTCCCGATACTCCGTGCTTCTTGTCATCCTGCGAATACTTGAGCTGGTGAGGATCGTTAGGTTTTATGCTGCTTGCGGGAATACCCTGATTGGCTCGTATGATGAATTGTTCTTTGCCAGAGCTACGAGCATTCGTGCTACTTTACCGATTAATTTCATTATGGATTTCATCTTCTTTAGCTTTTTTTCCTCCACATTGTAACGGTGTTCCGCTCGGATTTCTGGGTTTGTCATCACCATACTCATCGTCATGAGATAAAGAAAGTGACGTAAACGAGGTCGGCCTCGTTTGCTGAGAACCATCTTTCCTCGCCATTTCCCTGAACTAGCCTCAGCTAGATTTAATCCAGCATGGCGAAGCAAAGCATTTCCGTGCGCATATCCGCTTAGATCACCAGCTTCGCCGAGTACACCCGCTAAATTTGTGACATAGACGCCTCGTATTTCAAGCAGCTGCTGTGCATATGGAATATGCTCAAGAATGAGATGAAGCTTGTAAGCATGGAGTGCTTGAGTGGTGCCTACACTGGTTTTTGCTAGTGAAATGAGCAGTTCAGCGCGTTTCACACCAGCATGACGTTTCACATATTGCTTCCAACCGGCAAGAACTTGTTCCGTGTTTAAACGACTGATTTCTTTTGGTAAAGGGAAGAGTCTAAGTGTTGCGATTGCACTGGTGCAAGTAAGGATTTTAAAGACATGGCGAAGCTCAGGGAAGACAATATCTACCCAGCGATGGATCTGATTAACCGCAGCATTGAGGCGCTTGGTAACCGTCTCTCGGTTTGCCATAAGAATGCGCAGTTCCTCATAAGATTCGGGATGAAAACGAACAGGAGAGTAGTAGCCGTTTTTGACCATGTCTGCAATGACAAGTGCATCTTTATGGTCACTTTTAGACGGTGTATTATCTCGGTTTTCCTTGTTCTTTTTGACGAGATGAGGGTTAACCAGAACAGCCTCAATGCCTTGATCGAGAAGCCAATGTGCTAGGCTGAACCAGTAGTGGCCAGTAGATTCCATGCCGACTATGACGCTGCTAAGCTTGTAGGATTTAAGTAGATCTTGAATCCAACGTCCGAGCAGATTGAACCCTTCACGATGGTTACCGAACTCGAGAGGAGTTCCCAGAGCTATTCCGCGGAAACTGACAGCGCGGGCAACATGAACTTCTTGTGCGATATCTACGCCGATGACTAGGTGAGAAACGGTAATGTTTTCAATGAGTTGATTTTGCTTGTCTTGTGACTTAAACTTCATAGTAGAGCGACCTCCTGATGGGCTTTTTGAGGCTTTTGACCTCGTGTGCAACCCCATCTTACTGGAGGCGCTCGTTTTTGTTCAAACGCCAAATTATTCGTATTACAGGAATTCTAACGGGAGACGTTAGCACCACGACATGACGGCTGCCGGCCACGCGATCGGTTGCCGTTGTCCTTGAAGAAGTAACTGGGGCGGGGCGTATAAGCACATAGAGGTGATAAACCTTGAATATTGAAAAAGAAATAAGAAACTTAACTGTTGAAATAACGGAATTAACTGAAGCGGACAGAGCCACAGTAAAAGAACTTTTAGAGCACAATGAGTGGGGAGTAGCATTTGAACATCTTTGTGCTGCGATATTTGAATTGAGCGCGGTTATAGCTTACTTGTTCAATTCCCCGGCTGCGATCGTGAGAAGATCATTCATCAATTGAAGACTAACCCTCGTACGATCGTGCTTGGTTGTTCTAGCTTTTGGACCGGTGTCGATGTAGCAGGGGATGCATTGACGACAATCGTCATCGTGAAGTTGCCGTTCCCGATGCCAAACGAGCCTTTAATCAAAGCTCAGATCGATTTGATCGAGAAGGCAAAGCGTAACAGCTTCGTCGACTATATGTATCCGAAAATGATGATTAAGCTCAAGCAAGGGTTTGGTCGATTAAATCGGTCTGTTAAGTGCCAAGTAGCTGTCATCATCTTGGATAGCCGTATGCGGACGAAGAGATACGGTAAGGCCGTATTAAAAAGCTTGCCTAAATGTAAGTACAGTGAAAAACTTGAGGACATTGTTCGAATTTTACCAGTTTAGTGGGGAGTGGAATACATATGATGGGTAAATCCCATTTAATCTTGGCTTAGCGGTTCTCTTGTATTTCTTCGGACAAGCCTTTGCACCTTGGAATATCGTCCTTGCTGGGCTCGTCGGGGTAGTGTCGTTTATGCCAAAGCGCTCACTTCGCAATATTGTGATGATTTTGATCGGCGTTGGCCTGATTGCATTCGGCCATACATTTATGCCTTGGAATATGATTGCGGGCAGCTTATTGATTATCTGTGCGCTGATGCCGCATCGAAGGCTGACACATTCGGTATATGCTGTGGTCGGCTGGACTGCACTGCTGTACTTAGCGACTCTGGACTACGGCAATACGATCTGGATTGCAGGTGTACTCTCGTACTTGCTTAATCTATTAGCGGACACTCTTACAAACCGCGGAATCCGCCCGATCCCGCCACTGGATTGGCGGCTTAAAATCAACCTCATGAGTACAGGCACGGCTACAGGCAAAATCGTTGAGAGTGGATTTATTCTGCTCACGTTTGCGATCGTTTTCTTCGTATTCTTTCGGCATATGCCAATCATGTAATCTCAATTCATAATAGGGGAGCTGATATAGATGGAACCTTATACGCCCCTCATCACGGCAATACTAACAGCTTTTACGACGTATATTCCGTTTTATATGAAGGACGTAATTCAGAGCAAGAAGAAGAATAAGCAAGCACTGACAAAAGAACGGCTTGAGAAATGTTATACACCGTTGTACTTGCGACTTCGTAGTTTGACTGATATGCAGCCCGGCAATGTACGAGAGTGGCTCGAGCCTATCCTTGCAGGTCATGGTTACCTTATCAGCGAAGCATTGATGAATCTATATGTTCAAGTTGCAAATACAAAGGATCGTATGATGCTCATTTCAAAAGAGATCGATGAATCGAATCAAACCTATGAACAAGCTATTCAGAAATTGAATGATAATAAACGACCCGCTTATCCTGCAACTCTTGTTTGTCACTCTTTATCGTATATTGCCGATGTGCTATACTTGCATCATTACATCGATTTAACTAATCTTCGCCGTCCATTTTCGGCAGAAGAACGAGAAGTACGGTATTTTACCGTCATTAAGTATCTAGTACGTTATAGACCAGGAGAACAGAAGTGTGCCTATTTCGGTGCGCTTTTTTTGTGCTTCTGGTCTTTTTTGCGTACCAAAACAAGGAGGAATTCGAATGAAACTTGATCTATCTCTGTTTAAAGAGAACCTGCCGGCACGTGAGGAGTACTTGCAATCTTACACTCCTGGTTTATTCCGTGCGATCGAAGCCGCACATACGATCACAACTAGTGCGAACGTCGATTGGGACAGTTTCACTGTGTCAGAAGCTAAAGCAGCTTTAGACATGGCTATGAACTATCTGGATACAGAGACACTCGATGAGAATGACGACGTTGCTAATAATGGAAATGCAATACATGAATTCCTTCATAGCAACTATTTCGTCAACGCATTTCGTCATCTAGTGCCAGAAAAAGAGACAGATGAAATTACCTTTATTTAAGGGGTGAGGAAATTGGAAATATCTTATATTTGGCCCGAGCAGATGGGAGAATTCCAAGCTTCTTACGATGCATTTGTTCTCGTTAAGATCGCGCATGATGCAGGTGCAGATGTGATATCCACGCCTATTGACTACTCATGCGACAATTTTGGAGATCAATGCTCTGTATTCTCGGAATGTCTACAACGAATATTCCCACACACCCAGGTGGTCCAAGAAGGAGAGAACGAGTATGGTGAAAGTGAGATCTTTTGAAAAATTCCACTCCCCACACTTAAACCATTCTTCGCGCTTTTAACTGAATCGGAGCGGAATCTGTATATTAATCGGTTTAATAACTCTCTCGAAACTTCAGATGATTACTTTTGTGAGTTTCGTTCTGAAGGAATGATGGCAGGAAACTGTTTCTACCTCACTATCATAGGTGGATATGGTTTATATTCGTCTATTCTTGAGAAGGTAGTGGAAATTCGTAAAACCGTTACTCGCGTTATATGTGAGAAACAAGAAAAACTGGTCGATAATCTGCGCAAGATCCTTGTGTCCAAATTGATTTATGAGCAAATTGGAACAGTGGTTGATGATCTCTTCGAAATATCCTTCAGTGAGTTACTAACAAGGATTGTTGAAAAGCACAACATCCCCTTATCGCTACATCATGAAGGATCGACAATCGTCTTTGATGAGATATTAACCAGCTTAAATTGCGCGATCACAAAGCCGGGAAAGCAATCGCCGGCCTAGGCCGCTTAGCCGCGCTGGATTTGCTGGTGTATGGGCTCTGTACTGTAATTTTTAATGATCAGACTATTGAATAAAATAATACCTCAACAGGCTTTTTATAATATATTTTCCACTCAAATAAGTTTTTTTAAACAATAGGTAGTAGTACAGTTGTATCCTTTGTTTTTTTTGACAATTCGTCAAGGAATGTTAAGATAGCATCTTTTTCGGATAGTTCAATGTTTTTATATATTTCATCTACTTTCTTGAGTATGCGTTTATCGGCTGTGAGATTATATTTTAGAACATAATTCCTAGCTTTCATGCAATTCGTACTAATATCATCAAACATCTGCAACAGTCCATTGTGATCTCTTATGCCAAACTCTTCTACGAAGCAAGCAAATAACGTTTTTAACACTGCTTTATGATTGCACATTAAGTGATAACTTCTAATGTCTAATTTCCCGCCATGCTCCATGTTGTAGGCTATGGCCTTATGAAATTGCTTGTATGTATGATGTCCGTATAAAAAGCCTTCATGTTTATAATGAAAATCATAAACAAAGTTATGATGTGAATAAGAATATTGATTTGTTGTTGATGAATCATAATGAGTGATGAGTCCATAGTTTGATCGATCCGTTCCGGATATATAATCAACTAAAATATTATATATGTTAGTATAATCAAGCGTGAACCTGCTATCAGGCAGTACAACTATCTTTATCGCAGCCTTTAATTCAATATTCTCAGACGATCTTCGTGCCTTCACTAAATCTATAAAGTTGACCTTAAGCGTTAAATATTTACCTTGAACAAAATTATCTGCTACATAAAATTGTTTATTGCCAAGATCATAGCCAAAAATGATCGCTTGGTGGTTTCGTTGGAACTTATGAAATGCGTCGGACCCTTCAATATAGAAATGATTGAGATGAATAGTTATGTATGCACCCTTATTAATATATTCAATTATCGTATCGCATAAATTATCATTAAGGATTTCATTTGTTACATCCTCTTCCGACAAAAAGTTATGGTTACTATATTCTAAAAAATACTTTTTGTTGTCACAGTATTTTGTGCGACATCTGTAATAGTCGAAATAATCACCATCACAAAAATCAAGATAATTGTTGTCATTGGCATAAGCGATTCTTATAAACCTAGTTAAGATCCAAGACTTTAACTGATCATGCTTAGAAATGATAGCAACGATATTAGCTTGATTACTATACGTATCAATAATTGGTGTGTCATCAAAGTCCAGTACTTTCTTCATAATGGCCCCCGTTCTGTAACATACAGATTTTTAATTAATTGTATAAAAATATACATTAATTTATACCCCCATGTCCATCGGTGTCTTTCAGCAATAGTGGCTAACTCCTCAGTCATTATACCGAATTTATGATTTTCGCAAGAGGGGCAGTTATCGAGCGGGCCTGAAAGAAAACAAGTACGACGTTTTTTACAGTGCTCTAAAAATGGCTCTAGCAATGAAAATCCTCCTAAAGGGAGGATTGAATACTAGAAGAGAACGCATGGTCGTTCAATAGTCATTTATCTCGAGGTAAACTCCATCACAACAGATTCCGAACTGATAATTTAATTATAGTGTGCAAGATTGAAAAGTATTGGATTAGATATTGATTATAGTTTGTGACTTGGACGACTATTTTGACAACGTAATGCTGAACGCATATCTGTTATCGGATAAATTTCTAGGAAGACTACTTCCAGCCCTGACAGCCCATCAAAGGTGCAGACCCACCTCCACGGTTTTTGAGACTCTTAAGTCCCTCACTCCAACCTGTTTGAACTCACATGACCTCCCACGTAAAAATTTGAAAATGTAGTGAGCGGTTGGACTCTTGTGGAATTCAACTGTTCCATCCTCGGGATATTATTTAATTTACGAAGCATCAGTTCCAGCCATTACTTGCAGTAATGTCGTAACAATATTTTAAAAGAGAATGTGCTCCGCATTTTTTTGGTATAGTACCCCATCAAGAGTATGGTTCTATCTTGGTGATCAGCAAGCAATTCTTGAGTATACCTTTTTCTTTATGTTCTGAGAAGACTCCGATTCCTACTACACAACTACTCTAAATAATCTGGTGACCGAGCTCATTCGGTCTCTGAAATGGTTAAAAAATGGTTAATAGTTACTATATGTTCTTTACATTAATAGATATATAAGGATATAATGACTTGGTGTCCAAAATATTGAAATCAAAAGCGTCGATTTTTAAATATGTGTTGTTATGTTGTAGGTGTCTTATCATTATCAATATTATCAAAATATTCAGTTTTAAATTGATATGTTGATATATCAAAGTGAAGGTAGTTTCTGCTTATGTTTCTGCAATTTCGATATCTTTTTTGACTAGTAAGGAGGATTTAATCTGTATGAGAAATGCAGCAACTTCTATACCACAATTATTCGAAGAGATCGTATCATGCCAGCCTCATAGCACAGCAGTACTATTCGACAAGAACTCAATGACCTATCAGGAATTAAATGACGAAGCTGATAGAGTAGCGGACAAGCTTATCGATATCGGGGTCGGGCCGCAGCAAAGCATAGGGGTATTCATGGAGAGATCTCTTCAATTAATTTCATGTATACTCGGCATTTTTAAAAGCAGGTCAGTCTATGTTCCCATCTCTGTGGAGTATCCCGAAGAACGAATTAAATACATTTTAAAAGATGCTGGAATTAATGTAGTGATTACGCAAGAGAATTTGGCGCCTTTATTCAGGAATATAGGAGGAATCGTACTTCTAGATATTAACCAAATCTGTTCGTACAGCTCGTTATCCGACAGTTACAGTTCTCCAAGAATGTACGATGCTAATGACACAGCGTACATTTTATATACTTCGGGAACAACCGGTAACCCCAAAGGCGTACCTATTCAACATGCAGGCATTTGTAACCGGCTTGTATGGATGAAAGAAACATATAAATTGCAGCCTGATGAGGTTTTACTTCACAAGGCGCCGATTGGCTTTGATGTATCTGTGTGCGAGATTTTTTATCCTTTAACAAGTGGTGCGGTTGTGGCTGTTGCAAAACCGGATATTAATAAAAACATTCGCAAGCTGATATCGGAAATCAATGATCATCGTGTGACAATGGTTCATTTCATCCCGCCTTTGCTTGATCTGTTTTTGGATTTTCTTGATCCGGGAGATTGCGAATCGATCAGAATCATTGTGTGCGGCGGTGAAAAATGGTCGTTTTCTCTTGGCGAGAAAACATTAGAGAAACTTAACAAAGCGGAGCTATATAACGGTTATGGGCCCACGGAAGCATCTGTTGGTGTCGGCTTTTGGAAGTTTGATGGTACTTATCCGGACAGGTTCGTTCCTATTGGAAAACCTATTTCGAATACACGCTTCTATGTATTGGATAGTAAGCTCAATAAAGTTGGAGATGGGGAAATTGGTGAACTTTGTATATCGGGAGTGTGTCTTTCGAGCGGCTATATTAATAAACCGGACGCAACCAAAGATAAATTTGTATCTAATCCGCATAACCATGACAACATCCCTTCTTATGCAAGATTGTATCGGACAGGCGATCTGGTCCGTCAACTAAGAGACGGCAATATCGTATACGTTGGTCGGGCGGACGGGCAAGTGAAGCTTCGCGGCATGAGGCTGGAACTGGGTGAGATTGAGAATGCTCTGCTATCTAATGAAGCGATCACAGGTGCTGTCGTTCTGTATCATGAATGTAATGGAAAAACATTTTTATCTGGTCATGTGGTAGTATCCAAGTTAAGTTCTGATGTGAATGTTAATCAATTACAGGATTATCTCAGAGATAGACTTCCCGAATTCATGATTCCTGGCTCTATTACGATACATAACAGATTTCCTACGACATTAAATGGGAAAACCGATAAAGAACAGTTAAAGAGACTGGTTGAAAAATGACATCGATAATACAACATATTCATAGGCGTGATGTGAAGATATGGAACTATTATTTATGAATAGGTGGGGAAACTTTATGAATGTGCAAGACAATATTATTAGCATTAATCACTCCGTAACTCGCATTGTTAATGCTGTCATTCAATCAAATCGTGAAATAGGTCAGATTGATTCTTTGTTTGAACTGGGCTTAGATTCCATTCAATGTATGCGAATAATTATCGAATTGGAAAAAGAGTTTAATATAGAAATCGAAGATGATGATTTGCTTATTAAAAAATACGAAACGATTAGCAGCATCTCGGAATTAGTCAATAAATTAGTATCGAAAATATAGTACTAAGCTCACGAACTATACAGGATTTGGAGGATTCCGATTGCAATCCGTATTGCTTCCATTAAATACGCCCTTGTCTAAAGCTCATCCTCATAATGCATATCAACTGTCAATATTGGCATGCAAAGAAGAAACACGAACATGGATCTACATGAATTATATACACTTGGTGGCTGAGGCTAAAAACGAAAATCATCCCATTGCATTCTTTTTACCAGATAATTCGGGTTACAATTGGAACTGCGTGACGCCTTGGTTTGAGTATAACGTTTTAACAAGAGATTTTATCAGTGAATGCCGCTGGGATTTTAGCACTATCGTGAAAAAAGCGATTTTTAACAATAACTATATTTATCTCTACATCAATGAGAAATACATACCGGGAACCTATTGGCATTCTAAAGGCATAGATTATAGTCACAGTCTTCTATTGCACGGGTATAACGAATTAACGAATGAGGTTTCTTTTCTCATCTATGATGCCAGTAGAGCATTATCTGTAAGAAGTATCCCTATGAATGAGATGGAAAAGGCGTTTTATGACAATCAATATCGATGTGAAAGATACGAGAATCAGATATATCTCTTGAAGCTGCGTGAACAATTAGGTTATAAGCTAGGCTTTGATCTTAAGTATATGATTGAACAATTGGTTACTTATCGGGACGAGAAACCTGTTGTATTTAACGTGCTGGATCGCCATACCGACGATAGATACAGGTATGGTCTGGCTGTCTATGACAGTATGATCAATTATATGGACATGATCTGTCATGGGCTTGTTACCAATGCCCGGGAAGGCATAATAATCCCGATGCACTTACTCATGGAGCATAAGCACATTATGGTAGAACGTTTGAAATTTTTAGCCGAACACTACACTCATTTAGAAGTAAGTTCATTTATTGAGGAGTTTGAATATTTAAAAAAATCGTTTGAATCGTTAAGAAACAACGCGCTTAAATTCGAGTTGACAGGTAACCCCGTTATTATATCAAAGTTAATTGGGTGCATGGCTGAGTTGAAGGAAAATGAAAGGAGCTCGTTAACTAAGTTGATTAACTTCCTGGAGAGTAATTATACAGAAAGCGAGTGAAATAATACATTGATATTAACGAACGAACAAATCGAACATTTCATTGAAAAAGGTTGGGTAAAAATTATAGGGGCGATTCCAAGGGAAATAGCATTAAAAGCGCAACAACAGCTATGGCAAATAGCAGAGCAGAAATTCGGGATTACAGAGGATCGCCAAACCTGGGGGGAACCCTTGTACCAATTATCAGAAAATTATAGAGATGGAGTATTCAGTCAATGCAGTACACCGAAATTGATGGATTCAATCAAAGAATTGCTAGGGCATGGGCGTCTCGATGAAAGCTACGAGAAAAAGGGAATTCCATTCGGCTGGTGGCCGATAAACCTGAGCGCAGGCGCTACAGAGGAGTGGAATGTACCCGTTCATACATGGCATTGGGACGGAATTCACTTTCGCTCGCACGTCCATAATCCTGACCATGGACTATTAATGTTTGTGTTGTTTTCTGATATAGGGCCTAGAGGAGGCGGAGCCTTGCTGGCCGAGGGATCACACAAGCTAGTCATCCAATTTCTTCAGAATTATTTGGACGGTACAATTGAATACAAAGAAGATGCCTTAACTCTTATTGATAAGAGTAACCCCTGGTTGGCTGAATTAACGGGCAACTTTACACAGCAGCGCGCTTCTGAGAGAATAGGCAAGTTTATGGAGCAAGAGTATTTGGATGAATCGGGAGCTCGACTTAAAGTCGTCGAATGTGTTGGCGAGACAGGGGATGTATTCCTGATCAACCCATTTATTTACCGAACGGGCTCTCAGAATCATTCTGGCAAAGCACGCATAATGTGCAATTTTCCAGTTCCTCTCAAAGAAAAGATGAATCTCCATCGAGAAGATGACGCAGGCTATTCGTTATTAGAACAAAGTATTAGGCGGGCATTTCGAACATAAATTCGGATTTGCTCCATTGCTTTGTTCAATATTTTCAAGAGGGAAGTGTGCCATGCAAACGATAGATAATGTTCTAATGTTAACTCATAAGGACATGAACGATCATACCAAAGTTCCCGAATGGTTGGAAAATGAATATGAGACCTTCAGCAAAATGGTTTTGAATCCAAAATTTCCGTGCTACTTCGGGACACTTGCTGAAAAAAGAGGTGAAATCCGATATACGTACGTTGAAAACAACGACTATAGCAAATTACCTACTACCTTAGCTTCTTTTTTAAACCTATCACGTGAAAATCCAGATAAACGTCAAAATTTAACTGTTTTTTTTGAGCCGGAAACAAAAGAAAGGCCATTGGAGTTTTACAAAAACAAGATGTGGGAAGTTCTTCAATATCTTCATAAAAACGATTCGAGCCCTTGGCCGGAGCATGTGCCCTATGATCCGCAACACCGATCCTGGGAATTTTGTTTTAATGGAGAACCTGTATTTGTATTCTTAGGTTCACCGGCTTACCTTAAGAGACATAGCCGCAACTACGGGAATTCGCTCATTTTAATTTTTCAACCAACTAGGATTTTCAATGGATTTGAAAGTGATGCCCCCGAGGGAATTAAGGCACGGAGCATCATACGTTCTCGCTTGTTGGAATGGGATGCTAATGAAGTAGATATTCCTGCGGACAGCTCGAAACTGGGTGAAAAAAAGGATTATTATTGGAAACAGTATGTTATTCCTGATAATAATGAACCGACAAAGGGCGGCTGCCCATTTCATACGAAAGATAATGATTGAACATGCACATCGAGTATAGCGATGAATATTTCATATTTAATAATTCGGAGGAAGCTAATGGATAAGAGGTTTTTAAATTTTAGACATATGCTTAATCTTAAACAAAGCTTGATAGCTTCGGAAAAAGAAGAAATTATTGTGTTCGGGACTGGAAGCGGATTGGATAAAGTGTTTAGCAGCTTGCCCCTCAATAAAATAAAATATGCTGTAGATGTCGATCAGAAAAATTGGGGGACTTGCACCGAACAAGGGTTGGAAATTAAGGATCCGAGTTGCTTACTACATGAAAATAAAGATCGTATATTCATACTTATCACTACTTCTCATTACTATGAGGCATATTCCCAACTTACGAACTGGGGATTTTGTGAAAATGTAGATTTTATGTATGCGCTTCAGAATGTTCCGGTTCCAACGGGACTTCATCCTGAGAAAGAGCTTCTTGTTTCTTGCTGTGGAACTGGGGGAGGGGTATTTCATATAAATCTGCGGGACGATAAGATCACCAAACTAATGAGCGGGGATTTTAGAGGTATTAGTTATACGCCACACGGCTATTGTGTGTTGAATGAAGCGTCAATGTTCTTTTTAGATGACAAGTTCTCCCTATATAGGGAGGAGAGGCTGCACGATAGCGATTATGATCTGCATGGTGTCGTCTATGATGACGGGCATTATTATATCATCGAAACAGCAACCAACACGTTAACGGTATATAACGAGCATAGCATGACAATTGAGAAAAGAATTAGTTTTAGTAAAACGGATGAAGATTTAAATCATATCAATGACATTTTTGTAGATGAAGAGAGTATCTATCTTTCCATGCTCTCCATGAAGGGATTAACTAAAAATCTTTGGACCGATAGACAGGATGGCGCGATCGTTGAACTAGATAAAGAGACATTGGAACCAAAGAATATATTGAAAGAAAACCTTAACTTTCCGCATAGTGTGAAGGTTTTTAATGGAGACCTTTATTATTGCGAATCGTTGAATTTCAATGTGATGATGAAGAACAAAGAGCTAGTGACATATGGAGGGTTCACAAGGGGAATTGAATTTGACGGCAAGTTATTATATATCGGACAAAGTACTTTTAGAAATGCAATTGCCGACACAGTAACAAGCGTCTCGATGGATGCGGGAATACATATCTTTGATCCTATGCATAGAACAACAAGAATGATAAAGTTGGATACTGATAACGTATACGGAATAATTCTTGTCAAGTAGTATAGTAACACTTTGTTAAAAGCAGGGGAGGGAAAGTATAGATGTTCTTCGATTTAAAAGGTGATGCCAGCATGTCTCCGATTGTAGGAATGTTATATTCGGCCGTAAAAGAAAACAGTGAACGACTAAAATTGATAACTGATGGCATGTCACAAGAAGAAGTGGATTATAAAGGTCCGAATACTAACTACAATAGTACTGCCCAGCTAATGAGACATGTTATGTACGTAGATCTAAATTGGATCTATCGAATAAAAGGACAATCTCTTCCAAATGCTTTGAGAGACCAATACGGCCCTCTGATCGATGTGAATAACAAGCTGCCGATGATTAAGGGTACAGCCTGGGATACACTTATATCTCAATATGAAACTGTAATCGTAATGTTGGAAGAAACATGCCAACAATTACACGACTCTGATCTTGATAACGTTGTTAGGTTTGGACATGAGAACGAAAAGCAAGCAACGATTCGGTGGGGATTATGGCATATGGCTGACCATAGCCGTTATCATCAGGCTCATATTAATCAACTTAGAAGATGGTATAAGCAAAATTTAACTACAGAATAGAATTGGGTAATGTTGACGACAATTTGATTCATTTAAAGCATTATGCATGGGGTGGGGGATCGAATGTCCAATGTCGCATCGACATATGAGGCCATGCAGCAATTGCATCATAGTTCAACGAATATTGTATGGCAAGAGACTGTTATCACAAGAGAGATCCGATCTCGGCAAAAAATGCAAACGCCGTTAACATTATGGTTTACGGGGCTTTCCGGTTCGGGAAAGTCGACGCTTGCCAACGAAGTTGAAAAACGGCTGGTGAATAGCGGGTACCATACGATGCTGCTGGATGGCGATAACGTTCGACACGGTCTTAACAAAAATTTAGGCTTTCAAGAAAGTGACCGGGTGGAAAATATTCGCCGAATTGCGGAAGTAGCAAAGCTGATGAATGATGCAGGATTAATTACATTGGCGTCGTTTATTTCCCCTTACGAACGAGATCGTACAAATGCGAGAGAAATAATTGGCAAGGAATATATAGAAATTTACGTCAGCACTCCACTTGTTGAGTGTGAGAAACGCGATGTTAAAGGCTTGTATAAAAGAGCGCGAACAGGGGAAATTCCACATTTCACTGGTATCTCCAGTCCATATGAATTACCGATAAATCCTGATATTGAAATCAATACGTGTCATTATTCATTGCAAGAAGCAACAGATCATATAATGACAAAAATTGTAGGCTACTTAACGCGAGATGTCGAACAAGAGTCTGTCATGAAGATGATAGGGGAAGTCGGGATGATAGAAGGTGGAACATATTAATTTACACCACTTATTTCATATTTCTCTGGAAGCAGGAAATGAAATATTAAAAGTATACGAGCAAGATTTTGATGTGGAATATAAGGACGATAGTTTCCCGTTAACAATTGCGGATCAAAGAGCACACGCTACGATAATGAAGGGATTAACAGCATTGGACCCCAACATTCCTGTATTGAGCGAAGAAGGCAGACATGTTCCATACGATGAACGTCGTGAGTGGGAGCGCTTTTGGCTTGTGGACCCGTTAGATGGAACAAAGGAATTTATTAAGAAAAATGGAGAATTCACCGTTAATATTGCTTTGATCGAAGGGAGCTATCCTTCAATAGGTATCATCTATGCGCCGGTTTTAGATGTGTTTTATTTTGGACGTGTTGGTGATGCTGCCTACAAACTGGAACGCGCCTCTGAGGCATCTATAACGAACGAAGACGAGTTAATGAATTTAAGCATTAAACTTTCTGAATTCAATGAGCGTTCTGTCACTCGAGTTGTTGCTAGCAGATCGCATATGACGCCGGAAACAGAAGACTTTATTGACAAGTTGGAAGCAGTACATGGACAAATCGAAGTTGTTTCATCAGGAAGCTCATTGAAATTTTGTTTGGTTGCAGAGGGGAAAGCAGACTTTTACCCGAGGTATGCACCGACTAAGGAATGGGATACCGGGGCGGGGCAAGCAATAGTAGAAGCTGCTGGTGGAACAGTGACAAGATATGAGGATAATGAACGGTTTTATTACAATCGTATCGATTTGGTGAATGGCTGGTTTCTTGTCAGAAGTAAACAATACCCTGTGCAATAAGTTAGATATTAAAAAGTATATTGAGGAGCGGCTTACATGATTGTTAAACATTTGGAAGATATTTTGGGGACAGAAAATGACGTAGATACTTCGACCTGGAACAGCCGTCGTCTGCTTCTAAGAAAAGACGGAATGGGGTTCTCTCTTCACGATACAATCATCAAGGCGGGAACAGAGACGATGATCTGGTATAAGCACCATGTAGAAGCGGTTTACTGTATTGAAGGAGAAGGGGAAATTGAAGTATTAGCAGAGAATACAACGTATCCGATCAAGCCGGGTACGCTATACGCATTAAATGGGAACGAAAAGCATTTTCTAAGAGCAAATACCGATAGCGATATGCGCATGATATGTGTGTTCAATCCCCCATGTACCGGACGCGAGGTACATGACGAGGATGGAGCATATGCATTAAGCTTTGAAGATTGAGAAGGGGTAAATGATTTGATCAGCAATATTTTTTATGTCATCAACCAACGTTGCAGTATTCCCGCTAATCAGAGCGTGCTGATTCGCAAACCATCTGCTGAGGACGGGGCGAAAGTATGGGAATTAGTGAAACATGCCGAAGTTTTAGATGTAAATTCAGCATACAGTTACATTATGTTGTGCGATTTGTTCAGGGGAACTTGCGCTGTGGCTGAACAGAACGGAAAAATTGTAGGCTTTGTTTCAAGCTTTCATCCGAGCGAGCGAGAGAATACTCTGTTTATCTGGCAAATTGCAGTCGCCAAATCGCATAGAGGGCAAGGCATAGGCATCTCCTTGCTAAAGGAATTGCTTGAGCGTGATGAAAATTCGGAAGTTCGCACGATTGAAACGACGATATCACCTTCTAACACTCCCTCCAAATCGTTATTCGGGCGATTAGCGAAGGAGCTTGGCTCGACCATTGAACAATATAACGGATACTCATCTAATTTATTCCCAGAGGGCGCTCACGAGGAAGAAAAATGGATACGAATTCAATTACGAAGTTAGGACTGGACCGGCTTATAATGCTTGTCCCCCGCAATATTGAAAGCAATTACGAACAAAGTTGTTAAGGAGGAACCGGCATGGAAGCTTTAATGTTTAAGAAGCCAGGGATGAATATTATCGAAGAGCTCGAGTCCGAGGTAAGAAGCTATTGCAGAAGTTTCCCGACTATATTTACACAAGCGTACAATTATATACTTCGCAATATCGACGGGAGGGAATATATCGATTTTTTTGCCGGCGCCGGCGCCCTGAATTATGGGCATAACAATCCTAAGCTAAAGAAGAAACTTATCGATTATATGATGAACGACGGGATAACACATAGTTTGGACATGGCGACTTCGGCTAAAGCTAACTTTCTAGCACAATTTAATGAAGTGATTTTAAAACCTCGCGGTCTGAAATATAAGGTTATGTTTCCCGGTCCGACAGGCTCGAATTCGGTGGAAAGTGCGTTGAAGCTGGCCAGAAAAGTTAAAAACCGAAAAACAATTATGAGCTTTACAAATGCCTTTCATGGCATGACGCTTGGTTCTCTGGCTGTAACCGGTAATAAGTTCAAAAGAGATGGTGCCGGCGTTCCACTGGAACACACCGTATTTGTCCCATTTGATAATTACTATGGTGATGAAGTAGATACTGTTGACTATATAGCAAAGCTGCTGAATGACAAGGGGAGCGGTATATCCGTGCCGGCAGCCATTATTCTAGAAACGGTTCAAGGAGAAGGCGGCATTAACGTTGCTGATTATGATTGGTTAAGAAGAATCGCGGAATTGTGCCAACGGCAGGACATTCTGCTGATCGTCGATGATGTCCAGGCTGGCTGCGGCAGAACGGGAACGTTCTTTAGTTTCGAAGAGGCTGGAATAGAACCTGATATTGTTTGTTTGTCCAAATCGATTGGAGGCTATGGATTGCCCATGGCTATTACCCTGATAAAGCCGGAATTGGACATTTGGAAGCCTGGAGAACATAATGGCACCTTCCGTGGTAATAATCTGGCATTCATTACTGCTGCAGAGGCACTGACTTACTGGGAGAACGATGAACTTAGCACAAGCGTGAACAGTCACGGAAGGACGGTTCGGCTTTTTCTGGAGGATTTGGCGCGCAAGTATCCGGAGATGAAAGGGGAAGTACGGGGAAGAGGTCTTATGCAGGGAATTGCCTTCGGTACTGATGGTCTGGCGGACCAAGTATGTAGAGTAGCTTTCGAACTTGGGCTGATTATGGAGACCTCAGGGGCGGATAAAGAGGTAGTCAAAATCATGCCTCCTCTAACGATTGACAACGAAGGACTTATGAGGGGCTTGAGGATTTTGGCGGATAGTGTGGAGGCGTGCAGCAATAACTAACACGAGTTCCCTTACCCAGGGAACTACCACAGGGGGGGAGAAATAGGTTTGTCTATTAGAAGACAGATTTTAATTACATAGAATGGGGATACAATGACAACATGCACGATAAGAAAAAAAGACTCGATTGGAAGTCTTATCTTTGGGCCTTATCCTACTTGAAATCGTATAAAAAAGAAATTGTTTTGTTAATTATATGTATCATGATCACAACAGCTGCGGAGAATGTTATTCCAAAACTTGTACAAATTCTTATCGATAACGTATTGCCATATCGCAATATAAAATTATTTGGAATCCTAATGGTTACTTTGCTTGTGGCTTACATACTAGTCTATATTACAAAGTCATTTGGCAATATTTTTGAACGCTCTATTTCTGAAAAAACGTCCCGAGATCTTCAATATTCGATGTTTATCAAGCTTAGGCAATTAGGATTTTCTTATTATGAGAAAAATCCAGCTGGCAAGACCTTATCGCTGTTGAATACCGAGGTAGCTATTGTTCTGGAATTATATCGATCCCATCTGCCTTCCATGATTAATCATTTTCTTTTCGTTACGATTTCTACTATGTATATGGTGTCTATAAATATTTATTTGACAATGATTTTGATTCCATGCCTATTAGTTTATTATGCTATTGGGCCATATTTGGAAAGAAAAACAGCTGATGCTTTCCAGCGAGTTTCTCGCAATCGAATGATATTTGGACAAAGAGTATATGAAAGCTTATCAGGAATTCGAGATTTTAGAGCGTTTGGTGCAGAACTGTGGGATAAGGCGAAGTGTATTAGTGCTTTTGAGCAATATTCCAAAAGTATGCGTTCCGGCATGATCATCACCAATATGCGAGGAAGCTATCGTAGATTGGTGTCCTATCTTGGTGCAGCAGCGATATTTTATTTGGGTTTTCAATTTATTAAGCATGATTTAATTTCAACAGGCGGACTGGTTGCATTTGTACTATTATATTTCACTGCCATGCTAAGGCTAACATTCCTTGTAACGTCGATAACTGAACAGAAAAACATTGTTGCGCAAATTAAAACGTTATATGAGTTCTATCATATGCCTGTCGAAGTGTGTGAGCCCGCCAACCCTGTCAAGCTGAATGATGTAAAAGGCGAATTGATATTTAAAAATGTTCGATTCGGGTATGCTCAGAACGAAACATTAATTAAAGGATTCAACTTACATATAAAGCCTGGAGAAAAGGTGGCTTTTGTAGGTACGAGCGGGAATGGCAAGTCTACCTTATTTAAACTTATTGGACGATTCTATGATGTAGCTGAGGGTGAAATTGTACTTGATGGAGTTCCGATCAATCAGTTATCGTTTGAACAATTGAGATCTACGGTCGGATATGTTTTCCAGGATGCTTATTTGTTTGGGGGATCCATAAAAGATAACATCCGATTCGGAATGCCACATGCAACGGATGAACAGATAATGGCATCGGCAAAAGCAGCTTTTGCCGATGAGTTTATTGAGAAACTCCCCGAGCAATATGACACAATCGTTGGAGAGAGAGGTATTAATCTTTCTGGCGGGCAGAAACAGCGGATTTCAATAGCACGGCTATTTCTTATGCAGCCTTCTATACTATTGTTGGATGAAGCAACATCTGCCCTCGATAATTCAAGCGAGATCATGATTAAGAGGGCATTGGATCGAATCACAATCGATAAAACAACTATCGTAATCGCTCACAGGCTATCTACAGTAATGGACTTCGACAAGATCGTTGTTATTCATGACGGCAAAGCAGCGGAAATGGGTACATTCGAACAATTAATGAAACAAAGAGGGTTTCTATACGAATTAGTTGAAGGACAACGGGACGATCTAAAGGAGAATCTACTGAATGGGGTATCTTAAATGGGGGGCGCAAGTTTGTAAAATTATTAAATGGGGATATTTATTGACGATTCTCCTTGTTCTTATTGAAGCGTTGTCTTCTACTTCGGTCGTTTATTTGCAAAAGTATATGATCGACAGTGTTTTTGTTACAGGCAATTATCGTTTGTTCGCTATCCTTCTTTCCGGTTTTGCAGGCGCTGCTGTCATTCATTCCATCATGTTCTCGCTTAGCAGTTTCGTGGCAATACGCAACGAATATTATTTAAGCAAATCAATCGTACTTAAGCTAATAGAAACGATTCAACGGATGCCGCTTCGTATTATCCAGTCCAATCGAATCGGAGAATATATTCAGACACTTACAACAACGGCGATTGAAGTCGGCAATTTGCTATGTTGGAGAATACCAAGAATTATGCTGCAAGAGGCAATTCAGTTGCTAATCGTCACTATAATTTTAGGGTCGATTTCTCCACTGTTTCTTTTATTTGTATGTATTGTTTCTATCGTATATGTGCTCATCGGGCGACAGTTTGCACCGATATTGAAAAATAATAGAGATCAAATATTAACTAAAAAAAAGGATTTAATCGTACGGATGGAAGAGGGAATATCCTCGACCCGCGAAGTAATAGCGTATCATCGAATGGACTGGGAACGTGAAATATATGATACGCTGTTTCAAAGCTATTTTAGGGAAGTGACCAGAGAGGGAAAACTAATCAATAGGCAAATGCTATATACAGATCCATTAAAATGGATGGTGATCCTTACTGTACTGGGGTTTGGTGGATATGAAACGATCAATGGAACGATGTCAATTGGAACATTGGTGATTTTTCTTCAATTCAATACCCAATTCACTGACTTGTTTATTAGTCTATTTCAATCGATCATGAAAATATCGGGCGATATGGCTTATATCGATCAGATTCGTTCATTGGAAAGCGGTCCACAACTATCAATGGGAAATAAGGTCATTGAAGGGCCTATAAAACATCTGGAAATGAAAAATGTGGTATTCCAGTATAACAAGGAGAAAGTTACACTCAATCAATTAGATATCAAGTTCCCAATCGGTCAAAAGATTAGTTTGGTTGGCGGGAGCGGGGGTGGAAAGTCTACCATTATTCATATGTTTAGCCGCTATTATGAGCCTGATGAAGGCTCGATACTCGTAAATGATGTGCCATTAAATAGAATTTCTTCACAAGAATGGGTTTCAAGAACAGCGGTTGTCCCACAAGATCCGTATATGTTTTCGGATACGATCCGCGAAAATATTTTGCTTGGACGCAACTATTCAGATGATGAGATTATTGAAGTTTGTCGGGTTGCACAAATTCACGAATATATATGCAGCTTATCGAATGGATACGATACTGATATTGGTGAAAGAGGCGTTAAATTATCGGGAGGCCAGCGTCAACGAATCGCAATTGCGAGAGCTTTGATTGGTAAACCGGAAATTTTACTGATGGATGAAGCAACCTCAGCTCTGGATATGGAAACGGAAAGACAAGTATTGTTTAATCTTCAGCAGTTTCGAGACAATACAACGACCATTATGGTTGCCCATCGCTTATCAACAATCATTGATTCCCAATTAATATATGTAATTAGCAACGGGCAAGTAGTAGAACAAGGCAATCATGAGCAGCTAATCAGGAATGAAAAGGAGTATTATAGACTAATTCATGCGCAATGACCACGCTAGAACTAATGCAGGAAGCTGGATGTATCCATAGGGGGAGTATTATGAAAGTAGAATTACCCGTACACGATACAATTATTAATACCTTCAATATATATGGCAGCATAACTTCAATTATTTCAAATAAGGAACAATGCTGGCCTTGGATGTATAACAATTTCATACAGATACGATATGTATACGATTGGAATGTTTATTTTTTCGATCATCATCATTTATTGATCGACAATTGCCCGTGGTTAGATCATCATGTTATACCTAAATATTTTATCGAAAGCAAGTGGAACTCCATTGTAGAATTAATAATTGATTCCTTAAACTCGGGTAACTATCTATATCTATTTGTTGATCGATATCACATTTCGGCTGCTAAGGAGTTTTATAAAAAAAGTCCATGTATACATGAGATATTTATATATGGGTATAACATTGAAACTAGAGAACTCTTAGTTGCAGATAACTTGCAGAATGGGAAGTACATACAAACCGTTTGTACTTTTGAAGAAATAGAGTTAGGCTACAACGCAGTTGATACTGACAATAATTTTTACCTTGATGTTCATTTGTTAAGTTTAAAAGAAGAAAATAAATACAATATAAATATATCTCAAATTGCACAGTCACTTAACAATTATCTTGATTCCACATGTTCAATGGATGTTTCTTTCAAAGAAAGGACGTTATTCGGTCAGAAAGCAATACTATTTTCAGTAGAGAATGTAGCTGATCAAAAGATAGATATAAGGGCTTTCCATTTATTCTGGGAGCACAAGCATCTGATGTTTAGCCGAATTAATTATTTAATTCAACACAATGTTTTATCGGAAGGCCAATGCCTCTTGGATAGCTACCGAAGTATTCGCGATAAGTTTGAATCTTTAAGAAATTTAGCTCTTAAGTACAATATAACGAAAGAAAATAAACTACTTACGAAAATTCATTCCCATATCGTAGAAGGACTGAGTGAAGAAAAACAAATATTGATGGAAGTGAAGGACCGTTTATATTTATAACAGTAACAGTTAAAGACGAATAATGCGGAGGGTCAGGCCATTATCCCACTGCCTGACCCATTTTGATAAAAGGAGTGAAATCCCATAATGAAATAAGCAGGTGTGTTTAGAACAGCAAAGAGCTTGATCGACATAGGCAAAGAGCTTGCTGGGCTTGTCCAATGCCTTTAGGTAGTAAGCATTCTGTACAAGTTGCTCCTTGATATAATCCAGGCAGTAGTTCAAAAGTGTATTAGGCAGCCTCCGAACGATCGGCTGCCGTCGTTACTCTAACGGGCAAGATAGTTGAATAAACGCCCAGGACCGGACTCAGATCATTACAGAAGAAATCAGTTCTTCAAAAAGGAAGAACTGATATTCTAGCACTTATTAATTTAGACAATTCTCTCCAACAAGATCCCCAATTCTTTTGCCATAATATCAGGAGAAGAAGGCATTCCTTCTTTTAACCACGATACCAATACCCCTACGTATGCATTAGCAGCGAATTTAACGATAACATCTTCACTAAGACCTTTATTTTTCACTTTGTCCATTTCATCTTTGAATTCCTCGATAAGAAACGCGATAAACTTATTGTGAAAAGAAGGAGCCCCTTTACTCGCACTAGACATGGATGATGCAAAAGATTGTACCGGAAAGTTATCCCGCACTATATACATATGTATAAAATACGGGTTTTGTGAAAAAGTATATACGGAACATCCAGGTGGCCATTAATTCAACCAATTTAAGCTCTTTCTTATTGTTGTTCATTTGTTTTCTTTGTTACGTTTAATTTGTTTTTTCTTTAAACATAAATTGCTTTTTCTTTAAACAATCATCATCAATCATCGAATCATTCGTTTCGTAATCTGATTTAAATCTCAATCTTTAATCCAGAGTTGTTGGATTAAATCGATTCGAGTTTAATCCAATTCAATTTCACACATCCGGGTTTGGATTGGTCGTTTGGATATTTGTGTAGCTCATTTACATATCATCGAATTTCATCCCAGTACAAATTCCAATCTACAAATTTTTCATTAGTTGTTTTCATCAGCTGCTGTAAGTATCCTTACAGTCACATTATTACATTACAATTGATCATTTATTCTCCAGTCGTGAAAACGTTTACATCTGTTATTCATGAATTCACTTATTTCATCCCGATCCTCGGTTATTACATAACGTCATTTATGTAACCTTCACCTTTTACACTCTTACTCTGCACTTTACAATCAATATGTCTTAGCTGCAGCCATACTGCTGCCCCAATATTTAAACATAATCATATTTATGTAAACAAATGGACATGCTATTTAGTTCTCCTCCAAACAATGCTATAATAATTCAATCTATCAACATATGTGGAGGCTATTACATTGCAAAAGCTTATTTTCTTCGTAGGCGTGGCCGGCACGGGTAAAACGACCGTTGCACGCAAGTTATCGAATCGTATTCCTGCAGCTTTCCTCGATCGTGATACGGTTGGCGGACGCTTCGTTGAGCACATGCTCGTTCAGAACGGTCTTGATCCGAATGACCGTGACTCTGATTTCTATAAGAAGAACCTGCGTGACCTCGAGTATGATACGACGAAAGACATCTGCATCGAGAACCTCGCAGCTGGTCAGAACGTCTTCATGATCAGCCCATTCACGGCTGAGCTGAAGAACAAACAATGGATCGAAGACGTTATCAGCGCTGCTGGTCTGTCCCGCTCCGACGTCGATGTGAAAGTTGTCGTCGTTACACTGTCTGATATGGAGACGCAGCGTACGCGGATTATCGACCGTCAAACCGTTCGCGACCAATGGAAGCTCGACAACTGGGATTCGTTCGCAACACGCGTTCAATTCGTTCCGGAAGTCAATTGGGACATTCCGCAATCGTCGATTACCGTATTCGATAACAGCGGTGTGCTGACAGACGAGAAAGTCGAAACATTGTTCCAATTCGTTGAAGGCAAGCAAACGGTCACTCTATAAGAAGCAACTACCATGATGCAGCAAAGCCGATGGCGGACAATCCGCCATCGGCTTTTTATTTTTACAGAAGCTTCTTTAACTCATCGATAACGATCTGCGGATCTGTTCGCTGCATGAAATCCGGATTCGACGCGGCATAACGAACGATCCCTTCTCGATCAATAATATACGTTGCAGGAACTGGCAATATCCATCGATCCGTCGCGTTGAATATCGTCAGATCCCGCTTCATGACAGTAAGGAATGTATGCTGAAGATTGCTCGGAAGCTCGAATAATAGTCGATAACGGGCTGCCACTTGACCATTGGAATCACTCAATACATGATACGATAACTGTTCTTTCTCTTTCTGCGTCAACGTATGGTCTGGATTTTGCGGTGATATGGCAATAAGCTGCGCACCAAGATTTCGAATTTCAGATATTCTCTGCTCATAAGCACGAAGCTCAATGTTGCAATATGGACACCAACTACCACGATAGAATGTTAACGCAACGGGACCTGTCGCAAGCTCTTCGTTCAGTGTAATCGGCTCCCCATGCGGACCAGTCAATGTAAAATTAGGCGCTTGTTCCCCTACCCGCAGACCGAACGCTTGACCCGAATCAAGTTGATCCTTTATGTGACCAAACACAGCATG
This sequence comes from Paenibacillus cellulosilyticus, assembly GCF_003182255.1. Taxonomy (GTDB): domain Bacteria; phylum Bacillota; class Bacilli; order Paenibacillales; family Paenibacillaceae; genus Paenibacillus_T; species Paenibacillus_T cellulosilyticus. The sequence goes on along the minus strand of NZ_QGTQ01000012.1, from coordinate 135,040 downwards.
CTGCGCTTCTTCCGGCAGCCTTGCAATAAAACTAGCTTTCGCTTGTTCCAGCTCTTCCCTCATCGTCATGGCTCTTCACTCCCCATAGGTTTCTCTATCCATGTTTTATCTAGCGTCAAAAAGATACCGTTCGGTATCTTATATTGTATCAGACATCCAACAATTAGCAATAGCCAAATATCAGGTTATACACGAGCTTTCCTTTTATAAAAAACACACCTGCACCAAAGGGATTGTTCTCCTTTGATACAGGTGTATAGGCGAGTAGCACTTACTCGAGATTTAAATCTCTGCGCGAGCTGCCATGATGAATTCGTATCCTCCGATGCCTTAACTTCGTGTACTAGCTCTCTACGGCAGCTCCATTCAGCTGCGTTAACAACCCATCAAGCATTTGCTCGGTAAAAGCACCTTGCGAGAACGTCACCATCGCACGAATCGGCATGAACTGCATCATCGCCATCATCATATCCGGCGCCTCTTCCGCTAACGACGCCGTAGTCGATTGAGCCTGGAACTGCTGCATCATCTGCCCAACAACTTGAGCCCCTACTGGATCTTTCAGCAGATCACCAAGCGTCGAATGACGAGTAAATGGGCTGCTTACCGGTACCGTAGATTCCACTGTAATCGTCTCCGTAAGCATGATGTCTTGAGACGATTTGCCGATGCGCAGTTCGAACTCGCCGCTCTCCACATGCCAATCGCCTAGTGTTGTGTTGTAGTAGGCAAAAGCACGCTTATCCAGCGTCATCTGCACCGTTGACCCTTCCCCAGGTGCAAGATCAACCTTCACGAAGCCTTTCAGCTCCTGCTTCGGACGTACGACAGTGCTCTCTTTGTCATGCACATATAGCTGTACAATCTCTTTGCCCGCAACGGTACCCACATTATGTACCGTTAAACGGACTTCTACTGTATCCGTATCCTTCAAGCTCTTCCGGCTTACGGATAAATTCGAGTACTCAAACTGTGTATAACTAAGACCATATCCGAACGGGAATAAAGGCTCGATTTCCTTCATGTCGTAGTAACGATATCCCACAAATCCGCCTTCATGGTATTCCACACGGTCATTGTGGCCTGGGAAGTTCAAATGCGATGGGTTATGGCTCAGCTTCTTCGGGAATGTCTCTGCAAGTTTGCCGCTGGGATTCACATCACCGAACAGAAGATCAGCGAACGCGCCGCCAAGCGCTTGGCCGCCGAGATAGCCTTCAAGGACAGCCTTCGCATGAGGCAGCCATGGCATCTCAATCGGAGCACCATTGCACAGCACAACGATTAAATTCAGCTGAACCTTCGCAATCTCTGCAACTAGCTGCTGCTGGTTTGCCGGAATCTGAAGATGCGAACGATCGTAGCCCTCAGACTCATACCGGTCAGGCAAGCCGATGAACAGCACGGCATGATCCGCACTTGCCGCTGCAGCAGCAGCCTCTGCAATCATCGCATCATCCGATTCATCGCTATCCAGCTTATAGCCTTGCGCATAGACAACCGATGCCGCAGCTCCCGCGCTGCGCACGATTTCCTCATACAGGTTATCCAGCTGCGTCGGTACAATATGCGAGCTTCCGCCGCCTTGATAGCGTGGTCGATAGCAGAACTCACCAATTACCGCAAGGCTGCCTTGTTTAGGTAGTGGCAGCACGGCTTCCTCATTTTTCAGAAGCACCATACTTTCTGCCGCTGCTCTACGTGCCAACTGATGATGCGCTGCTTGATCGTATTGCGAGCCTTCTTTGTGCTGATCCGCCGCTTGGAAGATCACCGTTAGCAGACGTCTTACGGCTTCATCAAGCACGTCTATCGATAACCGGCCGCTTTGCACCGCTTCGACGATTTTGCGGTCGTTCACGCCGCCAGTGGCCGGCATCTCAAGCTCAAGTCCAGCAGCAAGACCTGGAACACGATCTACAACCGCACCCCAGTCCGATACGACGAAGCCTGCGTGCCCCCATTCTTCTTTCAAAATTTTCGTAAGGAGCTGCTCATTCTGCGAAGCGAATTCACCGTTCACTTTGTTATAGGAGCACATGACTGTCCAAGGCTCGCCCTTCTTCACGGCACCTTCGAAGCTGGCAAGATAGATTTCACGAAGCGTTCGCTCATCAACGATGGCATCAACCGACATACGACGGTGCTCCTGATTATTTGCTGCAAAATGCTTCAGCGACGTGCCAACGCCTTGGCTCTGAACGCCGATAATATGGTTAGCCGCCATTTCGCTCGAGAGATACGGATCTTCGGAAAAATATTCAAAGTTCCGTCCGCACAGCGGTGAACGTTTAATATTCACACCTGGTCCGAGCAGCACCCCAACATTCTCCGCTTGGCATTCTTCCCCCAATGCGATTCCGACTTCTCGAATTAAGTCGCGATTCCACGAGCTGGCTAGTCCTGCTGCAGATGGGAAGCAAGTAGCCGGCACGCTGTCGAATAGGCCAAGATGATCCCCGCTTCCCTTTTGCTTGCGCAGCCCGTGAGGGCCGTCCGTCACCATGATAGATGGAATGCCTAGTCGTTCGATCGGTTTCGTGTTCCAGAAGTCGAGTCCGGAGCATAGGCTCGCTTTCTCTTCTAACGTCATCTCGCTAATCAGCTGCTGCAAATCTCTACTCATGAATGAGACACCTCTATCCGGATTTTATTGAAGCGTTTTCAACTTAGGTTCATCTTAATCATATGTAAATCGCAATAGCCATTATGGTATATAGATGATATTTTTAGTATCATTTTGACATGAGTACAATTAATTCCGATGAGGTCCATACGCATGCAAACCCGTATTAACATACCGTTTATTTGCCAATCGTTAGCAGGTGTCAGCCAGCTTTCAGTTGCTTTTTGCTATCAAGAAGGTTCTGCATATTACCCAGTCGATTTAAGATTGCATCCACCTCATGACCCCATCGACTACCCGCAGCTGCGGACTTCGAATAATGTGGAACAATATGCCCTAATCCCTTATCGCAGCTCTGATCATCAACTGATCGGAACGTTCATTATCGGCCCTTCCTTGTTAGAGGAAGTACCCGATCTCGTGCTGCAGGGCATGCGACACGATCAAGGCATGTCTGCTAGAGAAGCGGAGTCACTTGCCAAAGCATACAAACAGATGCCGATCTACTCCAGAACGCAGCTGCTGCATCTCGCTTCACTGTGCCACTACATGATCTATGGCGAGCAGCTACCGATCACGAGCATTTATCAGCACCATCTTGCCCCGAGTAATGGCACTACGCGAAGAAACGCAGAGGTGACGTTGTCCACGAACCGGGAGAATAACTTCCTCCATCATGATTCGAACATGGAGAAGCAGCTTTTCCAATGCATTAAGAAAGGGCGTAAGGAAGAATTCATTCAGATGATGAAGGTTTTGCCCCTTAAAGGGCAAGGTACGCTTTCACGGCATAGCCAGCTTCGTAACAGTAAGAATATCGCGATCACTGCGATTGCCTTGTCTACTCGCGCAGCGATGGACGGCGGCTTGCATTCGGAGATTGCCTATACGATCAGCGATCTATATATTCAACAAATTGAAGATCTTCACCGCATTAGCGATGTAAACGCCAAAATGTTTGAAGCTATGATTGAGTTTATCGATCGAGTCAGAGCGGTGCGGGAACAGTCTTATTCGAGGGTTATTGTTAGTTGCCAGAACTATATTTTCGACCACCTATATGAGGATATTCCACTGGACACATTGGCCAAGCTAGTAGAATTGAACCCGAGCTACCTGTCTCGCTTGTTTAAGAAAGAAACCGGCATGACGATCAGCGCATTTATTTTGTTGCAAAAGGTAGAAGAAGCCAAAAGCTTACTCTCCTTGACTAAGCTTCCTTTGTCCGATATTTGCGCGAGGCTCAACTTCTTTGATCAAAGTCATTTTACGAAAAGCTTCAGCAAAATAACCGGTGAGACGCCGATGCGTTTCCGCGCGAAACATGGTCAGTAGTGCTTACAATAAACAAACCTCCGGAATTCCCGGAGGTTCGTTGCGTTTCAGCATTGATTTTACGGAGGCTGAGTAGTTGGTGGCGGTACATGGTTCTGAACTGCGTTCGTCTGCGACTGCCGTCCATCGATTTCAGCTTGCACGCCAATCTTCTGCTGTGTGCCAGGAGCCGACTGCTGCTCCGATCCATTTTGTTGCTGCCCCTGTGCGACTGTCTGCTGAGCTTGAGCGTTCTGCACCGGCTGCGCCTGAACACCTGCTTGCTGGCTTTGTACGTTCTCCGGTTGCTGTGACTGGCTGCCGCCTTGTTGTCCCGATTGCTGAGCTTGCTGCTGCGCTCCTTGCTTCGCCTGTCCACCAGGCTTACTCCCGAAACGAAGTCGATCAATCATAATGAGCAGCAGTGGCAGCACGACTACAAAGCAGGTACAATACAGCGACCAGATCGCCGGCGTGAAATTAAGAAACTCCACGATATTCTGATACACAACAATCGACAGCCACATCACCAGCATGCTAAGCGGCAAGATTAGCACCCGATATCGGCGAAGGCCTAATGTCTCGGTCAGCGCTATAGAAGCACCATAGTAACTAATCGCCGCTTTGAAGAACAAAGCAATCAGCCAGATGATTGCCATGAAGGCATCGACACGCAGAAATTGTGCCACCGATATTTTCTTAGCTAATGAATAGCTTGCGAAGATGTTCCGTTCCGTCAGCTGGGTTCCGAGCACAAGCAAACAAAATGTTGTTGTAAGGATGACGGCGATGCCCCCAACGAGAATCCCTTTGAGCATCGCTATTCGTATCTTCTCCGGCTTACTGACATTCGGATATAACATGAGGAAGACAGCCACTTCCTGCAGCGTGAACAGATAGAATCCGCTAAGTATAATGGGTTTCGGTCCCCGCTCCAGCATTGGTAATAAATTTTCCGGCTTACTCTCTGGCAGCAGGAACAGCACCAATAACACGAGCAGGATGAGAACCGGGAAGAATAACATTTCTGATGCCCTTGCAATCGTCTCTATTCCATATGCGACAGCAGCAACAATAACTGCGAGCAGAATAACAATCACTGCTTCAATCGGCGTCTCCGGTAAGATCTGTGTCGTAATGAAATTACCAGCTACCCGAACGAGAAAAGCCGTCAGTAGAAACAGATAGCTGAACACCAACAACGAAATCAATTTTCCGATCCATTTGCCGACAATGACCTCGATCATTGCTGTGAAAGTAAGCGTCGGATACCGTTTGGCCAAAGCTTCATACAGGAAAACCGAGATGGCTACCAGTGCAATACCGAGGATAGCTGCAATCCAACCGTCCTGCTTGGCAACATATGCAAGGTTAGATGGTGCAATCAGGATCGAAGTCCCGAGCATGAAATGAATGACAAGTATCGTCAACTGTCGTACGCCAATGCGTTCCTGCATCTTGTTACTTCCCCACCAATCCCCACTGCGCAAGCGACTTGGCAGCCGGAGCCAACAGATCTCGTATTCCAATTAGCGGCGAAGCTGTCAGCCAGTCTTTGAACAACGCAATATTGAGCCCTATACCGAGGAACAATAAGGTAAAAAATGCGATTTTTTCGCCAACCGAACCTTTGTTCGCATTCGCTTTATTGAATATCATCCCCCACTGCAGACCCAGAAGGATGGCGGCAGCGATTAGAATCCATACGATAGATAACGACATGTCGACACCCTCCCTCGCATTTATTCGGAACCCTCTGATTCCAACACGTTCGTAACTGTACCTAGCAGACGAATCTTCACCTTAATATTTAGCTCCACAGGCGGCAGCTCTGCGAAATGCGTATCCCAATCATTCGAGAGCTTCTTCCAATACTTCGGATACTTACGATGTACCTCATCGCCAAAACCGAATATATCCGCCTTTAAGTCATGCTGCACACGATTCAGTGTCTTATTAATAATTTCTTTCAGCGTGTCTTCGGTACGTTTCTCTAAGTCGGAGATCGTTTCGTCCTTCGTCATCGGCAGCTTACATGCAACCTCTTCGACATTGGCTTCGATCTTTAAATCAAGACCAAGCACAAGATTGTCGCCCTTAAGCTTGCTCTTTAGCTTTGATTTAGACTCCTGCACTTCTAACGACACCTCATTGCCATCCGAACATTCCACATTGCCTGTGCCTTTATATGCTTTCCCCATCGCGATATTAAAGCCTCGGCTTTCTTCCTCCGTCAGCCAACCGATCAGACGATCTCGATGAAACACAGACAACCCTGTGAATCTCAACCGATTTTTCGGAGAAGTCGTCTGTAGATTCGACCGTCTGCTTCCTTCTTCTGAACTTCCAATCATCACAACGCCAGTCACGACCGGCTGCCTGCCTTTGGCGATTAATCCTTGAATCAGCTCGTCAAAATGAATGGCGATCGTCGGCGCCCAATGCTTCTCTGAATACTCAAGTGCCCGCATCAACTGAATCGCTGGTATCGATTCGATTGGTGTCAATATTTTGAGGGCATTGCCCGCCTTGTCGTTCTTAGCGATCACGACCGGGAAGTCCGTACGGAATTGACGGTCACGGGATATGAAATCAAGCACCTCACTGATCCCATGCCGCGCAAGCTTTTCACCAATGATAAGCACGCGGAGATGAGAGTTAAATATCGTACGTGGGCTTGATGTCGTCATCCGCTGCATCGCTTCCGCGATCGTTTTTCCCTTAGCCGAATAAAGAACAACAGGCGAACGGCCTAAACTGCCTTTCTGTGCAGAAGCTTCACCTGCGTCAACAACTTGAATGGAAACAATATATTTATCTCCGTCGGCAAGGTCGATTCCGAGCCCCATCGTAATTGCCATATCACTAAGCTCTAGCCGCCCCCAACAACCGACAAGTGGGATAAGCAGTGATAAGGCGAGTGCCATTTTGATCAATCGGAACAAATGTTCTCCCGCCCTTCATTTACTTATGATCCTCGTTTGGATTCGCTTGCGGCTCTGGATGTGGTTTGGGCGTTCGATTACGGGTGTTAGGCTCCACCGATAATTGGTGTGGACGTTTCTTGGCAGCCCAGTGAGGTAAGCGGATCAGCGTATCACCTGCGTCTTCTTCGGTGAAAGGTGCAAGTGGACTCATATAGGGAACACCAAATGATCTTAAGCTGCACAGATGGAGCGTCAGCAATATAATACCTGCCATCATGCCATACAACCCGAATGTTCCGCTAAGTACCATTAGCGGATAGCGAAGCAGCCTCAGCGACATCGACATGCTTGTCTCCGGAATGACGAGACTGGAAATCGCCGTAAAGGCCACAACGATCAGCATGGCTGGTGATACGATCCCCGCTTCAACAGCAGATTGTCCTATAATTAGCGTACCTACGAAGGATACCGTTGGTCCAAACATTTTCGGCATACGGACTCCTGCTTCTCGCAGGATATCGAATGTAATCTCCATCAGCATCGCCTCAATAAATGCCGGGAACGGGATACCCTCACGCTGCGAGATCAGCCTGACGATGAGCTGTGTAGGCAGCATTTCTTGATGAAAAGTAGTCAAAGCAATATAAAACGACGGACCAAGCAGCGTGAAGAAAACGCCGATAGAGCGAAGCAGTCGGATGAAGCTCGCCACGTCCGCACGCTGATAGTAGTCTTCAGGTGAATGAAAGAAAGATACGAATAATGCAGGTACGACGAGCACGATTGGCGTTCCATCGACCATAATGGCAATTTTGCCTTCCAGCAGCTCGGCTGCAATAACATCTGGCCGCTCAGTATGATAGACCGTAGGAAAGGTCGATCTTGCATTATCCTGAATCATCGCCTCAATATAGCCGCTTTCGAGAACAGCATCTATATCAATTCGTCTCAATCGGCTGCGCACTTCATCCACAATGCTGTGTCGAGCAATTCCTTTAATATAGAGAATCGACAAATTCGTCATCGTAACGCGTCCGGCCCTATGCCCTTCAATACGAAGATCGGGATGCTTGATTCGTCTGCGTACGAGCGCCGTATTCGTTCGAATATTTTCTGTGAAGCTGTCTCTCGGACCACGTACGACCGTTTCCGCCTCGGAGGGAGTGATGGATCGATCGGGATAATGCTTGACATCAATAGCAAAAGCACGATCGAACCCGTCCACAAACAGAATCGCTAATCCGGATATCAATGCGTCAAGCGTTTGATCGAGACGAGAATGCTCCTCTACGCTTCCAGCCTTTAGAATGGACTGGCGAAGCAATTCCGGGAATGGCATCTCTTTCATCTCGAATGGCAAATCATTCAACGACTCAAAGGTATGATCAAGCGTTAAGGAATCAATGACGAATTGCTGAAGCTGTTGCATGTCTACAAGGCCATCCGTCACTACGACTACCGCACGAATGCCATTGACCAGCTTCAAGTCACGATAGACGATATCACAGCTTCCACCGGTAGCCGTTCGTATAGCGTGAACGTTCGCATCCAAATGAGTGACAAGAAGGTCTTGCAGTGAGAACGATCTCTGTTGATCCTGATGACTTAATGATGTCATGATTTCGGACTCACCTCTTACCTGCATCGTGTTTGTATCCAGTATTGCCTTCGACAAAATATGCTAAACGAGTAAAACATAAGAGCCCCCCTCAGATCTTTGTCTGAAGGGGCTCTATGTTAGAGAATTTATCATCTCAACCTATTGGGCACTTGTTTGTCCAGCTGAAGCCTTGCTCTTCTTGAAGCCCGATGCCACCACGAGCACCAATCCTACAGCTGCAATCGACCACATTACGGTAAGATTCGTCGATGCCGAATCGATATCATTGAAGTACATCGAATTACGAAGTCCGGATGCTGCGAATCGGAACGGTGTCCACGAGTACAGCCAATCATGCGTCGTCTGCGGCAGAAACTCTGGCGCCATGTTCACGACAGGCAGCGAGAAGAACATCAGCAGAATGAGAATCGGCATAGCGGGAACGCCAAGCCAGTTCACAAGAGCCGATTGGAGCATGAAGAATGCAACACCTGCAACGAGCAGCATCCACCACGTTCCAGTCACATCGGCCAACTCCATGCCGTACCAGGATGTCGCCATCCAGACGAGATAACCAGATACAACCGTGATGAACACGATGCCGATAATCGCCTGTACGATAGCAGAACTCATTCGTCTTGCTCCTCCTGCTGCTGCCTTCTGGCTTGAGAAGAATAGAATGAGGCTCGTCGCCAAGCTTCCGATCCACATAATTTGCGTTAACATGCCAGGAGCGCTGCCACTTGCGTTATTAGCGCCAATCGCGTGAACGGTCTCCTCTTGAATCGTAAACGGCGTTAACAATGCCTTTGCTGTACCAACTGGCACCACTTCGGATTGGGTGCTGATTTGCGTCAGCAATTGATTAGACAGTTCACTGCTGATCGTCCGTGCAGCCTGCCCGAGAATTTGCTTCACTGCGCTTGAGGCTTGTGTGTTCATGCCTTCGTTCGCAAGGATCTTCACGACAGCGGGCTTTGGTTCAGCCGTCGATATGGAAGCAATGCCAGCGCTAAGTTCTGATGGAAGCACAAGCGCACCATAATAATCTTGTTGATCGAGACCTTTCCGAGCCTCCGCTTCAGATCCGACTACCGTCCACACGATCGGCAGCGCTTCATTAGCCGTGAGCTTTTCCTTTACCATTTGTCCAACATTGAGTTCGGTGCCATTCGGCAGGTTCACTGCCTGATCCTGAACGACGAGTGCAACCGGCAGATTCTGCGGCTTCGCACCAATAACCGATCCCATCATCGCTAGCCCGAACACCATAAGGACGATGACAATAATTACAATTCCGATCCATACTAGCTTTTGCTTCAATAGTGCCATATTTCTTCCTCTCCTTACCCTTCGTTAATGAACATGATGTTGATTAATAACCATGTCGTTAATTATAATGAGAAGCACGAGCTATTCAATCGTCAATGTTGGTCATGAATGATAATTAAGCATCACTTCGGATATGAAGTGTTCATTAACTTGATCAATTAATTGTGAACAGCAGGAGGTTAAGAAGATGGCCGAACGATTAGATCGACGACAAGCAAGGACGAAACAGCTGCTGCGCAAGGCTCTACTCGAGATTATTGCCGAGAAAGGCGTGGACGGCATTACCGTTACCGACATTTCGAATCGGGCTGATGTTAATCGCGGAACGTTTTATCTCCATTATCAGGATGCGCCTGATATGCTCCGTCAAATCATGAACGAAATTATAATGTCCTTATTTGCTCTGATGCAGGAAATGGACCCCGTCGTTATGCGTCAGTATGCGGTTAAGGATATTCCTTACCCGAATCTAGTGCGACTGCTTACGGAGTTTGCTAATAATGCGGATTTTCTGAAAGTCATGCTTGGTCCCAAAGGTGACCCTTCCTTCGCACAACAAATCATGACCGAGTTTACCTCGCGAATCAGCAACCGTCTTGCTTACTGGCAGCCAAGTGATGAGAACATGCTCATTCCTCGCGATTACTTGATCGCCTATATCTCTTCCGCCAACTTCGGGGTCGTGAAGTATTGGCTTGAAACCGACATCAAGCTCACACCTGAAGAAGTGACGTTAATTCTAATGCGCGTCTCGAATCTCGGTCCAATGTCGATGACGGGGTTGCCGAACAAGAATTTGATCGACACAGCAAAAAGCAGTGACGTGCATGGAACACCTTAAGGCTCCTGACGTCACTGCTTTTGGTTTGGTTAATGCGGTGTGTCATCGATCGAAATACGCTATTTCTCCAGGATAATCGACTGTGATTCGAAAATATTGAAAAGCACTACCGTCTAGTGCTCCTCGTCGTTCATTCTAGCTGATTTTCGCCCTTATTTCTTCTTCATCGTAAGCTGCTGCTCCAGTTCGCGAGCTTGCTGAGCTTCGCTCGAATCAATCGGCGACGCACTATAACGTGCACGCTCATACAGTTCAACAAGCGGCTTCGGCAGTTCAGCTGCGGCAAGGCTCTTCTTATGCTGAAGATCGACCGCCGTCTCTCTTGGCGTAAGCTGCGGCTTCGGCGCATAGCCATGGCGCTCACGGCGAAGCAAGGCGTTGCGATATAGATCACGGATGCGTGCTGCATTGTCCGGAAGCTTGTCCCACATATCCTCCGTGCGACCTCGCAGCAGTGACGACGACCATTTGCGCAAACGAGATGCTCCGCGTTCGTGTTCGACTTGCTCAATTTCGTCTTCATAGCCTGCATCCGATGCGGCAAGCCTTTCCTTTCGGGACAGCCGCTGCATCCATTGTTCAATCAGCTTCGCAATGATCGGCAGCTTGCGCAGCAGCTTATATCCGAGCCAGAGCACCAGCACAACAGCCAATGCACCGCCGATGAACATAAAGATTTTCTCCAACAGCTGCATGAACCAGCCATGATCTGCCGGCGGCTCTGACATCAAATTATCCGGCATGTTTTGCTCAGGCTGCTCAATTGGCTGGTTATCATCAGGCGATGTTGCCAATAAGCGTCGCAGCCATTCATAGAGGGAACCGAATACACGATTCAGCATCTCACCGATCCATGATATCGAAGCAACAAGAAAGACGAGGATTGCAACGATGGACACGAGTAACCGATTTTGTCTAACGATTGAGCGCGATACTGGCGCTCCGCTGCTGCTGTCCGAATACGACTCCTTATTCATATTGATATGATTGAATACGAATAAGCAGAGCACGAGCGTCAATATACCAGCTATGTTCATGAGCCATACATAACCTTCATGCTCGGTATTATTGCGATACCAGAACGTGATGATTAAATACATAAAGAAAGATATTGCATAGTATGCCTGGTGAACATCGAACAACTGTCCATTAGATGGGCGAATTGTCCCTTGGATCATGAAGAAACCATAGGCTAGCACAGTTACGGCACCCGCATTGGTCATGCCAAAGACGGAATAAACCGAAGTCAATACGATCATGACAATTAACGTCTCCGTTATCCAGCGGCGCCATTTGGACAGCAATCTACTAATCGCATCCCCTGCGACATGAACGAACGGAACAAGCACGATCCATAGAATGCGGTCCTCATCCGGAATAACGGATAAGCCAAGCGCAATAATGGCTGGTAGAAACAACAGTGTTACAAAGCATGCTCGCAGCAGCATCCGAGGCCCGATGCTCCACCATATAATCCGATTGATCATGAGGCATTCGCCTCACCCTCTGCATGAAGTAGTCGTACAATGACCCGGTGGCCTTCGGCTGCGAGTCGGTCGATCGCTTCCACTACACGATCATCTGCATGTGTGCTTAGCAGCAGCAGATCGGTCGGCTGATCAAGCCGCTCCGAGAGCATCAGCAGATACTCATAGAATGGCAGCTGACGCTCGATGAGCAGCATCGACATCGTCTCAAGAATCCCGAAGAGATGCGGCTCTCCGCCCGTTGGCGGGACATGAATGAACGACTGCATCTCATCTTTCAGCATACCATTACTTGCAAAACCCGCTTCCATACCGTTACGGATGAGATGTGTCGCTGTCCCTGCCGCAATCCGAATGCCTTGCTCGATCGTATCCACATCATTAATCGTACGCCAGACTTCTGCATGATCTTCTACATTAAGGACAATGAGTACGGCATAATCTGCGGTGGTGTCCAGCTGGTGCACCTGCAAATCACCGGTCCGAGCAGTTGCACTCCAATTCACCTGACGAAGCGAATCACCTGATCGGTATGGCCGCACACCGATTCGACGGAATGGATCCTCGACAACCCAACGCTTAACCGACATATCACCTTGCCAGCTCCGCGGCGGCAGCGCCAAATCATCCGGCAGGACTGGCTGCGGATATACGATGAGCCGTTCCGAGAAATTTAACGTGTTGGATGCAGCGCTCAGTCCGAACAAATCGCCTGTCGACAGTGTAACCGTCGACAGCTCATAACATCCGCGATGAGACGCCTTGACATGGTGCGTTCTGCGGATGCGGCGCCACGGCATGAGACTAAAGAAACTGCGATGATTTTGTAGAAATTGCCCTGCGCTAATATCGAGGTTCGATGCGTGATCGTGACCGAACCGCAGCGATGCGCTTAACAGCGATTCTACGCGCAGCCATGGAAGCGGGAAACGCTTCTCGTTCGCGATGGTCTCGACTAAGGCGACCTCGTCGCCTTCGAAGCAGGTTCGCCGATCGAATTGCCTGGAATAGCGTACTCGGCGCAAGCTAACCGCTTTGAAAATACGATTTTGGATGAATACAATAAGTCCCGTTATTATAAGAAACCAATACGCCGTCATCAGCCGGACCTCTAGGAATGAAGCCGTTCGGCAGGCACTTCAACGCTGTCGAGCACTTGTTCAATGATGCGTTCAGCACTCGTCCGATCGCCGCGTACGCGTGCCGAGCTTTTCAAGACGAGACGATGCGCAAGTGCCGGAACAGCAAGCCGCTTCACATCATCCGGTGTAACAAAATTTCTTCCTGCAAGCGCCGCATGTGCCTGAGAAGCACCCATCAGCGCTTGCATCGCACGAGGGCTGACGCCAGTCGCAACTTCCTCGAGCGCACGTGTTTTCTCGCCGATTGCGACGATGTAACGCAGTACATCCTCATTCACTTCGATCTGTGCAACAGCACGCTGCGCCTCAACTATTGCCTCTGGCGTTGCGATTGGCTGCAAGCTCTCAAGCGGCTTCGTGCCTTTGAACCGACTCAGGATGCGGACACTTTCTTCCGTTGTTGGGTAGCCCATGTTGAGCTTGAATAGGAAACGGTCAAGCTGTGCCTCTGGAAGCGGGAACGTACCTTGCTGCTCGATTGGGTTCTGCGTTGCGATAACCATGAATGGCGGCTGCAGACGATGCGTCTGACCATCGATACTGATCTGGCGCTCCTCCATACACTCAAGAAGACTCGATTGCGTACGCGGAGTTGCGCGGTTAATCTCATCGGCAAGCAGCAGATTCGTGAACAAGGGACCTGGACGGAATTCGAATTCACCAAGCTTCTGATTGTAGAAGTTAATGCCGCTCAGATCGGATGGCAGCAGGTCCGGTGTAAACTGTACCCGTTTGAAGCTGCCGCTGATCGACAGCGCCAGCGACTTGGCAAGCAGCGTCTTGCCCGTGCCCGGCACGTCCTCTAATAGGACGTGGCCCGATGTGAGCAGCGCGATCAACAGCATGTCGATCATCGCTTCTTTGCCAACGATAACCTGCCCAACGTTATTGCGAATTTGTTCAGCTAATGCTTGTACGGATTGAATGCTCATAGTCAGTTATCTCCTCTAATGTCTAATGGTTATGTATTTCATCGCATGAACAAATCGGCTTCAGCGCAGCGAGCTTGGCCATAATACAAGTCGTTGACCATCCCGCTCCGCCCCCATTCCACGCAGCTCTTCACTAATTGCACAATCCAAGATCGGTTGTCCGTTCCACAGCTCAATCACAATCTTAGACATGCGTTGACGACGCATAATGGCCGCCAACGCGGAACGAAGCTCAGCTATAGCTGATGAATCTGATAGATTGATTGCGTGAGATCTAGTGTTGCGCTCATCGGTTGATCCAATATGACTTGAATCCGACATCATATGGATGCGTCTGCCGTTATTCTCAATCCAGAATAACCATTGATCGCCGCGCAATACAAGATAATGTCCAGCCTTTCGTGCAAAAGCACAAGTCTCTGCTGTCGGCCAATCGGCGATGATGCCATAAGGATTAGCCGGATCTACCGAAGCTAGCACGGTGACGGCGCTATCTGCCGAAAGCGGCGTTTGTGCTCGTACCGCTTCTGCAATTTCTGCAGTCGTAAACTGCAAGACGGCTTCGCCATCCACGAACGTGCCGCGCGTAATCGTGCCCCATTCCTCCAACTGCTTCAAGACAGGAAGCAGCACCTCCCATGACAATGGGGATACAGCTGCAACCAGTTCCTTCGTAACAATGCCATAGTTATCAAGCAAATGACGCACCCAATGCATCGCAGATGATTGTGCATGATTACCCGCTCCAGCAACAACAGAAGCAGCATCAGCAATCGGAAGTCCTGTTGGAGACGTATTTACCGTTTCTATCGCAATATCACTAGCTAATGAGCCCGTCCAATACCAGCGGCCAAGCCCTGATCCAGAGCGAGCCCAATCTGCCTGCTTCTTGCCTGCATGCAGCCGGAGTGGTGCGAACTGATCGTTCGACGCCTGCCCCTCCCATACAAGATCCAGCAGCTCCGTCAGCATATCGGTTGGCGTACGACCAGCATCGCGTGCCAACTTCGTTAGGAAGCTGGCGCCCCCTGCCTGAAGCTGTTGCAGCAGTGCAGGCTGAGTCGAGTCCTGACTATCCAATCCTGTGAGATAAGGAGCGTACAACGGTTTGCTCTCTGCAAGGAAGAAGGCGATACGGCCTTCTCGCTCCGCATTGGACTTCCGGCCAAGCCAGACTACATCCCCAGTTGCACATAGCAGGTCAAGCTGTTCTGGCCGATAATCAAGCAACCGTGATGGGAATATGATGGTTTCCCAATGCGATAGCGGCAGGAACAGTCCTTGCAGCCTGCTTATCACAGCGCGCAGACCTTCTTCACCACGCTGCTGCGTTCCACCTAATGCATACTGGCGCATCGCCATCTGCACGAACCATTTGTTCGGATGCGCAGGCTGCGATCGCTTGCGCGCTTCTCCGATCGACATCCGTATGAGACGCTGCGCCGTACGTCGTCCTGTCCACAGCCGTTCGTTCGGCCCATCTGCGAACGGTGCCTGCTCGACCTTGCCTTGTTCGATCAGCGTATCGACGACTTGGTGAGCTTCCGGCAATGTCAGCTGCGGATATCGTTCGCACAGCGATGGTTCCGTGAACGACAGCTCATGCTCCGCATAACGACCGATAATGAATTGAACCGAAGCAGCATCCGATGGAAAATGTGCATACACCTCTTGCTCGTCGCGGCATATCCAGCGCGGCAATTCATCGTCCGCATCCGCATGACCGAGCTCGACCTGCACGATTGCACCACGCTCGCATAGCTCCGCGATCAGTGGGAGTACCGACTCGCCGCCAGCTTTCACGAGCTCGTCCGTTCCCATATCGCCGCGCTGCTTCAGCAGCGTTAGCACATCGTCTGACGTGGATAACTGTCCAGCAAGCTCTGTCATCCTCCGACGTTCAGCTTCCAGCAGCTCCGGCGTCACCGCGCCCCGAACAGCATCCTCGCCAAACACGCTTCCGGCAAGCTCACGACTCACATTCAGCAGCTGCATCCGAATGGTATCGTCCAGCCCATCCCCTTCATAAATACGCATATTCACGTATTCCGCAATGAACTGAGTCGCCATCGGAGACGGGTACTGTGTCTCACGGATATCGAATGCAACCTCACCCGATCCAATGGCCGTAAGCACCTTCTGCAAGCCGTCCACATCGAGAAACCGATTGAGGCACTCCCGCATCGCTTCATCTAAGAATGGGAACTGCGATGCATACGGCATCGCTTCCTTTAACAGCTCTTCGCTGCGAAGCCGCTTCTGCCATAGCGGCGTCCGCGTGAAGCTTCGCGATAGCAGCAGTGATGTTTCGGCCAGATGACGGAACGCAATTGCAAGCAGCGGCGAGCCCGTGATCGCGTCCATGATTAACGGCTCCACATTGCCTGGCGTTACATGCCAGATCGACTGCAGCCACGAAGGATCCCATTCTGACAGTACGAACTCAATGCCGTTATCCTTCGCATTGCCGTACAATCGGTATGGCAGCAGCTGCTCGAACTGGCGCTCGATCGCAAGCAGCCATGTCCGGTTCAGCCGTCTGCCAAGCCAGTTATGGATGATGACATGCGTCTTGTTCGAAACGTCCTGGTAATGCTCGACAATAATACGCCGATCGGTTGGCAGCCCGCAAAATGAATGTTGGTGGTTAGCATAGTCAATCAGACTATATGCGGATTTGGCATCCATTCGATAAGCGCTCATCAGCCACTCTGCTGTCTGACTTTCGGTAACGGTGCGTACGAAGGTCTGATCCTCTTCAGTGAACGATTGGTCCACATCATCGCTCGAATCTATCATTAGTCGCTCTTCAAGCTCCCGTACAAAAGCACCAATCTTCATACCCAGCTCCGATGATCGTCCGCCTGCTTCATTGCGCCAGAACGGAATCTCACTGAAGCTGTTGGCCGCTTCCGTCACATACACACGGTCGCGGTCAATGCGGCGGATCATCCAGCTATTCGTGCCAAGCTGGAACACATCTCCGACATTGCTCTCGTGCACATATTCCTCGTCAAGCTCTCCAAGATGAACGCGGCTCTCCAGATGGTGAACAGGAAATGCCGAGCTGCTCGGAATAGTCCCTGCTCCGGTCAATGCTGCAATGCCACTGCTTCGCCGCCCAGCCAGAACATCGGTATCTCGATTCCAATCGAGCAGCGGTCGTGCGAACGGATAGAACCCGCTCAACACCTGAAGCATCGCTAGCAATCTCGTATAAGGAATTAGCCGGAAGGTATCGCTCCGAGTGACGAGCTGATAAAGCTTCGTCGTCGTCCATTCTCCGCCCGCCACCATCGATACCGTATGCTGCGAGAGCACATCAAGTGGATGTCGTGGAATCTGAATCGGCTCAATCTCACGCTCCGCAACAAGCTTGGCAAGCACGGCAGACTCCGCCAATGCACCACGGTGCCGTACGATGATCGCTCCTCTGCTGACATCTCCGACCGAGTGACCGGCGCGGCCGATACGCTGAATACCGGATGCGGCATCAAACGGTGGATCAATCTGAATGACAAGATCCACGTGACCGACATCGATACCAAGCTCAAGCGATGAAGTTGCGACGATGCAGCGCAGCTCGCCGGACTTCAGCATCCGCTCGGCTTCAAGCCGCCGCTCCTTAGCAAGGCTGCCATGATGCGCTCGGCTTAGTTCGTAACCTGCGGCGTCATTCAGCCTTAGACAAACGCGCTCGCACAATCGACGGCTGTTGACGAATATCAGCACCGTCCGGCAGCCCTCCATCAGAGAAAACAATCGCTCAAGCAACGGCTGCCATACCGCTTCGCGAGTCGTCATCGGCTTGGACAAGTCCGGCATCGTCACGAGCACCTGCATCGCCTTCGTCATGACACTCTCGATAATATCGACCTGCCTTGGCACATAGCCCAGCGGGTGCGGAGCCTTCTCATCCGCATCCGCATCGGACGGCAATTCAATAGAAACGTTAGTCTGTCCGCTTAGTGCTGGCTCCCAGCCGCCTAAGAAACGAGCAACACGCCACATCGGCTTCTGCGTCGCCGATACACCAATGCGTTGAAACGGCTGATCGCACAAGTCCGCGAGCCTTTCTAATGATAGCGATAAATGTGAACCACGCTTATCCGACGCAAGGTCATGGATCTCATCGACGACAACGTACTGAACGGTACGCAGCATTGCTCGCCCCTGCTCGGAAGTCAGCAGAATATAGAGAGATTCCGGTGTAGTGAGCAGCACATCGGGAGGCCGCTTCGCCATTGACGCTCGCTGGGACGACGGCGTATCGCCAGTTCGAACCGCGCAGCGAATACCCGGCCAGCCCGGCTCCCGCTGCGCCGCGCTGCGGTCAATCGCTTCGATGAAAGAAACGAGATTGTAATGCACGTCATTATTAAGCGCTTTCAGCGGCGATAGGTATAACACCTTAACACCGGCACGAGGCTTGGCCGTTTGTATTTTTGTTGTAACAACGTTATTCAGACATGGCAGCATCGCAGCCAGCGTCTTGCCTGATCCAGTAGGCGCTGCAATTAACGTATGCCGACCAGCTTGGATCGACGCCCAAGCGCGAGTCTGCACATCGGTCGGCTGACCGAACGTTCCGCTGAACCAATCAGCAATAACAGGGTGAAACGTGTGAAGCGGCGAGTTGTTCAACGGATGATCAGCTCCTGCTAATACTTATTCTCCTTAATTATACCAGTTGGCGGCTGTTCAATCCATGACGTTCGTCTCCGATTATCGAATACTTGTTCTCCCCTGTGAAGCGGGCGTATAATGGTAAAGATTACGAGTGAGACACGATGCTGCTGACCAACTCTCCATAGCAAGGAGCTGACCACCGACATGAACGTCATTAAGATTAAAGACCGCCAAGAGCTGGATCGGAAAGTGCCGCTCATGCCTTGGTATGTCGACAAATTCATTCAGTTCAAGCTGCCTGACCTATCGCCCTCTTCGCTGCTGGAGTATGTGCGCGATTATGATACCTTTTTCTCCTACCTGCTGGCGGAAGGACTTGCAGAAGGCCCTGCGATCAAAGATATTAAGCTCGAGGAGCTGGAACGTCTCCATATGGACAGCATCGATGCGTTCCGTATGTTCTTGATGACGAGAGTTGAGCACAACAATAAGCGTGTATCCGTCACTCGCAAGCTGTCCTCGCTCCGTTCGTTGTTCCACTATTTGAGCCAGATTGCGGAGGACGAAAACTTTTACCCGCTTCTCAAACGGAATGTTATGGCCAAGGTATCAATCAAGCGGACGCATAAGCCGAAGGATACTGCGGCCAAGCTCGAAGGTAAGCTGCTGCAGGAGGAAGAAATCTCCTCTTTCCTCGCCTATGTAAGTCATGACTATGAGCATGATGTGGCGACGAACAAGCAGGCATTGTACAGCTATCAGCTGAACCGTATTCGCGATACGTGCATTATCAGCCTCATTTTGCACTCCGGCCTCCGGGTCTCTGAGGTTGTGAATCTGAATGTCGATGATATTGACCTGAAGAAGAAGCTGACTTATGTATTCCGTAAAGGTAAAAATGACGATACGTTCAAAACGCCCGTCTACTTCCGTCAAGACGCAGTTGACGAACTGACCAGTTATTTGCAAATCCGGGATACGTCCTATAACGCGCCGAAACGGGAAAAAGCTTTCTTCCTCGCTATTGCGAACGGTAAGAAGGAAGGCTCGCGCATGACGAAGCGGGCTATTCAAGAGATGGTGATCAAATACGCTAAACGGTTCGGCAAGCCTTATCTCTCGGTGCATAAGCTGCGGCACTCATTTGCAACTGACTATTATTTACGCAATGATATCTATAAAACGCAAGAACAGCTAGGCCACTCGTCCCCTGAGACGACGCAAATCTATGCCCATCTGACTGACCGTACGATGGCTGAAGCAATCGACCATAACTCGTAAGCAGAAATGAGGAGAATACACCATGAAGCTAAGCGTACTCGACCAATCCCATATCGGCGAAGGGAAAAACGCCAAAATTGCTTTAACGGAAACAACACAGCTTGCACAGGAGGCTGATCGACTCGGCTTCCATCGGTATTGGGTATCCGAACATCATGCAACGAGAGCGCTCGCGCACTCCAGTCCTGAAGTATTAATCGCTCATCTGGCCGCGCATACGAAGCGCATTCGCCTTGGCTCAGGCGGCGTCATGCTGCCGCATTATAGCGCGTATAAAGTAGCGGAGAACTTCCGCTTGCTTGAGGCGCTTCATCCTGGCCGGATTGATATCGGTCTCGGCCGCGCTCCAGGTGGTATGCCTCTCTCCACTCGTGCTCTGCAAGAAGGCAAATTCACGACCGTTGACCGCTACCCGCAGCAGGTGGCGGATCTGATTGCTTATCTGCACGATGAGACAGGTCCAACGCATGCGTACCCAGGCTTGTTAGCGGCGCCTGTACTTGAGACCGTGCCAGAGCTGTGGCTGCTTGGCTCCAGCTTCGAGAGCGCGCGCATTGCGGCGAGGCTTGGCCTTGGCTTCGGCTTCGCACAGTTCTTCGGTGTGCCAGGCGGCGAAGAAGCAATTCGCGGCTACCGTGCGAATTTCCAGCCTTCTTCGTTCAACGACAAACCGAACGCACTCGCGGCCGTTGCTGTATTTTGCGCAGATACAGAAGAAGAAGCAGAACGAATTGCTAAGAGCACTTCTCTATTCTTCCTAATGCTTCATCGTGGTGGCAGACTCGACTACTTCCCTTCTGTTGAGACGGCTGAAGCTTATCCTTACGATGAGATCGATATTGAGTTTCTTAACGGACGCCGCAGCAATATGATCGTTGGTACACCTGACATCGTTAAGCAAAAGCTGGAAGCCATCAAAGAACGAATGGACGCCGATGAGCTCATGATCGTAACGAATACGCACAGCTTCGAAGCGCGCATTCGCTCGTTCCAGCTCGTTGCAGAAGTATTCGGCATGCAAGGATAATCTAATTGAATATGTAAGCGGCCTGCACATTGGTGATTTATCACTGATATGCAGGCCGCTTTTATATGGCTATGAAGTATATTCATCTATAATTTCTACTACTTCGATAATTCCGATAACCACTAACTAAGGAAGCTCGTTGCAATGTAATAAACATACAATTCGCTGTCTTGCATGGTCTGCCCCCCTATTAATGATTAAAATCCTGCGACACATTCATGAATTCCAGCTGTTTCATACCATAGAGGAACTTAGGCTTCCGATTGATCATACCCATACCCAGGTCCAGTATTCGCAGATGCTTCAGCTTCTCTAGCTCTCGCGGCAGCTCATGGATCGAGGTGTATCGAATCGTAAGCTGCTCCAGTTGTTCCAGCTCTCCAATCTCCGGAGGGATGCGGTTTAAGCTGATCTCTTCCTTCGGCTTGATCCGATAATCGGGAGTCGGCCGATCCGAGCTGCCACAATGAATGCTAAGCTCTCTCAGATTTTTTAACTTGGCTATGGATGAAGGTATGTTCTCTAGATCTGCTGTCTCGATTCTCAAGCGTTCCAGCTTGCTTAACTCGAACAACGCTTCGGGTAGACGATAAAGATCCTGTTCAAAAATTTGAAGCTCACGCAATTCTGTAAGCTCCCGAATTCGATCAGGCAGCTCCGTGAGCCCATGTCCACTTATATAAAGCCAGTCGGTTTTATGCTTAATCGCATCATCCAGCAGACGATCCAGATCCCGATGAGCCTTTAATTGTATGAAAATCCCTGTCACTCGTTCCATTAGTTCGATTGCTTCTTCCTCTGTTACATCCATACCATACATCCGTTCATGAACAACCGAGTAAAGGTAATCTCCGCCTCCTTCTTTTAAGAAACATAGGTCTTCAGGAAACCTAGGGTATATCCAATCCGACAAACCGTTTGCCAATTGCTTCAGTAGAGTACCGCTTTCTTCGCAGCATCTATACATATAGTAAGTGCCCGCGGTATAAAAGGCATGACTGCGATACGTATCTCTTATTCGAATAACCTCATTCATATCATGGTTTGGAATGACGAGTGTCTTTATCAGGTAAGGCTCTAACACTTCCAATACACTTGCGTATTGGCCTCGTCCCTCTTCATCAGTCGGAATTTTCTCCCCGAGCACAAAACATTCCGAGTTCCTTATCGCCAAATCAACGATCTGCTCATAGGCTTCGCCTTTAGGGTCTGTATACATTCTCATCCTGTGTGTCTCCATTTCCATAGAAAGTACATAACAGCCTTATTGGCATAATACCACAAACTGGAATTCGACCTGCCCGTTAGATCAATAAAAAGTTTCATGCATGGCGCGTGCTGCCCTTCTTTTGCTACAATACTATCGTTGGACAATGACTGCTCCATAAGGAGGATATACATATGAACAAACGTCCGCTTGGAAGAACGGGCTTGCAGGTGAGCGAGGTCAGCTTTGGCACATGGGCGATCGGAGGCTCATGGGGACAGACTAATGAAGCCGAATCGCTTCGCGCGCTGGACAAGGCGATGGAAAAAGGCGTTAACTTTTTCGATACAGCCGACGTCTACGGCGATGGTAAAAGCGAGCGGCTGCTTGCCCGCGCTACGAAAGGCAAGGAAGAAAAAATTCACATTGCGACGAAGTTTTGCCGCCAGGGGGATATTTTTGCCCCGGAAACCTATTCCGAGCAGCGCGTTCGTCAATGGTGCGAAGACAGCTTGAAACGGCTGGAGCGTGATACGATTGACTTGTATCAGATCCACTGCGCGCCGTTTGAGATTCTGAAGCAAGGCGCCGTGTTCGAGGTGCTGGACAAGCTGAAGCAGGAAGGCAAAATCCGCGCCTACGGTGTCAGTGTGGAAACGGTCGAGGAAGGTTTGTTTTGTCTGGAGAAATCCGGTGTAGAGGCGCTGCAAATCATTTTCAACATCTTCCGGCAGAAGCCCATCTCGGAGCTGCTTCCACGGGCGGAGGAGCGCGGCGTCGGGCTGCTTGTTCGGTTGCCGCTCGCAAGTGGCCTCTTGACTGGCAAGTTTACGACGGAGTCAACATTCGAAGCGGAGGATCATCGAAACTTCAACCGCGACGGCGCGGCGTTCAACGTCGGCGAGACATTCGCGGGGTTGCCGTTCGCCAAGGGCGTTGAGCTTGCATCCCAGCTTGGCTGGATTGCCGAAGGCCGTGGCAATATGGCGCATGCCGCACTCCGCTGGCTGCTGGATTTCAAGGAAATCACATGCGTTATCCCGGGATTCAAGAATGTTCGACAGGTCGAGGATAACCTCGGTGTACTAACTGCTAAGCCATTCAGTGCAGAAGAACAAGAGCGGCTGCGGCAATTTTACGAGGAACAGATTCGCGATCATATTCGCGGCCCGTATTAAACGATAAAGGGAGCCTTAGGGCTCCCTTTGTCGTTGGGTTCATATGTACTAACTCTTCTATACAATTCGAGCCTATTCACGCATTGGGAAATCTCCTTGCAAAGCAATAATAAAATTGACCGCCAAATATGGCTGCATGTTGTTATGCGGACTGCTGCCGCCCGCCGCGCCTACCGTACTCGCGTGCAAATGGACTGTGTTTTGGCTGGTCAAGCCAGTGATGTAGGCAAGCGGAGCCCGTCTGCCCTGTGGCGCAGTCGGGAGACTGTTAGCAGGCGCTTCCAGAGGCACCGATGCTTCCCCGTAATTCAACGAATGCGAGTGATAAGGAATTTCCGATTGAAGCAGCGTTACCGTTTGATTGCCTCCAGACTCGCCTATAACACGTGCAGAGAGCCCCAGCCCTTGCCCTTGCTGAATAGGTACTGTGCCCTGCAAGTTCGGAAGCGCAAAGGTGGTTTTTCCGTCCCCGCCATAGTAAGTGCCTATCAGCGAAAACAATGCCGTGTTTTGCGCGATAGGCAGGGTCTGCCCGTTGCAAAACGCCCAGCCTAGCGGCGCAAAGCTGCCGGCGAACATCCGAATCTCCGCTATAAATTGATCTGACATTCAGGATACTCCTTCCTCAACTTCGAGATGGATATGTGCCTTGCAAAGAAATGCAAAAGGAAAGCGTCAAATAAGGCTGCATGTTGTTATGTGCCTGCGTGCCCCCGGTACTCGCTATAGTAGAAGGGGACAATTGCCCGCCGTTGCCCGGTCCGGACGTGTGATAAGCACTGACTGAGGTGCCTGCCCAAACTGCGCCTTGCGGCGAAGAGACGGCTGCTCCGGAGGACGATGCTTTCAGCAAATGACTATGTACAGGAAGCTCCTGAGTCGTTACTGTGTGGCTTTCTTCGCCGCCCTGTTGACCTAGTACAACGCCATTGCCGAAATGCATCGGCACGCGCCCGCGAAAATCTGGAAGCGCAAAAGTCGTTTGTCCGTTGCCGCCGTATGTCGTGCCCAATAGCGAATACAAAGCCTGATACTGGCTAATCTGCAAAGTCTGCCCGTTACAAAACGCCCAGCCTTTTGGCGCAAAATTAAATGGAAACACACGGATTTCTCCAACATAGGGGTCGCTCACTATTAAATTTCACCTTCCCTTAAAGATTCACACAAAAATAGATTTTAGGATTGCGTCGGAAATATTCCATATAATGAAATGATAAAGTTGATGCTCAGGAATGGCATCATATTGTTATGGGGCTGGCTGCTCCCAATCGGTTCAATGGCACCAGCCATCATTTGGCCTTTGACAGCCGCATTCCCCTCCGTATAAAAGGAAAGAGAGGAAGACGCTAACGAAGCATCCTTAGGATTACTTGTATTCCCCTGTGCCGACTGCCCAAGAACGGTATGGGTATGCGCCGGGATTTGGTTCGTCGTTAGCGTTACCTGCTCGGTGCCGCCGTTCTGACCTAACACATAAGTAGAACCTCCAGAAGCATTCGTTCCCATGTGAATCGGAGCCCTGCCGCTCAAATTCGGCAATGCAAAGGTCGATACTCCGTCGCCTCCGTAAGTCGTTCCGATTAGCACATACAAAGCCTCATATTCCGATATCGCCAATGATTGCCCCTGACACAACATCCATCCGGCAGGAGCGAAGTTTCCGGCAAACATTCGAATTTCGCCAATATATGAACTTGCCATTTGTCACTACTCCCTTCTATTATTTCGTTTAACATTTCCATTACAGCTTGCTAACCGGCTAAATCGCCATATGAAAAATCGCCTCATAGCGGTAACCGTTTGCTGTTGGCCCGATCGGACTGACAAAAATATCAAGCTCCCCTAAATCCGCATGGTAAAGCGGCAGCGTCTGCTGTGGAAGAAACACATCGCTTGGTCCGTCGAACAGCAGTGTAAACCGTTCGAAGCCCGGGTCTTCTTTGACCTTTTCCACGACGGCAAGCGTTAGCTCTACCTTACGCTCAAGACCGACCACTTCAAATGCCGTGTTGACTGCCTGTTTGTACATGGCAAGCGTTGGCATCATCTCTCCCCCTCGCCTTCCAGAACACCATACCCATACCAATGCATCTCGCTGTATACGTCTCCTTCTTGTACAGTGCGAAAACCAAGCTTGCTATATAACGATTTAGCTCTTGCGTTTCCGTTATCGACGTTCAACGTCAACGGAACGCCAAAATTCGCGGCTTCCCGCTGCAGCCCCAGCAGCAGTCCGCTTCCGATTCCTTTGCCCCTATACGCCGGCAGCAAAGCGATATCAACCAGCCTGACTTCAGAGCTGCCACGAAACACGCGGTACGCGCCGATCTGTTCGTCATCCAGTTCGATCACTTGGCATTCGCTCCCGGGATAAGCCGCCTGATAGGACATTTCCCTTGCCCGGTATTGAAATGCAGCAAAGGTTCGCAGCGCTTCGCCGCTTAAGCCCCAGCCTTCCAACTCCGACCTTCTTGTCTCCATATAAAGCATCTCCAGAAATATTGAATCTCCCGGAGCAGCGGCTCTGCTATTCAAGATGAACCCCCTAATTACGGCGTAACGGCTTCAAATTTCGCCTTTCCGCAACATTCTTCGTCAATATGTCCATCATATCTCGAACTCTCGCGAAATAAAACAGTTTTTATGTCAAAAACAGGTTCAATAGAACCCCTATCTATGCTATCTTATTGCTAGACTATCAAAACCTATCTTGTTTCGGACGCTCAGGAGGTATTATGAACTATAACAAAGATGTTTCCCGCCGTTCTTTCCTTGCTATGCTCGGCACTAGCACGGCCGCGCTGGCAGCCGCATCCTCGGGGCTTGGACCGCTTATGGAAACCGCCGAAGCATCGGCATCCAAGCTGCTTGGCTCACCAGCTGCTCTCCCTTTTCCCGCGCTTTCGGCGCAAACAGCTGATCGGCTGTCCATTCCGTCCGGCTATTCCGTCAACATCCTGTCGAAGGATGCTGCGGGCGGATACGCCGGCTTCTGGAGCTCCGGCTCTTCCAATGAAGGCCGACTGTGGGTCAGCCGCAGCGTAAACGCCGACCCATCCAAACGGGGAGCATCGGTCTATGACGTGAAGCGCGCTGACGCATCCTCCGCCTGGAGTGTGACAGCAGAGCGCCGCGTCACCGCGCTGGACCGCGTCCGCCTGACGGGGCCGGCAAGCGGCTCCAAGACGCTGCACAACGTGACGGTGGCGCAAGGCTTGTGGAGCAACGGAACCGGCGGCAGAACGCCTTGGGGAACCGTGTTTGCCGGCGAGCAGGCAGCAGACACTGGCGCGGCCAAAGCCGGCCTTGTTCCGGTTGCAACCGGCTGGATGGCCGAAGCCGATCCGGCTGACGGCAGCTTCGCGATCCGCAAGCATACAGCGCTTGGCCGCTTCAATCATGGCCATGCCGCAGCTGTAATCGCGCGGGACAAGCATGCTGTCGTTTATATGGGCAGCGACAAAGCACTGTTCAAATTCGTGAGCGATGATACATACGATTCTCAGCTTGGCAGCAGCAATTCCAAGTTACTTGAAGCGGGCAAGCTGTACGCAGCAGACCTTGGACGCGGCAGTTGGATCGAGCTTACCGTGGACGCGGTACACACGAAGCTGTCCGATCCTTCCTTCCGCGTGCCGGACAACGTCGGCAGGCTGAAGGAGGACTTGCTGGACGATATCCAGAACCAAGCGGATGTGCTCGTTTACGCCCAGGAAGCAGCGCTTATCCTTGGCGCAACGGCTCTTGAACAAGCAACCGGCGTTGCGGTCCACCCAGCTGATCAATCGCTGTTCGTCGCGCAGGTTGGCAGTGCCGCAACCGGTCACGGCTTTGGGAGCGTGCTGCGTTTGGTCGAAGAAGACGGCAATGCAAGCGCCGCGCGTTTCGAAACGGATCTCGCCGTCTCCGGCAGTCGCCAAGCCGGATTCAGCTCGCCGAGCGCAATAGCGTTCGATTCGTCGGGCCGCTTGTGGATTGCCACGGCGATACCGCAAGCGCACTTGAACGAAGGAGCGTACGCTCCTTTTGGCAATAATGGCCTGCTTGTCCTTACACCAAAGGGCGACACGCTTGGCAAAGCGGAAGCATTTGCTTACGCGCCAGTTAAAGGCATGTTCTCCGCTCCGTCCTTTGGCCCTGAAGGGACTTTGTTTACAGCAACGGAGGGCGCGGACATCCTGGCGATTCGCCGAAGCTAACTAATTACGCGCCATTCAAAAAAGGCTTGTTCCGCCGACGACCGGTGGAACAAGCCTTTTAATTATCGTACTATATGAATGCCCCGCATGTTTCCTCCGGCAAACGGGAATTCTTGTCCATTTCCCCTAAAGTGCATCCTTTACCCTCTTATTTGCTCGATCTATCGTTTCGGTTCCTCATGTGTCACGATAAGGTTCCCGAACGGGTCATGGAACTTCAGAAACCGTCGACCATCATCGTCTGTCACGATCAAGCCCTTCAGCTTTCCGCCGCCCGATACTTCTACTTTCCCAACCAGAGCGTCCATATCATCAACCTCGACACCCAACACTGGATACTCCTCGCCGCCGACGGTAAAGTTCGCAGTCGTTCCCGTTTCTGTCTTCCACATGAACAGGTTGACATCGTTTCCGAATTTCACCGAAGCAAAGTCACCGAAATTCCCTTCCAGTCGACAGCCAAATACGCCGCAGTACCATTCGACCGCCTGATCCAAATCGTTTACTGGAAGCTGTACATGGCTGATATAAGGTTTCTTCATCTCAACGAATCTCTCCATTATCGCCTGCTAATCATATTGAGCATGCCATTAGAACATTCCCATCGGGGTCTTTAAACCAGATAACCTCATCGTCCCTATGCTCGATAACGATGTTTAATTTATGTAGGAATTGATAGGTTTCCTCTATATTCGGCGCATCCAGACTAAAGAGAGGTTGGGTTGTTGGTTCTACTTTATCTACACGGCGTAAAAATAGATTTGAACACTGACTCTCTCCCAAACCAAAAATATGAATATCGGTTCGATCTGTTTCAGGAATCGGTAAACCAAGTACTTTGCAGTACCAGACGATTGATTTCTTCACATCAGTGACATAGACAAAAACAGCAGGAACAATCGGTTTTATCGGTGTTTCAATTTCTCGTTTTATCATCTTTGAAACCTCCTATGTGACCTACTCTAGTTTTGACTATTTCTCCTGGCATGCCCAGAAACGATTTCCGTACGGGTCCAAGAACATCATGACTCGATCAGGACCACCAATATCTTGAATATCTCCCACCGTTACACCGCTGCGAATCAAATTGGATTGCAGCTGCTCGATGTTATCCGTTGTAAATTGTATAGAATAATGTGGATTCAGCTTAACGTTACCTGTGTACCATATACTGTTCTCGTCGTCCTCTTCTTCCCCGAAAAGTAAGATTTCTTGTCCATTTGCTAGCTTTAGGCTGGCAATGCCCATCTTCCAAATGAGCTCGAATCCTAGAACGGTCACATACCAATCAATTGCTTTCTCGTATTCTTCCATATTCCCCGATTTAGTAACCGGAATGCCGAAGACAATATTTTTCACAACGTTACTCATTAGTGTCCTCCCAGCTGCCGCGGTGGCAAGTGCTCTTTGATAGCTCTGAACTAACGTCTCCTGTTATTTCAACGAGCTACTAGCTCTTGATAGGTTTGTTTAACAATCCCGTACGCAACCAAATCATAATATTGTTCCCACTTGTAAACATGTTGTACAAGAGTCCCTTCGTAAGTCATCCCGATTTTCTGCATAACCCTTGAGGAAGCTAAGTTTGTCGAAAATGCGTGCGCACATATACGATTCAAATCAAGGTCATCGAATCCGAATTTCATCATTCCAATTCCAGCTTCCGTCATGTAACCCTGACCCCAGTACGGTTTTCCTATCCAATATGCCAATTCCGCTCGTTTATGCTTAGGCGTGATTCCTAAGGCAATCGTACCTAACAATTTATCATCGAGTTTACGAACAATTGCAAAGTGATAATTATTACCTTCCTTGAAGCTTTCATGTGTACGTTTGATAAATTCCTCGGCAGCTCCTTCAGGATATGGATGCGGAATGTTTAAAGTAGATTTCGCAATATCATAGTCCCCCGCCAATTCCCTTATTTGTTCTGCGTCATCAAGCTCCAGTGTTCTTAACATTAAATGATCAGTAAAAAGTTTCAAAGAAACTCACCATCTATCTGCTTCACGGGAATATATATTTTGAAACTACCTGAATCCTGTGTAAAATCGAAATTCCCATCATATTTTTCGAAATGGACGATCTCCTCATCCTCTTCTCCACCATGAGAAGCGTTACAAATACGCTCAAATGTCTCAGGTTGGCTGGACATTGTTCCATGGTGAGAATAAACGTCATATCGAATATCGGGCACTGTTATTTTGACAAAATCGGGAGGTATATCTGAGTATTCATCGATCTCCGTACAAACGATAAACCCCTCCCAAGGTACAATGTGATAGATAAAATACATTGCATCTTTATGGAAACCCGATAGCCCGGAAATCCGTTGGTGGAAATCTTTAAACTTTTGATTTAGCCAGTTGGGCTTACCGTCCCACCCAGGGAAATCTGTTCCGTAGCGAATACCCGCTAACTGATAAGAGCCTCTTCTCTCCGATTGAAATTCCATCTTCTGCCCCTCCATTGCAACATCATCTTTACTGTACGATATTCACTCCAAACCACGCATCGTTCCCAATACGATCGTATAGCCGTCGAGATCTTGCAAGTACACGTTCTTGACTTCCCAGCGTCCATGCGCAACAAATAAGAATGGCTCTACCGCGATCTTGCCGCACTTATTGCGCACTTCTTCGATATAGATCTCGAAGTCCTCCCAACTGATGTGAACAAATGAGTCCCAGCCGTAATCAGGCCCATCCCACTCCGCAGGATAATCATTGCGGTTTATTGAAGCTGCATTGGGCCTTACATCATCACGACTCTTCGCCTGTTGCAGAAGAACACGCATTCCGCCACGCTTGGCATGCCCCCAATCATCAACGTCACAACCAAGGGCATCCCGATAATAAGCCAGTGATGCTTTCAAATCAGAGACGAGACGAACCTGAAAGGTTTCGTCCAGAAATGGTACAGGTTTTGCTTGATGTGCTGCATTCTTCTCACTCATTGTCATGCTCCTTAACTCGATTGGTCTATAATCAAAATTACATTTCCCTCAGAATCAATGACGTGAAACCCAAGAGATTTCGCACCGAATTGCACGACCTCTTCATCAACTTTAGCGCCTCTTCGCTTTAGTTCAGAGTGAGCTTTATGAATATCAGGAGCTTGGAGGCTAAACACAGCCCCATCAACGATTGGCTTATGTTTTTCTCCCCATTCTATTAACAAAAGTCTACAGCCATTGTCCATCACTAAATCAGTTAACCCTAATACGTTTAAGTACCAGTTCTTTGCGCGCTTTTCATCTTCACACGAAATATAAAGGTCAACAATGTGATTCTTTACTAGTGTCAAGAAATCAACTCCTTAATCAAAATATAACTTCCCGTAAGTTGAGTATCAGACTCCTTGCCATGCTGCATACTTGTTCCCATCAGGGTCATAGAAGTAAAATGCTCGTCCGCATCCGCCGGCTCTTTTCATTTGGTCATAAAGTTCATCCAGTTCTGTTACTTCAAAACAAATAGACTCCATCTCATGTTCCTCATTATGTTCGTCCCAATCATGCGTGATGAAGTTCGCCGGCAGCGTTCTTCACTGGTATGTACACGCTTTCAATCCGCCCGCTGATTTAATAGCAAATCTATAGTTGAATCACACTAATCATATTTCCATTAATATCCGTAAGGTCAAATCGTCTAGGTTCTCCATTCCTTATCTCGGACACTTCTACTCCAAGTTGTTCGAGTCTTTCCCTGACTTCATCTGCATTGTTCACAACAAAATTGAAAGGGGTGTACTTATTAATAGGTTCAAAGTCTGGAATTTGTACGATATGAAATCCGCAATTCGGTGCAATCGCTAATCCAGCCATCCTTTCATTGCTCCAGCGTAGACCAAACCCAAACACTTGTTGATACCATTCCAATGATTCCTGAAGATTCCTTACCGGAAGGAATACCGCGTCAATCCGATCAATAAATCGTTCAACAACTTGTTCACTCATTGGGAAACCACCTTTATTGTGATATGTTTCCCTTTTATTGTACAGAACATTTGTTCTGTTGTAAATATTTTCTACAACACAACTATTCTTCCCATCCAGATTGTCCTCGTTATTTGCCTTTGCGTGTCATCTCGGCAAGCAGATCCCACTGCTGCGCGGTAACCTCGAGCAAGTCGTTGAATTGGCCGGCGCCTTGAAGCCACTCTCCTCCGTCGATCGTAACGACTTCTCCGTTCATATACGCGGCGTAATCGGAGATCAGATAGGCGGCTAGATAAGCAAGTTCCTCTTTATCACCTACCCGCCGAAGCGGTATACGGTCAATCATCTTCTCCTCTAGCTCGGGAGTAGGGGAAAGCCTGGACCAAGCGCCTTCCGTTGGGAACGGCCCAGGTGCGATGGCGACCTGGCGGATGCCATGGCGCGCCCATTCCACCGCAAGAGAGCGGGTCAACGCCAATACGCCCGCCTTGGCCGCTGCGGACGGCACAACGAACGCCGAGCCTGTGGACGCGTAAGTTGTCACGATATTCAGCATGGTGCCTCCGCGCCCTTGCTCGATCCACCTTTTGCCGATTTCCAGCGTTGTATAGAACGTACCATGCAGCACGATGTTCAGAACCACGTCGACAGCGCGGGGAGAGAGGCGCTCGGTCGGGCTGATGAAGTTACCGGCCGCATTGTTGACGAGTATATCAATATGTCCAAAATGCTGCTCCACCGCGTCTACAAGCTCCTGAATTTGGGCAGGGTCCCGGACGTCACAGCGTTGGTAGAACACGTTGCGTTCATCCCCGCTCATCTCTTGGGCCGCCTTCTTTAGCACGTCCTCTCGACGGCTGGCGATCGCAAGATGCGCCCCTAGCTCTAGGAACGTTTCCCCCATCGCACGCCCGAGTCCGGTCGCTCCTCCAGTAATGAGAACGACTTTGCCCTTCAACAAATCCTTCGCAAACGGTCCCATTCGACTATTCTCCTTTGCCGAAACGTAATGAACGAACTTCAAAATACTGGCGACTGCCTCCCATCAATATTAGGAGCTGAAGTTGGAAAGATGATGCCAAGTACGCCCACACCTGCGTAGGAGTCGTATTCGGTAATCGAATCCGTCTGCTGCCTTAAGACCGAAAGTTCATGTATCGAGAACAACAGATAGTTTCTACTTCTATAATTAACGGGCTCTAATGGTGTACTTCTCTGAAAATGGATGACTTCTTTCTTATACACCCACTTTTCGAAATCAGAACGATCCGGATTCGTCCATAGCAATGCAAGTAAGATCACACCAACCAGAAGAATTAGCCGTCTCATGCTCAGCCCTCCTTATACAGCAAGCAAGTACACTTTAACCTATGTAAGGTTCCAAGAAAGATGACTTGTTTTCCTTCGTTTCAAGAAGATACGGCCAAGGGGGTATAGAACAAAAAAAACAGCGCCCGAAGGCACTGTCTATCTCTCAAACTAACCTCTGTTTACTTCATCGCCGCCGGCAGTTTCACCGCTTGCAGCATTCCTTTGCTCTGCACAATAATCATGTCGTTCGTTTTCAATGTCGGTCCGAAGTAACGGGAACTGGCCTTCACCGAGAAAATTGGCTTTGTCGTAGCATAATCATAAGCATGGAATACGCCATCCGACTGACCGACATACAGGCCATTATCATAAATGTCCGTCTGTACCACCGGATTATCGACCTGCCAGCCAATCACCTGACCATTCGCAAGCTTCATCGCAGTGAGCGCTCCGGTATTGTAGTTGCGATACAGCATCCGATCTCCATGTACAGCATACAGCGGATAGACATCTTTCAAATACTGTCCCCATGTCTTCACCGGCGCAGCATTCGGCTTATATTGACTGAAGTCATACTGCGCAAGCTTCTCTCCTTGGAAAATATACAGCTTATCGCCATCCAGTATCGGCGCACCATTAATTCCCACTTGAACCGATTGCGTAGGATCAAATTTGCTCGTCCAGCTGTACGTACGCGTTCCTTTCACCTCACCGGTGCGAGCATTAATGGCGTGCATCACCAGCGATTCACGAATCTGACCATCATCCGTCGTCTCGTAGTTACCCATGTTATAGCTGTCCTGCACCGAATAGAGTAGTCCCCCACGAATCGCGATAGGATCCTGCGACTTGAACCGTGTCCACAGCTGCTTGCCAGTCTTCGCATCATAAGCATTTATCTGTGATGACGATAGCGCTCCTTGTACAATATAAGTTCGAATGATGACGCCATCGACCAGTTGTAAGCCGCCAAAACCAGCCGAGTATTCCAATCCTTTCTCCTCTGTCTGCCAACGAAGAGCACCGGTTGCAGCATTGAATGCATAAAGCTTCATATTAGCTGTTACATATATCGTATCACCGTTTGGTTCAATCGATTGTATGCCTTCCACCTTTACAGCGGTCCTCCATTTCAGATTCCCGGCACCACTTATTGCGCATACACGACCATCATTGAGCGCACCGTAAACAGTTCCTTGATTATAGGTAAGCATCGGCCGCCAGCTATTGCCATTCACCCACAGGCTCTTACCCGTAGCGGCATCCAGCGCGATCAGTTGGCCTTTGCTATCAATAGCGATAACTCGTCCATCTTCAGCAAGCGCTGCCTTTGACTCCATTCCACTATAGGAGGAGTTCCAGTTGCTCACAGCGAATGACCACTGCGGCTTCAGGTAAGGTGCATTTACTTCGTATGTACCCCAGTTTACCGATACAGCAGGCTGATCTGCCAATACTTGATTCGTATTCGTTTCGGGGAGCGCCCCGAACAGCAGAAGGGCTGTCGCACCTGCACCGATCAAAATCTTGGACCATCGCGGCATCACCATATTCGTCTTCTGCTTCATTCGTAGGACCACTCCTTATGTAAAATTCATTCGCGTAATCGAAATCGTGTCATTCTATACCTACAGACGTTCCTCCTAATCAAATGGTTGCATGACGAAAAAAGCAGATTACGGAATTTCTCCGCAATCTGCTTCATACACCGACCTACCCAACCTGCTGCTCCGATTTCTCGTTCAGCACGTCGTTGAACGATTGCTGCATGAGCAGCTGGGAATGAACAAGATTCGCGTACAAACCGCTCGTCTTCATCAATTCATCATGCGTGCCGAGCTCCGTAATACTGCCGTCTCGCACGACCACGATCAGATCCGCATCGCGAATCGTCGATAATCGGTGGGCAATAATGAAGGCCGTTCTGCCTTCCAGCACCCGTGCCAGAGCCGTCTGGATATGCAGCTCCGTCTCCGTATCGACGCTCGACGTTGCCTCGTCGAGAATCAGGATTCGCGGATCGCTGAGCAGCACACGTCCAAATGCGAGAAGCTGACGCTGACCGACAGACAGCTTGCTGCCGCGCTCCTCTACCTGTGTCTGATAGCCGTCGGCGAACTTGCTCACGAATTGATCGATACGTACGCTCTTCGCTGCTTCCATGAGCTGCTCATCCGTCGCATCTTCGTTACCGTAACGAAGGTTCTCTTCAATCGTTCCGGAGAAAATGAACGAGTCCTGCAGCACGATGCCCATCTGGCTGCGCAGTGATTCGAGCGTGACGTCCTTCACATCATGTCCATCAATTGTCACCTGACCAGCGGTCACATCATAGAAGCGCATGAGCAGGTTGACGATCGTACTCTTGCCTGCGCCCGTTGGACCAACAATGGCGATGCGCTGACCGGGCTTCACCTTCAGGTTAATGTCGTGAAGCACTTCCGGCTTATCCGGACCGTATTGGAACGCTACATCCTTGAATTCAACCTCGCCGCGAATCAGAGGAAGCTCCTTCGCTCTCGCAGCATTTTTCACCTCAGGCTCGGTATCAAGAATTTCGAACAAGCGCTCTGCCGAAGCCATTGCCGACAGCAGCTGGCTGTATACCTTAGACAATGCGCTAAGCGGTCCCCAGAACCGCCATAAGTAGTTGATGAACGCCATGACGAAACCGATCGTTAATGCACCATCGATAACCCGCTTCGCACCGAACCAAACGACGATACACGTACCGATCATGCCGATCAATTCAACGAGCGGCCATACCGTCGACTCCATCCGAATCGCACGCATGAATGCCGATTTATTGTTACTGTTAATCTCGTTAAACTTCTTGTCGTTCGCATTTTGACGCGAGAACGCCTGCACGACACGCATGCCTTGAATCGTCTCGTTGACGTTACCATTGATGGCCGACATCGTCCGTCTAGACTTCGACCAAGAGCCTTCAATCTTCGGACGCAGCTTGCCGACGATCAGATAGAGCAGCGGGAATGTAATGAACGACAGCAGCGCCAGCTGCCAATCCATCCAGAACAGAATCGCAACGATACCGACCAGATGCGTCACTTCCATGACCGTCGTGATCAGACCGCCGTTCACGAGCTCGCCGATTGCGTTCGTGTCGTTCGTAATCCGCGACATGATTTTGCCGGCAGGACGTCCGTCGAAGAATCGGAAGGACAACGTCTGCAAGTGATTGAACAGCTGCTGACGAAGATCGAACAATACCCGTTGTCCGGTGAAGTTGATCAGCTTCGTGTGCAAGTAGCCGAACAGCCATCCAATGAGGCGGAAGGCAAGGAGCGACACGCCGAGCCAGGTAATGAGTTCAAAGTCCTTCTTCACAATACCATCATCGATCATATATCCGAGCATGAGCGGCTCGGCTAGGCTAAGCCCCATGTTCAGTAGAACGATTAGGATGACGATGCCGAGTGTTCGCCGATACGGCAGTACATAGCGGAAGAGCCTTCGCACGTATGCGAGCTGAAACGGCTTTTCCTCCAGTTCGTCTTCCGAATCCCATTCGACTTGACTCACTGGTACTCCCCCCTTAATAGTTAGTGTTATTAATTATTAGTGTAATGAAATTACGATAATTGCTGATACTACGCGCATCCATCGGTTATTAACGACATTAATGACTAGAAGCCGCCGCCATTTCCTGCCGCTCCAGCAGCCTGCGGAAGAAGCCGTCTTGTTCATTCAGCTCGCGATGTGTGCCTTGCTGTACGACCTTGCCGCTGTCCAATACGATAATGCGGTCCGCACGTCGGATCGAGGACAGCCGTTGTGCGATGATGAACGTCGTACGCCCCTTCATGACTTCCAGCAGTCCTTCGTGGATCGCTGATTCCGTAGCTGTATCGACGCTTGCTGTCGCTTCGTCGAGTACAAGAATTGGCGGATCCATCAGAATCGCACGAGCAAGCGCTACACGCTGCCGCTGACCACCCGATAAGCCGACGCCGCGCTCACCAATCAGCGTATCGTAGCCGTACGGCATATTGACGATGAACGCATGAATTTGCGCTTTCTTCGCCGCATTCTCGATCTGCTCCTGCGTCGCTTCTGGGCGTCCGAAGGCGATGTTATCGCGAATCGATGCGGAGAATAGGAACGTCTCCTGCGGCACGATGCCGATACTGCGGCGCAGTCCATCGAGTTCATAATCTCTTACGTCTATGCCGTCGATCAGTACCGAACCTTCCGATACATCATAGAAGCGGGATAGCAGGGCGATCAGACTGCTCTTGCCGGAACCAGTCGCACCGAGTACGGCGATAACCTCACCTTGCTTGATGTCGAGCTGAATGTCATGGATCACGGCACGGTTCTCTTGTTCCATCCGATCTTGTTCGGAAGCGGCTGCCGCTTCTTTCTTGCTCAGATCTTTAGTCTGTTCTTCATTGGACTTCTTATCGAAGGCGAACGTGACATTCTGGAACTTCACAGAACCCCGAATCGTTGCTGCATCGATTCCGCCGTCCGCCGGCGACTCGATGTCGACCTTCGTGTCGAGTACTTCGAATACCCGAGGAGCTGCTTTCAACGCTTGCTGAAAGATGTTGATCTGCCAGCCCAACATGTTAAGCGGCCAAATAATTCCCCACGTGTACCATTGGAACGCCATGAACGTGCCGAGCGACATTTTATCGTTCGCTACATAGACAGCACCGACCCAGATCATGATGAGGAACGTCAGGCCACCCAAGAAACCCATCAGTGGGAAAGCGTTTGCTTCCAGCTTCGCGCGATGCATGTTCGTCTCGAAATTCTGCTCGTTTCGTCCAGCGAACTTGCTCTTCTCCTTACTTTCGCTTGCGAAAGCTTTAACGACGCGAATGCCTGAGATGTTCTCCTGAAGCGTCGTCGTCAGACGACCCATCTGCTCGCGGATTTTGCCCCATGCCGGACCTACCTTGCGGCTGAACATCCACATAACGATCAGCAGCAATGGAATCGGACTTAAGGCAAGAAGCGTAACCTGCCATTGCATGGAGCACATGAAGATGAGCGTACCAACGAATGTTGCCATGCCTGCTACGAGCATCATCCCGCCGAAGCCAACGAAGTTCTTGACCGCTTCAATATCGCCCGTCATCCGGGACATCAACTGACCGGTCTGCGCCTTATCGTAATACTTGAAAGGCAGACGCTGAAGATGTTCGTACATTTGCTTGCGAAGCGTGAATACGACGTTCTGTCCAATCAGTTCTTGCGTGTAGCCTTGTGCGAAGCTGCCTAAGCTCTTGCCCAACTGCAAGCCAAATAATGCTAGCGCAAGCATGAGAACCATGCCCATGTCGCTCTTGCTGATACCGTCGTCGAATACTTTGCGAAGTACCCAAGGTGCCAGCAAATCGATCAGCGTCGCTAGGAGCATGAGCGTTAATGTTGCGACTACAAGCATTCCACTCGGTCTAACGTATTTCAGTAATCGAAGTAACGTTGCCAACCTTCTCTCTCCTCTCGTAACTCTCCCCTAATCGGCAACAACAAAGAAGACCCAAGCCGCATAGGCTCGGGTCTTCCCGCAGACGACAAGATATACGAAGTCAGACGACTCCGTTATACCCGTGTTTACGCAAAGTCAGGGCCGAATACAGCAAAGCTGTTCATCCAGTTGTTGGCAGTAACAAACGGACGGCTTGCAAAAAACACCTGTTGATTAACAACAGCTTTCATTTGTTGAACTTGACTAACAACAGCGTTCAGAACTTGTTTAACGTTTGGCATATTCGGCCCCTCCTTTCGTAAATGTCGTTTTTATTTAAGTGAGTTCATGGAAATATTAGCATCCCAACTTCAGGCGCGCAACCATTTTATTTCCTTTTTAGAAAATAAAAAGCTTTACAAATCTCTTTGCTCGAACATATCTTCGGGTTCGATGCCTTCCTCTACAGCGAATTCGAAGTCATCGATATCGTAGATTTGGACTGGAATCTCGGCCTCAATAAGCCTTTCCTGGAACTCGATCTGATCCGATAAAATCGGGGTTTCCAGCTTCATTCCCGACAGCAGCACTTCCGTCTCGATTGGATCGAACAGCTCACCATACTGCGCATTGTCGAGCGCGTGAACGACTGTGAACTGAATGTTCTCGTTCAGCAGCAGCGGTGAGCTCTGGCGCCACGGCACCTGCAGAGCCTTCTCAATTTTCTTCTTATTCAATGGATCTTCGAAGAAAGCGATAAGTTCGCCAATCTTCTCCTTCACATGCTTGTCGTCAGATGGATCTTCCATGACGGGATCTGCTCCGTCCTTCATATCGTATAGCTCCGCAATCGTCGAATAAGGAACGATATACTCCACCGGACGACTTGGCACTAACAAGTGCCCGTAAGTTGCCACCATTACCGCCTCAATAACAAAACGCCGTCGCATCTAGCTTCCTCCCAGTCGTGCAAGTCAACCCTATTATACATGATTCGAAAGCTCGTACACAGCACCAAACGCTGATTTATGACAAGTCTAGCCGACTGGTTTGCGCGAGGATGCTTCTAGCAGTTACAATATTAATGATAGGAACCATCCGACAGGAGGCTGATCAAATATGCTCGGATCGTTCGAACAGAGCACCGACAGCACAGAGCAGGTCATTATTATTGGCGCAGGACCGTGCGGAATAGCCGCAGCGATTGCGCTCCAGAAGCTGGGTCTTAATCCACTCATTATCGAGAGCCGTAATATCGTACATTCCATTTCGCAATATCCGACTTATATGCGTTTCTTCAGCACGCCGGAGCGACTTGAAATCGGCGATATTCCTTTTACGACCAATGGTGAGAAGCCAACACGCCAAGAGGCGCTTGCTTACTACCGTACCGTCACGCTTCGCAAGAACATTCGCGTGAATGCATTCGAGACGGTGACAGAAGTGAAGAAAGAAGAGCAGTCATTCCTCGTACGTTCCGTTAATCGTTTCGGCGAAGAGAAGCTGTATCACACAGAACGAGTTGTCGTGTCAACAGGGTACTTCGATCACCCGAACACGCTGGGCATTCCCGGAGAAGATCTGGACAAAGTCAGCCACTTCTTCCGCGAGGCGCATCCTTATACGCGCATGAAGGTTGCGATCATCGGCGGCAGCAACTCCGCCATCGATGCAGCGCTTGAACTGGAGCGTGTTGGTGCCGAAGTCACTGTCGTCTATCGTGGTGAGGGATATGCACGCGGCATTAAGCCGTGGGTGCTGCCTATTTTTGAAGCGCTGGTTGCCAAAGGCACCATTCAGATGCGTTTCCAATCACGCGTTGTAGAGATCGACAAATCGACGGTTACAATCGAAGGACCGGAGCAGCGCGAGCAGCTCCCGAATGACTTCGTTCTTGCCCTTACCGGCTTCCACCCCGATCGCGACTTCTTGTCTAGCATTGGCGTGACGATTGAAGAGGACGGCAGCCCGACGTTCAACGATGATACGATGGAGACGAATGTTCCGGGTGTGTACCTGGCGGGTGTAGTCGCTTCTCGCAAACAAGCGAACGAAGTGTTCATCGAGTCCGGTCGGTTCCACGGCGATCGAATCGCGGCGCACATCACAGAGACGCGAAGCAAACATGCTTAATCTAACCGTGTGACAATGAAGAAGCCTCTAATCCTCACCTTACTGGTGATGGTATTGGAGGCTTTTTATGAATTTACTCGGAGTAATCGCTCCTATTGTGCAGCAACAGGCGATAGCAATATAAAGTCCCCCACATTTCGGATTGGATGGCATTGAGCGGCAGTTTCACATGAACCGAGGAGGGAAATCGAAATCCGGCTAGATGTGCGTGTTCATACAGCTGCTCCAAGTTTACTGTTGGATAATCGAACGTTAGCACTAGCCTGCCGCCCGGATTTAGGGACCGTTGAAATTGTTTGAGCGCCGATATTTGATCACGCTCGCTTAGATGCTCTAGAACGGAGATGCAGAATATCGTATCGAAGTAGTTATCGGCATAGGGCAGCGATGTAATGCTAGCTTGCGATAAATTCAGCTTCGACCAATCGATTTGCTGAATAAGCTGGTTTCCTGCACGCTCTCCGAAATCTCGTATAATGTCAGCGTGAATCTCTTCTCGTGATAAAATGCGCTGATCCCAGTCGCAGGCGTGTACTTCACGAAGATTGCGTGATCCGAGATAAAATTTAAAAGGATGTGAGATACCGCAGGCAGCATCAAGTACAACTTCCTTCTCCCCCGCGAATTGTGAGCACCAAGCGTATTCATAGGGCCGACTCCACCATGTTCGTGGCAGTGGAACTACGAAAGTCTCTTCTCGTTTATCAGAAGCAACGAAGAATCGAGCCTCCATTTCACTGTCAAATACTCTCGAGGTCATAGAGATAACTTAACCTGCTGCTCATTCATACCGTTAAAGGATAAATAAATCTTAATCACCAAGACTTCCCCTCCCACGATGTCCTCGCAATGAAAATAAAGAATATTACTAATTTATGGACTGTTATCGCCTTTATGACTTCACATCATGCGTTCGTGACAATGAAAAAAGCTCTACCGATTCTAGATCGACAGAGCTTTCTAATACCTTTAACGTTGTAAATTGTAACCGTCAGAGCGCCAACTGCAGCTGCTGCAGCTCCCGCCACCCAATACGAATAAGCTTCTGCTCCTCAATCGTCTGCAGCACCAGCGGATCATGCAGCAGCTGCAGCTCCCAGCCGCGCTTCACCGACTGCGTATGGAACGCGTCCAATTCATTACTGGGCTCCATCGGATGCAGGACGATTTCGGATACGCCCGGCTTAAGATTAATAAGCATATAAATAAACTGGTCCCGATACGACTCGTACGTCTCCTCCGGCTGCACCGCAAACGGGAGGCCGAGCAAATAATCAAGCACGACTACGCCGTAGCTTTCAGCCTCTTCCGCACGCTGCTTCGCAATGCTCGCAAGCTCAGGCGGAGCAAGCTGTCCAGTCTCCGTTAACAGA
Organism: Paenibacillus cellulosilyticus; assembly: GCF_003182255.1. GTDB lineage: Bacteria > Bacillota > Bacilli > Paenibacillales > Paenibacillaceae > Paenibacillus_T > Paenibacillus_T cellulosilyticus. The sequence goes on along the minus strand of NZ_QGTQ01000012.1, from coordinate 93,121 downwards.
TGACGCGGTAATCGAAATGGCAGTCCATATGCCGCACACACCTCGAATACAGGAGTCAGAAAGTCTCTACCCGTCGCAAGCCCATACAGGCTGCCCATATGATTATCGGCATGAGTGGGCTTCATCCCAAGCTTCAATGACATCTCGACTTGTGCAATCAACTCTGCCTTCACTTGAGCCGGATCCGCCTGCCGTTCGAAAGATTTGGCGTCTTTCGGAAAATACCCTTCATCGGTCACCAGTGAATCGGTTGACGCTGTTCGGCAGACGGGTCCCCACTTGTAAGCATCCCATTCGCTTGTCATCGTCCAATGTACGCCGATATCAAGTTCCGGATGTCTTGCACTCCACAATGCCGCTTCGCGCGCCCATCCGCAGGGCAGCATGATCGTTGCGGATGATACCGCCCCATCCTCCAGCAGCTTCATAATCGTTTCATTCGCCGAATGACAAAGGCCAAAATCATCTGCGTTCAAGATCACGAGACGATCCTGATCGCTATATCCTAGTGAACGTGCCGTGCTCATTGCTGCTCACCCTCCGTTCGTTGTGCCGTTCATTCCCAGTATATGGCGGAGGGTTGTACAATCATTCACCTAGTCTGCTGCGTAATAGAGTTGCAAGTTCATCGTGACGCTCGTTGATCCATTGGCATACCGCATCGGCATGCCGAATTTGGCCTTTCCATACATCAGGAGCATCTAAACCGTCGGCACAGCGAATCGCAAAATGCAGAAACACATCAAGCATTCGCAGCTTCATAAGAGAGGGTATCGCTTCTGCTTCATCGCTAGTCAATCTCAGCGCTTCTCCGAATCCCGTTGCGAACGTGTCGATTGCCTTCAAGCGCTGTTCATTCGTTCTGTCTGCATTAATGAAGTCAACCATGACGACCGACGGCTCCATTGCGCGCAGGTCAACGGTACAAAATTCAAAATCAAGCACGCCAACAACCTCGTCACCAACTGCAACGGCATTCGAGAAGTTCAAATCGCCGTGAATCCATTGATGCGGCAGCTTCTTTAATATCGTTAAGGAGGGTGCCAAGTTAGCCCTTACCGCAAGTATACGGCGTATGGCTGACATAACATTGTCGTCAAAAGAGCAGCGTGATGCGGTGTCGATAACTTTCTCATCTGTCCACCCTTCATACGATTGCATCAGCTCATAATACGGCTGATACTGCGGTTCGCTATTCGTCTGAAGCTGCGCCATTGCACGGCTGAGCAAACCCGCTGCATATCCAAGCGAATGTACGTGCTTCTCATTCGATGAGGATGGACGATTCCCATCAATATAGCGGAATAAAGAAGCGAGTTTACCGGTAGAAGCCGCTGTAACCGTCGAACCCGAGGAGCTGCGTATAGGCTCTGGCACCTGTAATACGAAATCCGACTCGGCTAGGAACTGCAGAACTTCGTGCTCCAATTGTACAATCGCGTTGTCCTGATGATTATCATACAAACGAATAGCGTATCGAGCGTTGTCCGTCACAATAAGCCTCGTCGTATTATTCATGCCAGACTCTCGATCAATCGCCCGCCAATCGCCTCGGATTGAATATTGACCTAATATATCGGTTAACAACTGCTCAACCGAGGTTGCTTCTGCCTCGGGAGCGGCTTTCTCTTGTGCTGTCATTATCGATTAGTCCCCTTACTGCCATTAAATACGATTCAATCGTTCCGTCAACGTCTCTCGCCAGCTGTCGGAGAGTGCTGGCACAGCCAACAGTCGGCGAATACCCACTGCATCGGTTTTATCATGATGCATGACACGATTCGCCTCAGCAATCGTGATCCCTGCTTGATCGCGCTCTACGATAATAGCCTCGTCGCCGCTCGCGGCTTCGCCGTCCTCTAATACACGCATATAGAAGCCGGTGTAGCCGGTCTCCGTCACCCATGCCGCCAATTCAGGCGTTTCATGCCGCGCACCCAGTTTATAGCACGGTTGTCTAGGTTGTGTAACCTGCAGCAATGCGCTGCCTACACGAACTTGGTCGCCAATGCACCATTCCGATTCGGACCAACCGGATAGCGTGAAATTTTCGCCGAATGCACCTGCTGTAACTGCAAATCCTAGCCGCTGCTCCCAGTACGGGAAATGATCTGCGCTGTACGCGCATACAGCCTTGTCACTGCCGCCATGATTTTTAAGATCAGCCTGACCATCACCAGGGAGTCCGCTCGCTGTTAATGGGATATTACCAGTTACAGGTTCCTTACGGATGCCGGACTGCACCTCTTTATTACCGTGCTTTAGCACATCCGGCATCCCGACGTTGATCGAAGCGACGATTGTATTTCCGCGATTCATTTCCCGATATCCCCCTGACGATTTCCCATAATCAATGCGCCCATTATAACGGCAAACGCCAAACGTTGGCAAATGCTATGGGTCCAGCTGTAAGTTCGACACAGATTGTCGCAATCCGAATTCAGTCTGCTGTCGAAACATTAACGAAGTTGTATATTTATGCGCTTCCCTGGGAAATAAAAATGCTATTTCTTCGCTTCATTTCCCATCGAGAAATAAGGGTCCGAATTTTCTTTCAATTCGCTGAAGCTCTGCTCGAGAACGCTTAGAAGCTGTCTGCAGCCTTTGCTTAAACGCATTGCCTCGGACGAGTGATGCGAGCCATGCGAACAGTATTAAGCCCCCCGCTGCCGCACCGGCATACGGAGAGAGCAGCAGCATACATCCTGCTGCGCTTACAATCATCCCTCCCCATGCCAGCCAGCTGACACCTGTACCGATAAAACCAAGTTTCCATGGTGCCGTCGCAAGCTTGGTGCGTACTTTTTCTTTATTTCCCAGCAGCCTTAGACCAATTGGAATCGCACAAGCGAGCTGAATCGCGATAATCGAGAAACCGATCAGTGCGATAAGGGGCGAGCTGCCTCCACCCATCCAGCCGATATAGACCAACCCACATCCACCTGCTACTACAGCTGAATAGGTAATCGCAGCGGATGGTTTGCCGGTTCGAGCGGATATACGACCTGTGCGAAAACGCTCGGGCAGGACTCCGTCTCTCGATGCTGCGAATAAGGTGCGGGAAATAACGTTCATATTTTGAACACCAGATAGAAGAACCCCGAAGATCAACAGGAGCATGACAATGGTATCCCAGCGAAGCCAAGGCTGCATGATTGCAGCAACCCAACTGCCATATGGGAGATAGGTATAGTTCGTGACGAACGGCAGACTGATTGTTACGGTACAGAGTAGAACGAAGCCGAGGACAAACATATACACCGGTGATAGAAAAATCGCCCAGGCCGATCGCACTCGCGGATCTGCCGTTTCTTCCGCCCCTGCCGCCCCACCCTCACTGCCGATAAACATGCGCTGTAATAGCAGCAAACCGATCAACCATCCTGAAACAGAAGTTGCGCTTGAATCAACGAGTCCTGCATTCCCCAGCATGATGCCGGAATCAAATAATGACGCTGCTGGAGCCGCACCAGGCCAGATCAGCCATACGATGCCAGCAATAGCGAACACCGCAATTCCGACTGTCAGAATTGTACCAAGGCCAAGCGTGCGTCTCATCTGACGTGCACGAATGAGATTTAAGCGCCATTGCAGCACGTAGAACAAAGCCATCCATGCAAGCGTAGTCCCGCTTCCAGACCTATATCCAAGGCTAGTTGCCGCGAATGTGTCCAACATTTTACCACCAAAGTAATTCGTCAGCGCTAACATAGCGATATGACCTGCCCAATGAAGCAAGCCTGTAACCCAGCTCCAGCGAACGCCTCCAAGTGCAAGTGCCCAGTGGTAAGGTCCTCCTGCTGTAGGAAAAGCCGAACTAAGCTCCGCCAACGCAGCGCCGGTGGCAATGCCAAACAAACCAAGGATGAGCCAACCCCATCCGATAACGGTCCATCCACCATGTTCTATCGCCAACCCATATACAGCAATCATCCCAGCTATTAGACCGAGCTGCTGGAACGATAAGCCAAATGCTGCCCCACTGCCGTAGTTGCGGAGCAGCAATTGAGGAAAGCCCATACGGTTAAGGTCATCTTTGTCGTGCACCAACTGTGCATACGTTGATCCGCCATAAGATTGATGTCGTGATGCACGAATGCTTTCACCTGCCGTATAGGCCAGCCCGATAGCCAGCAAGCAGATTATTGCGAAGACAGCGAGCGCAGCGAGTCCGATGATCAACGCGTATCACCTCCGTTACTCTTGATCGATGGTTCATTGTATGACCACTCGAATTCGATCAGCACCGGACGGCTTCATGCTTTCAACACGATCGCAGCAAAAAAAGACCGCACTGTGCTTGTCAGCAGCAGTACGGTCTATCGATTAAGGTGAAACGATGCGCTGCTCCTTCTCTAGCTCCGTCGCGATGAATTGTGCAATCGCATGAATATCGAATGGCTTCGTGAAGAACGCAAGCGCGCCTAGTCGATCAGCCTCTCGTCGTTTGGAATCATCAAGACTTCCCGTCATAAATACACACGGAATCGCAGCGTTCGAGCTTCCCTTCATAGCGCGTAAACGTCTGAGCAGTTCAATGCCATCCATGCCGGGCATCTGGACATCGGAAAGAAGCATTTCGAATTTGTACTGACTAAGCAGCTGTAATGCCTCATGACAGTCGCCTGCACTCACAACACCGACACCTGCTTGGGTGAGCACTTCGTTCATCAGTTGACGCATGAGCGGATGATCATCCACAAGCAGGACGGAAGGTTTGTCCGGCTGGACAAGAACAGCCGAGGCCGCACCGGCTGTATAGATGTCTGCTGCTGGATACGCAGAATCGGACAAATCAGCTGCAGCTTCATTCTGCACGCCAGCACCAGTTGAAGCTGATGCGCTAGCCTGACTGGCGTTATTTCCATCTGAAACGCTTTCGATCTGGATATTGCGGCGCTGCTTTACTCGTATGACACGGCGGACAAGAAGCCCGGCGATAATCGATATTCCAGCAATAGCGAGGACAGTCTTCAACATGCTCTTTCTCCTAAGACGAGGTCACGCTAGAAGCACTCGTCGAAAATCCGAATCGTCGTAATTAATTACTGGCAGACATAAGTCCGAGAGGACCATTCTCATCCATAATATCTTGCAGATCGTAAACAGAAATCGGAAAGTACACAAACCCGTATGCATAAGCAGCCAGCTCATACAGCTGAAAATAGACGACAAGTGAGCGATCCGCGATGTAATAATCTTGATCCGGTCGAATTGATTTGAATGGCTCAAGTGTCTGAATGTCACGTTCTGCGATTTGCTGCGCAACAAGGTCGGACAGCCTTTTCACATAATCGGCTCCTGGCTTGAATAGCTGAGCCAATGTATAGGAATGACCTGACTGCGTATTGAATGTCAGCGACTTCTGAAGGGTCATCCCATGCGCGCCGCCTGTGTAAGCGTAGTTGAATAACGAGATGCTGAATACGTTCTTCTCATTCGTCTTCGTCTCGAACCAGCCAAGCATCTCGGACCGCGGATCTTCGAGCGAGCCTTGCTCCGAGATGAGCATTTGAACACCTTTACGGATATCCGTATTAATCGCCTGCTCGGCGGCCGGATTAGGAGCGCCAGAGACGACGGGAATATGCAATTCGGTCTTCGGATGCGTCACCTTGTGCGAATGAATCACAAGCGGTTGCTGGACAGCCATGTAGGAGCCACCTTTCTATACGTTCAGATGGTCCATTATATGCGCCCGCCACTTGCTGCCATTCTTACAAATCAACTACAACTGACGTTTCTCATGCTCCGTTAATCGTCTTCCCTTCACGTCGAACAGCAGCTTGCCGACGCTTAGCCCTAATGTCCGGTCGGCGAATCGTTCCGCATAATCGCCTTGGTGAAGAGAAGCGATAACGATGAGTCCCTGTTCTTTGCACAGCTTCTTCAAATCACTAAGCACCTGATCAGCGGAATGTGGATCGAGACCCGTAACCGGCTCATCGGCCAAAATCACTTTCGCACCATGGACGAGCGCCCTTGCGATCGCGATACGCTGCTTCTCTCCGCCGCTTAGCTTCTCTGCTTTCAGCTTCGCTTTATCCAGTAGTCCGAGCTTCTCGATCGTATCCATCGCTCCCATATAATCATCGCTGCGGACCATGCCAGTCCAGCGGCGCCAGAATGGCGTCTGGTTCACTGAACCGATAATAACGTTACGAAGCGCTGTCTTGGTCTTATACAGGATGGGGGATTCCTCTAAGTATGCAGCTTCACGTCTTACTTTGACTTTGCCTGACAACGCGCTCCCCAATACATCCTTCCCATCGAATTCATATGTACCCTTCGTCCATGCCTCACGGAGTGCGAGACAACGAAGCAGTGTTGTCTTGCCGCTGCCGCTGCCGCCCTTCAACGCGACGAATTCGCCTGGCTCAATCTCGAAGCTAATATCGTCCAGTACTTTAGGGCCTCCTGGGATCTGCCTCGTTAGGTGCGATACACGAATCATTGCCTAGTCTCCTTTAAGCGTAATCCTCTCTATTATTCTATCTTACGAGAAACAAAAAATAGTTTCCATCCGAACAGATGTTTGGTATAATGAAAACAAGAACAAGTGTTCTATATCCTAAGCGAACAATCCATTTCATGGAATTAAAGGAGGCCGATCATCATGAAGCGCTGCGAGAACTATCGATATGTAGAGAAGAACCGTCCATTCCGAGATTTGACGTTCAAATTTTATAGCGACGGCAAGTTAACCATCATCGACAACGAGTCAGGCGCTTCGATCGCGCCGAAGGAACTACGCGGAGACAGCTTCGATTTCTATGTTCGAAGACGAATTGATTTTATTAAGAACGACCTGACTGCCAAACGGTTGAAATATGCTTAATCTAATGAACGATCCGAGGCATGCATCGTGAACAGCGATTGCATGCCTCGTTCGTATGGGAAGAATGCTATTACCCTAACGTCCGTGTCACCGCACTGCCAATGCACGTACAATGAAGTATCTTGTTAGATGGATTCTTTGTTAATGCCATTAAGACTTGGCGGCACTTCGCCCTGCTTCTTCGCCTTCGGTGTACGCTCTTCTTCCTTGAAGCTTGCTTCATTACGCTGATTGTTTATCTTCTCGCTCTTGTTATAAGGCATTTCGCTCACCTCCAACGCATAGCATTCGCGCTTCGCTTATCCATTATTCTGTTTGACTTACGGATGCTCCGTACGGTAGATTGATGTCAGGGGGATACGCAAGCCTATGCACTGTTCAGACAGCGCTTACCGGCTTTACGGATGAACGAACGGATACTGCCGTCGCTTATCTTTTTTCTTGTAAAGGAGTCGTGCCCAAGATGAAACAAACCATCCTATTTGACCTAGACGATACGCTCGTGTACTGTAACAAATACTTCTACCTGGTCATCGAACAATTCAGCGACTCTATGCTTACCTGGTTTGCCGGCTACCCCGACATTACGGCAGACATCATCAAGAATAAGCAGACAGAGATCGATATTGCCGGTGTACATGTACTCGGATTCAAGAGCGACCATTTCCCACAATCGTTTATCGATACGTATGTGTATTTCTCCGACATAACAGGTCGTAAGCGTTCTCCAGTTGAAGAGGACTTCTTGTGGAAGCTCGGACGAAGTGTGTACGAACATCAAGTAGAGCCTTATCCGTTCATGGAAGCAACGTTGAACGATCTAGCTGAGGCCGGACATCAACTGCATCTGTATACAGGTGGCGAACTGCTCATTCAACGGCGGAAGATCGATCAGCTGAACCTCGAACGCTACTTCGGATCGCGTATTTATATCCGGCGCCATAAAAACAACGATGCGCTGGAATCGATCCTGCTGGAGGGCGACTTCAATCGCTCGTCAACCTGGATGATCGGCAACTCGATTCGTACAGACGTTGTTCCTGCACTGACGGCTGGCATTAACGCCATTCATATGAAAGTGGATACCGAATGGGTCTATAACAATGTCGAGATTGCTGTACAGCCACAAGGCGCTTTCTTCACGCTCCATCAGCTGCCAGATGTACCACCAACGATTCATCGGTACGTACAGGAACAGCATTAGACGATATAGCCCATGGTGCTATGTGCAGGCCCTGACTTTACGATAACGCAAATAAGGCTAGCTGCCCGCGTTCACTTCGAACGAGATCGCAGCTAGCCTTATTTCATTACATTAACGAATTAATCAGCCTCGACGGCTAATTCCCCTGTATCGATGTTGCGAAGTACAATTCGACCTTCCGCTGGCGTTCCATCAGCCAATGCCAGCTTCAACTTGCCCGTCTTGCCTTTCTCAACGATCGCCTTCACTTGAGCATCCGTCAATGAGCGTCCGAAGCTTTGCTTCCAGATAACGAATTTGCAGCCTTCTCGGTAGTTCGAGCAGCCATATCCTTTACGCCCCATAAATAAGCTGCCACCACAGCCGATACGAGGGCAAGCAGCAATTATGCTAGGCCCTGCACCTGCATCCGAAGAAGCGGGTTGAGCTGCTGCCGTTTTCGTACGAGACGCCCTCTTCGTTGAGACAGCGCCGTCACCGCCTTCGCTAGCAGAGGACGCAGCAGTCTTGGACGTTCTGCTGCTGCCACTGCCGCTTGAACCAGAAGATTTCATCCGCGTTGTTCCCTTGCGGCCTTTGGCTCCTGTTCCTCCTTTAGGCTGCTCATCACTTTCGAACGACGTCTTCGCTGCGCGCGATTGCAATCGCACCTGATCAACGATCTTCGCTGCAAACAGCTTCACCTTATCCATGAACTGCTCGTCTGAAGCAGTACCGCGTGCAATCTCGTTCAAACGGCGCTCCCATTGACCCGTCATCTCTGGCGAAGTGAGCAGATCAATGCCTGCACCACGAATCAGCTCAATCGCTGTACGGCCTTTGAGCGTGATAACGATTTTCTTGCCCTGCATCTCAATGTAACCGACGTGCTTGAGCCTCTCTATCGTCGCTGCGCGCGTCGCTGGCGTACCGAGCCCTGACTGCTTCATCGCATCGCGCAGCTCTTCATCCTCGATCTGCTTGCCGGCACTCTCCATCGCTTTGAGCAGCGTACCTTCGGTAAAATGCTTTGGAGGCTGCGTGTCCTTTTCTTTCACAATCGCGTCAGCGCAGGTGACCGGAACGTTCGGCTCGATGGAGAACGGCTCGTCCACCTCAACCTCTTCGTCTTCTTCCTCTTCCTTTGCATTACTTCGGCTCGTGCTTTTCTTTTCTTTCTGCTGATCGGCATAGATCATCTTCCAACCGATGCTGAGCAGCTGCTTTACCGTCGTCTTGAATGTCTCGCCCTCGACTTCTGTTAGCACCGTATGCATCTTATATTCAGCAGCAGGATAGAACTGGGACAGGAAACGGCGAACAATCAGATCATACAGCTTCTTCTCATCTGGCGTCAGGCCGCTTGCCTTCCGATGCGTCGGCAGAATGGCATGGTGATCCTCAACCTTGGACGGATTGCAGATCGCCTTGTTTCCTGCATGCACCAGGTTACGGTTCGCACCTCTCACGATCGCATCGTAATCGGTTCCTTGAAGCGCTGACAGCGCCTTGTGCATCTCCGGAATATTTTGCTCCGTTACATAGTTCGAGTTCGTACGAGGGTAAGAGATGACCTTGTGCTTCTCGTACAGCGACTGTGCGATATCAAGCGTCTTCTTCGCAGAGAAGCTGTACCTACCGTTCGCTTCACGCTGGAGGAGCGTGAGATCATACAGCTTGTTCGGATACTCCTTTGTATCCTTTACCTCGTACGATGCAATTCGTGCTGGTTTGCCCTTTACCTTCGCAGCGAGCGCATCCGCCTTCGCCTTGTCCGTCATCCGCTCGCCCTGCCACATGCCTTTGTAGGTGACATTCTGTTGATTGAAGTGCCCTTCCAGCTCAAAATACTTGAGCGACGAGAACGCCTCAATTTGCTTCTGACGATCATAGATGAGTGCGAGTACGGGCGTCTGAACGCGGCCGACCGACAGCAATACGTTGTGCTTTGTTGTAAAAGCGCGCGAACCGTTCATGCCAACGAGCCAATCGGCTTCACTTCTTGCCTTGGCAGCTTTCGTCAGATTCTCGAATTCAACGCCTTCTCGCAGCTCGGCGAATCCTTTCCGAATCGTCTCTGGCGTCAGGTCCGATATCCAAAGCCGCTTCACAGGCTGCTTTAACTTCAAGTGCCGTTGAATGAGCGAGAATATATGCTGACCCTCGCGCCCCGCATCGCACGAATTAATGAGCAGGTCGCTGCGTTTGGCAAGCTCGCCAATTAATTTAAGCTGATCAATTGTCTTCCGGTTCGGTACGAGCTTGAACGTATCCGGGATGATCGGAAGATCGTTAATATTCCATTTCTTATATCGATCGTCGTACGCATCAGGCTCCGCAAGCCCGATCAGATGGCCGATGGCCCAAGTGATAATGTACTGATCACCTTCTAGATACGTACGGTGATTTTTCGCTTTCGGATCGATTGCGGCTGCGATATTACGCCCCATGTCTGGCTTCTCCGCAATGATGAGTGTCTTCAAGAAATTCGCTCCTTTGCCATTCTTGTCATGCAAAATAGGCTGCGACAAGGCAGCCCGGCATTTGAAGTATTTTAGCTTGGTCGAAAGAGGTGCTTCCTGATCCGACATCTCATGGTGCTGTATGAGTCTGTCTTATTTTATCATTAATTGCGTTAAACTGTCATGTGCCTATTCGGCTATTCGTTTGCTCATCGAAGACCAGATGGAACGAACGCCTTTGGCCCAATTCTTATCTTCTGCGTATTTGATATTAATCCAAGTGAAAGGATCGATCTCTTCCGGTCTGTTCTTGCTCGCGCTAACGATGGTACGTGCTGCAATCCTCGCAGACTGCTTGATCGTCGTATTATATTCCATCCAGCTGTGAAAGACGTTAAAAGGATTGTTCGCGATTTCCATCGCTCGCTCATGGTCCCGAGGAACAAACGCCTGCTCTTGACCCGTAATTGCGAACATCAGCAGCGGATCGATCCCGAATTCCTCAGCAGCCGCAATAATCGGTTCCGTATACTTCGCTTCGGCTAACAGCGAGTTCTTCGAATTTAAGTACGCAGCCAGCCGATCCATATCAATCTCGCGATACTGCAGACTTGCCGGCAGTTCGTTCTTGGCAGGAACAACTGACGGTGGTGCGGCTGCTACGGGGGCCACCGATCCCGAACGTTCATCTGAATCCGGTCGCTGCAAATACCAGCCATACGCGAGCGTACCAACTGCAATAATCACGCTCATCAACCCGTACAACAAGGGCCGAAACCGTTGTTTCGATGCCGGCTCGGACAAACCGATGTCCGCTGTTTCAGCCTCTGCCATCATCGCTGCCGCACCAGCGCTCGTGACGAACGGGAGAATAACGGCTGAGCCTTCTCGCACCGGGTCTAACGGCTGTGCGTGAGGTATAAGGTATTCCACCATCGTCTGCCACAGCGGCTTGTCACGATTCGCGTCCTCGGCTGACAAGTTAGCTAACGCTTCTCTTAAGTTATCAGGTTGGATCACTGCCTGAAGCTGTTGCTCTACCCATGCATGGAACGGTTCGAACACGACAGCATCATCCATCTGAAGCGGCAAACATACTTCCACGATATCATCGACATTGACCGGACCTGACCGCTCTAAGAGTGCAGTCCGAATAAGCCGGGTCGTCAGATCGTTACGTACATCCTCTGCGAAATCAGGCAATCTTCTGTACACAATCTTACGTACGGCGTCCGCGACAATGTCGGCATGCTTGTCTTGCGGTAAATCAGCGAACTTGTGCTGCACATACGCTCTTATATTGCGCAATTCAGTTGGCGTCAATATGTTGGCGTTATCGGTGGACATAGGACCTACCTCCGCATCAATCGGATGCTAGGAAGCTATTAATCTAGCGATCGTATACCCCGATTTTAGCATATCTTTCCTCAGATTGGGGAGGTTAGATTGCGAATGCGCCCCTGAATATCTTCCGACAAAATGTACGCCGAAATTTGCTCCTTCTCCGACACCGTAAACTGAAATTCGCAATCTATGCCCTCATCATACGGCACGATTTGCGCAATTTGTCCACCAACGGTACAAACCACATAGACCGTCAATTCAGTAATTCCGTCCGGAACTGGCGTCCCCTTCCATAGCTCTGGTATAAGCTCAATGTCCACCAACTGATTGTTACGACGCTCGATCGTCGGTTGGAATGATACGAATTTCAGCTCTGTAATAACGTCCGAACCATATTGAATCATGTACGATGCAACCTCCACTTTCCTGCTATACGTTATGAGACCCAACACTTGGAGACAGCATTAATCGCTGCCCATCATAATAACAGCTTATCATATTGACGACGCTGTCGAAAATGAAAACCAACTTTCGAGATCGTTAGTAAACATAATCTTTCTTATGTAATCCAAAAGAAAAAGCACGATCCGCATTATAGCGCGATCGTGCTTCTTATTTCATTCATCGTGATGAACGTCTTGCTTCTTATGGAAGCATCGACGATCCCATCAGGAATTTATCAACTTCGCGAGCCGCTTCACGGCCTTCGTTGATTGCCCATACAACCAAGCTTTGACCGCGACGCATGTCGCCTGCTGCGAACACTTTGTCAACGTTCGTTACGTATTGGCCGTATTTCGCTTTTACGTTCGAACGACGGTCTTGCTCGAGGCCGAGCTCGTTGATAACCGTGCTCTCAGGACCTTCGAAGCCGACTGCGATGAGGACGATGTCTGCTTTCCAAACCTTCTCCGTGCCCGGGATTTCCGTATACACTTTGCGGCCTGTTTCATCAACCGTACGCTCGATTTGAACCGTGTGCAGCTCCTTCAGGTTGCCGTTCTCATCGCCTACGAATTTCTTCGTCAGGACCGAGAACGCACGCGGATCTTCACCGTACAGAGCTTTCGCTTCTTCGTGAGCGTAATCCAGCGTATAAACGTTCGGGAATTGCGGCCAAGGATTGTTTACAATGTCACGCTCGAGCGGTGCTTTCGCATGCGTACCGAATTGCGTAACCGAACGGCAGCCATGACGAAGTGCAGTTGCTACGCAGTCCGTACCCGTGTCGCCGCCGCCGATAACGATAACGTCCTTGTCTTTTGCCGAGATGTAGTTGCCGTCTTCCAGGTTCGAATCCAGGTAGCTCTTGATCGTACCGTTCAGGTAATCCATCGCTTGATAGATGCCTTTCAGTTCACGGCCTTCCATCGATACGTCGCGAGATTTCGTCGCACCGCCGCACAATACGACAGCGTCGAAGTCGTCAACGAGCTTTTGTGCTGCAATGTCTTTGCCGATTTCCGTGTTCGTAATGAACGTCACGCCTTCTGCTTCCAGCAGATCGACGCGGCGTTGTACAACGCCTTTATCCAGCTTCATCGTTGGAATACCGTACGTGAGAAGTCCGCCGATGCGGTCTGCACGCTCGTACACCGTAACGAGGTGACCCGCTTTGTTCAGTTGAGCTGCTGCTGCGAGACCAGCTGGACCCGAGCCAACGACCGCAACACGCTTGCCTGTCCGTTCCTTCGGTGGCTGTGGTACGACCCAGCCTTCCTCGAAGCCGCGGTCGATGATCGACTGCTCGATGGTCTTGATCGTAACAGGCTGTCCGATAAGGCCAACCGTGCAGGAGCCTTCGCAAGGTGCAGGGCACACACGGCCAGTAAACTCAGGGAAATTGTTCGTTTTGTGCAGACGATCCAGCGCTTCGCGCCACAGTCCACGGTAGATCAGATTGTTCCACTCTGGTATAAGGTTATTGACTGGGCAGCCAGAAGCGTTGCCAGCCAGTTCCATGCCTGTGTGACAGTAAGGCGTTCCGCAATCCATGCAGCGTGCGCCTTGTGTGCGCAGATGTTCTTCGTCCATGTGGAGATGGAACTCTTCCCAATCTTTAATCCGCTCTACCGGATCGCGATCTGCCGGCAGTTCGCGCTTAAACTCCATAAATCCCGTTGGTGTAGACATGATCGCAACTCCCCCATCAATATATTCTCGATTCCCGAAGAATACTTCGGGAATTGATCAGCAACTTGAATCATAGCCTTTGCATGATAACGCTAGTTTAATAGTTGAATTGGGTTCATATTAGCATCATATCGCGCACTAGATAAATGGATTATCCGTACAATCATTTGCACCGTTATACATTTGGGAGCCAATTACCACTCACTGGAACAAACCGTAATCACGACCGTTCAAGCGTCAAGAAGCGGTAAATGTACGGGTTTTTCTCATTTTGTTCGCCATTTCTCCGATCCGTAAGCACCCACTGACTTTCATCATACGCAGGGAAGAAGGCATCTGTACCTGCGAACGTTTCGTCAATTTCAGTGACTAGCAATTTATTGGCATAAGGCAAGAACAATTGATAAATTTCGGCACCGCCGATGACAACAAGCTCTTCCTCGCTGCCATAGCGCTGCAATACCTCTTCGACAGAAGTGACGACCTCTGCACCTTCCAGTACTAGATCGCTATTACGCGAAAGCACGACATTGCGACGATTCGGCAGTGCTTTCGGGAATGACTCGAATGTTTTGCGTCCCATTACTACAGTCTTTCCAGTTGTATAAGATTTGAAAAATGCCATGTCCGCTGGCAAGCGCCACGGAATTCGGTTCTCAATGCCGATACCGCGATTCTGGTCCATCGCCCAGATCATCGTGATTTGACTCATTGTACCCACTCTCCTGTCCGCTGCGCGTCGAATTACACCGCTACCGGTGCTTTGATCGTTGGATGCGGATCATAGCCCTCAAGCGAAATATTCGCTACATCGGCATCGAACACAGATGTCCAATCACCCGACAACTTCAACCTCGGCAGCTCTCTTGGCTCACGGCTCAACTGTTCTTGAATTTGCTCCATATGGTTAACGTAGATGTGTGCGTCCCCTAGCGTATGAACGAATTCGCCTGCCTCAAGTCCGCATTCGTGTGCGATAAGATGAGTAAGCAGCGCATAGCTTGCAATATTAAACGGAATACCAAGGAAAATATCGGCGCTGCGCTGGTAGAGCTGGCAGCTCAGTTTCCCGTCAGCCACATAGAACTGGAACAGCGTATGGCATGGAGGCAGCGCCATCGTCGGCACGTCTTCCGGATTCCATGCCGACACAATCAATCGACGCGAATCAGGATTGCGTTTAATCGTCTCAATGACATCCTGAAGCTGATCAATCGTCGTGCCTTGCGTCGTGCGCCAGGCACGCCATTGCTTGCCGTAGACGTCGCCTAGCTCGCCATACTGGGCTGCAAACGCATCATCGGTGAGCACAAGCTGCTTGAAGCGTTCCATCTGCTCATTATATTGAAGGGCAAACGACTCGTCTGTCTGCGATCGAAGCCCGAAATTCGTCATGTCAGGGCCGTCATACGCTTCGCTCTCAACCCAACGCTTGAACGCCCATTCATTCCAAATATTATTGTTATGCTGCAGCAAATAGCGAATATTCGTGTCGCCTTTCATGAACCACAATAGTTCGCTCACAATATTCGTTTTGAACGCGATACGTTTTGTTGTCAGCAGCGGGAAGCCTTCCTGCAAATCGAATCGCATCTGGTAACCAAAGGTCGAAATCGTCCCCGTTCCCGTACGGTCATCCTTGCGTGTACCATGCTCCAGCACATGCTTCAATAGCTGCAAATATTGATCTTCGTTGCGACTCATCTCATCAATCTCCCATCGATCTGCCTGTCATCTTATTAGCTGTATTGTATCATAAAAAGCGACAGCGCCGACAGATTGAGAAATTCACCAACTCGGATCTTCACAGTTAAATAGCCGCTTTTCCGTATGCCTCAATGCGATTGTTAATGTCCTTTATTCTTGCGGTCATCCATCCGCTTGCGACGCTGCAAATAACGTTCTTCGCCCGTTTCATACAAGGTTACTTCCTCATCCGTCTCAGGAATGACGCCAGGGACTGCCGCTGGCTTGCCATCTTCACCAAGTGATACGAATACGAAAAATGCCGTTACGGCCGTCTCCCGTTCGCCTGTTTTAAGGTTTTCTGTATCGGCTTTCACATAGACTTCAATCGACGTTCGATGCGTCCACGATACGAATGATTCGACAATGATGACTTCGCCAACGCGGATAGGCGCGACAAAGTCGATGCTGTCTGTAGACACCGTGACGACAGACGTCCGTGAATGACGCATTGCCGAGATTGCAGCCACTTTATCCATGTACTCCATCACGACGCCGCCAAACAGCGTCTGAAGATGGTTCGTATCCGAAGGAAACACAATGTCGGTCAGTACCGTTCGTGAATCCGACGCTCGCTTAGGAGTCAATGATTGCGCAGCTTGTTCTGTCATTCCGTATTCCCCCTTCAATGAACTACGAATCCTACCGTCCGAATCCTACAGTAGTGTATGCATTCGCCCAGCAAAAAGAGGCCAGCGACATTCGCAGTCGCTGACCTCTAGAACTGCAGACCGAACCTCTAAAGGATAGGGTCTGCAACTTTTTATTATTTTACAAACGTGTGGATCGGATGTCCGAGCGCTACTTCTGCAGCGTCGAGCACGATTTCACCAAGCGTTGGGTGCGCATGGATTGTCAGAGCGATATCTTCGAGCGTAGCGCCCATCTCGATAGCCAGACCAATCTCAGCGATCATGTTGGAAGCTTCGATACCGACGATTTGCGCGCCGAGTACGAGGCCGTTGTCAGCGTCGGAAACGATTTTCACGAAGCCTTCAGCGCCGTTAAGCGACAGTGCACGGCCGTTCGCTGCGAACGGGAACTTGCCTGCTTTGACGTTGTGGCCTTTCTCTTTCGCTTCTTTCTCCGAGTAGCCAACGCTTGCGCATTCTGGATCGGAGAAAGCAACAGCTGGAATGCATTTGTAGTCGACTACGCTTGGCAGACCCGAGATTGCTTCTGCTGCTACGCGGCCTTCGTACATTGCTTTATGAGCGAGTGCTGCGCCTGGTACGATATCGCCGATTGCGAAGATGTGCGGGATATTCGTACGGCCTTGGTGGTCGACTTTGATCAGACCGCGGTCTGTCATTTCGACGTTGATCAGGTCAAGACCCAGCTCGCCGTCCGTGTTAGGACGACGGCCAACCGTTACGAGCAGGTAATCAGCCGTAACCGTTTCTTCTTTGTCGCCTACAGCGTACGTTACCGTTACGTTGTCAGCTGTTTGAGCAGCGGATTTCGCTTGAGCGCCCGTTACGATCGTAACGTCTTTAGCTTTCAGCTTCTTCGCTACGAGGTTGGACATATCTTTGTCGAAGCCTGGCATGATTGCGTCGGAGCCTTCAACGATCGTCACTTTCGTACCGAATTTGCTGTACATTTGGCCAAGCTCGATACCGATGTAGCCGCCGCCGATTACAACGAGGCTCTTCGGAATTTCTGGCAGCGACAGCGCTTCTGTCGAGGACAGGATCCGGCCGCCGTAAGGGAATGCTTTCAGCTCGATCGGACGGGAGCCCGTCGCGATGATGCAGTTCTTGAAGCGGTAACGCGGTGCTTCTTGATCGTTGAATACGCGAGCTTCGTTCTGGTTGATGAACATTACTTCGCCGTTGAAGTACTCAACTTTGTTCGCTTTGAGCAGCGATGCAACGCCGCCCGTCAGCTTTTTCGTAACGCCGTTTTTGAACTCTTGTACTTTGCTCCAGTCCACTTTCACATCGCCAACCGTAATGCCGAATGCTTCGCCGTGGGAAGCTGCTTCGTATTGGTGAGCTGCCGAGATAAGTGCTTTGGAAGGGATACAACCAACGTTAAGGCAAACGCCGCCTACCGTTGCTTTATCTACGCACAGTACGGATTGACCGAGTTGTGCTGCACGGATTGCTGCAACGTAACCGCCAGGGCCTGCGCCAATGACTAATGTATCGATATCGAGTGAAGCGTCTCCTACTACCATGTTTCGTTACACCTCCATGATGAACAGTTCTGGCTGAGCCAGCAGTTTTTTGATGAAATTCAAGAAGTTTTGTGCCGTTGCGCCGTCAATCAGACGGTGGTCGAAGCTGAGCGACAGAGCCATTACTGGTGCTGCTACGATCTCGCCGTTCTTAACAACAGCTTTCTCCGAGATACGACCCGTACCGAGGATTGCAACTTCTGGGAAGTTGAGAATCGGCGTGAAGAACATGCCGCCTGCGGAACCGATGTTCGTAATCGTGATCGTACTGCCACGCAGCTCGTTAGCAGCAAGCTTGCCCTCGCGGCCGCGAACAGCCAGATCGCTGATTTTGCTAGCAACCGAGTAGATATTTTTACGGTCTGCATCTTCGATAACTGGAACGATCAAGCCGTTCTCCGTATCCGTAGCGATACCGATATTGTAGTATTTGCGCAGAACGATTTCTTGAGCTGCTTCGTCCAGCGTGGAGTTCATGATTGGGAATTCGCGGCATGCAGCCACGAGCGCCTTCACGATGAACGGCAGATAAGTCAGCTTAACGCCTTTCTTCTCTGCGTAAGGCTTATATTTCGCGCGCAGTGCAACAAGCTCTGTTACGTCGACTTCGTCCATCAGCGTAACGTGTGGAGCCGTTTGTACCGTTTTGACCATTGCATTCGCAATTACTTTACGGATACCTTTGAATGGTACGCGCTCTTCTGGACGATAAGCGTCGCCTGCTGCAACTGGCGCTGCTGGCTTAGATGCCGCTGCTGCAGGCGCTTCTGCTGCCGCTGGAGCCGCCGCCGCTTCTGTAGCTGCTGCTGCTGCTGCAGGTGCTGCGCCGCCGGATACGAATGCATCGATATCTTCACGCGTAACTTTGCCGTTCTTGCCGGAGCCCGTTACCGTCGTGATGTCAATGCCCTTCTCACGAGCATATTTACGAACGCTAGGCGTAGCCAATACAAGTGCACCGCTTGCTTGTGGAGCAGGCGCTGCAGCTTGTGCTGCTGGAGCCGCCGGTGCTGCTGCAGGAGCTTCAGCCGCTGGTGCGCTGTCCGCTGCAACTGTTGCGCCTTCTGGCAGTTCGCCTTCAACGTCGATGACTGCTACAACTTCGCCAACGTGGCAAACTTGGCCGTCTTTCGCGAACACTTCAACAACTTTGCCTTCTACTGGACAAGGTACTTCTACGATTGCCTTGTCGTTCTGAACTTCCATAATGATGCTCTCATCATTAACCGCGTCGCCTGGCTTGATGTGCATTTTGACGATTTCGCCCTCATGCAGACCTTCGCCCAGCTCCGGGAATCGATATTCGAATTTAGCCATCCGAATGCCTCCCTCGTTCTGTATACGTGACCGACCTTCGCCCTAACAGCGCTGCAGGATCGATTATGAATTAAAAGTTCAGTACTTGCTTCGCTGCTTTCACTACGCGCTCTGGCGATGGCAGCCATGCATCTTCGATTTGCGCGAACGGATAAACCGTGTCAGGACCCGCTACGCGGAGTACTGGCGCTTCGAGGTGCAGGATTGCTTTTTCATTGATTTGTGCAATAACTTCAGCCGCAGCGCCGGATGTTTTTTGTGCTTCTTGAACGACGATTGCGCGGTTCGTTTTTTGCAGCGATTTAACGATCGTGTCGATATCAAGCGGAACCAGCGTACGAAGGTCGATAACTTCAGCCTCGATGCCTTCTTTAGCAAGCTCTTCAGCTGCTTTCTTCGCCGTGTGAACCATCATGCCGTAAGCGATGATCGTCACGTCTTTACCTTCACGAACAACGTTTGCTTTACCGATCTCGATCGTGTACTCACCTTCTGGCACTTCGTCACGGAATGCACGGTACAAGTTCAGGTGCTCCATGAAGAAGACAGGGTCATTATCACGGATTGCAGAGATCATGAGACCTTTAGCATCGTAAGGGTTCGAAGGTACGATAACCTTGATACCTGGTGTTTGGATTGCCAAGCCTTCGAGCGAGTCCGTGTGCAGCTCAGCCGCTTTAACGCCGCCGCCGAATGGCGTACGGAATACGATTGGCGAGTTGTAACGGCCGCCGGAGCGGTAACGCATACGAGCAGCTTGTACAAACATTTGATCGAGTGCTTCATAGATGAAGCCAACGAACTGGATTTCTGCGATCGGACGGAAGCCTTGCGTACCCATACCGACTGCCATACCAGCGATTGCGGACTCAGCGAGAGGCGTATCGAATACGCGCTCCTCGCCGAATTCCTCTTGCAGGCCTTCCGTTACACGGAATACGCCGCCGACTTTACCTACGTCCTCACCGAAAATAAGAACGTTAGGATCCTGTTTCAATTCCACGCGCATTGCATCGCGCAGCGCTTCAAGCATATTCATTTGAGCCATGATCGATGGAATCCTCCTTCAGCGATTTAGTCGATTATTATTGAAAGTCTGCCTTTTGCTCTTCTAGATGCTGAGGCGTTTTCTCGAACATCGAGTCGATCAGGCCAGAAACCGTCATCTTCTCTGTTTGTTCCGCTTTCTTGATGTGCTCGTTCACTGTTGCTTTGGACTCTTCTTTGACACGAGCTGTGTCTTCTTCTGTCCAGAGACCTTTCGCTTCCAAATACTTGCTGAAGCGTACGAGCGGATCGCGCGGTGCCCAATCGTTCTCTTCGTCCTTCGTGCGGTATTTGGTCGTGTCGTCCGCCATCGAGTGTGGACGGTAACGATAAGTAATGAGCTCGATCAGCGTAGCGCCTTCGCCGTTGCGGCCGCGCTCTGCTGCCTCGGATACTGCTTTATAGACAGCAAGTGGATCCATGCCGTCAACTTGAACGCCTTTGATGCCAGCAGCAACAGCTTTGTGCGCTACGGAAAGCGCAGCCGTTTGCTTCGCATACGGCGTCGTGATTGCATAGCCGTTATTTTGAACGACGAAGATTACAGGAAGCTTGAATACGCCAGCGTAGTTCAGTGCTTCGTAGAAGTCGCCTTCGGACGAACCGCCGTCACCCGTGTACGTAATCGCAACGCGTTTCTCGCCTTTTTTCTTGAATGCCATCGCTACGCCCATCGCATGAAGCACTTGTGCGCCGATGATGATTTGCGGCATCAGAACATTGACGCCTTCTGGAATTTGACCGCCGTGTTGGTGTCCACGGGAGTACAGGAATGCTTGGTACAGTGGAAGACCATGCCACACGAGCTGCGGCATATCGCGGTAGCCAGGAGCTACGAAGTCTTCTTTATTCAATGCGTACTCACTGCAAACCATCGAAGCTTCTTGACCGGATACCGGTGCGTAGAAGCCGAGACGACCTTGACGGCCCAGGTTTACTGCGCGCTCATCCCAAGCACGCGTGAATACCATACGGTACATTATTTCTTTCAGTTGTTCATCGGACAGGCTCGGAACCAGGTCCGGGGCTACGACTTCGCCTTCAGGCGACAAAATGGACAACGGTGTAACTGGCTCGGACTGAACTTCGTAAGACGGTTGTTTAGTCACCACTTTGCTCATCGCAAACGCTCACCTCGTAATAAAATTTGAATATCACATACCTCTGTTATAGAATAATTATATACCTGTTTCGAGAAAATGGTCAAAGTAAAAACACGATATACCCGCGGTTTTTTAGAGTTTTAGACGACTTTTCATCGAAATTGTATATGTAACAGCAACAATTCAATAGTATTACAGTGTAATACAATGTCACAGTTGAAGCCTAGAAAAGCGCGGACTTCCTATCTATTGTTTACCCATGAGAGGCGCATCTCATGCAGGGCGAAAGGAGCATGTCAACATGGATGACAAATATTTGAAACGAACAGTAAACAAAGAAGTCATAGCGAGTCGCTATTTGCCAGAAGGCGAACGCAAGCTTCGTGTATTTCTGCCACCTGGCTATAATGAAGTGCTTAGCTACCCGGTTGTATACTGCCAAGACGGCGAAGACTTCTTCAATTTCGGACGAGTCGCAACGATCTCCAACCAGCTTATATTAGATGAAGGAATCGAACCGTTCATTGTTGTAGGTGTCGAAGTAGACAAGAAGGTTCGCACGGAGGAGTATTCCCCTGACGGATCGCGGCATGCTGAATACGTACGATTTTTCGCCGAGGAGCTCATCCCTTTTATCGAAAGCAAATATCCGGTTCGTCGCGATGCGGCTTCGCGTCTGCTGGCCGGTGATTCACTCGGCGGCACTTCCTCCCTTCATATCGCATTGAATCATCGTGAGATGTTTACACAGGTGTTGTCGCTGTCAGGTGCCTTCTTCGATTGCTCGCTTGATCTAATGGAGCTCGAAACCGATTTGTCGTGGCTGGACATCTACATGACGGTTGGCTTGCAAGAGGATGCGTACGAGACGATGGATCGCGGCGTGCACAACTTCGTCGAGCTGAATCGCGATGCGCGAGCGCTGCTTGAAGAGCGTGGTGCGAAGGTGTCGTACTTGGAGCGTGACGGTAAACATACGTGGGGCTTCTGGCAGAAGGATCTGCCGGCGGGGCTGGCTCACTTTTTGGATCGATGATCGATGATAATCTCCCGCCAAGTATCAAATAGAATAACAAAAACGCTGGACCATGACTGGTTCCAGCGTTTTGTTGTTGTAGGCATAGAACACATCTGTAACGGTTGTGCCAGGGCTTATTCGACTAGTAGAGCAGAATTCCATCGTCTAGCGGTTGCTATAAAGCTTATTGAAGCATTTTCGCATCAAAATGGTGCTTTCAAACCACCATTAGCGTTTGTCGCATCCGTTAGAATCTGAAATGCTTGTCGTTCAACGCAATAGCCGCTGTGACAACCATTACGTACCTTAACTAGTCGTAACTATAGCTACAAACCGAATATACACAAGAACCCCCCGACATTGGATATCGGGGGTTTCGCACTTGTTATCCAGCTATGTCCTGCTTGATCTGAGCCAGCAGGCGGTCGCAGCCAGTCGAGACAAGCTCGTATACTTCTTCAAAGTTGCCCGTGTAATACGGATCCGGAACGTCCGTTGTTCCGGCTTCGGGCACGAGGTCGAGCAGCTTGAACAGCTTCGCTTCGCCATGCTCGTTTGCCGATAGCCCTTGGCGGATCGCATCGACATTACTTTCATTGCTGTTGTCCATGCAGACAATATAATCGAAATCGGAGAAATCGCGGCCTCTTACTTGACGTGCACGCATGCCTTCGTACGAGATGCCTCGAGAGTCGAGCAGCTTGCGTGTACCTTCATGCGGCGGCTTGCCAATATGCCAATCACCGGTTCCGGCAGAATCGATTCCGATCTCGCCGCTAAGCCCCGCTTCCTCTACCTTGCGTCTGAATACCGCCTCCGCCATTGGGGAGCGGCAAATGTTGCCCAAACAAACGAACAATACATGCTTCAACGATTCCACCATCCTTTTCTAACCAAAGCGCCGATCGGGTTGCCAACTGCTGGCTTGATCGTCTTCTTGCGTTCAAGCTCAACTTGCTTAACTGCCTGATTCTCTTGCGCCTCTTGCGTCGATTGCTGCTGCTCTGGACGATCGTAGACCGATTGTACAAAAGCATGTTTAAGCGAACGGCGCGGCAGGCGCCAGCGGAAGTGTACCGAGAGCATACGAAGGATAATAATGATAACGAATAATGTCAGCAGCTCAATCGTCGATTCGAACCATTTGTTATAAATGCATAGACCTGCGAGCATCGCCCATACTGCATAAATCTCATCCCGCAGCACGAGCGGCTTACGTCCCGCAAGCACATCGCGGATAATACCGCCGCCAATACCCGTCAGCATTGCCGCAACCAGCACCGCACTTACTGGGTGACCGATCTGTGTTGCATACAACGCCCCTTGAATTGCAAAAGCTGATAATCCGATCGCATCGAAGAACGCTTCGCTTCTTCTCCAACGATTCAGCCAGGAGATCGGCAAAATGAATGCGATCGTCATCGAGATGAGCGCAATCTTGAACAGCTCCCCTTGACTCCACAAGGTTGATACAGGAATGCCGATCAACACGTTACGCACAACACCACCGCCAAATGCAGTAACGAGACCTAGCACGAATACGCCGAGAATATCGTACTCTTCCTCCATCGCGACGATGGCGCCGCTGACTGCGAACGCAATCGTACCAATAATACTGAACACGCCAAAAATGTCCATGTCCACTTCCGCTCTCATTGCCTCCGATTCTGTTCGACCGGCGTCCACTAGCCGGTGTCGTCCAAAGATCATTGTAAACGCGTCTTTGCGACAGCGCAAGACGACAATTTTCGTTAACTCTAACGTTTATTTCACGGTATTAATGAAGTGCCTTATAATTCAATCGACATACCTGTTCTCGCGAACTCCACACCTTCTGGCAGAACATAGTCTCGGCGAAGGTCAATATCATGCGACATATGCGTGAACACGGTCCTTGCCGGGCGCAAATCGTTCAGCAGAACGAGTGCTTCCTTCACGTCATACACGGAACGCGTCTCAAACGGATAAGGCTCTTCATAGAAACTTGTTCCTAATATAAGAAGGTCCAATCCGTATAACGGCTTAAGTTCATCCTCCGACAATGCTATCGCATCTGAGCAATAAGCCCACGAACGCCCCGTCCCTTGATGATCGAACCGATAAGCATAGGAATAGCCATTTTTCCCATGACATACTTTCCAGGTCTGCACTTGCCAGCCACCGAACGTCAAGCCGTCATCGGCCTTATTAAATTGAATCTGTCTGTTCACCCACGGGAATCGATCGTTAATCTCATTTATAACTTCTGCAGGCGAATACGCATCGCCCCTTTGCTCTAACCACCGGCACGCATCCGCCCATTCAACCAGTCCGCCAATATGATCAAAATGCGCGTGGGTTATGAGCATCCGTTCTGGCGCACGTACGCCAGCAGCCTCCATCTGACGGCCCCAGTCCGGCCCGCAGTCGATCCACATTTGTCCCAATTCTTCATCTTCGATCTGAAGCACTGAGCGGTATCTACGATTCTCACCTGTTAAGCGAGCTTCATTGCAAACCTCACAGTCGCAATATACGCGAGGAACGCCCATTGAATCCGCTGTACCGCGAAAAGTCAACCTTGTCATGCAGAAACTTCCTCTCATTTACTCTCATTATGCTCATATGAACATGAGAATTTTCTCACTGAACTTTCATAAAACGCCGTAAACCGTGTAGTAGCCACACTTTTCGCGTTTCGTGGAAAACGTTAGGAGATTGTGGCTGTGTTATAGTTAATCCAGCAAAAGCTTAGTCTAACGATGGAGGGACAACATGAACATCAAGAAAACATGGATGAAGACTATCGTCAGCGTCATGCTGGGTGCAACTATCGGCGTTACCTCGCTCGGCTTCGGATTCACAGGTCAAGCATCAGCGGCGACGCCAAAAGCAGAAGAAGTATTAACGACTGGAAAAACGTATCTCGGCATCCCATATCGCTTCGGCGCTCCTAGCGGAGTCACATATGCATTTGATTGCTCTTCGTTCACGCAGTACATATTTGAGGAGAACGGCATCGCGCTTCCTCGCACATCGAAAGAACAGTCCACACTCGGCACTAAAGTCGATAAAGGTTATCTGAGCAAGGGCGACCTCGTTTTCTTTAGTTCTGACAGCAGCTCGACAGTCGCACACGTAGCAATCTACGCCGGCAACAACAAAATTTTGCACGCTTCAACGAGCAGCGGCGTCACGATCTCTAGCCTCGATTCGACGTACTGGTCGAAGAACTACATTACAGCGCGTCGAGTTATTAAGTAATCACGCGTCCCACACATAGCAAGAACGGCAAACACGCTCCATGCAATGACATGTAGGTCCGAGGTTTGTCGTTTTTGTATACCCGCCAATTCATCACTCATCCACATCCTCTAACCAACTATCACATAATAAAGACTCTGCCCACCTAATTCGTCTTCTAACGAATAGGCAAGCAGAGCCTCCGGCCCCAATCACTCGAACGAACTACCCTCTACGATTCGGGAATTGCAGCATAATGGTCGTACCATGTCCTGGCTTACTCATCACATCGATCTGACCCTCATGCAGGTCCACGATACGTTTCGCGATCGATAATCCAAGTCCGACTCCGCCTGTTGCACGGCTGCGCGCGCCGTCGACGCGGTAGAATCGTTCAAATAGATAAGGGATTTCATTCTCAGGTATCCCGATCCCTTTGTCCGTCACGTAAACACGCACCATCTGCTTCACGGAGCTAACGGTAACATCGATCGTGTCCTTACTGTATTTAATGGCGTTATCGATTAAGATTACGAACAGTTGACGGATCTTATCCCGATCGCCCTTCATGAACACACTGCCGTTCGCCGCATTCACCCGTACCGTCCGTCCGAAGGTAACATGCATCATCTCTGACAGCTCGTCCACAATGGGAACAAGATCAAAGGTTTCGAGATTCAGCCAGTCTTCTTGCTCCGCGTCAGCAAGTGTCAGCATCGACTTCGTCAGGTTCTGCAGCCGCTCAACCTCGCGTGCAATCGACTCAATTGCCTCATCGCGAACCGCAGCATCATCTCTGCCCCAACGCTTCAGCATACCCGCATAGCTGCCGATTACCGTTAGTGGTGTCTTCAGCTCATGCGATGCATCAGCGACGAATTGCTTCTGACGAGCAAAGGTCCGATCAAGCCGTTCGATCATTTGATTGAATGCCCGGACTAACTGCTGCATCTCGGCTGAATCGTCCTCGGGCTTCGACTCAATCTTGCGAAGCTTACCGCTTCGATCGATCTCCCGCATCGTTGATACCATCTGCTGAATCGGCGAGGTGAGTCTTGATGTAAACCAATAGGTGCCGAAGATCGCGAATAAAATGGCGCCAGCGCTTGTGACAGCAAGAGCGACAACGAGAATTTGCAAGTACGTATCGAGCGTATTCATCTTACGCATAATCTCGAGACTCGCAACCTGAATCGGTCCTTCGTACAACGGGACCCGCATATACAGCACTCTTTTCCCGCCGATCGTCATTAAGCCCGAATCATGGGATCGGTAGTACACCGCTGGTTGACTGAGCAATTCCTTGTCCGAGCCTTCCTCGCTCCATATATCGCCAGACGGAGCCACGATGCGAATAAGCTCGTTCACATTGTAGAAATCATTCAGCAGTCCGGGGTCCTTATAGGTCGCAAGCTGCTCAGGATGCGTATTCTCCAGCAGCAGCTTCACCTTATCGGTCAGCGACTGCTCTTCGCTACGCGTCGTAATATTAATAACGAACAAGTACACGAAGATGTTGAATAACAGCAAGATGAAGATAATCCAGAAGATCGTGAATAACGTATATCGTTTTCGAAGCGTCATCCATTCGGCTCCTTCAGCATGTAGCCTACACCACGTACGGTATGGATAAGCTTATACCGGAAGCCCTTGTCGATCTTCTGCCGTAAGTATCGGATATAGACGTCGACCAGATTGGTTTCGCCAATGAAATCATATCCCCATACTTCAGACAAAATATCTTCACGCGACTTCTCTTCATTCTTATGCTCTGCCAAATATACCAGCAGTTCGAACTCACGTGGTGTCAAATCAACCGCCAACTCTTTGCGGAACACCTTCCGTGTACGAAGCTCGATCGTCAGATCTCCAACCTTGATTAGGTCAGATCCTTCAGCTTCCTTCGAGTGCTGAGCGAAGATGCGCAGAATGTTCCGGACACGAGCAAGCAGCTCCTCCATGGCGAAAGGCTTTGTGACATAGTCACTTGCACCATGCTCGAAGCCGCTTACTTTATCTGGAACCGTATCTCTTGCTGTCAGCAGAATGACAGGAACTGTGTTCCCGCCCTGTCTAAGACGGCGAAGCACCTCGATGCCGTTCAAGCCGGGAAGCATCACATCAAGCAGCACCAAATCCCAATTGCCGGTTTGCGCCATTTCGAGCCCGGTTCGGCCATCGCCAGCAACACCAACCGTATAGCTCTCATGCTCCAGCTCTAGTTGAAGGACACGCGATATGCCCTCTTCATCTTCAATAACCAGAATTCGTTCATTCAAGTAAGCTTCACCTGCCCTCTCACCCAAGCGTGAGTATTAGATTCATCCATTACTCACGCTTGGATTTCTCTGGAATGAAACGCACTGTGCCGTTTTAAAAGGACGACGATAGCCGTTTCACCTTGTCTCTGAGGTTTATCGCGCAATATACAATTAGTATGCCTTAATGTGGCTGAAGCGACCACGATTCGACATCCCAAGTTTTCGTGACCCAATCTTCATAGAAGTCAGGTTCGTGGGAAACGAGCACGACGGTGCCTTTGAATTCCTTCAATGCACGCTTCAATTCTTCCTTCGCTACAACGTCCAAGTGGTTCGTTGGTTCGTCGAATAGAATCCAGTTGCTCTCGCGCATCATTAGCTTACACAGACGAACCTTCGCCTGCTCACCACCGCTGAGCTGATTCAGTGAACGCGTAATATGCTCGTTCTTCAGTCCACAGCGTGCGAGTGCGGCACGTACCTCGTGTTGGTTCAAGCTCGAGAACTCGTTCCATACATCGTCAAGCGGTGTAAGACCCGGAGCTTTCACTTCTTGGGCAAAATAAGCGGGGTGCAAGAAATCGCCACGATACGTCTTACCTTCGAGCGGCTCAATAACACCAAGGATCGTCTTCAGCAGCGTCGACTTACCAACGCCGTTGCAGCCGACGATTGCGACTTTATCGCCGCGTTCGATGAGAACATCCATCTTGGGCAATAGCGGACGATCATAACCGATCGACAGTCCCTTCGCTTCGAAGACTGTTTTGCCGCTCGTTCTCGCTTCTTTGAAGCCGAACGTTGGTTTCTGCGCTTCTTCCGGCTTATCAATGCGTTCGATACGGTCCAGTTGCTTCTCGCGAGACTTCGCGCGGCCGGATGTCGAATAGCGGGCTTTATTGCGCTGAATAAAGTCCTCCTGTTTCTTAATAAACTCCTGCTGCTTCTCGTAAGCATCAATATGCTGATTTTTATTAATATCCGCCATTTGGAGGAACTTCTCGTAGTTGCCTGTGTAACGCGTCAAGCGTGCAAATTCAAGATGATACACTACGTCAACAACAGCATTCATGAAGCTCGTTTCGTGAGAAATGAGGACAAAGGCATAAGGGTACGATTGCAGATAGTTCGTCAGCCACGTAATATGCTCTTCGTCCAAGTAGTTGGTAGGCTCGTCGAGCAGCAGAACCGTCGGTTTCTCCAGCAGCAGCTTTGCAAGCAGTACCTTTGTACGTTGACCACCGCTAAGCGCAGCAACGTCGCGCTCGAGACCAATCGCATTAAGGCCGAGGCCATTCGCCATCTCTTCAACTTTTACATCAAGCATATAGAAATCGCCGATATCAAGCGCTTCTTGAATTTCGCCCATACGCTCAAGCAGCTGCTCCAGCGTATCCGGGTCAGCATCAGCCATCTGGCCGGCGATATCATTCAGTTCTTGTTCCAATTCCAGCAGCGGAAGGAAAGCATCCTTCAGCACGTCACGAATCGTCTTGCCTGGTGTCAGCTTCGTATGCTGGTCCAAATAACCGTAGCGGACCTTCGGTGTCCACTCTACGCGACCGCTATCCTTCAGAAGCGATCCCGTCAAAATATTCATCAGCGTCGATTTGCCAGTACCATTCGCACCGACGAGTCCGACATGTTCACCAGCCAGCAGCCGGAAGGACACGTTCTTGAACAGCGTCCGATCTCCAAACGTATGTGATAAATCTTCGACAGTCAATAAACTCATGTATTAAACTCCGTTCCCTCATCTAATATAGTTGAATAATGCGCCTTAAAGCATGCACGCGCCGGACTTATTGTACCATATCGAAGCAACGTTGTGGATGACCAAATGCCGCAGATGCTGTCATTTCTCGCCGGATACGACAGCCAACACCTGTTTCAATGAAGCAGTTATTGATTTGCGATAGGCAGATACATCCGTTACCCATCGACCATCCCACAGCAGCTTCATCCATACCTCATGCGGGATATACGGAACGGATGCCGCTGGCTGTTCGGGAAACATGGACAACCAATCGCGTCGCTGCTCAAACTTCACGTCCTTATTCGCAATCCAAAGCACCTTTGCTCCTTCTCCCCGCGCCTTTACAAGCTCAGCCATCAGCTGCCGCAGCCGAACGGCAGACCATCTTGCTGGATTCGGATCAGCTACGATAATAATAGTAGAAGCTCTGCCCATCCAATCAAGGCTGCTTCGCTCATGCCAGCCGGAGGAAAGATCAAGCAGCGTCTTACGAACTGCCGATGCCTGTTCGACGAGTAAGCGGAATGCCGCCTCCTCATCCGCTCGCGAAGGCGGTCTCTCCGGCGACTGACAATACCAATCAATTAACGGCTGCTCCAAGCGGTAATAGACGCCGTCAGATGCAGGATTAATGGTGCCGCCATCGCGAGATCCGTTCAGCCATGCATGCCATTCAGGCGCATAGCCGGCAGACTCTATGGCGGAAACAGCGGCCCCTTCACCCGCCAGCAACCTGGCTAACGTCATGGTCACGAATGTCGAACCCGCTCCAGGTGCCGCCGATAGTACAACCGATAAGTTTGGTAGTCTAGTACTCACGCCGCGGCCACCCAGCATCCGATTCACAGACCGTCCAATCGGCAGGGCATCGGCAAGTACTTCTTCGACCTGACGCATCGAGGGGAAGCGCATAGACGGATTCGCATGCAGCATTCGATGAACCGCTGCAATTAAGGTTGGAGGAACATCGATTGCAAGCTCGTACGAATCAAGCAGTTTTGTATGCGATGAGGTATACGTGCGTCCTCCGCTTAATAGAAAGAAGAGCAATGCACCTAGACCGTACACATCCGTTCTCGCATCGCTCTGACCGATCCCTTCTTGTTCAGGAGCAGCGAAGCCAGGCGTACCAAGCAGAACGGTATCGAAGCGCATACCCTCCTTATAGAATCGCGCAATTCCAAAATCAATCAACCGCACATGTCCGTTCTTATCGATCATGACATTAGACGGCTTCAAATCTCGATGGATGATCTGCGGTGTCTGCTCATGAAGATAAGACAGCGCTCCGCACAACTGAATACCAATGGATACGATCTCTTGTACGGGCATCCTGCCATGATAATGGCTGAGCCTCTTTGCGACCGTTTCCCCATGCACGTAGTCCATAACGACATATTCAACACCTGTTGTATCGGGAGGAAAATAATCGACGATCTGCGGAACGTTCGGGTGGCTCAGTCTCATCAACATGCGGGCTTCTTCCGCGCACATGTCATAGTCAAAGCCTAGACGGCCAGCAGCCTTCACTGCCCGCAGCTTGCCCTGCAATCGGGTGTCCTCCGCCGCGTACACAACGCCCATACCGCCTCGTCCGATTACACCTGCGATTCGGTATCGTCCTCCGATCATCATCCCTGCTTCTAAAGGCATCATACCGCCCTTGTGCATCGAAATCGTATCCATATCCATCCCCTTCCTATTTGAGAACGAGAAAAATCCCGGCAGAGAGCGCTGGTAACAGCACTTCATACCGGGATTCTTTCCCATCACGTTCCTATCCAGTTATGGATTCATTATACGAGCGATTCGACCTCTACGCAAGCCATCACAAAGGCGCCTACGCCGTGAAGATCGTTCTCGCTTGTCGGTCGAGTGACGTAACTATTGTAATCACCTGCTGATGTGCCGATACAAATACCGGTCAACACGAATCGTCCGGCTTCATCCATTTTCACAAAATCGAACAGTCCCTTGTATCCTCGTACCGCCGCTTCAGCGCAGCTCTCCGACACGATTCCAAATTTGACAGCTTTGGCGATGGCATAGATAAACAAGCAAGAACAGGAGGTTTCCAGCCAGTTATCATGCAGATGACCTTTGTCGACGACTTGGAACCAAAGTCCACTATTCGGGTCCTGGAATTGGATAATGGACTGAACGAAGCGGGCCAGCGCTTGCAACAGCTCCGTTCGACCAGCATGCCCCTCTGGCAAGCAATCGATAAATTGCGATAGCGCAAGGCCGTACCAACCAATCGACCGCCCCCACAGCTCCGGCGAGCAGCCGGTATCCGGATCAGCCCAAGACATGCGCCGAGACTCGTCCCAGGCATGGAATAACAGACCTGTTCGCTCATCTGACATAAACCGCCGCATAAGCCGTTCTTGATGCAGCACCATATCTCGCAGTTCATGATCGCCATACGCATTCGCATATTTGAGTGCGAATACCCCGCCCATATAGAGGCCGTCCAGCCACATTTGATACGGATATTTATCCTTGTGCCAGAATCCGCCCTCCGAGTTGCGATTCAACGTATCGAACAAGCGCCGCAGCTTGCTCGCAGCCGTCCGGTATTTGCCCCCTCCACCAACTCGGGCATCGAGATCAAATAACAGCAGGCCAGCTTGAATGGCATCCAACTCGTCGCGAGCGAAATAAAGATTGCCGTTCGCATCCACCAGCTCATCGACATAGCCTTGTATGTAACGCGAATACCGCTCCTCGGAAGCGGCTCTCGCGAGCATTTCCATCCCGCTTAAGAACACGCCCTGGTGATAATGCCACCGGTGTGCCGGCGGCAGCTCGATTGGCGCATAACGACTTATGATGGAATCGCAAGCCGTTGCTGCCCATTCAAGCGGCCGCATTTCATTTGGTCTATTCATAGAAGTTCCACTCCATCTCTCATTATCCTTTAATCGAACCTACCAATGCTCCCTTGGCAAAATGCTTCTGCAAGAACGGATAAACAATCAGAATCGGCAGCGTCGATACGACGATTACCGCCATCTTCACCGCTTGATCCGGCGGCGGAACCGTACTATCCAAGCTTGAGTCAGATTCGAATCCGCTCGCGAGCACGACGATCTGACGCAGCAGCACTTGAATCGGCCATTTGTCACTGTCGGTTAGGTAAAAGATAGCGTTCGAGTAGGTATTCCAATAGGTGACGGCATAGAACAGTGAGATCGTTGCCAATGCTGGCATCGACAGCGGCAATACGATTCGGAACAACGTTCCGAAGTCGCTGCAGCCATCAATTCGAGCGGACTCTTCCAGCCCGTCCGGGATGTTCTGGAAGAAGCTGCGCAGAATGATCATATTAAACGCACTGATCGCTGCTGGCAGAATCAACGAAGCGTAGCTGTTGATGAGCCCGAGATTTTTGACAACGATAAAGGTTGGAATGAGCCCCCCGTGGAACAGCATCGTAATAACGACGAACAAGTTAAGGAAAAGACGTCCGTCCAAGTCGCGGCGCGCAAGCCCGTAAGCCATGAGTGATGTGAGCAGCATACTGAACAGCGTACCGAACAAGGTCACGCCAACCGATACGGCCATCGCACGCATAATCGTATTCGTTGAGAAAATGAACGTGTACGCATCGAAGCTCCACTGCGTTGGAATAAGCACGAATTTCTTCGCCGCAAGCTCCGCATTTGTTGTAAATGAACCTGCCACGATATGGATGAATGGCAGTATTGTGATGAGAGCGATCAGGGTGAGCAGCAAATAGTTGGCCGCGGAGAACATCCGATTGCCCAGCTTCCGATCTTCCACCATGATGGCCCACCTCCTTCAATATATAGTAACGATCAATAGATGCCTTCCTCGCCCATACGCTTCGCCATACGATTCGCGAATAAGACGAGTACGAGTCCGATGACGGACTTGAACAGACCGATAGCTGCGCTATAGCTGAATTGACCTTGCCGCAGACCCGCTGTATACACATACGTATCAATGATCTCTGCCACATCACGGTTCATGGAGTTGAGCAGCAGATAGACATGTTCAAAGCCAAGTTCCAGCACATCGCCGATCTTGAGGATAAGCAGCACGACGATAACGCTGCGGATCGATGGAAGTGTGACATGCCACATTTGGCGGAGCCGTCCGGCACCGTCCATGCGTGCCGCCTCGTACAGCTGCGGATCGATCGATGCGATTGCTGCCAAGTAAATAATCGTTCCCCATCCGGCTTCACGCCATATCACCTGAATGATGTACACAGGACGGAACCAGTCTGGACTAAGCAGGAAGTTGATTTTGTCAAAGCCGAAATATTCAAGCAAGGAGTTCATAATACCGCCATCCATCGTCAGCATGACGAAGCTGATCGACACGATAATAACCCAAGACATGAAGTGAGGCAGATACACGAGCGTCTGGAACGTCCGCTTAAAGATCGATAGTCGCACCTCATTAAGCATGAGAGATAAGATAATCGGTATCGGGAAGAAGAAGATTAGATTCATGGCGAACAAGGTCAACGTATTGAGCAAAATGTTCAAAAAATCAGGCTCGCTGAACAGTCTGCGGAAGTGCTCAAGGCCAACCCATTCACTGCCCGTTATCCCTTTGCCGGGATAAGGCTTATAGTCCTCGAAGGCGATGATAAGGCCGAACATCGGGAAGTATTTGAAGATAAGAAAATACAAGAAACCAGGCGCGATCATGATGTACAGCCACTTGTTCCGCCATACGCGCTTGGCTAGCGCATGTTCGCGGCGAGGCATCGGCTTCATCTCTGGCATCTCAACCACTTGTTCCATGCTGATCCCCCTCTGACGTTGATTCGTGAAGCGATCGGGGGCTGCCCGTGGTCGAACAGCCCACCAAACCTTTGCATTCACTTAACAGTTGCTAATAGCGAATATAAATGATTACTTATTCGATGCGTTATACTCGTCGATCATCGCTTGACCGCCGCGGCTCTTCCAATCATCGATTGCTTTCTGGAAGCCGGCTTGGTCGATTTGACCATACATATATTTGTAGGTCGCATCCGTCATGATCTCTTGCAGTTGGGCGCCTTTCTCAGCGAACGTTGCAGAGTCAAGCGCTGCCGTTGGGTCAGCAATTGCGATTTTCTCGTTGGCTGGGATCAGCTCCGAATCCGCATGGATGCGGGCTGGCAGCGTATTGAGAGGCTCGTACATGCCGTTTGTTTCCGGCTCGCCGATTACGCTGTCCTTGAAGCCTTTAACCTCACGTTCAACCTTCTCTTTGTCGTCAGACACTTTCGCTTTGCCGTCTTCAACCGTGTAGTGAGTACCTTCAATGCCCCAATACATCACGTTTGCAACTTCCGGCGTCATCATTTTGTCAAAGAACGCGAGGATCTTCTTCAGCTCAGCCTCGTCTTTGACCGCCGATTTCGGGAACAGTACAACGTTGTTGTAGCCAGGAATCGACCAGGTCGATTGTTGACCTTCAGGTCCTTTGATCAGTGCCGCTGTATCAACGACTGCCGTAGGCACGTTCTTGATCAAGTCTTTGTTGAGCGAATCAACGTCTTGCATGCTGCCGATGTATACGCCAGCTTTGCCGCTTGTGAACAGCTTGGTTTGGTCCGTCTTACTCGTTGCGAGGAAATCTTGGTTCATCAGCTTATCGTCGCGAATTTTCTTCATGTAATCCATCGATTCAAGGTATTGCGGGAACATGAAGTCTGGCTGCAGTTGGCCATCCTTCTCACCCCAGTTGTTTGGCGTGCCGAACCAGGAAGCAACCGTTTTGAATGCGCCGTAGATCAAGTCGTTGCGATCAGCCAGACCGATCGTATCGTTCTTGCCGTTCTTGTCTGGGTCGCCTTCCGTAAACGCCTTCATCATGTTATACAAATCTTCCGTCGTTTCTGGTGCTTTCAGACCAAGTGCATCTGCCCAGTCTTTGCGATAAATGATACCTTGGCGAGCGAGCGGACGTCCGATGTACAACGAGTACAGCTTGCCGTCTACCTTCGTATTATTAAGAATTTCTGGCTTCAGCTTGTTCAGGTTCGGGAATTCGCTGAGCAGCGGTCCGATCTCCCAGAACTGACCGTCCTTAATCGCTTCCTTCATCGACATGAACGTCGCTTGGTTTTTCAAATACGTAACTTGTGGCAGCGAGCCCGTTGCGAACGTAGCCGTGAGCTTCTCCTCATACGTATCCGCAGGGAAGAATTGATACGTCAGCTTCGTGTTCGTCAGCTTCTCAACTTCATTCTTAATGACATCCGGTGGTGTCTCGGCAATGTTCAGCGGCAGCATGATCGTAATCGGGAATGGCTCTTCCGCTTTAGGCGTGTCTGTTTGCTCAGCTTGCGTCGTTTCCGTCTTCGTCGTACCTTGCGTCTCTTCACTTTGTTTGTCATCCGATTTGCTCGAGCATGCCGTCATGAATACACTGAGTAGCAGCATCCCGCTCATGAGGATGGACAATGATTTTCTTTTCATTGCGCTTAGACCTCCGTTTTTGTTTGTGGTTGGTTGCAAGGTCTACGATATAAGAAGCTTGTCGTTACCGAAACAATCATTAGCTCATAAAGCCTATAACGGCGCGGATTGTGAGTTAATGAGCATTGGTGTAATTGATTAAATTAACGGCAAGAAACCCCGTCGTGCCACAGCACAACGGGGTTTCTTCTCACCATTATTGCATCCCTTCGTATTGCTCTCGCAGCTCGTCGATGACCTTCGTCCCGCCGCTGCGTTTCCATTTCTCAACCTCACTTCTGAATCCGTCTAGGTCAATCTGACCGAGCATATAGTTATACGTCGCCTCCGTTATGATCGTATTGAGTTCTTGCCCATGCTCATCGTTGGTCTTCGAATGGAGACTGACCGACGGATCCTTCACGAGAAATTTCTCGTTATCGGCAACCAATCGATCCGCCATCTCGGTCAACGGCTCCTTCTGCGCTGCCTTCATCACATTCGGATTGCTAAGGTCAGCGATCATGAGCGTATACAGTGCATTAACCTCACTAATCCTCAGCTCACTTGTCGATTCAGGCAAATACGCCATACCGCTTCGCTCTTCGTAATGCCGGCCTTCCAAACCGTACAGCATCATATTGGCAACATCCTTCTCCATCGAACGATCGAAGAACGCCAGCACTTCACGCAGCTCATCCTCAGTCTTGACCGCCTTCTTGGAGAACAAGTACAATCCGTTATAGTTCGGTATCGACCATATCCGATAACCTTGCGGGCCTTCAATTCGATTCACAAGCGTGAAGGTCGCATTCGGATTAACGGCTACCGCTTCCGTCGATAATCGCTGTGCATCCGACATGCTGCCGATATAGACGCCCGCTTTACCCGTGATTAACAGGTTGCGCTGAATATCTTTACTCGTCACAGCAAAATCGGAGTTGATCAGCTTCTCATCGTACAATTTGCGAACAAAATCCATCGTGTCCACGTATGCCTGCGTTTCGAAATCCGGTACGAACTGCCCATCCTTCAGATCCCAATTGTTCGGCGTTCCGAAATAGGAGCCAAGCGTCTTAAATGCACCGTATACCAAGTCGTTCCGATCGGCAAGGCCAATCGTATCCTGCACTCCATTACCATCTGGGTCATTGTAAGTGAACTGGCGTATAACCTCATACAGCTCATCGATCGTCGTTGGTGGTTTCAAATGAAGGTGTTCCAGCCAATCCTGGCGAATAATGATACCCTGACGAGATGATGGACGCTCCGTATAGAGACCATAGATGTGGCCATCAACCGATGCCTGCTTCATAATGTTATGGTCCAGATGGCGCAGGTTCTCGAATTCGTCCAAATAAGGACTGATGTCCCAGAACACACCGGACCGCATCGTATCCGCCATGAAGATATAATCGGTGTATTTCACGAAGGTCGCTTTCTTAAGCGAGCTCGTCGTAAGCGCTGCGGTCATTTTGTCCGAATAGACGCCGTCCGGCACCCAAGTGATCTCAACGTTGGTATTCGTTTGTTGTTCAATGCGATCGATAATATCATGGCTTGGCGGACTTGGAAAATGGAGCGGTGCCATGATCGATATCGTCGGACGATCTTCGGCTGCAGAGGCTGTCTTGGCGCTGCCTTGACCGATTCCACACCCCGTCGAAGCTAACAAGAGACTAGCGGAGCAGACGGTTAGTATCGCGGTTTGTCGCACTTGGTTCCAACGAATCCATCCGATTCGTCCTAATTCCCCCTTGTTGAAAAAGACAAATGCTGGCATAATTTTATTAATATGAAACTTAATTGGATAATGTTTAGACTTCTCAGATGACCAAATTTCAGACAAGGTGCTGATGAACTTGAAATCGCTTACTTTTCTAAGCAAGCTAACGATATACGGTTTTCTGTTAAGTACGTTACCGGTTTTATTCATTGGCATCTTCTCCTACTTCACTTCATCGAATGAAATCCAGTCTCATGTGAATCAAGGCAAGCAGCAGCTCATTCGTCAAATCAACTCCAATGTAGAGCAAAAGCTAATGACTGTCAACCAGACACTAAATCAGGTTATTCATTCCACGGTGTTTCAGAAGGCGATGAAGCAGAAGCTGACCGAAAACGATTTTGCGCTCTACAACGACCTTCAGAATGAGATTCGGTACATGCAGTCGTTCGACACGAAGGTCGAGGACGTCATACTGATGAACGAGCGATACAACTGGATGGTGAAAAACTCTGGCTTGTACCCATTCGAGCAGTATGCTCATTACGCTGAGCTGTCTGGACTTATCCATAGCAGCGACAATACCGATTGGATTCTAACGCCTACGACGTGGTTCTACAGCGAAGAGAATACAAATATGGCGTCCTGTGAGTACAGCATTAGTCTGATCAAAAAATGGCCTTCGGCCGGCCTGGAGCATTACGGCGCTGCGATTGCGAACATTCCCGTGTGTGACCTTCAACAATTGGTGCAGCTCGATGGCGAGTCAAACGCATCGGACAGCATTATCATCATTGACAGCAAAGGGCTTCTGCTGCTGCACCCCGACGCAAAACTGATTGGTCACCTTGCTGCTGATGCCGGCTTGGCCGATTTCGGGGATTGGAATACCGCAGATGGACAGCTGCGCATGAAGCTGAACGGCAGTAATTTTGCCATTACGTATCATCGTTCAGATTTGAACAATTGGACCTATCTATCCGCAACCTCGATTTCCAGTTTGACCAGCGAATCGAAAAAAATCGGTATGTATACGGCAACGGTCTGCTTCCTCATGCTCATTATTTCAATCGTCGTTGCCTGGCTTAGCTCACGCCGCATGTACTCGCCGATTGAACGGCTGTTGACGCAGCTTCGGCTTCGTTCGAATGTGGTGTCGTCTGGCCGCCGTGCGAATGAATTCCAAGTCATTGGCGAACAAATGCAGCATCTGTTCCAATCGAACGAGCGACTGCAGGATGAAGCGAATCGGCATCTCAAGCAGGTGAAGCTGTTTGATCTGATGCGTGCCTATCAAGGGGCAATAAAGCAGAGCGATGTGGCGGAGCGTCTCATTCGATTCGGCTATGGGCTGCAGCTATCCTATTGGAAAACGATGGTCGTCATGAATGTTCAAATCGACTCGATCGACGGGACGCGTTACAAGAAGAGCGATATGGAGCTGCTTCAATTTGCCGTTCACAATATGCTGCAAGAGCTCATCCCTGTGGATGACCGACTTGATCCGGTATTTATCGATGGGACGATCGTTACCCTTATTGGCAGTGAGACCGAGCAGTTGAAACTGTTCAAAGACAATCTGAACGACCTTGCCGTACGCGTGCAGGAGCATATTGCGACGGTTCTGAGCTTGAACATTAGCATCGGGCATAGTCTCCCCTTCCACTCGGTCTCGACGATCGCTGTCGCTTATCGCGAAGGTCTAGAGGCGCTGAAGCATCGGATTCATCTCGGCGAAGGCATTATTGTGCCCTATGAGAGCTTCAGCTCGGGCAAGCATTATCTGAACCTGACGTATCCAACGCATTTGGAGAACGAGCTTATTGATGCCATTAAGCTAACGGAGCCGGACAAGGCGAAGCCGCTGTTGAATCAGTTAATGCGTGCGATCTTCACAATTGAGCTGCCGCCGCAGGAATATCAGATCCCAATGAGCCGGCTGCTGAACAATCTGCTGATCGTCATGCAGG
This sequence comes from Paenibacillus cellulosilyticus, assembly GCF_003182255.1. Lineage (GTDB taxonomy): Bacteria > Bacillota > Bacilli > Paenibacillales > Paenibacillaceae > Paenibacillus_T > Paenibacillus_T cellulosilyticus. The sequence goes on along the minus strand of NZ_QGTQ01000012.1, from coordinate 53,385 downwards.
AGTCGGGCATTAGCCTCAAGTCGATTCATCAAGGCAATGACTCGTTATTCGAGGAAATGCTGGATCTGCACATCGTAGCAGAAATTGAGGATTGGTTCTGGACGACCGTCATCAAGCCGATCATCGGCATTCTGAATGACCGTCAGAATACGCAGTATCATAACCTGTCGGAGAAAATGATCGAGCTCGTACGCCGCTACTACGACACCGACCTGACGCTCGAGCAATGTGCAGCTACGCTGCACTACAATGCGAACTACTTGAGCGGGGTATTCCGTAAGGAGACGAACTACTCGTTCAGCGAGTATTTGGCGATGTACCGGTTGAATATGGCGAAGAAATGGCTTGCCGAGACGAGCATGCCGATTAAGGATATCGCAGCGAAGCTGCAGTATAACAATCCGCAGAACTTTATCCGGTCGTTCCGCAAAGCGGAAGGCATTACGCCGGGGCAGTATAGGGAGAAGCATGTAGCTGTATAGGCTGGGATATCGTTCCCAGACGACTTTGTGATTCACCCCCTGCCCCCTCAAGGGGGAAGTGACATCCATCCAAGTCCTCAATTGCCCACCCAAACCCTCCCTCTCAAGGGAGGGCCCCAAAGGGCAAAGCGTATGCTTCCGATGTGGTTTCCTAACGGAAACCTTTACCTCTGGACTCCCGAAAGCGATTCCTGGCTCGTCGTGCTAGGAGTCGCTTTTGTCCCTTTGGGACACGCTTTGCGGTTGGTGATGTTTAGTGAGGATTGGTGGTATGAGGTACGATTCGTATGTAGGCGTATGGCCCGCTTCTAGCTCGCTTTCGTCCCTTAGGGACACGCTATACGTTGGATGGGAATACAAACATAGTGATTGTGATTGATATTTGAGGTTCCTTGAGATTTACTGCGAATGTTGTGACAATTAAATCACAGTTGGCATGGAATCATCTGCCCCGCTTCTACCCCACTTAAGTGAAAAACAAGACTTCCAGGAGGTATTTGTGGAAACCGTTAAGATTGAGGGTTATAACGAGAATTGGCCGTTGATGTTTCAAGAGGAAAAAAGACAGGTTGAGGAGATTATGACTGATAAGGCGATTGCCATTGAGCATATTGGGAGTACGGCGGTTCCGGGGCTTTCGGCAAAGACAGTTATTGATTTCATGGTCGGGGTTAAAGATTTAGCAGAGGTTGAGGCTTTCATCGAGCCGCTGGCTCGGATTGGATACGAGCATGTTGTTCATAAGGAGTTTCCGAATCGGAGGTTCTTCAGGAAGGGGCAATGGCGGGCCGGGACGCATCATTTGCATGTTTACGTATATGGCAGCGAGGAATGGGACCATCAACTTGCGTTTAGGGACTACTTGAGAGATCATTCTGAGGCGATGATGCAATATGATCAGCTCAAGAGAGAACTTGCTGACAAGTACCCTCACGACAGAGCCGCGTATACGAATGCTAAACATCCTTTTATAACCGAGATTCTAGCAAGGGTTAAGCTTTAGCTGCCAAATAAACTTAGGAGGGAGTCATGTTACACTTACCATCTCGCTAGATGGGATAAGAATAACACTGCTCCTTCCTTTGAATTAACGGATATGTCCACCTTCGAACACCATCCGGAATGTCCTGTAGCTATACATGATATTTCTCGACTGGTGCATTAAGGACCCATTCCAAAATCTCGATTTTGCCATTGACGGCCTCTAATTCGATTGCGTTCTCTTCACTATGTAAATTCCGTTGAAGCTGCTGTAATTGAACAATCATTCGTTTAATCTGGTCTTCCGATCTCAATATTTTCTCCCTCCATCTTGTTCAAAATAATCCAAATGTTCATTAGTGTTTTTTTCTTGACGGCTGACGCAAATTTAACGTCCATCAGCCATGCATCTTCATCGGTATCGTATTTCCGTACGCCTACCAGTTCATCTATAGACATCTCATACAATTCAGAGATCTTAATTAATATTTCTAAGCTCGGCATTCTTTCGCCGCGTTCGTAGTTGCTCATCGATGAAGTGCCGATGTTCAGTTGTTTGCATACTTCAACTGCGGAGAGTCCCTTGTTTAGTCTAACTTGCTTTAATCGTTGCCCTATTTTCTCTGCAAATGAAAGATGATTATTACCCATAACCAATAACGCTATCCTCCAACACGATCCGAGTCGTATATTGTATTCGTATTAATCATATCACTTTATGTCCATTATCGTCGAGAAGTCGTCGTTTGGCATTCACTATTCACTCATTTTAAACCGTAAAAAGCGACATTCTTAAGCTGAATTGCTCAAATCCTGTCGCTGGTTCGTTTATACCATATTATTTTAACTCAAAATGCGATTTTTAGGTGCAGAAATGCTTGCTTCAATAGGCTGTGCATTCATGAACTTATGGATGCCGAAATCCGTTATGGATGAGCTAAGGATGGCGTTGCGAAGCGGATGAAGGTTAGGAGTGAAGCGAACATCGATGTTGAGTTGGAGCAGCAAGTCTAATGGATTTGTAATGGCATCCTTCTGAATCGGGGTAATGATTTCTTCTGAGATGTAGTAACCTGCGCACTCGTCAAATAGTTTAAACGATTCTGAAGGCAGCTCGTAGCGGTACAAGGTAGCATTCTTAATGCGCTCACACCAACCTGTTTCGATGGTCATGACGATATCCGAGGTTGTGGTGCTGAAAAAGCGATCAATATCTTTTTCGCACATGTCATTTGATCGCGTATAGATGATTCTCGGGCAGTCTCTCGGGACGAAGAACGTAAACTGGTGCTCCTCATCAATCGCCCAAACAACAGGTGGCATATCCTGCCGATTGCTCTTCACTCTCGGGTAGAAGATTTCGATATCGCTCTCATTACTAAAATGAAACAGCTTCATTCATGACCTCCGCACATTTATAATGGTTGGGTAAGTCCTTCCTAATCGTGGAATTGCATTCTAGCATATCCCACCTCATACTAGCAATAAGAACGTTTGCAAGCAGAATACATAACATCGGAGGTCAGCATGGTTAGAGGATGTTGGCGCCACTCGCAACTCTACAACAGATCATTGAACATCCGGATGTTATTTGATTTTTCAAGGGATGAAAGCCTTCCCGTTCAATTCCACAGTTGTAGCTATCTCAACGTACGATGAGTACATAAATAGCGATTGTCAGTTTATCCTGCTTGTCATTGATCCTTCGTATGTTGCGATGTACTGCAAGGATTCTAACAAGCTCATGGACTTGCACAATAATGCGATCAACCAGGGGTACGAGAAAGTCCGGTAGATTACAGACGAGAATGACTTCCGAACCAAGCTGTCCGTTTGGTAAAATGGATCGCGTGCGCTTTAGAGGCGGATTAACGCCTCTATTGAGACAACCCTATGCATCACGCCCCCATTAGGGGCGGTTTATCGCCTCTATCGTGACAGTCCAGCGCGCCACACTCCCTTAGGAGAGAATAATCACCTCTATTGCGATAGCCTCGTACACCGCGCCACAGTAGAGGCAGTATATCGTCTCTTTCGCACAATAAAAAGACGTGCCCATCCATAGGCACGTCTTACCTTAATTAATATTGCTTCGTCATGAACAGCGTGATTTCCTCGCGATTGTGGAACAACTGCTTCGCACGATGCACAATGAACACGGACTCCAGCTTCGCGATAACATCACGAATCGTTTGCAGCGGCTTGCGGTGCATAAGCTTGATCGTGATGATGGCCGTTGCACCATAAGTTAGCGACTCGTGGAGATCAAGCACAAGCTTCACCATCTGCATCGGACTCCAGCTCATATCGCAGACGAGCAGGTCGAACGTGTTTGGTTTGAACTTAACTTCCGAGGCATTGCGCTTCAGATAGGTTAACTTCGGATGATTGCGCAGCGACGGATGCATGGCTCCAGGATCGATTGCGGTCACCGAAACGCCTCTCTCGAGCAATAGCGATGTCCAACCGCCAGGTGCTGCACCAATATCAAGTGCTTCCCGATACTGAGTATAATCCAGTCCAAAAGCACGCTCAGCCTCTAATAACTTGAATTTTGCCCGCGAAATCTGCTCTTCTTCCCGCTGGAAGCGGATTGCGCCGCCCGGCCAGTCCGACATGAGCTCATCTGGTGTTCCGATTCCGTACAGCAGTTGATCCTTGACCGCGTAGATCGAGATGATTGTCTCTGGACTACGCTGGTCGATTGTGGCGCCAACATCACGCAGCACACCATCAAGCGATGTCTTTGTGTCAAAGACGGAGTAAGGATACGAGCACCCTTCAGCTCGACGAACGTGAACGGATATGCGCTTTCCACGAATCTGATCTTCCGTCCGGCTAATCTCTGCCGCCAGCCATGGAAGCACATCAGCCTCATTCGTTTCTGACAGGAGCAAAGTCCCATCGATAGGCTGAATATGACGGAGGAAAACCGGAGGCTGCGATTGCAGCTTCTGCAGCGTCTCCACGCGATCCAAAGGACTTTCAATGATAAATGTTTCCGCCGGAGCTAAAATGCGGACTGCTGCACCTTCAATCGTACGGCGCACTTCCTCCATAGCTAGCGGTGCATAACCTGTATTAGATGTTCCGATCCATGTCGTTACGGACATGGTTTGTGATTCACTACTCACACTGTGGCTCCCTTCTCCGAAGGCACCACTCGAATCCATGGGCGCCCATGCTGCCATTCGACTTCAATCGGCAGCTCATAAGCTTCACTAAGCGTGGAAGGCTGCAGCACTTCCTCTTTGGGACCTGCAGCTGCAATCCTTCCCCCGCTCACAAGCGCGACATGCGTAAATAATGGCATAATTTCTTCAATATGATGGGTTACATAAATAACGGTAATATCGCGCTTGCGCAGATTGTCCAGATCGACGAGCAGCTTCTCACGCTCATACAAATCCAGACCCGCACAAGGCTCGTCCATAATGAGCAGCTTCGGATCCTGCATCAGCGCGCGCGCCAGCATAGCCTTCTTCCGTTCACCTTGCGACAGCGTCGATAGCGGCTGCTCTGCCATATGCAGTAGTCCTACTTCATCAAGTAAGCTAAGCGCTTTCGCTTTTACTTCTTCCGGAATTTCTTGATAGAAGCGAAGAAACGCATATTCACCCGTTGCGACAACTTCCCACAGCGGATCGCGAAGTGTCAGCTTCTCTATGAGCGACTGCGAGATATAACCGATCTGCTTACGTACTTCACGCACGTCACATTGACCATAACGATTGCCAAGTACATCAACAGTCCCGCTCGAAGGAAATTCGTATCCGTTCATAAATTCAAGCAGCGTCGTTTTGCCTGATCCGTTCCGACCGAGAATGACCCATTGCTCGCCCTTTTGCACATGAAAGTTAACGCCATTCAATATCGTTCGTTCACCGCGAATGAACGTAATATCCTGCAAATGTATCATCATCGTTCCCCCTAAAATCAATTTGCGTAAGCAAATTGATTACTTCGTAAGCATAAGCTTAGCAATTTGCGTAAGCAAATTGATTACTTCGTAAGCATAAGCTTAGCAATTTGCGTAAGCAAATTGATTACTTCGTAAGCATACGCTCCATTCATTCAGCCTGCCGCGCCACACGATCCTTTACTTCATCCGGCATCGGACCATAGTGAAGCTCCATCGTCATCGGCGCATGCTGGGACAGCAGCCGATACATCTGCATCCGTCCATGGTTACTGGACGTATGCAGATACACTTCCTGCGGCCAAATCTGCTCACTTACCATATATTCAACGACATCGAGACCGGTAGGCTCACCGTAGCCAAGATCGAAATCGAGAGATAAAATGCCGATCGTCAGCTCTTTGAGCATCAGCTTGCATTCCTCCGCATTACGAGCGAGAATAAAGCCCGCCGGACATGCCCGATAGTCGTCCAGATATAGATGATTCACTGCTTTGTTCCCCATTCCTTCATCCGCACCAACTGACTAACATGAGAGCCCGTCCCGTCTGTCGGCGTCTCTAGAATAAACGGAATTTGTGCAAGCGCTGGCTCTGTCAGCATCCAACGAAGCCCCGCCTCTCCGATTCGTCCCTCGCCAATGACAGCATGTCGATCCCGTCGCAAACCCGAATCATACATGCTGTCGTTAAAATGAATCGCTGCAATATGCGGTAATACCCCTAACTCTGCTGCTTTCGTCAGCCACGGAGCTTCGGGCTCGCCGTTCCAACCACCACTGGCGAACAAGTGACATGTATCAAGGCAGAAGCCGATCTGCTCCGGCTGCCGGCACAGCTTCCGTATCGTGGCCAGCTCCTCGAATGTCGTTCCCATGAAAGCATGGTCGCCTGCCTGATTCTCAATCAGCAGCTTCGTATTTCCTGACCATCTGCTCGTCACTTCGTCCAGTGTCGCGATGATGTGCTTATAACCAACGAGCGGCTCTACACCTTTGTAAATGCCGAAATGGACTACAATGCCGATCGAGCCGCAGCTCTGCGCAATGTCCAGATCATTGAGCAGCGACTCCACGGTACGCGATCGCTGACTCAGATCCTCGGCTGCCAAGTTCGTCGGGTATGGCGTATGCGCAATGGACACCATTCCATGCTCTGCACAATAAGCCGCACACCGCTCCGCATCCGCACGGTCGAATGATTTTACAGACAACCCACGCGGATTTTTCGGAAAATATTGAAACGACGTCGCCCCAGCTTCTGCCGCTCGCACGGCAGCCGCCCGATAGCCTCCACGTGTGCTTACATGGCAGCCGTAGCTCATGGCTACACCTCAGGTTGGCATGTCGGGCAGTAAAATACTTTCTTAGCGGCAACCTCTGTCTGTTCGATCGCGGTTCCACATCTCAAGCAGGGCTCGCCACCGCGATCATAGACGCGGCATTGCTCGTTAAAGCCGCCCGTCAACTTATCTTCGCGCGTGAATGGCTCTTCCATATAACCGCCAAAAGAAGTTGCTTCACGAAGCACGGACTGCATCGCACGGAACAGCCGCTCCCAATCTTCATCTTGGAGTGCAGGAATACGCACACTCGGACGAATCGATGCAGCGAAGCAGATCTCGTCCGCATAGCAGTTGCCGATCCCTGCAATGGTATGCTGGTCAACAAGCGCCGGTTTCAGTGCGCCGCGCTTGCCTTTGAACCGCGCCTTGAAATTATCGACTGTCAGTCGAGCATCCAGCGGCTCTGGCCCAAGCTCTTGGAAGCGATCAATCGCTTCCTTCGCCGTCAGCAGATGCACATAACCAAGGCGCAGCCCGATGCCGAACAGCTTCTGCTCGCCAAAGGACAGTTCCACTTGAACGGTGCGATCCGGTCGGTCCTCGTCATCCCCGTAATAGAGGGAACCGCCTAGCATGAGATGAATGACGAGACGGCGTCCATCATCCAGATGCAGCAGCAGATGCTTGCCTCTGCGTTCAACGAACCAGACTACGCGCCCCACAACAGCTTCAATGAACTGTTCTGACGGCATATTAATTGTTTTGTCGCGAGTAACGACTGCGCCCGTTATCGTTTTGCCGGCAATCCGCTCCGACAGCAGATTGCGATACGTTTCCATTTCAGGCAGCTCCGGCATTCATCATCTTCCTTCCTGTCCGTACGTACGTTTGCTTCTCTTATTGCCTGATTCGTTCCAATATATACGAGCCGAGTTCATCCAGATCCGCGCACACGACATCAGCACGGCAGCCAGCCTTCTCTGCGTACATTTCCATGTTCTCGGCTGTCGTCAAACCAGTCAATACAAGTGCTGTTCCACAGCCTGCCGCTTTACCTGCACCGATATCCGTTGCTAAATTATCGCCAACAACCCATGTCTCCTCTGCGCTGGCACCTAGTCGTTTAAGCGCGTAGTTCATTAGAATAGTCGATGGCTTGCCGATTACGATCGGCGCCTGCCCGCTTGCAGCTTGAATCATTGCTCCAATCGAGCCTGCCCCTGGAATCAATCCATGCTCCGATGGGAGCAGCAGATCGGGGTTTGTCATGACGAACTTTGCGCCTTTCAGCAACTGATCTACCGCACCTGCTACCTTCGCATAGGTCAGCTCACGATCAATGCCCTGCAGTACGATATCTGCTCCGGTTTCAACTGGTTCCAGACCTGCATTCATTGCCGCTTCGCGCAAACCCTTTTCCCCAATAATGTAGACCCGTGCACCTGGATGGTTCGTTGCTACATATTCAGCTGCCGCGCTCGCGGATGTACATACATCCTCGGGCGTTGCTGGGAGCCCCATACCGCGCAGTCGAGCCGCGAAGGCATCCGGCGTAAGGGTCGAATTGTTCGTCACGTAACGGAACGGTATGTTATTGTCGATCAGCAATTGCATCAAGTGGTCCGCACCTTGAATCATCACATTGCCATGGTAGAGCGTTCCGTCGAGATCGAGCAGAACCCCTTTTATTGGTCGCAGTTGAGTTGTCATACCGAACCCTCGCCTGCCTTCGATTGCAGAATACGGTCAATCCAGCGCTCCACAATAACGCCGTCGTTCAGTGTCGGTGCAATATCGGACCAACGATCATCACCAGATAGGCGAAGAATGAAATGATGAAGAGCACCAAAATGATTATCTACGGAGAAGCCCATCGTCGACTTCTCGTCTGGAATGAGTGCCAAGGATGAAGGCTCTGGCCTTGCACCGAGACTGCCTTTCAGCAAATGAACCGCTGGAACCGCGTCGCGCTCCAGATCACAGGTGATCGAACCGCGCGTACCAACAATTTGAATATCGAATGCATCCGAGCCCAGCGCAACCCGCGATACTTCCGCCATACCATTAATGCCGGAGGAAGTCGTCAGGTGAATAATCGCCCAGTCATCTACGTTTACATCAACAAGCTCTGTACTGCCCGCGGCCGATGGCCGGCGCTTTACATGCGTATGTACGCGACCTTCTGCGTGTTCAATATCCCCGAACCAGTAACGGAACAGATCAAGCGCATGCACGCCTAGGTCGCTAATAGCGCCGCCGCCCGTCATTTTGCTATCCAGCCGCCAGCTGATTGGACGATCGGCACTCAAATAACCGGAACGACGATAAGCGATTTTACATTGTAAAATATCACCGACAACCTGCTCGCGCACCAGCTCACGAATACGCATTGCTGCAGGATGGTAGCGGAACGTAAATGCCAGCTGCTGCATAAGACCGAATTCGGTCACCGCTGCTTCCAGAGCTTCGGATTCCGAATACTTATCCGTAACAGGCTTCTCACAATAGATCGCTTTGCCACCAGCGATAGCTGCTCGCGCGTCAGCGTCATGGCGATTGTTCGGCGAGCATATATCAATAACTTGTACGAGCTCATCCGCAGCCGCTTCTGCTACCGTCGACACCACGCGTCGGAAGCCGATTGCTTCTGCCTGCGCACGGTTCTTCTCCGGATCGCGCGTAATGAGCGTATCAAGCACAGGCAATGCCGGTATTTGCTTAATGATTGGCAGCGCACGAAGCGCTGTCATATGAGTCTTCGCTATATTTCCGAAGCCGCTGAATGCGAATCGGATCGTTGTCATGATGTTTTCCCCCTACTGCAGTCACTTCAGCCGTACGACTAATCTCCTATCCCAATGAAGTTCGGCCTTCTGCCACAATACCATAGCTGATCGCCTGTTGCCAAGTTCAGCCTACCTTATTCCTCCCTGCTTGGGAGGATTCTAGGGGCTCTGCCCCTTGGACCCCGTTTCCTGGACCCCGGAAGGGGCTGGTGGCGAGACAGACGAGCGGGCAAGATACTAGCGCTGCGAATCGCGTGCCCTTGTGGGGCAAGCTTACTTGTGTGCGTGACTTGCGGGACTTGCGGGAATGCGTGATTGCGTATCAGCGATGTAAACCATATTGGGTGTACAGACAAAAATAAGCGTTGTAAGACAACACTTAGTTTTGTCTAGTCTATGAAGTGGCGAGTTTAAGTAATGCGCATCATTACTTAAATCCTCACGAGATACTGTTTTTCGTGCTGTTTGTCGCATTAGGTGCAGTTTCACATTACTTAATCATTGGTGGAGGTGCGAATGAGAGGGTTAGGTGTGGATTTACTACACTTAACTCCCGAACGAATTATCCCCGAATGGCACCGTAACGCGCTATGTTTCTGGAACTGTGTCAGTCTCCGTGTCGAGCACTAGTACTAGTGCTGCTCACGGTATACTTCAATCTCACTTCTCTGCTTTGCGCATCAGACGGTCTAGTCGGTGGCGCAGCGCGTCGATTTCCTTGCGCCGCTTGCTGTCTGCTCGGCCGCTGAGCGGCTGTTCGAGCGCTAACTCTAGTGCCGAGCGCGCGTAAGTCAGCGCTTGAGGTATATCCTTTGTTTTATGCTCGTAGTACATCGACAGTTCGATATGCGCATCCCAATCCGAGATCGCATTTCGTTCGGCGGCATGGGCGGCTTTTTGCCATAAGGAGATTGCATCTTCCCACTGTCCAAGCCGTTTATCGCGTTCTGCAAGTCGATTCCAAACTGAAGGCGATGCTTCCTGCACACGTCTGACACCAGCAAGCAGCGGTGCTGCAGAGTGCTCCTCGCCCATTCGTTCCAGCCACAGCCCTGTCCGGACAAGCTCCTCCGGCTCCGTTGGCATCGGAACGGCGGTGCCGATCCGTCCGGCTAATAGATGGCCGAATCGAATAGCTAGCGCTGCAAGCGACAGCATATCGATCTCATTATGGCGGAACACATCAAGCAGCGGCTTCGGATCACCATCCGCCAAGTAAGCGAAGTATCTCCCTGGCGCTTCCGAACCCGGAAGATCGTCCTCCCGGAATACGCCAAGCCTTTCCTCTTCCACATAGCTCAACTTACAGGACACGAGTGTATTGCGCCAGATGCTGCGCGAAGGATGTAGAAAATCAAGATGAAGCGGCTCCCATACCTTGCTGCCGAATCCATTCATGATGAAGCGGCTTTGAATGAGCGGCCAATCAAACGTTCTTCCATTATAAGTGACGAGGTAATGGTACTTCGGCAGCCGAGCCTTCAGATCTGCAAGCATCGCCCGCTCCTCCGCCGGATGTCGAATGATCGATTGACGGACAATATAATGGTCCCCCTCGAAGTACGCAATACCGAGCATGAAAGGAACGTTGCCCGTGCCAGCGCCAAGTCCTGTCGTTTCGAGATCAAGGAACAACACATTGTCCGGCCTGAGCGGAACAAACGTCGAAGGTACGGCCCCTTTGGCTGCTGCCCCCATCACCTGCTCATCTCCGTGGAAAGCGGTCAGCGCATTCACAGCGTTTCCCCACTCCGCGAATGCATGGTGTCCATGATGGTAGTCCAGCGGATACCGGATTTCCTTCGCTAGAAACTCACCCATTTCATTGCGGACGAGGCGCACATCATACGGCGCCCACTCAGGCGGCGACTCCGATTCGCTCTCATCTTGTTCGATCGGAGCATCCTCAACAGTAGTGCCTTCTTCCACCTCACACTGCTCTTCCGAACAGTTCTGAACAAACTTTTCTTGAGCCTCCACATACCCATTCTCTTCAACAACAGCTTCGCTCGCCGCATTCGTCGTCCCATTCTCTTTATCAGCTATTGAAGGCTCCGCCGCTGCTGTATTCCCTCGAAGCCGATTGAACCGATCGCGAAAAGCACTCATCGTCCAGCACCCGCTTCCTCCAACAGCTGCAGTGCCTGCGCCTTGCCGAGCAGACCAACCTCTTCGATCGGACCAACACATGCCGGGCAACCACTCAAGCAAGTGCAATTGCTAATGAGACGATGCGCTCGACCGAGCAATTCATCGTGAACCTCATACAGCCGCTCGCTCAATCCGATACCGCCTGGGTAACGATCATAGAAGTAAATCGTAGGCCGCTGCGTATGGATGGCTTTGACCTGTGGAACGACTCGAATATCGAGCGGGTCGCACATCAGATAAACCGGCGCGATGTGAACGAGCACGTTCGCGAGTCCGAGCAGCGCGCACTGCATTTCGTTCGTCCCTTTCCCCTTCGCCGCTTCCTCGCTAAAGGAGAACCAGTAACCGCTCGTATGCAGCTCTTCCTCCGGTAGATGGATGGGGCCTGAGCCGATATTTTCGTGAGTGCGCAATCGGATTTTTTTGAAAATCGTCGCCTTCGCATTAACGGTCACTTCGCCATACGTCCGTACGATCTCGCCGCTTGTCTTCTCTTTGTCCGCATGCAGCACCTTCAGTTCGACAGCCATGTTCGCATCGGTATAGTAATCAACATCTACCTCGCGCACGTACGCTTTCTTCTCATGGTAGTCGAGCTTCTCCACCTGATATTGCACACCTTCATGAATGTAGATCGCTTCGTCGTGGATGAGCGTAGGCGCACTGAAGCGGTCCACTTCGCCGAGCACACGGCTGCCTTCCGTCATATCGATGATGATAAAGTTCTCTTGTGCCGCCGATCGGAGCGAAATGCCATGAGCCGGGAACGACTGCTCCATCCAGTACCAGCGACTGCCCGTACGATGCAAGACCTTCTCGTCGACGAGAAACTCGAGCATATCCTCCAGATTCTCCGAACCGAACGTCTCTCCCAATTCGAATGGCAGTTCGTAAGCTGCGCATTTCACATGGTCGATCAGAATAAGCAGGTTATCAGGGTGAATGAGTGCACGTTCCGGCGGCCGATTGAAGAAATAGTCCGGATTTTGAATAATATATTGATCCAGCGGGTTGCTGCTTGCGACCATGAACGTAACCGAGCTCGTCTTCCGACGTCCAGCGCGGCCCGACTGCTGCCAAGTGCTCGCAACCGTACCTGGATAACCATTCAGTACGCACGCCTGCAACTGCCCGATATCAATCCCGAGCTCCAGCGCATTCGTGCTGACAACGCCGCGGATTTCACCGCTGCGGAGACCCTTCTCGATCTCGCGCCGCAGCTTCGGTAGATAGCCTCCACGATAACCGCGAATCGTTTTGTCTCCGATCTTGTCCCGCACCAGCTCCTGCAAGTACGTCAGCAGCAGCTCCACTCGCACACGGCTGCGCGCGAACACGATCGTCTGCACGCCCTGTCGGAGCAGCATGCCTGCCAGCTTGCGCGTCTCTAGCACACTGCTGCGGCGTATGCCAAGCTGCTGATTCACAACCGGCGGATTATAAAAAATAAAATGCTTCTCGCCCATCGGCGCACCATTATCGTTCACAAGAGTTACAGACTCTCCGATGAGCCGCTCCGCGTGCTCTTTCGGATTGTCGATCGTCGCCGAGGCGCAAATGAACTGCGGCGACGAGCCGTAGAAGCGGCAAATCCGCTTCAAGCGGCGAATGACATTCGCCACATGGCTGCCGAATACACCGCGGTATGCATGCAGCTCGTCGATGACGATGTAGCGAATATTCTCGAACAGCTTCACCCACTTCGTATGGTGAGGCAGGATCGCCGAATGCAGCATATCGGGATTCGTCACCACAATATGACCTGCGTTACGTATCGCTGTCCGCACCGTTGGCGGCGTATCCCCATCATACGTATGCGTCTTAATATCGACTTCCATAATGTCCGCCAGCTTCTGCAGCTCCGCCACCTGATCTTGTGCGAGCGCCTTCGTTGGGAACATATATAAAGCGCGTCCGTCACTGTTCTCAAGCAGCGACTGTAACACGGGCAGGTTGTAGCACATCGTCTTGCCTGATGCGGTTGGCGTGACGGCGACAACATGGTCGCCTGCCCGCACAGCGCCGTAGGACTTCGCCTGATGCACATACAGATCCTCAATTCCGCGAGAGCGCAGCGCTTCCTTCAGCTCAGGTGCCAAATCATTCGGCAGCGGTGAAGTACGCGCATCTCGCGGCGGAATCGTATGCCAATGCGTCACATTGTCCATCAGCTCCGGCTCTTTCTTCAGCTCCTCCAACCATTCCTCGAGATCTCTCGCCCGTCCCGTCCATTGATTCATTCTGATTCCTCCGCTCCACCGAACGCCATAGTCTATCCCATATTGTACAGAATGCATGTTCGGCTGGCAATGGAAACGATGGACAGACAGGCGAAGCAGCAATTGCCCGCCAGGCGTGAGCCTATGGCGGGCTTATCAATTCACCACTGTACTTATACTAGAAACCTCAAGTGATCAATCCTAATACGCTAACGTCACACATATGGCGGCTCCCACGTCTTTTTGTCCCAGCCCAGCTTCGTATTCTGAACCATCATATTGCGATCCAACGTAACAGCCGCGGTATAAGGCAGCTTGTCGTTGCTCCAGAACCGAAGATCACTCCACGTTACTTCGTATCCGTCCAGCTTCTCCTGCACTTGCACATGAACGTTCGTTGCGAAAGCGAGGAACGCGCGGACGCCGTCCGTCTGCATCGTTGCAAGAGCTGGCTCTGTGCCGCTTAACGAGGAAGTTTTAGCAATTGTTGATTCACGCACGATGCCTCGACTGCTGATTGTGCCCGCTTCATAGCTATCAGGCCCTTCAGCGACGAACTGCCATGCTCGGCCGGACATTAGCGGCAGCAGCGATACGCGGGACCGATTTCCTAAAGCTTTGCGCAGTTTGCGCTGCCACCGTATCCGCTCTAACAACCGCCAACCTACATATAGGATCGTCAGTCCGTATAAGATTTCGAACACGGTACCCATTATCGAATTTGCAAGACCCGAGAGCCACAACAGTCCACACAGCAGATGCGAACCGAAAATGTACGGATCGAATAAGCACAACGAGTCAAGATGCAGCCAGCGCCTCGTGAACGGACGCAAGCATTGCACACCATATCCGTTGAATAGATCAAGCGTAACGTGAAAGCAGACTGCGAGGAACGCCCACAGCATAAGCAATCCAAGGTGATCCATTGTTCCGAACAGCCACGCCATCGGCCAGCCAATAAGGAGTGCCCAGACGAATGGCGCTGGAAGCGAGTGAGTGATACCACGGTGTACCCGTAGATAAGTCGTTTGTCCTTTCAATCGAGCGACGGCATCCAGATCGGGCGCATGACTGCCCAGCATTGAAGCGGCAATGAGCGCATGTTGAAGTGTCGGATCGGCAGCGACTGCCGGGATAGCTAGTGATGCACCTGCAAGCGTAAACCCAAGGAGCAGATGACTTGCTGTATCCATAACGATCTTCCTCCCACACGAAAGTATCTGCTACACGACCTATGCTAAGGGAGAACCGTTAACGTATTGTTTGCGGATTCTATCGAAATTGTAAGGATCAAATATGCGTATAAATTGGCAAATGCTGTGCATCTTAAGCTAGGGCTCGATGATCATAAATCGCGGCACCTAATAACTCACCTATAATGGAGGCTTTATACCATGGCACCAAAACCAGATGACAGAAGCAACAACGCAGAACGCATTCGCGAAGCAATTCAGAATACGCAAGACAATCTGCGTGAGTCCGAAGACTACCTCGATGAGCATGCAGAAGAGATTGCACCTAGCGAGCTGAACGCATTGAAGCAAAAGAACCATGGCCGCCAAGCTGCAATCGCCGGCTTTGAGAGCGAATTGGAAGACGAAGAACCGTTCGAGTCCTAAACCGACACCTACCCTCATCATGACAAAAAAGGCTGTTCGTATCGCAGACGCACCGTCGCGATTATCGAACAGCCTTTCTATTCTCTAACAGATGTCTTCCTTACGTTCGCATCGCTTAGCTCAGCTCCTGCACGGTATCGCAAACACGTCTCCGTCGCTTGCCGCGTCCGACGCCGGGAATATCGTTCGTGCTTCATCGGCCAGCCGATTCGCATCAGCAAGCTCATATCGCGAGCTAAAATGCGTCATCACCAGCTTATGCGCACCTGCACGCTTCGCCGTTTCTGCAGCTTGCAGCGTTGTTGAATGCCCATAGGCTTCCGCCTTCTCTTCAAGCCCCCCGCCAAACGTTGCTTCATGCACGAGCAGATCCGCATCCTGCGCCAGCTTCACTGCTCCCTCGCAGGGCTTCGTATCGCCTAATATCGTTACGATTCGCCCGCGAATGCTCGGTCCCCTTACATCTTTCGCGCAAACGGTTCTTCCATCCGGCAGCTCAACGTCTTGACCGGCCTTGAGGCGTCCATACAACGGTCCCGCAGGCACCTCGGCTGCTTGCAGCTTCTCAACATCTAGACGACCAGCACGGTCGCACTCGATGATCCGATAGCCGAAGCATGGCACTCGATGCTCCAGCGCCGCAGCCTCCACTCGAAAATGTCCATCGTCGAACAATACACCTTCAACCGTTTCAACATAATGAATGTCATACACGATATGCGTGCCGCTCAGCTCGAACAACGTCTCGATCATCTTCTGTAAGCCTGGCGGTCCATAAATCGTTACAGCGTCCGTACCGCCATCATACGCACGTGTGCTAAGCAATCCCGGCAAGCCGAATACATGGTCACCGTGCAAGTGGCTGATGAAAATACGATCGATCCGGTTCAGCTTGATCGGCGTATCAAGAAGCTTATGCTGCGTCCCTTCCCCCGCATCGAACAGCCATACCGATGGTGATGGGGCTGGCAGCCGCAATGCCATAGATGTCACGTTGCGAAGCCGACTCGGCCTCCCGGCTCCCGTTCCTAAAAAAGTAAGCTCCAAGCGTTTCCGTTCTCCTTCCCGACGTTCAACGTTGTTATTGCTTCGTACCTATTGAAAAGTATGGCATGCGTGGCAAGCAACCATACACTTTCCGGTTATGTTCCTTCCAGCCTGAATCGATGGTTCATCTGAACCTCATATGTAGTAAAATGCCCCCGAGCCAGCCGCCTTGCAGGCGGCGCCCGGAGGCAAACGTTAATGTGATTAATTAAGCTTTGTCTACGTTAAAGTAACGCGCTTCTGGATGGGCGAATACCATCGCCGATACCGAAGCTTCCGGCTCCATCATGAATTCCTCGGTCAGCTGTACGCCGATATCCTCAGGCTTCATAAGAGCGAACAGCGGTCCTTGATCCTCGAGGTTCGGGCACGCCGGATAACCGAACGATACGCGAATACCGGTGTAGCGAGCACCATGGCGCTGTGCCATCGTCATGTCGACCGGGTCAGAGATGCCCCAGATGTCGCGCATGATATGGTGAACGCGCTCTGCAAGACCCTCTGCAAGCTCGATTGCAGTCGCTTGGATCGCATGCGAGAGCAAGTAGTCGCCATTGTCCTTGTACGCTTCTGCACGTTCACGGATGCCGTGGCCTGCCGTTACGACGAGGAAGCCGACATAGTCCATCTCGCCGCTTTCCTTCGAACGCAGGAAGTCTGCCAAGCACAGGTATGGCTCTACGTTCTGACGAGGGAACGAATAGCGGTGAAGCACCTTCGAATGATCCGCTGGGTCGTAGATGATAATATCGTTGCCTTCCGATTGAGCTGGGAAGAAGCGATACATCGCGTGCGTTTTGATCGAACCGTTCACTGCAGCATCACGAATAATGCCGTCAACCGTTTCCTTCAACTGTGCAGCCTTTGCATCTCCCGATGCAAGAAGCTTATCGTAGTTGCCTTTCAAGCCAAGGTGGTGACCCATCAGCGTCTGCATATTCACATATGGAACGACCTGAGTAACCGGAATGTTACGAAGTACGTGACGCTCCAAATCTGGCGGAACCATGACGGGCACGTCTGTTCTGACATTGGAACGAACCGCTCTGGTCAGCTCTGGCATAACCTTCGGCTCTTCTACAATGCCGAAGCCTGCTGCGCGCAGCTCCGCATGCTCGGATTCAATCCGTTCACGGTGCGTTGGATCGACGAGCTTGTTCGCAATATCCAGACCGTCCATCGCATCCTTCGCATACAGGACGAGGCCATCATATTCAGGTGCGATACGTGTCTTCGTGAACTTACGCGTCAACGCAGCTCCACCGACGAGAATCGGCGCATCGATGCCAGCGGAACGCAAGTCCTGCGCCGTCACGACCATCTGAGCAGCAGATTTAACGAGCAGACCGGACAAACCAATCGCGTCTGCCTTCTCTTTGCGGTAGGCTTCGATCAACTGCTCAGGCGGTACCTTGATGCCGAGGTTAATGATTTTGTAACCATTGTTAGACAAAATAATCTCGACAAGGTTTTTACCGATATCGTGTACGTCACCTTTAACTGTCGCGAGAATGATTTTACCCTTAACAGAGGATTCTTCCTTCTCCATGAACTGCTCGAGATGCGCAACCGATGCCTTCATGACCTCGGCGCTCTGCAGCACCTCCGCAACGATCAGCTCATTGCCATTGAACAGACGACCGACCTCTTCCATGCCCGCCATGAGTGGACCGTTAATAATCGCAAGCGGCGCATATTTGGTCAGCGCTTCATCCAGATCGGGAATGAGACCTTCCTTCGTACCCTCAATGATATAAGAAGCAAGTCGCTCCTCCAGCGTCAGGTTCGTCGCTTTCTCCTTCTTCACAACCGTCTTATCACGGAACGCCGCAACGAACGCCGCAAGCGTCTCGTCATTCGTATTGAAGATGAGATCTTCTGCGAGTTTGCGCTCAACTGGATCAATCGAAGCATAACGTTCGATTTTCTCCGAGTTTACGATCGCATAGTCGAGACCCGCTTTCGTACATTCGTACAAGTAAACCGAGTTCAGGACCTCGCGGCCAGCTGGCGGCAGACCGAATGAAATGTTCGAAAGACCAAGGATCGTCTTCGCACGCGGATACTTCGCTTTAATCATCCGAATGCCTTCGATTGTCTCGACCGAGGAACCGATATATTGCGGGTCGCCGGAGCCAACCGGGAACATGTTCGGGTCAAAAATAATATCGTCAGGCGTTACGCCATATTTGTTCACAAGCAGATCATATGCACGGTCCGCAACTTCCATCTTCGCCTCACGCGATACCGCTTGGCCGCGTTCGTCGATCAGGATACATACAACGGCAGCGCCGTACTTATGCATAAGAGGAACGATTTTCTCGAACTTCGATTCGCCGTCCTCTAAGTTAATGGAGTTGATAATTGCTTTACCTTGCGAATATTTGAGCCCAAGCTCAATAATATGATCATAGGTCGAGTCGAGCATGAGCGGCGCTTTAATCTTCTTCACAACTTGTGGAATGAACTGATGAACCGCATATTCTTCATCCACGTCCGTATCCTGCAAGTTGATGTCGATGATCTGAGCGCCATTCTTCACCTGCGAGCGTGCGATCTCAGAAGCTTCATCGAACGACCCTTCTTTAATCAGCCGTTTGAAACGAAGCGAGCCCGAGATGTTCGTCCGTTCGCCGACCATGATCGGACGGATTGCATCTTCAATATAGACCGTGTCGATACCTGTAACTGCCGGCAAGTGTTCGCCATTCTTGCTGCGCGGCGGGAACTTCGCCATTGTCTCTGCCATTGCCTTAATATGCGCTGGCGTCGTACCACAGCAGCCGCCTGCAACATTCAGCCAGCCGCTCTCTGCGAAACCTGCCATCTTAGCAGCCAGCGAGTCCGGCGTCTCATGATATTGTCCGTTCTCGTCCGGAAGACCGGCGTTCGGATAGCAGCTAATCGCTGCTGACGAAATCTCATGCAGCGTTCGAATATGGTCACGCATGAATTCTGGGCCAGTCGCGCAGTTCAGACCGATCGAGATTGGCTTCAAATGCTCAAGCGACAGGTAGAACGATTCAATCGTTTGGCCTGCAAGCGTTGTACCCATTGGCTCGATCGTACCGGAGATCATGATCGGAAGATCTATGCCACTCTCCTCAATCGCTTGACGAATACCGATACCGCCAGCTTTAACGTTCAGCGTATCTTGGCTCGTCTCGAGCAGCAGCGCGTCAACGCCAGCTTCGATCAAGGCGAGCGCTTGCTCATAGTAGCTTTCAACAAGCTCATCGAACGTTACACCGCCGGTTACCGACAGCGTCTTCGTCGTTGGTCCCATCGCACCTGCCACATAACGCGGCTTGTCAGGCGTCGAATATTTATTTGCTGCCTCTACAGCCAGCTTAGCTGCTACAAGGTTCAGCTCGCGTGCTTTTTCGGGAATATCATATTCTTGCAGTACGACGCTCGTGGAACCGAACGTATTCGTCTCCAGAATATCGGCGCCTGCCTCCAAGTATTGTTCATGTATCAATCGAATGACATCAGGACGCGTCAATACGAGAATTTCGTTACAGCCTTCAAGCTCATCGCCGCCAAAATCCTCAGCGGTCAGATCCGCTTGCTGGATCATCGTACCCATCGCGCCGTCCATAATCAAAATTCGTTCCTGCATCAATTGCTTCAAGTCGGGTTTCGTCATGCCAACATCACTTCGCTTTCGACAAAAATCATTACCTTACAGTCTAACAGAAACCTGACAATCAGAAAAGGACAATCAGTCGACAGGCACTTTATTTTGCTTTATAATCTAGAAGATTTAGGCAGTTTCCAACCACATAAGAACGAAGTCGCTACCTAATAATAGGAGGACTCTGTTCAGATTGACGATATATGCCAACCCATGCTCACAAATTTGCTTTGCTCCGCAAAGCTGTTGGTCGCTGTCTTCGTATTTGCTTGGATAGGTTTTTTCAATCCAACTTGGAAAGAGGGAATGTGTGATGGCTGAAATTCGCATCCGTAATACAAACGAACGTATCCAAGGCGACGTTAACGTTGGTGCATTCTTGAGCGGTCAAAGTGTGATTTACGAGCAATGGGATATTTCGAAGCTGCCTGCTCATCTACAGGGCAAATTCGTCCTCTCCGATGAGGAAAAGTCGGAAATCCTCTCCACCTACGACACAGAAATCAGAGATCTTGCCTTACGCCGCGGTTATCAGACTTGGGATGTCATTACGCTGTCTGAAGCAACGCCTAACCTCGATGAACTGCTCAAGAAGTTCGAGGACGTGCATACGCATACCGAGGATGAAATCCGAGCCATTATTGCAGGTCGTGGCATCTTCATCATTAAAGGTTCTGACGACGTTGGTTACTTCGATGTTGAGCTTGAACCAGGTGACATCATTTCTGTGCCAGAGAATACGCCTCACTTCTTCACGCTCATGGATAATCGCAAGATCGTTGCTGTTCGTCTGTTCGTTGAAACAAACGGCTGGGTCGCCTATCCGTTCGCAGATCCAACTTTCCAGAAAGCTTAATCGAAATCGACATCGGTCATTATAAAAAGGGCGTTCCTCCAAATCATCTTACGATGGTTGAGGAACGCCCTTCTTGTATGCTGCTAGTGCTCGAACATTCTACTCGATAATCGGCAGAAGTTGCTCCAGATGCGTGATCTCGTGTGTTGGCACGATCTCATCAGTACGCTTCATGCCATGACGGTTGATCCATACCGAGGTCATGCCAACCGTGTTCGCACCGAGGATGTCGGTCGTCAGCTTGTCGCCGACCATAACGCCCTCTTCTGCAGTGATACCAAGCTTCTCCAACGCGTGGTGGAAGATCGAAGCGTCTGGCTTACCTTTGCCGAATGCGCCCGAGATAATGATGTGATCGAAATATGGAACGAGATTCGGTACACCATCTAGCTTCTCTTGCTGCAGGTCCGGCGATCCGTTCGTCAGCAGCAGCAGCTTATATTTACCTTTCAGATGGTCAAGCAGACGGAACGTCTCCTCGTATACATAAGAACGTGCACGACGTTCAGCCGGGAACTTCTCTGCCAGCTCAGCGCCAAGCGCTGCATCTTCAACGCCAAGCGCTTTCAAGCCAAGCGTCCAAGAATCACGGCGATATCCTGGCGCGAGCGCCTGCATTGCGCGGAACGATTCCAGTTCGCCGCCAGTGAAGTTGCCCCACATACCCTCGAAAGGGTTAATACCGATCATCTTCGTGAATGGGAACGTCTCATACGATTCATACAGTGCACGAGCTTCCTTGCGTACAGACTCTTCAAGCGCTTCCGCGTCTACGCCAGTCTTCTCCGCTGCATAGCGGCAAGTAGCCTCGAACGCCTCCTTCACGCTGCGGTCATCCCACAACAACGTATCATCCAAATCGAACAAAACTGCCTTCTTAGCCATTGATCTAGTCTCTCCCTACTCACTCTTCTAATGTTGTATCGTTATCGTTCCGTTATTTCTCGTTAAACTGAACATTATGCTGCTTCGCAAACTGCTTCAAGCGCTCTGAAATCTCAATCGTTGGGTAGCGATTCATAATGCGCGAGAATACCCAGTTGCTGCCGCGAACCCGCTCAATGACGACGTAGCCCTCTTGTGCTGTGATCGACTTGATGTCCTCCGGCTTCAGTTTGCGGTCTCCGCTAAACTTGCGAGTCTGCACATAATCGGTACCGACTTTTATGTAAGGACGGCGTAGGACGAACAGCAGTGCCAAGAACAGGTAACAGCCGATCGTCACCCAGTACATCGTCGCCTGCGACTTATCCGCTTGTACGAACAAAGCATACATAGCCGTAATAAGGATGAGCAGAATCGGTCCGATGTAGCTGCGCCCCTTGAACGTATCCGAACGGTCGCCTGCCGGAACGACAGCTTGGATCCCCTGCTTCTTACGCTGTTTGTTCAGTTTATTCATATTGTTGCGAACCTTGCGTTCCCATGAACGTGACACGGATTGCACACTCCTTCGGTGATGCAGCGGACCTGCTAGTCTTTCAGTCCTCTGCTGAACTTCTTAATGAAACGTTTCGGATATTCCGATGGGAGCGCACTTGCTTCCTCAAGACTTGTCCATACGTCCGATGGCATCTCCCAGCCGATTGCACCCATATTGTCCTCGAAATGCTCGAGTGTACGAGCGCCGAATATCGGCGAAGTAATCCCATCGCGTTGGATGAGCCAGCGAAGTGCTACCTGCGATGTCGTACGTCCAAGCTCTTTTGCTGCTTTTTGTACTGCATCTCGGATTGCAAAATTACGTTCGTTGCCGCGATTGACCCACGAGCTTTCTCCACCGTTCGGGTTTGCAAGTCGTCCTTCTGTCGGATACGTTGTACCATAACGATCCGTTAAGAAGCCCCCGCCGATTGGCGCCCAAGGAATGACAGCAACATTCTCTTCTAAGCACAACTCCAAGAGCTCGCGATCCATCTCTCGACTAACGAGGCTGTACTGCTGCTGAATAGAGACAAAACGTGCATATTGCCGAGCATCGCTCACCGCGAGCGCCTTCATGAGATGCCAAGCATAGAAATTCGAACAACCTATGTAACGAACCTTGCCGGAAGCGATAAGATCATCCAGTGCGCGCAATGTTTCTTCGATTGGCGTAGCTTGGTCCCATGTATGCACCTGATACAGGTCAATATAGTCAGTTCCGAGACGGCTTAGACTCGCATCGACGGAATCCATGATGTGCTTCCGTGATAAGCCCCCGCCGTTCGGATGCGACGCTGTCGGAAACCGCACCTTCGTAGCTAAAATTAACTCTGAACGGCGTGAACGGATCGCCTTGCCGACAATCTCCTCCGAGCGCCCGCCTACATAGACGTTAGCTGTATCGAGAAAATTGCCTCCCAACTCGACGAACCGATCTACCATTCGAAGTGATTCTTGCTCATCGGTCGTGTTACCGAACGTCATTGTTCCTAAACATAGCTCCGATACTGCTAATCCACTATTCCCGAGCAGTCGATACTGCATGTCCATCCCTCCATCTTATATCCAATATAATCTAATCATACCTGATATAAGAGGAGAACGTAACTCATGAATCGACAAAACTCAATGTTTCTTCGGTGGTTCCTCTTCGCCTTCCCACTTAATCGTATCCAATTGATTGCGGAAATTGCCCTTGAAAACGTCCAAGTATTGTTTGCGAAGCCGTGCCCGTTCTTCCGTTTCTGCTTCAGTCAATCCGACTGTTTTATGTTTACGCGACAGTTCGTTAATCCGCGCGATAAGCTCTTCCATTGCTGCATCTCCTTTCTGCCTCTACTCTTGTTCGCATTTATCCTATTACTTTGACATTTTCGACAATCCATTGTCAAGGTTTATGCGCCTAAATCATGTATATGAAACGATGAAAAAAGATGGCCGATTCAGGTACATACCCGAATCGGCCATCTTCTTGTGCGTTCCTTCATTATTAGGCTGGAATGATTAATTGTTGTCCGGCCTTTAACTCATCCGAATCAAGATTATTCCGGAGCTTAATCTCGAATACACGCTCACGAATATCGCCATTGCCCGTCGCAGAAGCAATGCTCCACAGCGTGTCTCCTGGCGCTACATTAACAACCGATTCTCCTTCTGTCGGCTCAGCAGGATGATCGCTCATCGCTTCCGTCATTACCATCAAAGCACCGCTGAACAAAATAATGGCGAACATGAGTGCGAAGCCCCACTTCATTACAACAAGCAGCGCTTGTGCTTGCGCCTCGCTCAGTTTGTTACGTTTCCTTGCATTACCACGCGTCGTCCGTACATTCATTCTATTATAAGTCATGCTTGTCGAGTTCATCATTGTTATCGGCACCCCAAACATTTGTTCTATTTATTGATCATAATATATCACGAACAATTGTTCGGGTCAATACGAATTACGAACAATTGTTCTGTTTATATTACGAACGAATGTGCCCTCGAACTTATGTTTGTACGAACTCCGGTTCTGTGCTATAATTTGCTATAATCTTATTTTTGGAGTGATGATGGTGTCGAAGCTTTCCAACCGCCAGCTGGCGATTCTTGAATTTATCAAGAACGAAGTTCGGGATAAAGGATATCCGCCTTCCGTTCGTGAGATCGGTGAAGCGGTAGGACTGGCCTCCAGCTCCACCGTTCACGGACATTTGGATCGACTTGAGAAGAAAGGCTTTATCCGTCGTGACCCAACGAAACCTCGCGCGATTGAAATTCTGGATGGTGACGGTCCATCCGTTGGCGATACGTTCTCGACATCGTTCGCCAAGGTTCCTATCGTCGGTAAAGTTACTGCCGGTGTGCCGATTACGGCAACCGAGAACATTGAAGATTACTTCCCTCTCCCGACGCACATGGTTGGCGATCACGAAGTGTTCATCCTTAATGTAGTCGGTGAAAGTATGATTGATGCAGGCATTCATAACGGCGACTATGTTATCGTACGCCAGCAGCCAACAGCTACAAACGGCGATATCGTCGTTGCCATGACGGAAGAAGACGAAGCAACGGTCAAGACGTTCTACAAGGAACGTGACCACATTCGCCTCCAACCACAGAACCCTACAATGGAGCCGCTTCGATTGAAGCATGTAACCATTCTAGGCAAAGTCATCGGCCTGTTCCGCGACATTCATTAAGCGGCTACGCTAAGACAAGCTAACACCTTCATACAACAGCATGTCAGCGTTTCTTCATCAGACTTCTCATATCATGATAGATGCCATATAGAACAAACCCCTCGGACGATGTCGAATCGTCCGAGGGGTTGTTTGTTCTTAATACGATATTCAAACATAAAAACAGGGCAGCAATCCTGCCCCGTTCATGAATCCAATATTGAGGTTTTTTAGGGGCAAAGCCCCTCAACCCGCTCGAGCACCAACGAAAAGCGTGTCCCGTAGGGACGACAAGCGACTTAATCGCACTTAAGTCAGGTCGAGCACCAAATCCCCCCACTTCCACAATCAACCGTACCTAGAAACAGCCGACGTAAAGCGTGTCCCCAACGGGGACGAAAGCGCCCCACCTCCCAAAGCAGCTAATCCGCGCATTCGGGAGTCCAGAGGGCATCGCCCTTTGGGGCCCTCCCTCTCAGGAGAGGGAGGGTTTGGGAGGGTGTGGAAAAAGGAACTTAGTACAACGTTAAGTATTGATCGCGTTCCCACTGGTGAATTTGCGTACGATACATGTCCCACTCGATTTCCTTCAGCTCATAGAAGTGAGCAAGGGCATGACCGCCAAGCGCATCACAGATCACTTCACTGCGGAGCAGTTCTTGGAGCGCTTCAGCCAAGTCTACTGGAAGGCTTGGAATACCTTCTTCAATGCGCTCTTCTTCACTCATGATGTAGATGTTGCGGTCAACTGGTGCAGGCAGTGGCATTTTGTTCACGATACCATCCAGACCAGCCTTAAGCATTACAGCAAGTGCAAGATATGGATTCGCAGCAGGGTCTGGGTTACGCGCTTCGATACGCGTGCTCAGACCGCGCGATGCCGGAATACGAACCATCGGGCTGCGGTTACTTGCAGACCAAGCCACATAACATGGAGCTTCATAGCCAGGTACGAGACGCTTGTACGAGTTAACCGTAGGGTTCGTGATTGCAGCGTAAGCACGTGCGTGATGCAGAATACCTGCCATATAATAGCGTGCCGTTTGGCTCAGACCAAGCTTGTCGCTCTCATCGTAGAATGCGTTCTTCTCGCCTTGGAACAGCGATTGGTGACAGTGCATACCGGAACCGTTCACTCCGAACAGCGGTTTCGGCATGAAAGATGCGTGCAGACCGTGTTGACGAGCAATCGTCTTAACGACGAGCTTAAACGTCTGAATTTGGTCAGCGGCCTTGATAGCTTCTGCATATTTGAAGTCGATCTCATGCTGGCCCGGTGCAACCTCGTGGTGGGATGCTTCGATCTCGAAGCCCATTTCCTCGAGTGTAAGTACGATCTCGCGGCGGCAGTTTTCACCCAGATCCATCGGCGCAAGGTCGAAATATCCGCCTTGGTCGTTAAGTTCAGTCGTTGGGTTGCCCTTCTCATCTGTCTTGAACAGGAAGAATTCCGGTTCAGGACCAACATTCATGGACGTATAACCCATCTCTTCTGCTTCTTTCAGAACACGCTTCAGGATGCCGCGCGGATCGCCAGCGAATGGCGTGCCATCTGGCATATAGATGTCGCAAATCAGTCGTGCGACACGGTCTTCCGTTACCCACGGGAAGACGACCCATGTGTCGAGGTCAGGATACAAGTACATATCGGATTCTTCAATCCGTACATATCCTTCGATTGAAGAGCCGTCGAACATCATTTTGTTATCGAGTGCCTTCTCAAGCTGACTTACTGGGATTTCAACGTTCTTGATTGTACCGAGCAAGTCAGTAAATTGCAGTCGAATGAATCTGACGTTCTCTTCCTTCGCAATACGCTTGATGTCCTCTTTCGTGAAACTCACAAGATCATCTCCTTCATCGTACAGATATGGATATCGTAAAGTCCGTGGTGCAAGGCGCTTAAAGAGGTTGTTCAAAAAAATGAACACGTGCTTAATACGCGACCAAGCTCTTCAAGGTGCAATTACGAATGACAGCGCTTTAATGCTTGTTGTAGAAACGGGAAAGCTGGCCTTGAATAAGCGAAGCTTTGTTGCCTGGACGCTTCTCCAGCAATTGCTGTTTAAGCAGTCTGTGAAGTTGTGCATCAGACAGCTCGCGACGCTTCACTTCAGATTGCTCGCTCATGACGGTTGCTTCGTCGGATTCCGTGCTCAGTGGGTTCATCACCTGCTTGATGCCTGCGATGTTTACGCCTTTCTCAATGAGCGATTTGATCTCCAACAGACGTTCAACGTCGTTGAAAGAGAACAACCGTTGGTTGCCCGACGTACGTGCCGGAACAATCAACTCATGCTGCTCGTAATAGCGAATTTGACGAGCGGTTAAGTCCGTGAGCTTCATGACGATTCCGATAGGAAAAAGCGCCATATTTCTCCGTATTTCGTCACCCATGTTCGCATCAACCTTCCACTTCCGAGTTATGCCTTTATTGTAACGTTCCTGACATGAGGTGTCAAGTTGTGGAAGGTTTGATAGCAATGATTCCGCGTTCAGCCATACGGCTTAACGCAGTGAGCACACCATATTTCACATGTGCGTAAGTAAGCCCGCCCTGCATGTAGGCAATGTAAGGCTCACGTATCGGCGCATCCGCCGACAGCTCCAGGCTGCCGCCTTGAATGAACGTTCCAGCCGCCATAATGACCGGATGCTCATAACCTGGCATATCCCATGGCTCGGGTACGACATGCGCATCAACAGCAGAAGCCCGCTGGATGCCTTGAACGAATGCAATAAGGTGATCAGCGCTGCCGAATCGGATCGCTTGTATAAGGTCCGTCCGCTGCTCATGCCAAGCTGGTTTCGTCTCGAAGCCAAGCATCTCGAACAATGCCGCAGCAAACACAGAACCACGGAGTGCCTGTCCAACCGTATGCGGTGCAAAATAAAGCCCTTGATACATGCCGCGCAGCGTGCCGAGCATCGCGCCGACCTCGCCGCCAATGCCAGGCGCAGTCAGACGATAGGCTGCAGCCTCCACGTATTCCGCTTTACCTGCAATATAACCGCCGGTCGAGGCTATGCCGCCACCGGGATTTTTAATAAGCGAGCCCGCCATCAGGTCAACGCCTACTTCGGTTGGCTCCGTCAGCTCTGTGAATTCACCATAGCAGTTGTCAACGAACACGATCACATCAGGCTTGATCGCTTTTACGCGACGTACCATCTCTCCAATCTGCTCGACTGTGAACGAAGAACGCCAGTCATATCCGCGCGAGCGCTGAATGCCGATTACTTTCGTGGAATCATTGATGCGGCTGGCAACCTTGTCCCAATCTACCGATCCATCTGCCAACAAATCAACCTCACCGTATCCGATGCCCCAGTCTTGCAGCGACCCTGTTCCATCGTTTGGCTTACCGATCACTTTGTGAAGCGTGTCATACGGTCGACCTGTAATATAGAGCAGTTCATCTCCTGGGCGAAGCACGCCGAACAATGCTGTGCCGATCGTATGAGTACCCGACACAAAATGCGGTCTAACGAGCGCAGCCTCCGCACCCATGACATCCGCATATACGAGATCGAGAATCTCCCGGCCGCGATCGTTGTAGCCATAACCTGTCGAGCCATTGAAATGAAAATCACTAACCTGATGGCGCTGGAAAGCACGAATGACCTTCCATTGATTGCGTTCCGCCGTTCGATCGAGCAGCGAAAAAGAAGCGGAAACGCGCCGTTCGGCCGCTTCCGCTAGGCTTTCCAAGTGTGTCCATACGGTATCCTCTTGATGCATAACGAATATTCTCTCCCTTAACTCCAAACAATGGTTGATTGCTTACTTATCTTAAACGTTCTCGGAAGCTGCAATAAAAGGCTCTAGCGTTCGAGCATGCTTCTCGAAGTCCTGTTTATTCAGCTCGACCGTGAGCACCATCTGATCGCCATCTACGTCCTGTTCCTTCACTTCCCCGGTCCGATAGACAAGAGCGATAAGATCGCCTCGTTCTGCCGGAATGACGAACGTTCTCGTATCTCCGGCAAGACGGTCTTGAATGGTCTGACGAAGCTTATCGAGATCGGCTTCATCATATGCGCTAACAACGAGTGAGTCACCGCCATCCGGCAGCAAAATGCGCCCTTCAGGCGGGCACAGATCTTTCTTATTGTACACGACGAGCGTCGGCTTGCCAGCGGCGCCGAGCGTTCCGAGCACTTCATCGACAACGGCCATCTGCTCACTGCGCGTTGGCGAGGAACTGTCTACCACATGCAGCACTAGATCCGCCTCGCACACCTCTTCGAGCGTTGCGCGGAAAGCAGCGACCAGATCATGCGGCAAATTTTGAATAAAACCAACGGTGTCAGTCAAAATAATTTCTTTGCCGCTCGGCAGCTCCAGCGTCCGTGACGTCGGATCAAGCGTTGCGAATAGCTGGTTCTCAACATAAACGTCCGCATCCGTCATCTGGCGCAGCAGTGTCGACTTACCGGCATTGGTGTAACCCACGAGTGCAACCTGAACGGCACCTGACTTCTTACGACGCTCGCGATGCAGCTTCCGATGACGAACTACTTCTTCAAGCGCGTTTTTGAGATCCGAGATTCGGTCCCGAATGTGACGACGGTCGGTCTCAAGCTTCGACTCACCGGGGCCGCGCGTGCCGATACCGCCGCCAAGGCGAGACAGATTCTTGCCGTGTCCCGAGAGACGTGGCAGCAAGTAGCTATGCTGGGCAAGCTCGACCTGCAGAATGCCCTCACGCGTCTTTGCACGTTGTGCAAAGATGTCGAGGATGAGCTGCGTGCGGTCAATGATTTTGAGATCAAGCGATTCTTCAAGATTTCGAACCTGTGCGCCTGACAGCTCCTGATCGAATATTGCAGTCGTAGCTCCCAGCTCATCGGCTATTGCACGAAGCTCCTCGACCTTGCCTTTGCCGATAAACCACTTGTTATCGACCGACTCACGGTTCTGCGTCATCGTCGTCAGCACTTCTACGCCGGCCGTCTCTGCGAGGTTAACAAGCTCCGCAAGCGACTGCTCCGGATTCATTCCACTCCGCTTATCCTGAGGGGTTACGAGACTGACTAGTACCGCGCGATCCGCTAATCCATTATCTACTTCATGGGTTGTTGTTTTCATGTAACGTTGTTGTGCTCCTTCCATTGCTGCGATTCGAACCAAATGACTGATTCGTCATCCAAGCATCCCGTCACGTTTGCCTGCACTGCTCTGACTCTCACACCGCAGGTCCTCTGGTCGAATCGCCATTAGCTCCTGCTTGCCAGGCACACTGTTCGAATATTGCGAGAGCAGGCGCACCGCCTGATGACGAATCGATTTCTCAATCATATTGCGTACATATCGGGCATTGCTGAACGAGAACATCGACAGCTGCTTCTCTTGGATCAAGTGCTGGCGCATCTTGAAGACGGTCTGCGGCTGAAGGACGTAATCGCGATCCTTCGCCATCATCTCCGCAATCTGAATAAGCTGATCGATCGAATAATCGGGGAAATCGATCTGAATGGGAAAGCGAGACGGTAAACCCGGATTCGTCTGCAGAAAATAATCAATCTCCGCTGGATACCCGGCCAGTATGAGTACGAATTGCGTCCTCATATCTTCCATCGCTTTGACCAACGTGTCGATCGCTTCCTTGCCGAAATCCTTCTCTCCGCCACGTGCGAGACTGTACGCTTCGTCAACGAACAGAACGCCTCCGCTCGCTTTTCGTACAAGATCACGCGTTTTCTGTGCCGTATGCCCGATATATTCACCTACGAGATCTGCACGTTCAACTTCGATCAAATGTCCCTTGGTCAGCACGCCCATCTTCTGAAGCAGCTTCGCGACAATCCTTGCGATCGTCGTCTTGCCGGTACCGGGATTACCTTTGAATATCATATGGTACACATGCGCGCCGCTATTCAATCCCGCTTCACTGCGCATATGCGCAACTTGAAGCATGGCGTAAATCTCATAGATGAGCGACTTTACATTATCTAGACCAACCATCACATCCAGCTCACGCTGAATGTCGGCGTAATGATCGCCGGGTGGGAGCGGCTTGATTGCCGGCAATGGTTCATGATCCGCTATCGGCGCCGGGGCTGCTCCTGCTTCGTGACTACGAAGTACTACGTTAATTTGGCGGGATGGCCGAGTGCCGCTCTTCGCCCCTGAAGCTATGCCATTGTTCATTCGCTCGATCACCTGTCCCTTCGATCCCGTCGCTGCCGGCAGACTGCTTTCGACGCACACGGACATGCGCCGCATCGCTGCCGCTATAACAAGCATATTCGGGCGGTGGTTAGAAAAGTATAAACTTCTCCCCACCCAAACCCTCTCTGCAAGGGAGGGCCCCAAGGGCGCTGCCCTTTGGATACCCGCAGGACTGGTCTAGATACGTTCGTTGGATGGACTGGATTGATTGGCGGCGATTAGCAAGGCTCGAACGTCTGCATACGATTCGATGCATCTGTGCAGCAACGTGCCCGTACCCGCTTTCGTCCTTTCGGACACGCTGTACTTCCGGCGCTCCTGCGAATCGATCCCGTCGGGATCTGAAGACCGTCATAAGATACGGCTCCCTGCGGGATCTGGAACCTTTTATTTGTTAAAGTAGGGGATCGAGATGTCTTCCACAGTCCAACCAAAATGCATCAGAACGGCGTCCATCTTCCACTTCGTGTAGGCGAGCACTTCACGCGTCTGATTGTACATAGGCTTGAGCACGTTCGAGTGAAAAGGAATCATCGTCGCATTCTTGATGCCGACGTACTTCGCAATCTCCTTCGAGCGCGATGTGTGGTAATCATGCGTGACGATGAGGATCGATTGGAATTTCTCTCGATCGATAATCTCTTTGCTGAATACCATGTTCTCGTATGTACTTGTTGCTTTCTTCTCGAGCAGCAGCTTCTCCTTCGGAACGCCAAGCGATACCAAATAATTGCGCATACCCTCAGCTTCCGTCAGCTTCGAGCCGTTATGATCATAACCACCCGTCAGAATAAGCTTGTCCGCTTTTCCTTCTTTATACAACAAAAAAGCGCGATCAAGTCGTTCCTTCAGTCCTGGGCTAGGTTTGTCGCTCCATAAGGCGGCACCTAATACGATAGCCGCATCACTCTTCGGAATCGACTGTGGCGGAGTTGAGCTGTTAATAAGCCAAAGTAAATAGCCGCACCAAATGACGCCTAACACCCCTATAGAAACGACAATCCGCAGCAAAGTAAGCAGCGGCTTGCTCTTGCGTCTAGGGCGCGATCGGCTGCTCACTTTGTGCGGTCTGTGGATTGCCTTATTCACGATTCACTCAACTCTCCCGAGCGCTCTGACAAGCTCTTCCGATGCTTGAGACTGAGCGTAAAATAACGAAACCGCCCATTGCGAATCGCAGACAGCAGTCTTCCAGCCGTCTTGCGAGCCATCGCAGCATCTTTGGATGTGACCTCACCTTGGCGAAGCGCATCCTCCAATTCATCCTCATCCAGCAGGAACACTTCACCGGATGGCAGTACCACGATATCCAGATACAGATCGTCGAACCACGGTACCTGCTGCTCTGTCATCCCCTGCGTCTTGCACACATCGATGTACCACTGCACTACACGGCCCTTGTCATCAAACATCGTCGTTACAACAAAATGCTCCCCACGTGGAAAATGCTGCATCCACAGGTAGCCTCGATCCGCCAAGCAGAGTCGTCTGCCATTGTATTCCTTCCACAATGGTTCACGCAATTCATGAATCCGATAAAAAGTCACGAGCCCTCGGAACTCGTCTCCATCCATGGCTAGACACATATAGCTCTTACGCAAAATACGCCGCCAATTTGCTCGGTCCGAAAATTTTCGTTTCATGCGGAACGTACCTTTCCGTTAAGATGCGAAAAAAGCCGCCGTCCAAGCGTCGGCCTTTCCAAACAACTAAACTTCCAACATTTTTCCTTTAAAAAAAGCTTACCACATCTTAGGTTGCTTCACCAGCTTACGGACAAAATAAACCATGCTTCATTGTCCAACTGTCCAAGCACCACCTGCAAAAATGGCAAAGGGACTGCCCCCGTCATCTACGATGACGTCCACGGCAGCCCCCATGCTAGCTATGAAATTGCGTCTTTAAATCTCTTCAATGTCAATCGAGTTAATCGTAATCTTGTCCACTGGCTTCGAAAGCTCGCCATTCGACGACATCTCAACCGGCGACTTGGCAATCGCCATGACCGTGTCCATACCTTCGATCACTTTGCCGAAAATCGCATAATCTGGTGTTTGGTTCAGATTCAAGCTGTCCTCGCCAGTACAGATGAAGAACTGACTGCCGCCGGAGTCTGGCGCTCTCGTTCTTGCCATTGCAACCGTACCGACCTCATACTTCAGATCTGAGCCAAGCTCGTCCGGAATATGATAGCCAGGACCGCCAGAGCCGTCACCATTCGGGTCGCCCGTTTGAATCATGAACGTTTCGATGATCCGATGGAAGGTGATGCCTTCATAAAACTTCTGCTTCGCCAGGAATACGAAGTTATTAACCGTCGTTGGCGCTTCGTCAGCGAACAACTCGACTTTGAAGTCGCCTTTGCTCGTGTGGAATGTTGCCGTATACGATTTCTTCGGGTCAATCGTCATTTCTGGCATGGTGGACCACTGCTTTGCCGCAGAGCCGTTCACAGTTTCCGTCTGCTTTAGCGCTGTTTCATCATTCTTGCTCTTACTGCCGCATCCTACTGCTGCAAGTGCAAGCAGTAGGATCGACAGCATGACAATGCTGTAACGTACGAACTTCCTCTTCGTCATCCGATTGTTCCTCGCTTCTCCTCTAATTCAGCCAAATCTCACGTTTGACCGATTCGAGCCATCATCGAAGGACCGCCATCATTTACGCCGTTATGGTGCCGGGACTACGACATCAGGCACGATCGGATCAACCGTTCCATTCGAGCCATCGCTGGATGTCGGCTCAGATGTTCCATTCTCGACGCCTGCACCTGTTCCAGTACCTGCGCCTGTGGTTGGAGCAGAGCCGTCACCTGTACTCGTACTGCCTGAACCTTCAGTAGGTGGATTGCCATTCTGATTTGAAGTGCTGTTGTCTGATCCGTTTCCATTGCCATTGCCATTGCCATTGCCATTTCCGTTACCATTGCCGTTGTTGCTGCCAGGTCCATTGCCATTGTCACCATTATCAGTACCTTCATTGCCCTGATTATCTGTTCCTTCACCAGGCAGCTGATCTGATGGTGGTACAACGGGTTCTGTTGGTTCCAGCTCCTCCGGCGGTACATCCAGCGCTACTGCAGCTGATGGCGTGCCTTCAAGGTCAGCCTCAGCGTTATATGCAGCTACGTAATACTGGTAAGATAAACCAGGAGCAGCACTCAAATCTTCGACACCTCCATCTGCAAGTTCGAACAAGAGCGTGAACTCTGCCTCGCTCGATTCCTTGCGATAGACGCGGTACGTCAATCCTTCACCTGCAGCCGTATTCCAGCTAAGTGTGACAGCTTTCGCAGCTTGATCGTATTCCGCCTTCAGCCCCGTTACTTGCGCCGGTGCTTCTGTCGTTTTCTCCGGCTCTTGTTGTGGCGTCGATTGTGTAAAGCTGGAGCGCGGCACATTCTTCATAGCTGCTGTCATTACTTTACCGAACATAGCAGCTGCTTGACCACTGCTTTTATGCAGTAAATGGTTCTCGTCTGTCTTATCGTAACCCATCCAGACGGCTGCTGTCCATTCAGGCGTGTAACCAACAAACCAAACATCGCGGTTTGCACTTGAATTGAGACCTTGAATACCATGCTGTGTCGTACCTGTCTTACCCGCTACTGGACGGTCAAGACGAGCTTTCGTACCTGTTCCGCCTGTTTCAGTAACTCCTTGCATAATCTCCGTCAATCCTTCAGCAGTCGACTTCTTGATGAGCTGCTTCGCCTTCGGCGCATGGTACGTGTACACCGGATCGTCATTGCTGTTATCGATGCGCGTAACCGTATGTGGATCGACGCTCTTGCCGTCGTTTGCAAACACACTGTATGCCGTTGCCATCTGAAGCGGCGATACGCCATTCGTCAAACCACCTAGTGCAATCGCAAGGTTATTATCGTCGCTAGTAAGCTCGAAGCCCAAACGATTCGCGAACTCGACACCTTTGCTCACGCCAATCTGATTAAGCAGCCATACAGCTGGCAAGTTACGCGATTCCTTAATGGCCTGCTTCATGCTAATAGCGCCGACATACTTGACACTGTTAGAGTCGGTTGGGCAGTAATTCCCGAAGCATTGCTTATCGTCACGAAGCGTAGAGCTCGTCGTGAAGTCGCCTGATTCAAGCGCCGGTCCGTATGACGAAATTGGCTTAAATGATGAACCCGGCTGTCTTGCCTTGTTAACCCGGTTCCACGTCTTCTTCTGATAATCGCGTCCGCCTGCGATCGCTTGGATTTCGCCATTCCGATGATCCATTATAATCATCGAGCCCTGCACTTTTACATCATCAACACTTTGCTCGAAGTTATCATCATCCGCGAATTCCTTCTCCACAATCTGTTGTGCGGTCGGATTGAGCGTCGTATAAATTTTGTAACCGCCGACGCGCAGCTCATCTTCGCTAATGCCGCTTACCTCGACCGCTTCTTCAATCACGTAATCGACAAATGCAGGGTATAGCTGCGGGTTAGCTGCTTCGTTCATCATAGTAGCAGCATCATACTCTACTGCGCCCGCTTCATTCTTCTGCGCTTCGGTAATATATCCCTGATCGTACATGAGCTTCAATACAACCTGACGGCGAGCCTGCGATGCTTCCGGATCGTTAATTGGATTTAACCGAGTCGGCGCCTTCGGAATCCCGGCTAAAGTAGCCATCTGCCACAGCTTCAAGTCCTTTGGTTCGACGCCAAAGTAATATTCGGATGCCTGCTTGATGCCCGATAAGCCTTTACCGAAAGGTATACGGTTCAAGTACATCTCCAGAATTTCGTCTTTGGTCATGTTGTTCTCAAGCGCCATCGCAATGGACGCTTCCGTCGCTTTACGGAAGAACGTTTTATCCGCCGTTAAGAAAATATTTTTCGCCAGCTGCTGGGTTATCGTACTGCCGCCTTCGACTTTGCTTCTAGCGACGATATCCTTTACTACAGCACGTCCCAGCGAGAAATAATCAATACCAGAGTGCTGGTAGAACCGCTGATCCTCTGTCGCAATGAATGCGTTGCGGAGCATCTCTGGAATTTCACTCAGATCGACGTTCTCACGCGCGTCATTCGGTTTGTACAGCGATGCGATCTCATTGTTATCCTTATCGTATACAATCGAGGCCTCGGGAAGTATGAGTTTATCCTGATTCGCAGCTAGGATCCGTTCGCCGTTCAGTATAATGAATAAGTAACCGATAATGCCGCATACGACAGCCAGTGCAGCTGTAAAGAACAATATAATGATGACTTTCTTCGGCGTTAACCGCTTCTTCTTACCCTTCTTGCTTGGTGCCTTCTGTCTTGTTCGTCGTTGATCCGTCATACGGAAGAACTCCCTCCTATACAGTGAAACATTATCTCTATATCTATCTTTACCCGCAAATGAAAAGAACAACCCACTCAAATGAGCGGGTTGTCGGTTGATCATTCCGCTATTTAGTTAAACGCGTCGGGTCGGCTGAAAGTTGCTATAGTCCAAACAGTCGATTTAGTGATCGTTCGAATGATCTTGCATCAGAGAAACGTTACGCTGCGGGGTGAACGTCGAGATCGCGTGCTTATATACCATTTGTTGGCGGCCTTCGCTATCAATTATGATCGTGAAGTTATCGAATGCTTTAATAACGCCGCGAATTTGGAAGCCGTTGGTCAGGTAAACTGTAACCGGGATGCTGTCCTTACGCAGCTGGTTTAGAAAAGTATCTTGAATGTTGATGGTTTTATTCATTGGCCGTTACCCCCGTCGAAAAAGATTGATTAGAAATATATTCAAGACTGAGCAAGAACTTTCCTGCTATTATACCATGAACTGCTGCCATTTTGTTGTATAAATTTAGTTCGGCATCGACCCAGTCAATATCCTTCATGTGTCGGAACCAAGATAGCTGTCGCTTCGCGAATCGTCTTGTATCACGCTTAAGCGTCTCGACTGCTTCTTCCAAAGTACACTGTCCTGCAAAATACGGGATAAACTCCTTGTAGCCAAGCCCCTGCAACGATACGGCATCGGAAGGTATCCCCCGTGCAAGAATCCCTCTGGCTTCTTCCTCAAGCCCTTGCTCCATCATCAGGTCGATCCGCCTATTGATTCGATCATACAGGCGCTGTCGATCCATCTCGAGTCCAATTATGCAGAGCTCATAGGGTGAAGTCTTCGACTGGCGGCTCAGCTGCTCCGACATCCGTTCACCCGTCAGACGGAAAATCTCAAGCGCGCGAATGATGCGGCGCCGATCATTCGGATGCAGTCTCTCGGCAGATGCAGGATCAACCTCGACCAGCTTAGCATGAAGCGCTTCAGCTCCATGTTCATCAGCGAACTGCTCCATCGCAAGCCGAAATTCAGGATCCGAGCCATTTTCGGCAAATTCATAAGCATAACATACCGACTCGATATAAAGTCCAGTGCCGCCTACGATAAACGGAATCTTGCCGCGAGCCGTAATATCGGCGATAAGCCGACGGCACTCCTCTTGAAAATCCGCTGAGGAGTATGGCTCTTCAGGCTCTCGAATATCGATGAGGTGATGGACAATACCTTGTCGTTCCTCAAGCATGATTTTGGCAGTGCCGATATCCATGCCGCGATATACTTGCATCGAATCACCCGAAATGATCTCGCAATTGTAGGCCTTCGCTATATCCAAGCTGAGCTGTGTCTTGCCGACCGCTGTCGGTCCGATGAGAACGAGCAGCTTCGGCTTGGTTTGCTCCTTGCGGTGTAGAGAGGTACTTGGAAGAGCTTCATGTTGCTCGGTCAACTGCGATCACTCCGTACGTAATTTTCGATGTTTTCTTCGTTTTGCATCGGGTAAAGCCAAGTCGTTCAAACTCCGTGCTTCCCCTTTGCTCCTTCAGCATGACACATTTGCGCGCAACGCGCACAGCTTCTTGCACCGCGCTGTCTGACAATCGGCCGTGGTTAGCGAGGCTGCGTAGCGGCCCAATCGCACTGGATTCCTCGATTGCCTCTTCGAACATCGGATCGAAGTAGACAATGTCTACGCTGTCGTCTGGCAGGCTCGCCAAGTATTCTGTATGATTCGAACGTTCCAGCTTAATACGGCGCATCGCTTCATCCACTTCTGGCAGACCTGATTTGTAGCTGCTAAGCCCTTCGCGTACGACGGCATGCAGCACCGGCTCACTCTCCAGCGATGTCACCGAGCCTTCTGGACCAACCGCGACCGAGAAGACAAGCGAGTCTGCAGCTAGACCAGCCGTGCAATCGATAACACGATCACCTGGCATGCAGCCTGATAGTTCAATGAGCGGATCATGCTCACCGCGCAGCAGACGCTTTACTCTTACGAACGCCATGCTTGGATGATAGTAAAGCGGTTGCTCCGATGTGGAGCCTGTATAGTAGCGAACCTCGTTGTCAAGCACGACGATCAGTTGATCATCTGATCCTGCTGTCATCAGTTGACTTAACGTCCTCCCTCGGCGCAGCTGAAACTGCCCCGACAGTTCCTCGGCGAGTGATTTTGCCTTTGCCATCGTCTGTTCAGTAGGCTTCGCAGCTGTTGTTACGATCATGACATCACCCGTTTGAACATTTTTTCCAATTGATAGGTCGAAATATGCACGACGATCGGACGACCGTGCGGACATGTGTATGGCTGACGGCAAGCACCAAGACGCGCTAACAGCACTTCGCTCTCCTCGCGGGTCAGCCGTTGGTTCGCTTTGATCGATGCTTTACACGAGCACATAATCGCCGACTTCTCGCGAAGCTTCTGAATGTCGACGTTGCGCTTCTCTTGTAAGACCCACTCAATCATTTCTTCTATGATGGACTGCTCATCGCCGACTGGCAGCCATTCGGGATGCGAACGAACGAGAAACGTCTTTGCACCGAACGGCTCCAAATCTAGACCTACCTGGCGCAGCAGCTCCAGCTTGTCTTGCAATTGGACCGCGTCGCCTGCCGTCATCTCAAGCGTTATTGGGATGAGCAGCGGCTGCGACGCCTGCTGCGGGCGACCGAACTTCTCTACGTAATACTCATAGTTAATCCGTTCGTGCGCAGCATGCTGGTCAATCATATACAAGCCATCTTCGCTTTGCGCGATCAAATAAGTGCCGTGCAGCTGTCCGATCCACGATAGCTCCGGGAAAGGAGGTGTGTCAGGGTCGCGTTCGAACGGCGCTTCTGGTGCAGCATCTGTGCTGTTAGCGGCATAATCAGGCATCGCTGTACTTACCGTTTCCTGCGGCTGTAAAGCCGTGGAGGCTGCAGCCGCCTGCCGAGCGCTGGCAGCTAGCGCTTCTACAGTATCTACTCCTTCACCGGCGACCAATTCAACATTTGATGAATCTTCCGTTGCAGAAGGTTCAACTGGTGCTGGCGCGTAGAAGTCTGCATCGTCAGAAGCCGATGATTCGCGAATGGCGTCACCGGCTTTCGCTCCCGGCGCATATAACCGCTCAGTCGCATCATGAGGCACTTGTTCACGCCGTTCTGGCAAATGAGATGAGCTGTTTCTCCACCCTTCTGATGAAGCTCGACTGGTTGAAGAGAAAGCCGATCGTTGATTCGGTTGTGACGTATTCGCTAGGCCAGATGCTCCACGTATTTGATCGGATCCGGCTCCGCTTGGTCGAGCGAAAGGGCCGCTCGTTGATGGCGCCGAGAACGCCCTTCCACCGAACAACCCGCTCCCGTTGTTACTGCTTGATCCGATTCCACTGTTAGACGGACTAGCAGCAGGCGCGGTTGGAAAACCCGGCTCAGGGCGATGAAATGCTATACGCTCCTGAACATAGACGGGTTTCGATCGCTCTTCTTTATCAGCAGCAGGCTCTGGGATGTAGCGGTCACGACCAAGCACCTTGCGAACAGCCTGTTCGATCAATGCTCTGAGCTCTGGCTCCTTGCTGAACCGCACCTCCATTTTGGATGGATGAACGTTAACGTCGAGCAAGGAAGGATGCATGCCAATTTCCAACGCTACGAGCGGGTAGCGATTAATCGGCAGCAGCGTGTGATAGCCTTGCAGCAGCGCCTGATTGACCAAGAAGCTGCGAATATACCGTCCATTGACGACAATCGTTATCGCGTTCCGATTGGCACGCGTCAGGTCCGGCTTCGAAATGTAGCCATTCAGATTATAATCCGGCGTTTCAGCCGAGATCGGGAGCATCGCCTTTGCTGCACTTGTTCCATAGACAGCCGCAATGACCTGAAGGCGGTCACCAGTGCCTGGGGTACGAAGCAGCTCATTGCCATTGTGACGCAGCGTGAAGGCAATGCCAGGATGAGCCAATGCGATTCGGTTCATATAATCGCTTATATGGCCCAGCTCCGTCTGAATGGACTTCATATACTTTAAACGCGCCGGCGTGTTATAAAACAGGTCGCGTACGCTCATCTCGGTTCCCTGCTGCGAATTGACCGGACCTTGATGTTTGATCGTGCCGCCTTCTATAACAAGACGATAACCTAATCCATCCGCAGTGGGCGAAGAGATACATTCGACACGTGCTACAGCCGCGATACTCGGCAGCGCTTCGCCACGGAAGCCAAGGCTGGCTATGCGGAACAAATCCGCGCTGGACAGCAGCTTACTTGTCGCATGACGCTGGAATGCGGTCTCTACCTCATCGGGCTGAATGCCTGATCCATTGTCAATGACTCGGATCAAATTCAAGCCGCCCTCCTCAATCGTCAGATCGATCGTAGTCGCACCTGCATCAACCGCATTCTCCACTAGCTCTTTAACGACCGAGGCTGGGCGCTCAACCACTTCACCCGCTGCGATCTGGTTCGCCAGCTGTTCATCCAGCACACGTATGGTTGCCATCGCTGCAGCTCCTCTCTACTGTTGTTTGACGTTTGATTATAAGTGCGTGTTCAAAAAGTTAGGTTTTTAGCACCAAGAAGGTTAGTCCGTCAGTTTCATCTTCATCTCATTCAGCCATTGCAGCGCCTGCATCGGCGTCATATTCAGCACATCAAGCTTCCTCAGCTTGTCGGCAACTAGTTCCGCCTTCGGTGACAGCTTCTTCTTAGTCTGATCGTTTATCGCGTCCGTGGATGCAGCAGCCGGTTCCTCACCGAAAATCGACAGCTGAACGACTTCACGGGATACTGCTGTACTCGTTTCCTCGGCTTCGAATACATGGGATGCTGCTACTGCTTCATGCGACAATCGCACTGCATCATAACCAACTTGCGTCTCGGCAGCGCGATCCACAGCTTGAACAGGCTGTGGATCGGTCGTTGTAAGCGTAACTCGTTCCGCTTGAACTAACGGCTTCTTAATGACCGTCGCACCCTCTTCGTCAAGCAGCGCATAAGCTCGTCCAATAATCGTTTCCGGCAATCCGGCTAGCTGTGCACAGTAGACGCCATAGCTGGAGCTAGCGGCACCTGGTACGAGCTTCCGCAGGAACGTTACGTCATCCCCATCTTCGCGAACCGCCATACATGCGTTCGATAGAAGCGGAAGTGAATCTTCTAAGTGTGACAACTCGTGAAAATGGGTCGATACGAGCGCTTTGCAGCCAATCCGATCATGCACATATTCAATAACCGCCTGCGCGATGGCCATCCCTTCGTTCGTGGAGGTGCCTCGGCCCAGCTCGTCAATAATAACGAGGCTTCTTTCAGTCGCTTTATCGGTCATGACTTGAATATC
This sequence comes from Paenibacillus cellulosilyticus, assembly GCF_003182255.1. GTDB lineage: Bacteria > Bacillota > Bacilli > Paenibacillales > Paenibacillaceae > Paenibacillus_T > Paenibacillus_T cellulosilyticus. The sequence continues at coordinate 11,521 of NZ_QGTQ01000012.1, read as the reverse complement.
TTTCATTTCGACCATGAACGTACTTTGTCCGCCCGCAAGGTCATCGGCTGCTCCGATACGGGTAAAGATGCGATCAACAAGCGGCAGTACAGCCGACTTCGCAGGCACGAAGCATCCGATCTGCGCCATGACGCAAAGCAATGCGACTTGCCGCATGTACGTGCTCTTACCAGCCATGTTCGGACCAGTAATAAGCAGCATCGATTGACTGTCCTTCGCCAGCTTCGTTCCGTTCGTAATGAACGGAACGCCATCCATCAGCGCTTCGACGACCGGATGACGGCCATCTTCTACGATGAGGTCGTAGTTGTCCGTCACGGTAGGACGAACGAAGCGGCGCTCCGCACTAACAGTTGCGAGCGATTGGAACGCATCGAGCGATGCGATGCGCTCGGCAAGCTTTTGCAGACGATGCAGTTGACCTGACAGATGCTCGCGCAGCTCAGCGAACCGTTCGTATTCGAGATCGACCATCTTCTCTTCTGCTTCTAGGATGAGTCGCTCCTTCTCTTTGAGCTCTGGCGTAACGAAACGTTCCGCATTCGCCAGCGTCTGCTTCCGCTCGTAACGGCCTTCAGGCAGGCCTGAAAGGTTCGCTTTCGATATTTCAAGATAGTAGCCGAACACCTTGTTGTAGCCGATCTTCAGCGATTTGATGCCTGTCGCTTCGCGTTCGGAGCGCTCTAGCTCTGCCAGCCATCGCTTGCCGTCGGTGCTCGCTTCGCGCAGACGATCTAAATATTCGTCATAGCCTGCACGAATGAGTCCGCCTTCGCGAACGGAAACCGGCGGATCATCAACAACAACCGTTTCAATCGTATCTGCCAAGTCCGCGCAGTCATCGATATCCGCAAACAGCGACTGCAGTGTTGCATCGCCAGAGTTGGCACACAGATCTGCCAGCGCAGGAACGCGACGAAGCGAAGATTTCAGGGCGTTCAGATCGCGGCCGTTCGCGCTTCCGAACGCAACGCGTCCGACGAGCCGCTCCAGGTCATAGATCTCGGATAGCTCTCGGCGCATATCGTCGCGAATGATGAGGTCACGGTGAAGCGCAGCCACTGCAGATAACCGTTCTTCAATCGCAGCGACACTGAGCAGCGGCTTGTCTACCCAGCGACGAAGCAAACGAGCGCCCATCGAGGTCATCGTCCGATCAAGCAGCCAGAGGAGCGAGCCTTTCTTGCTGCGGTCGCGCACCGTCTCCGTCAGCTCGAGATTGCGGCGTGTGAATGGATCCAGAATCATATATTGATTCGGCTCATAAGGACGAATCGTCCGTACGTGACCGAAGGAACGTTTCTGTGTATCAGCCAAATAGCCAGTGAGTGTCGCAATTGTCCGCAGACGCTCATCCGTAAGTCCTTGCAGCGACTGCTCGCCAAACTGCTCAACTACGCCAGCTTGCGACATCGGCTCACGAGGCGTTAGAACAACGGGACGCGCCCATGCAGCTTGGTGCGGTTTCAGCCGTTCCAGCAATGCTTCATCGCCTACAATCTCGGCGGGATGATACACATTGATTTCGTCGAGCAGCGCTTCTAGTCCACCTGCAGCCGCGAATGAGGTAATATAGAGCTCGCCTGTCGACAGGTCGCAGGCAGCGAAGCCAATTCGACCATCAACGGAGGCGGTGCCAACGATGAAGTTGTTCGCTTTGTCAGCAAGCGACTTCGACTCCATGACCGTACCCGGCGTAACGACGCGAACGATCTCGCGGCGCACAACGCCTTTGGCTGCGGATGGGTCTTCTACCTGCTCGCAGATGGCGACTTTGTAGCCTTTTTCGATAAGACGGGCAATGTAATTCTCTGCGGAATGATACGGCACACCACACATCGGTATCCGTTCAGGACCGCCGGCTTCGCGGCCGGTCAGCGTTATTTCGAGCTCGCGTGAAGCGAGGATTGCATCTTCGAAGAACATTTCATAGAAATCGCCAAGGCGGAACAGCAGGAAAGCATCCTTCGCCTGCTCCTTAATGGCGAGATATTGCATCATCATGGGGGTATAAGTCGGTGTCATGAATGCCCCTCCGTACGATTTGTTGGATATGAACACTATCCTTCATTATAGCACGAAACGGAAGTCGTTCGCATGGTAGAATGGTTGAGGTGTAATCGCCATCCGTTGATAGGAGCGTGATGCATGAGATGTTTAAGAGTGGATACAACTCACTTAATCGAGACAGAGGCTGTGTTTCGGGCATTTAAGAGTAGCATTACACCTCTTAATTTTCGCTCATTGGGCATATTGGGGCCGCATAGCTGCTTTAAGTATGATTTTACCACCCCTCTCAGTCGAGTAGGCTTGGTGTCTTGTGATTAAGAGCGGATTTACAATACTTAAATAAATTAAATTATTTTCAATCGCAAGGAATAGACGGTCTGTACATATTCACTACCATCCATTTATAATGGACTTATCATAATCAGTGACGCAAAGCATGCGCCTGATCATGGAATCGTTCGATCGATTCCGTGGCGGGCGCTTTTTTGTTGTCTGTGAAGGAGTGTTATGGGGATGATAGACATTTCGTTAGGGGCAGATGCGGCATTTGAGAAGGAGTATATGAAGTGGTTGGAAAAGCACCAAGAGGGTCGAACCGGGGAGCAGCTGCGTCGAATAACAAATGGGCATGGGTATGGCGAGAAGTTATTCCTCACTCAAGTGTGGTGGCCGATCGTCCACTCACTCGATTACTTGCATCCGGAATTTGTTGTCGCTGATGACGGGGACAAGGAAAGATTTATTGATTTGGCATATATTCGATCGCCCTATCGCATTGCAATTGAAATCGACGGATATGGCCCTCATCTGAAGAACATAGATCGATATCAGTTCGGCGACAATCTAATGCGGCACAATCACCTTGTGCTTGATGGCTGGAAGTTGATTCGCTTCTCGGTGACTGATATTGAGCAGCGACCGGAGCGATGTATACGTTTTGTTCGGAGCATGTTAGGACAGTGGTATGGTCAAAATCAAGAGATTGAATCGATAACGAATCGAGAACGTCAAATCATTGCTTACGCTTTGTATCGCAATACGCCGATACGTGCCATGGACATCGCGAATGAATTCAATATTAGGCGAGAAAGCGCAGGAGCCTTGTTCCGCTCGCTCCATCAGAAAGGGCTGCTGACTCCCATATCCCCTGGTCGGCGCATCCACTATTATGTTGTTAGTCTACAAGCGGCTCGTTTGTTGAAGCTATGACGATGATGCATGTTAATGGACGAGATGATGCATGTTAATGGACGATTTATAATAGTGCTGTACGGTGAGTAAGTGTGGTTAAACCGCACTTATTCGTAAAGATTGACGAGTATAGAACTTTTAAGTGTGGTGATATCACTCTTAGATCACTTCTAACGAAGCTATTTTGTAGGTTTTGTGGGATTAAGTGAAGTTTCACCGCACTTAAATGATTCGCGAGTAGGTTTTCAAGTAAATAAGTATGGTTAGACAACACTTAATCTGCTGCGATGGTCGCAAGAGACTGTAAATGTACCTTATTGATTCCCTTGCAGCGGCGAACTATGGCTCGATTCAATACGCGTATGATGGTACTGTGGCAAGCTCAACTGCAGTGGTGCCATAGGTTGAGATTGTACCTTCTGATCTCTCCCCCGTTGGCTAGCACTCTGCATCACTTCGCATACGGCCCCACCCGCCACTTGCGGCGAATGTCGGTAGTGGCGTCCCAGACGGTGCCTTGGCGGGCAGCGGCGAACAACGGCTCGATCCAATGCGCGTACGCTGCGTATGATGGAGCTGCGGCAAGCTCTGCCGCGATGCTGTCCAACTGCTTCGTTAGTGTACGACGGTCGCCCTGATAGAACGCCTCCTCTATCTTCTCCGGCAGCAGCGGCAGAGTTGGGAGCGACCATGTATCATGTGCGCATAGAAGCGTGAGGGCGAATGCCGCCTTCGCAGCGGCAGGAGATACGAGCCAGCTCGGCAGCGTCCGGTACTCGAACCCGCCATGAGCTTGCTGTCGGAAGTCGCCCATCATGCCGTAACGCGGCCGTCTACCGCTGTCGGACTCGATCATGGCAATAGGCAGCGCCACATAACGGTCCAGCTGGCGAAGCAGCCGGCTCGTTAGCGGTACACCGCTGAGATGAATATGGCCGCCTAGCGCAACACCGCCGATCGGCATCGCACCAGCGGCCCAGCGGAGCGAATGCTCACCAGCCTTTGCATCTGCACGTATCAGCTGTCGGCGTACATTTACAGCTAACTCATCCGGCGTTGATGCGGGATCCGGGCGAAGCTCACCGACGGGATATACAAGTCGCTGGCCGACAAGAAGTGCATCTGCGCCTGCACCGCCTCCAATGCCAAAATAGCGATCAGCGGATGCTAGACGGCCATTTTGTTTAAGGAGGATGAATTCAGGGTCAGCACCAATAAGAATACGTTGGCGGGAATCACAGCCCGTCATCGCCTCCCTATACATCATCTGAAATCGCTCGAACGCCGCTGACCACGGCGACGACTCATCGTCTTCGCGGAACATCGGAACTTGCTTTATAGCAAGCGCAGCCGTTCTTCCATCCCCATCGATCGCGATGATTCCAACTCCAAGATCTAGTCCAATCGAGTATAATGCTCTAACTGCAACCCGAGCGACTCGCCGAAGTGAAGGATCCGATGCCAGCTGCTTCGCCAGTTCAGGTCCCGTCAAATCACGGAATGGAGCTGTCTGATCCGCAGCTGCCACACCAGCAATCCCCTTATCAGTCGATCGACAGCGCTGTATCGCAATGACCTCGAGATGAAACACCGATACCATATACACACGCCAGCCATCTCGCAGCGCTTCATGAACGATAACATCCTTATCTGCTGCCCTCGGGCCGGATGAAGGAGCATGTCGAAGAAGCCCTGCGCGTGACCAGCGGCGCGTAATTGCGGCTTGATCCGTCAGCGCGTCACCAGCGCCTGGAGCGAGCAGCATCCAGGGTGCATTACTCACCCTTACCCCCTTCGATCTATCCCCACTTCCATCAACCATACGATGTATCCGCGGCGAGCCACTGACGGCGATAAGCGCGTCATTTGCATTCAGTCGGATTGGCGCCATTGGATGCTCACGTTCATCCCACAATCGTACACAAGCTGAACGCTGCTCCTCTGTCGTCATCGGCTGCGCCTCCTTCTTATTTGCTGCCCAAAAAACAAAAAGAGGGCTGGCGCCCTCGTAATCGCCGCAATCGGCGCATATCCTAATGTAAACTGTCCCGTGAAGACAGCTTACACTTCATCATCGAGCAAATCCGGATCAAGATCTTCGAAGTCGCCGTCATCGCCGAGCGAATACTCCAGATCTTTACCGTAATCGTCGATGCTGCCTGGGATGCAGGCTACCGTAACTTTCGTCTCGGCGATCATCTCTACGGCAAATTCGCGTTCAACCCGAATGATTACGCTCGAACCGCTCGACGAAATATTCGCCTCGATGCAGTTCGGTTCTTGCGTTGCATCTGCCGACACTTCCTCTGTCGTTGAACGATGCTTCGGGTCTACATAAGAAAGCGGGATGTTCTCAACATAGGAGACCGTTTCTTTCGCAACCTCAGTTTGCGAGTTTTTGCTGTAAGAATACCAGATGTTAATATCGTAAGTACCAATGACCTCGATACCGTCGCCCGATCGAACCGCTTCATATTGGTGGTTGATAATCCACGCGCCGAGTATGCTCGTGGGGTTATGAGGCGGAGTCACGGTATGGGATACGGTGGAAAACTTACGACCTTTGCCGCAGACAGCTTTCGTAATAATCTCTCTGTATTGAAGCTGTTTATCTGCAAGTGCCATCGATTATAACCTCCTCCATACAATCATTCACTTAAAGTGTATGCAGGACATAGGCTTTTGTTGATTAAACGAGCGTGACTTCACCCATTTAATTTCACGGCACCTGCGCCTAGCAATTACCTGCTGGCATTTAGAGATTAATTGAAATCTCGTGCCTTGCTTGGTAACACTATATGCACCGCCTTGATGGACTATGATTACGCAGGTTGTACTTCACGTTTCTTCTTCATTTGTTTCGCTGTAATCAGAAATCGATCCAGTTCACGGCACAGCTCTAGCAGCGAGGCGCGCACCTCGAACTCCTGGCGCGTCTTCGGCAGCTCCATCGCACGAAAATCCTCTCTCAGCCGTGTCAGGCGACGCTCAGCCTCTCCTACGTATACGTCACTCTTGACGTCATCCACGAGCCCTTCAAGCACTTCAGCGATATGCTCTCCTTGCGGTACCGTTTCATAGACGAAAGCAAGCAGGACAAGCATATGCTGGATCGAATCCAGCTGATCCTTACGCATACGGTAATACACTTCCCAGTACTGCTCCCCACGTCCGAACCGGTTCTCCCGTCCGACCGTAGCGCGAGTTGCTCCAATGCTGATTGCTTGATGCGCATCCAGCAGCTCCTGCCCGTCCCATAGGTGAGAAGGCTCTCGAAGCGTCTTCGCCATATTGATGAAAATACCTGCGAATGCCTGCTCCGTATCAGACCGCAATCGCAGCAGCCGCTTCTCTTCAGTCGGCATATAGATGAGATTGATCACCGTCGCCCAGCCAAGGCCAGTTATCAGGAGCATGATTTCGTTGCCGATCAGATCCGTTGTTACTTCTCCATTACCAAAAACATGAAAGACGATTACCGACGACGTAACGATACCGTCCTTCAGATGAAAACGCGACAATATGGGAAACGTCAGCATAATGAACAATGCCACTACCCAAATATGAAACCCTAGCGTCTCAAATAAGATGGAAGCCAAGAACAGGCCGAGGACTGAAGCTACGAACCGCACAAGCGGCATCTGCACGCCGCGCATGCGGGTCACTTCAACACCTAAGATCGCAAGAATGCCCGCCGATAGAGGCGGGCTGAGTCCTAAATATGCAGCTGTATAAATCGCAGCCAATGTGGCCAGCGCTGTCTTCACGACACGAATTCCCATTGCCACTCCACCCTCTATTTTCCTCCTATCCTACCGCTCTCGCCTGCCGCCCGTCAACCTGCGCTCCAGTAACGTAACAAGCTGATACATTACCGTAGCAACGATTGCGATGATCACAAGACTTGCGAGCACAAGCGTAAAGTTAAACACTTGGAAGCCGTAGATAATGAGGTAACCGAGACCTAGCTTTGCAACGAGAAACTCGCCAACCATAACGCCAACCCAAGATAAACCAACATTGACCTTGAGCGTTGAGATGATAACCGGGAAGGATGCAGGGATGATGACGTACCAGAACGTCTGCAGACGCGAAGCGCCAAACAGCCGAACGACCTTCACCAGCCCCTCCTCCACCTCTCGAAACTGGTTATATATATTAAGCGTCGTAATAATGACGGTCACCGACAGCGTCGTTACTACGATCGACGTAAATCCAGGGCCTAGCGCCACGATAAAAATCGGGCCTAGCGCGACTTTCGGCATACTATTCAATACAACAAGGTACGGATCCAGCACACGGGAGACAAAAGGAAACCACCAAAGCAGCGCAGCAATGAGCGTTCCAATCAACGTACCGAGTACAAAGCCTACTACAGTCTCCCCAACCGTCATACCAACGTGCGGCCATATGGAACCATCTCGTATCATATCGAGCAGCAAGTTGCCTATCCGTGATGGGAAACTGAACAACAGCGGATCGATCCATTTATTCCGTCCTGCTACTTCCCACAAGCCAATAAACAACACAAGGATAACCGCTCTGACAAGCATGACCGCGACTGTCCGCCGTCTTGAACGGGATTTATGTTTGACAAACAGCGCTGCCAGCCATTCCGAATTCGTCTCTTGAGACCATGCATTAGACTTTCTCGTCATGGTGACCGTTCCTTTCCTTCCGAACATCCACAGACGATGACGCCGCTTCCTCTACGTCCATCTCTTCCCACAGCTGTTCGAACAGTGGTTGAAAAGAAGGATGGCGCCGCGCTTCCATCGGCGATGTGCGCCGAAGCTCTTCCGGTACATCCAACGTAAGCCGGATTCGTCCTGGATTGCGTCCAAGAACAATAATGCGATCACTCATTGCGGCTGCTTCGGCCAAATCATGCGTCACAAGGACAGCCGTTTGGCCTCGGCGGCGAATCGTATCCCACACTAAATCTTCTAGCTGCAGCTTGATGTGCATGTCGAGCGCCGAGAACGGCTCATCGAGCAGCATGACGTCCGGCTCCGTTGCGAGTGTACGGGCAAGCGCAACCCGCTGTCTCATGCCCCCAGACAACTCATGTGGATAGCGCAACTCCGTTCCGCTCAGCTCAAGCTCTTGAAGCAGTCCGCGTACACGGCTCTTCGCATCTGGCGTAAGCTTCCCATTAATCGCGAGCCCGATCGACGCATTATCTTGGATATTGCGCCAAGGGAAGAGATAGTCCTGCTGCAGCATATAACCAACAGAAGCAGTTGGCCCCGTCACTGCTGCGCCCCCTATCGTAACTTCTCCTCGCGTTGGCCGCAGCAGACCGGCAATCAGATGCAATACCGTCGTCTTGCCGCAGCCGCTCGGACCAACCAGACTCACGAATTCTCCCTGACCGACCGTCAGGTTGAAAGAATCGACGGCGAGTGAAGCGCCGCCGTCATTCACATACACATGTGTGACGTTGTGAAGACGAAGCTTGCCATGATCCGGCATCCCCGCCGCCCCCTCGTTTCCTATTTCACCGATTTAATTGCTTCATCTGCGAACGTCGTCGTTACGAGTTTATCGTACGGCGCACGTTCCTTCAGTTCCCCAGCAGATGTCATGACATCTTGCAGATTGTTCCATTCCGCCTCATCTACGATTGGATCGGACGCATAGGAGCCCTGCTGTTTGTAACGGTCGATCGAGCTGATCGCAATCGCACGATCCGTGTTCTGGAAGTAGGGCAGCACAACATCGGCAATTTCTTCAGCAGAATGCTCCGCTACCCACAACTGCGCACGATGAATGGCGTTCGTAAACTTTTGTACAACATCTTTATGCTTGTTGATGTAGCTGGACTTCGTCATGAACACCGTGTACGGCAGGTGGCCGCTCTCGACACCAAACGAAGCAACGACGAAACCTTTACCCTGTTGCTCAACGATCGATGCTTGCGGCTCGAACAGCTGTACATATTCGCCTGTACCCGACAGGAATGCTGCTGGGATGTTAGCGAAATCGACGTTCTGAATCAGGTTCAGATCTTTTTGTGGATCAATGCCATGCTTCTTAAGCGTGAATTCGCCTGCCATTTGCGGCATGCCGCCTTTTCTTTGACCAAGGAAGTCTACACCTTTGAGCGATTGCCAGTCGAAGTTGTCGATCTGCTTACGTGCGACGAGGAAAGTACCGTCTGTCTGCGTCAGCTGTGCGAAGTTAATGACCGGATCATCCGAGCCTTGCTGATACACATAAATGGATGTTTCCGATCCGACGAGTGCGACATCAATCGTACCGGACAGCAGCGCAGTCATCGTTTTGTCGCCGCCAGGCGTCGTCGTCAGTTCAATGTCGATGCCTTCATCTTCAAAATAACCGTTAGCAATCGCTACATACTCCGGTGCATAGAACAACGAACGCGTGACTTCGCCGATCGTTACCTTCGTCAGCTTGCTATCCGACTTGCCGCATGCTGCGAGCAGCGCCACTGCCATGACGACGGCAAGCGCAGCGGACAGCCAGCTTCTCCTAAATTTCACCTTCATCCCAAATCCCTCCGCCAATTCGTTGCAATAGAATGTACTCCAACCTATGCATGGGCAGATGCGGAGGTGCATCGGGCGGGTGATCACTTCATCATCACAAAAGTCACTGTAATTCGAATAGCTGACATCAGAATACAAACTGAACGTTCTTAGCCCCTAATAACGCTGAACGGGATAGCGGACAATTCTCGCGTGGATGCTAGAAAATTGAAGCGGCTGGTAATTCGAGGATCCTAGCTATAATTTACAAGTGACGATCTCTATGTTATTATGTAAATACGTAATTACGTATTACAATAAAATGAGGTGTTCAAAAATGAGTCAACCACGCAATATCGAGCAGGAGCTAGACCAGCTGCACAATGAGCTTCGCGAGCTCAAACAACTTGTGTTAAGCCTGCACGATTCACGCAGCATGCCCCAGATAGAGAACAGATCAGCTCCACACACGTATACAGTCGAGCAATTATCCCATTCTCAACAGCAACACAACAGCCAAGAAAGCGAACTTCACTACGCCGGCCGTTACGCATCAACCGAAGGAACGACTGTGTGGACGCCTCAGCGCCGCAGCATCGGTCAGCTGCTTGATCTTGATTCCGACAAATCTGCCAAAATCATCGGGGCACTTGGTCATAAGCAGCGGCTCGACATTATGAAAGCTGTGCTGGCTAAGCCAATGAGCGGACCTGAGCTCGTCGAGCTTCTCCAAATGGGTACGACCGGGCAGCTGTATCATCACACCAAAGCATTAACCGGCGCTGATCTGCTCCAGCAGGATGAACGCGGCGGCGCTTATTTCGTCCCTGCACACCGCAAGCTTCCACTGCTGCTGCTGCTCGCTGCAGCATCTGATCTTCTGGATACGAGCGACTACCTTGCGATGACGGAGCTTCGCTCAGAAGCATCACAATATTTCAATAAATCAGAAGAAAACTACGACCCGCATCAATTGCTATATGCGGTCATGGAAAACGCAGTAATGGAGCATAAAGCCGGTTATTGTTCCAGAATCGACGTCTTCCTTCAAAAGGATGGCACTGTCACGGTGTCCGACAATGGACGCGGGATTCCCGTTCGCGAGTATGCCTCTTCTGGCAAATCGATCGCGCAGACGGTTATGACGGATATGAGCGCAGATCGGCTTCGACCAAGCGCTTCTCACACCGCACCAGGAGCGGAATCAGGCATCGACATTCCAAGCGTTAATGCGTTCTCCGAATTGTTGTCGCTTGAAATTCGCAGAGAAAATCGTGTGTACCGTCAAGACTATCGATACGGGATTCCGCAGACAGGACTGCTAACGATCGGTACGACCGATGAAACCGGAACAAGTCTCACCTTCCGCCCTATCGCCGAGCTGTTCCGCTCGACATTCGATCCGGCCGTTGTTTCGCAACATGCTGCTGCATTGCAGGCTGCGAATCCTACGCTGACGATTCAAGTCAATGTAGGTCAATAGCAGAGGCTTCTCTGTTTCTCTTTCCACAAACGAAACGGGGCTGTCCCAAAAGTCATTAGACTTTGGGACGGCCCCTTGTGTTTCAATGAACTGCAAGAGCAGCTGCGCAGAGCGAATGTTCTTACGATCGCTGTTGTCACCGGATTGCTCTGAATGGGTAAGATCGTGACTAGGCAGCAATCCGTTGACAAAGGCGACCGCTGACGCTTCTTCAGAATCATTCGTCTGCTCCGCTGCTAGCAGTATTTTGGTTTTAGACAAACAAAAAGAAACAGCCTTTTGGTAAAATGGAAGTACCACCAACCATTCCAAAGGAGCTGTTTCTTTTGTACATCCAATATACCAT
>NZ_QGTQ01000011.1 GCF_003182255.1 Paenibacillus cellulosilyticus | reverse complement strand
AGACCCCTGGAAGACGACCAGGTTGATAGGCTCGGGGTGGAAGCGCAGCAATGCGTGCAGCTGACGAGTACTAATAGGTCGAGGGCTTATCCTAAGCGTTTTGGCGAATGCCAAAATCGCAACTTCGGAAGCATAAGCTAAAAACCTTTGCGCAAGCGAGGGTAAAGCATACGCTAAAGCTAATATGTTCTGCTACTCTTCATATCCAGTTTTCAAGGTGTGATCTTGTACAAGACACACTAACAAAAGCCGGACATCCAATTAGGATGTCCGGCTTTTGTTATGTAGCGTTTTTACATAGTCTTCATGTTGTGTTGCGGATAGCCTTTACAAGTATGACTTGCAACTTAACTTAACACATTGATTGCCTTTATCCAATTTTCTTTGGTTCCGGTATCCCATCGCTTTCCTGCATAGGCAACCCCATATGCATTTCCTCGTAAGATCAAACGATTAATCGCTTCTGTCAGATAGATTTCTTTTCCTTCATCCGATCTCAACTGTTCAATCTCATCGAATAGTTCGTGCGTCGCAATAAACCGACCGGTGGATGTATAGCTCGAGGGGTAATCATCTTGTGGTTTCTCGATGATTTGATGAAGTTCAAACAAGTCTTGTTTGATCGATTTCAAAGACAAACTGTTATAGATTTGCAGTTCCGCTCTGCTTACTTCCTCTACACCTGTAACGAGCCTCGCACCCAGGCTTTGATACTGCTCGATTAATTGTTTCATCACGGGAATCGTATATTGAAAGATATCATCAGCGTAACATATCCCAAACGGTTCATGACGAAGCAGCCCCTTCGTCAAATAGAGGGCAGGACCCGTACCGTTAATTTGATCCTGAACAACAAATCGCACCTTAGGGTTGTTTTTGTAATACTCCTGTATGAGTTCTCGCTTGTGCCCCACAACCATAATGATGTCTTCGATTTGAGATTGCTCCAACTCTTCTACTACAAAATCAAGGATAGGTTTCGTGCCAATCGGCAGCATCGGCTTCGGTATCACTTTGGTGATAGGATGAAGTCTTGTCCCCAAACCGGCAGCTAATATTACAGCTTGTTTAACCATATTGCCCTCCCGTTAACTTCTATTATGTAAGGAATCTCGAACATACCCTACTGGTTGTACATTCGAAACTCCGAAGGTGTCATGCCAGTCTCTTCCTTAAAGTTTCTATGAAAATAATGCGGGCTTCCATAGCCTAGCCTGCTAGCTATAACATCGATCGATTCGCCTGCAAGCAATAGCCGTTTGGCATGACGAATCCGCTGGTCGAGCATGTAAGATTTCGGCGTTGCACCCATCGCTTTTTTGAACAACTCTGTAAAATAAGCTGTTTGATAGCCGCAAGCGTGAGCTAACTCCGAAACCGACCAAACACGATCCAGATGCTGCTCTAACAGCTGCAAGGCAGGCATGATTTTTCGTTTACTCTCCGGCTCGCGTTCCTCTCTCAGATGATAAAGAAGGGCCGCGAGCAGCAGACTCATTCTGCCCCGAAGGGCAATCTCATAACCAAATGCCTGCTGCTGGTATTCGCTTACGATATGGCTGATCATATCTTCGAGATGAGGCACCCTTATCTTGAAAGGCAGCGTAATGGTGTCTCCATCCTGCATATTAATGGTTAGAGCAACCGGGTCTTGATTCATCTGTTCCTCATCGCAATATCGAATACGAGGGGACGGGTGAATCGGGGTGGCAGATTCGCACTCCCATTGAAAATGAATGCTGTAATAGCTGAAAGGGGAGTCTGTCGATTTGCTGCGCAACATCATAGGAATGCCGCCCCCGTATAGTCCAAGATCTCCTGAGCGGAGCTCGAAAGCCTGATTGCCGACCCGAAGCTCAGCCGTTCCCGAAAGGATATAAATGAAATGATAATCAGGGATTATACGGGGTCCCCAACAATATGTCGGTGCTGCGATGGTTGTGTCCGCAAAATTAACGGTTGGACGCAGCTTATCAAACTCGCCTACGATTAGCGCACACAAATTCATTCGCCTCCTTCTTGCCTCCTCATTATAATGAAAATCCGAGAAAACTGCACAGATAAACGAGAAACCTGCAAATACAATCAATAACGGGATTGATATAGTAGCGATATAAAGAAGTAGGAATCAGAGGTGAATGACAATGAACACATTCGAGACGTTGAAGCAGCAATTTATTGCCCCAGCAGCTGAATTCAGTCCGATCCCATTTTGGTTCTGGAATGACGAACTGACTCGGGAGGAGCTCATCCGACAGATTCATGAGTTTCATTCCAAGGGAGTCGATGGCTTCGTCATCCATCCACGAATGGGGCTCTCGCGCCAGATTCCCTATTTATCAGACACTTATATGGATCTGGTCGAAGCTGCTGTAGAAGAGGCAGCAAGGTTAGGGATGAGCGTCATTCTATATGATGAAGGCATGTACCCATCGGGCTCTGCTTGTGGATTGGTAGTGAAACACAATCCCGACTATGCCAGCCGCGGATTGCAGCTGCAGGAAATTCCTTGCGAGAAGGGTATTGTTTCATTCCCTATCCAGCTGTCATCCGAGGAGACGCTTGTATCGGTGCAAGCAGTAAAGAAGCGGTCAGAACGGGAAGTCGAAGAGATTCGCCCGATCACGCTGGTTCCTGAGCAAAATGTCATCTCATTTACGCTGCCAGACGAGGGTGAATGGTCCATTCTTGTATTCGTTGATACGCCTTCCGGGGGCACGATTCGTGGTGTTCATGAGGGTCAGGACGATGGCGAGCCCGATGCTCCTCTCGCGGCAGACTTGTTGAACCCGGACGCCGTACAAACTTTTATTTCATTAACGCATGATCGATATTATGCGAGACTAAATCGCTATTTCGGAACGACGATATTCGCGATGTTCACCGATGAGCCGGATTTACTTGGCCGCAGTCATAAGAAGGATCTAAAACCTTGGACACGCAGCTTCATGAATGATCTGCAAGCCGATGGCATGCAGGAGAAAGATTTAGCGGCGCTTTGGTTCGAAGTGGGAGATGCGACGGAACGGACACGGAATGTATACGAGAACGCCGTTCGAAATCGAATGTCCCGGACCTATTACAAGCCGCTTTCCGATTGGTGCGAAGCGCATGGGATCGGGCTGACGGGTCATCCCGCTGCAAGCGATGATATCGGTTTGTTAGAGCACTTTCATATCCCAGGCCAGGACGTCGTATGGCGGTACATTGCTCCCGAAGCGGACAAAGGCATCACAGGTGTACACAGCACAATGGGCAAATGCTCCTCTGACGCAGCGCGACATCGCGGCAGAAGAAGGAATCTGAACGAGAGCTTCGGCGTATGCGGTTCAGAAGGCGGATGGACTCTTACTGCCGACAATATGAAGTGGTATTTGGATTGGTTGTTCGTCCGAGGCGTCAACCTGATTAGCCCGCATGCCTTCTATTACTCGATCCGTGGAGCACGCCGGGATGAACGGCCGCCGGACGTTGGGCCTAACAATATATGGTGGTCGGAATACAACCAAATCTCAAGCTACATCAAGCGGATGAGCTGGCTGATGACCGATTCCAAGAACGGAGCAGAGGTCGCCGTCCTAGCCGGCGCAGCCTATCTGCCATGGCGAATCGTAAGACCGTTGTACGAACGGCAGGTGGAGTTCAACTATTTGGAAGAATCGCTTCTAAACAACTCGTGCCGCTGTACGGATGGCATGCTTGAAATCGCCGACTACCGATACAAGGCAATCGTGATCGAGGACGGTCATAGATTGGAACCATCTAGTTGGCAATGGTTAGAGCGGTTTGCTGAGCAAGGTGGCTATATCGTCGAGCTGAGCGGGGACGGAAGTGCACGAACTCTGAATATCGGTCAGGCACGAATCGGGAAAGTAGAAAAGATCTCGGAGCTGCTATTGAGCAGACTGGGGAGCGAGGTTGCGTTGGAGCCTGCTGCGAGCACAATCCGGATCAGTCGTGTCACGAAGGACGGCATTCACTTCTATGTCGTTGTGAATGAAGGCGAGGAGCCCTATGAAGGCGCCATACGAACGCGGCATGGGGGTCAGACTGAGATCTGGAATCCTTGGACAGGCGAGTGTGGGCAGGCCAATGGAGAACAAGCAGCAGAGGGACAGAATATTGTCATACGTATTGAGCGTAGGGAATGTCTGATCCTTGCGGTTGACCCTCAGGCGAGCTTCAATGGCAGCAATACAGAATCAACGGCGAGGGAGATCCGGACAATAACGGACTTATCGGAGGACTGGCAGGTCATCGATGGGCCATGGACTGGTGAACGAAGTGAACTTACATCCTGGACAGGTTGGTCTGGTATGGAGCATTACTCGGGAACCGTCACTTATGTGAAAGAGGTAGAGCTCGAAGAAGATACGCTAGCAACGGAATATAAGCTGGATCTGGGCGATGCACAT
Source organism: Paenibacillus cellulosilyticus (assembly GCF_003182255.1). Taxonomy (GTDB): domain Bacteria; phylum Bacillota; class Bacilli; order Paenibacillales; family Paenibacillaceae; genus Paenibacillus_T; species Paenibacillus_T cellulosilyticus. The sequence goes on along the minus strand of NZ_QGTQ01000011.1, from coordinate 176,363 downwards.
GAACTCGTTCGGCTCGAAGTGAACGATCAAGTGATCGGTACTCGGATGTGGAAGCCTTATGTCTTTGAGCTGGAGCAGGTATTGAAGGCCGGCGTGAATAGACTACGCATATCGGTTACGAATAGTCTGGCGAACCGTTATGACGGCAAATCGCTGCCTTCTGGATTAATTGGTCCGGTGCGTCTTCTAGCACTTCAAGAGAGAGAGACCTAAGTTTATACTTATGTAAGGCGCTGAGCAGGTACAGGGGCAACAGGAGCAAGTTAAAACCTTAGATGAAAGCCGGGCACCCGATAGGATGTCCGGCTTTGTGTTACTAGCCTCTGAAGGGTTCGAAGGGAAGCCCGGTCACGCCAACTTTGACACGGAACAAGCCCCCTGCATGCGGTTGGGTTGCTAATTTCTCCGCATCGAGTCCTACACTCGCGGTCGTAATATACAATTCATCGAGCTCGGGGCCGCCGAACGTGCAGGAAGTGACTTGTGATGCGGGAATAGGTATGGATAGTAATTTGTCGCCCGTTATCGGGTTCCAACGCGCGACCTGCCATCCTCCCCAATGGGCAATCCAGAGCATTCCTTCCGAATCGATCGTCATTCCGTCGGGATATCCTTCTTCATCCGGTATCGTAATCGCGACTCGGCGATTGCTCAAAGCTCCTGTCGTCAATTCATAGTCGTAAGCAACGACTTGCTGTGTTGGTGTATCAATGAAATACAACGTTGTCCCATCTGACGTCCATGCTAATCCATTTGAAATCGTAACTTCGCTAACAAGCGGCTTGACGGTATGATCAAGATCCAAGCAGTAAAGCTTGCCGTTGCCGACAACATCATTCAAGGACATCGTTCCGGCCAAGTAGCGACCGCTCGGATCACATTTGCCGTCGTTAAACCGATTGCCAAGCTCGGGACTTTCAACTTTAGCAAGTAGTGTAAGCTCCGCTGACTCTGGATCAAAAGCGTAGAAGCCGTCTTGCAAGGTTACAACGAGTCCTCCAGATCGTCTAGGAATGACTGAACTTACGTAAGGGCCAACTTCGATATAAGAAGAGAGATGAGGTTGATTCGGATCATAGATATGAATCTTATTGGCTAGAATATCCACCCAATATAGACGTGCGTTAATGGGATCCCAGACGGGACCTTCTCCTAGTGCTGCATGTGCATCGTATACCAAACTAACTTCATACATATTGATTCACCTTTCTGGTACTAAGTTGAGGGATGATATAAACGTATCACGGCATCGAAAAGATATTCAAGCAATAAGGACTTTCTTCTCTATTTCACGCTTTGACATGGTAATAATCATCTAAAGTGATTATACTAGGGCTCAATCCAGTATGGTAGTTTTAAGGAGATGGGTATTTCTTCGGAAGGAACGTCGAGTTTACGAATGGGGGAGACTAATGGTGAGTACGCAATGGAAACCTTTTGTTTCGATGTACGATTCGGGCTTCAAAAAAGTGCTCATTGTCGCTTCGCTTCTAGCTACTATTCCCGTGTTAATTATGGGCACTGCCGCTTATTTTATTGCAAGCGGCAAAATCATCGAAGAGATCGGAGAGGCGAATCGGCAGACGCTTCAGCAAATTCAGCAGCGAATCGATGAGAAGCTCATTACACTTGAAAATATGACGCTGCAGAACGCGGTGAATCCGACGCTGTCGCGTTTCTTATCTGCTTCCGACCCGCAGCAGGATACCGAGAATTTCGGTATGACGCTAACCATTCTGAACGCCATGCAAGTCATTATTGAGGATGTAGATGCCGTTTATCTCTACCGTCCCGACCAGAAGTTGGTCGTATCACCGAACAGTGGAATGGTTGAGGACACGGTGCTGCCGGCCTATGTTCGGGAAGCGGTCAGCAGCAATCCAACCAAAGTATGGCTGGATCATAAGCTTGAGTCCGACCTCGTCGGAGACGATTTTCACCAGATTACATTTGTCCGTCGAATCAATACATCCAATGATACGCCACCTGGTTATTTAATCGTAAACTTAAATGATACCGCTTTCTTTCGTGTGTTCAGCGATATGCAATTGGGTGCACGCGAGCTTCTGATCGTAACGCCGAGCGGGAATGTATTCTCTGATCGAACGAGCAGTCTGCTGTCTAGTAGGGAGAGCGAAGCGTTCATCCGCAAGGTGGCTAATTCGGATGCGGACGAGCAGCTTAAGATAGATAATGCTGGAGGGGACAGCCTGGCGGTTAATGCCTTAAAGTCCAGCTATAACGGATGGAATTATGTAACCGTCGTATCCTATAACGAACTGACCCGACATTTGCAGAAAATTAAGCAGACGACGTTTATACTTTGCCTTGTTCTTATTCTGACCAGTATCATTGCCACAGGCGTACTGTCCAAGCGCTGGTACGGGGCTATTCAGTCGCTTGTCGATTTGATTCGTCATAGAGGCGGGGTCGCAGAAGATCGGCCGCATCAGAACGAATTTGTGTACATCCGCAGTTATTTTGAATCGTTGCACCAGAACAATCAGCAATTGGAGAAGCAGATCGAGGAGTCGATGCCTCTATTGCGGTCTAACTTTATCCAAAAGCTGCTGACGGAGCCCTATCATCCCGACATGTGGGAGCGGGCGGAGTATTACAACCTGCCTGTTCGTCGTTCTAAGTTCACGGTTATGTGTATTGATCTAGACAATATGAGAGGACAGACGGAGCGGGATATGAACCTGTTTCAATATGCTGTCATTAACATTACGAAGGAAATTATCGGGGATCAGGCCGAAGGGCTTGTCATTCGGATGCATAACGGCCACATTGCTGCGCTAATCAATCATGGTGAACATGAACAGTCGGCCCTCAATCCGAAGCTAGCGGCGAATTTATTCCAGATCGCAGAGGATATTCGGAACGTTGCCGAAAGTCTTCTCCATATTACCGTAACGATTGGCATCGGCCGCAGTTATGAGGGGCTTGATCACGTTCGAGTATCCTGTCTGGAGGCACTGGAAGCGCTGGAATATCAGCTCATTGAAGGCAGCGGTTGTGTGCTGTTCATCGAACAGCTCAAGCCTGACGCCGCATCATTCTCGTACCCATACGAGATCGAGCAGCAGATTGTGACGAATCTGAAGCTGGCCAATATGGCTAATATTGCAGCGCTGCTTGACGATTTTGCACAGGCGATCCGAACGGAAACTCTCCACCACGAGCATGTACGGCAGTCGTTCACTCAGCTGATTGCCGTCTCCCTGCGGACACTATTCGAGCTTGACCCCTATGGCGCTCAGCTGCATGATTATAACCTCTACAGTCGTTTGAACGACCTTAACACCTCAACGAAAATTGTAAACTGGCTTAAGGCTGAGGTTTACCCTCCAATTGTTGATCATCTAAGTAGGCGGATGGTTCAGCGCACGCACAGCACGATACAGAAGGTGCTCCATCACATTCAACAACATTACGATACGGACTTGTCTCAGCCGCAGCTTGCCGCACTGGTCTCCATGCCGGTGTCCCAATTCAGTCATTTGTTCAAAGGCGAGACGGGCATGACCTTCTCGGATTATATGATTGCGTTTCGTATGGAGAAGGCGAAGCAGCTGCTCGAGACGACCGATACGAAGATAGCCGATATTGCGGAGATGCTTCGGTACAATAACTCTCAAAACTTCATCCGCGTCTTTAAGAAAATGCATGGCCTCACACCTGGAGAATACCGGCTTCGCTGTACGAAAGGCCAGCTGGCAGTGGTACAGCAGTAATGCCTAGTAATCATCTGATGTGATTATTTTCCAAAGCGACCTACAGGTGATACGTTTAGCACCGTCAGCAGCATGAGCTTGCTGGAGCGACTAAAGTGTCTAAATAGGGGAGGATTATGCAAGATGAAGAACAAAGTTTTGCCGGTTGTAATGACGACCTTCTTGGCTGCGGGTTTGATCGCTGGATGTTCGGACAAAGACAGCGGCAGCGGCAGCGGAACATCAACGAACGCAAGCACGACGGAAGCGGGTGGTAAGACGGATACGGCAGGAGGCGAGGAAGCAGCGCTGACTTCGATTCCGCTGCCGATTACGACAGAGCCGATCACGATTGATTATTGGCGTGCGAACGATGCGAAGCTGACGGCTTCTCTGCAAAACTTCGGCGAGATGGCAGCTTACAAGAAGAAGGAAGAACTGACCGGTATAAAGGTCAATTGGACACATCCGCCGCTCGGTCAGCAGGGTGACCAATTCAATCTGCTCGTATCGACGAACGATATGCCGGATGTCATTTATTATAACTGGGCATCTGCCGTTGGCGGACCAGAGAAGATGCTGGCGGACGGACGAATCATTCGGCTGAACGAATACATCGATAAGTATGCGCCTAACCTGAAGAAGCTTATTGATTCCGATCCGGATATTAAGAAGCAGATATCGTTGGATGACGGGACGATCTATATGTTCCCTTACATTCGTTCCGATGCCAGGAAGCTGAACGGAACTTCAGGACTTGTGCTCCGCAAGGATTGGCTGGATAAGCTGAACCTGTCGGTACCGAAGACGATTGACGATTGGTATAACGTGTTGAAGGCATTCCGGGAGAAGGATCCGAACGGCAACGGGAAGAAGGATGAGCTGCCACTGACGGGCAAGGATGGTGCGGGCACATTGAACCGGTTGAATGATTTTGCTCCGGCATTCGGTGTTCTCGGAGGCTTCCAATTTAAAGACGGCGCAATCGTGTACGGTCCGCTTCAGCCCGAGTATAAGCAGTTCATCGAAACGATGACCAAATGGTACGCGGAAGAGCTGGTTGATCCCGAAATTATAACCAACGATGGCAAAGCGTTCGATTATAAAATAACGAGCAACCTCGTTGGTGCATATAGCGGCGGCGTGTTCAGCGGGATGGGCAAATATTACAACCTGATGAAGGAAGCGAATCCGTCTTTTAGTCTCGCGGGTGCAGCTTGGCCGATTGGACCTGCAGGGAAGTCGTATGCGACCTTCAATCTGGGCGGCAAGGTGCTTACTTATGGAGAGGCGATTACCTCATCCGCCGATAAGGATAAAATCAAATATATCGTGCAGTGGATGGACTTCAACTATAGTCCGCAAGGGCATGATTTGTTCAACTTCGGCATTGAAGGGGAGAGTTATACGAAGGAAGGCGATACGATCAAATTCACGGATCAAATTATGAACAATCCGAAATTGACGTATGACCAAGCGCTTGCCGCTTATGCGCTCTCCATTATGGACGGTCCGATGGATCAAGATAGCCGCTATCTGGATGCGCTGCTTGCTTATCCGGAACAGAAGGAAGCGAATACGATCTGGATGGGGGCGGACGACTCGCTTACGCTGCCGGGTCTGCGATTCACGGAGGACGAGTCCAGGCTGAATGCTTCTGTCATGACGCCGATCAGCACCTATGTATCCGAGATGGTTACGAAATTCATTACGGGCAAAACGCCGATCACGGAGTACGATAAATTCACGAAGACGATTCAATCGATGGGGATCGACCAAATTACGAAAATCTATGAGGATTCCTATAAACGTTATCAATCCCGCTAAACCTATTCCAAAGGAAGCTGCGCATTCATGCGCAGCTTTTTTCTTTGATTTAACGGTGATAATCATATCATTTGATTATTTTCCAGCCTATTTTCGGGGTGTTAATCTGGGTCCAGCAAGACGTGGAGTCCATATGACGGTAGTAGGAGGCTTGAACGGTGGAATTAATAAGACAAGAACGGGCTGCGGACAGCGCTGCGGTCCCGAGGGGGAGAATCACCTTTCTCAGGCGAGAATTGGTTCGGAACAAGTATTTGTATCTCATGCTGGTGCCGGTGTTAGCGTACTATTTGATCTTTCATTACGGACCGATGTACGGACTTATGATGGCGTTCCAGAAAAGCTACAGCCCGGTGAAAGGGATCTTCGCCGGCACTTGGGTAGGGCTCGATAACTTTACGACGTTTTTCAACAGCTATTATTTCTGGCGGCTGCTGCGCAATACGCTGGTGCTTAGCTTCTATAGTATTGTTCTCGGTTTCCCGGCGCCGATCATTCTAGCTTTACTTCTGCATGAGGTGCGGAGCAAAGCATTCAAGCGGACGGTGCAGACGGTCAGCTATCTGCCGCACTTTATTTCGGTCGTCGTCATCGTTGGCATGCTCAGTACGTTCTCGGCGCTTGATGGCGGCTTGTTCAACGTTATCCGTTCCTTATTCGGATATGAACCGATGATGTTCTTCACGGAACAGAATATGTTCCGGCCGATGTACATTTTATCGAATATTTGGCAGGGAGCGGGCTGGTCCTCGATTATTTTCTTGGCGGCGCTGGCCAACATCGATTCCCAGCTGTATGAGGCAGCGAAGATCGATGGCGCAGGCAGGTGGAAGCAGCTTCTGCACGTTACGCTTCCAGGTATTATGCCTACGATGATCGTCATGCTCATTCTGCGTCTCGGCGCTGTGATGAATGCGGATGTTCAGAAAATACTGCTCATGCAGACCGCCTCGACCTATGAGGTATCGGATGTGATATCAACGTTCGTCTACCGCTCCGGCGTACTGGAGGCGAACTATACGTATTCAACAGCGATCGGCTTATTAAACGGCGTTGTTAACTTTACGTTACTGGTCGTTGCCAACGCGATCAGCCGCAAAGCCAACTCGTCGAGTTTGTGGTAGGAGTGAGAACATGAAACAGTCATTTGGTGAACGTCTATTCGATGGGATGAACTACTTATTTTTGTCGCTCGTTATTGTCGTATCCGCTTATCCAATGCTATATATTTTCAATTCATCTGTCAGTGACCCTAACGAGCTGCTGCATAGCAGATCATTTATGTTCTGGCCAGAAGGCTTCCAGCTGGATGCTTATAAGCAGGTATTCCACAATCCTAAGATTTACTCCGGTTACATGAACACCTTGTTCTACGTCGTCTTCGGAACAGCGTTCAATCTGCTCATGACGGCGCTTGCGGCTTATGCTTTGTCGAGGAGCGATTTATATGGCCGTAGATTCATGATGAAGCTGATTACCTTTACGATGTTTTTTGGTGGAGGCATGATTCCTACGTTCCTGCTGGTGCAGAATCTGGGACTAGTCAACAACCGACTAGCCTTAATTTTGCCGGCAGCGATTAGCACCTTTTATTTCATTATCATGAAGACGAATTTCGAAAGCATCCCCGGCGAGATGCTCGAATCCGCCAAGTTGGACGGCGCTAATGATTTCATTATTCTGTTCCGTATTGTACTGCCTGTCTCGAAGGCGATCTTAGCTGTCATGACGCTGTATTATGCGGTTGATCATTGGAACGACTATATGGGCCCTCTCTTGTATTTGCGTCATCAGGATTTATACCCGATTCAAATTATCCTCAGGGATATCCTGCTCAGTAACAGTATGGAGGCGATGGGGCCAGGTGCGGATACGGGCTTTGCGATCGGGGAGAACATCAAATATGCGACAATCATCATCTCGACGATTCCGATCATGCTGGTATACCCGTTCATCCAGAAGTATTTTGTGCAAGGCGCGCTTATTGGAGCCGTGAAGCAGTAGTTGTGCCGCACTTATCAATACTGTCAGTCTCTATCAAAAATGATCATCTGAACGGCATTCGCATAATCATTTCAGCTGATTATGTTGGAGCAGAAGCGGGGCGTGATAGTCTGAACTAGAAATCAAGCGACAGGGAGTTCCGCTAGCAACATCAAGTCCAGGGTGATTGATTGCCTTGGAAGGATAACGCCTAGGTGGAGAGACGCCTCGCTGGGAAGGGAGGACATGCGTAAGGCTTTTTGTACATGATTGCGTTACTTCATGTCATTTCGAACGAAATCGCATCTAGAGATGAGGGAGCTTATACAGCAGGATTAGCCGAAGAGGGTCAGGATTGGACGATTTAAAGTACGTGTTCAACCTTTTAAAGGGAGTGAGTGTATTGGGTACAAGAGCGGTATCCCGAAGCAAATCGATTGTCGCATTTGTGATGTCATTCATGCTGGTGTTTTCACTACTCGTCTTTCCATCTCCAGGGCGCGCGCAGGCATCTGACGATGTGCAGCTGCGTCAGGCAGAATATCTTAACCGCGGCTTAGTTGCGATTCTAGTTGATAACGGCGTATTTCTGAGCTGGCGTTATTTAAATATGGATCCAAATGAAATCGCTTTCAACGTATATAAGAACGGCTATAAGGTAAACGCACAGCCGATCAGCGATGTGACTAACTATACGGACACGACAGGCGCTGATAGTTCGGAGTATCAGATTTCCACCATTATCGCTGGCAAGGAAGAGATGCAGCCGGAGGCTGTCTCGGTCTGGCATAACAATTATTTGCCTATACCGTTGGATAAACCGGCAGACGGCAGAACGAAGGACGGCGGCACCTACTCCTACATTGCTAGCGATGCTTCTGTAGGCGATGTGGATGGCGACGGCGAGTATGAAATTGTGTTTCTATGGAATCCAAGCAATATGAAGGACAATTCCGCTAGCGGCTATACCGGCAATGTCTATCTCGATGCCATTGAACTGGACGGCAGCAAACTATGGCGAATTGATCTAGGCAAAAACATCCGAGCCGGCGCGCATTATACGCCATTTATGGTGTATGACATGGATGGCAACGGCAAAGCAGAAGTGGTCGTTAAGACTGCGGATGGAACGGTAGACGGCAAAGGCATCGTAATCGGCGATGGCACGAAGGATTATCGCAACGAAAGCGGATATATCCTGTCGGGGCCGGAATTTCTGACGTTGTTTGACGGCGCGACAGGCGCAGCCGTATCCACCGTTGATTACGATCCCCCAAGAGGCAATGTGGGTGATTGGGGCGATACATACGGCAACCGTGTGGACCGCTTCTTGGCAACGATTGCTTACTTGGATGGCGTAACACCAAGCGTTATTATGGCCCGCGGCTACTATACGCGCACGGTATTGGCCGCTTACGACTATGTTGGAGGCCAGTTGGTGAAACGTTGGACGTTCGACACGAATGTGGCTGGCAGTCAGTACGAGGGACAAGGGAATCACGGGCTGAGCGTACTCGATGCCGATGGTGACGGCAAAGACGAGATTATGTACGGTGCGCTGGCGATTGACGATGATGGAAGCGTGTTGTACAGCACGGGGCTTGGCCATGGCGACGCCATGCACGCAGGCAAGCTGGATCCGACACGTGATGGCTACCAAGTTGTAGGCGTACATGAACATACAGGCGCTGATTATGGTTTGGAGATGCACGATGCTGCAACTGGCGAGATCATCTGGGGAGAGCATACCGGCATCGATACAGGACGCGGCATGTCGGCCGACATCGACCCGAATTATCCAGGCTACGAATCGTGGGCAACTACGATTGTCGATGGGATGATGGTACCGGTAACGAGCACACATGCGGCCAATGGCGATGTCATTTATGACGTGGATGAAACGCCGAAGAGCGCCGACTTCTCGATTCAATGGGATGGCGACCTTCAAAGCGAGCTGTTCGACCATATTTGGGATAACAGCTCGGGCAAAGGGATTCCGGTCATTTATGATTGGGATTACACGAACAAGAAATTGAATGAAATCTTCCGAGGAACAGGCACGCTGACTAACAACTCCACCAAAGGCAATCCGTCCCTCCAAGCGGATATTCTGGGGGACTGGCGGGAGGAGCTGCTGCTGCGCAGCGAAGACAGCACGGAATTTAGATTGTACAGCACAACGATTCCTACTTCGTATCGGATTACAACGTTGATGCAGGACCCTGTATACCGTTTAGGTGTGGCTTGGCAGAATGCAGGCTACAATCAGCCGCCTCATACGGGATTCTATATTGGCTCGGAAGCGACGGAATTCCCGAAAGCAGACGTAAGGATCGTAGGTGGACCGCAAGCGACTGAGTCGGTCTATCACTTTGATTTTGGTACAGAGCCGGAGGCAGGTACAACCGCTGTGCAGGATACACCGTACACGGCTGATCAAGGCTATGGGTTCGAGTCGACAAGCGGCATTGCCGTAGGAACGAATCAGGTTACCCTGCCGGAAAATGCGAAGTTCGCGGTCGATCTGCCGAATGCAAACTATAAGGTAACGCTTAAGCTTGGCGACGATGCGCAGGATTCGAACGTCGGCGTGAAATCCGAGTATGTTCAGAAGCTGGCTGTCACCAATGTGAAGCAAGGCGAGCCATTAACCTATTCCTATGACATCGCACTGGTAGACGGTCAGCTGGAATTCAACTTCACTGGCAGTGCGATTCACGTACAGGAAATCATTATTGAGAAGTACCCTGCGCAGACAGCAGGTGCTTCCACGACGATCTATATGGCTGGCGATTCGACCATGCAGTCTTACAGTGCCGCACAAGCACCGCAAGAAGGCTGGGGACAAGAGTTCGGCCGCTACTTCTCGCAGGGAGTAGTCGTAGACAACCACTCGATCGGCGGCAGAAGCAGTAAGTCGTTCCTCGTAGACGGTCGTCTCGATACGATTCTGCGCGAGATCAAGCCAGGGGATTTCTTCTTTATCTCCTTCGGTCATAATGATGCAAGCGTTGGTATTCCAGAACGCTATGCGTCTCCGGCAGATTACAAAATGTATCTGACCCGTTATGTGAACGGTGCTCGGCAGCGCGGCGCGACGCCAGTACTGCTGACGCCAGTAGGGCGCAGAGATTTCAATACGATCACCCAAGAGTTTAACGTAAGCTTCCCAGAATACGTTCAAGCGGCCAAAGAAGTGGCGCAAGAGCTTGACGTGCAGTTGATTGATTTGAGCCAATTAAGCATCGCTAAGTACAATCAGGTTGGCTTGGCCGCTACGGAGAAAATATTCCTGTATGCGAATCCAGGCGAATATCCGAAATATCCGGACGGAGTAGGCGATAATACGCACTTCAGCACCTATGGCGCGCAAGTCATTGCTGGCTTGGTTGCTGGAGCTGTTAAGGACATGAGTTTAAGCATCTCGCCGTTCGTTATTGACCCAGACATTGCTGAACCAGAGCCAGAGCCGGAAATTCAACGATATTTTGAAGACTTCGAAGGCGATCCTGCTGACGTTCAATATGCGATGGTTAACTCCACTGGTATAGCAGGGACGCTGACTGGATCTGTGGTGGAGCAGAATGGCAGCAATGTGCTGTCCGTTACGGGCGGTGGGTCCGGTAACCGTGCCAAGACGTTCCGTTTGTTCGATGCGGTGAACGGGGATATCGTGCATGTGAACTTCGATTGGCATTCAGGCAATGTGACGGCGAGTCCTTCGGAAGGACATCTGTCGCTGCAAGATGCTAACGAGAATTTGATTCTAACGTTATTTACGAATACGAGCAGCACGAACAAGTCTATTGGTTATTATGCAGGGCAGTATACGCCTGACTACGGTACTGGTACCACGACGATACCGGATGGCGGCCAATTAACAACGATTGCAAGGAACCAGTGGGTGAATGTGGATGTTACGATTAACTTCGCTGATAAGCTGATCGATCTGACATTGACGAGCCTGACGGACCCAACGGTTACGCAGACCATTGAGGATATTCCGATGAGCGCAGGTACGAGCTATGCCGATAACGTTAGAGCGATTCGCTTCCTTGGTACGAGAAAAGGCGGCGGCGGTACGTTGAGCTGGACGACTATGATTGACAACGTGCTGATCGAAGGCACGGAGCTTCCTCCGGCAGCTGGTGATCAGACCGCATTGATTGCGCTGCTTGCAGAGGTCAAAGCGATAGATCTGTCGGGCTATACCGATCCATCCATAGCGGTATTGAACACAGCTGTAGCAGCTGCTGAAGCAATCATTGGAACGGAGGCAACGCAAGCGCAAGTGGACCATATCGTGAATATGCTCACGGTCGCGAGAGATTCCTTAACCCGTGAGCCAGCAGGCGATATCAGTAAATATCAATTCGACTTCGGCTCCGGCAGCACAGCCGAAGGTTATCTGAAAGTAGACAGCAAGCGTGCCTACGTGGAAGGTAACGGATACGGCTTCGCGGATACGAATCTTGTCGTGGACGAGAACCGTAACACGGGCGATGCGCTGACGGAAGATTTCACCCGCGTCAACGGCACCTCCTTCTTAGTCGAGATGAAGCCGGCGAATTATCGCGTCACGATGACGATCGGCGATTCAGAGGAATCGACTAACGGCGGCGTTACGATGGAGCAAATGCCGAAGCTGCCGGTTACAACGGTAAACAAAGGCGAATTCCAGCAATTCACGTACGACATTGCGCTGATCGACGGCGTATTCAACTTCGACTTCGCAGGCAACACGCCGAAAATTAACGCACTGACGATTGAGCGTCTGCCGGATAACGGCACGGGCGAGAAACCGGTTATTTATTTGGCGAGTGATTCCACGGTAGCGAATTACGCAGAAAGCTATCGTCCGCAAGCGGGATGGGGCGAACCGCTCGGCAACTATTTTGACCAGGATCAGATCAGCATTGATAACCGTGCAGTGGGTGGATTGAGCAGTAAAACGTTCTTGGTGGGCGGCTATCTGAATGACCTTCTGCTGGACATTCATGAAGGCGACTATCTGTTCATGCAATGGTCGCATAACGATTCCACGCCATCACGCCCAGAACGTTATCTGACGCCTGAGCAATTCAAGGTTTACCTGAAGGAATACATCGATGGTGCTCGTCAGAGAGGGGCAACGCCGGTGCTGGTTACGCCAGTGAATAGACGTGACTTCACAGGTGAGACATTGAATAAGAGCTTCCCGGAATACGTACAGGCGATGAAAGAAACAGCAGAAGAAACCGGAACGTTGTTAATTGACCTGAACCAGGCCAGCTGGGAGTACTTCCAAGAGCTTGGCCCAGAAGGCACCAAAGATATCTTCTTGTGGGTCAACACAACGGAGGACAACACGCACTTACAGATGAACGGCGCGATTAAAGTAGCCGAGATGGTAGCAAGACTGGTGAAGGAATTAGACATTCCGCTGTCTGCGCTTGTTACAGTGGACGGAGAATTAAGTGCTTCCTTGTCCGGCAGTCCAGATACGGTAGTGGGCGGCTCCGCGTTCTCGATGGATTATAAGATTCGTAATGTCGAGGAAGGCATCTATGCACAGGATATTATCGTGAGCTATGATGCGGACAAACTTGAGTTTGTCTCGGCGGAATCATTGGTGGAAGGCTTCCAGCTGTTGAGTGTGAATACAGACACGCCAGGCAGCGTGCATATTATTGCGGCATCCGCAGGGGAAGCCAATGTAATTGATGAGGATACGACGCTCTTCAGACTGAACTGGAAGGCGAAGGTGCTGGGAGAGACGGCATCAACTGCGATCTCGGTTACGAACACAGCAGCCACGGGTACTGGTGCAGAAATGCAAGTTGGTGCAGCAACCAAAGCGGTTCAGATTTGGGTCGAAGCGGATAAAACAGCACTCGCTTCGCTGCTCGCTAGCGCGCAAGCACAATACGATTCGGCGAAGGTCGGCGTTAAACCTGGCCAGTATGCGCAGCAAGACAAGGATGCATTCGGTGCGGCGATTGCGACAGCTTCGGCGGTGGCAGCAGACGAATCGGCTACGACGGCGCAAGTTGCACAAGCTGTTGAAGATCTGACTGCAGCGATGAATGCCTTCGCAGCTTCGGTCATTGTTGCTCAGCCAGGCGATACGAATGGAGACGGCGCATATACGATTGGCGACCTTGGTATTGTCGCTGCAGCATATGGCAAAACATCCGACGATCCACAGTGGAACACCGTTTACAAAAATTATGACTTTAACGGCGACAATGTCATTGGTCTGGAAGACCTTGTTGTTGTGGCTCAAGGAATTCTATCGACGAAATAATGATTGCACCAGGAATGCAGTAAGTTGAGGTTCTACTAAAGGCAGCAAGTGTATGTTGATGAGGAGGGGGCTGCAAGGCCTCCTCCTTCTTCTCAAATTTGGACAATGGAAAGGGGCGTCCTGCTGCATGTTCAGCATCAAATACAGATACGGCCAAGTAGGTTTGATCGGAATCGTACTTCTCCTATTGTTGACTATAACGATGAATCCATTGACAGCGATGGCAGCACAGCCCTCTTTTTCTCTAAAAGTAAGTTCGCAGACATCCCCAGAGGGGCAGCAGGTAAGTGTGACAGTCATCGGCACGAATCTGACGGATGTATATGGATACGAATTACAGCTGACATTCGATAATAAGCTTTTGAGCTATGTGAAGACTGTTAGCGCCATATCCGGCTTCTCCATTCCCCCGAAGGATACAACGGGTGGCAAGCTCTTGTTCGCTCATACCAAGATTGGGGATACGGATGGTTTAAGCGGAACAGTGGAGCTGGCGACCATTACCTTTATAGCGTCTAGCGATTCGTCCGGCAATGCGAATATTACGCTCAACAATGTGAAGCTCGTTACAAGCGATCGGAAGACGGAGGAAGCAGCGCCTGAGGTGAATGTAAGCATTCCGGTTGCTCCTATTGATGAAGTGAAACCAATAACTTTCTCGGATCTAGACGGGCATTGGGCCAAGGATGCGATTGAGCGGGCCGCAGCACTCGGTATCGTAAGCGGTTATCCGGATGGAACGTTCCGTCCTAAAAATAACGTGACCCGTGCTGAGTTCACAACGATGATCACCCGCACCTTTGCATTACAATCGGCAACAGGCGTAACGCCTGACTTCGCTGACGCGGCGAAGCTGCCGAACTGGGCGAAGACAGCAATTGCTGAAGCAGCTGCGGCGGGTGTTGTTACGGGCTATGCGGATGGAACGTTCCGTCCGAACCAACTCATTACGAGGACGGAGATGACGGCTATTCTCGTACGCGTGCTTGGCCTGCAGCTGAACGCGCAAGAGAAGCCAACCTTCGCTGATACGGACCAAATCGCAGCATGGGCACAACCTTCGATCGCGGCCGCTGTAAACGCGGGTATCGTTAAAGGGAGCGGCGGCAACAAATTCTCGCCGGCGAGCAACGCGAGTCGGGCAGAGTCCGTAACGATTATTATGACTGCGTTGGACTATAAGCTGGGGCATAAGAGCATGAATTAAGCAATGACAATATGTCTCCTGGCGAGCGGCGACCGTGCGTGCTAGATCATGAAAAGTACTCTGCCGACCGCGTAAGCGGTCAGGAGATAAAGTTTGGACAAGAGCGAAGACAGCGGTATAATAATGCCGCTGTCTTTGTTATGTTTCTACTGATCATCCAATAAGAAAGGATTGTGATAGCGATGACAACTTATACAATCGGCGTGCTGCATGGAGACGGCATTGGTCCTGAGATAACGAAAGCAACAATTGAAGTATTGGAAGCGGCCGCTGCACGTGCTGGCGGTGTAAATTTCGAATTCGTGAAGCTTCCGATGGGATGGGAAGCCATTGATCAATATAACGATCCTATTCCGCAAGTCACGAAGGATGCGTTGAAAGATATGCACGGCTGGATTATGGGGCCTCACGACTCTGCGGCATACCCGGAACAACATAAGGAGAACCGTAATCCTAGCGGAGAGCTGCGTCACAGCTTTGATCTGTACGCGAACGTTCGTCCTGCCAAGACGATGGAAGGGATCAAAAGCGTTGTAGGCCAAGCGAATCTCGTTATTTATCGCGAGAATACGGAGGGCTACTACTGCGACCGAAATATGTATATTGGCGTAGGTGAATGGCAGATCACGCCGGATGTCGTGGTATCCGCAGGCGTATTCACTAGGCGAGCCGTTGAACGTATTGCACATGCCGCTTTCCAGATGGCGATGCAGCGCCGCAAGAAAGTAACGATCGTACATAAAGCGAATGTTATCAAGCTTGGATCAGGTCTCTTCCTCAAGGTGTGCCGTGAAGTAGGCGAGCATTATCCTGAGGTGGAAGTGGATGATTTCCATATTGACGAAATGACCGCGCATCTGGTGCGCCGCGCTCATTTCTTCGATGTCATCGTAACCGAGAATATGTTTGGCGATATCCTATCTGATCTAGCCGGTGAACTGGTAGGCAGCCTGGGATTGGCCCCTTCGATTAATACGAACGAGAATCAAGCGATGGCACAAGCTGCTCATGGCTCGGCACCTGATATTGCAGGGCAAAACATTGCAAACCCAGTTGGTCTGATGCTCTCAACTGTCATGTTCCTTGAATGGCTCGCCAGTCGTCATAGCGATGAGAGCTTGCTGAGTGTAGCTCGCACGATGGAATCCGGAATTACCGCAACCATCTCATCCGGTGTTACAACGAAGGATCTGGGCGGCAGCGTATCAACGACAGCATTCACGGCAGCGATTGTGGAACATATTGCTCGCTAGTTAGCATACTGGAAGGAAAACCGTTTGGCTATGCCGAACATCGTCTGCGAGAGATTAGACTTTAAGCAGCTTCAGAATAGAGAGGAGCACATCACTATGAAGCCATCTATATGTATCGATTCCGTCTGCAGAGACATGGAACTGACGGAGGCGCTGTCATTAGTAAAATCGAGCGGTTATGACGCATTCGAGTTTTGGAATTGGAGTAACAAGGACATCCAGCTGATGGAGAACGCAATGAAGCGGCTGGGTCTGTCTGTCGCGACATTCTGTACGCAAGGCGGCAGCTTGGTGGATAGCGAGACACATCAAGCCTTCCTGGATGGTCTGTCGGAAACGGTCAAGGTTGCGCAGCGCCTAGGCTGCGGCACGTTGATTGTAACTGCGGGGAACGAGCTTCCTGAGGTATCCCGCGAAGCTCAGATCGAGAATATCGTAATTGGACTTCGTTCTGCGGTTCCGATTCTAGAAGCTACAGGCATCACGCTGACGCTGGAGCCGCTGAATACGGCCGTCGATCATCCGGGATATATTCTAGCACGCTCGGATGAGGCATTCGACATTATCGATCAAGTCGGCAGCGAGCATGTAAAGGTGTTATACGATATCTATCACCAGCAGATTACCGAAGGCAATCTAATGGCTACGATGCTGGGTCGCCTCTCAAGCATTGGTCATACCCATGCGGCCGGCTGTCCGGGTCGTCATGAGCTGCATACGGGTGAGATCCATTATGCGAACGTGTTTCATGCATTGCAGTCGGCGGGTTACGCCCATTACGTCGGATTGGAGTATTTCCCTTCCCAGGATGTCGTCAGCGGATTGGAGAAGACGAGGGAATTGTTTAATAGATAAGAAGAAGGCCCTCGGTTCACGTTCTACCTCTCATTTGTTCATTGTTCGTTGAATTGTTCACTATTTTTCCCGTTGGCGGTGTGATATACCTATTGTCGAAAGGGCAAGCAGTCAGCAGAACTTAGTCTCGTTCAGACGAAGGTTGAGGGAGGAACTGAGCAATGGATTATCGATTTGGTGAACAACCTCGCTTGCAAGGATGCAGGCAGGAGGATTCTTTTATCCGATTCAACGAAGAAGGCGGCGGACTTTATTATCCTTTGGAAGGCAAGCAGTTGGAAGGATACTCATACCTGCTAGTTGATGTAGAGAACAAGGAAGATTATGCGGTTTGTTTGAATATGAGCTTCTGGGAAGACCATGTGGATAAGAACTGCGACTTATTCGTTGCAGTTGGCGTGCTGCCGCGGTTTACGACGACCATCTGCGTGCCTTTGCAGTTTCTGGATGGACAAACGTTGTTTGGTCCCCGTCAGCCGGGCATCCTGAAGACGGTGGTCAAGGGCAACCGAATCAATCCGGACCGCCTGACGGCCTTTGGCATTGTGCTGCCTCCTTCTCATGCGCAAACCGCTCTTGTCGTAAGCAATGTCCGTCTCTCTCAGGAGAAGCCGGAGCTGAATATGGAATTGGACTCCCACGTTGATGAGCTTGGACAGTACACCGGTAGAGACTGGCTGGGCAAAACAGCAAGTGCGGAGGCGAGCAACCGCTACCTGGCGGAATTGAGAGAGGAGGCCCTGCAGTTTCTGGATAGCCATGCGGACGGCTATTATGGAGCGCCGGATATGAAGTTCGAAGCCACTGGTTATTTTCGGTTGGAGCAGGAGGGGGAGCGGCATTGGCTGGTCACCCCTGACGGACACGGCTTCTTCAGCAGCGGACTCGACTGTGTGAATCCCCACTCAACGGAACCGGTGGATCATGCTGGGGTCAGACGTGATTTTCCGGTCGATAATATGAAGCGGGCTTTCGGCGAGGAATGGCGTGACGCTTGGAACGAAATCACCAAGTACCGTCTGATCCAATGGGGGATTAATACGATTGCCGCCTGGAGCGATATGGAATTCGCGCGCAGCTCGAACATTCCTTATGTAGCGATGCTGAGGGATTATCCAACGACGACAGCGACTATTTACCGCGATTTCCCCGACGTGTTCTCGGAAGAATATGCGCAGCGGTCGCGTGAATTCGCCCAGCAGCTGCTTGCTTATCAGGACGATAGCTATCTGATTGGTTATTTTATGTCCAATGAGCCGAACTGGGCTTTTGTAGACCGCTTGAATTTGGGCTATGAGCTGCTGCGTTGTCCGGGGGAATTGGCATCCAAGCAGGCGTTGATCGAATTCCTGAAGGAGCGTTACTCCGATTTGACAGCGCTTAACCACAGCTGGGAAACGGCGGCAGCCTCATATGAAGAGCTGTTCAAACTGGGGGATTTCCCGAAAGTGTCCGAAGTGGCAATGGCCGATCTGGCGGCCTTCTCACGCGTGTTGATCAGCGAATATATCCGAGTTCCTGCGCAAGCGCTGAAGGAAGCCGATCCGCATCATTTGAATCTCGGTATCCGCTATGCCTATATTTCAAGCCCGGATCTGTACAGCGGCAGCGAGTACTTTGATATTTTCTCTATCAACTGTTATGAGAAAGTATGCAATGCTGCGGTAGAAGAGGTGTACGCCAATGTGCGCATGCCAGTGATGGTGGGTGAGTTCCACTTCGGTTCCATTGATCGAGGACTGCCGGCTACCGGCATCCGGGGTGCGAGAGACCAAGAAAACCGCGGCAAGGCTGTTCGCCATTACGTGGAACAAGCTGCAGCGCTGCCTTATTGCTTGGGCGTTCATCATTTCCAGTTGAACGATCAGCCCTATTTGGGGCGGTTCGATGGCGAGAATTACAACATCGGCCTGGTTGATGTCTGTAATCGAGAATATGTGGAGGTCACTGGACCTCTGGCTGAGGCTAATAAGCGGCTTTACTTGCTTCGGCAGGGAGTTGAGAAGCCAATCTCAGAGGCAATTGATTATATTCCGGCTATCTTCTATTAAATAGGACGAAGAGGGCGGTTCCCCGCCCTCTTCGTCATTCGAATACGGAGTCAGAATTGCAAGGACCCCTTCTGATCTTCAATCGGCATCGACACTGGTTTGTCAGAACCATGGAGCCGTTCATCCTCGCCTTGTGCACGTCTTACGTATTTGCGCTGCTTCCAGCGAATGAACACGAGTATTCCGCGCGTGTATTCGTCAGCGATCATGCAGCAGTAGATAGCCGTAAGTCCCCACCCGTAATGCACCCCCAGCACATACGACAAGCCCGTCGCGATCAGCCACATGGAGAAAATAGAAGTCACCATCGAATAGCGAGTATCGCCGACCCCGTTGAGCGCTGCGTTAAAGCCCATATTGAGCATTTTGCCAGGCTGTAGAATCATGTTGAGCACGAGCAAGGCAATTCCGATCTGCTGGATTTCGGGATCATCGGTGAAGAACGATAAGAAATGTTTCCCGAAGACGGCTAGAATGGTTGCATTCACCAATACGATCGCAAGTCCGATATAGAGAGCTCTGTAGGCGCTCGAATAGGCTTGTTTAAATTGTTTCGCTCCGAATTGATGGGCGATTTGAATTTGTACGCTTAGGGCGATCGAATACCCAAGAACGAAGCAATACGACTCCAAGGTGCTTAGATAAGTTCGCGCGGCGAGATCCTTGGCACCAAGCATGGCTAAGAACATGAAGATCACCATTTGCGATAGAGACCAACAAGAGCTGTTCACGCCAAGCGGCCAACCGATTCGAAGGATCTCTCTGAATAGCTTGCGATCCCGAATGCGAAGATCCCGCAATCCGATTCTGCGTTCGAATGAGCCAACAAACATAATGGCTAAGATGATGAACTGTACAATTCGTGAGAGCAGATTGGACACGGCAACCCCGGTAAGCCCCCACTCCGGAAAACCAAATGCTCCGAAGATAAAGGCGTAATTAAGCGCAACATGCAGAACGTTGATGCTGACCGCAGTAACCATGGGTCCCTTCGTATTGCCGCTGCTGCGAATGGCCGTACTGAAGGCAGAGGACATGGCATTGAAAGCAAGTCCGCCGCCAACAATCGCAAGGTAGTCTCTCGATAAGGGAATTAATGAAGCAGGCATCTGGATAATTCTAGCGATTGGTTCAGGGAACAGGTACAAAACGATGCCCAATAAGATCCCGATCAAGCCGGTTACTTTCATTGTAATGATGGCAACAGTTCGCGCCTCCTCATTCAGCCGGGCGCCTAGCTTCTGAGCGATGATAATGCCGGCTCCCCCTGTGAGGACGGAGAAGACCGTGCTTACGGATCCAAACAGTTGATTCGATAATCCAGTTACTGCGACGGCATCGTCCGAGATTCGGCTGACCATTAACGTATCTACCGTTCCAAGCATGATCATTAACATCAGCTCGATAAAGATCGGCCACGCGAGTGACCATAAAGAAAATGACCGTTCCTTCGTATTGTCGGACAAGCTTGCTTTCATTCCGCTAGTAACCTCCTGGGGGTCGAAAGGTGCATCATTGTAAGCACTTCGACGGATGTTATCCCAGATTATAGACGGATTTAACGAACCTATGTATGATGTAAGCAACTAAAACTTTCAAAATCTAAACCTGTAGATAGCCGCGAAGAAAGGGGGGCGACAATGAGCGTATTGCAATTTACGATTCCGCCGCTGCCTCATTATATGATGGGGGGAATGTCCCGTCTTGATCCAGGCGGCAAGCATGTAAGCAGGCAAAATATCGGGGTTTTCGATTTGCTGTTCGTACGAGAGGGCTGTCTCTATATTGGAGAGGAAGAGCGTCATTACGAAGTGAGGCAGGGTGATGCGTTAATTCTAAGACCGGACAGCTACCATTATGCCATCCAAGAATGCGACGCGATGACTTCGTATTATTGGCTGCATTTTCAGACGACCGGCAGTTGGTCCACTTACGATGCGAAGCTTCCGGCTCTTGCTTCGGAACAGCAGCCGGAAGCGAACCCTTACGCGGTATGGTCTTATTCGACGTACACCAGCCAAATTCTTATTCCATCCTTCATTCGGGTCTTTGACCGCAATCGAACGGAGGAGTTATTCGACCAGCTCGTGAAGTTAAATGAGAGCTTCTATTCAAGCGGAGCCAATTGGCAGCAGCAGCTGATTTTTCAACAAATATTGCGTGAGCTTTCGACCTCCATTGAGAAGGAGGAATCCACCTCACCGGTGCTTACATGCGCGAATCGCGCAGCCGCTTATATTCGCATGAACTACAAGGAAAGAATTACATTGCAGACACTTGGCGAGGAGCTGAACTTTCATCCCGTGTATATCGCCAGATGCATGCGCAAAGTGTTTGGGGTTACGCCGATGGAATACGTATTATCGCAGCGAATCGAGCAAGCGAAGCTATTGCTTCTTCAGACCGATTATACGGTCGCGCGGATTGCGGAGGATGTCGGGTTTAATCAAGCCGCTTATTTCACGGCTTGTTTCTCTCGGGCGGAGGGGATATCGCCTCGCAATTACCGGCTTCGTTATGCTTTTGGATAATGGACCGAAATCGCTCTTTTGTTCAGTGATGCTCGAATCGTTCACTGTTCTGCTGGCACGCAGCAATTTACAATGAGGAAGATGCACTATACATTCAGGATGACACCGCACAGGAGGAACGCATATGAGAAGCAGTAGAAAGAAAGGGATAGGGCTCTTACTTGCAATCGTGATGATGTTATCCCTCCTTTCCGCATGCAGCAATAGCAATGGAGGAACCAATAAGAGCGATACGGCAGACACTAATCTTGCAGAAGGCTCTTCGAAACCGACCGAAATCCAGTTCTATATGCTCGGGAATGCGCCGAAGGATCTGCCGACCATTGAAGCTGAGATCAATAAGATGGCACTGGAAGATTTGAACGTAAAGGTCAAGTTCAATTACACGACGTGGACGGACTGGGACCAGAAGTACAAGCTGCTGTTATCGACGGGCAGGGCGGTCGATTTGATCTTTACAGCGGACTGGGTACAATATCAGCAATATGCCAAGAAAGGCGCATTTACTGCGCTCGATGAGCTGCTGCCACTGGCGGCGCCGGAGCTGCAATCGTTTGTACCTCAAGAGATGTGGGATGCCGTTCGAGTCGATGGCAAAATCTATACGATACCTTCAACATATAAAGAGTATGTAACGGGCGGGTTTGTGTGGCGAGAGGATCTGCGCAAGAAGTACGATCTGCCGACGCCAGTCGATATTCCGACGTTCGAAGCGTATCTCGCGGGAATTAAGCAGCACGAGCCTACTATTCAACCGGTTGCTTTTGGCGCTAGCGTCGAGAATTCCATCCAGTATGCCTATTTGGAGTTCCAGCGTAAGGAAGTAGGGGCGATGCCGTATGGTATGTTCGCTTCCTATGCTAATCCGCGCGCCATCGTATCGTATTGGGGTTCGGCTGAACATCTGGAGGATCTGAAGAAATATAGGAGCTGGGCAGAACTAGGTTACTTCTCCAAGAATGAGTTGAATGACCCGGAGTCCATACAGGAACGAATCATTAACGGCTCGGCGGCGTCGCTGCTAAGCGATAATCCAACGCGTTATAATGCAATGTTGAGCAGCATGCAGTCGCAGCATCCGGATTGGGATCTTGGTTACACGCCGTTCGGCCGAACGAACGGATATGCGACGCCGGTTCATCCGATTCATAACGGATTCGCCATTCCAGCGGGAAGCCAACACCCTGAGCAGGCACTTGCATTCTATGAGAAGCTGGTTACGGACAAACGTTATAATCTGCTGACCCAATATGGCATTGAAGGCGTCAATTATACGGTTGAGAACGGCTACTACAAACAGGTCGGCGACGTGAGCTCCAACGGATTTCCCCGGGAAGCGATGAGCGGATGGGCGTGGCGTAATCCGGCGTACATGCTGTTCGAACCAACCTATGATCGCGTGCAGCAGATTTTCAATGAACTGGACAAGGTTCAGAAGCCTGATATTTATACCGGCTTTATCGAGGATTATTCCGAATACCAAGCGGAACGGGCAGCGCTCGAGCAAGTCGTGAAGCAGTATTTGTACCCACTATTAGCAGGCCAGATCGATGACGTGCAAGCCGGACTCTCGCTCTTCATGGAGAAGGCGCAGCAGGCAGGGCTTGATAAAATTCAACAGTCTTACAAGAAGCAGTGGGTAGCATATCTTGAGAAAAAAGGAATTCAGTAAGCAAAATGACGAACGCAGTCGGCGAATTCAGCAGCCGGCTGCGTTTTTTTGCGCTGCTATCGAGGTGAACGAAACTGCGGTCTATGAACGATTGAAGCAATCGACACGAAATTAGGGCAATCTGCGCGAGTTGAGCGTACGAGACTAGCTTCATAGTAGGACATAAGGGCTGCAATTCAATCGAATTGCAGCCCTTTCTAGTGGAAATTCAGCAGATCACTCGTTATGAAGCTGCTGCTATAAGTGCTCCAGAGGGACATAATTGGGCCGAAATGCTTCTTTTATGTAGAAAAGTCACAATCGTTCACTGTCCAAACGCTGGTTTTGTCAGGAGTGATCGATCATTTCACTATTCGACAAGATTGGCATCCCCTATAGTTGGACACATCAGCTATTCCACTATAGTCGGACTCATCCCCGGGAAGAACACAATCCAATCAACTACAAATTTAAAGGAGGGAGACGAAACGTGCTCAAGAAAAAAGGTATCCTGCGCGAGCTTTACACGAACAAAATTTTGTTCTTCATGTTACTGCCGACCATGCTGTACTTCTTTATTAACAACTACTTGCCGATGGTCGGAATCTATTACGCGTTCGTCGAGTTTGACTTCAATAAGAGTTTGTTCCATATGAATTTCGTCGGACTGAAAAATTTCGAGTTTCTATGGAAGTCGGGCAAGCTTGTTGAGCTTACGTTAAACACGATCGGCTACAATGTCGTCTTCATTCTGCTGGGCAATGTGCTCTCGATAACGGTAGCGATCTTGATCAGCGAGATCAAAGGCAAGGTGTTCAAGAAGGTTACGCAATCGATTCTGTTCCTGCCTTACTTCGTTTCCTTCGTTATTCTGAGCGTTATTGTCTTCAATCTATTCAACTATGAGCAAGGCGTATTGAACTCGGTATTGCAGCAGCTGGGCTTTGATCCGGTGGACGTATACAGCAAGCCGAAGCTGTGGATCTTCTTCATTATTATATTTTACCTATGGAAGAACTTCGGCTACAGCATGGTTATCTATTTGGCTGCGATCACAGGCATTGGCGAGGATTATTACGAGGCTGCCAAGATCGACGGGGCTAACGCCTTTCAGCGGGCATGGCATATTACGGTTCCGATGCTGAAGAATACGTTCGTCATTCTGCTCTTGTTCGCGCTTGGCAGCATTATGAAGGGACAATTCGATCTCTTCTATCAAATGGTAGGCAACAACGGTCTCCTGTACAGCACGACAGACATTCTCGACACGTATGTATACCGCTCGCTGCGCGTTACGTTCGACATGGGGATGGCAACGGCGGCCGGTGTGTATCAATCGCTGTTCGGCTTCACGCTCATTATGGTGGTCAACGCGATTATTCGAAAAATCAACAAGGACTATGCGCTGTTCTAGAGGAGGGTCAATCGCTTGAAAATTAAAGAAGACAGCTCGACGAAATGGTTTCGATTGATCGCTTATATCGTGGTCCTTGCTGGAAGTATCATGTGCCTCTTGCCCTTCCTATTAATTCTGTCGGCGTCATTGTCCAGCAATGCGTCCATTATGACGGATGGTTATCGATTAATTCCGAAGGAATTCTCGCTCGAAGGCTACAAGGTTATTTTTCAAATTCCGGACGAAGTGCTGCGGGCGTACGGCGTTACGGCGTTCGTAACCGTGGTCGGAACGTTGATCGGCTTGCTGTTCATGACGATGGCCGGCTACGTACTCCAACGCAAAGATTTCAAATACCGCAATTTCTTCGCTTTCGTGATCTACTTCACGACACTGTTCGGCGGCGGCTTGGTTCCATACTACATGCTGATCAATAACTATCTGAAGTTCTCCAATTCGATGTACGCCCTCATCTGGCCGGGGCTGATGACGCCGTTCCTTATCATTCTGATGAGAAGCTTCATCACTTCTGCGGTGCCCGATGAGGTTGTCGAGTCCTCGAAGATCGATGGAGCTAACGACTTCGTTATCTATTATCGGATTGTGCTTCCGCTGGCAGTGCCCGGGCTTGCGACGATCGGTCTATTCCTGGCGCTTCATTACTGGAATGACTGGTTCTCATCGGCGATGTACATCTCGGACGCGTCCAAATACCAGCTTCAATTCTATTTGTACAACATCATCAACACCTCTAATTTCTTGAACAGCATCGGTGCTGGGGCTGGCGTCACGCTGTCGGAGGGCGTTCCTTCCGAGACGATGAAGATGTCGATGGCCATCGTTGTAACCGGTCCGATCCTGCTGCTTTATCCGTTCATTCAGCGCTACTTCGTTAAAGGGCTGACTGTCGGAGCCGTTAAAGGTTAGAACTGGAATATCCAGCTAACATATAGAGTTTTAGATAAAAAGGGAGGATTCACATGGTAAGCAAAAAATCGAAAGCGGTTGGCCTACTCCTCACTACAGCGATGACAATGTCGCTCGTCTCAGCATGCGGCAGCAGCAATGACACAAGCACTGCAGGAAATACGAGCACGGATACGAAAACGAACAACGAAACGGCTTCTAACGAAGGAACAGAGACGACAGGCATTGATACGTCCAAGAAAGTCGAGCTTCAATTCTACATGCTCGGCAATGCGCCGAAGGATCTGTCCAAGGTCGAAGCCGAAATTAATAAAATGGCGTTGGAAGACTTAAATGCGACGGTCAAGTTCAATTATACGACTTGGACGGACTGGGATCAGAAGTACAAGCTGCTGCTCTCCACCGGACAAAACGTCGACCTGATCTTCACAGCAGACTGGACGCAGTATCAGCAATACGCGAAGAAAGGCGCATTCCTGGCGCTGGACGACCTGCTGCCGAAGGCAGCGCCTACGCTGCAAGCTTATGTGCCGCAGGATATGTGGGACGCGGTTAAGATCGACGGCAAAATCTACACCGTACCATCCACGTATAAGGAATACGTAACGAACGGATTCGTATGGCGTGAAGACCTGCGCAAGAAGTACGATCTGCCGACGCCTGTCGACATGAAGACGTTCGAAGCGTATCTGGAAGGCATTAAACAAAATGAGCCGAAGCTGCAGCCGGTGTCGTTCGGACCGGATATTCTGAACAGCCTCGTCGGCACTTATCTCGACGTTCAGAGGAAGAATGTCGGCGCGCTGCCATATGGCTTGTATGCTTCTTATGATAAGCCAAGCGAAATGACATCGTACTGGGGCTCTGCGGATCAGCTTGCGGACCTGAAGCTGTTCAAGAGCTGGGTGGACAAAGGCTACTTCTCCAAGAACGAGCTGAACGAAACGGAATCGATGCAGGACAAGATTGCTAACGGTACGGCCGCTGCGATACTTGGCGACAACCCGACGCGTTATAACGCTACGGCAAGCAAAATGAAGTCGCTGCATCCGGATTGGGAGCTTGGCTACACGCCATTCGGCGTAACGAACGGTTATGCAACGCCTGTTCACCCGATTCACAACGGCTTCGCTATCCCGAACAGCAGCAAGCACGCTGATCGCGCCCTGGCGTTCTATGAGAAATTGGTTACGGACAAACGTTATAACCTTCTGACGGAGTACGGTATCGAGGGCGTGAACTACACGGTAGAGGATGGTTACTACAAAATGCTCGGCGACGCGAACACGAACGGCTTCGCGCGTGAAGCGATGAACGGCTGGGCTTGGAGAAACCCTGAGTTCATGCTGTTTGAGCCAAGCTATGACGGCGTGAAGGCCATCTTCGACGAGCTGGACAAAATCCAGAAGCCGGACATCTTCACTGGTTTCGCAGAGGACTACACGGAATATCAATCGGAGCGGGCGGCGCTTGAGCAAGTGGTGAAGCAGTACCTGCAGCCTATCGTTGCAGGCCAAGTCGATGATCTGGAAGGTCAACTCCAGAAATTCATGGATAAGGCGAACCAAGCGGGCCTTCAGAAGATCCAAGAGGCCTACAAGAAACAATGGCTCGCATATTTGTCGGAGAAAGGCATTCAATAAAGCCAGAACGCAATAAGGAATTGACAACGGGAAAAGGAAGGGAGACGGAGCTGGGCTTCGTCTCCCTTCAGTCATGAAGACAAGCAAAGAGCTGCATAATCGGCTTCTGACAGGGAGAAGCCGATTATGCAGCTATTCTTCATTTGACCAATCCTTGGTTTGCTTTCCGGAACTCCGAAGGGGTAACGCCTATTATTTTCTTGAAGATGCGATGGAAGTACGAGCTGTTCGTGTAGCCTGTCCGCTCTGCAATTTCTGTGACGGACAGCTCTGTTGCGACTAGCAGTTCTTTGGACTTCTCAATGCGTACCGCGTTGATCGTATCGACGATCGTGGTCATGGTCTGCTGACGATATACCCGGCTGATATGATACGAGGACATCTTAAGTTCGTCGGCCACGTAGTTGAGGCTTAAGCTCGCATTGTCGAACTGGGACGTAATGATTTCGTTGATCTTACGGATTAGATCATCTTGTTTGCTGCTGCGCTTCTCGACGAATTTGGATTTCAGAAGATCAAAGAACTGATGGAACGCATTCGTCATCTCTTCCAGCGTTTCATATTGCTCGATACGCGGAATGATCAACTCTGTACCAAGGCAAAGCTGAATGGAGCCGTTCCGTTCGATCTCCATGAGCATATTGTCGAGCGTAACGGAGATATGGGTCGCCGCAGCGTGCGCAACGGAATAAGAATAGCCGACGGTTTCCTGCATGATCGTGTCGAATAGAGCTTTGGCTTCTTCGATCTTGCCTGCAGCCAATGCTTCGATCAATCGTTTCTCTTTGCCGATCGGGAACGAGTATTTGTTGTGCGATTGAAGCGGACCGGCTTCAATAATGGCTCCTCTTCCGGCAAAGAACCGTTGGTTGGACGCCTCCTTGGCAAGCTTGTACATCGCTTGAAGCTCGCGAGGACTCTTGGAAACAGGCGTCAATGCAATCGTAAGTCCGATTCGAATATATTCCATGCATGCATTCTGGATGTCCTTCAGCATGAGCTCGAGATCTTCCCAGATTTCATGCTGATCCTCGAACGTGTTGATCAGCATGACCAAGCTGTCATCATCCAGATCAATGGAGTCGACCGTATACTGTCTGGAGCAAATCTCCGTCGCAATATTCATGATGGCGAATTTGTACGTTAACAGATCTTTATGATTCTCCTGTTTGAGCAAATCGAATTGATCGATGCGCACATAAGCCAACCGATAAGGGTTCATGAAGTCGAAGGTGATTCCCATCTTCTTCAGCTTCTCCGCTTGCATCTCGGCATTGAAATCGTGAATATGGAGCAGCTTGCGCATCGTATTCTGTCGAAGCGTATAGCTGCTGTTCCGTTTCTCCGATTCGAGCGCTCTCATCTGATTCTCGATTTTATGGATCGGGACATATAAGAACTTGGAAACCAGCCAAGCCAGGAATACGCCGACGGCAAGCACGACGGATGCAATGAGAAGCGTTCGTAAGCGAATGCTGCTCAGCTTCTTCGTAATTTCGCTATAAGGCGTGATGCGAACATATTGCCAGTTATAGGGGTCAGGCGCCGTATACGTAATCAGTGATTTGGCGCCTTCGAATGATGCGACTCGGTAACCGGACTCCTTGAACTGCAGAAGATGTTCAATCGCTTGATAGTCCACGTCGCTGAGCGTGACCGGACTTAAATCGTTTGCGTTCAGAACCGAATTGCGATCGTCGATATAGAGCGTTTGATCGTTGCCGCCCAGCTGTTGGTTAAGATCCTGATTAATCCAGGAAGCCGATATATTGACGATGACAGCGGAGTTGATTCGTTGATTCACGCCGACCGCGTCATAACAGAGATAAGTATAGACGCTCGTGCCATCCTCGCTTTGTTCATTCATCGAGATGAGGCGGGGGATGGGCGTGAACGGCTGATAGTCCTTATAGTGGTCTAGAATCTGTGTAATGCTCTGATCCATGAGCTGGTCTTCGGGAATGATCCCTTTCTGACCGTTCTGGCTCGTAATATAGTAGCGACCCGACAGCGGATTATAGACATAGATCGAATGAATGTAGGGCATCGTCACCAAATAGTTATTCAAATCGATCATCGCGGCCTGCGTATCGAACGGATTCGGATTGTTGTAATAGAGCAGCTTGGAGATCGTGCTGTTCCGATAAATTTGAAAGGCGACCGTTTGCGCGCTGTCCGTCATTTTGGCAACGGTCTTCCCGGTTTGCTGCAGATTCGCCAGGTTGGATTCGAACGCTTCATTCTGAAGAATCCGCGCGAACGTGAAGTAATAAATAGAAGAGCAGATGAATACCGCAATGACAATACTTAGCGTAATACCGATGAGCAGCTTCACATACAGTCGATCATTTCGTCTGATTTTATTCAAGCGCAAATCCGATAGCCCCCCTTGCTGTTTACGAAAAAGGTTGTCTAGTGTCCTTCATTATAGCCTGTGTTGTGTGAACCTTAACAGAGGCAGGTTCTTCGTTTGGTGAATTATCGAGACATTCGGGAGTGAACAAACGAGGGATTACCGTACAAAACTGCTATCAGCAGCGCATGAAGGCGCATTGGAGAGGCATGTGGACTCCCGCATCGACCGGATGACAGAGCGCAAAATCATTCACAGCGATACGTGCGCTTTGTTCACTAACGGCAGGATGTTGCTATAGCAGGGTGTCGCGGCATGCGACTAAACTAAATCAAGTGAACGATCATGCAAGGATGTGCAATGGAGGGATAGGATGAGTTATCAGAGCGAATTGCCCCTGGATTGGTCCAAGGAGGCATGGAATCGAATAAGCGACAAGGTTGCGCGGACGAGTCAGCGTATCCGAGATCGGTTTCCGCATGCCAGTGTTAACGGTCAATATCAGTTGGAGCCGGCATCCTGGTGGACAGCCGGATTCTGGCCGGGGCTGCTGTGGTTGGTTTATCGGGATACGAACAATCAGCAGTTAGGTTCGCTTGCTGCATCCTGCGAGGAACAGCTGGACCAGGTCATCTTGGATTATGATCGACTCGATCATGATATTGGGTTTATGTGGACGCTCACCAGCGTAGCCCGTTACAAAATATTAGGGGAACCCTCAGCCAAGCGTCGTGGCCTGCTCGCGGCGAATTTGCTGGCGGGTCGTTATAATTCGCGAGGCCGTTTCATACGAGCTTGGAATCCATGGAAACCAGGCGATGACAATGCAGGCTGGGCGATTATCGATTGCATGATGAATTTGCCTCTGCTGCACTGGGCTTCCGAGGTAACCGGCGATCCTAGGTACAAACAAATTGCGATCCAGCATTCCGATACGGTACTGGCGCATTTTATTCGCCCGGACGGGTCCGTCAATCATATCGTGGTGTTCGACCCAGAGACGGGAGAAAAGGTCGACACCTTGGGCGGACAAGGCTTCGCGCCTGCATCGGGCTGGTCCCGTGGAACGGCGTGGGCTTTGTACGGCATGTCGTTAGCTTATCAGTATACCGGGGAAGAGCGTTATCTGCAGGCGGCGAAGCGGGTGGCCCATTATTTCATCGCGAATTTGCCGGAGGACCATGTGCCTCACTGGGATTTCCGACTGCCGCCGGATATCGTCAAGCATCGCGACTCCTCTGCAGGCGCTTGCGGCGCATCGGCGCTGCTGCTGTTGTCACGACTCGTCGCAGACGAGGAACGTTCGCTGTATGCGCAAGCAGGGGAACGGATTCTAAGGTCGCTGTACGAGAATTACGGCGCTTGGGATCGTGAAGACGAGGAAGGCCTGATCACGCACGGGACGAGTCATTACCCAGAGGGCAGAAATATCGATGTGCCGCTCATCTACGGCGATTATTACTTCGCCGAAGGAATCGCGCAGCTCGTCGGTTACGAGGATTTATTCTGGTAGGAAGGATAGCGATGGCATTGCATGCGCTCTGCGTGCGCTATGCGATAAGTAGTCCGACAACAAGCGGCCATCGCCTGATGGCCGCTTGTTGTATAGCAAGAATGGTTAATATCTAATTTGTTCACTAGATAACCGCTCGAAACTATAGAGTTGCCCTGTTTGTTCACTAGAATTATGAGGGACAAGCCCCTTATATTCAGAATTGTAAACGCTACCATCTATTAAGGGAGGCTAATGACAATGAGCATAAACGGAAGGAGAATTGCAATGAGTGCAAGACGACGGATGAATTGGCGCCAAGCGATGCGTAAGCCGTTGTTAATGCTGCTGGCCGTTATCGTAGGTTCGAGCGCGTGGCTGCCGAATGGTTACGTCAACGCAGCCGATGCAATCAACTCATCGAGCTTAGTCGCTTATTACCCGCTGAACAGCACGTATAAGGAGCAGAACAAGCTGAATCCGGCGCAGGCTTTATCCAGCAGCTCAGCGGTCTGGCAAACGGATTACGTTACGCTAGTCAATCCGGGGAATGCCAACAATGGACATATCGCAGGCACGAATCCGGCAGAAGCTGTAACGGGAGATAAAATCTCGTTCTCCTTGGATATCAAACTGAACGGCACGCAGACGCGTACCACCAGTGCGGCAAATACGCTGCTATCTTACGGAGCCGATAATAATCAGAATCTTACGCTTCGGCCTTATTACGGCAGCGGTGTTTCCGCCGTTGTGCTGAAGCAGAGCGGTGTGGACGTCGTCGTGGCTTCCTTCCCGGCTCCGGCGGCCGATATGTGGCATAATTATACGATTTCGCTGGACGGCACAGCCGGCACGGGCAAGCTAGTCGTTTATGTGGATGGGGTGAAAGCGGCGGAGGCCGCTTCCAACGGGATTGGCGCGGATGAGATCGGCAACGGGCAGTTCCGGCTCAATCGAACGATCAGCACATACTCCAATTTAGACTCGCACTACCGCGACGTTCGCGTCTTTAAGGATGCGCTAAATGCGGAGGCTGCGCTTGAATTGGCGAATGAAATTACCGGATTCGCATGGAACGACTTGCTCGCCACTGTTCCACTGACGGATGGCTTGGTCGTACGCAACAATCTCACCTTGTTTCGCGATGCCAATATTCAATGGGCGTCGAGCGATAACAATGTGATTAATGCCAGCACCGGGGCGGTCACTCGACCAGCCAAAGGCACAACCGCCAAGACGGTGACCTTGACCATGAGCTGGTCGGGCTTCAGTAAGGGTTATACGGTGACGGTTCCTCCGATCGATGCTGGCGATTATCTCATCGCCGATTTCGATTTCGATGATTCCGTCAGCGGTATTGTCAGTGAAGGAGCGAAAGCTTCCGTTCAAGGCACGGCCAGCTATGTCGATTCCTTCGAAGGCAGCGGGAAGGCAGCGAACATCAGCAGCAGCTTCTGGTTGAATGTGACCAAGAGCAATGGAACGACGCCGCTGCTGGCTGGTCTCACCGAGTTCACGCTCTCCTATGACAGCAAGCCGAGCGGAGGCAGCGGCTGGACCTTTTTTGCCGCTCCAAACACGACTGCGCAAACGTATTTGAAGGAGCGTTATATCGGCGTCATCGATGTTACGAATGCCGTAACCGTTGAACGCTACAACAACAATGGCACGCGTGCCGAAAGCGCGAAGGCGAGCAGCGGAACGGAATGGAAGCATGTGGATGTGGTCGTTTCGGCTGCGGATACGAAGCTTTATATGAATGGCGAGCTGCAATCGACCGTGGCCAGCGGCTATGCGCTGGCTGATATTCTGACGGCATCGGGAGGGATTCTCCAGATTGGCAAAGGAAACTGGGGATCCGGCGAGTATTATGTTGGCTTGCTTGATAACGTCGAGATTTTCGATAGGGCGCTCTCGCTGGACGATTTGAACGAATATCGCGTCACGAACATTGCTCCGACGCTCTCGCCAGCCGCTGGGCAAATCTACACGCCGGTCACCATTACGCATCCGACGGGCAATAAGTATCTCTATTACACGACGGACGGCACCGATCCGACCTTGGCGAGCACGCCATATACAGGGCCGTTCGAGGTCGCTAGCGGAACGACGGTCAAAGCGGCAGCCATTACGCCAAACGGGAGTCGAAGCGAGATCGTCAGCGCCGATTATTATGGCAGCGAGTGGGCGGCAACCGCGAATGAATTCCGGTTGAACGGCCAAGACACGGTCAATAACGCGAAGATTTCCTGGCCTGTCATCGCGGGCGCCGAATACTACGAGGTATATCGCGGAGACGTCTTGATCGGCAGGACGGCCGGCGATACGTTGGACGAGTACGGGCTTGAGACAGATAAGGATTATACGTATGCGGTTAAGGCGATCAAGGGCGGAACGCCGATTGCGGCTGCCGCAACGAATACGGTGCACACCTTCGCTTACGATCCTTCTACCGTCACGAAGAAGAAGGACAATTATACGGGCGCTGATCTTCTCGGGTCGGACAACACCTACGGCGTTCAAGCAGGAGGCACCTGGTACCACTATTATTACAAAGGGGTCGCGAATGCCGATACGGGCATTGTGACGACGAGCATTTACGAGCAGACCGGGAACGACGGACGTACGTATGGCAGCGACCGACTGCTAGGCTCCTTTGAAGATATGCGTGTTGAAAGCGCCGGGTATACCTTCAATCCTCATACCGGCAAAGTCGTCTTCACCGCGCATGAAGAGGCCAGCGGCGGCTATACGCGGGCAGCGATTTTCATTGGCTCCGTCACGCCTGGCGGGAATGATTTTGCAGCGACGTTCAGAGGCCGGCCGTACGATAAGGATTCGCGCGACATGTTGTTATTCGTGGATGATGACGGCAAGGCATACATCCTTTTCGCTACTCGCAATAACAGCGATATTGTAATACTTGGGCTGGATGCCAGCTGGGAGCAGCCTGCAGCGATTGTGAATACGGTCTTTGTAGACAAGCATAAAGAGTCGCCGGTTATTCTGAAACACGAAGGGCGCTATTATTTCTTCGGTTCGACGGCGAACGGCTGGTATCCGAGCCAAGCAGAGTATGCGTCGGCTGTCTCGCTTGACGGTCAATGGACGCCGCTGAGACCAATCGGTAATGGCTCCTCCTTCGCGACCCAAGCTAACGGCACGGCCCAATGGACAGGGACGAACGGGCGCGTGACGTTCGCCGAGAACGGCTTCCACTGGGGAGCGCAGTATGTGGACAACTATAAGGATCCGATGGGGACGTACGCACGGTTATTCCCGATGGTCTTCCATAATGGAGTCGCTACGGCCGATTGGTTCTATAAGCTGGATTTGGATCCCGTCTACGGAATGATTCCCGTCCAGTCAGGTCTGAATCTCTCCTTAGGGAAGAAGGCGACCGATTCCCAGGGGCTGGATGCGTCGGCTGTGACAGATGGAGCGGATCTGGCATCCTCGCCAAAGGTTCAGCATAGCTCATTAGGCTATAATATCGTCGTTGATCTGGAGCAATCGGCTCAATTGTCCGAGATTAATTTGACCACCCGCGTAGTGTTGGGTTCGGATGCCGTGTATCGCTATAAGCTGGAAGGCAGCGTGGATAACCAGAATTGGACGGAGCTAGTGGATGGTTCGGCGAATAATGTCGTAGGTTTTGTGACGAACCCAATCGCAGACACCGGCCACTATCGCTATGTACGCTTAACGGTCAACAATATGATCAATGTGCACACGGGACAAGGCGCCGCTTGGGCAGACGGGATCATTGAGCTGGCCGTGCTCGGGACGCCATATGTCGATAAAGCGGCACTTCAAGCCAAGTACGATGAGATGAAGGATGCCCAGCGCGGGGCGTATACGAATGCAACATGGAAGACGATCACGGAAGCATTGGATAACGCGAAGGCGAAATTGGATAATGAATCGGCTACGCAATGGGAAGTTGACCGGGCGGTGCTGCAGATCGAGGAAGCATTCCAATGGGCGCTCACCGTACATCCAGACAAAGTGGTGGACTATACTTCCGCAGGCGTGCCTGTCGGGGAAACCTGGTACGACACCGAGGGGAATCCGATCCAAGCGCATGGCGGTGGTTTCCTGCAGCAGACGGCGGATGACGGCAAGCCTATCTATTACTGGGTAGGGGAGAACAAGATCCACAATGGAGCGGCTTTCCATGCGGTAACGTTGTACTCATCACGGGATTTGATTAACTGGACGTACGAGGGCGACATCTTGAATTCGTTCTCCCAGACGGTGAAAGGCGCAGAATACGGACTGCTCGATAATAAGTGGGAACGTCCGAAGCTTCTGTACAATGAGAAAACGAAAAAATATGTGCTCTATGGTCACTGGGAGACGGCGAACAGTTACGCGACCAGTCAGATTGCAGTGGCGACAGCCGATCAGCCGGCCGGCCCGTATACGTTCCTCGGACATTGGCGTCCGGGCGGCACGCTGCATAACTGGCGGAGCGACAACGGAATTTTCCTTGACTCGGAATTTTATAAGAGCAGCGGGATCAAAGGAACGGTTTCTGCCGACGTGCAGGCCGATGTGTCGCAGATGGGCTATACGTCGCGCGACTTCACCGTATTCGCCGACGATGACGGAACAGCTTATTTGATATCGGCAGAGGGGCATTCGATGCGGGTTCATCGACTGAACGATGACTATACGGATGTGGATTTTACCACCTATTCATATAGTGACCCTGCGACGAAAGCAGCTGATTTCGAATCATACAGCTTCTACGACGACGTTGGCCGCGAAGCGCCTGCGGTCGTGCGCGCTGACGACGGCTACTACATGGCTTCCTCCGGACAATCGGGCTGGCTGC
Organism: Paenibacillus cellulosilyticus; assembly: GCF_003182255.1. GTDB lineage: Bacteria > Bacillota > Bacilli > Paenibacillales > Paenibacillaceae > Paenibacillus_T > Paenibacillus_T cellulosilyticus. The sequence goes on along the minus strand of NZ_QGTQ01000011.1, from coordinate 140,352 downwards.
CGAATCAAGGCACCATCAGTTATAATGCCGATCTTACGGATCCTGCCGGCTGGACGCCAGTGAAAGACAATGGCTTGATTGTGGAGCAGTATGCTTTCGGGAATAACAGCACCTACTACAGTCAGCCGACGAACATCATGAAGCTGACCAATGCGGACGGCACCAAATCCTATGTGTACATGGGCGATCGGTGGAAGCCGAGTCAGCTCGGCGATTCGCGTTACGTGTGGCTGCCGATTACGTTCAATACGGCAGCGCATAACGCCTCCATGTCCTATACGACGGGATGGAAGCTGAATGCGGCGAACGGGCAGGTGCAGCTGCCTCAGGTTAGCCTTGTATCCCAAGGCAAGAGCGCAACGATTACGAATAATGACACGGTAACGGGGATCGAGAAAGCGAATGACGGCTATGCCTTCAATTTGCGGACGTCCGGCGACAGCACCTCTTTCTTCGGCGGTTTGGTCGGGCCGTATGCATATACGATTGATTTGGGCGATGTCTATGACTTGGCGCGAATCGATGTGGCCTATCGGCTGTATAACGGCTCAGAAATGTATCATGCCTATCAGATTTTCGGCTCGACCGACAATGTGAATTGGACGGAGCTGGTCAACAACAATGCGAATACATGGGCGGGCTTTAATTCCGACAAGCTGAGCGGACAGTACCGCTACGTCAAGCTTAAAGTCAATGAGGTAAGACGCGTCGATAACAATGCGCTTAGCAACAGCTGGGGAAGCGGGCTCGTCGAGGTACAGGTTTACGCGGCAGCAGCGGCGAGCGAAGCGGGCGATACGGTGCCGCCTACGACAACAGCCGATATCCCTGTTGGCTGGTCGAATGCGGACGTCACGGCTACGCTGCATGCAGAAGATGCCGAGTCCGGAGTGGCAGCAACCTATTACTCCGTCGATGGCGGCCCAGCCCAAACCGGCGAAACGATACTTCTGACGGAGGAAGGCATCCATACGATCACGTATTGGAGCGTGGATGCATCGGGCAATACGGAAGAGCCGCATGCCGTTCAAGTGAAGATTGACCGTACAGCATCCGTAACGTCAGCTGTACAGGAGCCAGCAGTACCGGATGGCAGCAATGGCTGGTATGTGCACCCGGTAACGGTTGCCTTAAGCTCGACAGACAGTGCCTCTGGCGTTGATTCCATCTATTACAGCTTGGATGACGGCGCTTCTTGGCAGATGTATGCGGAGCCTATCATCGTAAACCAAGATGGAATGACGAATATCACTTACTATGCGGTCGATCAGGCGGGCAATAAGGAGCAGTCGCAGCTGCTGACAGTTCAACTTGATCAAGCTGCGCCTGTCGTCCTTGTCCAAGGATTAGCTGGCGGAAGCTATACGGACGATCAATCTGTGACCTTTGCGTTCACCGTATCTGATAGTCTGTCCGGCGTTGATGCGAATGCCGTCGCTGCCACATTGGACGGCCAGCCGATAACCAATGGTGCCGATATTCTGTTCTATGCTCTACCGCTCGGCGAGCATGTTGTCACTATAAGCGCGGTGGACCAAGCCGGGAATGCTGTGGTGGAAACCGTATCGTTCCAGACGACCACGAGCTTGGCGTCATTGACGCGGCTTGTCAGTCTGTTTGAAGCAAACGGATCCATTGACAATCAAGGAATCGCCAACAGCCTTCAGAAGAAGCTGGAGAAGAACAATCTCGAGAGCTTCATGAACGAAGTGAATGCCCAAAGCGGCAAGCACATTGCAAGCGAAGCGGCAGCTTACTTGCTCAGAGATGCACAATATCTCTCGAATCTCTCATCTTAATCTCATGACCAAGAAGGCCGGGCATCTCTAGGATGTCCGGCTTTCCTTGTAGGTTAAGGCTGTTATAGGTGCTGCACGAATGCTGCAGGGTGCATTGCTGCTGCGGGCGCCGCTTAGTCCAAAGATGCAAAAAAAGTGCAAGGCCATTCTCTATCCCAATGCGAAAAAGTGCTATTGTAGGCAAATTGGAACTCGACTAAAGTGAGAGCAGAGCTGCAAGTACATTTCAAAGCGTAGAAGGGATGGGCTGCTAATGGAGTTTGGTTATTCGTTTATTCCCGATGACAATTGCCAATACGATATGGAACAAGGATATGGCTTCGCTTTGCCGCCGATGCGATCGAGAACCGAGGACTTGAGAGATTCATGGCCGGGCGACTATTTCGTCCCCATGATCCCGTCGTTATTGATGGATGTTCCGTACGGCAATTACAACGTGACGTTGACGCTTGGTTCGCCCGATCGTCCGACGGAGACGACGGTGAAGGAAGGACTAGGCCGATTACGGCTGTTCGAGGTTAAGACGGAAGCCGGTCGCTTCGTAACGAAATCATTCGCCGTACATGTGAGCGACGGTCAGTTGAAGCTCGCTTTCGGCGGGACTGCGCCGTTGGTGCAGAAGGTCGAAGTGAAGCGGATCGCGAGCATTCCTACCATTCATCTGGCGGGCGATTCGACCGTCACGGACCAGCCGTCAGCGAATTACCCGTACACAGGCTGGGGGCAGATGTTCGGCGTGTTTGTGGATAGCGGCGTCGCGATCGCGAATTATGCGTTCTCCGGCAGAAGCAGCAAGAGCTTCGTCACGGAGGGACGACTGAATCGGGTTGACAAAAGGCTTCGCCAAGGCGACTATCTTCTCGTTCAGTTCGCGCATAACGACGAGAAGGACAACGATGGCGGAACGGAGCCTTTTACAACCTATCAGGCGTATCTCCAGCAATATATCGATGTCGCTCGCAAGCATGGGGCTTATCCGGTGCTGATCGCGCCGATGCATCGGCGTTTCTATGAGGAGGATGGCACGATTCGCAATACGCACGGCGATTATATCGAAGCGATGCGGCAGCTTGCGCGGAAGGAGGAAGTGCCTTTCGTTGACTTGGCCGCGCTGAGCAAAGCGTATTTCGAAGAGCTGGGAGAGGAGCGCTCCAAGCAGGTGTTTCTATGGACGGAGCCAGGACAATATGAGTTTCTGCCGGAAGGCTCGCAGGATAATACGCATTTCTCCGAATTCGGCGGAATTCAGATCGCTAGACTGGTCGCGCAAGGAATACGAGATGCAAGAATAGAGCCGCTGGCGCGCCATCTGAAAGAGAGGGAACTGCAATAGGGTAGCGGATTAAGGTGCCATGCCGCCATGTCGGGGAGATGCATAACATCTCACCCGACGCCAGACAATAGACGGGCTGCATGCTGCAATAAGCAGGGGAGAACCACGCTTATGCTGCTGCCTACACATGCCGCTTCCGATACTGATACGGCGTAATGCCCATATGGGTTTTAAACAATTTGCAGAAATACGAGTTGTTCGTTAAGCCAATCTCTTCGGCAATCCAAGAGATTGGCTTATTCGTCGTGGTGAGCAGCAGGATGGCCTGGTGAATTCGCCGCGTAATGAGATACTCGGTGATGCTGACGCCGGTAGCCTCTTTGAACAGGTGAGACAGATGATGGGGAGAGAGATGCATGGCTCCCGCCATATCATCGAGTCGGAACGGCTGCTTGTAATTGGCCTCGATCCAGCTGAGGATATGCTCCACCTGATAGTTTCGTCGGCGGCTGTGGTCGGCAGAAGGCTGTTCGTCAAGCTTGCCCCATGCCTGCTTCATCGCACGGAATAGGTCAATCAGAAATAACGAGATTTGTTCACGACGGTCTGACTCCGACAGCGTTGGCCATTGCTCATGCATGCTCCGGAAAATCCGATCAAGCTGATCCGTATCGTCAAGTCCATAGATGCAAGGATAAGGAAGCTTCCCGACGTTGATATAGGTATAGAAAGCATGCAGCGAAGGCCATTGTTCAAAATACGCTTCGTACATCGTAGGCTCGAAGATCGCAAGCGATCGTTCAAAGCATTGGTCCTCGTCGTACTCGAGCTGAAGATGATGAAGCTGGTACGGCTGGAAGATGCACAGCATTCCCGGCTTAATGTCGTAGCTGTTGTTATTGACGATCATCGTTCCGCGGCCTTGATGGATATACAGAAGCTCGATCCCGAGGTGGGAATGGAACGTTTCCTTATGCTCGTAATTCACGCTCTTGCGTTTATAGGCAAAATGTAATGGCGTATGGATAAGGCCGTGCGTAACTAGTGACAACAACGCTTCCTCCCTCTGCTCAGCCTGCCGTTCGTTCATACATCCGAATTTATTCTCACTATATCGAAACGCTTCCAAAACCGCAACAGAGCGTTATTTTCTCCGCTACGGAAGATCACTATGAACGGCCGGATCGGGCTATTATCATAGTATAACTAGCAGCGCAATGGAGGGGACGCTAACATGTTGAAGGTAGCAATCATCGGCGCAGGGGCAATCTCGTCGGCTCATATTCAAGGCTACTTGCAGTTCAAGGAACGTTGTCAGATAGTTGCTCTATGCGACCTATATCCGGAGAAGGCAGAAGAGAAGAAGCAGCAGTTCGGCCTAGATGGTGCGAAGGTTGTAAAGGACTACAAGGCGCTGCTGCAAGATGGCATTGATATCGTATCGGTCTGCATGCCGCCTTACTTCCATGCTCCGGTCTCCATCGATTTCTTGAACGCAGGCAGTCACGTCCTCGTCGAGAAGCCGATGGCAGCCTCGCTCGAGGAATGCGACGCGATGATCGAGGCAGCGGAGAAGAACGGGAAGATCTTGTCCGTCGTTGCGCAGAACCGATTCACCAATCCGCTCATGAAATTGAAGTCCGTCCTGGACAGTGAGCTGGCGGGCCGAATCCTGCACGCACAGGTCAATTCCTTCTGGTGGCGCGGTCACTGCTACTACGATCTGTGGTGGCGCGGGACGTGGGAGAAGGAAGGCGGCGGCTGCACGCTCAACCATGCGGTTCACCATATCGACGCGCTGCTCTGGATGATGGGCCGGCCGACGCAGGTGCAAGCATTCATGAGCAACGTCGCGCATGATAACGCGGAGGTTGAAGATCTGTCGATTGCGATGCTCAAATTCCCGAACGGCGCATTGGGCCAGATTACGAGCTCGGTCGTGCATCACGGGGAAGAGCAGCTGATGATTTTCCAAGGGCAGAACGCTCGCGTCTCGGCTCCTTGGAAGGTAACCGCTTCTACGTCCTTGCAGAACGGATTCCCGAAGAAGGACGAAGAGCTGGAGCAGCAGATTGAGCAGCTGTACAGCGAGCTCGCGGATCTCCAATATACGGGTCATGCGGCTCAAATCGACAATGTGCTTGGCGCAATCGAGACGGGCGGGCCTGTCCTCATTGACGGCGTCAGCGGACGCAGTACACTGGAGTTAATTACGAGCATCTATAAATCGGCTTCGACCGGGGAGCTTGTCCAGCTTCCGCTGGCGAAGGATGATCCTTTCTATACGCAAGCAGGCTTGAAGCAGAATGTAACGCATTTTTACGAAAAAAGCAGCCACGTCGAAAACTTCGCCACGCAGCAGATTACGATCGGAACGAGCTTGGAGACCAAATAAACGGATAACCGATAATGGGAGGACTATATCGATGTCATCGAACGACGGAATGAATTACGCACCGAAGGGCAAGCCGAATCCGGTTGTAGAGCCAGGACAATTCGTTATCGCGGCTGTCGCGCTTGATCATGGTCACATCTATGGAATGGTGAACGGCCTGCTGGAAGCGGGCGCAACGATCAAGTGGGTGTACGATCAAGAGCGTGCAAGAGCAGAAGCGTTCGCGAGCAAATACCCGGGGGTGCGAATCGCAGACTCGGAGGAAGAAGTGCTTCAAGATGCAGAGGTGCAGCTCGTTGCTGGCGCTGCGATTACGTCCGAGCGGTGCGCGCTTGGCCTGCGCGTCATGGACGCGGGCAAGGATTATTTTACAGATAAGGCGCCGTTCACGACCTTGGAGCAATTGGAGTCCGCTCGTGCGAAGGTGCGCGAGACGGGCAAGAAGTATATGGTCTATTACAGCGAGCGTCTGCACGTGGAGTCGGCAGTGTATGCGGGACAGCTCATCGAGCAGGGAGCGATCGGACGCGTCATTCAAGTGACGGGTTTTGGTCCGCACCGACTGAATGCGCCAGCTCGTCCAGATTGGTTTTTCCAGAAGGAACGTTATGGCGGCATTATTTGCGATATCGGCAGCCATCAGATCGAGCAGTTTCTGTTCTATGCCGGCTGTAAGAAGGGCGAGGTGCTGCATAGCAAAATAGCCAACTACAACAACCCGCAGTATCCGGAGCTCGACGATTTCGGCGACGCGACGCTGCTTGGCGATAACGGCGCAACGGGCTACTTCCGCGTGGACTGGTTTACACCGGACGGGTTAGGCGTATGGGGAGATGGTCGTACGCTCATTCTCGGAACGGAAGGCTATATTGAGCTGCGGAAGTACATCGATATTGGCAGAGAGCGCACGGGCAACCATGTCTATCTGGCGAATCAAGAGGGCGAGTTCCACTTCAATGTCAGCGGACAAGTCGGCTATCCGTTCTTCGGGCAGCTCATTCTGGATTGCTTGAACCGTACGGAAAATGCAATGACACAAGAGCATGCGTTCATGGCCGCGGAGCTGTGCCTCAGAGCGCAGGTAGAGGCTGTGAAGATTCAATAGGAGGAAGGCACAAGAACACAGCCGGGCATCCGATCGAGGATGTGCCGGCTTATTTATGCTTACGAGCACTTGAGTGCTGTTAGGCGAAAACCGCCCGGGCTGCGTGAACAGCCGCCGGGCGTTGTACGTTATATTAGATAATGGCGCGAAGAACAATGACCAGCAGGATGAAAAGTACGAGAATTACACCGATAGATGAAAATCCACCAATACAGCTGCAACTACAGCTACAGCTGCCTACACCACCTAAATATCCTCCCATTTTGTTTTCCTCCCTTCTTGCTTCAGAAGCATTGTATGAGTTCAAGCTGATCGTGGACCGGGCACACATGAAATTGGGTGAACGTAAGGGATTATTCGTTGTGACAAGCTGCCAGTTAACCAATTCCTACTAAGCATCACTTCACTCACTCACGTAATGAGACAAAGAGGGGCGTCATAGCTTAACTTCATAAGCGTGTCACGCAAGGGACGGAGGTTAACGGATGTTTTCTCAAGGTGAAGGGGTGCTTGCGGTTGGCTCCGGGGCAATCTTGGTCGCGCTTGTGCAGGCATGGTATGAATCGGGTTTATCCAAGCTCACCGTGCTTGTAACGAACACGCAGCCTACAGACATAGAGGAGCTCAAGACCGCTCTGGAACAAACGCTGCTCAGCGATTCGGAGGCCGTTCTGAATATCCTTGAAGCAGCAAAAGACAACGAAGTGGATTGGGAGGCTGCGGTTCGACCTTATTTCTTTATTGCGTATGTTGCTCAGCAGGGTGACCTAGAAGAGCTCCAGAAGCTTCAGGTCGCTTGCCTAGCACAAAAGAAGCTGCTGCTCTCCGCTATGATTTTAAGAGGAAGGGGGATGGTTGGTCCGCTGCTGGATCCGGAAGGAGACGGCCGCTTTGCATCTGCATGGAGGCGTGTGCATTCGACCGTTTTTCCTGAGAACTGGGAATCACAGCCTTTCTCTGCTGCGGCCTCAACCCTATTATCGAATCTCATCGTGAATGAATGGCATAAACGTCTGGGCGGAGAACCCAATTGCAGAAATCAATGCTATCTCTTAAATCCCCTCACGTTAGAAGGAAGTTGGCATCCGATACTTCCTCATCCGTTCTTATCTAGACTTGAACCCGTCCGCGCAGTGCTGGATCCCGAGCTTTACCTCGAAACGGAGCATGAGCCTAATGCAGAGGAATGGTTTTCTTGGTTCAGCAGCCTAACCTCAGAGGTGTCGGGCATTTTCCACGTTTGGGAGGAAGGGACATTGAACCAGCTCCCGCTGGCACAGTGTCTCGTTCAACCTGCCGACCCGCTGTCTGAAGGGCCTTCGAGGCTTCTTCCGACGATCGTCAGCAGCGCTCTGACGCATGCAGAGGCGCGGCGGGAGTCGGCGCTTGCAGGACTTGAATCTTACACGGCACGCATGGCTCCGCAGCTAGTTCCTGAATCGCTCTTACTTCAGCAGGAACAGATCCATATCGGAGCGGGGCTCACCTTCGCCGAAGCCGTTAGGCGCGGGCTGAGTACTTATTTATCCAGAGCGTTGGGCAATCGGACCATTCATCAAGCACTGATTCTCAAGCACGGCATGGAATGTACCCGAATGGAAGACGTGCAGTGTCAGTTTTATTGGCAAGCCTTAAATATTCTAGAAGGCGAACCTCTAATCACAACCGGAGAGTCGCTGCTCGGCTTTCCAGTCGTATGGGTTCATTCGGGTGATTGTTGGTATGGCGGCGTTAGCCTTAGTGTGACGCTTGCGCTTCGCCAATCGCTGAAGAATGCCTTGATGAAAACGGAGGCGGCCTCCGTTTCTTCTGTGATTTGGAATAATCCCAAGCAACAGAGCGTTACCATTCCCTCCGGTGATCCAATCGATCATGCGCTATGGGTGCGATCTGCCGTTCAGATTTTGAAGCAGCAGCATACACGGCTGGAGGTCTTCGATCTGAGGTGGGAGTCTTTTCTGAGAGAGGGGCCGGTTGAAGTAGTTGGCATCATGCTAAGTGAGGAGGTTTCCTCATGAAAACGGTAGCGGTTATTGGAGAGGGGACGCTTGCGGATACGGTGTGCAAGCATTTGGCGGGAATCCACGTCGTGCGCAGACCGGATTTCAATGAAGCTTTGCCACCTGCTGGATTGGTGTTGGTGCTGGGAGGGAATGCCTCCGTTCATCAAGAAGCAGAAGGGATTCTGCAGCCGCTTGGTATCCCTTGGCTATGCTGCTACGTGTACCAAGGAGAAGGAATGGTAGGGCCGCTAATCCGTCCGGGGCAACCAGGTTGTTCCCAATGTGCGGACATAAGGCGCTCCAGGGCGGGACGCGACCGTGAGGAGATGGACGATGAGCTGATGAGTTTGGTCTTTCCTGATCTTTCTCCTCCTCCTCTGGAAGAGTTGTCCCCTTCGGGATTGCGACATTTAGCATATATTCTCGCTGCGGAAGTGGCTAAGGTACTTCGTGGTGAAGAGGCTCATGCAGAAGGCAGCATCTATTTCGTTAATCTTAGTACGTTGAGAACGACCATTCACTACGTCTTACCGGAGTCCAATTGTCCGGTTTGCAGCCAATTGCCGGATGATTCGATGGAGGCGGCTAAGATAACCTTAAGACCGTGCATGAAGCTTAGCCGAGACCATTACCGCAGTCGGTCGATACGTGATCTGCAGAAGGTTCTTCGTAGAGATTATTGGGACAGTCGGACCGGACTGTTAAACGACAAGCAGTTAGATTTACTATCTGTTTTTGCTAGCAGCGTTGCGAACCTTCCTACGAGCATGTTCAACGAGGTGACGGGAGGTCATTCTCATTGTTACGCAGATAGCGAGCTTGCTGCCATCCTGGAGGGATTGGAACGATATTGCGGCTTCGCTCCCCGGGGCAAACGAACGGTTGTATACGACAGTTATTCCAATTTGAAAAATACAGCAATGGATCTGTCGCGGATTGGGTTCCATTCACAGGAGCAGATCGAGCGGCCGGGTTTTCTCCTCGTGCCTTTTGACCCTTCCGCCGAGATGCCATGGGTCTGGGGATATTCATTTCTACAGGAACGTCCGATTCTAGTGCCCGAGCGGCTGGGCTATTACAGCTTTGGCTATGAAGGAGGTTTTGTTTATGAGACCTCTAACGGCTGCGCGATTGGGGGGAGTCTGGAGGAAGCGATCTTGTACGGCCTATTAGAAGTGGTGGAGCGGGATTCGTTCTTGATGACTTGGTACGCTAGACTGACTGTGCCTCGGCTCGATTATCGCTCATCGGAAGACAAGGAACTCGTGCTGATGATCGAACGTGTAAGAGCAGTAACTGGATACGAGGTGCAGCTGTATAACACGACGATGGAACACGGCATTCCAAGGATCTGGGCTGTTGCGAAAGGAGGAGCGGATCAGAAATTGAACCTTGTCTGTGCTGCGGGAGCTCATCTAGACCCGATCCGTGCCGCCAAGAGCGCTGTCCATGAGCTGGACGTCACGATTACAAGAATGGAGGGACGTTGGGAAGCGCGCCAAATGGAAGCAGAGGCTATGTTTCATGATTCTTCCCTTGTACAGGACATGGAGGATCATGCCCTGCTATATAGCCTGCCGCAATCGGAGGAGAGGCTCGGGTTTTTGTTGAACGAACAACGTCCTCTTCGGACTTTCCAAGAACAATTCGTTCCCGTCTTGAAGCATGACGATTTGACGGATGACCTGAAGCAAGTGCTGCAGGTGTTTCGCAACTTGAATCTGGAAGTCATTGTCATCGACCAATCATCGAGCGAGACGCTCCGCAACGGTCTGTACTGCGTAAAAGTGCTAATACCGGGAATGATTCCGATGACGTTCGGACACCAGTTTACCCGATTAATAGGACTCGACAGAGTATTAGAAGTACCGATGGAACTAGGATACACCAATCGCCGACTGTCACCTGAGGAGCTTAATCCTTATCCGCATCCGTTTCCGTAGTTCGTGTTAATAGTTGTCGGGGATAGAGCTGAGAATGTGTTATAGTAGGGGAAAAAGTCGCGATGCGAGGAAAAGGTGAAGCAACTCTGAGAGCGAATCGGATGGAAGCCTTCAGTGATGGCGTACTGGCGATCATCATTACGATCATGGTATTGGAATTTAAAGTGCCAGAAGGCGATGACTGGAACTCATTGATCGAACTGGGGCCTAAGATACTTAGCTACATATTCAGTTTCGTTTATATCGGCATCTACTGGAACAATCATCATCATCTATTGCACATGGTTCGAACAATGAACGGGCGGTTGATGTGGCTTAACCTGCTGCTTCTCTTTTGGTTGTCCCTTATACCGTTCACAACAGCTTGGATGGGAGACAGCCATTTTGCCGCCACTCCAACAGCGTTGTATGGCATTATTCTACTTCTCGCGGCATCTGCGTATTGGCTGCTTCAGCGCGGGATCTTCAATCAGCATTCCCACGATCCTCATTTCGTCAAATTGATAGGGAAAGACTGGAAGGGGAAGCTATCTCCGCTGCTTTACTTGACCGCGGTCCTGACTGCGTATGTGAGTTCGTGGATATCCGGCTTCTTCTTCGTTCTTGTTGCCGTGGTCTGGTTCGTGCCAGATAAGCGAATCGAGCAAGCCCTGCACAATAAAGAGAACTAAACAAACAAGGAAAGAGCTGCCGCGGGCAGCTCTTTCCTTGTTTTTCTTGCCGCATAACAATTTATAAGTTTTCGAGTTTTTCGAAAATACCAATTCTTATTGGCGATATCTTTTTTAATGATGTCTATTGACCGGACACCATTTGGTGTCTTATAATCAATTCGACACCAAATGGTGTCTTATTGAAAGCGATTATTTCGCCATTATAAAAACATTGAGCTTGGAGGAGAAAACGCATGCGTACAATGAATGTTACCGCAAACGCCGTCAGATCCGGAACGCAGTCTCGCGTACAAACGATTGCCTATTGGACCGTCACCTTACTGCTCGCAATATCGATTACGTTAAGTGGCATTGGACAGTTGATGCGATTGGGGGGCAATGACGAGTTAGTGACGGATATCGGTTTCCCGTTGTACATCACGAACATTCTCGGGACTTGGAAATTGCTTGGCGTCCTAGCCATCATTGCACCAGGTTTTCCACGGCTCAAAGAATGGGCGCACGCCGGCATTTTCTTTCTGATGACAGGTGCGGCTTTCTCCCATGCACTCGCTGACGACTATGGAGATTACGGGTTCAATCTGATCCTTCCGCTTTTCTATGCCGCATTGAATATTGCCTCGTGGGCGCTGCGTCCGAAGAATCGTAAATTTTAAATTATAAGAGGAGAGATAAACAATGTCCTATATCGTAGATTTCAAGAATGTGTCCACAGTCGGTTTAGAAACCTCGCCAGCAGCAGAAGCGCTTGCTGGTCTGCGCGCCAATGAAGCCCGTTATTTCATGAACAAATACAAGCATGAATTTGCGGTTGTACCGGCGAGCGAGAGCCAAGAGACGCTGGATTACGTGAACCGGGTGCTGAAAGAAGAACGCAATATCGAGTTTGCGGCCAAACCGTTGGAAACGTCTATTTTTCAAGTGGACAATATTAGATGGGCGTTCGTCTTCTACGAGGATGGGCTTGGCATCAACGTATTGTATACCGTCGATGATCCGAAGAAGCGGGCCGTCGGCTTCAAACTTTCCGAGGGGATGGAAGTGCCAGCGGAGCTAGGGAAGTTCAAGTTTGCAAGGCAGAAGTCTAAGCTGGCCGGAACGATTCGGGGTTCGTTCTTCGTAATTAAAGGAGAATATGAAGTAGGATAAACAGGGGGAATAGGAAGAGCCGCGTCTTTGAACGAGATGCGGCTTTTTTCCTCAATCCAGCACCAATCACCGTTCATAAAATACCGCGTCATACGGGAACTCCAGCTTTTTCATCCGATACTCCTTCGGCGTCATGTTCATGTACGTTCGGAATACTTTGCCGAAGTAGCTGGGGCTGTCGAAGCCGCACTGCTGTCCGATCTCGTGTACAGGCAAATCCGTCTTTCGAAGCATGCCAAGAGCGGCTTCAACTCTTCGGTCCCGCAGGTAGGCGAGAGGAGAGGTGTGCTCCGACTTCTGGAACAATCGGCAGAAATAATGCTTGTTAACCCCGCAATGATCAGCGATGAGGTCCAGCGTTAACGGCTCGGCGTAATGCTCCAACATGAAACGTTTGGCTTTCTCCATCATTGTAATGGAATTGGCACTCATCTCTCTGCCGAGCTCGCGGCTCGTCCGAACGAGCGTAAGCATCCACTCATACGCCAAGGCGGACAGCTGATATTTATCCGTCACCTTCTCTTTGGTTATGGCTCGCATGATCTTCCAGAATCCCTCAATAACAGGAGAGTCGAGCTCTCGGCTCAGAATCGGACCTTCTTGACCGATAACGAGATCCCAGATCCGTTCCGCTTCATCTCCACGCAGATTGAGCCAAATGATCTCCCACGGCTCATCTTGCTCGGCCTTGTAATAGCGATGCTTGCTCGGCACCTTCACCAGAAAGCCGGTTCCCTTCGGCAGTAGAAAACGCTGCTGATCGATCTCGATCCAGCCCTGACCGCTAATGGTATATTGAAAAATAACATGACCGACGTCCGGACGTTCGAGGCCATCATGGCTGTACGTCGAGCTGCGAATGTTCTGCCAGCCAATCGAATCGATCGTCAATATGGAACGATCTTCGGTACGGAATGCATAGGATGAAGGCGATAGCATGCGATATACCTCCTCGCTGTGAAGTCAATTTTGTTATAGTATATAGCACAACATTAAGATTGTCGCCCTTATCCGCTCACTGTAAGCTGGGTGTAGATAAGGAGTGATAGTCAATGAACGAAGTCATTATCGAGCTATTATCGGAAGAGTATTGGTGGGGCGGACGAGCCGCGGATGGCCGAAGCATGCCGTATGGCGGTATGTCGCTGCACAGCGTGGATTTGACGAGCAATTTTAATGGAAACCAGGCTTGTCCTTTTCTAGTGTCGAGTAAGGGCAGATATATTTGGAGCGAGGAGCCGTTTGCGTTTCAATTCGATCAGGGGACGCTTAGCGTCAGCAGTGAAGCAGGGGCTATCGATTTGAGCGAAGGGCATGGCACGTTGCGGGGAGCGTACCTTCATGCGTCGAAGGCTTATTTTCCGCCGGTTCCGGCCATCCCGGAGGAGCTGTTATTCACAGCGCCGCAATATAATCTGTGGATCGAGCTGCTCTATGAACCGACGCAGGAGAAGGTGCTGCAATATGCACGGGATGTGCTGGCGAATGGGATGCCTCCGGGCGTTATTATGATCGATGACAATTGGCACGAGCCATATGGTACGTGGGAGTTCCATTCTGGCCGATTCCCGAATCCGAAGGAGATGGTCGATGAGCTGCATGCGATGGGCTTCCAAGTCATGCTTTGGTTATGTCCGTTCATCAGCCCAGATTCGCTAACGTTCCGCAAACTTAACCCAACAGGTATCTTGCTCAAGGATCGCGAGGGCAGAACGGCCCTTCGCAAATGGTGGAACGGCTGCAGTGCGGTGCTCGATTGCACGAATCCGGCAGCCGTCGAGTGGATTCATGCGCAGATGGATGCGCTGCAACAGCGATATGGGATCGATGGGTTCAAGCTGGATGCGGGTGATCCTGAGTTCTATGAAGCGGATGATCAGAGCTATATGCCAGGCGCATCACGTAATGCACATTGTGAAGCTTGGTCGAGAGTCGGACTGAAGTATCCGCTCAACGAATACCGTGCGTGCTGGAAGCTGGCAGGCCAGCCGCTCGTCCAGCGGTTGAAGGATAAGGGACATGAATGGGAAGGCAACGGACTTGATGCGTTGATTCCCGACGGTTTGGCACAAGGGCTGCTCGGCTATGCGTATATTTGCCCGGATATGATCGGCGGCGGGGAATATATGAATGTGACGTCGGCACGCTTTGACTCGGAGTTGTTCGTTCGTTATGCGCAGTGCTCGGCCTTGTTCCCGATGATGCAATTCTCTGCAGCACCCTGGCGGGTGTTGGACGAGGAGCATCTGGGGTACTGTGTCGAGGCGGCGAAGCTGCATGCACAGCTTGGACCTGAGATTTTAGAGCTGGCCAAGCAATCCGCTATAACAGGTGAGCCGATCCTTCGGCATATGGCGTATGCGTTCCCAGAGGCGGGGATGGAGGCGGTCATCGACCAGTTCATGCTCGGCAGCAACTTGCTAGTAGCTCCTGTAGTGAAGAAGGGGGCTCGAACGCGGGAGGTTACGTTCCCGTCTGGCACATGGGTCGGCGATGATGGCAGCGTTGTGGAAGGGCCGGGAGTGGTGCTTGTTGAAGTGCCGCTGAGCAGGCTGCCTTGGTATAGGAAGGGCTAGTGTGCAAGAAAGAACGGGCAGGTCATTAGGGCGGCGTTAGGCTTTCGAGCACCGCGCCGGGAGTCGCGCGCGGTGCAGATTAAGCGTAGTAGAACCACACTTAATCGAGCGTAAACCTCGCTCAGCAACCGATAAGTGTGGCGCAACCACACTTATCACCGCTCCGGCGCTCGAATAAGGAGCTGCATACTGGATTAAGCGTGGTAACGCCACGCTTAATCGTGCGTAAACCACACTCTGAAGGGATTAAGTACGGTTTAGCCACACTTAATGCTTCGCCAAACCTTCAGGAGCATCGAAGTAAAGGTGGACAATTAAATCTTGGGTGGGCATGGTTTCCCTTCGAAGGGAGGTGAGGCCATGAAAGTAGAGGCAGCATTGACGATTATGTTCTTATTCGGATCGTTTATCCTTGCACTACTTACTTACATCTCGAATAACTACAAGAAGAAATAAAGAACCCACCCCAAGGTTGACCGCCGAAGGTGGGTTCTTATTCGTCTAGTGACACTAGAAGGGGATAACCCCATCCAAGCCGATTGTCAGGCCGAGTGTTAGCGCACTCGGCTTCTTTACAAGTATGATAACACAATTGGAAAAAGAAGTGAACTATCTGCGAACAAGGAGTAAGAGTGTCGGTTTCAATACGAATAACACGCTAAGGATAGATCTTCTCGCCCTTCTCCAGCATCTCCACGAACTGCGCAATTTTCTTCTTACGCGTTTCTTCCTTCTTCACGTTATGAATGCGGAACAGGATTGCATATTTATTTTGCCGATTCAACGTTTCGTAAAATGCTTTCGCCTTCTCGTTACGCTCCAATTCGGCCGCGAAATCTTCAGGCATTGTGGCATTGCTTTGCGACTCGTAAGCCTTGTCCCATAGTCCATTCTGCTTGGCCTTCTCAATGGCTTCGAGGCCAGCGGGCTTCATCCGGCCATTGGCAATAAGCAGCTCGACCTTATCTACATTCACCTTCGACCAGATGCTCTTCGGCCCGCGCGGCGTGAACCGCTGCAGCCACGACTTGTCATCGAGCTTTTCCTTCTGGCTGTCAATCCATCCGTAACATAACGCAACATCGAGCGCTTCCGCATAATTCACGGATTGAATGCCAGAATCCTTCTTCGCAATTTGCAGCCGGAAGCCTGGGGACGTAGCGTGGTTTGCCGCGAGCCACTCTTCAAGCGCTTGCGGGTCCTCGAACAACATAACCGGTAGTTCACTCGCCTTCGCTTTCATCGCCATTCACCCTCCTCATTCAAGTTATTGTCCGCCGCTGCGTTTCTCATTCCGATAAACCATCGGCGTCGCACCATACTGCTCGGCGAAGATACGATAGAAGAAGCCGAGACTGCTGTAGCCGACCGACGCCGCAATATCCTCGATCGCGCGATTCGTATTCGCGAGCAGGTCGGCCGCTTGGATGAGCCGTTGTGTCTTAACCAGCTCGATGAACGTTTTGCCAGTCCGCTTTTTCAGCAAATTCCCCAGATAGTTGGAATTAAAATTAAACGAACGAGACAACGAAGTCAACGTGCAGTCCCGGTAGTTTCTCTCGATATAGTTCAGCACTTGAATCAGATCCGCCCGCGACTCCGCCTGGTCTCCAGCACGATTCGTACGAACCGTGTACACGCGCATGAGCTCGGTGAAGATCAGCATGATGTAGTTATAGATCATTTCCTTCGCATAAGCACGATCTCCGAACGCCTCGCACATCAGGCTTCGCATGAACCAATGCAGCTCCCCGTGCTCCCCGCACTCGAACACAATATAGCGGTTATGATTCGTGTTCTCCGTGATCGCATTGGCGAGGAAATCAGAGACGATCCCCTGCGAGCTGAATCGGCTCAAGAACGAGGTGGTGAACGTTTCTTTCTTCATAATGATATTGATCAGAATATCGCCTTCGCCCATCGTCTCAATCCCGTGCACCACATCCGAATCAAGCAGACAGACCTGCCCTTCGCGAAGCACGACGTCCTCGCCGTTGATCGACTGCCTGCATGTACCCGAGTAGATGTAATTCAGCTCGATAAAATCGTGATAATGGAGCGGCATCGGCGCGAAACGGTTATGTTTGCGAATATGGATAGGCCCGTTGGTGAAAAATGGCGAGTCCGGCATGCGGAAGGGGCCTTCCTCATGCCGACGCGGTGCAGATGCAATATCATTGACGTTCTGCTTCAGCGCGAGCTGCTTCGCTTCTGTCTCATTGTTCGCTCTCAGATACCGATCAAGCTCGCTGTGATTCATGGAGGTGCTCCTTTCCGCATGATCTGTAAATCGGAGAATGATAGCCGTAAATACAGAATTGTTACGACGTGAAGAAAGCGTTTTAATAAGGATATCGCAGTTCTTGTACAACATGCAATCGGATAATGATGCAGAGAGGATGAGCAGACGATGAAGCCTTGGATGAATAGATTGCTCGACACGGAGCAGAGAGTGAAGGAGCTGCTCGCAGCGATGTCGCTCGATGACAAGCTCGCGCTAATGAATGGCGGAACGCCAGATGAGAAGCTGAGCATTCCTATATTGAAGCTGAACGACGGACCCGGCGGCGTTACAGGTCCACACGAGCAGGTGGGCACGCAGCTTCCGGCGCCGATCGCGCTTGGCGCTGCTTTCAACCAAGAAGCGGCCCGCATTTATGGCGAGGTTGTAGGCAAGGATGCGCAAGAGCGGGGAACCTCGCTGCTGCTCGGCCCGACCGTCAACATTGCCCGCACGCCGCTCAATGGCCGGACCTTCGAAGGTTATGGCGAAGATCCGCTGCTGTCGGCAGCAACGGGAACAGCGGTCATTCAGGGCATTCAGGAGCAAGGCGTCATGGCCTGCGTAAAGCATTATGCAGCGAATAATCAGGAGTTCGACCGCTTCACCCAGAACAGCATCATCGATGAGCGGACGTTAAGAGAAATCTATCTCCCGGCGTTCGAAGCCGCTGTCCGTGAAGGGAAGGCCGCTTCCATCATGGCGTCCTACAATCGGATCAACGGAACGCACGGAGCGGAGAATATGTACCTGCTGCAGCAGGTGCTGAAGGACAATTGGCAGTTCGACGGCTTCGTCGTTTCTGACTTTCTAGCGACTCAGAGTACGGTCCCATCCCTATACGCAGGACTCGACTATGAGCTGACGATTCCGCACAAGCGGTTCTATGGCGAGCCATTAAAGCAGGCTGTCGCAGATGGCCAAGTGTCGATGGCGATGATTGACGACAGCGCTGGCCGCATTCTCCGCCAAATGTTCAGCTTCGGCTTGTTCGACCGGGAGCAGGTAGACTCACCAGCATCAACACCAACACCAACACCAACACCAACACCAACACCAACAGCATCTAGCCCATACATCCAGCATGATGAAGAATCGCTGTACCTAGCTGAACAATCAATCGTCCTGCTGCAAAATAACAATAATGTTCTGCCGCTAACATCAACTGGTTCGATCGCCGTCATCGGACAAGCTGCCGTCAACCTTATCGCATCCGGCGGCGGCAGCGCTCATGTACCGAACGTCAGCGTTATGACGCCGCTTGCGGCAATGGAGCGCCGTGCCGGCGCGAACCTGCAAGTGACCTATGCGCCAGGAACGGCGCCCGTTCCGATGGGACCTTCGTTCGTTTATCCATCGCCGAATGTGAATTTGACGATTCCTCCGGATCGGTTCGATGGTGGTCTGATCATGACATCCTATGCTTCGTATGATTTGAGCGGCGAACCGCTCCATACGCAAGCGATGCCGAACCTTCGCTTGAACTGGCAGTTCGACGGTGTGCCGTATACCTCTTCCGCGAAGTGGACCGGTACGCTGACGCCGAAGGAAAGCGCAGATTACACGTTTTATCTTCCAGCCTCCGGCGGGGCGCGACTCTACCTAGATGGGGAGCTCATCATCGACAATTGGGCGTTCCAGACGCTCTATTCAATCGGAAGGAAGAGGATGGAATCCGGTATAAGCGTACAAGTCGAAGTGCATTATAAGGCTGTCATAGGGGAACATGCATCGCTGCCGTCAATCGCATTGGAATGGTATGCGGGAACGGATCATCCATTAATAGAGGAAGCTGTTCGGACTGCAAGCACTGCTGATACGGCAATTGTATTCGTGAACGATTATATGACCGAGCACTTCGACAAGCCGTCGCTGTCGCTGCCTGGTATGCAGGACGAGCTTATTGCCGCCGTTGCGGCAGCAAATCCGAACACGATTGTCGTGCTCAATACCGGCGGACCGGTTGCAATGCCGTGGCTGGACCAAGTCGCAGCAGTAGTTGAAGCGTGGTATCCGGGACAGCTGGGCGGAGAAGCGATTGCGAAAGTATTGTTCGGCGATACGAATCCGTCAGGCCGTCTGCCAATGACATTCCCGAAATCGCTTGAGCAAGGGCCGCTGAGCAGCACGGGACAATACCCTGGCATCGGGCTAGATACGGTCTATTCCGAGAAGTTGAAAATCGGCTACCGTTGGTTCACGGCTGAAGAGGAGGAGCTGCTGTTCCCGTTCGGACACGGTTTATCCTATACTTCGTTCCGTTACGACGCAATCGAGATCAAGCAGGTGGAGAACGACGGACTCCCTCGCTTACAGGTTTCATTCGACATCTCGAATGTCGGAGAGCACGACGGTCAAGCAGTGCCGCAGCTGTATGTTCGTTACCCAAGCGCAGCCGGCGAGCCGGCGCTCCAATTGAAGAACTATGCGAAGCTCGAAATACGAGCTGGCGGCACCACCCGAGCGGTAATGCTGCTCACGCCGCGTTCGTTCAGCACGTGGAGCACCAAGCGCAATAGGTGGGAAGTGTCCGAAGGAGCTTTCACCATTCTGATAGGCGAATCTTCCGAGCGTATCGTACTAGAAGCGGCAGTCGTGCCGTCCCGCGAGTTTGCAGCTGCAGTCGAGCAATGCGAGAGCGTGCTGCATGGCTTGGCGAATCCGTCACATCGTAATTAGCATAGGATCGAAGGGAGCTGTCCCAGATGCATGTAAGATGCACTGGCGACAGCTTTACTTGTTCTAATGAAGCGGTTGCTCAAGCCGGCATAACGGTCATCCTTTTCGATAAATGACGCGCGATCACTTGTGTAATCCTGCAAAAGATGCAGGTAATTCTAGTCTAAATCACGGGATAAGGAGAAATGGTCGGAAATTGATGCAGTAAATGCAAGCTTTCCACATCGTGAGTAATAGGAAGCCTTAAAACCTGCATGAATGGCGGTTTCCATCAACGGAGCACATGTATCTCACCCAAAAAAACCAGACATCCCACCTAAAAAAAGTGCGCTGTGATAATCCTCATGTATTCGTTTACAATGGATGAAACAACCTTACTATGGGCCGAATCGGCCACAGGAGCTCGAGTCGGATGCGTGGATTTTCTCTACTTACGTTTCTTAAGCAATTTCGTCCTCGCCGGCTTCGGACCAGAATACTGCTCGCTGTTGTGCTGTTGTCCGTCCCGCCGCTCATTATTCTTGGCGCGATTTCGGTCAACATTTCGAAGGATACGATCGTGCATAACCATTTGGACAACAACGAGCATAACTTGAAGACGGCCAGCGAGGTTGCCGACCTATTATTTCGCAACGTCATTAATATGCATCGATTAATATTGGCGAACGACCAGCTTCGCGAGGAGCTGAAGGCAAGCGCACAACCTGACGGGCATGTGCTTGATCTACGGACGGCTAATCGTCTGCAAAATTTAGTCGTACGCAATTTGATCGACACGCGCCATATCGATTCCATTTGTTTATTCGATCGAGGGTACCACTCGGTCTGTTACGGCAGCACCGATGCCAATGCTGGCATCTATGCGGATGAGCCAAGCCGCTCGATGATCGGTCAGACGGACTGGTACAAGCGGGCTGCAGCCGCGAACGGCAAAGAGGTTTTCTTCAGCTATAACGTGCTTCAATCTGGTTCATCGCGCAATCCGAGCGGCTCCTTCTCCAGTGTGAAGCTGCTTCGCGATCCGGCGAACTTCCGTCCGATTGGACTGCTGGTCATTAACCTGAAGAGCACGATTTTCGAGCAGGCAATGAACGACGAAGAGGACAGCGGATTTATTGTGCTCGATACGACGAGCAATGTGACGCGCAGCGTCTACGCGCAGAACACCTCGATCTCGAATCTGATCAACTGGGACGATAACGAAGCGGCGGTGCTTCACAATTTGCATGAACACGGCTATCTGACGGTCGGCTACCGCAATGCGACGACGGATTGGACGTTCCTCCACATCGTCAAAGCGAAGGTGCTGCTGCAGGATTCCAATCGGATCACGACCGTCACGATGCTGATCGCCGCGATTATCGCGCTTGTTGCCATCGTATTGTCGCTGTTCGTCTCCGGCAGCATTACAAGGCCGCTTCTGCAATTGAAGAAAATGATGGTAGACTGGTCGAAAGGCTCCGGCACATCGATGCAAGGAACCTCCTTCGAGGAAGACGAGGTTGGGGCAATCGGCGAGACCTTCCGGAAGATCTCGTCTGAGAATCAGCTGCTTAACGAGCGGCTGATCCATTCGCAGCTGAAGGAGCGGGAGGCGGAGCTTCGAACGCTGCAGGCGCAGATTAAGCCGCATTTTCTATACAACACGCTGGATTCGATCTATTGGATGGCTATTTTGCAAAATAACACCGATATCGCGAAGATGACCGTCGCTTTGTCCGAAAGCTTCAAAATCAGCTTGAACAAAGGCAAGGAAACGATTCCTGTGTTCCGCGAGCTGGAGCATATCGAGCATTACATGACGATTCAGAACCTGCGTTATAAGTCTCGGTTCCGTTATATCGTGGATGTTGAACAGGAGCTGATGAGCCTGGAAATCTTGAAGCTCATTCTTCAGCCGCTCGTCGAGAACGCCATCTATCACGGCTTGGAGCCGAAGATCGGCGAAGGCATGATCCGCTTAACAGGCAGGATGGAGGACGGCACCGCTGTCTTCACTGTTGAGGATGACGGCGTCGGCATGGCGGATACGAGCGTAACGGAGAAGGGATACGGTCTGACGAATGTGAAGGAGCGCATTATGCTCTATTATGGACATCGAAGCTCGCTTCGCGTAAGCAGTGAACCCGGCAGAGGGACAACCGTCGAGATTCGTTTCCGGCCAAATGAAATCAGAGAGGTTTGAGGGACATGCTAAGAGCCGTTATATTCGACGATGAATATATTGTGACGCAAGGTCTTCAAATGATGGTGGATTGGTCCAAATACGGCATCCAGCTTGTCGGCACCGCGGAGGACGGCCTGGCGGCCAGACAGATGGTGCGGGAGCTGCGGCCGGATATCGTCATGACGGACATCCGGATGCCTGGCATAACCGGACTTGAGCTGATCGAACAGATTACGAAGGAGCAGCCGGATACGGCGTGCATCGTCTTCAGCGGCTTCAACGAATTCGAATATATCCGCACGGCGCTCAAGCTCGGCGTCATCGATTACCTAGACAAGCCGATTACGCTGGAGAAAATCGACGAAGCGCTCCGGCGGACGATCGCGCGGATCGGCCGCCAGCAGGAGCATGTCCAGATGCGCACGCAGCTGGAGGCGAATAAGGATGCGCTGCTGGAGAAGGCGGCGCTTGATTTGCTGCTGCTTGGGGAAGAGGCTGTTCCCGCTTGGCGTGCAGCCTTCGGCGAAGCTAATGCAGGGCGGGCAGTTGGTGTTACCGTGCTCGCTGCGACAGGTAAGGGGGAGCGGCTGGACGAGCATCCCTCGTACAAAACGATCTCTTTTCCTTACGGCAAAGAGTGGATCACGGTCGTTGTTCATTTCGAGCTGCCTGCAGATGAATTGTGGGAGCATCTGACGCTTCTCTCCTTGCAGACGCAGGTGACGATTGGTTCGGGGCAGACGTATCCGAATGCTGCCGAAGCGGGTCTGAGCTACAAGGAAGCGATTCGTGCGCTGCGCTATGCGGTCTTCCTCGAAGAGAAGGGCTGGACCCGATTCGAGCCGGTCGAAGAGCATCTGCCAAGCGGATTAACCGACAGGGAAGAAGAGATCGTCTTCTGCATGCGGACGGGCAACAAGGATGGGCTGCTGAAGCAGTTAGATCAGTACAAGCATGAGATGGAGATTCAGCGGCTGAGTCCAGAGCAGGTCGAGCGGGAGGTGCTGAAGCTCGCTTACATCGGCTATCAGGTGGCGAAGGAGTCCGGCTGGGATTCCAAGCAGCAGGCGAATGTATCGTACCGCGAGCTTGGCGAGATGTCGTCGCGGGACCGGATGTTTGAATGGCTGCAGGGGCAGATGGAGATGCTGCACAATTTTATGCGGGAAGATAAACATGCGACGAGTCACAATGCGGTCGAGAAGGCGCTTGCCTTCATCGATCAGAACTACTCGCAGTCCTGCACGCTGCAGGAGCTGGCGGAGCATGTGGGCATGAACGCGACTTATCTAAGCCTGCTGTTCAAGGAGAAGGTCGGCATCTCCTATATCAAATACGTGACCAAGCTGCGCATGGAGCAAGCGAAGATGCTGCTGCTTAAAGGTATGCTGGTCAACGACGTGAGCAAGAAGGTCGGGTATTTCAACTATCGGCATTTTACGGAGCAGTTCAAGAAATATACGGGCGTCACGCCAAGCCAATATCGCGAGGGGCATGTCGCCACGAAGGTTAGCGAGGAATAGGAGGTGGTCCGCCATGTTGAAGCCCGCTGCGGCATTGTGCCTCATTGCGGCCTGCTGTCTGCTTCTCGCGTCCTGCGGAGGCAGCAGCTCTTATATGTCGGACGAGCAGAACACGATTTCTGATCCGGTTCGAACGATTCATTTTGTCTCATCGGACCTGGAGGAGCAGCAGCCGAGAATTATTAGCGAGCAGGCGCGCGCGTATGAGAAGCTGCATCCAACGGTGAAATATGAGTTCGAGAACGTGAATACATCGGATTTGGTGCAAAAAATGCAGCTGTTAGCCGCTAGCAATGATCTACCGGAAATCTTCTCCTACGAATCGGGAAGACCGCTTGAGCAGTTGGCCGATAACGGCCTTATTCTCGATATTGAGAAGCTGTTCAACGAGATTGGGCTTCAGAACGAGCTGAATCCGGCTGCTGTGAAGCTGCTGAAGTCGATGGTGCGCAACAAGGGCGTATACGCGCTGCCGCTCGAGATTAACATCGAAGGCTTTTGGTACAACAAGGACCTGTTTGCCAAATACGGACTATCCGAGCCCGAGACCTGGGATGATCTGATGCACGCCGCTGAAGTGTTCCAGGCGAATGGCATTCAGCCGTTCGCGCTGTCGGGTGCGCAGAAGTGGCCGATTACGCGCCTCATTAACGGTTACGTCATCCGCAAATATGGCTACGATGTGATGCAGAAGGTCGATCGCAAGGAGCTGAAGGTGACCGATCCGGGCTTTATTGAAGCGGCTGCGATTGTGCAGCGAATGTCGCTGCAAGGTTATTTCGGCAAGAATGTGAATCGGACCGAGATGGATGAAGCGTCGGCATTGTTCCTGAAAGGGAATGCAGCAATGTTCTACACCGGCAGCTGGAGTCTAAGGGACTTCAACAACCCGGACAAGAACCATATCGGCACCGATGCGATTGGTTTGTTCAACATTCCGCTCGTTCCCGGCGGTAAGGGAACGAAGGACGATTGGTCCATGAACGCAGGGCTGACGACATCGTTATCGTCTGCTGCGTACGACAATACGATGAAGGATTGGCTCAAGGCCGTGTTCACCGGCTATGGCGATAAAGCGATGGCGGCGAACGGCGTCATCTCCGGCTTTAATGTGCAGCATATGCCTTCCGATGTGCCGGAGCTGACACGAATGGCGCAGTCGAAGATCGATAACGTCCGCAACGGCGCGTTATGGTTCGAAGCCTTGTTCGATCCAGAGTCGCAGGCTGCCGCTTGGAATAATGCGCAGCTGCTCATCTCCAGCGGCGATTACACGCCGCAGATGTATATGCAGGATTTGCAGGCGATGCTGGATAAACAGCAGTAATAGAAGATTCCGCTGAAGTCCCGTCTCGATATGAGGCGGGATTTTTTGCTGTCTGAAGATTGCATCCCTTTGTACGCTGCGGCTCGTCTAGAGCCACACAGGACATATTTTTCTCAAAAAAAATTTGCTCTCGTGAAAAATAATGGTGCGCCCAGTTGTATTGAAGGTGAAAGGAGGTGCTGAGGTGTACAATTCATTCGAGCTCAATGAATCTGTGCGACGGGCCTTGGATCTTTATTCGCCAAGCTTGATCAGGATTGCGTTCGCGTACCTGAAGAATACAGCGGACGCGGAGGAAGTGGCGCAGGACGTGTTTCTCGCCTATTTGCAGAAGCGCCCCGTATTCGATAACGGCGAACACGAGAAAGCTTGGCTAATCCGAGCGACAATGAATAGAAGCAAAAATATGCTGAAGGCCGGGTGGTTCCGCAGCCGCAACCCGGTTCCCGAAGACCTGAGCTACCTTCCCAAGGAAGAGAGCGACGTTCTGCAGGCCGTGTTGGCCTTGGACAAGAAATATCGGATTCCGATCCATTTGCACTATTACGAAGGTTATTCCATTCAGGAGATCGCAACGATCCTTGAGGCCAAACCAGCCACGGTGGGGACATGGATGGCGAGAGGGCGCGCAATTCTCAAGGAGAAGATTGGAGGCATCGAGGATGAAGAAGTCTGTTTATAAGTCCGCAATGTCCCATTTGAAGACGAGCGAGAATTTTCAAGAAGCAACCTATAACAAATTGATGAAGCATAAGGAGACGATGAACATGGAATTATCCAAGAAGAGAAAAGTAATCGGCTGGACGGTTGGCATCGCGGCGTGCGCAGCGCTCGCGGTGGGCATTATTACGCTCAATCAGGACGCTCCGGCGTCGACGCCTTCGTCTCAGCCTACGACTAGCGTAATGACGAAGCCGCCGACCATGGGCAAGATGGCCGTCAACATTGACGGCATCATCTCCGAAGTGTGTGAGGACGGCAAGAGCTTCAAGGTTGGCGAGCTGTGGGTGGACGTCACGGATCAAACGAAGCTGGGCAGCAGCGAGCCGACGGCAGCGAAGCCTTCCGATGAGCTGCTGCAGAAGAAGTTCGAAGTTGGCGACATCGTGTCTGGCTATACCTCTCAGGACGTCAGCACGGGCAAAGTGACGGCGGACGTGATCTACAACCTTATCGCACCAGAGAAGGAAGACGAGGCGCAGGACAGCGAAGCGAAGCCAGCGGTTCAGGGCAAGGTCGCTGTCAACATCGATGGCGTCATCTCCGAAGTAAGTGAGGACGGCAACAGCTTCAAGGTCGGCGATCTGTGGGTTACCGTGACGCAAGAGACGAAGATGGGCATCGACGGTCCGACGACCGCCGCACCATCCGAAGAGCTGCTGCAGAAGGAATTCAAGGTTGGGAACATCGTGTCCGGCTTCACGACCGATGATGTCAGCACAGGCAAGGTCAACGCGACGAACATCTACAATAACATGGCTCCGCAGCAATAAGAGCGGGTCACGGGACTCTCGGAAGTGAACACACACCGTGAGACCAATCAAACACCTTCAGGTGTGCTTCCATATCGTAGGATGTGGAGGACAACTTGGAGGTGTTTTTGTATGGGCAACAAGAATGAGCTGCCCAGCTCCTTGTAAGTTAGCCGTACTTCTAGCTCTTTTTAATAGAATGCTTTTTACATTCTAGGAATAGGTGAAAAGTCCCAGCATTTAGGGGGGGCTTAACCCCGGAATAGGCGGAATAACCATGTTTGTCGGACGCGTTATTTGGTCGGATTTGGAAGTGTACGGTGGAAATCAGTCGAAAATAGCGGGATTTTGTTTATTTTTCGTTTATTCTTCTATATTATAATGACTGGGTTAATAGACCTATATATAACTGGGTCGAAAGGTCTGTCTGTGTTTGCGTGAGACTCGCACGTTCTTAGCAAGAAGGCAGCCTTGTTATAAACAGGCAGGGAGGTACAGGATCGTCTGCAATAGGCGTCATTAATCATTTATTTCAACGGGGAGGAAGGCATATGAACTTGAGGAACAAGCGAATGAACCAGATTTGCGCGTGGCTTATAATTGCCACAATGCTGATTGGTATGCTGCCAACAAGTGTGTCGGCTGGTGCGCCAGCAGCGCAAGTGACCGGGCTTAACAACTATGTCGTGGAGTTTAGCTCTGATCCGTCCACAGCTGCAAGGCCATCTACCTTCGGCACAGCGTCCGATGACGGCCGCGTTTGGGCGGACAAGTCTATTTCCGTGAACGGAACGCAATTCGACGTAACGCTGTCGGCGTTAGCCCAGGAATACGTCCGCACATCTTCCACTGAGGTACGGGCACAAGCGGCCGCGGACGTAGCGATGGTTCTGGATATGTCGGGCAGTATGACTGCGGAACGTGTTACCAAAATGAAAGATGCCGTAAACAAGGGCATCGAAACGATTATGGCTGCCAATCCGAGGAACCGTATCGGTATCTATTATTTTGGTCTTGCTACGGGAAGCAACGTGGGCACATTGTTCCCTCTGGCGTCCTATTCTACGTCTGCAACTGGTGATCAATCCGACGCTGCGGATCGTTATTTAACCAGCAGTGGTCAGAAAATAACCCGGAAGGCAGGATTGACCCAGACAATACTTGGCGGAGCAACGACGACAACAACAGCCCTAGAAGTATCTACATCTCAAGGTACTGCCACACAAACAGGGCTATACACAGCCATTAATGCTTTAAAAGCAGACGTTGCAGGTCGAATCAATAGCAGCGAAGATACGGAAAGGGTTCCGTATGTTCTGCTTTTTACCGATGGTGATGCCAACAGAGCGTATCCCAACTGGTATAACAGTCCGCCGAACGGAACAGAAACATCGACCTCCACCACAAGCGGGAATGCGACTATTTCGGCGCTGACCATCTTGACAGCGGCAAAGTTGAAGGATGAGCTGAAGCAGGCGTACAGCGTACTTAGCGGCGGTAAAGATGTTATTTGGTTCAATATTGCCTTTGGTCTGGATGAAGGTGATAATCTGGCCACGGCGATGTTAAAGCCGAATACACTGGCGTCAGCTGCAACAAGCCAAACCACTTTGAAAAGCGTATATACCGCGCTGACCACACTTACAAACAACGCGGGCACGGATTATAAGAAGTATGGTGTAGGCGGTACCCCTGGCTACGTGTACGCAGATGATTATATTTATTTTGTATCTGCGAGTAATCTATCCAAGGTTGATGATGCGATGGGGGCTCTGGGGGCATTGGTAGAGGCGGCTACCCAGGAAAAAATCATCCCGTTCGAACAGACAAGCGCGTCCGGCGAACCATTGAATCTCGTAGTCACTGATGTGTTAGGCAATGAAATGGAGTTAAAAACAGTTCCCCAAATGGGTACAGCAACAGCAACGGTGAAATCGTCATTAGGGTCCGTTACTACATACGGGTTTACAGATTTGGACACGACCGTCGAGTATGATAGTGCTACCAGGGAATTGAAATGGATAATCCCTCCGAAGGAATTGCCGCTGATTACGTTCAGCGACCGCAAAGCTCCAACGCCGGGCCAATATTCAAATCCTGATCTACTCCCTGTGCAGCTTACTTATACGGTGGGATTAAGAGATGCCTATGCGTCCGACACTTCTTTGTACAGCAGCAAATATGAGGGTGATGGCGTCGCAACGGCAACTACGCGCTTCATACCGGTAGAAGATAATCCGTATTATTATAAAGACATTACCAAAGAAGGCAGCGAGGTTGTAAGTAACCGTAAAGAGATCGGCGCAGACATAGAGGCTTCCGTGTCGAAGATCAGTAATATCACCGATACTGCCTCCGATTCCGATGCCTATGAATGGGATGTTACAGGTACTGACAGCGCCTTTATCACCAAGCTGGGCAATAACGGTAAAATTACGCCGAAGTTGAAAATTGAAATGACTCCGGCTTCCAGTTCGGTGGCTGCCGGTGAGAATGTAGCTTACCAAATAACGATTACGAATCTGAGCAGCAGTACGATTTCTAATGTCATCGTTAACGATGCTTTACCAAGCGGCTTGACGTTGGTTAGCGGCAGTATGACAGAGGGCAGTGACTCTAAGCCGACCGCGACATTCCCTTATACGATAAGCTCCGTTCCCGCTAACGGCAGTGTTGAATTGACCTTTAAGGCGGAGGTAGAATCCAACGAAACGGTAGGGACGGAATATATCAACAATGCTACGATCACTTCGGTTGCAGGTACAGTATTGAATACACCAGCATCCGTTAGCAGTGATAAGGTGACCGTAGCCGATACGTTCTCTCCGAGTGTAACGCTAAAGCTTGACGGAGTAGACTATGCCGGCCAAAGTGTGGAGCTTTGGAAAGACGGCGAGAGCAAATATTCCCTTACAGCAAGCGGGGCTATACATTCGGCTAGCGGCGTAACGCCTGGTACCTATGACATCTATGTCAACGGCGAGAGCACCGGGGCACAGCTTTCTGGTTCTGACGCGAGCAAGGTAATCCATTATTACAGCGTATCCTTCTATGATGGGGCGCAGAAGTATGATACGCCCGCCGCGCAAACGATCCTTTCTGGCGGGGCAGCTGTCTTACCGACAGCCCCGACGAAAGTGGGCTATACATTTGACCAATGGGTAACGACAAACGGCGGCACCACGGCATTTGACTTTACTACAGCAATCACATCGACTACTAATATCTACGCCAAATGGACGACAAGCGCCAATACAGCGTACACGGTCAACCATTATCAGGAAGCGGTAGACGGCACTTATTCCGCGGCCCCGACGGTTGAAACCTTGACCGGAACGACTGGGGACACCACAAGTGCAGTGGCACAGACGTTCACTGGCTTCACCGCCGAGGCGATCACGCAGGGAACGATCGCGGCGGACGGCAGCACGGTTGTGAATGTCTACTATAAGAGAAACCTGTATGACATTACCTATGTGATCGACCCGAGCAAGGGAACGACCACTGACGAAACGACGCCGAAGGTTCGCTACGAGGCAGCACCGACAGAACCGAACATCATTGACCAGCCGGGGTATACGTTCACAGGCTGGGATAAGACGATCGAACCTGCAACCGACAACGAAACCTATACGGCACAATTCGACCTGACGGACTTCACGATTACTTACAATCTGAACGGCGGCAGCGTTGAAGATGCAAACCCTGATACCTACACAGTAGAAAGCGCGGACATTACGCTGAACAACCCGACAAGACCAGGTTACATCTTCGACGGTTGGACGGGCACTGGCCTGACCGAACCGACAACTACGGTCACCATTACGCAGGGTTCAACAGACGTAAGAAACTATGCAGCGAACTGGTCGCCAAGCAATACGACAGCATACACGGTCAACCATTATCAAGAAGCGGTAGACGGCAGTACTCCTGCAGCTCCGGCGCTGGTTGAAACGCTAAACGGAACGACCGGTGACACGACAAGTGCTGTGGCACAGACGGTCAACGGCTTCACCGCCGAGACAATTACGCAAGGAACGATCGCAGGGGACGGCAGCACGGTTGTGAATGTCTACTATAAGAGAAACCTGTATGACATCAGTTTTGTGATCGACCCGACGAAGGGGACGACCACAGACGAAACCGCGCCGATGGTTCGCTACGAAGCAATACCGACAGAACCGGTCATCATCGACGAGCCGGGGTATGCGTTCACTGGCTGGAATAAGACGATCGAGCCTGCAACCGGCAATGAGACCTATACGGCACAGTTCGACCTGACTGACTTCTCGATCACTTACAATCTGGACGGCGGCAGCGTTGTAAATGCAAACCCTGATACCTACACGGTAGAAAGCGTGGACATTACGCTGAACAACCCAACAAGACCGGGTTACACCTTCGACGGTTGGACGGGTACCGACCTGACCGACGAACCGACAACTACGGTCACCATTGCGCAGGGTTCAACAGGCGACAGAAACTATGCAGCTAACTGGATAGCAAACACCGGTATAGCGTACACGGTCAATCATTATCAAGAAGCAGTAGACGGCAGTACTCCTGCAGACCCGGCGCTGGTTGAAACCTTGAACGGAACGACCGGTGACACGACAAGCGCAGTGGCACAGACGTTCACTGGTTTCACCGCCGAGGCGATCACGCAGGAAACGATCGCGGCGGACGGCAGCACGGTCGTTAATGTCTACTATAAGAGAAACCTGTATGACATTAGCTTTGTGATTGACCCGATCAAAGGAACGGCCATAGGCGATACGATGCCGAAGGTTCGCTACGAAGCGACGCCGACAGCGCCGTTCATCACCACCGTACCGGGGTATACGTTCACGGACTGGGATAAGACGCTCGAACCAGCAACCAGCAACGAGACCTATACGGCACAGTTCGACCTGACCGACTTCTCGATCACGTATGATCTGGATCACGGAACGGTCAATCCATCGAACCCGGGGACCTTTACAATCGAGGATGAAGGCTTTACCTTGACCAACCCGACGAGACCAGGGTATACCTTTGCGGGATGGACGGGAACAGGGCTGTCAGAACCTACCTTCACTGTAGCGGTAAGCAAAGGTTCTACAGACGATCGCATCTACACCGCGACATGGATAGCAAATAGTTCAATTGTGATGCTGGACGACAACGGCGGAAGCGGCGGCAGTGGCAGTGTGACCGCAATTTATGATCAGCCTATGCCGACAGCAGAAGCGCCGAGTCAGGCGGGATATACATTCGTCGGATATTTTGACCAACCAAGCGACGGAACGAAGTATTACGATGCTGACATGAACAGTGTGAAGGACTGGGATAAAACCGATTTATCCGTAACTCTTTATGCCGTGTGGACGGAGATCGGCAAAGTAACGATCGAATATGCAGCCAATCAGACTACTGGTGGCACAGTCAGTTCGACTTATGAATCATTGAACCCCGAAACGGGTACAGCAGTGGGTTCAGCAGCAACGGCAAACCCAGGCTATCGCTTTGTGGAATGGCAGGACGCAAACGGGGATACGGTCAGCACGAGCGCTGTGTTTGTTCCACAGAAGGATTCGGACAGCTACGCGGCAGCTACCTATACGGCTGTCTTTGAAGCTGAAGTATACACGATCACGTATAATCTTGACGGCGGAACGACTGCTTCATCCAACCCGACAACCTTTACTGTTGCGGATGATGCCTTTACTTTAACCAACCCGACAAAACTTGGTTATACCTTTGCGGGATGGACGGGAACGGGGCTGTCAGAACCAACCCTTACTGTTACGGTAGACAAAGGTTCTACAGGCGATCGCGTCTACAACGCGACATGGCAAGTCGTATCGGCAACTGGCAATTATATTGTAATCGGCACCGTAATTGACGACGAGACGCCTTCCAATAACCTTTCGGGAGCAACCGTTGAGCTTGTGAAAGGCAATACGCAATACGGAGAGACGGCGCTTACTGATGCCGACGGTAAATTCACGATCCATGATGTACCGGCAGGCGTTTACGACCTGAAAATAACGCTGGAGGAGAAAACTGCAATTATTGCGGTTACAATCGGAGGGGCAACACAGGTCGTAGATCTTGGAACTCTCGTATTCCCGTATAACGCTAGCAGCGCATTGAAGTTGAAAGGCAGCGACACGCCGCCAATCGTAATCGATAATTTGCAGCCTGAGGCAGTAGACTACCTGTTGAATGACTACAATAATACAGGCTTCGCCAAGGTTGAAATGACAGTCGAAAAAATCGACGAATCATCGAACGATACCGATCAATTAGCAGCGATGAGCAAAATCAAATCGAGTGCGCAGAACAATAATCTTACAATTGGGCTCTACTTGGATATGCTCATCGAAAAGTTTTATCGGGTTACTGAAGTTGTTAATTGGAATTCTGAGGGACTTATCACACGAACGAATGGGCTAATTAAAGTCATCGTTCCTATTCCTGCAGAAGTGCAAGGAAAGTCCGGTTATACGGTTTATCGCTATCACGGAAGCGCTGTGAATGTGATCAGCGCGGTTCCGAATGCAGACGGAGAGTATCTCACTCTTGATCAATCGGATTGGACGCTGACACTCTATGTTAAAAACTTCTCAGTCTATGCGATAGCTTATAACAGTCCGCAAGTGCAGACCCCTTCAACTCCTTCAGTCATTGTTGGAACGACTAATTATGCGATAACCTTTAACGGAGACGGGGGCACCCCATCATCAACTACGCAATCTGCAGCCGCGGGTGATCTGTTAACAAAGCCCGCAGATCCAGTAAGAACCGGTTACATTTTTGCAGGTTGGTATAAAGCCGATGGCAGCGAGTGGAACTTCAGCACGGATACGGTGTATTCCGATCTTACGCTGACTGCCAAATGGACAGTTGCCGATACGAATACGAATACGAATATACCTGCGCTTGATAAGGTAAACCATTTTGCTTATATGCAAGGATATCCTGACAAAACCTTCGGTTCCCAAAAGAATATGACAAGAGCGGAAGTTACCGTCATGTTCGCGCGTCTGTTGGTAGAGAAAATGGATGTAGACAAAACGTATGCATCCCAATTCACAGATGTTAATCCTGCAAGATGGTATGCCAATGCCATCGGATATATGGAGCAATTCGGCATCATTACAGGTTACGCAGACGGAACCTTTAGACCGGATGCGCAGATTACTCGAGCGGAGTTTGCAGCAATTGCATCTCGGTTTGATGAACTGATCACAGGCGAGCCTGTTACGTTCACAGACGTTGCCGATAATGACTGGGCAAGAGATTACATTTCGTTTGCGGCTTCCAAAGGATGGATTAAAGGTTATCCAGACGGAACCTTCAGACCTGGGAACAACATCACGCGTGCTGAAGTAGTAAGTTTGGTAAACCGTATGCTTGAGAGATACGCCGACACAAGTTATGTAGACAACAATCAAGATCTGCTCAATCAATATGTAGATCTGACAAGTACACATTGGGCTTACTACGATATCATGGAAGCCACCAATAGCCATGATTATGACAAAACTTCAGACAGTGAAACTTGGAAAAGCAATACGAAGTAGTTGGAGATCGTTAATGAAGAGCAAAAAAGACAGCGAACAAACGCTGTCTTTTTTTGTTTTGTACTAGAGTTTATATCTGTTCCAACAGTTCAATTGTATTGTTCTAACGGTTAGGTTTTATTTTTTGCTAAAGAATCGAAGTAGCCGGATACATTGTTACATAAGGTTTTTCGATAATGGAAAGGATACAGTTGCGGGTTCCATTAATTGGAGAAAGGGATGATTTCAGATGAACAATAACGAAACGACGGATCCAAAACAAAATGTTAACCAAGGTAAGGAGAATAATGCTCCGGAGTTAAATGCTCAAGAGTTAAATGAATCAGGAATCGACTACATCTGGGGCAGCGATCAAGATGAATACGTTCGGAAAGAGGAGAAGGAGGAGTAATCCCTGTATTAACAGGGTACGCTGCAATACAAAAAAAGCGATGGAACCAATCCATCGCTTTTTTGCATTGCACGCCGTATTGCGCTGGCTGGGCAGAGTGAATGCGTTTATATATAACGACGGAGAACAAATTTGCTGTAGGAACAATGACTTTATTACGATAATAGATGAGAAAGGGGAGAGGGAGCATTTATGAATAGTGAATTAAGTAAAATTAATGGCTATCTTGAGGCCTTGAGTAATTTAAGCACCTTTCTTGGCAATTGTTATGGTCATCAATACAAGCTAGTTGAACTAAACGTAAACATTACCGAGGCTGTGCAGGAGTTTAATAAGAATAGCGATCTTTCGAATCATAAATATGTTGAAATTCTGGGTTTAAAAGAATTGAACTCATGGGAAGATAGCCTATTTGCAGTCTGCACACATTGGTTTTTCTCGATGTTCAAGATGAGAGACATTGATTTAGGTGAGATATACTACACAGATGGTCAAGTAGTGTCAATGGAGGATGACAAAGAACATAATAGAGTTTCAAATCAACTAATAACGATGCTGAATACACTTTTTATAGGTGCAAAGCCCAAGGTATATCAGCTGATTACGAATCCGTCTAAAGGTGAAGATGAATTTGAGTGGGAGCAGATTTATTTTGACGTCGGCGCTAAAGTTTTTGTTTTAGATTTTTATCAGTGGGGATAAACAGTAATACGTTAAGCTATTAACAAATCAATCGCCAATCGATTATAGAAACTCGTTTCATTAAAGCTTCGTTAAGCTTTTCTAATTGAAGGTTACGGCAATTCGCGTTTGTCTACCCACTCAAACTGACAAATCTCCTCGAATCATTATGTAAGTGCTTTCAAACAGCAACGATAAAAGCAGAGGAGATCTTAGATGAAACCGACTAGAAAGCTGAACAAGGTGATGTTGAACGGCGTGCTGTCCTGCGTGCTCGCGATGGGTATTGGAACAACGACGGCTTACGCAGATGGGAACGACGCTTCCGGCATAACGCCTACGCCTGCAACTACGGATAACGTCGCAGTACAGACCGTTTCGGACAATGAACAGACGCTTACATGGACGGCGAATGCGCCCGAGGGTCTGATCAAGGCTCTCATTTCACTGGCGGAGAAAATCAAGATTGTCATTACAGTAGACGGCACGGAGAGAGCGAAACTGCTGGACTCGCTCACTCAAGACAAGATTGAGGAAGCGAACGACCAGCTGGAAGCAGGCGAAACCGATCTTGCGGCAAACACGCTGAACAATGCCATCGGGGACCAATCGCTGGCGATCCTGCTCACGGCGCTAATCACCCCTAAAACGGATGACGAAGCAGATAAGGCAGATAAAGCAGACATAGCTGATAAATCTGATAAAGCAGACTCTGTGGACAAGGACGAAGCGAAGAAGAAAGAAGTCATTGCCAAACAAATTCGCCATAACATCGAGAAATTGATGCAAGCGATGAACAAGGTGCACAATGCCAATGCGAAAGCAGAAACGGAACAAAAGCTCGTAGATAGATTGGACGAGTTGTCTCAGAAGCTTGATGCATTGGAAGCATCAATTGATCAGCAGTCTCCAGTTCAAGTGGCGGTGACTCAGTCCACCGCAACCGTAAAACCCGAGGCCAAGCCAGCTCAAACCAAACTTGAAGCGAACAATGATAAAGACGATGAAGACGAAGACGACGACGCAGACGAAAACGATAACGATAACGATAACGAAAACGATAATAAACAAGAGGCTCACAAGAAGCAAATGGAACGATTGAAAGCGGAGCACGAGAAGCAAAAAGCAATCTTGAAAGCGGAGCGCCAGCAGCTGAAGGCTGATAAGAAAGCAGCCCAAGCGGAATGGAAAGCGAATAAGAAACAACAGGGACAAAACAATCAAGGTAACAATGACGACGATGATGATCATGAGGAGGATCACGATGAATAAGTTGAGCTAACTCAGACGATAGCTCGATGTGAACAGTCTGCCGTTACGAACGGCAGACTGTTTAGCTATGGGCGGATAACGTGATTTTACAGTGACGAATGGGATATTTGTATTGAGCAAATATGGTTTGGTAATAATAACCCCGGATAAAGAAAAATATGGGGTCGGAAGCTGCCTATGAATATAGAAAAAATATTACTTCTTTTCGCAATAGCGATTTCAACCGTGGGCACCATCTGGATTATTGCAAAAGATTGGAGACGATACGGACTCCTGTTTCTCATAAGCGCTATTGTAGGAGAAACGATTTGCTACATTTTTGTTAAGTTTGGCTTTTATTCGTTTCCTCTTCGTCTCCTTCCCAACCTTTCTCCCATGCCGTTTTTCGCGATTTTGACCGTATTTCCGTTTTACGTAATGCTTGGCGTGCGTTACAGCCCCGTCAAGTGGCAGTGGAAAATTCCTTTTTATTGGGTTTTTGTGCATATAGGCATGACGCTGGAAGTTCTAGCCCTGAATTTCACCAGCATCATTCGTTACAACCGATTTTGGGATGTGTGGGATTCTTACACATGGTGGTGGATTTACCTGCTCCTTTTCGAATACATTGGAGGCCTTATCGTTCCAGGTACCAAGAGAAAGCCAATCAACATCGAACATTTAAATTACGGACGGCTTGGTTGGTTATTGCTGCACTTCGTGCTTATCGCAACCGTGTTTCTCGGAGGCTTCTACCTCGGTCGAGTAACGCACACTCAATGAAATGACCTCTAGAGCTCATCGCTTAGCTGAAGCACGAAAGCAGTTGGTCAATAAGCAAATGGAACTATTGAAAGAGGAGCGCCAGAAGCTGAGGGTTGATAAGAAAGCAGCCCAAGCAGAATGGAAAGCGAAAAAGAAACAACAGGGATAAAACAATCAAGGTGACGATGACGATAACGATGACTAAGTTGAGCTAACGAGGGGGACGTTAGCTCAGAACCATTAAGGAGCAGTTTGCCACCGCGGCAGCTGCTCTTTCTGTCATTAAGCTATTGGGCTGATTAACGACATGTCAAATAACCTGAATATGAATGGAAAACCGTGATAACTACTAGACACCTTCCAACCGATAAACAAGGTATGCGAGATTATCATCATTCACTATGAGGAAGGTGTGTCAGATGGTTAGAAAGCTTATTGGTATGTTGATTGTCTTCTGCTTGGTCGTAACTACCCCGCTTGTAGCGGGAGCTGCTTCTGTTAGTAAACCGATTAAACTGTTAGTAAATAATAAACAGATTGCTGGCATCGAACCGATCGTACAATCGGGTGTTATATACGTGCCGTATCGCAAGTTTTTTGATGCTATGGGTTATAAGGTGACCTATGATCCTGATACCAAACAAATTTCAGGGGTCATCAACGGCACTGACATTAAATTCTGGGCCGGCGAAGATGTTATTGAGTATAACGATGTTAGTTACTATTTAGACGATGTAATTCCTGTCGTTAACGGGCAGGTTTATATCCCTCTTCGCCAATTTGGAGTCTTTGCGAAGTACTCGGTTTATTTTGATCAATCAAAGCTGACTGTGAGTTTAACGCCATACGGGTATGGCCAGGAGGCCGCTGTGAAAGAGCTCGTTACGAAGTATTACGAAACATTTAATCCTAAATTACTGACTTCTGACAATCCGACATTGAGATATATGAATCTAGAATACGACTACGAAGCGAATCAAACAGTCAGCGAAATCCCAGTTCGAGACTTCAAGGTCACCATCGATCGGATTGAATATACTTCCAATAATGAA
Source organism: Paenibacillus cellulosilyticus (assembly GCF_003182255.1). Taxonomy (GTDB): domain Bacteria; phylum Bacillota; class Bacilli; order Paenibacillales; family Paenibacillaceae; genus Paenibacillus_T; species Paenibacillus_T cellulosilyticus. The sequence continues at coordinate 102,278 of NZ_QGTQ01000011.1, read as the reverse complement.
GCGACGCTTCAAGTAACTTATTCCAAGCAAACGGAAGAATTGAATCGTGAAGATGTGTACGCCTATAACATTCGCTATGAGTGAGGACAATGGAGGATCGCGCACGAAAGCTGGTTATTTAATAACATGGAACTTCCGGAGGACATCGACCAAAAAGCTGCAGTTATTATAAAGGATCATTTTAGCGAGCAGAAAGTAGTATTGTCGAATCTAAGCACCTACTACACAGCGTATAACGCAGAAGACCTCGATCGACTGCTTCAATATACGGCCCCCTCATTTATAGAATATTGGGAAGATTATGTCCTGGGATCAGAAACATGGGAAGACCATCTGAAAGAGAGTTTTTCCTATACCGATGAGAAATACAAGTTATCTGATGAACGAGTCATTTTCCTTGGGAACAAGGAGGCCGTCGTCCAAGGGACGCTTAGTTGGAGCGATGCGACACAGGATATTGCAGAAGGCGATTATGTATACGAAGCCCTTATTTATATGGAGTATGCAAACGGTCATTGGACGTATAGTGACTATATTAGTCTTGATCAGGACTTCGATAATCGCGGAAAGATCGAAGTGTTCAAGTGATTATTCATTAATATTCAATTTCATCAATAAATCGGTTAGGGTAGTAGTAAAATGTAGGGCGACAAGAACATATATCGATTTACATAATTGGAGAACTCCAAGAACTTAGACAAAAAAATAATCGACTAGTGCCAATAAATTAACGAGGAACCCTAGTTCAAGCTAACCATAGCAACAAAAGGTCGCCATAGTGGCGGCCTTTTGTTGTTATATAGAGGGCACAACTATAATTTCCTTGCTTTGATTACAAAAGTTACAGGAAGCATCTTTGCTTTCTTGGCAAAGTCGCTATCCTTCAATTGCATGATATCATCATCCGATTCCTCGATCAGCTGCTCAATGACAAATCCCGCTTTGTAGAGCGCATTCACATAGGTTGATAGTTTGCGATCCGATAAGGCGAGTGTGCTTTCGCCAAGCGATACGGAATACCACGATTCATCGAAATAATTTTTTTTGAAAACAAGCCGATTATCTTCTGCAGCAACGCATTTGTGGATCGGGTGAGACCAACTGAAAATAAATACGCCGTCTTTTTTGAGGTAAGAAGCGATCCGGCCGAAAGTGCCGTCAAGGTCGGTTGTCCAGCCGATGGCATAAACCGAATAAACAAAGTCGAAATAATTGTCCGGTATGCCGCATTCATCTTCCATAGGAGAACAGATCAAATTAGCCGACAGACCGCACGCCGTCAAATGCTGCCTTGTCTTTTCGATTTGGTTCTCGGATAAATCCATACCCCATAGTTCAGCCGCATGGCGCTCCCCTTGATACTGCAAGGAATGCCCGCTTCCACAGCCGATCTCCAGCAGCTTTTTCCCTGAGACATCGCCAAAGAGCTGGCATTTTTCTTCAGAGACAAATGCTCCATACAAAGGAAGTGAAGTAGCTCCTAACACATCGTTTCCTGTTGTATCCCAAAATAAGCTGTTTGTTTTATGTATATCATGCTGATCCATGTCAACTGTGATGGCGCCAACCTCGCCACCGCCTATAACGTTTGTTCTCTTGTCCATGCAGACAACCTCCCAATATCAATCATGCATTTCAAATACGAACGTTTGTGCGGTTAACCAAGAAATAATATAACGTTTTTCTATGAGTACGTCTACCTAGCAAAAAGTAAGAAAAGGAATTATTCGAAATACGTGGAACTAGAGTTTAGATGAATTTGTGGTAAGTGCATAGGGGAGCGAATATATTGAATTCAGACATCAGAAGAGCTATTAGAGAATTTATTGAAATTGTTTTAACTGGAGTCGGTATTTTAGGTGGAATATTAGTAGTCTATGGTATTTTGTCCGAAAGCATTTCTGATTTTAATTGGGTATTTCTTGATAAGCATGGTTTAATTATCGCAAATTGGTTGACAGTAATCGGTGTAATCTTAACTGCATTAGGAATTTATATAAAACCAATCAATAATCCAGGGGAAGTATGGCCGCTAAGTAAATATATTACCGCACCTTTGGTGATAATATTTTCTGTTGTTGTTGCCTATCTTATGAGTCAAGGTAAACATGTGCCTGATTTTGTAGTAAATGGCCTAGCGCTTTTGGCGATTAGTGGAACGCTTATTAGATTATTCAAATCATCGAGTGTTTGGAATTACTTAAACTAGTAAAATTGATTGTGGATTTTATACATAATATTCAGCGAGAATACCATTTTCCAATTGATAGGTAGGGCCGTCAGGAGACTCAACTCTAACGGAGATCGTTAGTTCAACCATTCAAACCAAGAAGAGGTCGCCACTGTGGCGACCTCTTTTTTGTATTTCGGTACTTATGTTGTTTCTAGCCCTTCACAGCGCCGGCTGTCATGCCAGCCACGATCCGTTTGTTGAAGAAGATGAATAGAATAAGCGGTGGAATCGAGATCAGAATAATATCAGCGAACAACAGGTTCCAGGACGTGTTGTACATGCTTGTGAAGTTGTACAGCGTAAGCTGAATCGTTGCATTCTTCGCGCCTGGGAAGAAGTAGAGCGGATTGACGAAGTCGTTGTAAATGCCGACGGACGACAGGACAACAACGGTTGACGTAACCGGCATGAGCAGCGGGAAGATGATTTGGAAGAACATCCGCAGGCTGCCACAGCCGTCGACGACAGCGGCCTCGTCGATCTCTCTTGGAATCGTCGCCATGAAGCTGCGGAACAGCATGACGGCGAAGGAAATGCCGAGCGCAACCTCGACGAGCACGATGCCGGTCATTGTTTTGAACAGATGGATCGAATCCAATACCCAAATCGTAGGCACGACGGCAGGCGGAATCATCAGACCGGCCATGACGAGAAACTGAATGATGCCTGACCAGCGGTCATTGCGGCGCTGCAGCACGTAGCCGGTCATTGCGCTAACGATAATGAGCACGACGATGGACAGCAGCGTGATGAGCGTACTGTTAATGAACGACCGGATCACCATATGATCCTGTGCCGTAAGAACTTCCGTATAGTTCGACCACTGAATCGAGGATGGCCAGCTTAGGTCCAGCAGGGCTGCATCCGTCTTGTTCTTCAGCGAGTTCAGAATAACGAAGAAGAAGGGGACCCAAAATATAACGATCGATAAGATGACAGCTATCGTCTCGAGGGTAATCCGTTTGGTTCCTTTCAGTCTCATTACAGATCAACCTCTCTTTTGGATAGAAGCTTAAGCAGTGGGAATGCCAGCAGCGATACGCCGATGAACAGGATAACGTTGCCCGCCGTCGAGAGGCCGTAGAAGCCGCCTTGATATTGCTTGTAGATGATGGATGCGATCAAGTCCGTGCTGAAGCCCGGTCCGCCCTTGGTCATCGCCCATACGAGGTCGAACGAACGAAGGCCGCCGATGAAGGACAAGATAATAACGGAGTTCATAGCAGGCGCTACGAGCGGATTCGTAATATGCCAGAACCGATCCCATGCGTTGCCGCCGTCGATCTGAAGCGCTTCGTAATAGTCTTCGGGAATGGACATAATGCCCGCGATAAAAATAACGGTAGCCATGCCGACGCCTTTCCACACATCAACGAAAGCGACGGACAGAAGCGCGATGCTCGTGTCGCCGAGCCAGTCAGGGCCGACAATGCCGGCCAGAGCCAAGCTTTTATTAATTAAGCCTTGCGATGGGTGCATCATGCTGCTGAATGCAATACCAACCGCAATCGTAGATAGCAAAGTTGGGAAGAACACGACGGAACGCAAGTAGCCTTTGATTCGGAGGCCGGACGTGAGCGCGACCCCAAGCAGCAAGCCAAGAATAACTTTGAGACCACAAGTTACTACAGCGTAAATAAGCGTATTGCGGAAGCCGATATTGAGCGATGATTCCGAGAAGAACGTCTTATAGTTGTCGAAGCCGATGAAGTCCCATTCCACCAGATCCCATCTCGTCATACTGAAGAAGAAGGACATAATGGTCGGCAGCAGGAACAACACGAAATAGATGATGCCTGCGGGCAGCAGAAACTTGTACGTATACAATCGTTTGGAAGCCTTTGTTAGGGAAGCCTTCTGCATGATGAATCTCTCCCATCCTACTATCTTTAACAAGCTGGCCCTGTCCCGCCTTGGATGAAGCAGGGCAGGGCTCGCTTAATTGTTACTGTCGGCTGAGTTGAGCTTACCAGCCCTCAATGCCTAATTGTTTCGCTTGTTTCTCGACGTCCTTGTCATAAGCCTTCGCGTTGTCCTCAGCCGATTTCATGCCTGCGCCAACTTCAACCGTCAACTGCGGCAGGTTTGGTCCCTTCAGCGGGGACAGGAACTCGAGCGCTGGAGCATTGTTGCCGTTATCGAAGTAAGGCAGCATTTCTTTAACTCCTGCGTATGCATCGTCCGGCAGCTGTGCACCTTTGATCACATAAGGACCTTCCGGTTTCGCCTTCGTTGCTTGGATCGCCATGCCTTCAGGAGATGCGAAGAAATTGAGCCATTTTTTCGCTGCTTCTACGTTTTTGCCGTCCTTGTAGATCGAGATCGCCGCTGGCATCCATACCGTCAGAGCGGTCTTGTCTGCGCTGTCAGCAGGCTGAGCGAAAACGCCGATATTGTCGATCGCGTCTGGGTATGTCGCATAGATGTTGGACAGTGCGAACGTCAGCATCGGATACTGAACGCCTGTGCCATCCACGAGCATCTTCAACGCTTGGTCGTACGTCGTTGCGAGGTAATCTTTGTTCATGTAAGGCTGCATCTCGCTAAGCTTCTGGAAGCTGCGGAGCGCTGCCGGCGTGTCGGCGAATTTCGCTTTATTGTTCGTAAAATCATCCGCAAACGTCGGCGCTTCCGCCTGTACGTTCGCATAGTCCGCGAGCACGATCAGCTGGGACGTCCAGCTGTCCTTGTAGGAGCCGATGACAGCTGTTTTGCCAGCCGCTTTGATCTTCTCGTTGTTGGCCTTCAGCTCGTCCCAAGTTTTCGGTACGGACAGGCCGAGGTCTGCGTACACCTTCTTGTTGTAGAGCCAAGCGCCTGCTTGAGAAGCGCCGCTTGGTGCAGCGTATACCTTGCCGTCTACGCTGACCGTAGGCAGGAAGGAATCCATTACATTTTGCATAAACGGCTCATTCGTCACATCAAGGAAATACTTCTCGGGCTTGAGCGCCTTGAACAGCGAGCCGGAGTTATAGAAGCTCAGGTCATCCATGTCGCCTGTCGCGAGTCTCGTCTTCACGAGGTTGTCGCCTTCGTCGCCGCCTGGACGCAGATCGAATTCGGTCTTAATGTTGTAGCGTTTCTCGATTTCGTCCGCAACCGCTTTGATGCCTTCGGTCGACGTTTGGTTATCGATCATCAGCTTTAATGTAACGGGTTCCGCGTAACGTTCTGAAGTTGTGCCGTCCGTTGCAGTCGTCGACGTTTCCGTCGTAGTTGTCGTCTTCGTGTCTTCCTCTTTGCTGCTGCCGCATGCCGTCAGGGCAGAAGTAACAAGCAATGCACCGGTCAGTGCGAGAATCGTGCGTTTTGTTTTCTTTGTCTGTTGAGCCATTGATATAACCCTCCTTATGATGTTCGAGCGTAATCAAAGCCTGCGTGTCGTTCGATTGTCAGTAGGGGTCCGGAGCCCTGTGGTCCTCAGTGTAAGGGTTTTCATAGCGAGCTGATAAGCGCTGCTTTTTTTGGCTGTGTCTGATTTTTTTGGACACCCCAGTAACGGCGCGGGGTTTCGCAGACCGATCCAAAATAATCGTACGTAAAGTCCAAAAATTGCTGACGTACCTCGAATCGCCATCTAAAAAAAGCGGATATGCACCTAAAAAACGAGACCTTGTATGTGCAGTTGAAAACGCATACAGTCAATATAGAGGCATAATTAGAAAGGGGATTTCACATGTTAATCGATCAAACGATGGTCCAGAAGGCGGAAAGCTTAATCCCTGAATTAATGACATCACCCGCGCAGCCGAAGGCGGTTATTGAGATAGCAGCAGACGACAAGGCGTTTCAAGGCTGGCGTATAGATCAGTCGGAGGATCAAAATTGGAAGGAGCGGGTGCTTGGCAAAGGCGACAGCTTCATGCTTGACTTCGAGGATCATATGGTCGGTTTTCTTAGCTTGAAAATTAAGCCGGTCGGCAGTCCGCCGGATGCCCCGCTGAAGCTGAAGCTGACCTTCGGCGAGATGCCGTGCGAGATCGCCGAATCATTCGAAAGCTATAAGGGATGGCTCAGCAGCTCGTGGCTGCAGGAGGAGTTAATGTTCGTTGATGTGCTGCCAGCGGAGATCAAGCTTCCTCGGCGCTACACGTTCCGCTTCCTCAAGGTTGAGGTGCTGGATACGTCGGTGAAATATAAGGTATCGTTCGATGAGGTTATTTGTACGACGGTCACATCGGGTGATGTGAGCAAGGTGAAGCCGCTGCCGAGTGAAGTGTCTGGGGAGTTGGCTGAGATGGACCGGATCGCGATTAAGACGCTGCAGGATTGCATGCAGACGGTGTTTGAGGATGGTCCGAAGCGTGACCGCCGGCTGTGGATCGGCGATCTGAGGCTGCAAGCGCAGGCGAACTACCTAACCTTCAACAATCATGGTCTGGTGCGTCGCTGTCTGTACCTATTCGGCGGCATGCGATTACCGGACGGTGCGGTAGGGGCATGTGTCTTCGAGAAGCCGCACGCTCATGTCGACGACACGCGTCTGTATGATTACGCGCTTTTCTTCGTCTCATGTTTGCACGATTACTATGAGGCTTCTCGCGATCGTGACACGCTGCTGGAGCTGTGGCCGATTGCGATGCAGCAGATCGAGATCGCTGTGCAACGACTCGATGAGCAGGGCATTGTGACCGATGACGAGACGTGGTGGAGCTTCATCGACTGGCATGCGGACCTTAACAAGCAAGCGCCGACGCAAGGTGTGCTCATCTACTGCCTGAGACAGGGATTGGAGCTGGCACGAACGATTGGCGATGCGGATCAGGTGAAGTATATTGAGGGCCAGATCGAGCGGGCGGTAAGCGGAGCAATTGAGCAGCTGTGGGACGATCAGCAAGGGTTCTTCGTGAGTGGGACGGACAAGCAGATTTCGTGGGCATCGCAAGTATGGATGGTGCTTGCGGAAGTGCTTCCGGCGGAGCAGAGCGGTGCACTGCTGGATCACTTGTTCGAAGCGCCGCCTGCAATCGGCATGACGACGCCTTATATGTACCACCATCTGATCGAAGCGCTGTTCTCCGTTGGTAAGCAGGAGAAGGCTGTTGAGCAGATGAAAGCGTACTGGGGCGAGATGATCAAGGACGGGGCGGATACGTTCTGGGAGCTGTACAACCCGGAGGACAAGAAGCTGTCGCCATACGGCAGCAACCTCATCAACAGCTACTGCCACGCATGGAGCTGCACCCCGACGTATTTTATACGGAAGTATTTGATTTAGGAGTCGCTAGGCGTAGGTGCAAAAATGCACCTACGCAGACTCGGTCGGCCAGTCTCGCGGCCTGAAGGTGCAAAAATGCACCTACGCAGACTCGGTCGGCCAGTCTCGCGGCCTGAAGGTGCAAAAATGCACCTACGCAGCCTCGGTCGGCCAGACTCGCGGCCTGAAGGTGCAAAAATGCACCTACGCAGCCTCGGTCGGCCAGACTCGCGGCCTGAAGGTGCAAAAATGCACCTACGCAGCCTCGGTCGGCCAGTCTCGCGGTCCTGAAGGTGCAAAAATGCACCTACGCAGACTCGGTCGGCCAGACTCGCGGCCTGAAGGTGCAAAAATGCACCTACGCAGACTCGAACGGCCAGACTCGCGGCCTGAAGGTGCAAAAATGCACCTACGCCGACTCGGTCGGCCAGTCTCGCGGCCTGAAGGTGCAAAAATGCACCTACGCAGTCCCGAACGGCCAGTCTCGCGGCCTGAAGGTGCAAAAATGCACCTACGCAGTCCCGATTGGCCAGACTCGCGGCCTGAAGGTGCAAAAATGCACCTAGTCTCTACAGGCACAGGCATCCCCAGTGGCAGTTCACCTGCTTGCAATCTTTGAACACGAAGAGCCGACATAGCGTCATGCATCATGACGTGGAGTCGGCTTTTTTTTATCCATACAAACGAACATCTACTCAACCCTGTTTCCCATCCCTCGGAGACTTGCCCGTCATTTTACGATACGAGCGGTAGAAGTTCGAATAGCTGTTGAAGCCGGCCAGGAAGCATGCCTTCGTCATCGGACAGCCCTGGCGCATGAGCTCGTCTGCTTTATGGACCCTTTTGTACGTAATATATTGGTTAATTGAGAACCCCGTCGCCTCTCGGAAAATGCGGCATAGATGGTACTTCGTCACATAGAAGCGGTGCGACAGCTCATCCAGCCCGAGCGGTTGATCGAGGTTGGCGTTAATATATTCGATCATGTCGTGGATTTTCGTCGTCTTTGTCGATGAATCGGTTAGCTCGATTTTGCTCTCGGCTAAGGTGTTGATCGTGTGGAGCATTTGGACCATCACGCATTTGGCGACAAATTCATTCTCTGCGCTTGGCTGCCTAAGCAGCTCCATCAGCTTGTTCATCAGATCGAGCAGGCCGCTGCTGCGGACTTGATCGGTTGGAATCTGATTGTTCTGCCCGAGCTTGCGATATTTAAACGAACGGAACAGGTCAACGCCGCTCAGCATAACTGGAGGCATGATGCTCTCGTTGAACGACAGGACGATGCGCTCGTAGGGCAGGTTCAAATCGATGTTGAGCGCATGCAGCTCATTCGGATTAATCATGAGGATCGAGTAGGGCTCCAGTTCGTAGAGATTGCCCTCGATGGAGAAGCTGCCTGCTCCGCTGATGAACATATAGAGCTCAAAGCCTTGTTCATAATGCAGGAAGAAATGCTGCGGATTCGGCTGTTCATCCCTCGAGTGGTGCAGCCGGAACGACTGATCTTTGGCATGATAGCTGAGACTCAAACGGATCAACTCCTCGTTCTTAACATACAGCAAGATATGCAAACTAACAAGCACAATAGGTAAGGAATATGGACAATATTAATGTTACATTGAGGATGATTCTTATCAAATATAGGCGGTGTTGGATTTGTCCCAATTTATCCTGTCAGGCTTCGCAGATGAGATTGATGCAGATTTCAAAACGCAGCTAAGCGGACTTAACGAGCTGGGGATTGGATACATCGAAGTACGAGGCGTGAACGGCAGCAACATCTCGACGCTCTCGGCAGAACAGATCATTGAGGTGAAGCATCAGCTGGAGGCGCACAACGTGAAGGTCTCCTCCATCGGTTCACCCGTTGGCAAAATTCAGATCACGGACGATTTTAATCCACATCTCGATATGTTCAAACGGATTCTGGATACGGCGCATACGCTCAGCAGTCCGTACATCCGAGTGTTCAGCTTTTATATGCCGGAAGGTGAGGATCCTTCCCTCTATCGGGATGAGGTCATGGACCGGATGGGGGCCATCGTGGAGACGGCGAAGGGCAGCGGCATTACGCTTGTCCATGAGAATGAAAAGCATATTTACGGCGATACGGCAGAGCGCTGCCTCGACCTGATGACGACGCTGAAGGCGGATCATTGGGTGAGCGCATTCGACCCGGCGAACTTCATCCAATGCGAGGAAGAAGTGTTTCCGAAGGCGTTCGACCTGTTGAAGCCTTTTATCAAATACGTACACATCAAGGACGCGTTGGCAGATGGTCAAGTCGTACCGGCTGGTTACGGAATCGGTCGAGTAGAGGACGTGCTTCGTACGCTGAAGGCAGATGGCTACGCGGGATTCTTGTCACTGGAGCCCCATCTGGGCAGCTTCAAAGGTCTCGCTCAACTGGAGCATACCGATTGGGTCGACTCGTTAGAACAAGGCGGCTTGCATACGTTCCGCATTGCGCATCGTGCGCTGCTGGACATTTTGAACCGAATCTAAGGGAGGAATAGTGAGATGGAACAAGTGAGAATGGGCGTTATCGGTCTTGGTAACATGGGTTCTTCGCATGCCGTGAATATTCATGGTGGCAAAATCCCTGGCATGGTGCTTGGTGCAGTCTGCGACGTAAGCGAGGCGCGCCGGGAGTGGGCACGTGAACAAGTCCCGGGTGTCGCGGTATTCGATAGCGTCGACGCGATGTACAAGAGCGGAACGATCGATGCGGTGCTTATCGCCGGTCTTCACTATGACCACCCCGAACAGGCGATCGAAGCGTTCGCGCATGATCTGCACGTACTCGTCGAGAAGCCAGCTGGCGTCTACACGAAGCAGGTGCTGGAGATGAACGAGGCGGCGGCGAAATCGGGCAAGGTGTTCGGCATTATGTACAACCAGCGCACGAATCCGGTGTATCAGAAGGTGCGCGAGCTGGTTCAGAGCGGGGAATTGGGCAGCTTGAAGCGGGTCGTCTGGGTCGTCACCGACTGGTATCGTCCGCAGGCGTATCATGACTCGGGTTCATGGCGTTCGACTTGGAAGGGCGAAGGCGGCGGAACGCTTATTAACCAGAATCCGCATAACCTCGATCTGCTGCAGTGGATTCTCGGCATGCCGACGCGTATCCGTTCGTTCTGCAGCTTCGGCAAGTATTACAACATTGAGGTGGAGGATGACGTAACCGCTTACCTCGAATACGCTAACGGCGCGACTGGCGTCTATATCACGTCGACTGGCGAAGCGCCGGGAACGAACCGTCTCGAGATTTCGGGCGACATGGGCAAGCTGACGATCGAACACAACAAGCTGACGTTCCTGCGCAATCGGATCTCGGAGCGGGAGCATAACCGCGTGAATACGCAGCCTTTTGCCAAGCCAGAGTGCTGGCAATGCGACATTCCGGTGTCGTCGAGCGGCGGCGAGCAGCATAATGGGATTTTGAAAAATTTTGCGCAAGCCGTGTTGAACGGTACGCCGCTGCTGGCACCGGGCGAAGAGGGCATCAACGGTTTGTTGATTTCCAATGCCATCCACTATTCGTCTTGGATTGACGGCTGGGCCGATCTGGACCAGTTCAATCACGAGCATTTCTACGAACTGCTGCAGGAGCGTATCAACGGTTCGACGGTGGAGAAGCAGCAGGTGGAGTCGAAGGTCGCGGATTTAACGGGTACGCATTAGGAATGTGTAGTAGGCAAGGGCAGCGTAGGACTCCACGAATGATAATAGCTTTATCTCCGTATAGGCCGCATCATGCGGCCTTTTTTGTATTACATCTGTTGACTAAGACAGCGAACCGTGCTTGAAATGGCATTTGCTCACTCACAGCAGGTCGGTGCCCGAAAGCCGTGTGTACCGTCGCCAATCGATACAACTTCATTTTCAAGATCGTTTAAATCGTTTAGAGACAACAAACTGCTACACAATTCTTTCTAGCAATTCATGATTCCTTTCTTCGGATGGATCCAGCTCGTCATTGAACGCTTCGATAATAAATTTAAGAAATAGACTACGAAAGGAAGGGGCCCCTTTACTCGCCAGCATTGTCGTTTTTGTGAGCACCTCGGAATATGTCATCGCCGGCATTTTGGACAACATAGCGCAATGGGCTCATGTATCGGTTGCAGCGGCTGGACAATTGATAACTGTATTTGCCGTAGCTAACGCCATCGGGTCACCGCTATTCGTAATGGCAACAGCGAAAATGGACCGTCGAAAGCTTATGATCGTGTCGCTCTGGATCGTCGTGCTAGGAAGCGTCTTAACGATCACACTGCCGGGTTTTGGCTTTCTAATCGTATCACGAATCGTTCTGGCCATTGGCGCCGGCGTTTTTGTGATTGTGGCAAAAACGATAGCTGCGAAACTCGCGTCCCCTGGCAAACAAGCTGAAGCGATCGGCACAGTAATCATCGGATTCAGCGCTGCATTAATCGTTGGTGTGCCGATTGGTCGGGTCATTGCGAGTTCATTCGATTGGAAATATATTTTCGTCGGTATCGGCCTCCTAAGCTTGTTTGCAATTGTAGCAGTGTATCGAATGATCCCTTCCACGGAGGGTGAAGCGCCTGCACCGCTTGGCAAGCAGATCGCCCTTGTGAAGAATCCGATGATATGGACTGGTTTTGGGATCACTTTTTTCTGGCAATTGGGATACGCCGTGCTTTATGCATATATTGTCCCTTTCCTGCTCGAAGTAACGTCGATAGGAAAGCATCAAATTAGTTTGGCACTATTCATCTTCGGTATCGCGACTTTAGTTGGCTCGAAGTTTGGCGGGTTCCTGACGGATCGGATTGGAATTCCACGATCCCTATTGGGGGGAATGGCCGTTCATGTCGTTGCACTTGTTCTGCTTTCCACGATGGCTGAATCCACTGTGGTCACCATTACGTTGCTTATGCTATGGGGCTTATCCGCTTGGTCGTCAGGACCAGGGCTTCAGTTTAACTTAGTCGCGCTGGCACCTGAGGCTTCTGGAATGATGCTAAGTTTATACGGATCTATCTTGCAGATAAGCATTGCGGCTGCAGGTGGAATAGGTGGACTTGCAGCCAGTAGGTACTCCGTACATGCGGTCAGCTGGACCGCGGCGGTATCCGTTGGGATAGCTGTTGCATTAGGTGTCATTTCCTTTCGTCAAAAACATTACAAGGAGGCGTACTCATGAACCAAGTCTTCAACGAAACTTACAAATTATCCAATGGTGTAGTCATCCCGAAATTAGGTCTTGGCACCTGGCTACTTGACGATGATCAGGCAGAGCAGGCTGTGCGTAATGCGTTATCTATCGGATATCGCCATAAAGGCAATCGGTCTGTCTAACTTCCTTCGGGACGATGTGGACAATATTATTGCGAGCTGCGAGATCAAACCTATGGTCAATCAGATATTGGCACATGTGAGCAATACGCCACTGGCATTAATTGAGTATTGCCAGACAAATGGCATTCTGGTCGAAGCGTATTCGCCAATCGCACACGGTGCGATTCTCGATCATATAGCAATTAAGGCAATCGCTGATAAGTATAGCGTGTCGGTTGCTCAGCTTTGCCTAAGATATGATATTCAACTTGGTCTTGTTGTCATTCCTAAGACGGCCAATCCTGATCACATGAGAATCAATGCGTCGCTTGATTTTATTATCAGCGATACTGATATGGAGACTTTGAAGAATGTTGAGGCCATTCAGAATTATGGTGAACACAGCTTCTTCCCAGTCTTTGGGGGAAAATTAAAGTAAAAGAACAGATGGGGTTTATGGTTTGCTTTATTATAGATTACAGTTCTAGTGCGCTAATAAAAGAAGCTGTCTCCAGCGGCATCATCAATGTCCACCGGAGACAGCTTCTTCGTTCATCTATTCGATATAGCCATACGTCGCAAAAGCGGCAGCCTGGCCGCGGTAAACGCCCTGCTCGTCGATCAGGTTCCAGACGATGCCGCGCTCGATCGCGATGCGGCGGCCGCTGGACGAGATGCGAATGCCGTTGAAGTCGTCATCGTAGCCCTGCTCGGCGACCTTCTTCAGGAACTGATCGCGCTCGGCGCGTTCCATCGGCTCGGCCGTCAACCGCGACGGAATCGATGTGAAGTCGGCCCACTCGCGCTCCCATAGCGCCTGCGCAGCTGCATTGCCATAGTTCAGCACAGGGTCGTCCTCGGTGCCGTGCGACAGCACGACGATTGGCGCATCATACAGCTTGTCCCGGACCGACTCGCCTTCGTTGACCTCGACCAGCGCTCGCCCGAGCAGCCGCTGGAAGCTCCCCGTAATCAACCGTGCATGCGCCTCGGTTGTGCCAATACCAGCTATCGTTTCCCATTTCGCCATCCTCATTGTCCTCTCCCTCGTAAGCTCGTTCGTATCGCCATTGTAGCATATCCATCATAGAAAAATGTTCCGTTTCTGATGAGCCATAATGCAGGTAGCACCTCCTCTCGTGAAGCGCTTGGTACAAGCACTAGGGAAATCTCGATGTGTCCTCCTATTAATTGACAAAGAGGCCCAGCATCCATATAATCTAACTGTGCTTAATTTTCAACGGTTTCGTGTTGAAAAGCGGGGGAACCAAGTCAATTGGGGCGAATCGTTCGATTATCGAATGTAGGGTACCATCTTATCCGAGTCCGTCAGCTAACCTCGTCAGCAGTAGATGGGTCTTCGCTATCTTTCTATTTGCATTCTGAGACCCTTTGTACGCGAAGGGTCTTTTTGTGTGCTTTTTTAGACCCTGCTGGCGGTAACTGTGTAGCTTTCCAGACATTACGGCTCCCTTGCAACCCCATTCTGAGGCGGAGGAGAGAGGTACATGCAGAAAGTCAGGTACATCACGGATCTAAGTAAGGTCGATGGATTGTCGGAGCACGAGCGTCAGGTTTTGAAACCGATTACAGACAAGTTTGTTTTTCGCGTGAATGATTATTACTTGAATTTGATTGACTGGGATGATCCGCATGATCCGATTCGAAAGCTAGTCATACCGAATGAAGGGGAACTTGCGGAGTATGGGCGCTGGGATGCGTCGGATGAGGATACGAACTACGTCGTGCCGGGCTGTCAGCACAAATATGGAACGACCGCGCTGCTGATTGTCTCGGAGGTGTGCGGCTCGTACTGTCGTTACTGCTTCCGCAAGCGGCTGTTCCGCAACGATGTGAAGGAAGCGATGTCCGACGTGTCGCCAGGTATTCAGTACATTGCGCAGACGCCGAGCATTAACAATGTGCTGCTGACGGGCGGGGACAGCTTGATTCTCGCCACGGCGAAGCTGCGGCTCATCATTGAACAGCTGCGGGAGATCGAGCATGTGAAGATCATTCGACTCGGCTCGAAGATCCCCGTGTTTAATCCGATGCGCATCTATGAGGATCAGGCGCTGCTCGATTTGATCAGGGAGTATTCGAACGAGGAGCGCAGAATTTATGTGATGGCGCATATTAACCACCCTCGGGAGATTACGCCGGAGGCGAAGAAGGCATTCAAGGCGCTGCATGACGCTGGCGCAATTGTCGTGAACCAGACGCCTGTGCTGCGCGGCATTAATGATGACGCTGACGTGCTTGCGGAGCTGCTCGACAAGCTGTCATGGGCGGGCGTTACGCCGTACTATTTCTTCATCAATCGTCCCGTTGCAGGCAATAGCGAATTCGTCCTGCCGCTGGAGCGTGTGTACCGCATCGTCGAGGAGGCGAAGGCGAGAACGTCCGGTCTTGGCAAAAGAGTTCGTCTCTCCATGAGCCACACATCGGGCAAAATCGAAATACTAGCGATCGACAAAGGCAAAGCGTGTTTGAAATATCACCAATCCCGCGATAATCAGTACGGCAAGTTCATGATGCTCGACTGCCCGCCGGATGCGGCATGGTTTGATGATCTGCCCGGCAATGAGCAGCATTGGAATCGGCCGAACAAGAAGAACCACAGCATCGTGTCGGTCAATGAGATGGTGGAGCAGGTATAATGAAAGACATATCAGCGTTCTGACGGGTCAACGAGGGGAGAACTTCGTGGACCGTCGGGACGTTTTTTTTATGATTTCAGCGACTGTGCTGCTTCTAACTCTTCTCTAATGAGCTGCAGCAATAGCTGACGCGATGAAGAGAGAGGATCGCTGTGTTTGCGGGCTTGCAGCAGGCCGACTCCGATTGGAGGAAGCTCCAGTGCAGCGTTGATGGCGGCAACCTCTGGAATGAGCGGTGTGGACGACAGTACGACGCCGACCGTTAGCGTATCCTTTACGAAATGCGGGATGGACGAAATCTGGCTCACCGTATGCAGCAGCGTTGGCGTCTCCTTGTATCGGGCCAGGTGCTTGTTGAATTGCAGCGCGTACAAGCAGGTGCTTCCTCCTGCAACGATTGGGTAGTGGAACAACGCCTCGAAGGGCACCTTACTCCCTGCGCACAATGGATGGCTGCGATCGGCGATTAGGACAGTCTCCTCTTCATACAAGGGTTCAAAATAAAACCGCGATGCCTCGCTCGGCTCTCCGCAGATGGCGAAATCGAGCTTTTCGTTGAGCATGGCTTCTGCCAGCGTGTCTGTATTACCCGTTGTGATCTGCCACGCTATACGCGGCTTCACTTGATTGAATCGCCGCAAGGCGCTTGGCAGTGCACCTTCCATCATGGCCTCAATCGTGCCGATGCGAAGCGTGCCGACCTCCTCCTGCTCCAGCGACCGGGCAAGCCCGGCAACCTCGTTCCAATGCTGGATCAGCCGATCGACCTCAGCGGCGAATAACCGACCGGCTGCTGTCAGCTGTGCGTCCCAGCCGCGATTGAACAGCTGAATGCCGATCTCCTTCTCCAACCGCTGAATCTGGTTCGTAATCGTCGATTGTGCGTAGTTCAGCTTCTCTGCGGCACGCGAGAACGTGCCTTCCTGCACGATGGTTTGGAAAGTGACAAGCTCCTTCAAGTCCATGGTGGCCGCCCCTTTATCGATATTATCGATTGAGATATTGGTTTTATTCTATTATATAAATCAAGACCGCAAGCGTACAATAGGGTCATCATCATTCAAGACAGGGAAAGGGATGATCCGAGATGCCATTCATTCGAGTTAGTTATATAGAGCAGCAGTATGAGGCCGAGCAGCTGGCCGTTATGCGCGATACGATTATGAGCGCGCTCATTCAACATTTTAACGTCCCGGCGGACGACCTGTTTCAAGTGTTTCATGCGCACAAGCGCGAAGCGTTCTTTTACGACAATCAATACTTGGGTGTGAAACGCAGCGATGGGCTCGTCTACATTCAGATCACCTGTAAGTCTGGGAGAACCATCGAGCAGAAGAAGGGGCTCTATGGGATGCTGGCGAGGCAGCTCGCAGCAGCCGTGCCAATGCGGGAGGAAGATGTGTTCGTCGTAGTTGTAGAGACGGAGTTCGAGGATTGGTCGTTCGGCCGTGGGGAGGCGCAGATGCTGCCAAGGGCTGTCACTGATGAGGGGCAGGAATCGGCGGTCCAGCAGGCCGCTCAGCCGGCGAAAGTGTCACCGTCGGTACGGACGGCACAGGTGACAGAGTTGGCTGAAACGGCACAGCGAGAACAAGGGTCTCAGATCGGAGAACCCTCCCCAAATCGTGAGATCCAGTCGAGCGCAAGAGAATCCTATGGCGACATTGCTCCCGCATTCGTACGCTATTCAGAAGACGTGTTGTTCGGCGATGTATGGCGGAGAGGACAGCTGTCTCTGCGCGATCGCAGCTTGATTACGGTCGCTGCGCTCATGGCAGGCGGCATGATTGAGCAGCTGCCCTACCATCTCCGGTTAGCCGTAGATAACGGATTAACCATAGAAGAGCTGACAGAGGCAATCACGCATCTAGCCTTCTATGCAGGGTGGCCCCGCGCCGCCTCTGCGCTTACGGTATTGAAGGAAGCTGCAGGTAGATAACGAGAAGAAGCAGAGCCGCGAAGGAGCGGGCTGCTTCTTTTTACATAGTAGTCTAGCAATGAAATTAACCACAGCAATCGCTGAAGTAGTGCTATTATCCTTTATTTCTAGTTATATTATCATAAATACTTTAACGAAAATTTATGGTAATGGAAATTATAGGTATTGAAACGATAGATTAGTCCTGCGTATACTGTCTTCTTAGGTATGAGAAATTATGCCGATTTTTGTATGATTTTGTAGAGAGGGGTTTGGGTTGTGAAGAAGTCTATGAAAAAAAGCGTTTCACTGTTAGTAGCAGTTCTAGTCATGATGATGACAGTCGCTGCGCCTGTGTCGGCAATGACTTTCCAAGATTCGAATAGTCATTGGGCACAAGCAGCAATTGATAAGTGGAGCGAATATGGGGTTGTACAAGGCTCGAACGGAAGTTTCCGTCCTAATGATCAGATTACAAGAGCCGAGTTCGCGACGATGGTGAACAACATCATGAAGTATACGGACAAAGGCGATAATCCTTTCTCCGATGTGAAGTCCGATGCTTGGTACGCGGATGCGTTAATCAAGCTGAATACGGCTGGCGTTATGAACGGTGTTGGCGGCAAGGCGCTGCCTAACGACGAGATTACGCGTCAAGAAGCGGCAGTTATGCTGTACAATGCTTTTCATGTAAGTGCCGGCTCGACTACTGCAGCATTCACGGATAGTGGTGCTATCGCAGCTTGGGCTAAGGACGCGGTAGCTTCACTCTCCAGTCAGAAAGTGATCAACGGCATGCCGGATGGCAGCTTTAAGCCGCAGGCGCATTTGACGAGAGCAGAAGCGGTTACGATTTTTAATAATCTCATTCAAGAACTGGTTAACACTTCGAGTGAGCACACTGGCGATGTTCAGGGGAACGTTGTCGTTAATACCGCTGGTGCGGAATTAAAGGATATGAAGATTTCCGGCAATCTTTACATTACGGAAGGCGTTGGCGAAGGCGAAGTGACGCTGAGCAATGTTCAGATTGAAGGCTCCGTATTCGTAGAAGGCGGCGGCGAGCACTCCGTTATTTTCAACAGTGTAGATGTGAATGGTGCGCTTGTCGTCAATAAATACAATGGCAAAGTGCGTATTCTAGCTACCGGCAGCACGTCGGTTTCGGTTACGCGTCTGGAGAGCGGTGCCCTGCTCGTAACGAAAGAGCTGACAGGCGGCGGTTTCGAGACGGTTGAAATTCCAGCTGATGTGGCTGCAGGACAAGAGATCGTGCTGGACGGCACGTTTAATAAAGTAGTCAATCAGTCCGCATCTGCGGAAATTACAGCTAACGGTTCGATCAAAGAGCTGGTTGCTGAGGCGAACACGAGCATCAAGGGCGATGTGAAGGTTGAGAAGGTGACGAGCGAGAATGGATTTAACGCTTCGGTCAACGATCAGCCTGTAACGAATTCGACGGATACCGGCAATAACACGAGCGGAAGCACGTCATCCACAGGTACCCCTTCGACGGGTGGCTCCACGGGTGGCAGCACAGGCGGCTCTAGTGGGGGTACGGGCAGTACTTCTGTTGCAGTAGAAGGCGTCTCGATTACAGAACAGAATGTTCAGCTGTCTGTTGGTGATACGAAGCAGCTGACGGCGACAGTTACGCCAAGCAATGCAACGAATAAAAATGTAACGTGGTCGGTACTCGATGATTCTGACGTTGTGACGGTTGATCAGAGCGGCCTTGTGACTGCTAAGAAAGCAGGCACCGCAACGGTAAAAGTTGTGACGGTAAACGGCGCGAAGTCCGCTCAAACGACGATTACAGTCAGCGAAGAAGTATTCACTGACATTCTCGATGCGATTGACGCGTACTATCTGGCAGACAATGCGGATGCTAGCAATATTATTACGAATCTGAATCTGATGACTTCTTTGGCGGCGTTCCCGGATGCAGTCATTACTTGGTCTTCGGATAATGAGACGTCTATTTCGAACAGTGGTGTTGTCACTAGAGACAGCCAGAACGATCAATTCGTTCACCTTACGGTATCCGTCACTGGCGCGATCACAGCAACGAAGACGTATGAGCTCATCGTTCGTCGGGATGGCTCGGACAACGTAAGCACGGGTAATTATGTCGATTCCTATTTTGCAGAAGGCTATCCGCAGGCGTATGTGAAGGACGGAGAGGTTTGGGTTCGGTACAAGCTGAATGCTCCTGCTGAAGTGTATATGGTTGTGAATCAGATGAACGGTTATTGGGAATCCGATGTGAAGGCTGTGCTAGAAGGACATGCAGGCACGGGCAATGATATCATTTATGTTGATGAGTGGCCGTATTTCAATGTCGATAGCACGAAAGTGAATACGGTTCAGGAATTTAATACGAATGTGCGACTGGAGAGCTATCAAGCAGCGGCCCGCGTTGAGTTCGTTATCAAAGATGCGAGCCAAGACTATGTATCGAGTCAAGTAACGTCGATTGTTTTTGATTCGGAAGTTGTAGGTGCGCTGGATACGTACTCGCCTAACTTGTATCAAATTTATATGAATGATGCATTAGACGCTATTTATCTCTACTATAGTGAGCATCTTGACTCTTCAAGCGTGCCGGCAACGACTGAGTTTACGCTCACGCATGGTCAAATCGATAAAGTGGATCTCGTCAACTCTGCGCAACAATACGGTGTGGTAGGGTCATACTTGAAACTGACTGTTAGCGGAATTACATCTGACGATCTGTCTACCTTGAGGTTAGCTTACACGGGGACATCCATTCAAGATGAGTCAGATGCACGCAATAAGGCAGAGGCCTTCCAGAATCGTGAAGTTAATGGCATCGATGAGTTGATTCAACTTGCTGTTATCAGCTCTGACCGTCAACAGATGCAAATCGAAATCGAGCCAGGTCTGAATCCTTACGATAATGAGTCGATCGTATTTATGGATCCTTCTCGGTACACCATTCGCGTGAATGGACAAGACTATCATCCTAGTAATGTGAACTACGGTTATTCGATTAGCTCTATGAATTACTACCTGAGCTTTGCTAATCCTATACCTGCAGGTGACTTGACCGTTAGCATCAATATGCAGGGTGTTAAGGGCTGGGCAATGGATATGTATCCAGATAGCCTTGACACGAATGTTGTCAAACAAATAGCAGCACCAGGCATTCCGACAGCTAGTTATGCGGATGGATCGCTGCGACTCCAATTCGCTGATGGATTCGAGCAAGGCTACCAGTCATCCGCTGCTGGTCTTGTGGTTCGAGTAGATGGCGTTGAATATGCATTGCGCGGCTTTATTGTTCGTCCGGACTGGAGTACACCAGAACAAAACGATTATACAATCTATCTGCTCGACGAATACGCTGCTCATATCATGGAGGCGATCGAGGCGGGTCAGGTTGTTGAGATCAAGTATGCTAAAACCAATGGTGACGACGACGCCCAGATGTCCGAATCGTCAGGATTGCTGATCCCAGATTTCGATTATGTTACGGTTACCAAATAATTTGTTTGAAACTGGTAGCACCCCTTAATTCAGACAAGAAAGCGAAGTCCAATTGGGCTTCGCTTTCTTGTTTATTGAAGGTGATTTAGTATAGGTGGATATGGGCTGTTCGGCATGGTATTGCTAGAGGGCCTAATGGTCCAATGACCTTTACATTTCTGTTATGGTATTATATGGATGTTAACGATTGGGGGTGAGAATGGGCCGATTTGCGTGTTGGTTAGGGAGCAAGCGAAGGTTTCTCTACAGCATGATGGGCTTGTACGAATGATTTTGTAAGCGATTACAAACTAATGAGAGAAGAGGGTGTACGTAATGAATTCGACTGCTGGCAGTCAAACTTATTTTGAACAACGTTGGTTATCGGGGAAGCGGCTATTTATGCTTATGTTATCGCTTGTAACGGCGCTGGTCTGTTTCGTTCCAAGCCCGTCCGCGTTCGCGGCGACGGTGTATGTGACCGATAATGGGTCAACCGTTGTCGTCGACACAGGGGCAGGACTTGTGTACACGATTAACAAAAGCAACGGTGACATGACCTCGGCGAAGTTGAACGGAACAGAGCTTATCGGCTCCACGAAGCCATCGCATATTGGTTCGGGTCTAGGTAGTGCTACAGTCACATGGAGCAAGTCGCCTTCCGGCTCCACCGTAAACATCACAGTTGCGACGAGCACATTGACTCACTATTACGCTTCGCGTGGGGGAGAGAACATTATTTATATGGCGACCTATGTGACGGCTGAGCCGTCGGTAGGTGAGCTGAGGTATATTTTCCGCGGGAACAG
The DNA here is from genome assembly GCF_003182255.1 of Paenibacillus cellulosilyticus. Classification (GTDB taxonomy): domain Bacteria; phylum Bacillota; class Bacilli; order Paenibacillales; family Paenibacillaceae; genus Paenibacillus_T; species Paenibacillus_T cellulosilyticus. The sequence continues at coordinate 80,662 of NZ_QGTQ01000011.1, read as the reverse complement.
CAGTGTACTGACGAATGTGCCGACGGCATCCAAAACGCTCAATAACACGGGCGCGATCGAAAGCTCCGACGTGTTCGGCTTCTCGAACGGCCAAACCGCGTCGAAATATTATGGCAACAGCCAAGCGAAGGACCTGAGCATCGCAGGCGTAACGGGCAGCGGCGTTGGCGTCTTCATGGCGTACGGCAATCGCGAGTCGAGCTCGGGCGGTCCGTTCTTCCGCGACATTCAGTTCCAATCGGGCGGAGATACGGAAGTGTACAACTACATGAACTCCGGCCATGAACAGACGGAATCATACCGGATGGGATTGCATGGTCCGTATGCGCTTGTATTCACGACGGGTTCAACGCCGAGCGTACCGGATTTCAGCTGGATGTCGGGTCTCAATCTGACAGGGTGGGTATCCTCGCGTGGTGCTGTCGTCTTGAACGGCCTCTCCGGCATGGATTCGAGTTACACGTATACGATCGGCTTCGCGAACAGCACGGCGCAGTATTGGAGTACAGCTTCCTCGTCGGGAGCGGCAGGGACGTACAACATGAAGCCGGGAACGTATACGATGACGGTCTATAAGGGAGAGCTTGGTGTTTATTCCGAAAGCGTTACGGTCAGCGCAGGCAGCACAACGACGCTCAACACGCGCACGATCAGCAATGATCCAAGCAGCACGTCGACGATTTGGCGCATCGGCAATTGGGACGGCACGCCAAACGAATTGTTAAATGGACAGACGATTGTACTTCGCCATCCATCCGATAGCCGTAATTCGAGCTGGGGACCGGTCACCTACGCTGTAGGTAGTGCAACGAACAAGTTCCCGGCTATACAGTTCCGTGGAGCGAACACGCCGACGACCGTTACGTTCTCGCTAAGCTCGACGCAGGCAGCAGCTGCGCATACGCTGAAGATCGGTATCACAGCGGCGTATAACAACGGACGGCCAAGCGTTACGATCAATGGCAATACACTATCGAATCCAAGTGCCTCGTCGCAGCCTGACTCACGGAGCTTTACGATCGGGACGTATCGCGGCAACAATACGACGTTCTCGTGGAGTATACCGGCGTCCTACTTCGTGAGCGGTACGAACACGCTGACCATCTCGCCGATCAGCGGCTCCTCCGACCTCGGCACTTGGCTGAGCGCAGGTTGGGTGTACGATTGCGTGGAGCTGGGAAGCTAGGATAAGGAAGCCCGGAAGCCCGGGAGTGATAGTTTCGAACAGTCGAGCATGATTGCTCGACTGTTTTGTTATTTGGCTGGCGATTGGTGGCTTATGCGCTCGCGAGACGACCGCTTGTGCGATTAAGTGTGGAAGAACCACACTTAATCACGTAGAATCTTCGCTCAGAAGTCAGTAAGAGTGGGAGTGGTAACACCACACCTATCGTCTCGCTAACTGTGTGTAAACGAGCCGAATGTTGATTTTAGCGTGGTAGAATCACACTTAACCACACAAAAACGCCGCTCGGATGTCAGTAAGTGTAGTATTACCACACTTACTGTCTCGCCAACTGTGCGCTAACGAGCCGAATGTTGATTTAAGCGTGGTAGAGCCTCGCTTAAACACGCAAAAACGTCGCTCGGATGTCAGTAAGTGTAGTATTACCACACTTAGCGTCTCCCCCAAGGGCTGAATGGTCGTATGTGACAATCCTATTGCATAATGTGACTTGCGACTCAGTCAGTCTGGCGGTCGCTTGGCCGCGCCCCGCGTACCCAGACACGGAAAAGTCAAATTTGACGATCCCGTTACTTTCCTACTAGCTATCCCAATCAAGGGGTATAATGTTGTAGCACAGAAATGTTGGAAGGACGGATGGCAATGAAATCGACACGTTGGTTAACGGTGGCAGTTATTTTATTACTTGTAGTGGCATTGGTCGGGTGCAGTACGGCAGCGACGGATGGAGAAGTCGATCCGAAGGACGTAACCGTGGATCTGGCAAGCGATCCTGTCGTCATGAAGGCTAATGAGCAGGGGAAATTGATCGTGCAGACGACAGGTCTGAGCAGCGATATAACACCGGATATTCAGATCGATATTCGCAAGCCGGACAATAAAGGGCTGCCTGAATATGTGAAGACCACTTCCATAGGCAACGGTCAATATGCTGCGGAATATACTTTTGCAGCAGCAGGAAGTTATACGATCTATCTTCACGTCATGCAGGGCGAGCTTCATATCACGAAGAAAAAAAAGCTGGATGTTCAGTAACTCCAGTGACTGAATTGTGTGACAACAGGCGCAAGCGCGAGAAAAAGACAGCTCTAGCTTAAATAATCGACAAGACGTACCGTAGCAAGCGTTTACATTCTTGCAATACAATCTTTCTTATCTTTTTTGCCCCAAAACGCGATTTTACAGTAATAGGTGATGGAGTTATGATTAGCGCATCACATATTCGCTGAATTTCTGAAAGGAAAACGGGGGAACCAACGGCGCTCATGCAGCATGCTGCGCCAGGGGTGAATCGGTGTTCACACATCGTAGGGCGACTTCAACCGCCCGAATCCGACAGCTAACCTCGTAAGCGTTGTTGAGGGGGGACACGACTTCGGTTATTCAAAACCGCGAGGAGAAGCCTTGCGGTTTTTTGCTGCGCAAAAATAGAGAAAAAGTGACAGAAATACCGAGTCTAGGGGGATTGGATCGTGATTGCAAGTTTAAAACGCGTCATCATTGGACGTCCGTTGAAGTCGACTGAGCTTGGCGAGCAACGGTTGAACAAAACGAAGGCACTGGCTATTTTGTCATCAGACGCGTTGTCGTCGGTCGCCTATGGTCCTGAGCAAATCTTAATTGCACTTGTTGCAGTTAGTATGACCGCATTTTGGTATTCGATTCCGATCGGGATCGGCGTACTCGTGCTGCTGACGGCACTTATTTTATCTTATCGGCAAATTATTTTCGCTTATCCGCATGGTGGCGGCGCTTATGTGGTATCGAAGCAAAATCTCGGCAAATACCCAGGACTGGTAGCGGGTGTATCGTTGCTGGTCGATTATATTCTGACCGTAGCGGTAAGTGTCTCGGCCGGAACAGATGCGATTACATCGGCGTTTCCGAGCTTGCACGAACACACCGTTATAATAGCCGTCATATTCGTCTTGCTTATTACGCTGCTGAATCTTCGCGGTGTGACAGAATCCGCGTCGATCCTAGCTTATCCAGTATATTTGTTCGTGCTTGCACTGTTCATTCTGATCGGAGCTGGCTTGTATAATATCGCTACAGGCGGCGTTTCCCCTGAGCTTCACACGCCAATGGGAACACATGTGGCAGGTATCAGCTTGTTCCTGCTGCTGAAGGCATTCGCATCCGGCAGCTCGGCGCTGACGGGGGTTGAGGCGATCTCGAACGCCATTCCGAACTTCAAGTCGCCTGAGCCGAACAACGCGGCTAAGACACTGTCGGCGATGGGTGTGCTGCTTGCGATATTGTTCGCTGGTATCGTCTTCCTTGCTTATTACTACGGCATTTCGCCGAAAGCAGAAGTAACGGTCGTATCGCAAATTGCAGAGGAAACGTTCGGTCGGAATTTTATGTACTTCTTCATCCAAGGGACAACGGCACTCATTCTAGTGCTCGCAGCGAATACGGGCTATTCCGCATTTCCGCTGCTAGCGGTTAACTTGGCCAAAGATAAGTTCATCCCGCGTATGTTCACGGCTCGTGGCGACCGCCTTGGTTACTCGAACGGCATCATTAGTTTAGCGGTGCTGTCGATTCTGTTGATCATTTTGTTCAAAGGGCAGACAGATCAATTGATTCCGCTCTACGCGGTTGGCGTATTCATCCCGTTCACCCTGTCGCAGACGGGGATGATGGTGAAGTGGATTCGCGAGAAGCCGAAGGGCTGGGTTCTGAAGCTGACGATTAATGGGGTTGGCGCACTCATCAGCTTTACGGTCTCGATTATTTTCTTCCTGACGAAGTTCTCGCATGTATGGCCGGTGTTAATCTTCCTGCCTGTGCTCATCTTCGTCCTGCATCGCATTAACAAGCACTATGAGTCGATTGGTGAGCAGCTGAATCGTGCGACGTGTGAGCCGGTTCTGCCGATTGAAGGAAATGTAATCATTTTGCCGGTGTCGGGCATTACGCATGTTGTGGAGCAGTCGCTCGCTTATGCAAAATCGCTTGGTGCAGCGCAGATTATCGCGGTCTACATTCCGTTCGAGCGTGATGAGGAAGCGACCTTCGAGCGCAAATGGGAACAATTCATGCCTGACGTCCGACTCGTCACGCTTCACTCGCCGTATCGCAGTATCGTTCAGCCGCTGCTCAAGTTCGTGGACACGGTCGAGCGCAAAGCGAAAGAGTCGAATCACCAAGTCACCGTCATCATTCCGCAGTTCATACCGAAGAAAGGCTGGCATAACATCCTGCATAACCAGACCAGCTTCTATCTTCGTACACGGCTTCTGTACCACTCAAGCGTTGTGTTGACGACAGTGCCTTATCATTTGAAAAAATAACAGGTACGACCGGGTTTGTGGCGCAGCGTGCGAACGAGATGTCATCGACCCCATCATAACCAAGGCCATCCTTTACTGAGGGATGGCCTTGCTGCGTTCCGCAGGCAGGCAGCCTATTTTGTCAACGATAGGGATGGAACTTGTTGACAGTCATTTTGCTGCGTGCTACTATATCGATGCACGATATATCGACTATGGATACATCATTGATCAATACATCGACATGCGATCTAATAAATAGATGAGCGATGCATGGTTTTTACGAACAGAGGTGAGGACATGAAGGATTCGGTGCAGGATTTGCTGCCGTTGACGGAGGCTTATTTTTATATACTCGTGACTTTGTACCGCGGAGATGCACACGGCTATGCCATGATGCAGGATGTCGAGCAGATGAGCAGAGGACGCGTTCGGATTGGAGCGGGGACGCTGTATACGGCGCTAAGTACGCTGCAGAAGAAGGGACTCATTGATTTTGCGCAAGGGGCGGATAGTACGGATTCGAGAAGGAAGTTGTATGCGATAACCGACAAAGGCCGGGAAGTGCTGAAGGGCGAGATGGTTCGGCTGGAGGAACTGCTGCACAATGCTAGGCAGGCGATCGAACAGACGTTAGGGGGAGGGGCATAAGCAATGACACATGTTGATCAATTTGTTGCGCGGACTCGGGTGTCGTTCGTATGGAACTACGAGAGGGATGAGGAGTGGCTGACGAGCTTGTCCGCGCAAGGGCAGCACTTAGTGAAGCCAGGGACTTTCCGCTATCGCTTCGAGCAAGACGCGTCGGTACGATATGTGTATCGGTTGGATTACCACCAGATCAAAGAGAAGGGCCAGCTGGACGCTTATTACGCTTTGTTCGAGGATATGGGCTGGGAGCATGTTGGGTCGAATATGGGCTGGCACTATTTCCGCAAACCTTGCGTTGAAGGGGAGACCTCCACACCAATCTATACGGATCGAAGCTCACTAATCCAATTGCTTAAGAGAGTCCAACTGATGCTCATCGTACTTGCGTTCGCCAATGTGCCCATCATGTTCGTGAACATCTTCAATGTGTGGAATTGGAACGATCGTTCGCAGACGATCAGCGGTGTGATCACCTCGGTCGTAGTACTCCAAGTGCTAGTCGTTATTCTCCTATCGTATGGATCGGTGTGCTTCCAGCGTAAGATTCGAAGACTAGCCGGACACTAGCGTTGTAAAATGGATCGCCGGATTCGCCGTGAGCGCGATATGGTGCAGAAATGCACCACATGCGAGCAAGCGGGCCGCCGCGAGCGCGATATGGTGCAGAAATGCACCACATGCGAGCAAGCGGGCCGCCGTGAGCGCGATATGGTGCAGAAATGCACCATATGAGAGCAAACGGGCCGCCGCGAGCGCGATATGGTGCAGAAATGCACCACATGCGAGCAAGCGGGCCGCCGCGAGCGCGATATGGTGCAGAAATGCACCACATGCGAGCAAGCGGGCCGCCGTGAGCGCGATATGGTGAAGAAGTGCACCACATGCGAGCAAGCGGGCCGCCATGAGCGTGATATGGTGCAGAAATGCACCATATGAGAGCAAACGGGCCGCCGCGAGCGCGATATGGTGCAGAAATGCACCATATGAGAGCAAACGGGCCGCCGCGAGCGCCAGTAGGTGCAGAAATGCACCTAAGCAAAGCGAAAGCGCCGCGGCGAACGCCGGTAGGTGCAGAAATGCACCTGCGTATAGCGAAACCGCCTCGGCGAGCGCCAGTAGGTGCAGAAATGCACCTACGTAAAGCGAAAGCGCCGCGGCGAGCGCCAGTAAGTGCAAAAATGCACCATAAGCGAAGCCTGCGCTATGTCGGCCGAGTACGCTAGCCCACTACCGGATAAAAGAAAGACCCTCTGCCATATCAATTGGCAGAGGGTCTTTCTTTAAATACAAGTAACAAACTCAAAAAGTAAGCTTTGCCCCGCAGGGGCTCGCGATTCCCACCGCTCAAGTACGAGAACGCGCGTCTCTTTCTATCCCACGTTTCCCCTTCCGGGGTCCCGGGGTTGGGAAACCCCGGGGGTCCTCCCTAGCAGGGAGGACTTAGGTGGGTAGAAATCATTAGGTGGGTAGAATTCTTTAGACTGGTAGAATCTAATCCCTTCAAAGGGGTCCAAGGGGCATAGCCCCTTATACCGGTTTCACCGTAAACCGCAAACTATACGTGCGGTTCGCCGGCAGCGTGTACTCGACGTGCGTCGGAGCGCCCCAGCTGTCGTCGCCGCCAACGCCCATTTGCTTGTCGTTGACGCGGATGATCGTCTGCTGCGATACCGGCAGCTTGTAGCCGTGATCAGCTTCATCCAGCTCATTCGGCGTCCATGGGAGCGCGCTCCATTCCATGAGGCCAGCGCTTTCGAAGTGCAGGCCGGCGCCGTTCGCGCCTTCCGTCACGGAAGCGAAGCGGACGTCCGTCTTGTTGCCGCACTCCTGCGGCTTCAAGTATGGTACATACTGCCCCGCAACTGTTCCCGCGAAGCGACCAAGGCGTGCGCTCTTCTTGCGGTCCCAATGGTTCTCATGCGGTCCGCGGCCATACCATTCGATCGAATCCAAGCCGCCGTCCAGCACGAACAGCATACCGAACTCAGGGAGGTCAGGCAGTTTGTCGCTGCCAGGCACGAGATCCTGCTGAATCGTAACAGCGCCATCAGGGTTGATTTCATACTGCAAGGTTACTGTCGATGCCGGTACGGTTGCTGCCGACAATACAACCGTTACGATGCAGCGTCCGCCGTCCATTTGCCAAGCAAAATCAACAAGCTGTTGCGAAACGGAAGCTTCTTTCCATACCGCACAGCGCTCATGCATTTTGTTGCCGCGGTCGTTGTCTGTCGGTGCACGCCAGAAGTTCGGACGAGCAGGCGCGAGCAGACGCTCTTGACCTGATGCCGAGCGATACGAAACGAGCTGACCCGTTGTGCGATTGAACGCAACGGACGCCTGATCGCCAGCCACAGTCAGCAGATCGCCATCTTCCACTACGCGAAGCGTTTCTTTTTCACTTTCCGTACTTCCAGCACTTGCCGCGCTTCCAGCAGCAACAGTCCCACGAACCGAACGAGGCGCCAGTACGAACTGCTCCCAAGCCATTTCATGTCCAGCTTCAGCCCAAGCCGTCGCGCTGCGAAGCACGAGCGATACGCTCAGTACCGCTTCACGACCAGCACGCTCTGCAGCATCGATAGCTGTATACGGCACAACTACCTCAACCACTTCACCCGGCGCAGCCGACACAACGAACTGTCCCTTCTGCACGACCAAGCCTTCCAGCTCTACCTGCCACGTCAGATCGTACTCGCCGAGATCGATGAACAGGTTTTTGTTCTTCACTTGAATACGGCCCGAAGTCAGATCAACTGCCGTGAAGTCTACGTTCTGGTAGCAGCTCTTCACTTCAAGCAGCTTAGGCGTTACCGTGCGGTCGCCGAACAGAAGACCGTTACCGCTGAAGTTGCCGTCATGCGGCGATTCGCCGAAGTCGCCGCCATAAGCGAGGTACTCGATGCCGTCTGCTGTTTTCGTCCGAATCGCTTGGTCGACCCAGTCCCAAATGAAGCCGCCTTGGATGATCGGATATTTGTCGAACAGCTCTGCGTATTTATGCAGTCCACCGCACGAGTTGCCCATCGCATGGGAGTACTCGCACAGAATGTATGGCTTTTGCGGATTGCTGAGCGCGTACTTCTCGACGTCATTCGGCCTAATATACATCGTCGACTCGATATCCGATGCCGCTTCCGACGGACGGTAGTGGAAGACACCCTCATAGTGCACGAGACGAGTTGGATCAACCTCACGCAAATAATCATGCATCGCGATAAAATTGTCCCCGCCAAACGATTCGTTCCCAAGCGACCAGATAATGATCGACGGGTGGTTCTTGTCCCGCTGGAACATCGAGTTGCAGCGATCCAATACGTTCTCGCGCCATTCTGGGTGGCCAGCCGGCACAGTGTGAGACGGGAGATCCTGTTGACCATATGCCCAGGAGCCGTGTGTCTCTATGTTCGCTTCATCGATCACATACAAGCCGTACTCGTCGCACAGCTCGTACCAGACCGGCTGGTTCGGATAGTGTGACGTCCGGACAGCGTTGATGTTGTGGCTCTTCATCAGCTTAATGTCACGGATCATGTCCTCGACACCAAGCGCACGGCCTGTCTCGCAGCTGAATTCGTGACGATTCGTACCTTTGAACACGATCCGTTTACCGTTGATATGCATAATGCCGTCTTTGAGCTCGAACGTGCGGAAGCCAACGCGGCAGCTAACCGTCTCGACCAGCTCGCCTGTAGCATCGCGCAACGAAATAACGAACGTATACAAATTAGGCTTCTCCGCACTCCACTTCAGCGGATTCACAACTACAGTCGAGAGCTTAAGCTCAATCTCACCAGCATCACCTACAGCAGCCGCAGCCGTAACAGGCGCTGATAACACCGGTTGACCAGCTGCATCATACAGCTGTGCTTCCAGCTGGAAGTCACCTGCCGTATTGTCCCAATAGCGCTCAACGCGAACGTCCAGCTCCAGATTAGCGTCCTGGTACGCTGCATCCAGCTCCGTACGAACGAAGAAGTCGGCAACATGCAGCTTCGGCGTCGAATACAGATACACATCGCGGAAAATACCGCTCAGACGCCAGAAGTCCTGATCCTCCAGCCAGCTCGCGTCGCACCAGCGGTACACTTCGACGGCCAGCTTGTTCTCGCCCTCGATCAAGTACGGCGTAAGATCGAACGCTGCCGGTGTGAACGTATCCTCGCTGTAACCGACGAGCTCGCCGTTCAGCCAGACGTAGAAGGCGGATTCAACACCTTGGAAGTTGATGAACACAGGTTGTCCAGCCCATGCCGTCGGCACCGTGAACGTCCGTATGTAAGAACCAACTGGATTGTATAACGTCGGGGCAAAAGGAGGCTTCAGGTCTGGCTCGCGCTCCGCCCATGGATAACGTACGTTCGTGTATTGCGGATAGTCGTAGCCTTGGAACTGCCAATGCGATGGCACTGGCATATCTGCCCAGCCGCTGTAATCGAAATCTGCTTCATAGAAATTCGCAATACGCTGTGCTGGCGTTTCGGCGAACGCGAACTTCCACACACCGTTGAGCGACTGATAGTATGGGGAGCTTGTATGTTTACCTTCCAGCGCTTGTTCGAGCGACGGGAACGGCATTAGCGACGCATGCGCTTTCAAGCGGTTCAGTTCGAAAATTTCCGGGTTGTTATTCCATTCGGGGTAGCCATTTGCAGGTGGTTCATATACCCATTTTGAACGCAAGTTAGATCTCTCCTTGTATGCTGTTTGTTTAATGTTTAATACATACCTTTATTATATGTCGTAGCTATTGACGCGAATATAGAAGAATTAAGTGGTTTTCTATCAAAATATGAAAGAAAGCGGCACTCGAGGCACCGCTTCATCGATTATCGCTTCGTGACAAGCCGCTCCCGACGAGGGGCGATGACCGACACGTTATTGTCCTGCTGGTTAACGGTGTACAGCTTGCTGCTCCGCATGTTCACAACGCCTGCAATGACACCTTGGCCCGGCGACACCGTGTTGATGACGCTGTTCGTCCGTCCATTAATCGCGGTCACAGTGGTCGGTACGGCGTCCGAACCAAGCGTTGAAGAGAAGATCCGATTCTTCCTGCTATTAATGAAAATCAGAATCGGGAAAATACCATTCGTAATCCGCGCGATCACCTCATTCGTCTTCGTACTAATGACATTCACAATGCGAGATGTATCATCTGGCGCGTACAGCGTGCTTGTACGCGGATTAATGCCGAATGTACCGACCTCGCCTATGCCCGTTATTGTGGTAATGACGCTATGCGTTGCCCCATTGATGACGACCAAGCCCCTGCTCGTGGAGACATAGATGCGATTCGTTCGGCTATTCAGCTTAACCACGGTTGGGAAATCGCCGACGGTAAGGGTCGTGATCACGCGGTTCTTTGCACCGCTAATGACCGAAATCGTCTGGCCCCCCGTATTGAGCACGTAGATCCGATTCGTCCGCTCGTTGACCGCAATCGTGTTGCCGCCGCCGAAATTCGGATTTTGCGCGCCAACCGGAATGGTCGCAATGACACGAGCCTTGGCGCCGCTAATAACGGAGATCGTATTACTGCCATGATTCAGCACATAGATGCGGTTCGTCCGCCGATTGACTGCCACACCAACCGGGTTCTGTCCGACTTTCACCAGCGCGACGACTGATTTCCATGCTCCATGAATGACAGCGACTTGGTTTGTAAAAGAGGTCACATAGATCATATTCGTGCGCGAATTGACCGCTGCATGAGCGGAGCCATCTGGAACCTTGATTGTTCGGATGACGCGATCGGTTGCACTGTTAATGACTGAAACGGAGCTGCGAATGGTTTGCGTTCCATTATTCACGACATAGATGCGTCTCGTCCGTACATTGAAGACAGCGTCTGTCGGATTGCTTCCGACGCGTATTTTTTTAATGACACGGTATACTTCAGCTGTTTGTTTCGCTGTTATCGTTTTCATCGTATCGAGTTCTGCACGCTCCTTCGCACAAGGTACACGACACTATATTCGCAGGAGATTGGACAATGAGACGGCGCGTCCGCCTATTTCGCATTCCAGCGTAACCTATTAGCTGCCGTATACGTCTAAGAGACGAGGTGATGACGAATGAGAATAACGAGATATTGGGCGGGGATCAGCTTGCTGCTCCTGCTCTCTTGTATGGTTTGGCTTACTGCTTGTGGCGATAAAAAAAGTTCAAACGCTGACAGCTCCCAAGCGTCAGCTAACCAGACAGAGGACACAGCACCATTAGCCCAAGAAGTGAAGGAAGGCGATTTCGTCTACCGGCTTGTCGCCGAGACGGCGGAGGATCATTCTGCGGATAGCGTGAAGCTGTACGCAGAGCTTGAATATGCAGGGGACCAGGACGAGGTGACGATTACGCACGCGATGTCGCCGTTTTATTTTCCGATGAAAGAAACGACAAGAGGCTATGATATCAGCTACATGATGGATCAGCCGCTGATCACGACGACACTGAGGAAGGGAGAACCGCTTCGGGAACAATATCGCGCATCAGGCGGGTACTCCGCAGACCAAGATCCGAAGGACTATATCGAGTTCATCAAGGACTTCACAGCCAATGGCTTTCTCCCGGGACGTTATGAGGTGAACGGCTTTGCAGATTTCAACCTGCTCGTTGGTGACAAAAGTGAACCGTACAAGCTGAGCGCCACAGTCGTATTCACGGTCAAATAGCAGTTGACGCGCGGCGCGCAATTCGCTAATGTTATCTCAATTGATATATCGCGACAACAGCGCTGACCAAGGCCAGTCGTTCAGGCGATCGTAAGTCCAGAGAGGAAGCTCACCGGCTGCAAGGCTTCCCGTCCACGATCGAACGATTTTCCTACCTTGCGAGCTGCAGCACCGGCTTAAGTACGCCGAACCCGCTGCCGGCATTTTGCCGTTATGGAAGGAAGGACTGTAGAGACGAGCCGTGTTGATTCGCTCACAGTTGGAATAAGGGTGGTACCACGACGCATTCGTCCCTGACGGATGCGTCTTTTTTGTTGTTCGACGATCAAGCCAATTACGAAGAGGAGTGACTCGATATGCGCCAAAATCAATTAATGCTCTCTACCCTGCGCGAATCGCCAGGAGATGCAGAGGCGATCAGCCACCAGCTGATGCTGCGTGCAGGCTATATTCGTCAGGTAGCTGCGGGGATTTACACGTACATGCCGCTTGGCAGACGCGTGCTGCGTAAGGTCGAGGAGATCGTCCGCGAGGAGATGGATCGGGCGGGCGCGCAAGAGCTGCTCATGCCTGCGCTTCAGCCTGCGGAGCTGTGGAAGGAATCGGGCCGTTACGGCGTATATGGTCCGGAGCTGATGCGGCTGCAGGACCGACATGAGCGTGAGTTCGCGCTCGGGCCGACGCACGAGGAGGTCATTACGACGCTCGTTCGCAACGAAATTAGCAGCTACCGCCGTCTGCCAGTGACGCTGTATCAGATTCAGACGAAGTTCCGCGACGAGCGTCGTCCTCGGTTTGGTCTGCTGCGCGGACGCGAATTCCTCATGAAGGACGCCTACTCGTTCGACACGGATTGGGAAGGACTCGATGCCTCCTATCAGCGGATGTATAAGGCATATCATCGCATCTTCGAACGGTGCGGGTTAAACTTCCGCGCAGTGGAGGCCGATGCTGGCGCGATCGGCGGCGAGGGCGGCACGCACGAATTCATGGCGCTCGCCGACATCGGCGAGGATACGATTGCTGCATGTACGTGCTGCGGCTATGCAGCGAACTTGGAGAAGGCGACATCTCGTGCGGCGGCAAGCGAGAGCGTAGGCAGCCATACTGCAGGACCTTCGCATTCAGCCTCCGTTCCGGCAATAGAGAAGTTCCACACACCAGGCATCCGCACGATTGATCAGCTGGTGCAATCGGTTGGCGCTGCGGCATCGGATATGCTGAAGACGGTCGTATTCGTTGCAGACGAGCAGGTTGTAGCGGTCGTCGTTCGAGGCGACCATGAAATCAACGAGCTGAAAGTGAAGCATTACCTCGGGGCTGAAGATATTGCCATTGCGGATGCCGAGACGGTGCTGCGCCTGACGGGCGTACCAACGGGCTTCATCGGGCCAGTTGGTCTGACGCTGCCGGTACTGGTTGATTACGCTGCTGCTGAATTGACTCACGGCATTGCCGGTGCGAATGAAGGGGACTATCATTACCGCAATGTCCAGCCGGGCCGGGACTTCGAGCTGTCGCGAACAGGCGACTTCCGCAACGCGGCAGAGGGCGATGGCTGCCCAAGCTGCGCGGAAGGAACGCTGCAATTTTATCGCGGGATCGAGGTTGGCCATGTGTTCAAGCTCGGCACCAAATACAGCGAGAAGCTGGGTGCGCAGTTCCTAGATAGCTCGGGCAAATCGCAGACGATGATTATGGGCTGCTACGGCATCGGCGTTTCGCGTGTGCTGTCGGCTGTCGTTGAGCAGCATTACGATGCGAACGGAATCATTTGGCCAATCGGAATCGCGCCTTATCAGGTGCATCTCATCCCGATTGCGGTGAAGGACGAGGCACAGATGCAGGCGGCACAGCAGTTATATGATCGCCTGCTTGCTGAAGGCGTTGAGGTGCTGCTCGACGATCGCGACGAGCGCGCGGGCGTGAAGTTCAAGGACGCCGACCTGATTGGCATTCCGCTTCGAATCGTTGTCGGCCGCGACATCGCATCGGGTCAGGTTGAATATATGGAGCGCCGAGCGGGCGAGAAGCAAGCGATCGGGACGGAAGAGGCACTCGAGCGCGTCCTAGCAGCTGTTAGAGGTCGGTAAGAGATAGATTAATGGAAGCGTGCGCGCATGTTGGATTCCATTTTTGGGAAAAATGGTTCCGAAACTTCTTCCATGTTTATCGGCAGATGTTTACAGCAGATCGCGACAACGGTATCATTTGGTACATCGGAGAGCAGAGCGACGTTGAGCTCCACTCAAAGATACCAATGTAAGGAGGTTCACCATGAGATCGCGATATTTGGCTATTATGTCGCTTGCCGTCATGGCATGCGGATTCATCCTCACACTGCTGCTGAAGGAAACCACGCTTGTTAAAATATTGCAGGGCGGCTTCGAGGCAGGTCTTGTTGGTGGACTTGCGGACTGGTTCGCGGTCACGGCATTGTTCCGACATCCGATGGGCATTCCGATTCCGCATACGTCGCTGCTGCTGCGCAATCGGGACAAAATCATCCGCTCGCTCATCTCTGCGCTAGAGAACGAGCTGCTCAACAAGGCGAGCATCGAGAACCGTCTTCGCAAGCTGAAGCTGCTGCAGATGGGCGGTCGGCTGCTGACGAGGCTGTTCGCTAGACGTAAGGTGCGGACGATGATCATCGAGGAGATGATCCCGATGGTTCAGCAGCTGCCGCTTGAGAAAGCGGCGGAGCTGGCGCAGTCCGCTGTCGCGTCTGTCGTACGCAACATCGATATGAAGCTGACGGCTGACCGATTGCTGACGAAGGCGATGGAAGCAGGCTACGATGAGCTGGCGCTCGATTATGTGCTGAAGGAAGCGCACAATTGGGCGAAGCGTCCGACGACGAAGGTGATGCTGGGCAAGCTGGCTGCCGACAAGCTTGCCGAGGTGAAGATGGGCGGCTTGATGGGCTTTGCGGTCCAAGCGTTCGCCGGCTTCATGGACGAGGATAAGATGGGCGGCATGCTTCAAGGAATGGTCGTTTCCGGCATCGCCGGTTTGCAGGATCGGGATAATGAGCACCGCGACACCATCATGCGCGAAATTCGCGTTCGCCTGTTCCAGTGGGCGGAGGATGAAGAGAGTCTCGACCGCGTGAAGGGCCGCGTGCTTGGCATGATCGAAGGCGGAGAGGGCAAGCTGTTCATGCAAGCTCGACTTGAGGAGCTGCGCTCGTTGACACTTAAGAAGCTCGAAGAGCAGCGCCAGACAGGCGGTCGTGTCCTGTTCACGCTGTATGCCAGCATTGTGCGCAGTCTCAATCGCGATCCAGAGCGGATTACGAATTGGGAGAACAAGCTGCTTGCTTACGCGATTCATCTCGTCGAGACGAACCACTACCGGATCGGTCAGCTGGTGAAGGAAAACCTCGACCAGATGGACGACGCCGCGCTTGTCAGCATGCTGGAGGAGAAGGTCGGCAGCGACCTGCAGTGGATTCGCGTCAACGGCGCGTTGTGCGGCTTCCTGGTCGGCATCGTGCTGTCGCTGTTCCAGTTGTAGGATGGAATAATGGCATGGGTTTGATTTTATTTAGGAGGTAAGGAATCGATATGACGAACGAACAAGTAGATTACAACGTAGATGAGCTTATTGCGCATCTGGCTGAGAAAACAAAGGTAGCTGCGGGTACGATCAAGCTCGTGCTGAAGCACGAGCAGACGTTCATCGATAAGGCGAAACCAAACGCACAAGGCGAATACGATATCGACAGCGATGAGCTGGTCGATTACATTTTGGCTCAGAAGGACGTTAAGCTGGACGAGCTGACGCTTGAGACGATTCTCGACGCGGAGATGCAGTATTTGCTCGAGAACGGTTATGCGGATTACGAGGACTAGTTTTTTCTCGGATACGATTGCGCAATAAGCAAACAAAGCATTCGCTTGAACAGAAGCGGATGCTTTGTTTGTTTATTAGAGGCCGCCGAGCTCGTTCGGAACATTTGACAATGCTGTACATTCACGGAACGCGAAATGCTTGCAGCCCTTGCACGTATGGCCGTCAAGTCGAGCTATGGCATAATCGATGGCATCTCCCGTATGTTCGAAGAAGTGCTGCTCTCCGATAACGGAATGTAGTGCGGTCCTCTTGAATACTTCCAGAGACTGTGGTTGAATGCCTGAGATTAGGACGGTTCCGCCTGTTTTCTTGATATCGTTGATAAATCGGGCCAGCTTGGACTCGCCCGTCATATCCACATAAGGTACTTTAGTCATACGCAAAATGACAAAATGAAGTCCGGGTCGAAGCACGGTGCTCATTGATTTTTCGAAAATATTAGCAGTGCCGAAGAACAAAGGGCCTTCAAGGTTGAAAATGCTGATTTGAGGACAATCATGGGCTTCGCTAACCATATAAGCCTTCACCTTGGCGCGTTTATCGGCGGAGTCGGGTAGAACTTTGGTTACCTTTAATAATTCGCTCATTCGTTTAACGAACAGAAGGACGGATAAGACTAAGCCGACTTCGACAGCTGTTGGCAGGCTCGTGAGTACGGTTAGCGTGAAGGTAATCAGCAGCACGATCGAATCGCTTGTTCTCGTCTTGAGGATATGCACAAACTCCTTACGCTCACTCATATTCCACGCAACCAGCATTAGAATGGGAGCCATACTGGCAAGTGGGATATTCGCAGCGAATGGAGCGAACAGCATGAGTATGAGGAAAACGACAATCCCATGTACGATGCCGGAAATCGGCGATGCAGCTCCGTTTTTAATATTGGTTGCCGTCCGTGCAATAGCGCCGGTCGCGGGAATTCCTCCAAAGAGAGGCGTTACGATGTTTGCGATGCCTTGCCCAATCAGCTCGCGATTGCTGTTATGGCGAGTGCCGGTCATGCCGTCGGCTACAACAGCCGATAACAAGGATTCAATGCCGCCCAGCATAGCGATAATGAAAGCAGGCTGAAGCAGCATCCGCACTCGATCCCATGTTATGTCCGGCAACCGAAACTGCGGCAGCTCGCTCGGGATCGCTCCGAATGAGGAACCGATCGTTGCTACGTGCCCATCGAAGAACAAGGCTGAGACAACGCTTGAGGCGATGAGTCCCGTTAAAGAGCCAGGAATTCTAGGCAGTACTTTCGGCGTTAGGAGAGCCGCAGCGAAACAGATCGCTGCCGTGACGACGCTGTAGATATTAACGGTGGATAGATGTACTGCGATTTCTGTCATGTTCGGAATAAAATATTCGTGTTTCTTCATGCCGCTCAGACCTAATAAGTTCTGGACCTGACCGCTGAAGATGATGACTGCGATCCCGGCTGTAAAGCCGATCGTTACAGGGCGAGGGATGAATTTAATCAGTGCCCCCAGCCTGAACAAGCCCATCAATACAAGCATAACTCCTGCCATAAGTCCGGCAAGCAGTAGGTTGTCATACCCGTACTGCAGGACGATTGCGAATAAAATGGGGATGAAAGCGCCGGTCGGACCGCCGATCTGAAATCTTGAGCCTCCGAGCAAAGAGATCAATATGCCGGCAATGATGGTGGTATAGATCCCGTATTCGGGCTTGACCCCAGACGCAATAGCAAACGCCATCCCTAATGGAATGGCGATAATGCCGACGATGAGCCCTGAGATGATATCCCTGCGAAAGGCGGCTGCATGATAGCCTTCGAATCTACTCGTCCATTTCATCTGTTCGCCTTCTATTCTTATATATTTGATTATTTGAATATATAGAGAATGTAACGTTGACCGCTGACAAAGTCAAACGTTAGAATTCGAATGGTTTTCCCGAAAATGGATAGTTAAAAGCAAAAAACAAGGTGCTCCTTGAAATAGCTCATGGATGCCCTTGTTTTATTGAAAATCCAGGCTTAAGCCTGGATTTCTCCGGAATGAAACACGCTGCGCCATTAAAGGAAGGTGACAGCCGTTTCACCTTGTTATTGCTCATTTCGAATGACCTCAAGCAGTGAAATGGCGTCAACGAGATGATTGTCAAAAATCTGCTTGGCGACGGCTAGCAGGTCTTTAATCAGCGGATCTCGCAATGAGTAAATGACGGATGTTCCATCTTTTATGCCGCTCACTACGTTTTTATTGCGCAGCACGGACAGCTGCTGCGAAACAGCAGAGCCTTCCGAACCTAGAATGCTTTGTAATTCATTAACGTTTCTATCGCCTTCGCTTAGAACTTCAAGTATTCGTATTCGCATGGGATGAGCTAATGCTTTAAAGAAGTCGGCTTTAAAGTGATGAATATTGTGATGCTGATTCATAGCACATGCTCCTTAACACCAGAACTTAAGAATATATAGCTATAATAGCACATTTTCAAATCATGCTTTATTGATAACGGATCTGCATCAATTGTTATTTGGATGGTTGTGCATTATAATGCTTATTACATTCATACTTTTGAATATTTGATTTTTTGACGAAGGGCGGGGAACGATGCCGAGCTTTATTGCTAGCGAACAATCGAAGTCCGGTTCGCACGCCCAACCCATGCGCATGAGCAGACAAGCGGTCATTGAGATTGGCGTTAACGCGCTGAACGAGGTCGGTTCCGAATCGATCTGTAGGGTCTGCATCAAGTATGGGGGCTCTTGCTGTAACGGTTGTCACCATCTTGTGAATGGTATTGGGTGTACAGCACGCAATACGAGCTGTACAGCATGGTTGTGCGGAAATTTAAAATATTTGTTATACGCAACAGGTTATCTGGAGGAATGGAATGCGTTCTGGAGACAGGTACCGGGACAAAGCTTTCGCGAAGATCATACGCCAGATATTTTTGCTGCGGAAAAGCCGTTGCACCTGCCCGCCATTCGTCAGCTTGGTGAAGCATTAGCTGCTGATCTACAGGAGTTGGCGACGAAGCACCCAGCGGTGGGATTCATTCATACGCTCAGAGATAAAATGGATAAAAACATTGACCAATTGAATCATTGCAAGAATGATCCCAAAAGGCGGAAGCGAATGGAAAAGAACATCAAAGCACTGACAAGTCCGTTTCATCGTTTCCAGTCCGAATTACAAGAATACCATCTGAGGTTAGGAGAGAGTGAATGATGTCGGAAATCCCGAATTGTCCGGAATGCAGCTCGACGTATACATACGAGGACGGAATGCTATTGATTTGCCCGGAATGCAGTCACGAGTGGCCCAAAGAATCGGAAGCGAGCAATAATGATGACAACGAGCAAGTTAAAGATTCTAACGGCAATGTATTAAACGACGGTGACACGGTAGCTATCATCAAAGATCTTAAAGTTAAAGGAAGCTCGTCTGTTCTGAAAATCGGCACGAAGGTCAAAAATATCCGCCTCGTCGATGGCGATCATAATATTGATTGCAAAATCGATGGTTTCGGTGCGATGAAATTAAAGTCCGAGTTCGTAAAGAAAGTATAGACTTGTTTGTTTTGAGGGTAAGATTATTCTACAACGACGAAGGCACCTGACTAGGTGTCTTTTTTCTTTATGCAGCGGATTATGTCTTGTATAAAAGTGGTAATGGTTCTTAGGTGAAAACATTAGATAACGTGAGGTGAGACGATGAATCTTGCGAACAAAATAACGGTTATCCGAATCGCAATGATTCCGCTGTTCATGCTCGTATTCCAGCATTATCCGACGTGGCTGGAGGATCGGCTGGCCATCTTCCGCTATATCAATCAGTATGGCTTGTACTGGGCGGTTGGATTGTTTGTTCTTGCATCGGCAACGGATAAGCTGGACGGCTACATCGCACGCAAATACAACATGATTACGAATCTGGGTAAACTGTTAGATCCGCTTGCTGACAAGCTGCTTGTCTCGGTAGCTCTCATCATGATGGTCCAGCAGACGATGATTCCGTCATGGATCGCGGTCGTTATCATCGGGCGGGAAGTGATGGTGTCCGGTCTTCGCATATTGGCGGCAGAGAAGGGCGTCGCACTTGCTGCGGACAGGCATGGCAAGCTCAAGCTGGTGCTTCAGGTCGTTGCGATCACCGCCGTGCTGCTAGGCAACTATCCATTCCAGTATGTAATCGACTTTCCGATTGATCTATCGATCATGCTGGCAGCGGTTGCGCTGACGGTCTACTCGGGTTATCAGTACGTGAAGAACAATTATCGCGAGCTGCAGCTGGAGTGGTAAGGAAACATAATTAGTCAGTTGGTGTTGATGAGGCGGGTTTGACAAACAAGAGCTGTCCCCCCATGCACACGGATGTGCTTAGAGGACAGCTCTTCTGCTTTTCTACAACATATTAACGGCTCAGTGGGACACGATAGGAATTCGTTTGGTTGTTGTCCGCCTGTGCCTTCTTCTTCGGCTTAGCTGGCAGTTGACCGAACAATGCCGATGCGAATGGCAGCCAGCGAGCGCATGATCCAACGATGATCCAAGTACCGAATAGCGCAAGTGTAAAGCCACCTGCATACCACAGATGAACGAGCATCGAATTTCCTGTATTCAGCGGGAAATGGCGATAGGCGAGCAGCAGCAACGGGTGGAGCAAATAGATGCCGAACGACAATGCGCCTAGCCGCGTTAATACGCGAACCAACCATTGCGGTCCAAACCGTACGCCCAGCGCTGCTAAACCAAGCAGTACCAACGCGCTTGTGATGCTGTAAGCATTCCACAGGCCCTCATAAAGCAGCGAGTTATACTGTGTATGGTACAGTCGAGCTTCATACCAGATCCATACATGCGCAAGGCCTGCAGCCAGCCAAGCACCAGCTAATGAACCAACCGCCTGCAACGTGAGCTTGCTCGTATTATTGCGCTGATTCGACAGCCACTGCTTGATGCGTGGGTATTGAATGCCGATGAACGCTCCTAACATATAATAAGAAAAGTAGGATGGAGACCAGCTGCCTTTATTGGCGATTTGCATGCCGTATTTGTTCATCAGAACGAATCCCCACTGAATCGCCAGACCGATCGGAATAGACCAGGCAATCAGACGCGGACGCTTCTGGAACAGCCACAAGACCAACGGGAACAGGATATAGAACTGCGCATTAATGAATACGAAGTACAAATGGGTGTAAGCTTTGCCTGTCAGCAATTTGACTATGAAGCTGTGCAGTGATTCGCCAAGCGATTGGTCCGAATAGTACAGCACATGCGTCACGATGGAATACAGAATGGAGAAGAGCAGGTACGGGAGAAGAATGCCGACCGCTCTTTTGCGATAAAACGACTTCATCATCCCCGCCCCGATCGGACGGTCGATATAGTTATAGAACAGCACGAAGCTGCTTAGAAAAATAAATGTTGGTGTCCCGAATTTTGCCATAATGTTGATGAAATTATACAGCCAATAAATGCCTGAGTTCGTCATTTCGACCGTTGCGTTAG
This sequence comes from Paenibacillus cellulosilyticus, assembly GCF_003182255.1. Classification (GTDB taxonomy): domain Bacteria; phylum Bacillota; class Bacilli; order Paenibacillales; family Paenibacillaceae; genus Paenibacillus_T; species Paenibacillus_T cellulosilyticus. The sequence continues at coordinate 59,548 of NZ_QGTQ01000011.1, read as the reverse complement.
ACGTAGAATGCACGCATAGTACGCCGACAATGGCAATTGCACGTACGAGTTGAATCTCGGGCAGTCGATCCCTCTGACCGAGCTGAACGGCAGTTTTCGCAGGTTGTGCGGACATTGTTAAGCTCCTTTACTTATGCTGCGTAATCGTGCAGCGGATTGGAACGTCTTGTCATTCTTAAGACAGACCCTAGTCTGAACCACAAATCTGAATTGCCGCTGAGTGTTGTCTGAACGTATACGGAAATGTCGGATTTTTTCAAAATTGTTTGCACGATTGTACGGGCGGAACGTATAATTACGCTAATGACTTAGGCGCAGGACAGTGCGCTTTAAATCGGCATGGGCAACGCGGTGTCGATATATGTAGGAGGGAAATTTATATGCAGTACATGAGCACAAGAGGCAATGTTAGTGGAGTAGGCTTTATTGATGCTTTTCTTATGGGATTGGCGACTGACGGCGGTCTGCTCGTTCCGCAGCAAATTCCGACTGTATCTGCAGAGACGCTGAAGGCGTGGTCGAAGCTGTCTTACCAAGAGCTGACGCTGGCGATTCTTGATCTGTATACGAATAATGAAATTCCAGCGGACGATCTGAAGAAGCTCGTAGCAGACAGCTACTCGACGTTCCGCCATCCGGAAGTAACACCGGTAACGAAGCTGAAGGACAAGCTGTACCTGTTGGAGCTGTTCCACGGTCCAACGTTTGCCTTCAAAGATATCGCGCTTCAATTCATGGGCCAGCTGTACACGTATGTTGCGCGTACGCGGAACCTTAAGATCAATATCCTCGGCGCAACGTCGGGCGACACGGGCGCGTCGTCCATCGAGGGCGTACGCGGCAAAGAAGGCATCAATATCTGTATCCTTCACCCGCATGGCAAAGTAAGTAAAGTGCAAGAGCTGCAAATGACGACAGTCACAGAGGACAACGTCCTGAACCTGTCCGTTCATGGCAACTTCGACGATTGCCAACGTATCATTAAAGACCTGTTCGCAGATCTGGACTTTAAATCGAAAAACAACCTGTGCGCGATCAACTCGATCAACATCGTACGGATCATCGCACAGACGGTGTACTACTTCTATGCGTACTTCCGCGTTCAAGAGCAAGAGGCTGGCGGCGCAGAGCAAGTAAGCTTCAGCGTTCCTTCGGGCAACTTCGGCGATATCTTCGCTGGCTACCTGGCGAAGCGCATGGGCTTGCCGGTTGACCGTCTCATCGTTGCGACGAATGCAAACAATATCTTGGAGCGCTTCGTGGATACGGGCGTTTACAAGCCGGATAACTTCCGCATGACGCACAGCCCGTCGATGGACATTCAAGTTGCGAGCAACTTCGAGCGCTACCTGTACTATGTACTGGGCGAAGATACGGCAGCGATTGAAACGCTCATGAACGCATTCCGCAGTGAAGGCAACCTGTCCGTGAACGAGGAGACGTTGGCGAAGGTTCGTTCTGAGTTCGGCGCTTATGGCGTTGACAACGACGAGTGCCTCGACACGATCAAACGTTTCGAGTCGGCTAACGGCTACATCCTTGATCCGCACTCGGCTTGCGGCGTTGCAGCAGCAGAGCAGCGCGGTACGGGCGGCGTTATCGTCTCGCTCGCAACAGCCCATCCAGCGAAGTTCGACGAAGCGGTGCAGCTGACGGGCATCAAGCAGACGTTCCCGGCACAGATCGAAGCGCTGTTCAACAAGCCGCAAAGCTTCAAAATCGTCGCCGGCGAAACGTCGATCATCGCCAGCGAGCTGGTGGAGTTTTTCGGCAGCCGCGGTTAATGATTAGCTCTATACAAGAAGATGACCTCTGAAATTTATCAGGGGTCATCTTTTTTTGTTCGTTTCTCTCCGATATTACGTTAAGGATAATATTTACAAATAGTCATTTACATGGGAACGAATGTGCGGTAATATTTGAATGTTACCCAGACGGGGTAGAGAGGAGAAAGCACGATGAGCGAGCAAGTTGTCGAGAAGAAGCAGCCTTTTCTTATGGATTTAATGACGTTGTATCTTCCAGCGAAAGACCCTTATACGACTGCGAAGTGGTATGTCGACATCTTTGGATTTGATCCGAATGCATCTCATCATTCACCACTCCAAGAAGGAGCGGGTTTAGTTGTGCTCCATACGGCGTCTGATCTGACATTGTTCTTCGTTCGATCCGAGGATAAGCTGCCACTTAGCTTCAATAACGATGAAGGGCATAATCACGCCGTACTGTTGTTCCGAGTGAAGGACGCTGAGATCGAGGAGCTGTATGCGCGATTGATTGAGCATGGAGTACCGCTGGCCACCGAAGAAATCGTGGACCGTGGCGGCTGCGGCAGAGAGCTCGCGTTCTATGATCCAGACGGACGTAAGATCGAGATCAACACATTCGATACTTAGTAGATGAAAAGGCTGGTCGTCGGTGGACTTTAATCCACGGATGACCAGCCTTCTTTTGTACGTTAGACAAATAAGAATGCTACTTCTCCGCCGCCGCTCGGCTCAGCGTCTCCATCGTCACATCGGTCATGCCGGTGTCCGAGAAGGCAGGGAGCTTGTGGCCTCCAGCGGCTTGGATCAGCCTCGATACGATCTGCGCGCCCCATTCCTGCTCATATTGGGAGACGGTGGCGGTCAGCTGGCCGTTGCGGATCGCGTCCTCGATCTCGGGCATCATGCCGAAGGTGAGGGCGTGGCGGTTCAGGCCCATCGCTTTCCAGACGAGTACAGCGGCCGACACGGACAACGGATCCAGCGCGATAAACGCGTCAAAATGCGGATGGTCATCGATCATCTGCTCCAAGTCGGTCTGCGCCGTCGCTTCACTGCCCTCGTTGTAGCGGACATCGAGTATTTGAATCTCGGTATAGGTCTCAAGGTAATAGCGCAGCCCCTCGAGCCGCTTGTTCAAGCTGTCCATATGAGAAGCGCCTGTCTCGACCAAAATCATGCCGCGTCCGCCAAGCAGTCCGTCGAGCAATCCGCCCATCCGCTGCCCGGCGAGCCGGTTGTCGGCGCCGATGAACGACAGCCGCTGGCTGCCCGGCGCATCGGACTCGAAGCAGATAACGGGGATGCCCGCGGCAATGGCTTTGTCGATTACCGGCTGCATCGCTGTGGCATCGATCGGATCGACGGCGATGCCGTCGACATGGCGGTTGATCATATTTTCCATCATCCGAATTTGCTGCTCCGCATTCGCCTCATCCGGCGCCTGGACGAGCAGTGAGACCTGCTGCGGTCCGGCCGCCGCCTTGGCTTGTTCTGTGATCGTCTCGTAGAACATATGGGCGAAAGGATACAAAATGCCGAACGTCAACGTTCGTCCATTATGGCTAACCGCTTTGTCCTGAACGACGTTTGCTTTCACTTCTTTCGTAGAAACGCCGCCAATAGGATCGGTTAATCCACTAATCGTTGCCATGTCGCTGCCATCCTCATCGCTGTGCCCGCCCCAGCAGCCTGTCGTAAACAGCATAACGAGCATTACGGCAAGCAAACCATGCAAGCTGCGCCGCAGAGCAAGCCGATCAAGAACTCCACGCCGTTGCCTCCTGCGGCGATGCTCTACAGCCACAGCTCGCTGTCCTTCGTTAGCGTTCAACATGCTGCTCACGACCCGTCACGCCTCTCTTTCGGAAGTCGCGCGGCGTCATGCCGGTTGCTTTGCGGAACACGCCCGAGAAATAGTGGGCATCGTTATAGCCGACCTTGAACGCCACTTCGTACGTTTTATCGTTCGTCGACAGCAGCAGCTCCATCGCTTTGCGAATGCGCATCTGCATGACGTACTCGATAAATGTCTCGCCCGTTTCCTGCGCGAATACCTTGCTCAGATGGGAGGGGCTCATGCGAACATGCGCTGCCGCATCCTGAAGCGACAGCTTGTCATTGCCGATGTGCGCGTCGATGAATGATTTGATTTCCCGCAGCTGATCGCTGTAACGACCAGCCGCCTGGGAACGCCATGTCCAGAACTGTTCGGCTACGAGCAGCAGATACCGAACGGCATCCTCCGATGACCGAACTTCCGCCAGCGCTTGCGTGAACCGTTGGTTCTCCTCCGTCGTCAGCTCGGGGCTTCGCAGCAGCTCGCGAGCTGCCTGCCAGCATTCGACCGTCAGGTCGTTTAATACATAACGTCCGTAGCTTGCTGCTGACCAGTCGATGCGGTGAAGCGGGGAGAGGTATTCGCGGATGAATGAATCCGCCTCGGCCGGAACGCCGACTTTCAAGAAGGAGATGAACCGCTGGCGGTCCATATGCACATGAGAGGGAGCCACAACAGCTGCCGCGGTTCCGGCAACACCGGTCCCACCATCCATAGCAACCCCAGCGCTAACCGTCCGCTCAGCGCCTCCAGCCGAACCTCCTGACCCATCGCGCTGTGCAGCCAGCCGATTCGCCAGCTTCTCCAGCCGCTCGCGCTCTTGGCGCTGCCGATCGATCTTGCAGCTCACCTCGTGCAGCAGCTTTATAATGTCAGCGGCGCTGACCGGCTTCAGGCAGTAGTCCTCGACGCCAAGCCGGAGCGCCTCGCGCGCATATTCGAATTCATCGTGACCGCTCAAGATGATGATCTTCATCTCGGGGTATTTGTCCCGCACGATTCGGCTTAGCTCCAGGCCGTTCATGAACGGCATCTTAATATCGGTAATGAGGATGTCCGGCACATGCTGATCAATTAGCGGAAGTGCGACCTCGCCGTCCGGCGCGTCCCCGCAATAGGCGAATCCTTCTTGTTCCCACGGAATGCAGTCGCGGATGTTCTCGCGGATGAGAATCTCGTCATCAACCAGCATCACTTTTTTCATAAATCGATCCTCCCATGCGGTGCGGAATCTTCAGGATGACGCGGGTGCCAGCCTGCGCTTCGCTGTACAGCTCGACGCCGTATGCCTCGCCATAGTACAGCCGTATGCGCTGATGTACGTTATGGAGGCCGAAGCCTCCCGATACTTCTTCGCCGGTCTTCTCCGGCAGACGACCCTTCGCCAGCAGCTCGCGAAGCTCGACGAGCCGCTGTTCGCTCATACCGCTGCCGTCGTCTTCGACGGCAAGCAGCAGGTTGCCGCTCGCATCAACGGAAGCGGCGATCGTAATCGTGCCGCGTCCGCGTTTGTTCTTAATGCCGTGATACAACGCGTTCTCGACGAGCGGCTGGAGCGTCATTTTGAGCAGGCGAATGTTCAGCAGGGAATCTGGCACGACAATCTCGTAGTCGAGAATATCGCGGTAACGCATCTGTTGGATAATGAGATAGCTGCGCACATGATCGAGCTCCTCCTTCAGCGTCACCCATTCCATTCCCTTGTTCAAGCCGATTCGGAAGAACCGAGCCAGCGCCTGCACGAGCCGGATAACCTGCTCATTCTTGCCTGCCTCGGCCATCCAAATGATTGAATCGAGCGTGTTATAGAGGAAATGCGGATTGATCTGCGCCTGCAGGGCGCGGAGCTCCGCCTTCTGAATGTTCTCGCGTTCCTTGATGCTCTGATCGAGCAGCTCGCGGATTTTGCCAAGCATAATGTTAAAGCTGTTGCCAAGGTCCGCGATTTCATCCGAACCGGTTGGCTTTACCTTCGCTTCGAGGTAGCCGCCTGCAGCCTGCCGCATTTTGTTCATGAGCACTTGGACAGGGCGGGTGAGACGAGTCGTAACGAAGAAGTACAGCGATATCGTAAAAGCTAGACTAAGCGTAAAGCTTAATATAATGAGCTGCCGAATCTCATCGGCGTCCTTCATAATTTCTTGCAGCGGGACCTGGCCGACGATCTTCCAGCCGGTCATCTGAGAGGTGGAGTACATGACGAATAAAGGCTTGCCAACCCCTCGCTCGACGAAGCCTTCTCGATCGTCTGCGAGCCGTGGACCAAGGTCGGCTGGTTTGATCGGCAGGGCATCGGACTTCACCGCGGACGGCATGAAGATTGGATTGCCAGCGGAGCTGGCGACATAGAAGTAGCCGGACTTGCCGATCAGGCTGTCATCGCAAAACTTGCGGACGATGCTGTCATCCAGGTCGATGACGATGAAGCCGATCACTTCCTTCGTAATACGCTGCTTGATCGTTGCCATGATGGAGATGACGTTGCGGTCTTCATATTCGAAGCCGTCGACGCGATCCAGCAGCAGCGCTTCCGAAGGCGGTACATTGAGCACCTGATCGGGCTCGCTCAGCAGCTTTACAAAATGCGGATTGCGCAGCGGGTTGCGCTCCAGCTGGAACACGCCACGGCGTTCGCTGATGCCCCGCCCATATAAATTGACCATCGATATGTTCAATACGTCCTCATATTTGTACGTTTCGCGGTACAGCTCGAACGTTCGCAGTATCGATTTGGCATCCTCGTAGGTGTCGCTCTGAGTGAAGAGGAAGCGCAGCACCTGCGGGTTCTCCTCCAGCTCCAGCAGCTTGCCGGTATCCTGGAATAAGCCGTCGATATCTCGAGCGAGCCGATCGGCTTCGAGCAGGGCGGACGCTTTGCTGTGACCGGATATGGTCGCGAACGATTTCTGATAGGAGACGAGGCCGACTACAGTCATCGGAACCGACGAGATCAGAACGAACATGACGAGCAGCTTCGCGCGAAGACTGGACCATCGCCATCGGATCAGCTTCATAGATGGTGTCGTCCCTTCTGTATAGATCAGCCAACTAGAAAACTTTTTGAACTCGCACTAATGATAACAAATTTGGGTAGGATATAGGTTGTAAACGCAATCATTTTTACCTAAAATCACAAAAAATCCCCCATTCCGGTCCATTGACCGAATGTCCGAACAAGAAACTCAGGTTATTGCACAAAATAATCGGGTTTTTCTCTCCGAGTCGTCCGGTCAACTCCATAAAATAACGAACGAAACTCGCGTGAACCTCCGTATAATCCATTCGTGTAAGCGTTTTATAATGACCTCACACCGACAAGGTGATCGATATTTAAGGGGGATTATGAACGTGAAGAGAAGAACCAAAATGTGGACACTGCTTTCGCTGACGCTGCTCGTGCTGGTCGCTGCGGCGTGCGGCAAGAGCGAAGATAAGAAAACGTCGGGCAGCACAAGCGACATCTCGCTCGGCTTCGCGCAGGTAGGAGCAGAGAGCGGCTGGCGTACGGCGAACACGAACTCGATCAAGGATTCGGCTTCGGAGGCAGGCTTCGATCTGAAGTTCTCTGACGCGCAGCAGAAGCAGGAGAACCAAATCAAGGCGATCCGTACGTTCATTCAGCAAAAGGTCGACGTTATCGCATTCTCGCCAGTCGTCGAGTCTGGTTGGGATACGGTACTGAAGGAAGCGAAGGACGCTGGCATTCCGGTCATCCTGACGGACCGTGCGGTAGATTCGAAGGACGAATCGCTGTACGTAACGTTCATCGGCTCCGACTTCGTGGAAGAAGGCAAGAAAGCGGGCCAATGGCTCTCTGACCAATACAAGGACGCGTCGGCAGACGTGAACATCGTCGAGCTGCAAGGCACGACGGGCTCCGCTCCGGCGATCGACCGCAAAGCGGGCTTCGAAGAAGCGATCAAAGGCAACTCCCATCTGAAAATCATCGCTTCGCAAACGGGCGACTTCACGCGTGCGAAAGGCAAAGAGGTTATGCAGGCGTTCCTGAAAGCGAATCCGAAGATCGACGTGCTGTATGCACATAACGACGACATGGCGCTCGGCGCGATCCAAGCAATCGAAGCGGCTGGTCTGAAGCCAGGCGTGGATATCAAAATCATCTCCGTCGACGCTGTACATGACGGCATGCAAGCAGCAAGCGAAGGCAAAATCAACTACATCGTCGAGTGCAATCCGCTCCTCGGACCACAGCTGATGGACGCTGTGCGCGACGTCCTCGCCGGCAAAACGATCGAGAAACGGATCGTAACGAAGGAAGGCACGTTCACATCCGAAGAAGCGAAGGCCGCGCTGCCTGATCGCAAATACTAATCATTAACAGCCACATGCGCAAGCCGCTTCGGCACGAGCGATCGGACGAAGCGGCTTTTGTTTGCGGCAGAGGGGAGGAGCATGGATGGCACAGCAAACGGGAGCAGAGCCTGTTCTGAAGCTGACGAATATTCACAAGGGCTTTCCTGGCGTACGGGCGTTGTCCGGCGTTGATTTTCGATTATTTCCCGGGGAAGTACATGCGCTCATGGGCGAGAATGGGGCAGGCAAGTCCACGCTCATCAAGGTGCTGACCGGCGTTTATTCGATTGACGAGGGCACGGTCGAGATGGAAGGGAAGCGGCTTGTCGTGCACAGCCCGCAGGAGGCGCAGGGGGCTGGCATCAGCACCGTGTATCAAGAGGTCAATCTATGTACGAACCTGTCCGTTGCGGAAAATATCTATATCGGCCGCGAGCCGCGCCGCTTCGGCCGGATTCAGTGGAAGGAAATGAACCGCCGCGCCGCGCAGCTGCTCGAAGAGCGGCTTCATCTTCGCGTCGACGTGACGCTGCCGCTCAGCGAATACCCCGTCGCGATCCAGCAGCTTGTCGCGATCGCGAGAGCCATTGATATTAAGGCGAAGGTGCTCATTCTCGATGAGCCGACCTCCAGCCTCGATCGGGGCGAGGTTGCCCGGTTGTTCGAGGTCGTGCGCAAGCTTCGCGGCGAAGGGATGGCGATTCTGTTCGTGACGCACTTTATCGACCAAGTGTATGAAATCTCGGACCGAATTACGATTCTTCGCGGCGGAGAACTGATCGCAGAGTACAAGGCGTCGGAGCTGCCAAGGCTGGAGCTCGTCTCCCGCATGATCGGCAAGGAGCTGACGATGCTAGACGAGCTGCCGAAGACGGCTGGCGACTCGCGTATGTCGGATGATCATGCTGCGATCGTGGCAGCGAGCGGGCTTGGCCGCAAAGGCGCGATTGAGCCGTTCAATCTGTCGATCGGCCGCGGCGAAGTCATTGGACTCGCGGGGCTGCTTGGCTCTGGCCGGACGGAGCTTGCGCGTCTGCTGTACGGCGCGGATCGTGCCGACCAAGGCAAGCTGCACGTTGAGGGCGCAGGCAAGGGCGGCGTTCATTCGCCGCGTGGGGCGATTGATGCAGGCTTGGCCTTTTGCCCAGAGAACCGGAAGACGGAAGGCATTATCGAGGACCTCACCGTTCGCGAGAACATTGTCGTGGCGCTCCAGGCGACGCGGGGCTGGTTCAAGACGATTTCGCGCAAGCGGCAGAACGAGATTGCTGAGAAATACATTAAGACGCTCAACATTCACCCGCCGAACCCGGAACAGCTCGTGAAGAACTTGAGCGGCGGCAATCAGCAGAAGGTCATTCTCGGAAGGTGGCTGCTGACCCAGCCGAAGCTGCTCATTCTCGACGAGCCAACGCGCGGCATCGACATCGGCGCCAAGGCTGAGATTCAGCGGCTGGTCATGACGTTGTCGCGCGAGGAAGGGATGTCGGTGCTGTACGTATCGTCGGAGCTCGAAGAAGTGCTTCGCGTCAGCGATCGAATCGCGGTACTGCGCGATCGGGTGAAGGTCGAAGAGATCGGCAAGGAAGAGATGGATGAGCAGCGCATCATGAAGGCAATCGCAGGAGGTGGGGGAGCATGACGGGGGATACGAAGGGGCGCTACGCAACAGGCAAACCAACAAGCTGGCTGAACCGTACGTATAAGCATCATTTGTTCTGGCCGATGGCACTGTGGATGGCGCTGCTATTGTTCAATTTGTTTTATTCGCCATCGTTCTTCAAGGTCGTAGTCCGGGAAGGGCATCTGTATGGCAGCTTAATCGATATTCTGAACTTCGGGGCGCCGCTCATGCTAGTAGCGATCGGCATGACGACGGTTATCGCAACGCGGGGCATCGACTTATCGGTTGGTTCGGTCGTGGCGATCGCAGGTGCGCTTGCGTGCCAGATGATTAGCAAAGGAAGCGATCAGAACGCCGTATCCTTAGTCATCTACGCTGTTGTGATGGCGCTCGTGCTGTCGATAGCACTTGGCTTATGGAACGGGCTGCTCGTCTCCATTACCGGCATTCAGCCGATTATCGCAACGCTCATTCTGATGGTAGCGGGACGCGGCATTGCACAGCTCATAACAGACGGGCAAATCATTACGGTGTCGAGCACGCCGTATCAATATATCGGAGCGGGCTCGCTCGCGGGGCTGCCTTTCTCGATATTCCTCGTGGCGATCGTATTCGCGATCTCCGCGCTGCTGACTCGCCGTACGGCGCTTGGCCTGTATATCGAGTCGGTTGGCTGCAACCCGGAGGCGAGCCGTCTGGCCGGCATTCGGGCGAAAACCGTTATGATCATCGTCTATATGTTTTGCGGTCTGTGCGCAGGCGTTGCGGGATTGATCCTTAGCGGCAACGTTGCGAGCGCGGACGGCAATAACGCCGGTTTATGGATCGAGCTCGATGCGATTCTTGCCGTTGTTATCGGCGGCACCTCGTTGACAGGCGGACGTTTCTACTTGACGGGTACGATTGTTGGCGCACTGATGATCCAGACGTTGACAACGACGATCTATTCCGTTGGCGTAAAGCCGGAAGTGACGCTCGTCGTCAAGGCTGTCGTTGTAATGGCGGTATGCCTCATTCAGTCGGAGCCGTTCCGCAAGGCGATCATCAGCCGCTGGAAGACTCGCCGTTATCCAGCCGAGCGGGAGGTGACGCGTCATGCTTAAACGGCAGCATCTGCCGGTAGCGGCTACGATTGCGCTGTTCATTCTCATGTTTATGACGGGTTCATTCCGCTATACTGGCTTTTTCTCTGCACAAGTGTTGTTCAATCTGTTGATCGATAACGCATTCCTGCTTATCGTCGCGATCGGCATGACGTTCGTAATCGTGTCCGGCGGCATTGATCTGTCGGTCGGCTCGATGGTCGCTCTGACGACGATGCTGTCCGCAGGCTTATTGCAGCAGGGCGGATGGCCCGCATGGGCAGTTATTCCGTTCGTGCTCGCAGTCGGAGCACTGTTCGGAGCGGCGATGGGGGCGCTCATTCATTACTTCAAAATCCAGCCGTTCATCGTCACCTTAGCCGGAATGTTTCTTGCGCGCGGCTTATGCTACTTAATCAGCATCAACACGATTACGATCGATAACGGCTTCTACACGGATATGGCACAGACGAAAATTCGATTCGGCGACTACTTCGTCTCGCCAAGCGTCATTATCGCGCTCGTCGTGCTTGTGCTGGCCATCTACATCGCGCATTATACGCGCTTCGGCCGGACGACGTATGCGATTGGCGGCAGTGAGCAGTCGGCGCTGCTGATGGGTTTGCCGGTCGCTCGGACGAAAATCATGGTGTATATGTTCAGCGGCTTCTGCTCGGCGCTGGGCGGTGTCGTCTTCACGTTCTACATGCTGTCCGGTTACGGCCTTCACGCCGTTGGACTGGAGCTCGACGCGATTGCAGCTACGGTCATTGGCGGTACGCTGCTGACGGGCGGAGTCGGTTATGTATTCGGTACGTTCGCCGGCGTTATGATCTACGGCGTTATCCAGACGCTCATCGTCTTCCAGGGAACGCTTAGCTCGTGGTGGACGCGTATCATTATCGGCATTCTGCTGTTCGCGTTCATTGTGCTGCAGCGTTTGTTCACGATGCGCAGCGACCGCAAAACAGGCAGCGTCGAGAAGATGGCGTAAGTCCGAGAACCGAACTTTACGATCATGTAATAGAAGTGCAGGAATATACAGAGAGAGAAGCGAACGATATAGGCAGTGGTTATACGGCGGACGGTGCCTGGCATCGTCCGCCGCTGGAGTGTAATAGGATAGGTTTACGAAGCGGCAAATTGCTAAGCGAATGCTTACAAAGCAAGCAATTTGCCTTCAGGTAGTAGTATCGAAGATGAAGGCAAATTGCTAAGCGTATGCTTACGAAGCAAGCAATTTGCCTTCAGGTAGTAGTATCGAAGATGAAGGCAAATTGCTTTTAGGAGGATTCATCCGTGAGGGTCGGGTCGAAGCTTGCGCGGCGCGCGCATTTTTCTATAGGGATGATTATTACGTTGTTCCTTCTGCTGCCTGTGTTGGCGGGCTGCCAAGGAGGCGATCCGAAGGCCAGCACCGATACTGGTAGTGTAACTTCGGATACGGCTGTGCTGCAGACGGACGGTTTATCGGATACGGGAGATGCGACACCGCCGGCTGCACAGCGGCCGCTCGTGCTCGGCTTCTCGCAATTGGGGACGGAGAGCGATTGGCGGAATGCGAATACGAGGTCGATTAAGGAAGCGGCGACTGAGGCGGGCATTGATCTGCTGTTCGACAATGCGGACCAATCCCAACAGAAGCAGATCGAAGCCGTCCGCTCGTTCATCCAGCGCAAGGTGGATGTGATTGCGATTGCGCCGGTCATTGAGACGGGCTGGGAGCCGGTGCTGAAGGAAGCGAAGGACGCAGGCATTCCTGTCATCATCTCGGACCGTAGTGCGAATGTGAGTGACCCGTCCTTATATGTGTCGTTCATCGGCTCGGACTTCTATGAGGAAGGGCAGAAGGCTGGCAAATATCTCGTGGACAAAATACGCGGCATGTCCGGTCCCGTCGGTCTTGTGGAGCTGAGAGGGACAGAAGGCTCGTCCCCATCGATCGAGCGGGGCAAAGGCTTCCGCGATCAACTGGAGAAAAAGAAAGCGAATGTCGTCCTGCTGCGAAGCGAGGCGGCAGACTTTACGTTCGAGAAGGGCAAGGAGACGATGCGCCGCTTCCTCGAGGAGGAAGGCGCGAACATCAAGGTGCTGTACGCGCACAATGACGATATGGCGCTTGGCGCAGTCGAAGCGATCGAAGAGTATGGCCTTCGTCCTGGGAAGGACATCATTATTATATCGGTGGATGGTACGAAGGCGGGCTTCGAGATGATGGCCGCAGGCAAAATCAACTGCATCGTCGAATGCAACCCGCTGCTTGGTCCGATTCTGATGCAGGCCGTCAAGGAGCTGGCCGAAGGCCGGCAGCTGCCGAAGCGGATCTCGACGCCGGAGAGCGTCTACACCGAGACGATGGCCAAAGATGAAGTGGGAAAGCGGCAGTATTAGGTGTAATGCGGGAAATCGTAGAGGAGTGATTCCTATCATGAAGGAAATGATTCAAACCATCACAGCTCAGTGTGAAAAGCTTTCTGAGGATGAGATGAAATCTGTAGCCGATGCCCTGTCATCCTATTTTGAAAAACCAATACAAAGTTTAATTCCAGAACTCATAACATTTAATCGAGATGAGCTAGTTGTCATTAATAAAATTGTAGCAGGAGTGATTCTTACTAAAGAATATGTACCTGACATTAAGGGAGCTTATGAACGATTAGCGGGCACTGATTTGCCTAGCACAATCTCCTTTGGTAGGGCTAATGGTGAATAGTTATCTCCATTTTGTTTCGACCGGCTTGAGCGTTGATTACGGAGGAAGGTAACGTGGTTGCAGTGAGCCCGTTTAATATCGAGCGGATCATGTCCGAGTATATGGCGTACGGGTAAAATGATACCAAAAAGCCCAGCGCTCAGTCTGGCGTTCCCGACGCATTTGACCCGAGGGCGGAGACGGTTCCCGACTTAGGTCGGGTTTTGCCCTAGAAGCATTTACATGGTCAAGTGTCGGTGGTAACCTAGCGTCAGTGAAGTTCCATTCAACATTCAAGCGTCTGTTTACGTCAGGTAAGCAGAATACAGATGCAAGCAAATTACTTAGCGTATGCTTACGAAGCAAGCAATTTGCTCTCAGGAAGTAGTAAAGAAGAAGCAAGCAAATTACTTTAAGGGGGATATCTTCATGACGATGCGGCGCAATTACGGTGTGATCGCCGTTGCGGCGGGCATTATTTGGCTGCTCATTCAGGCGCAGTCTTCAGATGGCCGCTCATATGCCGACGGTGCCAGCATTATCACCTACTTCTGGCCGACGCTGTTCATTCTACCGCTGGGCATCTTCTTCCACGTGGCGTATTTGTACAAAAGATCAAAGCCCGCAGCAGGCCTCCTCATTCCGGGCGGCATTCTCCTCGTCACCGGCTTGACATGTCAAGCAGGCATGCTGTTTGACGCGTGGGCAACCGTATGGCCGGGCTTCCTGCTCGCAGTTGCCTTTGGTTTGTTCGAGTTCTACCTGTTCGGCTATCGCGGCTTCTGGCTGCTGCTTCCGGTATTCGTGCTCGGCGGCGCTGCGGTGATCTTCTTCGCTCTTCTGTCGATTACCGCGATCGCGCCGTTCAATGGTCTGCAAGGACTGACGGCTTCGCTTATCGTATTGGGCGGACTAATGGTATTGCTGCAGAGGTCGTCAGGCGACGAGGACGATTATCGCAAATATTAAGAAATGAAAACCCTGATGCCAATGCGGCGTCAGGGTTTTTGTTTGTCCATGTCAAATTATCAAAAGTAAATCCGCAACATCCCTATACCTTTTAACGTTTCACTTTATATACGAATGGATATTTTTCCCTTAAAATGAAAGCGAGGATTAATCATGAAACAAAGACAGCTTCTCTTTTCCTTAATCATTCTGATTTCTATCGTCTTAGTAAGCGGCTGCACGAACGATAATAAGGAATCGAACCAATCACCTACAACTGAGCAGTTCGATCCTTCCTTGTACTTTAACAATGAGACCACAGGTAAGTTGGACGATAACGATAATAAATTCTCATGGCGTTCGGATTCGGATGACATCATAGTAACTGCCGATAAACATAAAGAAGGCGAAGGACCAGACTCGCTATCTCTGCAAAATATTACGATTGCGGCAGGAGGCAAATCCTATTCGATCAAACCTGCTTTGAACGTCTCTAAAGTCCAATCCATCTCACTGTCCGCTGATAAAAAGATGTTAGCTGTCAGCTTCTTTTACGGTCCGGGATCTAATGTGTTTATGATTAATTTAAGCAATGGCGACAGTGTCGATCTGAATAAAGAAATTGAAGCGCAAGGTAATGGGTTTGTAGAATCCGTGCAGGCCTATAATTGGTCACCCAAAAATGCTTCTTTAGCTGTAGCTTACGGCGATACGAGCTCAAGCAAGATCGCAATTGTTAGTGGCAGCGATAACAAAGTACACAATCTTTCAACCGATAGCTATATATCCACAGCCTATGTGCTTTGGTCCCTTGATGGCAGCGCAATTGATTGCGTCAGCGAGAAACCATCCGACCAATATAAATTGTACCGTATGAATATAAACGAAAAATCAGCCCATGAAGTTGTAGAAATCTCGCGGGACGACTTATCTAAACTCACCGAATATGGCCCGACTTATTTTAAATCAAGTAACGATGCAACTTCTTAGTTGGCCAAGGTCAAGGGGGATGCTAATTGAAACAGAAGCTGCCATTGTTTATTGTGACAGGTGCAAGCGGATCAGGGAAAACGTATGTCATTGACGCGCTGCGTGAGATCCTGCCGGAGTTTGATATTTTTGACCTGGACGATCTTGTGGAGTTTATTGGCCACGATTGGGAGAAAATGCGGAACATTTGGCTTCGTGTTGCCCGAAATGTGGCGCAGAGCGGACGTATGACGATTCTATGCGGCACGATGATGCCTTGGGATATTGCGAAATGTGCCGACTATTCTTCGTTCGAGCATGTGTATTACTTAAACCTGCACTGTAATGCCGAGACGCGCGAGCAGCGTCTGCGTGCCCGGAATTGGTCCGAGGAGATGATTGAGACGCACAGGGACTTCGCGGAGAAGCTGCTTGAAATTTCACATACAGCGTATGATCCGCCGATGCCGACGATTGATACAACCGAAACGGATGTCACCGTTGTGGCGTCTCGGATTAAAGAGTGGATTCATCAATATGTTTGAACAGTAGAACATGATCGGTATGCACAAATAAACGTGGTTCATCCACGTTTATTTGTGTTTAACATCCACGCGGGGTCCATTAGGTGTGGGATATTCACATCTCATGACTCGCCAATGTTTCGTTAGCGCTCTCCATTCACATATAGGCGTGACTTAACCACACCTAACTGTGCGTAACCCTTGTTCATAGACCATTGAGTGTGTTGTCCACACTTAATAACTTCGCCATTCATCCGTTACTTCACCATACCCCGGCGCAGCGCGTTTACGACGACTTGCGTGCGGTCTTCGCAGCCGAACTTCTGCAGAATGCGATGGACATGAGATTTGACCGTACCCTCGCTGATGAACAACTTTTGTGCGATGCGGTCATTGCGCAGTCCGTAGGCCATCTCCTGCAAAATCTCCATCTCGCGTTCGGTCAACGGTTCCAGCAGCGGTGTGTCACTGCCTGCTGGATCGGAGATGATGTAGGTCGACGAGATTGCACGGGACAGCGCGCCGGCTGCCAAGTCTGTCCGATACACGGCTTCGCCGCGATAGGCGGACCGTACCGCCTCCAGCATATCCTCTACATCCGCATCCTTGAGCAGGTAGCCGACTGCGCCAGATCGGATGACCTCATAAATATAGTCGGGATCGTTGAACGTCGTCAGGATGACGATTCGAACGTCGGGAAGCTGCTTGATGATCGCTTGTGACGCTTCAATGCCTGTCATGTTCGGCATCTGAATGTCCATCAGAATGATGTCGGGGCGGAGCGCAAGCGCCTGTTTGACGGCTTCTCTGCCATCCGCTGCTTCGCCGACAATTTCCATATCATCCTGCAAGCCGATGACATAGCTGAACCCTTGTCGGATCATCTTCTGATCATCGACGAGCAGCACTTTGATTTTATCGATCGATGTTGTCATCGTTGTCATGTTCCCTCATTTCCGTGTCGGCAGCGCCGATCGGCAGCTCCGCTGTAATCTCCAAACCGTGCGGTTCACCTGCTCCAACCTTCAAGATCCCGCCGCCTTCCTCGAGTCTTGCCCGCATCATTTTTAGCCCAAAACCTTCCTGGATGGGTTCGTCTGCAACAGCATGGCCGTTATCTCGAATATGCAGCACGATGCGCCCAGCCTTTTGGCTAATCCGCACCCTGACATGAGTCGCTCTGGCATGGCGCACGATATTGGTGATCGCCTCCTGCATAATGCTGAAGAGCAGCGTGGAATCTGCGGCATCGACGTCTTCCTCGGTCAGCGCATCGGCTTGAAAATCATACGTAATCGCTGTCGTTGCCTCCATGCGAGCGAGCAAGGCGCGGAGCGGCGCGAGACCGGATACGGACCGATCGTCTGCAAGCGCGTGAACGGACGTTCGAATGTCCTGCAAGCCTTGGCGAGCGACCTCCAGCATGCCGGTAAGCGACTGCTCCGCCTGCGCAGGGTCTTTGGCGATCATATAGCGGAGCGCCTGCATTTGCACAATAAGTGAGGTGAGACTGTGTCCGACAGCGTCGTGAATGTCAC
The DNA here is from genome assembly GCF_003182255.1 of Paenibacillus cellulosilyticus. Taxonomy (GTDB): domain Bacteria; phylum Bacillota; class Bacilli; order Paenibacillales; family Paenibacillaceae; genus Paenibacillus_T; species Paenibacillus_T cellulosilyticus. The sequence goes on along the minus strand of NZ_QGTQ01000011.1, from coordinate 42,251 downwards.
GGGCAATGCGCGTCCGTTCATCCAGCACGGCATTATGCATCGACGTAACGGAAGCTTCCTGTAGGTGCGTATACGCTTCCTGCAGCTCAACTAAGTTGCGTTTGTTTTCTTCGAAGATCGCGTCGCGTTGGCGTCGGCTTTGGACGTTGATATAGAAGAAAATGGTGATAATAACGAAGGAAGTGAAGCTGAGCACATTGACATGACCGAAGGCCGCATATACGCCGGCAACCGTGATCATGGTAGCGAGAAGCGGGACACGCCTCGGCCCAAGAGACAGCCGGATCGCTGTCGTCACGATAATAACGGCGAGAAAGTAAATAAGTACTTTTTCTTCAAACCAGATGATGCCCGCCGCTGTCTCCAAAGCTGCCAGCACAACGAATACAATCGACATTCGCGGCGTTCGCCAGAAATCCCGTAATAAGAAGCGGCTGACGAACGTTGCATAGATGAGGATGTTCAGTGCGATGCGAATAGGAGCGCCTGTGAAGAAATCATTCATATGCATCAATATGGCGATAAGTATCGCCCCTACAGCTGCGCGGATGTTGGTGCGCCGATCATTATTTTGATCCATCCTATATCCTCCGACCTTGTGCCCTAGTACGTTCATTGTAGCTGTGCGATGCGGCGCAGTGCAATGCAGTTGAGGCGTGGGCCAATCATATCTACCTACAGGTATAGAGAGGTGGCGATAAGGTTCTATCCTAGGTTGGTCGAAGGGACAAGCGGTTTCGCGCTATGATGGTTTCAGTTGAGATGGAGGCCAATAACGATGAACGATGACATGAAAGGGAGGCATCATAGATGCAGCAAATCATTATTATTTTGCTAGTATGCTTAGTAGGTTTTCGCATTGTTCGGCGGGTACAGAGAAATTTCTCGTGGAGCGAGCTGCGTTCCAATCGACTGACGTTTCGAATTGTGCTGCTGGCGGTGATTGGTATTATTTTTATGACGCAGAGCGGGTTCAGTATCGTCAGCATGATCTCGGATATAATCGGCATTCTAATTGGCGCGGCGCTGGGGATTGCGGGGGCGACGATGACGGTGTTTGAACGGCGCGGTGCAGAGCTGTATTACAAAGCAAACGTGTGGATCGGCACTATTGTGACGGTTTTGTTCGTTGGACGGTTCGCATACCGAATGTATGAGATGATGACGATGTCGCGAGATCGTGGTCAGAACTTCAACTTCGCAGCAGGGGGCAGCCACTGGACGTCCGGCCTTATGCTTATCATGTTTGCTTACTATGTCGTTTATTATGTGCTCTTAATGAGACAAGGCAAGCAAGTGCTTGCGCGTTCGTAAAATAAAACAGCCCCGTCCCTCTGCCGGCAAGCAGGAGGGATGGGGCTTTGTCGTAGGTGCATGTTTGCGTTAGCTACGACGACTATTCATCGAATACGAGCGCAAGCGCTGCGTATGGGTCAAGCTCGGCTGCGCCTTTGACGTACCGTTTGCCAGTCAGCAGGTCGGTTGCGCCGCAGCGAACCTTGATGGATGCGGATTGTCCGCTATAGTTCAGCAGGAAGTGGATACGAAGTCCGCTGTCCTGTCCTTCAAATATCGGCTTGTCATGGCTGCGCACCGTCAGCTCGATGCATTCAGGCAGCTCCAACAAATCCGATGCAGGTGATGTGATGCCGAGACGGTCGATCAGCTGATCGACAAGCGGATCCGAGAATACGCCGCCGAAGTAGATCGTGCGGCCTTCGCCGCTGCTGTTCTCGACGAGCGCAGGCTCACCAAACATATAGCTGCTGTTATCGTAACGGCCAAGAACGATAGCATCCGGCGACGTTACGGCCAGCGTCTCGGCGAAGCCGTTGGAAGTGAACGTTGCGAACGTATCGAATGCCTGCGACGAAAGCGTGAAGCTTGGGCTGCTGCCGTCTGGTTCTTCTCGTGTAAAGTCCTCGACTGTAACGCCGCACAGCGGTGCGAGCGGTCCAGGCATCGGGGTCATCCGGCAGCGTCCCGTCTCGTCCTTATAACCGCTGCGGCAGCCGATAATAAGCGTTCCGCCGCCCTGCACATAAGCTTCCAACAGCTTGGCTGTCTCTTCGCGAATGATCGTCGGATGCGGGTAGATTAGCGTCTGATAGCGGTTCAGTTGATCAAGCGTTGTCTGTTCATTGACGAACAGCATATCATTCGGGATATGGCGGCGCTGCAGACGCTTGAACCACGACAATGTGCTTGTCCATTCGTAGCCGCCGTGCCACTTATCGAACTCGCCATCCCATTCGTTATCGTAGTCGCGAAGGATGGCAACCTCCGCTTCATAGCGGCTGCCTGCAATGGCTTGTCCTGCGCGGCGAAGCTCCTCCGCGATCCGCTCGACCTCGCGAGTGCGGCGGTTCGGACGGTTATCCCAATTGTGCAGACCATGCCAATACATCTCCGTCCCGAACGTAGCCGTGCGCCAACGGAAATAGACGACCAGATCCGCGCCATGCGCAATCGATTGATACGTCCACAGTCGGAGCTGGCCTGGCTTCGGCGACGGCTGTTCAATGCGGTTAACCCAGCCGCCTGGACCGGACTGCTGCTCCATGATGCAGAAGTTCGGCGAGATCGACCGGACATTCGACAGCGACATGCTGAATCGGCGGTCGAGCAGCGGATTTTCACCACCGTCCGGGAACATGCGGCCGAACATGGGATAGCTGTCATACGAGATGAAATCAAGCATATCGTTAGTCAGTTTATGCGTGTCGAGATGGCCGAACAGGCCGTTCGTCGTCACCCAATGGCGCGGTGCGGCTGCACGGACAATGTCCGCCTGCATTTGCGCATAGGAGATAACGCTATCGGAGAAGAAACGCTTCTCATCCAGCTTGAGATGTGGATTCGGACTGTCGCTCGGCACGTTCCGCGTCAGATGCACCTGCTCCCAATCGGTATACGTTTGACTCCAAAATACGGTGCCCCATGCCTCATTAAGTGCGGCCAACGAGCCGTACTTCGCCTTCAGCCATTCACGGAATGCCGTATGATCGGCTGCCGAATAGAATTCGAACACCTCGCAGTTGAACTCGTTGTCGAGCTGCCAGCCGACGATGCCTGGGTGTTCTGCGAAATGCTCCGCCATCCGTTGGACGATCCGTGCGGACAACTCGCGGAATTTGGGCGAATTGTATGTATAATGCCGGCGCGACCCGTGCTCATAGGAAATGCCGTTCGCCTGCGCATTAAGCGTCTCGGGATAACGATGAGTCAGCCATGCGGGCGGTGTTGCCGTCGGTGTGCCGATAATGATGTTAAGGCCATGACGGTGCGCAAGCGCAAAAGCACGGTCGAATAGCGAGAAGTCGAATACGCCCTCCTCCGGTTCCATCAGCGCCCAGCCGAATTCCGCCATGCGAACATATTCAAGACCAAGCTCCTTCATGCGGCGGAAGTCGTCCTCCCACATCGTCTCTGGCCAATGCTCTGGGTAGTAGCAGACGCCCAGCAGCACATCGCGCGAATGCAGCGCTTTCTCCATGATGAGTTATCCTCCTAAAAGTAATTTGCTTCATCCTTGAACCTACTGCCTGTAAGCAAATTACTTGCTTCGTAAGCATAAGCTAAGTAATTTGCTTCATTCTTGCTCCAACTTTGGGCAAATTGTTTGCTTCGGTAAACATACGCTTAAGATGTTCCGTATTATTATTTTGCTATTGAGATGCGTTTAACTTTATTATAGAAATTGACGATGAACGATGGAATAGTACGATTTTGATATCTATATAACGATGTTGATAACGCCGTAACTGAAGGTTACGGCCAACGATAGTTGAAGGAATAACTCCGCAATCGAAGATTGCGGCTCAACGATAGTTGAAGGCGAGAAGGAGAGGAGACCGACATGATCTGGGAGCATCTGTTCATGCGCCGACCGTTTCAGCCGAGTTATGTATGCTATCCAGAGTCGGTTGGGCATTATGCGGAAGCGCCGCATCATACATGTGAACGCCAAGGCGGACAGTTCGGCTATTACAACCTTCACCTTGTATTTAGCGGCGAAGGCTGGTTGGATTATCGGGGCAAACGATATACGCTGCGCGAAGGAGACGGCTTTCTATACCGTCCCGGCGCTGCTCAACAATATGGAGCATCTGCGAGTAATCCATGGGATATTCATTGGGTGCATTATGAGGCGATGCCTTGGGCGGACCTGATGCGAGATGGGGAGGACGTGTGGCTGTTCTCGTTCACGGCGGCAGAGAAGCTCAGGCAGTTGTTCGATCAACTGAAAGAGGCGTGCAAGGAGTCGACGAAGGAGGACGAGGCGCACATCTCGGCGCTGCTGTATGAACTGCTGCTTACGATCCGAGAGCATGGCGTCAGTCTCGATAATCCGCTGCTGCGAAGCGCGCAGGAGCGGATTCGCGCTGCGGCAGAGCTCATTCGCACACGCTGCGTTGAGCCGCTGACCATAGCGGAGCTGGCGGAAACCTCCGGCTACAGCACGGCACATTTCTGCCGGTTGTTCCGCCAGACGACGGGGAAGACGCCAGTGGAGTTTCTGACGGAGAGCCGCGTCACGGAAGCGAAGCGAATGCTGCTTTCCACGAGCCGACCCGTTAAGCAGATTGCAATCGAAGCCGGCTTCGGCCAGAGCAGCTACTTCATTCGCAAGTTTCGCGAAGCGGAAAGCATGACGCCGGATCAGTATCGGAGGCTGTTCGATAGTGGCCGGTGATTGAAATCGGTGATTGAAATAATCTGGTTGAGTAGATGATTCGAACACTGGTTGCTGATTCGAACGCTCCGATGGCAGATCATTCTTCCGATCGCTGTTGTGTCCAGATTGTTCTGATTAGGTAAGATCAGAAGTGGTAACAATCCGGACACAAAGGCGAGCTAAAAGCTTTCCGGAGGAAAGCTGCATCGGAAGCATAAGCTTTGCTTCTACAGAATGATACTGCCCTCTCCGCTGGAGCCGTTGCTCATTCATTCCCTTTATATAGGGGGGATTAGTCGTTCGCGTCAGACTTCCGCTCACGGAATATAGAACAAGATAACAAAAACAGAAAGAAGCGCTGCTGAGCAGCGCTTCTTTCTGTTTGGAACACATCTTCTAGCACTGAAAGTTAACCCCCATAAGGTAAACGCGAAGTTCCAGGGTTCCGCACCAAAAGCCAAAAGTAAGCTTGCCCCATAGGGGCACGCGACTCTTAGCACTCAGTAATGTTACCCGCGCCCCTGCTCATCCCACGTTTCTCCTTCCGGGGTCCAGGGGACGGGAGTCCCATGGGGTCCTCCCTAGCAGGGAGGATTTAGGTGGGTAGAATTCTTCATTATCAGAAAACCATCGGGGTCAAAAGGGGCGAAGCCCCTATTCTCACAGATATCCGCGCTCATACGCCTTCGGCGCGGCTGGCTTCGTGCCAGTCGCCTGCAGTGCATGCAGCGCCCAATATGGATCGCGCAGCATGCCGCGTCCGACTGCGACGAGGTCGCAATCACCGTTTACGAGCGCGGCGTGCGCGAGTTTCGGCTCATCGAGGAGGCCGACGGCGATGACCGGGAGGCCGATTGCCTGTTTCACTGCGCGGGCAACCGGGAGCTGGTAGCCCGGGCCGATGTTGGGTGGCAGTGCATTGACGGACACGCCGCCGCCAGTCGAGATGTCGAGCAGATCGACGCCTGCGGCCGCATACTTTTGGCAAACCTCGATTCCGTAATTCACATCATATCCGCCGACGCCATAGTCGACCGCCGATACGCGGATCTGAAGGTTCATGCCAGAAGGAATAGCACTCCGTACAGCCTGAATGACTTCAACGCCGAAGCGGGTTGGATCATCGCCGTACTCGTCCGTTCGGTTGTTGATGCTTGGCGAGTGGAATTGGTGAATGAGATAGCCGTGTGCACCGTGCAGCTGAATGGAGTTTACGCCGGCTTTGACTGCGCGGACTGCTGCGTCGCGGTATTGCTCAACCATCCGCTTCACCTCGTCCGTCGTCAATGCGCGAGGTTGTTTATATTGATCGCTGAATGCTTGATTCGAAGAACTGACGGGAACTTCCGCACAAGTCGATTTGCGTCCGGCATGCGCGATTTGAATCGATACCTTGGAGCCGTGCTGCTGCATGCCTTCGACCATCCGGGCGAAAGCTGGGATATGCTCGTCAGACCAGAGGCCAAGACATTGATCCGAAATCCGGCCATCCGGCTCGATGTTGGTCATCTCGATAATAATAAGGCCGGTACCGCCAACTGCGCGGGATACGTAGTGAACGTAGTGCCAGTCCGTTGGCATGCCATCTTTGCCGATTGCGGAATATTGGCACATGGGCGGCATAACAATACGATTGTTCAGCTTCAATCCGCCTAGCTCGTAAGGCGTTGCAAGAGAAAGGGTCATTGTATAGAATACCTCCGCTTCTTTTTGCCACATTTTCAATTCCATTATGACCGATAAACTTTTGGGTGTATATACCATTTACTTTCTTTTATATAGTTGTCATCACCCCATACCTGTGGTATCGTCCAATAGCATAGGAACCGTACGAACGAACCCTGTTACAATCCAGTTCTGGAACTGAAAAGAAGGAGATGCTGCACATGTCACACGCCGCCGATGCCGGCCGAATAAGGACGATTGGCACAGCTACGATCTATTCGATTTTGTTCGCAATCAGCGCGTCCCATCTGTTGAACGATGCGATGCAAGCTGTCGTAACGGCATTATTCCCTGTTATTAAGGATTCGCTCACGCTCAATGATGTCCAGCTTGGCTGGATCGTCTTTACGCTTAATATGACGTCATCCGTCATGCAGCCGCTCGTCGGCCAATTCTCGGACCGCAGGCCGATGCCATTCATGCTGCCTGTGGCCATGGGGCTTAGCTTTATTGGCATGATCATCCTTGCGTATGCGCCAAGCTTCTGGACGCTTCTCGGTGGCGTCGTACTCATTGGCTTAGGTTCTGCTGTATTTCATCCCGAAGGGTCGAGGGTTGTGCATTTTGCAGCTGGCGGCCGTAAAGGGTTAGCGCAGTCGATCTATCAGGTCGGCGGCAACTTCGGCCAGATGCTAGCGCCGCTCATGACGATCTTCATCTTCATACCGCTCGGACAGCATGGCGCAATATGGGGCACCATTATTGCTGCTATAGCGATTGTGCTGTTGGCACGCGTCGCACCGTGGTACCGTACGCAGTTGCGGACGCAAGGTAGGCCGCAGCGTAGAGGTGGCGGGGCGGCCGATTCGACTGTTTCCACGATTGCACCTACGAAACGGATGGTTGCTTGGGCACTGACGCTGCTTGTGTTGATCGTATTCGCACGTTCCTGGTATTTCTCGGGCGTCACAACGTTCTACCAGTTCTTCGCGGAGGATGAGTATGGCTTGTCCAAGAAGGCGGCGCAAATTCCGGTCTTCCTGTACATGGCGGCTGGCGTTATTGGCACGTTCTTCGGTGGAGTACTGGCAGACAAGATTGGTCTGAAAAAAATGATTGTGCTGTCCGTCGCCGGAGCTGCACCGTTCGCACTTATTTTGCCGCATTTGCCTCAGTTCTGGATTTATCCGGTTATCTTCTTAACAGGACTTATTCTGCAGTCCGGTTTCTCCGTCACCGTTGTATACGCGCAGCAGCTGCTGCCAGGTAATATCGGCATGGCATCCGGTCTAATTACAGGTCTTGCTTTCGGCATGGGCGCCGTTGGCGCCGTTGCGCTCGGCAAGCTGTCGCTTATGATGGGCCGCGCGGACATGATGACGTTCGCGAGCTTCCTGCCGCTGCTCGGCTTCCTGGCGTTCTTGCTGCCGAGAGATCGGAGCAAAGCAGGCAAATAATTTTTATACACAAACAAAACGACCGCACACAGCTTACTCAAGCTGCATGCGGTCGTTTTTCTGCTTATCGGGAAAACCCATTTCTTACTGCGCCGTCTTCGGCTTCGCGAATTTATGAATGGTACTGAATTTCTTGCCGCCATCAGCTGTCGTGTACAGGACGGAGGACGAAGAGAAGTCGTTCGTGATCAGCCACAAATGCTTCGCATCAGTTGCAGCAATGACCTGATTGCCGTACCCTGTGAATTGGTCTTTGCGAACCGCCCATGTTTTGCCGCCGTCCGTCGTCTCCATAATCGTGTTGGCATTGTCACAAGCCATGCAGCGTCCACCCATGTAGGCGATTTGCGAATTGACGACGTACAGCTCGCCTGGGGTGCTGCCCGTACCGCCGAAGTAGCTCGTGTCATTATTGGTGAAGCCTGGAGCTGGACCTGCACCGGCGGTGTTATGGACAACGGCTGGCAGCCAGTTTTTGCCGCCATCTGTTGTATGGAACAGCACATAAGACGTCTGCGTCATGCCAGATTCGCCTTTCAGCTCAATCCAAGCGTCGTTTGCGCCAGCAGAGCGGATGACGCTGCCTGTTACTGAAGCTTCTGTTGTGCGGGACATGACGGTTGTCCACGTAACTCCGCCGTCTGATGTATGAAGGAAATTATATTTGCCATTGTCAAACTGCACGGCCCAGCCATTAGCGGCGTCATGGTAATAAGCTTCACCGACGATATTGGCTGGTTCGGCAAACTCTTTCCAAGTAGCTCCGCCATCCTCCGTCATATAGCTGCCTGAGAAACCAACCTTATCACTTGTAAAGTGCAGGAATGACCCGCCCGGTACAGTGCCTGCATTCTTCCAGTGAGCGCCGCCATCCGTCGAGCTGATCAAATTCCAAGATGCGCTCGATTCACTGCCGAGGACAGCCCATACCTTCGATGCGTTGAGCGCGAAAATCTGGTGAATATCAACTGACCCCCGATATTGAACCTTCCATGTCTTGCCCCCGTCTTTCGTAAACGCGATCTGACCGCTGCCGCCAAGCCAGCCGGAATTCGCATCGACAAGGCGGAGAGCCGTCACATTCGTTATCGTCGAAGCGGAAGTCGAGATCGGAGTAGCTGCAGCGTCAGACCCGGAACCAGAACTAGACCCAGACCCAGTGGAAGCGCCATTGTTTGTCCCAGTCGATGGGGAAGAGGTATCCGTCGTTCCAGACGGCTGACCGTTATCAACGGAACCAGATGAGCCATTACCCGTTGCTGAGCCTGACTGGTCGTCGGACGGCGTAGTGACTACCGTGCCAGGGTTGTCACTGGTAGAAGGATTAGAATTAGCGGTTCCTCCTTGGCTGGAGCAAGCCGATAAGATCAGAGACAGAGCGATGGTCAACGACAGCAGGGAAGTGCTGAGTGTTCGTTTGTTTTTCATCATACCTACCACCTTTTCCATAAAAGCTTTTCATGCACAATAGACGAGATCACGGCATGTAGGGTTGCGGCAATCAGAATAAAATAGGTAAAGTACGGTCGTCCAGATTTTGGAGTATAGCAAAAAGGAGCAGCGCGGCCGCTGCTCCTCCGATATAAAAGATTAAATAAATAAGTTCGTTCCCGCCTTATTGGCTTGGCCGAGATAATAACCAACGCCGCCGACCGTAATGCCGTCGATCAGCTCCTCGCGTTTGATGCCCATGACGTCCATCGACATTTGGCAGGCGACGATTTCGACGCCTTGGCGCTTCGCCGATTCCATCAGTTCCTCGAGCGAGGCAATGTTTTTACTTTTCATGACGGCACGAATCATCTTGGGACCGATCCCCATCATCTGCATCGTAGACAGCGGCAGCTTCTTGGAACCGCGCGGCATCATCCAGCCGAACATTCGCTCAACGACTGACTTTTGTACCGATGGCGGCGACGATTTGCGCAGCATGTTCAGCCCCCAGAAGGTGAAGAACATTGTGACAGGTTTGCCGGCAGCAGCTGCGCCGTTCGCGAGAATGAAGGAGGCGATCGCTTTATCCAGACTGCCATCGAAGACGATGAATGTTGCACCGTCCTTGGGAGGTGCTGCAGCAGCCGGTAAGCCCGAAGCTGTGGATTGAGCCACAGCCACTTCAGCAGCAGCACCAGCTGACGCCAGCCCTTTGCGAATCGAAGCGCGAATCGTACCGGCTTCCTTCTGAATGTTGACGAGCTCATTGCCCGTCATTTCGCACCATGCGCGAATGTCCTCGTAGAAGCCTGGATCGGTTGCACTCACCTCAAGCGTACTGCCATCCGTGAGCCGATCGATCCGCTCCTTCACCTGAATGAGTGGACCAGGGCAGCACAGCCCGCATGCATCCAGCTTCTCAATCGTATTCGTGCCAGCTGTCTTCGCAGCTGGCGTTCCGTTCACCATGCTGATCACTGCACCTTTCTCTTCTGCATTGCTCTTGCTGCTTGGCGTAATGGTTGTTTGGCTAACGGAGCCGTTAGGGTTTGCTGCGTCTGAATCAGCACGTTGTTGTCCCGGCTTCTGCGGTTTGAACATCGTCGCCTTGTACGTTCGGTAGCCGCCGGACAGATTGCGCACATGGAAGCCGCGTTGTGCCAGAATACGAGAAGCTGTATAACCACGCAGGCCCACTTGGCAAAATACCCATATCGTCTTGCTCGCATCAAGCTCGCCGAGCCGATCGCGAAGCTCGTCCACAGGGATGTTGACTGCGCCTGGAATCGAGACGTTGCCGAATTCCAGCGGTGTCCGCACGTCAATCAGCATCGTCGTTGCCGGGTCGCGCTCCGGCAAGTTATCGGTATGATAAACATCGGTCATGCCGGTCAAAATATTTTCCGCCATATAGCCAGCCATATTAACCGGATCCTTCGCCGATGAGTACGGTGGCGCGTACGCAAGCTCCAGCTCCGTCAGATCCGATACCGTACCGCCGAGACGGATAATGGTCGCGATCACGTCAATCCGTTTATCGACACCGCCGTAACCGACCGCCTGGGCGCCGAGCACTCGGCCGTCCTGCCGGAACAGCAGCTTCAGCGACATGGGCGAGCCGCCAGGGTAGTAGGAAGCATGCGGCTGCGGATGCAGATGAACCGCATGGAACGGAATGCCAAGCTTGTTCAGCTCACGTGCATTAAGACCGGTCGATGCGCCGGTTAGCTCGAACACTTTGACGATAGACGTGCCTTGCGTACCTTTATAAGTCGTCTTTAATCCTGCGATGACGTCAGCAACAATCCGGCCTTGCTTGTTAGCAGGACCCGCGAGTGGGATCGCTGTACGCTGTCCCGAAATCCGGTGCGTCGTCATAACCGCATCACCAACGGCGTACACATTCGCAGCGCTCGTGCGCATCTGATGATCGACGATGATATGCCCGTCCGCGCCTACGTTAATGCCGCTTCCTGCGAGGAAGCCTGTATCTGGCTTAACGCCAGTGGCCATCAGGATGATACCCGCGCGAAGCTCCGTACCATCATTCAGCGTAACAACGGTTTCGCCGCTGCTTGCTTCACGCATGCGCGTAACGGATGCATTCAGCGCCAGTGCTACGCCGCGATGCTCCAGTTCTTGCTCCAACAGCACCGCCATCTCCGAGTCAAAAGGCGCTAGGATATGTGGTCCCGACTGCACGATCGTCACGTCGAGGCCGCGTTCGCGAAGATTTTCGGCCGTCTCGACACCGATAAAGCCGCCGCCGATCACAACTGCGTGCTGGGTAGGATTCAATTCCATATGGCTCATAATCCGGTCCATATCACGCAGGCTGCGAAGCGAGTAGACGCTGCGGCAGTTGTGGAGACCTTCAATCGCAGGGCGACGCGGTTTAGCGCCTGGCGACAGCACCAGCGAATCATAGCTCAATATGTAGGTTGAGCCATCCGCTTGGCGTACTGTCACTTCACTTTTCGCCGTATTAATCGCCGTCGCTTCGCTTTCCGTTCGAACGTCGATGCCGAATCGCTGACGCATCGCTTCAGGCGTCTGTACGAGCAGCTTGCCGCGGTCTTGAATCGTACCACCGATATGGTACGGCAGACCGCAGTTCGCGAACGAGATATGTTCACCTTTCTCCAGCATAATAATTTCGGCATGCTCATCTAGACGACGCAGCCGGGCAGCAGCCGAAGCGCCTCCTGCAACGCCGCCTACGATAACAACACGTTGTTTTTTTGTCATGATGTCCTCCTGATGTATGTGTTGAGTAATGTCATTGATGTGTTTGGTGAGATTGGTGAAAATAATGCGGGTCAAACGAGTATGTGTGATATTCGTCGTTACGCTCCAGTTGATGGAATCGCGAGCGCTTCAATCAGCTTCTTGATTCGGTCATTCTTAATGCGATAGTGGACCTCGAGTCCTGCTCGTTCCGCTTCAATAATGCCTGCAGTGCGCAGTTTTCCTAGATGCTGCGAGATCGTCGATTGCGGCAGGGACAAGCACTGCTGCATGTAGGAAACATTGCACAGCCCTTTCTCGAGTAAACCATGTACAATACACAGCCTGACGGGGTGCGCCAACGCTTTGAGCAGCTCAGCCTTGTCGTAGTACTGCTGAAAATCTGGTTCCATTGTAATCATCGCCTCCTGAGCGAGATGTGATAAAAATGGTCTTACGTTTTACATCGTGCATCAATCGCTATATCGCAATATTACGATATAGCGATATAGATGGCAACTCTTTTGTATGAGCTGCCAAATGTTACAATTAGCCGCGGGATTTGAATACGGGGACAAGTATGCTTGGCCAAATTGTTGTAAATGGCATAACATTCCGCTTAATGCGGTGAAATCATGCCATAATCGAATGTTTAGAGGTGAGGAAGCGGTCATACGGCCGGATATGCGGCAATATGCCTTGCTGCAGCCGTTCGGCGCCATTTACAGTCGGCATCGATTCCCATACGATTAGTTCTGGTTTCCTAACTTGAAATAATGTGCCTGTACATCCATGCAATGTGCAGAGGAAAGGATAGATGCATCGTGAGTAAAATGGCAGCAGCAAATCCGGCTGCACCAACCGTCGATTATGAGCATACGTTCGAAGCTGCAGCGAAAGAGCAGAGCCAGAGTCCGCTTCGCTTTCTGCTGACGTTGTACAAAGGCAATTTGCATTACCTTGCAATTTCGCTCGTCTTCTTCATGATCAAGCATTCACCGGTGTTCGTCCTGCCGATCGTTACGGCGAACATGATCAACATTGCAACGAATCCGTCGGCGCACTCGACGAGAGAGCTGTGGATTAACTTTATTGTGCTCGGAATTTCCATCATTCAAAACATTCCAACGCAGCATTACTACATATCGTTCATGAGCCGCGCGGTCCGGCATGTTGAAGCGGGTCTGCGAAGCGCGCTCGTGCGCAAGCTGCAGCAGCTGTCGATTAACTATCACCGCGAGCTACAGGCAGGAAAGCTGCAGTCGAAGGTGCTTCGTGACGCGGAAGCGATCGAGGGCTTGTCGAAGCAGCTGATGCTTTCTTTTCTCCCGTCGATCATTAACGTCATCGTTGCCTTTGTGTTGACGGCGCGCAACAGCTGGACGGTGTCGATGTTCTTCCTGATGACGATCCCAGCATCGGTGCTGATCATTTACTTATTCCGCCGCAAAATCCGCAGCACGAACAAAGACTTCCGCCGAGAAATCGAGCAAATGTCCTCGCGAGTATCCGAGATGGTCGAGATGATTCCGGTAACTCGCGCACACGGTCTGGAGAAGATCGAGATCGATCGCATGGATTCTACGCTCCGCAAGCTGCAGGGCAAAGGCTACCGACTCGATATTACGGAGGCGTTCTTCGGGTCGTCGAACTGGGTGCTGTTCCAGCTGTTCCAAGTGTGCTGCTTGCTGTTCACGATTTATCTCGCTTACAAAGGTGACATTCCAGTTGGCGACGTCGTTATGTATCAGGGCTTTTTCAGCATGATTCTTAGTTCGATTACGGCGCTGCTGAACGTGTATCCGAACATTGCGAAGGGCTTCGAGTCTATCCATTCCATTCGCGAAATTCTTCGTTCGCCTGAGATCGAGGACAACACGGGCAAAATGAAGCTTCCCGACGTCGATGGTTCCTTCTCGTTCCGTGATGTAAAGCTCGTTTATCCGGGCAATGAGCATCATGTGCTCGACGGCGTAACGCTTGATGTTCGGGCAGGCGAATGTATCGCCTTCGTCGGCGAGTCGGGTGCAGGCAAGTCGACGGTGCTCAATCTCGTCACTGGCTTCTTGACGCCAACGGCGGGACAGGTGCTTGTTGATGGGGTCGACCTGTCTGCCGTTGACCTGACGACATATCGGAAACGGCTGTCGGTCGTGCCGCAGACGACGATCCTGTTCTCAGGCTCGATTCGGGACAACATTACGTATGGCTTGCGCGATATTACCGACGAACAGGTGCGGCACGTTGTTGAGATGGCAAACTTGACCGAAATGATCGAGCGGCTGCCCGACGGCCTCGATACGATGGTGGGCGAGCACGGCGGCAAGCTGTCCGGCGGTCAGCGCCAGCGCATCGCGATCGCTCGCGCACTCATCCGCGACCCGCGCGTCATCATTCTCGATGAAGCGACTTCCGCGCTCGATAACCAATCGGAGCATCATGTGCAAAAGGCGATGCAGCAGCTCATCAAAGGCCGGACGACGTTCATCGTCGCCCACCGCCTCTCCACGATTCGCGACGCCGACCGCATCGCCGTCATGAAGCAGGGCCGCATCGTCGAAGTCGGCACCTTCGACGAGTTGATGGCCAGCAAAGGCGAGTTCTACAACCTGAAGCAGCTGCAGTTGTAGGAGGGTTGGGGGGACCGCGGTGGACACATCGTATGGCGTGCGTGTCTTTAGAGGCGATAAATCACCTCTAAAGTTCGTCCAAGTAGCTTAGGGCTTTGTTAGGGGTGAAAAACCACCTCTAAGTGGGAGTAAGTTACCGAGTGCTAGGGATAGGGGCGAATAATCGCCTTTAAATCCCGACTTGCTATCGAGCGCAAGGTTTAGAGGCGATAAATCGCCCTTAAATCTCGGCCAGCTGGTTAGTGGCTTTGCTAGAGGCGGAAAATCGCCCTTAAGCGGGAGTAAGTTACCGAGTGCTAGAGATAGGGGCGAATAATCGCCTCTAAGTCCCGACTTGCTATCGAGCGCGAGGTTTAGAGGCGATAAATCGCCCTTAAATCTCGGCCAGCCGGTTAGTGGCTTTGTTAGAGGTGAAAAACCACCTCTAAGCGGGAGTAAGTTACCGAGTGCTAGAGATAGGGGCGAATAATCGCCTCTAAACATATGCCCATGCTTATCGCTTCTCTCAAACTCTCACTCTTTTAACTGCCCATGTAACCATTCATTTGTTTTATTATTCAATTTGTTATTTACAACAGCAACCGCTACGACTACGATAGATGCATAGTCTATATTCATAAGGTTTATTATGCGCGTAAAGCATACGCCGTCTGCTCCGTTTATTACGGGGAAGGCGGCGTTTTTAGTTTGTCTGAAGAGAGAGGAGAATGGATGATGAGTGTGGACCAACGTCGGATGCAGCATTCGGATGCGGCACAGGAAAGCCATAAGTTGTGGATAGAGGAACATTTGAAAAGAAGGAAGGGTGAGGAGAAGCGTAGGCTGGAGGAGGGGCACCAGTATGCGGAGCAGTTGTTTGCTACACAGATTTGGTTGCCAGCGGTAGGACACTTGGAGTACTTGCATCCGGAGTATGCGCTAACTGACTTTCGCGATAAGCAGCGGTTTTTAGACTTTGCTTACATACGGCCGCCGTATCGGATCTGCTTTGAGATTGATGGATATAGCTCACACGCACAACAAATCAGCCGTCGCTCGTTCGCTGATGGACTGATGCGCCAGAACCAGCTCATCCTCGACGACTGGCTCGTCTTCCGTTTCGCAGTCGATGACCTTGAACAGCAGCAACGTCGCTGTCAACAAATGATTCTGCACATACTCGGTAAATTGTACGGGGGCATTCCTAAGCAATCAACTCCACTTACTCCACGTGAGGCTCAAATGTACCAGCTAATTGTAGAGCTAGGCGCTCCAGTAACTCCAGGAATGGTGGCGGAGAGGTTGGGAATGGAGCATACGTATGTGAGAAAACTGCTTAGAAGCATGTTTACGAAAGGTTACATCGTCTCTGCAAGTAAGCGTGCCAGTAATCAACGTATTCGCTACTATCTACCATCGGAAAAGAAGCGCATATAGGAGTGAAAAACCGCCTCTAACTAGCTGCCGGGTGCTGGGAGAGCGATATAGGAGCGAAAAATCACCCCTAACTAGCTGCTAGGTGCAGGAGGAGCGATATAGGAGTGAAAAACCGCCTCTAACTAGCTGCCGGGTGCTGGGAGAGCGATGTAGGAGCGGAAAATCGCCGCTAACTGGCTGCTGGGCGCCGGAGGAGCGATGTAGGAGCGAAAAATCGCCTCTAACTAACTGCTGGGTGCAGGAGGAGCGATGTAGGAGCGAAAAATCGCCGCTAACTGGCTGCTCGGTGCTGGGAGAGCGATGTAGGAGCGAAAAATCGCCTCTAACTAACTGCTGGGTGCAGGAGGAGCGATGTAGGAGCGAAAAATCGCCGCTAACTGGCTGCTGGGCGCCGGAGGAGCGATATAGGAGCGAAAAACCACCCCTAACTGGCTGCTGGGTGCCGGGAGGAGCGATGTAGGAGCGAAAAATCGCCTCTTACTGGCTGCCGGGTGCAGGAGGAGCGATGTAGGAGCGAAAAATCGCCGCTAACTGGCTGCTGGGCGCCGGAGGAGCGATATAGGAGCGAAAAACCACCCCTAACTGGCTGCTGGGTGCTGGGAGAGCGATGTAGGAGCGAAAAACCACCCCTAACTGGCTGCTGAGTGCCGGGAGAGCGATGTAGGAGTGAAAAATCGCCTCTACCCGCCGTCCCCACCCGCATCCACCACCCGCACCCGCACAGACCACCCCCACACAAAAAAATCCAGCCCGCGCATTCCCGCGCGGGCTGGCCCCTAAACCCCTAAACCCCTAAACCCCTAAACCCCTAAACCCCTAAACCCCTAAACCCCTAAACCCCTAAACCCCTAAACCCCTAAACCCCTAAACCACAAACTGCTTCAACTGGCCGCGCAGCTTGTGCGCGGTCTCGTTGAGCTCCTCCGCCGTGGCGGAGATGTCCTGCACGGAGGCGAGCTGCTCCTCGATGGAGGCGGCGACCTCCTCGGCGTTCGCCGACGTTTGCTCGGAGATGACGGCGTTGTGCTGCACCGCCTTTACGATGTCGGCCGTCGCGGTCTGCACCTGCTTGGTGATCGCCGCCGTATCAAGCGACAGCGATTGCATGTGCGCGATCATCTGCATGATGTCCTCAAATGCGGTACCTGTCTGTTCAGCTGTCGACCGGCATTCAACTGCAAGCCCCGAGCTGGTCTGAATGACCGCGACCGACTCAGCGACCTCCGCTTGCATGCTGCCGATGAGCGTCCGCACATGCTCGGCGGAGACGGAGGTTTGCTCGGCAAGCTTCTTGATTTCACCTGCGACTACCGCGAAGCCGCGGCCATGCTCGCCTGCGCGAGCAGCCTCGATGCCGGCATTGAGCGACAGCAGGTTCGTCTGCGTCGAGATCGCGGTTATCGTATTGATAATGCTGCCGATCTCGGCAGATTTCGCATCGAGACTGGAGATGACGCCAGATGCGGCCTCCAGATTATTGCTAATTCCTACAATGTGCGAGACGGTATCGCCGAGCAGTTGTCCACCTTCAACTGCTTTGTCGTTCGTTGAACCCGCGTAAGCAGTGAACGATTCTACCGATTCAGTCACTCGATCGACTGCGTTCGTGATTGATTCAGCGGTCTGGTTCGTACGCTGCATCGAGGAGGTCTGTTCTGCGCTTCCCGAAGCAACCTCGTCGATTGCCATCGTAATCTGTTCAATGGAGCTTCGCGTCGTTGATGCCCCTTCGTTAAGCGTGTCGGCAGAAGATACAACGGTCTCCGATACCTCCGTAATCTGCTTCAGCAGATCACGCGTATTGTTTTGCATCAGATTGACCGATTGGGTAAGAACGCCGATTTCATCCTTCGATCCAACCTTCAGCGGTTCCCCAGCATAACTACCATCAGCCATCGCATTAACGCGCAGCATGACAGCGCGAACAGGTCTTACGATCCAATTCGTGGTGACGAATAAACTAAATGCAGCACCGAGCACAATCGTTACAATCGTCGTAATGAGCATCACTTGGACGTTGTGACTGCCTTCATCGATTAGTTGATCTTCAAGGAGCAGCATCTCTTTCTCGCGATGCTCCGCAAGCTGCTTGAAGCCCTCGCTCACCTCGCGTCCGACAGGCGTTACCTGGTCTTTCATCAGCTTTAATGCTTCATCTTGACGGCCTTGATCTATCATAGGAATTAATTCGTCCGTTATGGTTGTCCGCCATGCAATGCTTTCATCGATTAGCGTCTTCGCTTCTACAGAAACCGTCAGGGCAAGCGCCTTATCTTGTATCAGCGTGCTGTCCTCCGTTACTTTCAGGAATCTCTCCTTATAGTCTGCGTCCCCGAACAGCATATACCCACGAATGAGCGCAATTCGCTCCTGAATGTTGGCGTGAAGGGATTCATCATACATAAGTAAATCCGTTTGTTCTCTTAACGTAATCTTAATGCTCTTGTTGAAGCTGGCTTGCTGACTGATGCTGATCGCTGCGAGTGCGATAAGGCCAATGATCGTAATGGAGAAAGCAAGTAACATCCTAGTACGCAAGCTCTTCATTTCCAACCTCCGGTTTGTAAGAAAATTCATGCCTAAATGTATTATATTGTTTGGACAGACAAGGCAGAAAACTGACAAAATGAATAAAAACACTAATCATTAACGATTAATGTTCATGTTAACTATGGAATGATAGGTCTGTCGTGATGAAGTTTATAAAGATAAACTTTTATTAAATATTATAGAATAGGACAATAGAACCGTTATGGAGGCTAATAGTGGAAGAGATAGATCGATTGCAATTGATGCAGCTCATTCGAATTCCTTTTTGTAAAGTTGATTTGATCAACGGAGGTTGGGTGATCAGGCAGAGCAATGATGAATTCAAATATCTGACGGGCTATCAGCCGAATGAACTAATCGGGAGAGAATTTAACGAAATATTAACCGAACAATCGTATGCCAAATTCGTCCGTTTGCAGCGCCGGATGATGCAGCAGAGCAATGCTTTTACGGAGCTTGTTTATACTGCGCAATCGGGCAGAAAGGTGTATACCGAGGCACATGTGTCGACTTTCCAAATGGGCAGCACGATGAGTTGGTTAATTACGAATCGTGACCGAACGATTGAACATTGGATCGAAAATAAGCTAATGGCGACGACATTCGTCGGCTGCTTCATCCTAACGAGCCGTTACGATATTAAGAAGGTAATCCCATATGGGCCGGGAGTTGAAGGCACATACGAGCATCACTATGAGGAAATGAACCTGTTGGAGCTGATACAGCCGAAGTCGATTCCGGCGCTCATTCAAGCGTTCGATGCGTGCAGACGGCTTGAACGACAGCGCACCATTATCGTCGGAACGATTAATTACGCTGCGCTCAAGGTGACCATTTACCCATTTTTCGATGCACGGGGATTGTTAAATCATTATGTGTTTGCTATACATGAAATCCAAGAGAAGCAAAATGCGGGCACGAGAACATTCACTGAATCCGCTGCCACATTGCGCAGCTTAATGCTCCGCAGCCGGGTCAGCGCGAAGCGCTTGTCTGAGCAGACGGGCATATCCAAGACGACGATCTCCAAGCTGCTGAATGGTAAAATAACAAAGCCCCGCCGGCTGACAGCTGAGCTGATTGCGCGCGAGCTTGGCGTGCGGCCGAATGCGATTTGGCAATCATTTCGGAGTATATAGTTAACTTACATCCTTAAGGACCCGATAGGGGTCCTTTTCTTCATGAAACTTAAACACCAAATCAAGAAACATATCCCATGTTTGAAACGTCTAAATTTGGTACGATGTAGGAATGTCTCTCGCGCACGTATAACGGCGGATGGTGCGTGTGACGACGCTTGTTTTGGGAAAAGATAACCATGTAAAAGGTTTAGGAGGATGCTACGAGTGTTTACGCTAAAAGACATACCACTTGCCACGCGACGGACGCTCCATGGCATCGCAATCGCTGTACTGCTCATCTCAGTCATTATCGTGCTTGCATACGGCAATTATTTTTTACTCGGGGATTTGCAGAAACCGAATAACGATGACGTCAAATACGTCCGCAGCGCACAAATTTTATTGGAGCAGGGAACGCTCGCCTATAACAGTGGGACCGATCCAACGTTGTTCATTATGCCTGGTATTGTATTGATCCTATCCGGCTTCATGTGGCTGTTCGGCCATGATGGAGGCATGATCGCCTTTCGTTTGTTCCAATGCGTTCAGCAAGCGGCCTCTATTTATCTCGTCTTCTTCATCGTCCGATACATGTTCAACCAGCGTGCGGCTATTATTGCATGCGTCATCAGTGCGCTCTATTGGCCCGATTATTTCTCGTCTGGCGAAATCCTGACAGAGACAACGTTCAAAACCATTATACTGCTGCTCATCTGCGCGACTATCGCTGCTGTTGAGAGCAAACGATGGGGGACGTACCTAGCAGTGGGTCTGCTTGTCGCGGCAGCGGCATACTTCAAACCACACGCTTCGCTCTACCCAGGTATCTTCCTCCTACTGTGGATCAGACGCAAATACACCTTTATGCAAATGGTCAAATTCGGCGCCATCATGGTAGGAGCGTACGCAGCGCTGCTGCTGCCATGGTGGATACGCAACCTGATTACGTTCGATCGATTCGTCTTATTCACGAACTCGGCTGGCAGCCCGTTCCTGCTCGGAACACGCATCTTGGGCGCTTTGCCGCCGGCAGGCTTCTTCGAAGCCTATCCGGAGTATTCGCCTAAGACGGTGTTCCAAGGCTCCGACAGCAACGCGATACATAAAGGGCTCGATATTATCCGCTATGGCTTCACTCACGAGCCGCTTCGATACAGCTACTGGTTCACCCTTGGCAAAATGGCAGAGCTCTACTTGAATCCTTACTACTGGCGTCCGATTTGGCCGATCGGCCGCGATGCGATGAAATGGATTCAACAGGCGCTCGTTACGGTCAGCCTGGTTGGCTTGGTCTGGGCGCTTATTCGCCGCCCGCTTGTTCGTCAGCTGCCGGTGCTGCTGACACTTATTTATTTTACAGCCATCTATCTGCCGTTCGTTGCTTTCTCGCGTTATGGCTATCCGAATATGGTGCTGTTCACCTTGTTCGCAGCGTTCCTAATCGAACGGATCTATACATTCGTCAGCGACCGTCGTCGCAATCGGCAAGCCGCTAGCGGCAAGCAGCACACGCTGCAAAAGGGGGAGACCGCCTAATGAGGATGAGGACGCTCATTATTATCCCGGCCTATAATGAAGAAGGAAGCATTGCGCAGGTGATCGGTGACATTCGTGAGCATGCGCCCTACGTCGATATCGTCGTCGTGAATGACGGTTCGAAGGATCGAACCGAAGCGATTGCGCGTGCGGCAGGAGCTGAAGTGATCACGATGCCGTTTAATGTTGGAATCGGTGGCGGCATGCAGACGGGTTACTTGTATGCGTATCAGAACGATTATGATGTAGCCGTCCAGATGGATGCGGATGGCCAGCACCGAGCGGAGGATTTGCCACGATTGCTCGCCGCGATCCAGCACAGCGATCTCGTCATCGGATCGCGATATGTGGAGCAGACGGCGTATCGCTCATCGGCTTCACGGCGAGTCGGGATTCTATTTTTCTCGCAGCTCGTCAGCTTCGTTACCGGGCAGCGGTTCACCGATACGACAAGCGGCTTTCGCGCTGCCAATCGGAAGGTGATCGCACTTTATGCGAGCTATTATCCGGCGGATTACCCCGAAGTCGAATCCATTGTTTATTTGAAACGCAGAGGCTGCCGTCTTACCGAAGTGCCGGCCCAGATGCGCAGCCGTGAGGCGGGACGTTCGTCCATTACGCCGCTGAAGTCGGTCTATTACATGCTGAAGGTGACGCTGTCGGTCCTCATGAGCGCGTCGCGCGTGCGGGTTCGCGGGGTGAAGACGAGCGGATGAGCATTTATATTTTATCGATTGCATTCTCGGTTCTGTTCCTCGTCGCGGTATTGGAGCTCGTACGCCGTCAGCGGCTGAAGGAGCAGTATTCGCTATTGTGGATTCTATTCGGCGTGCTGCTGCTCGTCGTCTCGTTCAACGTGCACTTCCTGGAACGGGTTGCGGAGTGGCTGGATGTCAAATATGCGCCTGCGCTGTTATTCCTCTTCGGCTTGTTGTTCTGCTTCGCGTTCATCCTCCACTTGACGCTCGTCGTATCCAAGTTGACCGGTCAAGTGCTTCGGCTCTCGCAGGAGCTCGCGATCATGAAGGGCAAGCATCGAGAAGGCGAAGGTGGTACACTGTGAGCAAGACGATCAGCTATTTGCTGCTATTCGGCAACGTAATGCTGCTGGTAGCGGGACAGATTTTATTCAAATTCGGGCTGCAGCGGGCAGGCGGGCTTCAGTGGCTGCGCATCGCGCAGTCGCCTGCGATCTGGTCGGGACTCGTGCTATACGGCATCGCGACGCTGCTCTGGTTCGCCGTGCTGACGCGGCTTCCGCTCAGCATTGCTTACCCGATGCAGAGCATGGCCTACGTGCTTGGCCTGCTCGCAGCATGGTTCATATTCGATGAGACGCTGTCAGCGACGAAGATCGCTGGCTGCGTTGTTATTTTGATCGGGGTATATCTCATAGCGAAGTAGAGAGGGGCCATATCTGCAATGAGTAGAATCATAGATTTGACGCATCTGATTCAGAACGGACTGCCGCCGTTCCCGGGCGATTCGGAGACGGTGCTGGAGCAGAGCCGCTTCTATGCGGTGGATGAGTTCAACAATCATCAGTTGTCGATTAATATGCATGCAGGGACGCATATCGACGGTCCGATGCATTTGCTCGATATACATACGTACCTGCATGAAATCCCGATCGATCGGTTCATCGGAGATGCATGTCTCTTAGATGTGTCAGGTCAGGACGAGATTGACTACAAGGAACAATACGAGACACAGATTCAAGAGGGGCAGATTGTCGTCCTCCATACGGGATGGGGCAAGTCGTTTGGGCAGCCGGACTATTTTACCGCGTATCCGGTGTTGACGCTGGCATTCGGTGAGCTGCTCGTTCGTAAGAAAGTCCCGATGGTATGCATGGACATGCCTTCTCCCGACAAAGCGCCGCACGCCGTACATAAGCTGCTGTTCACCCATCAGATTCTGATTGCGGAGAACTTGAACAACGTCGATCAGCTGCTGGAGGTCAGCTCGTTCGAGATTATTGCGCTGCCGCTGCGCATTCAGGCGGACTCTTCTATTGCTCGCATTGTTGCGAGGGTGAGAGCGTAGATTTGGGTGATTCTGTGCAAAAACAGGAGGAACTGATTAAGGCGTGTGGTGTCAGAATTGGTGAGACTGTTTTCATAATTGTGTAGATATATTCTCATAATTATCAATAATATATATAATTTAGTGAATATGAAGATGGTTGAAAGTTGATTTTTGATCTTTTTACTAGTTATTTCAATAAGAAGAGCCTATCCAAATGGGCAGATCAAGAAAACTAATTAACATAACGAATAAGATGGCGATATCGAAAGCAAGGTGGCTAAAAAGGATCGTGCCTTTGTTCAACTAACAGGCAGGTTAACTCAATTTTAGTCTACTTCCACATGTTATATTAGTCCGGTTATGTAGGAGTTAAGCTCGCTGAACTGATTATGAAGGGTGGATTTTCATGATGGTCGTAAAGATATGAACAACTTGTGGAATCTAACTCTGAAGGTTCATTATTATGTGTCGTTTGTGTCAAATCGCTAACAATGTTGATTATATATACCCGTAAAAAATGGTTGTAGTACAAGCATAGCGATCACACGTTATTCCAGTATGGTCGTGAAGCATCAAGCAAGGGCAAACTGTATTTACTTTACATTATTTAATTCCATAAAACACTTATAATGCCCATCGGTTTCATGATAAATATCGATCCGTTGGACCGATCTTATTAACATCTATAAATCTTCCTGCTTCTGCATAACCGCTTATGATTGGAGTCGCAGTGTCGTATTTGTCGTGGCCTACTACTGCCATAGTAAGAGTTGGACTAGGAGAGGAGTTAACGATTTAGATTCACAAGTAGACAGGTTTACAGAAGTGCAAACTTCAATTGTTAGATAAGCATAGGGCAGCCGTCCCATTTAGTTGGTTTAAAGTTTTATACATAAATTTCCATGGTAATTGGCCTTGTTAACCACCCTCTTTGTGAAAACTGGAACCCCGACTTTCAGAACATGATAACTATATGAGCTTACGCTCAGGTCCAAGGTTGATGTGCTAGAACTAGGCGCGGGTCCATTCTGAATGAGACGATAAGCTAAGGGGTAGCTGGGGCACTGGAGCTAACGTAGGTACTTCGACTGGTGATTGTGTACTGGCGCTACTTACAATGGAAGACATTAATAGGGCAGGCAGTTGTAGCAATTTTTTATACTTTTCATATAATTCCCATTATCTCTAATATTGTAAAAATATATTGTTCTGATAAGTAAAAAACATATATTTTGTGTAAACGAAAGCTGGTTTGACATATCCCGCAAAAAAAGTGCGCGACTATTACATTAAGTTTATATGATTCTATATTTACATACAGGTAGAAACTTGATAGATTGGGATATGTAATTTAAATTATCCTTTTTATAGGAGTTAACATTTTAATGAAGTTGAAAAAGATTTTGATTAGTACAGCTTTATCTTCAGCGGTACTTGTCGTTGGAGCAGCGACAGCGTTTGCAGCAGTTAGTTACAGTTATGAATTCGAAATTTCGTACCAAGTATTCGGTTCGAACTCGCATGCCTTGACCAACTCCAGCACTTCGACGACGGTTAAAGCAGATTCCTACGACTTCTATGACTGGATTATCACCACTAAAGACAACTACAAAGTTGAGATCGAGAAGGGCCTTACGTCTTACTCCACCTCCAATATTTTGGCGGACGGGATATCTTATACGAAAAACTTCGGTGTGGTTAGCGCAGGTAGCTATACCGTAAACGTATATAAGGTCGGTGGTAATGCGGATCACATTGAAGGTAAGGGCACAATCAATCAATAATCATACATTGCTAAAAAACAAACCTCTGATGAGGTTTGTTTTTTAGCTGCAAATTAATGGTTAAGGAGCACGATATGTATGATCAAATCCACGGATATGATAACGTTGGTTATTCCATGCGTATTGATATATGTAGTCATAAGAATGTTTCTATTCTGGAAATACCCAATCTCTTACACGAGAGATCTTCTGAAAGTCACATTCGTCGCTTATTTGTCTACTTTGATCTTAATCGTATGGGTTAAAGGGAGTAGTATTCATACAACGAGATTATTGTATAACTTTGTTCCTTTTCGTACGATCGCAAACTATGCTGATTTTAGTTCTACACGCATTGCAATGAATAACCTGCTAGGGAATTTTCTCCTAACGGCGCCGCTTGGCTTTTATTCAGTATTCGGTATTCGACTATTGCCACGATCGGTGAACATTGTAATATACGCCATCCTATTGCCCATTATTATTGAGGGTGTACAATTATTACTATTTACAGCGGGTATTGGAATGAGATCTGTCGATATTGATGATGTAATATTAAATGCATTAGGCTGTATGCTCGGTTATTCTTTGACGAAGATTATACGTGGCATGCTTACCTCTGCCGTCCCCTTGCAAAAAGAAAAAGGAGAGCTATGAAGATGACCGAGTTAATGAAAGCTGTGAATATATGTAAAAAGTATGTGCCGTCTAGCGATTCTATGGAATTAAGACCGCAAAGCCTTTCGCTGGAAAAAGAGAAGATTTATGTGATAAAAGGAAAGAGCGGATCCGGAAAATCGACTTTATTGAACATATTGGGAGGGATTGATAGGCCAACCTTGGGGAGTGTGTACTATAATGGACAATCATTGTATGACTTACCGGATAAAGAACAATCGAGAATAAGAAATGAAAATTTCGGTTTCGTATTCCAGTCCTTTAATTTGATACCTGAATTTACGGTCAAAGAAAATATTATTCTACCCAAATATTTTAATCGATATAGCAACATAACCCCTGCAAGCATCTCCAGAATGGCCGAGGAAATGGGGATCGGTTCCTTGCTTAACCGCAAAGTCTATCAGTTATCTGGTGGTGAACAACAACGGGTAGCAATAGCACGAGCTCTTATCACGGATCCCGAAATTCTTTTCGCAGACGAACCGACAGGGAATTTGGATTCCGAAACTAGTAAAGTTATTGTCAACCTGCTTACGAGAACGGTAACTAGCAGACGTGCAACCTTAGTCGTTGTGACGCACGAAGAAAAACTAATTGACTGTGAACATACCGACTTAACGATAAGTGATGGAAAGATAAAGGTGGAGGATAGGGATAATGGCGTATCTGGCATTTAAAAGCTTGGCAGCACGAAAGAACTGGCTCATCCTTTTACTGATAAGCTTTGCCCTGATCATATCCTCAATCGCTTCCATTTTTTCCTCTACGGAGTCCATCAAGATCAATCTTAAACAATCTGCCTATGATCAATATGGTCAATTCTCTGCGGTCTTATTGAATCAGAGTGAAAACCTTCGTGACGCTGAATCCTACGGTCAGTTCCGTATCAAGGGAACTGTAGAAATTCGGGGAGAACTCACGGCAACCGCGGGTTGGGCAGATGAGAAGTTTATCGGTCTAGGACGGTTGCGTTTGCAATCGGGAGGGTTTCCAGTCGCGGCGAACGAGGTTGCAATTGAATCCTATTATTTAAAGCAAATCGATTCAAACTGGCAACTTGGAGAAACCAAGGAACTGCGCATAGGAGACGAGTTGAGAAAGTATAAGCTAACGGGCATCGTTGAGAACTATTCTGCAAATTGGTCGGTATATGCGCGAAAAACTCCTTTTCCCAATATATTTGTATCCAGAATGACGGTAGACAGTGATTCCATAACCCAATACCTACTTCCATATGATGATAATAAAAGCAGTCGATCCAATTATTCTGATACTTACGCTATAATTGCAAAAAACGATGGCCAAGGTTTTATGAATGAACATCTGTATAATAATGGACTCAAGGACCTGCGAGGCATCGGTATCATATCTTGGTTCCTTGAAGGTATTATGTTAATTATTTCCACTGTAAGCATTGTGACGTTAATTTCCTTTTTTAATGCGAATAGAAGCTATAAATATGGGGTTCTAAAGTCATTGGGGAGTACTGATCGGCATCTTATCCGTCTCCAATTGTATCAAACCTCATATCTGTTTATATTCGGAACACTTGCAGCGATTCCAATGACGGTCATCATGCATTTTGGTATTATCGCAAAAAGTTATGGCACAGGCGGCATCCTGTATGATAGCAGCATGACAGTCTTAAAAGAAACGCTATTATGGGTCATGTTTTTATATATTGTCATAACAGGCGCGTCTCTCTTTGCGATAAAAGCTCATAAAAATAAAAGTTTGGGAGAGATTTTCAATTCGAACAGAGGGCAGCACTCTGGTAGGGTCGAACAATGGGTGGATGAGTTTCAATCGTTTGAAGTTAAACAACTTCTGCGGCAAGCTTTTCTTTTCCCTAAAAGAACGATCCTTTCCTATATTACAATGGGTGCCGCGATTCTTGTAATTCTAATTGCTGGAACCTATGCCAAAGAAGCAAGCGGTATTTGGACTACGGACATTGATTATTATTTATCTTCCCAGGAAGATATTCTCAGTAAGGAGATAAATCAGCATCCCGTGTTGGTTTCGAAAGACGTTACGTATCCTACCGTGGATGTACAGCAATTGCAATCAATAAAAGAGATTGCTTTAATTGATAAAGTGCCGTCTATGCTAGATGTGTTACCGATAATGAAACAGAGCGATGTACCTTCGACATTGCGTTCGCGGGTTGGAGATGGCCGACTGGACATTTCAGGTAATAACGATGTTGTCATAAAAAACGTTAATTACGTATTAGATTCGGATGATGATTGGAAAGGTGAGATTCAAAGTCGTTCATTTGTAGAAAATCTTCCGCTCATCGTCCTATATTGTCCGGATATTAAATCGGATGAAATAGAGGCGTTGATTGGAAAAAAGGTTACATTGTCTAAATCAACACTTAAAGAATCGGGCGATGTGTCGGAGGAGAACTGGGATTTCATTATCGCTCGTGTCATAAATAAACCCTATGAAAAGTCGGCGGGCGGTGCAAAAATTCAAAAACAGGATGTAACGTTTGTGTTGCAAGAACAGTATGCCTTACAGAATGGAATTACAAAGGGGTACAGGGATTTAACTATATACACCTTGAATAACTTAACCGAAACCGAGAAACAAAACGTGTATGAACGTGTATTATCTTTGGCAACAGGTACGCCTGGCGGAGTGTTTCAATACATCCCAAACGTTATTCATGATGAAAGACGTATCTCTAATCTCCTGAACTTGCTTTCTTATTTGACATTTTTTGTGTCTACCTGCTTGTCTTTTATAAGCATTTACATTGTTATCTATGGTAAATACCAATTGCATCGGAGATATTGGGGGATTTACCGCTCGCTAGGCATGCGCCTAAACAGAGTGCATCGTATGATGTCTTATGAGATTGTAGGGTACTTTTTTGGAGCAGCATTGTTAAGCTCAGTTCTATATACCTTCTTTCTTTTCATGATTCGGCCTTCATATCCTCTAACGATTTACTTCAGGTTTCTGGGTGTTGCTTTGGTTGTAGTTTTGCTTCTGCTCTTGTTAGTTACTATGCTTATTAAGAACAAAATTGGCAAAGATTCAATCGCTGCACTACTGAAGTTGGATGAATAGTACAGTAATAGGAATCCCGAGCACAGCCTAGCGACAAGGGACAAGGAATAGAGTTGGAAGTAATCGTGATCGGCCGTCTAATACAGCACTGATCTGAGAACGTTCTAAGCGAAAGAAAAGCGTTGTAACACCACTTGCAGGTTGTTACGACGCTTTTTTTTGTACTGAATGATGGTTTGCCGCTGCCTTGCATGTCTGAAGTCAAGGAACTTATATCGTTAGCCAAATAGTGACAGGAACAGTGATGATGTTGCTTTTTGTAGCATCTGATGAAATGATAAAGTTTTAATCTTTTTCTTTGGAATTGGATTCTAAGTAAGGTTTAAAGAATTAAAGATTTTTTCTAACTTCGAACATAATCAAGGGGTATTATTTTCAATGTCATTAAGATAAAGGCAATAGGCCAAAAATTAAGAACAAGAGCAGGTTATCGAAAAGATAGCCCGCTCTTTTTGTGCGCCCAGCATGGGCGCTATCTCTAGGGTTCAAGTCCCGAATGGTGAAGGCAGTAGTAGCCATAGCTCAAGGCAAGGGTGTCCACCGTGAGGTGGAATCTGAAGGAAGCCGGCGGCAAATCTCCGGTCTGAGGAACACGAACTTCATATAAGGCTAGCGTTTGTTGGACGAGGTTGCAAAACAAACCAAAATTCGTACTGCCAAAGGCAAGCGAGAGTAAATGAAGCAGATAGATGGAGAGGAAGATAGCGCTCTTACCTGGGGAGATCTGTACAATAGGCGACTGAAAGTCGTAAGCATGTCCGAGAGTACATGTTGAATGTACAGAAGTCAGCAGAAGCCATAGTACGCAAGCTGTTGCAAGGGTCTGCGGAAGGGCTGAACATAGAATAGGAATGGAACGAATTGGCGTTCGAGGATGGGCGTTGAAAGCAGACAATCCCAAATTTTTTTTTTTGAAGGGACCTATCTGAGGAAAGTAGTGGTGAATACGCGAGGGTATTCAGAAGGGCAGAGTCCACCGACGCCACAAAGAGAAGAACCATTCACGCAAGGAGTGTATCGAAAGATGATTGAGGAAGTGCTGTCACGAGCAAACATGCTGTCGGCTCTGGCGAGAGTCGAAGCGAATAAAGGAAGCCATGGCGTAGATGGCATGTCGGTAAAATCGTTACGCGGACACCTCGTACAAAACTGGCCAACCATTCGTGAATGCATACGCAACGGAACCTATGAGCCAAGTCCAGCCCGTCGGGTCGAAATCCCGAAACCGAACGGCGGAACGAGGTCGCTAGGCATCCCAACCTTGACAGATCGACTCATTCAACAAGCGATCACGCAAGTATTAACATCTGTGTTTGACCCTACCTTTTCCGAACACAGCTATGGATTTCGTCCACAAAGACGAGGACATGATGCAGTAAGGAAAGCAAGAGGCTTTATGCAAGAGGGACACCGAATCGTAGTCGACATCGACCTTGAGAAGTTCTTCGACCGCGTTCACCATGACCGCCTGATGGCAAGGTTAGCGGAACGAGTGAAGGACAAGATGCTACTGAAGCTCATCCGTGCATACTTGCAAGCAGGAGTATTGGAGAACGGACTCGTCCGAGCAACAGAAGAAGGAACACCGCAAGGCGGACCGCTAAGTCCATTGTTATCTAACATTGTTTTAGACGAGTTAGATAAAGAACTGGAGAAGCGTAATCTTCGGTTCGTCCGGTATGCCGACGACTGCAACATCTAGTGAAGACATGGAAGGCAGGACAACGGGTCATGAACTCCATAAGTTCGTTCATTGAGCGAAAGCTGAAATTGAAGGTTAACAAAGCGAAGAGTGCGGTAGATCGTCCGTGGAAACGAAAATTCCTCGGGTTTACTTTCGGCATGGAGAAAGAGAAACCGCAGATTAGGACTGCAACACAATCCTTGCAACGAGTAAAAGCGAAGATAAAAGCAAAGACATCGCGGAGACGCTCACCCCCAATGGAGATACGGATAAGGGAGCTTAACCAGTACCTGATGGGCTGGTGCGGCTACTACGCATTAGCGGAAACGAAAAGTGTGTTCCAAGAGCTGGACGCATGGACGAGAAGAAGACTGCGAATGTGTAAGTGGAAGCAGTGGAACTTGCCGAGAACGAAAACAAGAGAACTAATCTCACTAGGGATCCCAAAGCATAAAGCATATGAGTGGGGAAATTCGAGGAAGAAATACTGGCGAATAGCGCTCAGTCCAGTCCTAAGCCGTGCGTTGGGTAACCAATACTGGGCTACCAATGGACTACAGAGTCTGACTGATCGATACAAGCTATTGCGGAATATGACATGAACCGCCGTATATTGAACGGTACGTACGGTGGTGTGAGAGGACGGGAGCTTGCCGCTCCCTCCTACTCGATTTACGATCAAGAGATATAGGACTTGACATGCAGTTGAAAATGTGTGGCGAAGCCCCTTGAGAAAACGAGGGGGTTTCGCCAATGATTGAGTATGCAGTCTCACTAAAAGAAACGCTGACATCCCTCACACGAGAAATGTCAGCCGCACCAGCACCCTATGTCAAACACCCTAATAAAGATTTTACCCGAAAGAAAAACTACCCTTTGAAACCGTTATGCAACTTCTGATCACAATGGGTGGAAACAGCCTGTATAAGGAACTTCTGGAATCAGAAGGCTACGACGTAAACACCGCAACCGCTTCTGCTTTTGTCCAACAGAGGAATAAGATCCTGCCGTCTGCTGTAGAATCCTTATTTCACATCTTTACGCAATCGTATACGGATATTAAGGATTATCGAGGGTATCGATTACTTGCCGTTGATGGATCAGATTTACAGATCGCAACTGACCCTACGGAAATGAACACCTATTACCTAAATCAACCGAAAACGAAAGGTTACAACCTTCTGCATTTGAACGCCGTCTATGACCTCTGTAACAGACTTTACATAGATCATTGTTCAGCCGCGAAGGGTATGCAGCGAGGGAAGGGCGCTGGCTACTATGGTTGACCGTTCCCCGATCAAAGGCAAAACCATTGTTTACTGCCGATAGAGGTCATGAAAGCTACAACAATTTCGCACATATTGAATGTAAAGGCTGGAACTATGTTATACGGGTAAAGGATCTGGATTCCAGTGGTATTCTATCGGGTGTGCATTTGCCGTCTAGCGAAGCGTTTGATAAGGACATTCATCTAATACTCACCCGAAAGCAAACGAAAGAGGTCAAGGCTCATCCTGAGATTTATAGATTTGTCTCTATCTCGTCTACCTTTGATTTTTGGATTTACATAAGAATTTATTTTACCCAATTTCCTTTCGGGTTGTTCGTTTCGTCCTGCCTAATGGCGCTTATGAAACCGTCACCACGAATCTTCCGGTTGCGGATTTTCCACCTGATGAGCTCAAGTCCATTTATAACATGCATTGAGGTATTGAAACCTCATTCCGGGCATTAAAATACACGGTTGGTTTGACAAGTTTTCACGCAAAGAAACAAGCGTTCATCTTACAAGAGGGTTTCGCAAGAATGATCAAGTACAATTTTGCTGAAATGATTACCTCTCACGTAGTCATTTCTCAAATTGATACTCGACATGAATACCATGTCAACTTCACAGTCGCCGTATACGTTTGTAGACATTTCCTGCGCTCAAGGGAGGATGAACCCCCGCCCGATGTTGAAGCACTGATTCGCAAAAACATTTTGCCGATTCGACCCATTCGCCCAGGGAATAAGAAGACGCGAAAAGTCCGTTGGAAGTCAGCTATTAGCCTCAAAAACAAACGGCACAGGACTATTTCATGTTGGTTTTCCGATGGTAGGCATTCTTTTGTTTGACGGTTGTCAAGCTAAGTGCGACAGCCTCGTGAGCAGAGCTTCAACCGAGACATTTACGAGGGTGGTGGTCGATGAGCCGAATTACTTACGCCAACTCCTCAATCTTTTTATCATCCTAGCTTTATCCAATTTTTTAATTGAACTCTACTAACGATATACATAAAATGGTTGAGTGTACCAATTAAATCGACGGGTCGAAAAGGGTGGAATGGATGCGCAAACGAACCAATCGGACAGCAGCGGCGTTGATGCTGATTATGGCGCTGTTGGTAAGTGCAATCGGGCCTGCGTCGGCAGCCGAAGCAGCATCGACACAGACACAACTAACCGAAGTTAAGCTTGTCATTGACGGCATAACATCTACAGCCAAGGAGAAGGCCTATGTAGCGGATGGGAGAACGATGGTCCCTATTGCACCGGTAGCGAAGGCGGTCGGGGCGAAGCTGGAGACCGTGCAGCGGGGCGTGAAGGTGACGATCGGTGGCATCGTCATTGTGTTAGCAGCAGGCTCCAAGCAAGCGACGGTTAATGGACAACCGCTCCTGCTGTCGGCCGCGCCATTGAAGAAGGGAACGAGTCTGTACATACCGTTTGCGCTGCTGGGCAATCTTCTAGGACTTGATGCGGTGTATAACAATAGTAAGAAGTCGGTGGAAATCAAGACTTCTCATAGCCAGGCTATCGTCTACGGCTATGTGGTAGACAAGAACGATCAACCCTTGAAGCAGGGAACGGTGGACGTCTGGAGCAACGACTCTACTAACATGTATACGGCATCGATCGTGAATGGCTATTATCGTCTGAATCTGCCAGAGGGACGATATAAGCAAATTCTTATACATAGCGGAGGCTCGTCCAGCTGGGATGAAGATGTGAGCCGTGACAGCTTCGAGGTGAAGAAGGAAGATCGATTGTTCATGCGTCTGGCACAGCCACAGCCGAACCTGACGATTCATGTGCAGTACGAGGATGGAACACCTGTGAAGAGCGGCAAGCTCAATGTGATCGGCAAAGTGTATGCGCCATGGGTAGAGATCGTGAATGGAACGGCATTGTATACCGTCAAGCAGCAGGAATACTTATTTATCGATCAAATTATGATTGAGGACGCGTCGGCTGGACAATGGGACGTGTACGAGCGGTTCAATGCAGATCCGGCACGTACGCACGATACGATGACGGTGACCGTGCATAAGCCGAATGTGCACTTGAAGGTGCAAGACGGGGGAAGTCCGGTCCAGAGCGGCACAATTACGATTCTAGATTCGACAAACCCAACCGTGCAGAAGTATCAGCATTGGATCGATAACGGAGAAGATGCCTTGTACTTGCCAGATGGGGATTACCAATGGATTGACTATTCAATGATGAACGATACAGGTGAAGTCTACGATATCCATCTCGCTATTACGATTCGTAAAGGTACAGCAGCCAATCCGACGCTGATTCATCAATTGCCTCTCCATACTGTGAAGGGAAATTTAATAGCTAATAACGGCACCTCGCTTGCTAATGGGTTTGTATCGTTTACACCTGTAGGCACAGTAGGCGTACCTATTGCTTCCTGCCGAGTGAATGCGGATGGACAGTTCTCCTTAAGACTGGGTGATGGAGCGTATACCGTCAGCTATACAGACAGTACAGGCATTGAAAGGCAGTTGAATGATATATTCGTCGTATCAAGAGGGCAAGGTAAGCCAGCAGGCATGATCGTCTATTTGTCTTAATCACTCCTCCAGCTCCCATTTCCGCTATAGGAAACGGTGCTGGAGGTTTTTTCATGCCGTAGAGTCGGTTGATAGCGGTTTCACAGGCTCGAATCCCGTGATAGAATAGGATTCGCAGCATTGCAGCGGGTAATAGAGGAGGGCGAACATGATCGCCGCATATCGTTTCTATCAGAACTGGAGCGTAAGGAAGAAGTTCGTCACGATCTATATGTCCATTCTGCTCGTATCGCTGAGCGTTACGGGCTTCATTCTTTATGTGCAGGCATCGAAATCGGCGATCTCGCAGGCGCAGACCGTCATGGAGCAGAACCTGCTGCAGACGAAGAACAGTGTATCTGAGAAAATGAACATGATCGAGAACATTTCGCAAATTATTGCGTTTGATTCACGAATCCAGACGTTTCTAGGCAGCGCTTTCATTAAGGAGAGCTTCCAGCTTGAGGATTACCGCTACAATATCGCGCCTGTCGTCGATAACATCATGCGGCAGAATCCATATATTCATTCGGTCTATGTGTACATGGACAATGCGACGATTCCTGAGCTCTACGAGCCGCACAACGGCTTTTTCAATATGGATCGGATTCGGAAGCTGGAAGGATATAGTGGCTTCCTGACGGACCGGCAGCTAAAGACAGAGTGGCGCGACCTGCATGAAGAAAACTTGCAGACAAAGCGGCTTGGGGTAGTGACGCTGGAGGATGTGTTCTCTTATAATCGTAAAATCTATTCGATCCGCAACAATGATGTAGCGGGGTTAGTGGAGATAGAAGTCACTCAAGACGAGCTGTTCCGATCGATTAAGGATTCGATTTCCGGCAGTTTTGGGAGCGTATTCGTCGTTGACTCGGGCGGTATGGTGGTGTCGAGCAATGAGCCGACGTTATATAAGAAGACGGTAGAAGGACTAGACATTGCGGCGCTTCCGATGCATGAGCGGGTGAACAAGGTTGAGAAAGTGAAGGGGGTATCTTCAATCGTCATCTCGATTCCGCTCGAAGGTCCGGGCTTGCGTGTCGTTGGCATTTTCCCTGTCAGCCACTTCAATGGTGAGGTGAAGCATTCGATCGGCTGGATGCTGATCGTGCTGCTGGCTGCGCTCATCCTGCTCTGCTTGCTTGTGTACTATGTGACGACGAAGCTGCTGTCACGGATGAAGTCGCTGCATCGGGCGATGAAGCAGGTGCGCGAAGGCTCGCTCGACGTATCGCTTCCTGTCGTCGGCAATGATGAGTTCTCGCAGATGGCATTCAGCTTCAATATGATGACCGGGCGGCTGCATGAGCTCGTCGAGACGGTGTACAAGTCCGAGCTGCTGGAGCGGGAGGCGGAGCTGAAGGCGCTGGAGTCGCAAATTAATCCGCACTTCCTGTACAACACGCTTGCGACGATCTCATGGGTGGCGCGCAAGGCGAAGGTGCCGGATGTAACGCGTATCTCGGACTCGCTTGCGAAGTTTTACCGGCTTGTCCTCAATCAGGGCAGCTCGGAAACGCTCGTGGAGCGCGAGATTCATATGGTGAAGGCGTATTTGCAAATTCAGAAATTCCGGTTTGAGGATCGGTTTGACGTTATTTTTGATTTGGATGAAGCGATCTATGAATATACGACAGTCAAAAATATTTTGCAGCCGATCGTTGAGAATGCACTCAATCACGGCATTGAGCCGAAGCGTTCGCACGGAACGATCATTATCCGAGGCGAGCTCGTAGATGATCGCGTCCGTTTAAGCGTCATCGATGACGGCGTTGGCATGAAGATGAGTACGGCGCGCGATGTGCTGGAGGGCCGCGTCGAGCGGACAAGCGGCAGCGGCTATGCGGTACGCAACATTAAAGAGCGGCTGAAGACGTATTACGGCGATCAGCAGCACAGCTTCGATATATACAGCAGACCGGGAATCGGGACGGTAGTCACGATATCTTTTGCAGCAAGGTGAAACGGTTGTCGTCTTCCATTGTAGGCGCAGTGCGTTTCATTCCGGAGAGAGGGGGGGCGTGTGACCATGTACAAAATGCTCATTGTAGAGGATGAACGTTGGGAGCGCGAAGGGTTGGTTGATTTTCTCGATTGGGGCGGTATGGGCATTAGCGAAATTGATACGGCGGTAGATGGAATCGACGGTTTCGAGAAAGCGATGCAAGGGCAGCCGGACATTGTAATCACCGATATTCAGATGCCTGGCATGAACGGAATCGAGATGGCGAATCGGATCAAGGATCGGCTGCCAGCGGTTCGTATCGTCGTGCTGACGGGCTATGACGATTTCAACTTTGCTCGTGATGCGCTGCGTTTCGGTGCGGTGGATTATGTGCTGAAGCCAGTCGAGGAAGAAGAAATGCTCAGTACGATGGCGAGAGTCATTCAGAGCTGTGACAAGGAACGGTTGAAGCGGGAAGAGGAATCGCAGCTGCAGCAGCGATTGCTAGTCGGGGAGCGAGCGGTGCTCCGTGAGATGGTCGCCGATGTATTGAACGGGAATGGTGCGCCGCATGGCGAGGCGGAGCAGCGGCTCATCTTTAGCGAAGGATTGGCGAGTGATGCGTATGCGATATATGCGATCCGACTGCCGATTTCGATCATAAGGGATGCGGCGGTGACCGAGCAGTGGATCGGACAGGCGATGGAGCGTCAGATCCTTGTTCTTACCCTTGATACAGAAACCGCTGGTGTGAATGCCTTGGCTGTACTGCTGCCGTTGGCCATTCGCGAGCTTGGATCGATTCGTGAGTTAGCAGACCGATTG
Source organism: Paenibacillus cellulosilyticus (assembly GCF_003182255.1). Lineage (GTDB taxonomy): Bacteria > Bacillota > Bacilli > Paenibacillales > Paenibacillaceae > Paenibacillus_T > Paenibacillus_T cellulosilyticus. Next base: position 5,206 of record NZ_QGTQ01000011.1, on the reverse strand, counting down.
CGCTCAGCACTGCTCGTACGATTGGGTGAAGAGACGGCATCATCGCAGCTATTCATCGGCATCGCCGATGAAGCTGCTGCTTGGAGCGAGCTGGGGGCAGCCTGCCAACAGGCAGTTAGCGCGCTGCAGTATGGCTTGTTCGCTAATGCGGGCGGCAAGTTGATCGGGTACCGAGAGGCAGAGACGGCGCGCACTGCATTTGCGACGGAGCGGGAGTCATTCATGCGTGCAGGTCAGGAGCATGTAAGGGCGATTCGCCTGCATGCGGCTGCGTTGGAGGAAGCGAAGGCGGAAGAGGCATTACGCGATCTGTTTGGGCTGTTCCGCTCACATCGGGGCGCTGGACATGTGTATGCCGGCTCGCTGCTCGACAGCGTGCTGAACGAACTAGCTCTGCTGGATGAACAGCTCGCGGAGCATAAGGCGCAGCGGCTGCAAGAGCTGCTGGCCATTCGACCGCTCTCTGAGCTGCATCACGATACTATGGGGATGATTCGCGACGTCATGGAGCGGCTGCGCGGGAAGCGGTCTAACAAGGACGACTATATCATCGGCAAGGTGATCGCGCTGATCGAGAAGAGCTATGGCTCGACGGAATTGAATCTGACAATGGCATCGCAGGAAGTATTCGTTTCGCCGAATCATCTGGGCATGCTGTTCAAGAAATCGACCGGACGATCGCTGGGTGAGTACTTACAGGAATATCGTTTGAATAAGGCCGAGGAGCTGCTGCGAACGACGAAGCAGAAGGTGGCTTCGATCGCGGAGCGGGTCGGCATACCGAATACGTCGTATTTCGGCACATTGTTCAAGCAGGCATACGGCATGACACCAAGCGAATATCAGGAGCTGGCGCAGCGGCGGTAAGCTGCTGCGCTTTTGCAGGTATTGTGCTATTTCGCGCGGGCCTTATGAACAATGCCTGCACAATTGCAGCTTTACTCGAGTTAGGAATTACACGCTGCGACGTGCCGACCTGGCACGTCTTTTTGCGGCTGATAATGGCTGCGAATTGTTATCGATAACCCTGTATGGAGCCAAGAAACAAGACAGCGCTTTCAAACATCGTTGGATTTTGAGAGCTGCGTTGTTTTTTTGCATATCGGGTGAATGTATGCGCTTTATATAATGAGCTTACAAACAAATGAAGTGCGTACCTCAAACCGTTTACGAAAGAAAGGAAGGTTGGTCATGAGCAGTGTGCCTGCCAAGCGCAACAGTCTGGGACGCAAGTTTTGGACGCAGCGATATTTGATGCTTCTGACATTGCCTGCCGTGTTGTGGATTATCGTTTTTAACTATATTCCGATGTACGGCATTATTATCGCATTCCAGGAATATACGCCGTTCCACGGCGTTATCCATAGTCCATGGGTCGGGTTCGACAATTTCCGAGAGCTCTTCAACGATCCGACGTTCCGTGAATCGCTAAACAATACGTTCGTCATTAGTATCGTGAAGCTCGTATTCGGATTCCCAGCACCGATTCTTCTGGCGCTGATGCTTAATGAACTCGTGTTCAAACGGTTCAAGCGCATCGTACAGTCGCTGTCGTACTTGCCGTACTTCGTATCTTGGGTACTCGTCGTAGGCCTCATGTACACGCTGCTCGATCCAGAGACGGGCGTTGTGAGCAAGCTGCTCGTTCATCTGCACCTCATCGGAAGCGATACGATGCTGATGGGCAGCGAGAAATCGTTCTTGACGCTAGTCGTGTTTACAGAGATCTGGAAGAGCATCGGCTGGAACTCCATTATCTATCTAGCAGCAATCGCCGGTGTCGACCCGCAGCTGTATGAAGCGGCTACCGTGGATGGTGCGAACCGGTTTAGACGTGTATGGCACATTACGCTGCCAGCGCTGAAGCCAACGATTATCATTTTGCTTATCCTATCGGTCGGCGGTTTGATTAACTCGAACTTCGATCAGCTGTACCTGATGCAGAACTCGATGACGCAGGATGCGGCGAACGTGTTATCCGTCTACTCCTACAAAACAGGTCTAGTCTCTGGACGGTTCTCTTACGCAACGGCGATCGGATTGTTCCAATCTGTAGTAGCCTTCGTCCTTATGTACGCTGCGAACTACTCATCACGCAAAATTACAAAAGAAAGTCTGTTCTAAGGGGGCCGCTGTATGATTGCTTCAAAAAGCTGGGCGGGAAGAAGCTTCGATATAGCCAACGTCTTGCTATTGCTATGCTTAGCGATCGTGACGCTCTATCCGTTCTACAATATCGTCATTACTTCGTTCAATGATCCGACAGACGCGGCGCGAGGCGGCATTAATTTCTGGCCCCGTCAGTTCTCGTTTGAGAATTACAGGATGGTGTTCCGTGATGACAACATCATCCACGCCTTCGGCGTTACGGTTGCCCGTACGCTGATCGGTACCGCTACGGCGGTGTTGTTCACTGGCGCATTCGCTTACGGCGTATCGAAGCCGGAGCTGCTGGGCCGTAGATTTTTCCTCATGCTGGCGATCGTCACGATGTACTTCAGCGGGGGCATTATCCCGTACTACCTCGTGGTTGCGAAATATTTGCACCTGAAAGGACATTTTCTCGTCTACATCATTCCGAACCTGTTCAGCGTGTTCAATGCGATTCTGATGCTGACGTTCTTTCGTGGACTGCCGAAGGAGATGGAGGAGTCGGCCAAAATCGACGGCGCTAACGATCTGCGGATTTTCTTCCAGCTCGTGCTGCCGGTCTCGAAGCCGGTACTGGCAACGATCGCGCTGTATAACGCAGTTGCTCACTGGAACGCCTGGTACGACGCGATGCTGTTCGGCAACGAGAGCCTTCAGACGCTGCAGCAAATTCTGATGCAGATCATCAGCTCCAACAGCAACGTCAGCATCATTGCGAGCAGCCTTGGCTTCGGCTCCGTAACGGCGCAATCGCTGAAGCTTGCAACGATGGTTATTACGACACTGCCGATCGTATTCGTTTACCCGTTCGTGCAGAAATATTTTGTCCAAGGCGTTATGATCGGTTCGGTCAAAGGCTAAAGGACGGAGCAACCGTGTGGGTTGGGCCAGGCGGCTATTAGTAAGGCTTTAACAGCGGAAGCTGTTTAAAGTAGATACAGGCTACAGAGAATACCATTCATTAGGAGGTCTTTAGATGAAAGGCACTAGCTTGAAGGTACTGACTACAGCAGCACTTTCGCTTACGCTGCTCGCGGGCTGCGGCTCCAATAGCGACTCGGGCTCGACTGACAACAAAGCGAGCGACACGGGCACATCGACTGATACTGCACAGACGCAGACGGCTGATGGTCCATCGTGGAAAATCGATACGTCGCCATTCACGTTCTCGCAATATTTCTACGGTAACTGGGCATCCAACTATCTCTGGAAAGACCAATATGCAATGAAGCTCGCAACAGAGAAGACGGGCGTTACGATCGACCGTAAGCTTGCAACCGGCAATGATGAAGATTATCTCAATACGATGATCGCTTCCGGCGATCTGCCGGATACGATCATGCTTGACTGGAACAATCCGGCGGTAACGAAGCTGATCAACAACGGCATGGTGTACTCGATGGACGAGTTGATGGACAAATACGCGCCTGAGCTGAAGGAAATGCTTGATCCCGACATGGTGAAATATCATTCGATCGACGGCAAGCTCTGGTACCTGCCGAACAACTATGAGACGGCTGATCGTCTGACGAGCGGCGTTCCGATTACGCCAATTCGTCCGTGGTTCATTCGTTCCGACATCTACACGGCTATCGGTTCTCCGAAGATTGAATCGACGGACGATTTGATGAACGCGCTGAAGGCAGCGAAAGAGAAATTCCCGGATGTCAATCCAGTTGGCGTTGAGTTCTTCGACGTCGCGAAGAACGGCTTCCAAGGCAGCTTGTCGATGGACTTCCTGATCGACTCCTTCTCGCCGCATCTGCTCGAAGAGCAAGTGAAGGATGATCAACAAATTCTGACATACCCAATGCGCAACAAGGGCTTCATCGATGCATTCCGTTACATGAGCCAGCTGAGCCGCAACGGTCTGTTCGATCCGCAGCTGCTCATCTACAAGCAAGAGCAATACCAAGAGAAGCTGTACGGCGCGCAATACGCAGTCGCTTCCAACTACATGAACAATATTTACGCAGACTTCAATCCGAAGATCGAGAGCACGGTTGGCGCAGATAAGAAATACCAAGTTATCGGCGGTCTGAAGGCGAACGGTCAAGATCCTCGCTATCCGGCATCCCGTCTGATGGGCTGGCAGGGCTTCTTCATCACGAAATCGGCGAAGAACCCAGAGCGCATCATTCGTTGGGCAGAATACGCTTGGTCGGATGAAGGTCAAATGGACTTCCGTTATGGTAAAGAAGGCGAAACGTACGATTTGGTTGATGGCATTCCGACGTTCAAACCAGAAATCCGTGATATGATGCTGAAGGACAACAGCGGCTGGTATGCGAAATACGGCTTCCAAGCTTCGACGCTTATGTGGCGTTCGGGCAAGCTGTGGGATGCAGCGGCAGCACGTGACTTCAAAGAGGACCAACCAGAGCAATATGCGGCTGCGCAGCTGCTCGAGAAATACAACTACGACAAATACTCGCTCGGCATGGATAACCTTGAGCCAGACGGTTCGTCCGCAGAGGGCGTAATCAACGCGAAGGTCAAAGATCTGTGGAACAAAACGATTCCGAAGCTGATCCTGTCCAAAGACGATGCAGAGTTCGACAGCATCTACAACGACTTCGTTGGCCAAATGGATCAAGTTGGCGCAGAGAAGGTTGAGAAGGTTATGTACCAACGTCACCTTGCTGACCTCGAGAAGAAGGGCGTCAAGTAATTTAGCAGTGAGCACCGTGGGCCCTAGGCTCACGGTGTTTTTGTGTGTGCGTTGTGAAGGGAGCTTATGCGGTGCGCGAGCGTGTAACGGTTGCAGCAGAGGCTAATGGGGTGAATTTACGTTGATTTCTTCGCTAACAGTTGCCAGAGAGCCTATTGGTGCGCCAAAGGGTGTTTTCGACTCAAAAGTAATCAATAAGTGCAATAGCAACCGTCCCTCGTATTTAAGGGTTTCTCTCACGAATGCTCAACCATTCGCAGGATTTCAACTATTAAGATGTCGGATGAAGCGATGGAATTAGGGCTGACAGTTGTTGATGACACAGTCGGGGTATGCAGGAACAGAAGTTGCGTTGATGCGCACTTCTCTTTAAGTTCTACTGCA